>NZ_CM182069.1:0-120000 GCF_059417865.1 Candidatus Pelagibacter sp. PS_31
ATGACAAGCAACAACACAACACAAAGTACAAAAGATGTTTCATCTGAAGCTTTAGATTGGGCTGTAATTCAAAAGGATATGAAAAATAAGCTAGGTAGCGATATATATGAAAGCTGGCTTAGAAAGATAGACTTTGTTGAAGAGATGAATAGCTATGTCTTACTTTCGGTTTCTACTAGATTTATTCGAGACTGGATTACTTCAAGATATTTAGACCAAATTTTGCAAATAGTAAAAACGTATAAGAAAGATTTAACAAGAATAGAGTTTAAGATTATTGAAAAAAATTCTGAAAATGAGATAGAAAATAATTTTACTAAAAATGAAAATAATGAAAACGTATCATTCATTAAAGATACATACTTGCAATATAACAGAATAGACCCAAATAAAAGATTTGATAATTTTATAACAGGAACAAGTAATAAACTTGCCTATGAAGCATCCATGAAAGTTTCAGAAAATATTTCTCATTATAATCCACTTTATATTTATGGAGGAGTTGGAATGGGAAAAACACATTTATTAAATTCAATTGGTCTTTCATTAAAAGAAAAAAACAAAGTTATGTTTATTTCTGCTGAGAGATTTATGTATCAGTTTGTAAAATCAATCAAATCTAATGATATGGTGAAGTTTAAAGAGTATTTTAGAAATACTGACATATTATTGATAGACGATATTCAATTCATGAATGGTAAAGAAGCAATGCAAGAAGAGTTTTTTCATACGTTTAATGCACTATTAGATAAAGGCTCACAAGTTATAATCTCTGCCGATAGAGCTCCGAACAAATTATCAAGAATCCAAGATAGAATTAAATCAAGATTTGCTGGAGGTCTTGTTGTAGATATACAAAAACCTGACTATGAACTTAGAAGTAAAATTGTTAAACAAAAAACAGAGGAACTAAACATTTTTTACTCAAATCAAGTAAATATTTCAGAAGAAATACAAAAATTTATAAGCACAGAAATAACCACAAGTATTAGAGAGTTAGTAGGAGCAATTAATAGAGTTGTTTCTTTTTCAAGAATTTACAACAAAGTTCCAAATTTATCAGAGGTTAAAGTAGTTTTAAAAGATCTATTAAATATTGGAGAAAACAAAGTAACAATAGATTTAATACAATCAACCGTATGTAAGTTCTTCAAAATTAGTAAAAGTGAGATGCTTTCTTCAAGAAGATCTAGATATCTTGTAAGACCAAGACAAACAGCAATATATTTAACAAAAATTTTGACATCTAAGTCATTACCTGAAATTGGAAGAGAATTTTCTAATAGAGATCATACAACAATCATTCATTCAGTTAAAACCATTGAAAAATTGAAGGAAAAAGATCCAGAAATGACAAACAATATTAATAATCTAAAAAATCAGATATTGTATAATAAAGAAAATGAAATTTAACGTTAATCAACAAGATCTGCAACAAGCACTTAATTATTGCCAAGGCGTAATTGAAAAAAGAAGCACACTCCCTATTTTGTCAAATGTTTTATTAAATGCGAGTAATTCTAACCTAACAATTACAGCAACCGATTTAGATTTAATATTTATTCATCAAATTAACAATGTAGAAGTTATAGAAGAAGGAAACACAACTACCACGTCATCTATTATGTATGACATCATAAGAAAATTTTCGTCAGGAAAAAAAATTAATTTATCTTTAACAGACGTTAGCAAACTTCAAGTTGAGTCTGAAAAGTCTGTTTTTAATTTAAATTGTATTAGTGCATCTGAGTTTCCACTAACAGATGAAAACTTTAATCAAAATGAATTTTCTATAAAATCAAAACAATTATTGAAATTATTGAATAAATGTAAATTTTCAGTTTCAAATGATGAAACAAGACACTATTTAAGTGGAATTTTTTTTCATCAAACACAAACTGAAGATAAAAATTTTTTAACAGCAGCAGCTACAGACAGTCATAGAATGTCTATTTCAAAAATAAGATTAGACCAGCAAGTAGATTTTGAACCAATAATACTTCCTAAAAAAACAATTTTTCAACTATGCTCATTGTTAGAAAGTTATGATGGTGATGTTAAAATTTCAAATATTAAATCTAAAATAAAATTTGAATTAAATAATAGTATATTAATATCTAAGTTAATTGATGGAAAATTTCCAAATTATATTCAGGTAATACCTAAGAATAATCAAAAGAAGTTAGAAATAGATTTAAAATTATTTTTAGACTCTGTTGATCGAGTTGCTTCAGTTTCATTAGATAAAAAAGATGGAGTTAAATTTAATTTGTCAAAAGACGTTTTAAACTTATCAGTTAACAACACAAATAGTGGTGATGGAAAAGAAAGTTTAACTGTAAAGTTTGATCATGATCTAGAAATAAGTTTTAATTCTAGATATTTAATTGATGTAGCAGCACAACTTGATGGAGATAAGATTGAAATTTTTTTCAATGAAACTGGGTCTCCGGCATTAATTAAAGATCCAGGCGATTTTGACAGTATATTTGTTGTAATGCCTATGAAAGGCTAGCTTAAAGTATCAAGTTCAGTATAAATAGTTTTTTCCAATTCTTTTGTAAAAATTTCCTTGCTTAGTCCAGGTTCAATAGGTTTTAAAATTGAAACAGTTAGAGTGGTATTAATTTTTTTCCAACCATGTTTTGGCCAGGTATTACCAGAATTGATTGCGATTGGTTGGCATGGAATATTTAATTCTTCATAAATTCTACCAGATCCTTTTTTAAAAGGAGTTCTATCTTCTGTAGAAAGTCTTGTTCCTTGTGGAAAAATTATTAAAGGTCTTTCAGATAATTTCACTTGTTTAGAAATATCATCGAAAAAACCTAAGTTTTCTTTAGAAATTTTATTTCTTTTAATTGAAATTGACCCTATTTTTTTTAAATACCAGCCAAATATAGGAATCATTAGCAATTCTTTTTTTAAAATAAAAACAGGAGAATTAAAAATAGTTTGTAAAAAAAAAGTTTCAAACATTGACTGGTGTGAAGCAGCTATAAAAAATTTTTTTCCTCTAATTATGTTTTCCCTACCTTTAATGATTATCTTTGTTGATAAAAATATTTTTAAACATAAAGAAGTCCAAAAGCCCATAATTTTTCCACCAAATAAAACTATTTTTTTTGGTAGTAAAATTGCTGGCAAGAAAATTATGGAAATTAAAACTATTCCTAAGAAAAAAAATAATGAAAATAAAAAATTTCTTATCATATTAATCAAAAACTAAATCAAATCTTTTAGTTTTTGTCTTTTTTTAATAATATTAATCTTTGATCCTTTAATTATTAATTCTGCTGGTTTTGGTCTTACATTGTAATTTGAGCTTAGTGACATTCCATAAGCTCCAACATCACACATTATCACAAGATCTTTTTCTTTTAATTTCTGAAAACCTTTTATAGTTGTAAATTTGTCTGTACTTTCACAAATTGGTCCTACAAATTCATAAGTTTTGTTTGAAATTCTATTATTTTTTACTACAGGTATAGTTTGGTGATTTGCACCATATAATGCAGGTCTCATAAGATCATTCATTGCAGCATCTAATATGATGAAATCTTTTTTAGTATTTTCCTTTATATAAATAACTTGAGAAATTAAAAATCCAATATTACCAACTATAGATCGACCAGGTTCAAATATTATTTTTGTTTTTTGGTCCTTTAAAAATTTTTGTATAGCAATGTTATATTTTTGATAGTTAAGTTTTTTACTATTTTTTTCATAAGAAATACCCATGCCCCCACCTAGATCAATAAATTCAAAGATATGACCACTTTTTTTTATTATTTTATTCACTACATTGAGCATTTTTTCATATGGTTTGTGATCTAAAATTTGACTACCAATATGAACACTTAAGCATTTAAGGTTAATATTTTTAGAATGATTTGTAAAATTTACTAATTCAAAAAAAGTTTTTTCATCTACACCAAATTTATTTTCTTTTTTTCCAGTTGAAATTTGTTTTAATGTCTTAGCATCTGTATTGGGATTAAGTCTAATACCTATATTAACTATTTTTTTTTTTGATTTTGCAATTTTTTCAATTTCAATAATTTCACTTTTAGACTCAGCATTTATTAATAAAATTTTTTTATCAATTGCATAACTTATTTCTTTTGAAGTTTTACCCACGCCCGAAAAAACAATTTTTTTTGGGTCTATACCTGCTTTTAGAGCCATCATTAACTCACCCATTGAAACAACATCAGCACCTAGCCCTAATTTTCTAATTTCTCTTATCAGATTTACATTAGTATTGGATTTGACAGCAAAACAAATCAATGGAGAAAAAGAGCTAAAATTTTTTTTAAATTTTTTTATATTTTCTGTTAGCCGTTTGTGTGAATAACAATAAGTTGGTGTACCAAACTTTTTTGCTATTTTTTGAACATTAACTTTTTCAATTGTTAAGTTTTTATTTATATATTTCATCAATCTACTGACTTTGGAAAAACCATTTCATTCCCCTCATATTGAGGATCTCCTTTTTTTCCACATGAAAACAAGAAAGAACAAATTATAAAAATTAAAATTAGTTTTTTTATCATTTTAAGTCTTTTTATATTTCATTATCATTTTTTTGATATTATCAAAAGACGTTCCGCCATAAGATTTTTTAGAGTTAACAGAGTTTTTCACATTAAATATCTTTAAAACTTCAATTGTGAGCCTTGGTTCAATTTTCTTTAGTTCGTCAATATTTAATTCATTCAATTTTTTCTTTTTTTTCTCTGCATAATTCACAATAGAAGCTGTAGTTTGATACGCTTTTCTAAATGGCATTGAATGATTTTTAACAAGATAGTCAGCTAAGTCAGTAGCTGTAATATAGCCTGAGTTAGCAAGGTCTAACATTTGTTGTTTATTAGGCTTTAGATTTTTTAAAACCTCATTAAGAATAGCAATACTATTATTAAGGATTTCATTAGATTTGAAGAGTATTTCTTTGTCATCTTGAAGATCTTTAAAATAAGATATGGGAAGTCCTTTAAGAATTGTCAGCATTGAAAATAAATTTCCATAAACCATTCCAGTTTTCCCTCTTAAGTATTCTAACAAATCAGGATTCTTCTTTTGAGGCATTATCGAAGAACCAGTTACCACTTTATCTGAAAGTGCAATTAAGTTGAATCCATCAGAGTTCCAAATAATAAGCTCTTCAGCAATTCTTGAAATATGCATTGAACAAACAGAAGCGCTATATAAAAAATCTAGAACAAAATCTCTATCTGCAACAGTATCAATTGAATTATTTGTTGGTCTTTTAAAGCCTAGTTTTTTTGAAGTAAAATTTCTGTCAATATTAAAAGAAGTACCTGTTAAAGCGGCAACACCCAAAGGATTTTCTGATAAACTTTCTAAATTATGGGTAAATCTTTTTTTGTCCCTATTAAACATTTCTACATAAGACATTAAATAATGCGCAAAAGATACAGCTTGTGCATTTTTTAAATGAGTAAACCCAGGCATTATGGTTTCAATATTTTTTTCTGAAATTTTGAGAATGGTTTTAATAATATTGTCTAAATTCTTATTAATTTCTTTAGTTGCTGAAGTCGTCCACATTTTAAAATCAGTAATTACCTGATCATTTCTAGATCTAGCCGTGTGAACATATCCAGCCTCTTCTCCTATAATTTGAAATAATCTTTTTTCAATATTCATATGAATATCTTCATATTTTTTATTATATTCAAATTTATTTTTTAAAATTTCTTTCTCAATTTTATTAAGTCCAAAAATTATCTTATTCTTAATTTTAAAAGAAATAATTTTTTGTCTAAATAACATCTCAACATGTGCGATTGATCCTAAAATATCTTCTTGAAAAAGCTTTTTATCAATATCTATTGAATTACCAACTTTTTGAAACAAAGTTGAGGCATCTTTCTTTATTCTTGATCCCCATATTGCCATATTGTTTTTATTTTTTACCATGATAATTAATTATACATATTTAGCATGAAATTATTATTAATATTTATCTACCTAATAACTAGCAACATTAGTTATGCACTAGAAAAACCTAATATAAAAAATTTAGTTTTATCAAAAAATACAAAAATATATGAGGGAGTAGTTTTTAAAGACTCAAATAATTATGATGTAAATTTAGATGATTTTAAAGGAAAATTGTTAATATTGAATTTTTGGGCTACTTGGTGTGCTCCTTGCAGAGAGGAGATGCCATCTCTAGATGACTTACAGTCAAATAGTAATTTTGATAACTTAAAAATTTTTCCTATTAATATTGGCCAGGAAAATTTCTCTAAATCAGATTCTTTTTTTAGAGAACTAAATATTCAAAATCTAGAGATATATTTTGATGCGCCAATTACTTTGGCTAAAAAATTTTCTTTAAGGGGAGTTCCTACAACTATTTTATTTAATAAAAAAGGTGAAGAGTTTGGGCGTATTATGGGATCTATTGATTTTAATAATTTGGATTTTATTAATTGGCTAAAACAATACGATTAATCTTTAAAGAAATAAGCAAAACTAACCAATGCTACTATAGCAATGAATTGCAGCAACACTCTTAGCTGCATCAGTTTATTCGAATATTTTTTGCTAGTTTCGCCACCTTTGAACAAAGTTCCAATTCCTAAGATCAAGACGACTGCTACAACTATTAAAAGCACAATACCTAAAATTTTAACTAATGTTCCTGTTATCATGAAACTATTGTAGAATAATTTTTAATAAAAAAAACATAATAAAAACATCTATGACACTTTGTCTATCAACTACAATTATTAAGCCAGAAAAAGATATACCAATTAAAAATGCTATTATTTTACTGCACGGTTATGGGGGTGATGGGAAAGACATAAGTATGTTGACCTTAAATTGGAAAAGATTTTTGCCTAATACTATTTTTTTATGTCCAGATGGTCATGAAGAATGTAAAATTAACCCAGCAGGTTTTCAATGGTTTGATTTAACTAAAGATGATCCAAGTTATATTCTAGAAGAATCTAAAAAAGCAGAAAATAAACTCCAAAAATATATTGAAGAAGTTAAAAGTGAATATAATCTTAATAATTCTCAAATTTGCTTATCAGGATTTAGTCAAGGATGCATGATGTCTATTAATTTAGGTTTAACTAGCAATCAAAATTATAATTGTATTGTTGGTTTTTCTGGTAAGATAATTAATCAAGATGATCTTAGTATGAGAAAATCTTCTTCTACTAAAATGCTATTGATACATGGTGATCAAGACGTAGTTGTGTCACCAACATTTTTATTAGAGGCAAAAGATTTCCTAATTAGAAATAATATTGAAATTGAAACCAAAATGATAAAGAATTGTGAACATCATATTCCTATTGAGGCATCAAGCGCGGCTTTAAATTATATTAAAAATAACTTTCAAATATAATTAAATTCTATTTATTGATAAATTATTTTTTTTCAGTTAGAGTTTTTTATAATGATTTTTAACGATCAGAATTTGTCTTTAGAAAAATGTCCTGCGCTAGTGTTAAATGCAGATTATAGGCCTTTAAGTTATTATCCATTGTCTTTATGGAGCTGGCAAGATTCTATAAAATCTGTTTTTTTGGATAGAGTTGTTATAGTTAGTAATTATGACAGAGTTATTAGGAGCCCATCGTTTAATATGAGATTACCAAGTGTTATTGCATTAAAAAGTTTTATAAAACCACAGTCTAATCCTAGCTTCACAAGATTTAATGTTTTTTTAAGAGATAAATTTTCATGTCAATACTGTGGAAGTGGTGAAGATCTTACTTTTGATCATTTACTTCCAAGATCCAAAGGTGGACAAACCAACTGGGATAATGTTGTAACTGCTTGTTCTTCATGCAATGTAAAAAAAGGTGGAAGGTTATTAAAAAATTTGGATATGAGCTTAAATCAAAAGCCATATCAGCCATCTACAGAAGACCTACATAAAAATGGTAAAAATTTCCCACCAAATTTCCTACACAAGAGCTGGATGGATTATTTGTATTGGGATGTTGAGTTAGAAGCTTAATTAAATTTTCTCAGAAATATTAATAGCAATTTTTGATCCAGTTTTAATTAATTTATCCAGAATAGAATACATTCCTTTTTTAGTTGCACCTTCTTTATAGGCTATATCTTTATGATGCAGCTCATCTTCTCTAAATTTAATTATTTTTTTTTTTAATTTTTTCTCATCGTTTTCTAACTCATTAATTTGATTTAGATAATGTTCGTCAATTACTTCTTCCACTGAGGCAGTGCATAGCATAGCAGCTTTTTTCCCCAGCATTGTTGAGCCAAAACCAAGTCCTACACCAAGCAAATCCCATAAAGGTAAAAACTTTGTAGGTTTTATATTTCTTTTTTTAATTTCATTTTCAAAATATTCACAGTGTTCTTTTTCGTGAATTTTCATTTCTTCAATTTTCTTTTTAAGGTTTTCATCTTTAACAAATGTATTTAGAGCTAGTAATTGGCCTTCATAAATCTTTATTGCACCTCGTTCACCTGCATGATCAACTCGAATAAATTCTTTTACTTTTTCTTTATTTGTTTTTTTCATAAGTTAAGAAAAGTTTTATAGTTATAGTTGTGATTATTAAAGAGATAAAAATATTTATTGTAGCAAGAGATAATCCTAAAATTTTAAACGTTGCATCTTTACAGCTAACTGTAACCTCTTTTAGCTGATTTAGAAGAGCTTCTTTAGTCAAATCTGCATTATTAGAATTTAGGTCACAAACTAAAGACTCTTTTATAAAGCCTTGCTCTATTCCAAAATGATAAAACGAAATAGTGAATGCTATAATAAATGTAATACTTAGAATTATTAAAAAAAATCTTTCAAACTTTTGAATAAAAATAAAAAGTAAAATTATAACTATTGAAACAACATAAGGTATTCTTTCAATTAAACAAAGATTGCACGGTTGATGACCCAAAATATGTTCAATAAAATAGGCTGTTAAAAGAGCAAAAATACTGAATAACAATATAAGATGAAGTGTAGTTTTTCGGTTAATCATGTTTGTGTTATTTAATTGCAAAATATATTAGGGTAAAAATTAATACAATTATAATACCTAAAATTGTAAACCATTTTGCAGCATCAGTTTTCATAAACTTGCTAAAAATATCACCAAATTTATATGATAGGTATGAGACGATAAAAAATCTCAACCCTCTAGAAAATAGACAAATAATGAAAAATATAGGCAAATTAAAACCAATCATACCACTTGTTATTGTGAATACTTTAAAGGGCAAAGGCGTAAACCCAGCAAGAAATAATGTAGCAAGCCACACATAAAGACCACTTCCCTCAGATAAGCTATTTTTAAGATTAATTACCTTTTCTTCATAATTATAAAATTCTACTACAATCATTCCAAGATCAAAAAAATAAGATCCAATGAAATATCCAAGGATACCTCCAAGTGAAGAAAATAAAGTAGCTATTAAAAAAATTTTTAAGTAATCATTTTTTTTTGCAATAACCATTGGAGCAATCATAACGTCAGGTGGGATTGGAAAAAAAGAACTTTCAGTAAAAGATAAAATTGCAAGATAAGTATTTGACTTCTTGTGGGCAGCAAGTTTTAAAGTTTTTTGATATAATTCATTAAGCATTTTTTTGTTTTTAATATAAATTATGTTCTTATACTATTTAATTTTATAGTTATAATAAGGAAAACAAAGGGCGAGTGGCGGAACTGGTAGACGCGCACGACTCAAAATCGTGTTTCGCAAGAAGTGAGAGTTCGATTCTCTCTTCGCCCACCAATATTTTATGGAAATAAACAAAATTAATAATTTATTAGAACTATTTTATAAACAGTATCTTACACAAGATAAAACAAGTGTGTTTTTACAGTCCTTAAAAGAAGTTGAAAAAAAATATTCTTGGGAGGATGTGTATTCAAATGTCATTAAACTTTCTGAGGAAATATCAAGATATATAAAAAAAGGTGATAGATGCTTGTTAATATCAGAAAATAGACCAGAGTGGATGATATCAGATTTATCTATTATGCTTTCAGAGGGCATAACAGTTCCAGCTTACACAACTTATGTAGAAAGAGACTATGAGTATATAATTGATGATTGTACACCAACTGTTTTAATCATTTCTGATAAGACACAGTATTTAAAAGTAAAAAATATTATACCTAAAAAAAAATTTATAAAAAAAATTATTTTTTTTGATGTAATTGAAGAATTTGACCAAGAACTTCATGTAAGGATTAATCAAATTTTTGCTAATAAAAACTTTAATTCCTTAAATTTTTCTGAATTAAAAATTCAAAGAAAAGATGTTGCTTGTATAATTTATACATCTGGTACCCAGGGAAATCCAAAAGGAGTTGTATTAAGCCATGGTGGAATTTTAAACAATTGTGAGGGAGCCCTTGGTTTATTAAAAGAGTTTGTCTCAAAAAAACCTAAATTTTTGACATGGCTACCCCTTTCTCATTCATATGAACATACAGTCCAATTTGTTCAAATAGTCGTGGGAGCACAGGTATTCTATGCTGAGAGTATAGAAAAACTTATAAAAAATATGGAAAATTGTTCACCTGAGATAATGACAGCAGTTCCTAGATTTTATCAAAATTTACATCAAAAAATAAATACTAATTTTAGTAAAGCTACAGGAATAAAAAAATTCTTAATCAATCAAACCATCAAACTTGGAAATAAGAAATTAAATAGAGTGCAATTTTCATTAATAGAAAGTTTAATAAATTTTGTTTGTGATCTTTTAGTACGAAAGAAAATCAAAGAACAATTTGGTGGAAATTTAAAGGCATTTATTTCAGGAGGAGGAGCGTTAGACAAACAAGTGGGTTGCTTTTTAAATGCAATTGGTCTCCCAACGTTACAAGGGTACGGATTAACCGAAACATCTCCTGTAGTAAGCTGTAATTCTATTAATGAAATCAAGGTAGAAACTGTGGGCAAACCATTTAGGGGAAATTTAGTTAAAATTGCAAATGATGGTGAGATTCTGGTTAAAGGAGAAAATGTGATGTTGGGTTACTGGAATAATGAAGAAGAAACAAATAAAGTTTTAAAGAATGGATGGTTATCTACAGGTGACATTGGAGAGTTTGATGGCGAGTTTTTAAAAATAACAGATAGAAAAAAAGATATAATTATAACTCCAGGTGGAGATAATATTTCTCCAATCAAAATAGAGAGTGATTTAAATAAATCTAATTACATAGAGCAAAGTTTAGTTTATGGTGATAATAAACCTTATCTAGTTTGTTTAATTGTTTTAAGCTCAGAATATAAAAATATAAAGAATGAAGAAATTAAAATAGAAATAGAAAAAATAAATAAAAATTTAAGTAAAATAGAAAAAATAAAAAAGTTTTTTGTAATTAAAAATCAATTTACAATTGAAAACAATATGATGACCCCTACTTTAAAATTAAAAAGATATAAAATTATAAAAACTTATCAAAATGAGTTAGAAAAACTTTTTAATTAATTTTTATAAAACACATTATAAGTCGCATAAACGTTAATGTTTTTTACATAACAAAAATATTAAAAAAAACTTTTTTTTAAAAAATAAATTTGTAATTTGCCAATTAATTAATGAATTGACATCACTTGTATAAAAAAATAAAAATAAGTTAACAGCGAATCACTTTGATTCGTTTAACTTAAACAGGGAGCTAAAGATGGCTACAAGAAAAAAAGCTAAAAAAGCTAAAAAGAAAACTAAGAAAAAAGCTAAAAAAGCTAAAAAAGCGAAGAAAAGAAAAAGATAGTATCTTAGACTTTTCAAAAAACGCTTCTCATAACGTTATGTGTGAGAGGCGTTTTTTTTTGCCCTAATTTTTAATCCTCAGTATCGGTAATTGGCTCTGAGTCTGTGTCAGGTTCTGTGATAGGTTCTTTAATCTTAGTTGGTGCAGCCACAGCTTTTGCTTGGCCCTCCAAATTTCTCTTTAAAGCTTTATCTAATTTTTTCTGGGTATCTTCTAATGATACACCCATCACTATTTGAAATTCAGATAAAATTCTTTCATAAGCTTTTTCAAACAACTGTCTTTCACTGTATGATTGATCAACCATTAAGTCGTCACCTTTATTTAAATCTCTAACAACTTCTGCAAGCTCATATATTTTGCCTGAAGAAATTTTTGCTTCATATTCCTGTGCTCTTCTACTCCACATAGATCTTTTAATTTTTGGCTTGCTTTTTAAAATAGATATACATTTATTGACCTGATTTATTGTTGCAAGAGGTCTAAGATGAGATTGCTTATTTACAGGAACCATACCATTGGCTTTGTCTTTTTCAAATTTAAGAACATAAGTTTCAACATCAATTCCACCAATGTTAATTTTTTTAAACTCTGTAATTTGGCCAACGCCATGTTTTGGATAAACAACGTAATCTTTAACTTTATATTCTCTTTTTTCTGTTTCTTGTTTTTTTACCTTTTTAATTTCAGGCTTAACTTCATTACTTTTTGAAATTCTTAAATTATCAGTTTTAATTTCTACTTTTTCTGGAACAGCTTTTTTAGAGACTGTTTTTAAATTTTTTTTAATTTTAGTTGGAGTTGCTTTTATTGTTTTAGTTTTTTTTACTGGAATTTTTTTTTTTACAACTTTAGCTTTAGGAAGCGTAGGCTTTTTTGCTACCTTTGTTTTAGTTTTTTTTTTTACTTTTTTCCCAGGAGTTTTTTTAAAGATTTTCGCTAAAATATTTGTCGAACTTGTTTTCTTCATTTTTATATTTTTCATTATCCTCTGGAGGATCTTTTTTAATAGTTATATTTGGCCAAATTTCAGAATACTTTGTATTTAGTTCAAGCCATTTTTCGCTCCCAGACTCAGTATCTGCTACTATCGCATCTACTGGACATTCTGGCTCGCAAACGCCACAATCTATACACTCCTCCGGTTTAATTACAAGCATATTTTTGCCTTCATAAAAGCAATCAACAGGACAGACTTCAACGCAGTCCATTAGTTTACACTTAATACATTTATCATTTACAACGTATGTCATTTTCCCAATTCACTTTTTACTTTTAACTTCAAGTCTCCCATTGTCTTGGCATCCACATATAGTAAACCTGAGAGTCTTCTCATTAAGTTTGTTTCATAAATGTCAGCACTATCGTTTGAATAGATGATTTTCCATAATGACTCAATTATTTTAATTTTATCAGAATCTGGAACATTTTTTACTTCTCTTGTAAAATCTAATATTTGATTTGAGTTATCTTCAACAATTATTGCTTCAGACATAATTTTATCTATCTCAGAGACCGGTGCGCCTAAATCAATAAGCGTTTCTTTAATAATATCTTCTTCTTTTTTTTCATAAGCCTCATCTATTTTTGCTGCATGAATTAGCAAGGCAGCGATTTTAGAATAAGAGTTATCCTGAGGTTCATTTTTTTCTTTATTTTTAAAAAAGCTAATCATTAATTCAAATTTAAGTTTTTCAATACTTTAAATGGGCTGTTTGAAGTATCTATTTTTTTAAAAGTTTTTTTAATTTGTTTTTTTGGATTATATTTAAAATACATATCATTGTCTTTTTCTAAAGTTTTATAATTCATTTTTTCAATCAATTTCTTAAAGTTATCTTTACTACATCCTAATAAATTAAGCATCTCTGGTACTAGTTTAATTTCTTTATCCTTTTCGGGGCTAGCGTTAATAATTAGCATAAATAATCTCTCTAAGATGTCAATTCTAACAAAATAATTATCAAAATTTTCAAATCCACATAAAAGCATAAATTTTTTATTTCTTTTATTTTTGTCATCTAAAAAATTTAAACCAAACGTAGGTGGCGTCAACTCAAAATACTTTTGGTTAAAATTTTTCCATAATAAAGTTCTTAAAGAAACTGCTTCAGGTTTTAATAGTTTGAATAAAAAAATATGATAACGCCCAAACTTCACCCCTAAGTCTCTTAAAATTTTTCTTTCATCTTGCCCAAGTTTTTTTAAGTATTCGGTAACCATTTCTCTTTTAACTACACCATTGTTTTCATACAATTGATAAGCTAAAGCTTTAATGGATGAGTTACTTTCTTTTAAATTTCTTAGATCAATTAAACTTTTTAGTATTAAATTAATTTTTTCATTAACCCATTTTTCAATAAATTCTGATAATTTTTGTTTGTCATTATTTTCTAAAAGATCATCTACTATTAAAAGTATATCTGGATTTAAATAATCTTTTCCGGTTACTAATTTTGCAATAGGAAAATTTTTCCAATAGATTTTAAAATCATCTTTTAATTCAATTAGTCCTGTTTCTATGATTAACTGAACTCTTTTTTGAAGCTCGGGCCCCACAGTCTGTCTTGCTGCCTTTTTCAATGATTTAATGTCAGTTTCTAAAGCCCCAACCTTTAAGTCCATTTCAAATTTTAGACCTTTTAAATCACCAATAAACTGCTCATCAATTATTACTTTGTCGTTTTCCATTATTTCAGTTTTAAAATCCATATCTTGGTTTAAGCCTCTTGCAAGTACGCTGGCTCGTTTATCAATAAATGTTTTTGTAAGCTCTTCATGTAGTCTATCTGATAATCTATCTTCTAATAGTTTTGTTTTTTCTATCCAATAATCTTGGTTTTCAACCCAATTAATTTTATTGGAAACATAAGACCAAGTTCTAACATTTGCAATTCTATTTGACAAAGAATCTACATTTCCTTCTAATTTATCTAATTTCATCAACTGTAATCTCATATAATCATTGGTAATTTTACCATAATTACTATTTAAAAAATTGAATACCTTGCCAACAACTTCAATATGATTTCCATATGTTTTTTTCACAAAGTCTGGAATTTGACAACACTCCCAAAGTAATTCAAGTGTTTCTCTGTTGTTTTCAATTTTGTTACCTTCCATATCTTTTAAAAAATATTTTAATACTTTTTCATCTCCACACTCGTGTATTTTCCTTAACCAATCTTTATTGGGTTTTTCTTCAAGTGATTTAATTAAACTTAAAGCGTTATTAAAATTTAAATTAGAATTTCTCCAAAATAACATTCTAATTTCTTCAAATTTATGATTTTCAAGTAATTCTACTTCCTCAGCTGAAATATCTTTGCAGTCTCCAGTCACTCCAAAACTACCATCATTTAAATATCTACCTGCTCTTCCAGCAATTTGCCCGATCTCAGACATGTTAAGACGTCTTAATTTTTTACCATCAAATTTTTTAAGGTTTGAAAAATATACATTTTCTAAATCCATATTAATTCCCATACCAATTGCATCTGTTGCAACTAGGAAATCAACATCTCCTGATTGATATAATTCAACCTGAGCATTTCTTGTTTTTGGACTTAGAGAGCCCATAACAATAGCTGCTCCACCTTTTTGTCTACGTACAAGTTCAGCAATTGCATAAACTTCTTCAGTTGAAAAAGCTATTATTGCAGTTTTTCTATTTATTCTTGATATTTTTTTATGCCCTACATAGGTAAGTTTTGAAAGTCTTTCTCTATTTATAAACTCAGTGTCTTCATTCAATTTATTAACTATATTTTTAATAGTGCTAGAGCCCATAAACATCGTTAGTTTTTCGCCACGAAGATTTAACAATCTATCAGTAAAAATATGACCTCTCTCATGATCTGCACACATTTGTATTTCATCAATACCCACAAAATCTAAATGCTTATTGATTGGCATCGATTCTACTGTACAAAGAAAATATTTTGCATTAGGAGGAATTATTTTCTCTTCACCCGTGATTAATGCAACTTTATCAGAGCTTATTTTTTTTATAATTTTGTCATATACCTCTCGTGCAAGTAAACGTAATGGAAATCCAATCATTCCCGAATCAAAAGAAAGCATTGTTTCTATTGCAAGATAGGTTTTGCCGGTATTTGTTGGACCAAGAACAGCTGTAATTTTATTTTTAGACATCTCTATTGATGGTACCTTAAATTTTTACTCCACCATATATTGTTGTCCATAAAGAACAAAAATAGGTTAAAACATGACCGAATCGCAAGTGTAAAAGTTCTCATTTTCGAATTGGATAACAAATTTAGTTATTAAATATTTAGGTTCATCTTAACATAGTGTAACAATTAATTTTATTAAAAAACAATAGAGGAGATACAAAATGTTAAAAAATTTACTTAAAAAATTTGCAGTAACATTATTTGTGATAGTCAGTTTTGCAGGAAAAACATATTCTACAGAACTTTCATTCTTCACAATAGGTACTGGTGGAACTGCATATACTTATTATCCAGTTGGAGGAATGATTGCTAATGCAATTTCTAAACCTCCAGGGTCAAGAGAATGTGGTAAAGGTGGAAGTTGTGGTGTTGATGGTTTAATTGCCTCAGCTGTTTCTTCAAGAGGATCAGTAGATAATGTAAACGCAATCATATCTGGTTTAAGAAATTCTGGATTTGCTCAGTCTGATGTTGCTTATTGGGCTTACACAGGAACTGGAACTATGGAAGGTAAGGAGCCTGCCAAAGATTTAAGAACAATAGCTGCTTTATTTGAAGAGCACATTCATTTAGTTACTTTAAAGAAAAGTAAAATTAAATCTGTAAAAGATTTAAAAGGAAAAAAAGTATCATTAGATGAGCCGGGTTCAGGAACATATGTGGATGCACTTTTAATATTAGAAGCAAATGGTCTTAGTGAAAAAGATGTACAAGCTGAAGCATTAAAAGGTAATGCTGCAACAGATGCTTTAAGAAATGGAAAAGTTGATGCAATTTTTGTAGTTGCTGGATATCCTACTGGCGCATTAGTAGAGCTAGCATCTTCTGTTTCAATTAAGCTGATTCCAATTGATGGTGCTGGAGCAAAAAAATTAACTGATAAACATGGTTTCTTTTCTCAAAGCTCAATACCAGAAGGCACTTATGAAGGTGTTAAATCAACTAGCACTGTGGCTGTAGGTGCTCAATGGTTTACATCTGCAAAAGAAGATGATGACTTAATCTACAATATTACAAAAGCTTTGTGGAACGCTGAGTCCCGTAAGTTGATGGATGTTGGACACTCAAAAGGAAAAACAATTACACCAGAAACTGCCTTGGCAGGTGTCGGTGTACCATTGCATCCTGGAGCAGAACGTTTCTACAAAGAAGCAGGTCTAATTAAATAAATAATACATTAAACCCTGGGTCTAAAACCCAGGGTTTTTTTTATGAATAATCAAATCCCAATAGAAAAAGAATTAGAAGAAATTGAAAAAAATTATGATCCTCAGCTTTCGTTTAGAAAGTTAGGTGTAAAACTCGAAGTATTAGTTTCATTATTATTGGTCTTAATGTCAGTTTATCATTTTTGGGCCTCTGGTTTTGGTCTAGTAAGAGAAGTTCTACATAGAGGAATTCATATTTCATTTGTGTTAGCTTTAGTTTTTTTATTATTTGGCTCGAATAAAAAAGAAGATTTAAACAAAACTAATAAAGGATATTTTTATTTTCAAAATATTTCTATTTTAGATTATATATTTGCATTTTTGGCAGTTGGTTCAGCTTTATACTTACCATTTCTTCCATCAAAAGAACTCGCAAGCATAGTGGGAAACCCAGGGTTGGTAGATATTTTTGTTGGTTCTGTATTAATAATTTTAACTTTAGAAGCTGCAAGACGTTCTGTTGGTTCTACACTTCCAATTATTGCAATAATTTTTATTCTATTTGCTCTTTTTGGACCTTTAGCTCCTGGTGCTTTGAAGCACGGAGGAACAAGTTGGTTGGGTTTTGTTAATCATATTTATATAACAAATCAGGGCGTTTATGGCATTGCCGTTGGTGTTATGGCTCAATATGTTTTTCTGTTCATTTTATTTGGTGTTTTGGCAACAAGAGTGGGTCTTGGAAAATTATTTATTGATTTAGCAATGGTTGTAGCGGGAAGGTTTTCAGGTGGGCCAGCAAAAGTTGCAATATTTTCTTCAGCTTTTATGGGAACTATTTCAGGTTCATCTATAGCAAACACAGTCACTACAGGATCATTGACAATACCTGCTATGAAAAAAATTGGTTATCCTGCACATTTTGCAGGAGCAGTAGAGGCAGCCTCTTCAACAGGTGGCCAAATTACTCCTCCGATATTGGGTGCTGCAGCTTTCATTATGGTTGAGTATCTAGAGATACCTCTTAAAGATATTTTGGCGGCAGCATTAATTCCTGCACTTCTTCATTATTTTGGAATTTTTATCATGGTTCATCTTGAAGCAAAAAAATTAGGGTTAAGAGGATTAGAAGATAAAGAGATGCCTAAATTTTTTCATGTATTAAAAGAAAATTGGCTTTCGTTAATACCTCTTTTTATTCTGGTATATTTTATTTTATCTGGAAAGACACCAGACTTTGCAGCAATATATGCAATTATATCGTGCGTAGTAGTGGGCATATTAAAACCTAAAAATAAACTTACTTTAAAAGATTTGTTTAATTGTTTTGCCTCAGGAGCAAAAAATACTCTTGCTGTTGGTGCAGCTGCTATCTGTGTTGGTATAATTGTAGGTGTGGTTACCTTAACAGGTGTGGGCTTTAGATTAGGATTTGTTGTTTTACAAACAGCAGGAGATATAGGAGGTTTTTTTGGAAATATTTGGCCTATCTCTTATTTTTCATTGGAAGAACTTACTTTATTTTTTTCATTAATATTAATTGCAATTTCATGCATCATAATGGGAGCGGGAATTCCAACTACAGCAACCTATATAATACTCGTAGCTGTTGCAGCTCCTGCTCTAGCTCAATTAAATATTGAACCATTAGTGGCACATTTTTTTGTATTCTATTATGGAGTCTTGGCTGATATTACTCCACCTGTAGCATTAGCAGCCTATGCTGCATCAGGAATAGCAAAATCTAATCCATTCCAAACAGGTAATACAGCATTTAGATTGGGTATAGCGAAAGCATTAGTGCCATTTGTATTTGTTTTTTCTCCTTCTTTACTTTTAATAACTGATGATTTTAATTTAATAACTCTATTAATAACTTTATTGGGTGCAATGATTGGGATTGCTCTTATTGGTATAGCATTTTCAGGTTACTGGTTTAAACCACTTTCTGTACTAGAAAGATGGATTATTGGAATTGTTTCGTTATTTTTTGTTGCACCAGGAATGAAAACTATGATCTTTGGTTTTATTGTTATTAGCCCTATATTTATTTTACAAATAATGAATAAAAAAATTAAGAACTGAACTTAATTAAAATTAACCACCAGGACCAAGATCAGATGGTTTTATTTTTAAAATTTTCCATATCCCCGATGCTGAAGTTATAATTTTATCATTACATTTGAGCTCACAAAATAAAAATACTAGTGTGTTTGTTTTTTTAAGAATTCTTGTAAAACCAGTAACTTCATCACCAACTTTAGATGCACCAATAAATTTTAGATCCAATGAAATAGTTACACAAGGCGCATTTCCAGATGCTCTATGTGCAGCAGTCCCCGCTCCTGCATCAATTAAGGCTGATAAATAACCACCGTGAGTTATCCCAGCAGCATTTAAATGATTTTCATTAATTGTAGTTTTAAATTCATATTCTGTTTCAGAAATAGTTCTAAATAAAACACCACCATTATGCTTCATAAAACCAGGCTTAATACTTATTTGCTCAAATTGATTACTCATAATTCTTTATAGTACGAAAGTTAAAATTAATAAAATTATTAAAATAATTATAAAAAAATATATAACTGATTTTTGTAGTGATGATTTTAGTAGCCAATCTAACATTGTTATTTATCCTTTTTGGTGGACCGCCCAGAACTCGAATCTGGAATCTCCCGGTTCGTAGCCGAGCGCCTTATCCAATTTGGCCAGCGGTCCTTAATTAAATAATTTGCTCAACATATCAAAGTTTTTAATGTTATTTAAGTTATAAAATATTATGCTGTACTATCAATGAGTAAAAAATCAAATGATGTAGTTATTACAGCTGCATTAAGAACACCTATAGGCAGATATAAAGGATCTTTAAAAGGTTTGAGTGCTGATAAATTAGGTGCATTAGCTATTAAAGAAGCTGTCTATAAATCAAAATTAAAATCAGACGATATTGATGAGGTGATTATGGGACATGTTTTGACTTCTGGATTAGGGCAAAACCCAGCAAGACAAGCTTCTATTCATGCTGGAATTCCAGTTTCAAAACCTGCACATATAATCAATCAAGTATGTGGATCTGGATTAAGATCTGTAATTTCAGGATATCAATCTATTAAACTAGGTGAAAATAAAATTATAGTTGCTGGTGGACAAGAAAATATGTCTAGAGCACCACATGCTATATTTTATCGAGAAGATAAAAAACTAGATGAAAATAAGTTAGTAGATACGATGATCAATGATGGATTAATAGACTCATTTAACAATTATCACATGGGAATAACTGCTGAAAATGTTGCAGAAAAATATAAAATTTCTAGAGATGAACAAGATTTATTTGCATTAAATTCTCAAGAAAAAACTCAAAAAGCTATAAATGAAAATAGATTCAAAAATGAGCTGATCAAATTAAAGATTGATACAGATAATAAAAATTTTCTTTTTGAAAAAGATGAACATCCAAGAAGCAATTTAAATTTAGAAGATCTAAAAAAACTAAAAACTGTTTTCAAAGAAAATGGAACAGTCACCGCAGGTAATTCATCAGGAATCAATGATGGTGCTGCAGCAACTATATTAATGTCTAGAGATGAAGCAGAACATAGAGATATAGAGCCTTTAGCTAAAGTAGTCTCTTGGGCAGCTTGTGGTGTTGAACCCTCGTTGATGGGGTTAGGTCCAATTCAGGCTGTTAATATAGCTTTAGAAAAAGCTGAATGGAGGAGAGAAGATGTCGATTTATTTGAAATAAATGAAGCATTTGCAGCTCAAAGTATTGCTGTAATTAGAGATCTTAAAATTCCTAAAGAGATTGTAAATGTTAATGGTGGGGCAATTGCATTAGGACATCCAATTGGAGCTTCAGGAACCAGAATTTTAGTAACCCTTATTCATGAGATGATTAGACGAAATAAAAGCAAAGGTTGTGCCACCCTCTGTATTGGTGGTGGGATGGGAATAGCCATGTGCATTGAGAGAAATTAACTTCTTACTTATTTGTTAATTTTTAAAGTTTTTTGTTCAATAAAATACAGGTTTGCACAAAAAGGCTTATTATTGTGCTAAAATAACATGAGATATAGTTTTTTTTAAGTGTATAAATCGATTTAAAATAATGAGTGAAAAATTACTTGTTCCGGACATTGGTGAATTTGAAAAAGTTGAGGTCATTGAACTTTTAGTAAAAGTTGGAGATCAAATAAACTTAAATGATCCTGTTGTTACCATTGAGAGTGACAAATCTAGTGTTGAAATTCCATCAACAGTTTCCGGCAAGATAGAATCTGTGAATATTAAAGTGGGTGATAAAGTTTCTAAAGGAGACGTATTATTAAGTATTGAGTCTTCAAAAGAAAGCCCTTCAGAAAAGCCAATTCCTAAAGATACAGAAAGTATTATTAAACAAGCAGAATCTGTTTTAAAGAATGAAAAAAAAGAAGAAACTATTCAACAAAGTCCAGCCCTAGAAAAAAAACAAACAATAATTCAAGTTACAAATGAAAATGATATTGATCCATTAGAAACACAAGATTGGTTAGAGTCTTTATCTGCAGTTGTTGAAAAAGATGGAAATCAAAGAGCTCATTTTTTGATAAAAGAATTAATTAACAAAGCATATCAAGAAGGTGCAAATATTCCTTATACACAACACACTCCTTACATAAATACAATCCCACCAGAGGCAGAAGTCAAGTCCAATGGAGATCAGAACATTGAAAGAAGAATTAGATCTTTAATTAGATGGAATGCAGCAGCCATGGTTGTGAGAGCAAATAAAAAATTTCCTGAATTAGGTGGTCATATAGGAACATTCGCATCTGCAGCAACACTTTATGATGTAGGAATGAATCATTTTTGGAGAGCTAAAAATAATAAATTTGGTGGTGATTTAGTTTATTTTCAAGGTCATAGTGCACCAGGCATCTATGCTAGAGCATTTTTAGAAGGCAGATTAAATGAAAAACAATTAGATAGTTTTAGACAAGAAGTAAAACCAGGTGGACTTTCTTCATATCCACACCCTTGGTTGATGCCAAAGTTTTGGCAGTTTCCAACTGTGTCAATGGGATTAGGACCTATGCTTGCAATTTATCAGGCGAGATATATGAAATATTTAATTAATAGAGGATTAATTAAAGATGAAGGTAGAAAAGTTTGGGCATTTCTTGGTGATGGAGAAATGGATGAGCCAGAATCTTTAGGTGCTATAGGGTTAGCTTCTAGGGAAAAACTGGATAATTTAATATTTGTTATAAACTGTAATCTTCAAAGATTAGATGGACCTGTTAGAGGTAATGGAAAAATTATTCAAGAGCTAGAAGGAAGCTTTAGAGGAGCCGGTTGGAATGTAATTAAAGTAATTTGGGGGTCTTACTGGGACTCACTGATTGCTAATGATAAAACAGGTCACTTAGTTAAAGCTATGAACGAAACTGTCGATGGTGAGTATCAAGCAATGAAGGCTAGAGATGGAGCTTACGTTAGAGAAAAATTTTTTGGAAAATATCCAGAGACACAAGAGCTAGTTTCTAGTTTGTCAGATAAAGATATTTGGAGATTGAATAGAGGTGGTCATGATCCTCATAAAGTTTATGCAGCATATGATCAGGCATCAAAAAATCAAGGCAGCCCAACGGTTATAATCGCTAAAACCATTAAAGGTTATGGCATGGGAAAAACAGGTGAAAGTGTTAACACAACCCATCAAACTAAGAAATTAGACGTAGACGATTTATTATATTATAGAGATCGTTTTGATGTGCCTTTAACTGACGATCAAGTAAAAAATGTAGAGTATTTTAAGCCAGATGAAAAATCTCAAGAAATTAAATACATCAAAGAAAGAAGAATGAACCTTGGGGGTTCTTTGCCAGAGAGAACAACTTACGCAAAGCCAATAAAAGCACCAGCAAAAGATATTTTTGATTTCATGAAAGTATCAACAGGTGAAAAAGAAATGTCTACAACCATGGCATTAGTTAGAATGTTTACAAATTTGCTAAGAGACAAGAATGTTTCACCGAGGTTAGTCCCAATTATTCCTGATGAAGCAAGAACTTTTGGCATGGAAGGATTTTTCCAAAAGATAGGAATATATGCGCATGAAGGTCAAAAATATGAACCTGAAGATTCTGCGCAGTTAAGCTCTTATAGAGAAGATAAAAGTGGACAAGTATTAGAGGAAGGAATTAATGAAGCTGGAGCAATGTCATCATGGATTGCAGCTGCAACAGCTTACACGAATCATGATATTGAAATGATTCCAATTTATATTTTTTACTCAATGTTTGGTTTTCAAAGAATAGGAGATCTTGCATGGGCTGCTGGAGATAGTCAGGCCAGAGGTTTTTTAATTGGAGCAACAGCTGGAAGAACTACTTTGGCTGGTGAAGGATTACAACACCAAGATGGACACAGTCACTTGATAGCTTCAACGATACCAAATTGTGTAACATATGACCCAACTTTTCATTATGAGTTAGCTGTTATTTTTAGAGAAGGCTTGAGAAGAATGCATGAAAAAAATGAAAATGTTTTTTATTATATCACAACCATGAATGAAAACTATTCACATCCAGGAATGCCAAAAGATAAAAATTGTGAAGAAGGAATTCTTAAAGGAATGTACAAGATTAAAGAATTTAATAGATATGGAAAAACAAAAATTCAACTTTTAGGCTCAGGTACAATATTAAGAGAAATGATGTCTGCAGCAGAAATTCTTCAAAATGAATATCAGATAGATAGTGAAATTTGGAGTGTTACTAGCTTTAATGAGTTGAGAAAAGATGGTATGGAAGTTGAAAGATATAATCTCTTAAACCCTGATAAAGAACAAAAAGTTTCATTTGTAGAACAGTGTTTAGGAAAAACTGAAGGACCGATTATGGCAGCCTCAGATTATATGCGAATGAATTCTGACCAAATTAGACCTTATACTAATAAAAGTTTTTATTCTTTAGGGACAGATGGTTATGGAAGAAGTGACACTAGAAAAAACCTTAGAAAATTTTTTGAAGTTGATAAAGAGCATATTGTTGCCTATGGACTGAGTGTGTTAGCAAAAGAGCAACTCATAGCCTCTAAATATGCTAAAGAAGCCATAAAGAAGTATAATATTGATGGCAGCAAACCAATGCCAACAAAACTATAAGATGTCAGATAAAGAGATTAAAGTACCAAATATTGGTGAATTTAAAGACGTTGAGGTAATTGAGGTGTTAGTTTCAAGTGGCCAGTCAGTTTCTAAAAATGATCCACTTATTACAATTGAGAGTGACAAATCTAGTGTAGAAATACCAGCTTCTTTTGATGGAAAGGTTAAGTCTGTTAAAATTAAAGTGGGAGATAGAGTTTCAGAAGGTGATTTAATATTAACCGTAGAACAGTCTGGAGAAGAAGAAAAAAAGATAGAACAAAAAACTATTAAAGAAGCAGAACAAGTTGTAAATCAAAATCAAGTAGAAAAAATTGCAAAGGTCAATCCAGCACAAAATACAATAAAAAAAGATAATTCAGAAATTTCATCTGCAAGCCCAAAAGTACGTAAATTTGCTAGAGAGCTTGGAGTTAATATTAACGAAATAGTTGGTAGTGAAAGACAGGGAAGAATTGTGGAAGATGATGTAAAAAATTTTATATCCTCTACGATTAATAAAGTTCCAGATAAGACCGAAGTTCAATCAAAAAAAATTGTTAGTGAATATTCTCATTCTGATTTTGGTGAAATTGAGGTTAAAGATATGCCTAGGGTTAAAAAATTAGCCTCTACATATTTAGTTAATTCTTGGACAACAATACCTCATGTCACAAATCATGATGAAGCAGATATAACTGAAATGGAAGATTTTAGAACTTCACTTACCGATATGTACACAGGGGAGAGAAAAAAAATTACTCCATTAGCTTTTATTGTTAAAGCTTTAGTTGCATCTTTAAAAAAGTTTCCTAGTTTCAATTCTTCAATAGATGATATTGAAAATGGAAAAATTACGATGAAAAACTATTTTCATGTTGGGATTGCAGTGGATACTCCACATGGTTTAATGGTACCAAAAATTAGAAATGCTGACAATAAAAGCATCTCATATATTAGTAATGAATTGAAAATAGTAAGTGACCAATGTAGAAATTTAAAAATAGATAAGAAAGAATTCTTTGGAGGATCTATGACTATTACGAGTCTTGGGGGAATTGGAGGTTCGTTCTTTACACCAATAATAAATTATCCAGAAGTTGCTATATTAGGAGTAGGCAAAGCACAAAAAAAACAAATTTTTATTAATGGTAAATTTGAAACAAGAACAATGCTACCGCTTTCTTTATCATATGATCACAGAATAATTGATGGAGCTGAAGCAGCTAGATTTAATAATGATCTAAAAGAAAATTTAGGCAAAAATTTTGCTTATAAATTAGCTGTATAGATTTTAATGTCAAAAACATCATCATTATTTTGTGCATTATTATGTACATTCATATGGGGAACAACTTTTATAGCTCAAGATACTGGAATGGACGACATTGGCCCTTTTACTTTTAATGCGGTCAGGTTTTTTGTTGGTTTTTTAGTAGTAGCTCCTTTAGCTTTTATTTTTGAAAGAAAAAAAATATCAAAATCAGTACA
Organism: Candidatus Pelagibacter sp. PS_31; assembly: GCF_059417865.1. NCBI lineage: Bacteria > Pseudomonadati > Pseudomonadota > Alphaproteobacteria > Candidatus Pelagibacterales > Candidatus Pelagibacteraceae > Candidatus Pelagibacter > Candidatus Pelagibacter sp. PS_31. The sequence goes on from NZ_CM182069.1 coordinate 25,736, forward strand.
AAGAAATCAAAAAGAATTTATCAACTTGGCTATTTTAATTGGCCTATCTTTATTCCTGGGATCAGCGCTTCAACAAGTAGCCTTACTCTACACAGATGTTGCTAATGCTGCATTCTTTACGATTTTTTATGTGCCAATGGTCCCGTTTATAATTTTTTTCATGTATAAAAAACCAATTCACTGGAGTATTTGGCCTTCTGTTCTTCTTTGTGTGATGGGCGGTTATTTGTTAACTAATTTTTATAGCGCAACAGTTAGAACGGGTGATGCACTTATAATAATGGGCGCATTTTTTTGGAGTACACACATTATTTTTACTGGTAAAATTATAGAAAAATATAATCTTCCATTAACAATTGGTGCAATTCAAACTTTAATTGTTTCTTCTTTGTCATTAATCATAGGATTAATTTTTGAAGATTTTATTTGGTCCAATATTCTTAAAGAAAAATTTCAAATCTTATATGCTGGAATTTTATCTGGAGGCCTTGCATTTGTTTTACAAATATATGCACAAAAAAATATATCCCCTGCTCCCTCAGCAATAATCTTTTCTTTAGAGGGTGTTTTTGCAACAATTGCTGCTTGGATTTTATTAGATCAAATTTTAGATATAAATAATTTATTTGGATGCTTATTTATTTTATTTGGAGTTTTATTTTCACAATTAGCACCAATATTAAAAAAAAATTAATTATATATTATTATAAATAGAATTATTGAAATAATTATTCTGTAAATGACAAAAACATTCAAAGAAAATTTGTTTATATAATCTAGGAAAAACTTGACTGTAAAATAAGAAAATAAAAAAGAAAGAGTGATTGATATTAGCACAAGATAGTTAAGCTCAAAGTTTTGACCAATGGCATTTTTTAACTGCAGCACACTTGCTCCAGCTATAGCAGGTATAGCTAGTAAAAAAGAAATTTTACTTGAGTCAAATCTATTAAATCTAAAAAGTCTTGCAGCTGTTATTGTAATTCCTGCCCTACTCACACCAGGTATTAAAGCAAGTATTTGAAACAAACCAATATATAGTATTGTTTTAAAATTTAAGTTAGACGATATTTTTTTATCAAATTTACTTTTATCTGCGAGATATAAGATAATTCCAAAAATTAATGTTGTCCAAGCGATTATCTTTAAATTGTTTTCTAATAGGTTAACTAGACCTGTGGAGCTGATTATGTAGCCAGCTATTACAATTGGTATTGAGCCAATAATTAATAAAGATAATAACTTCTGATTATTTCTAAGGTCTAATAACTCTCTTCTAAAATAAAAGACTATTGCAAGTAAAGAGCCAAGATGGAGACTAACATCAATCATTAGTGAGTTAGAATTAAACTCAAATATTATCTCAACAATATTTAAGTGAGCTGATGAACTGATTGGTAAAAATTCTGATATTCCCTGAACTATTGATAAGATTATAATTTCAATAATATTTGAGAACATTTAATGCTTCGTAGCTTAAATATTCAATAATTTAAACAATTCCATTTTAACATATTAGATATGCATAAATTAAAATATTAAGATTTAATTGTATTTATTTCAAATTTAAGGTCATATATATTGACCTTGTTTGTCTTTTATTACATAAAACCTTGATATATGTTAAATTTATTGAGGTTAAATATGTCAGAAAATATGCTTAAATTTGTTAAAATAGGTCAACAAACTCCACCTAAAAGAGAAGTTGGAAATAGAAAAGAAGACTTTAACGAAATTTATAAGGAATTTATTAACGATAAAGCAAGTGAACAATCTAGCAGGTGTTCTCAATGTGGAGTTCCTTTTTGCCAGGTCCATTGTCCATTAAGTAATAATATTCCAGATTGGCTAAAATTAACTGCAGAAGGACGATTAAAAGAGGCTTACGAATTATCTCAAAGCACTAACAACATGCCAGAGGTGTGTGGAAGAATATGTCCACAAGATAGATTGTGTGAAGGAAATTGTGTAATTGAACAATCAGGACATGGAACTGTAACTATAGGTTCAGTTGAGAAGTATATTACTGATAATGCTTGGGAACAAGGATGGGTAAATCCAATAAAGGTTAAAAATGAAAAGAGTCAAAGTATTGGAATTATAGGAGCAGGCCCAGCTGGTCTAGCTGCTGCAGAGCAGTTACGTAAGTCAGGTTATCAAATTACAGTATACGATCGATATGATAGAGCTGGTGGTTTAATGATTTATGGCATTCCAAATTTTAAATTAGAAAAATTTGTTGTAGAGAGAAGAACCAAATTATTAGAAGAAGGTGGAATTAAATTTGTTCAAAATTTTGAAGTTGGAAAAGATGCTACATTGGAGCAATTAAGAAAAAAACATGATGCTCTTTTAATTGCAACTGGAGTTTATAAAGCTCGAGAAATAGATCTTCCAGGAAAAGATTTAGGAAATATATTTCCAGCCATGGAATTTTTAACAGCTTCAAATAAAAAAGGATTAGGAGACAAGGTAGAATTATTTGATAATGGAACTTTAAATGCTGAAGGAAAAAATATTGTAGTAATTGGAGGAGGTGACACTGCAATGGATTGTGTTAGAACTTCAATCAGACAAAAAGCAAAATCAGTTAAATGCCTTTACAGGAGAGACAAAGAAAATATGCCTGGATCTGCAAGAGAGGTAGCCAATGCAGAGGAAGAGGGAGTAGAGTTTGTATGGCTATCTAGTCCCAAAGAATTTATTGGAATAAATAAAGTTAAAGGTTTGATAGTGGATAAAATCAAACTTGGGGAACCTGATGACAGTGGAAGACGTAAACCAGAAATTCAAAATAATTCTCACTTTAATATTAAGGCAGACATAGTAATTAAGGCTCTTGGTTTTGATCCAGAAAATTTACCAAAACTATTTGGTTCTGAGGATCTACAAGTTACTAAATGGGGAACATTAAAAACTAATTTTGATACTATGGAGACAAATTTACCAGGTGTGTTTGCAGCTGGAGATATTATTAGGGGTGCATCTTTAGTTGTCTGGGCCATAAAAGATGGAAGAGATGTAGCAGTATCAATAAAAAATTTTTTAGAGACCAAAGAACTCAGTAAAGAGAAGGTTGCTTAATGAAAAATTATAAAAAAAATCTTAAAATTCTTGAGGATGGTCATGTTTATTCTAAAGAAATGGAGCATGACGCTTGTGGAGTAGGGTTAATTGCTTCTACAGAAGGTAAAAAATCCAGGAAAGTAGTAGAATATGGAATTAATGCCCTAAAAGCGGTTTGGCATAGAGGAGCAGTTGATGCTGACGGAAAAACAGGTGATGGAGCTGGAATCCATTTAGAAATTCCTTCAGACTTCTTTGCTGAAAAGATAGAAATCACAGGTCACGACCATGATGGTTCAGAAATTTGTGTGGGTATGATTTTTTTACCCAGAAACAATTATCAAGCACAAGAAAATGCAAGAACTTTAGTTGAAAGTGAATTAACAAAAAGTAATTTTAGTATTTATGGATGGAGACAGGTTCCAGTAAATCCAAAAGTTTTAGGAGAAAAAGCAAATCTTACAAGACCAGAAATTACTCAAGTATTATTTAAACATAATAATAAAGATTTAACAGAAAAAGAGTTAGAAAGAAAAATTTATGAATCTAGAAGAAAAATTGAAAAAGAAGCTATTAAAGATGCGATAGAAGGTTTTTATATTTGCTCAATAAGCTCTAAGTCAGTTATTTATAAGGGCATGTTTTTAGCGGAGTCTATTGCAGATTTTTATTTAGATTTAAAGGATGAGAGGTTTATATCTCGATTTGCAATATTTCATCAAAGATTTTCAACAAACACAGCACCTAGTTGGGATCTGGCACAACCTTTTAGAGCATTAGCTCATAATGGAGAAATAAATACATTCAAAGGAAATACAAACTGGATGAAAGTTCATGAGCAAGAAATGAATAGTCCATTATTTGATAATATGGAAAATTTAAAACCAGTTATACAACCAGGATCTTCAGACTCTGCTGCACTAGATAGTGTTTTTGAACTTTTAAATATTTCTGGCCAATCAGCACCCCTTGCAAAATTAATGTTAATTCCAGATGCATGGTCTAAAAAAAGTCAAACATTATCAAAAGATCACCAACAATTATTTAATTTTTTAAATAGCACAATGGAGCCATGGGATGGACCAGCTGCTATTGCAGCTACCGATAATGAATGGGCTATAGTAGCAGCTGATAGAAATGGGTTACGCCCAATGAGATATACCATTTCAAAAGATAAAATATTGTGTGCAGGATCAGAAACGGGAATGGTTGAAATCGATGAGAAGCAAATTCTTAAAAAAGGCAGATTAGGACCTGGAGAAATTCTTGGAGTTAGAATAGCCAAAGGTAAAGTATTTTCTAATGTTGAAATAAAAGACTATCTAGCAAAAGAGTTTAAACATTTTAACAATCAAATAATTGATTTAGAAAAGAAATTCCCAATAAAGAATGAAAAATCTACTTTTTCAGGTGATGATCTAAAAAAAAGACAACATACATTTGGTTATAGTTTAGAAGATCTGGAGCTTATTCTTCACCCGATGGCAGAAGATGCAAAAGAAGCCATTGGCTCTATGGGTGATGACACTCCACTTGCAGTATTGTCTGACCGTTATAGACCGCTTTACCATTTTTTTAGACAAAATTTTAGTCAAGTTACAAATCCACCAATTGATTCTTTAAGAGAAAACAAGGTTATGAGTTTAAAAACTCGTTTTGGTAATCTTGGAAATATTTTAGATTTCACTAATTTAACAGAAGAAAACATATACGTTTTAGACAGCCCCATATTATCAAATTCTCAATTAGAAAAATTTATTAATTTTTTTGGGGAAAAATCAATAACAATTGATTGTACTTTTGATAAAAGTGAAAATCTTGAAACTTCTATTGAGAGAATTAGAAAAGAGTCTGAAATTGCAGTTCGACAAGGCCTTACGCAATTAGTTTTAAGTGATAAAAATATTTCTGAAAAAAGATTACCCATCCCAATGCTATTATGTGTTGGTGCAATAAATACTTATCTTATTAAAAAAAAATTAAGAGGCTATGCATCAATCAATGCTCAAACTGGAGAAGCATTAGACACGCATTCATTTGCAACACTTATAGGTGTTGGGGCAACTACTGTTAATCCTTATTTAGCATTGGATAGTTTATATCAAAGGTTTGAAAAAAAATTATTTGGAAAGTTTGAGTACGATGAATGCATAGACAGATATATACAATCAGTAAATTATGGACTTCTGAAAATAATGTCAAAAATGGGAATTTCGGTCATAAGCTCTTATAGAGGTGGATGTAATTTTGAAACAGTTGGTTTGAGTAGAACAGTAGCATCAGAATACTTTCCAGGAATCTTATCAAAAATTTCAGGCATAGGGTTAAATGGAATAGAAAAAAAATTAAGAACTATTCACAAAGAAGCATTTGAAGGAACGGATACAGTTTTACCAATCGGAGGAATTTATAGATATAGAAAGAATGGTGAAACTCATCAATATCAAGGTAAGCTCATTCATCTTTTACAAAGTGCAGTTTCATCAAATTCTTTTGAAGCTTATAAAAAATATGCAGAAGGTATTTATAATCTTCCTCCTATACACCTTAGAGACTTGATTGGATTTAGAGATAAAAATTTAAACCCATCCTTAGATATTTCAGAAGTAGAACCAATCGAAAATATTTTAACAAGATTTGGAAGTGGAAGTATGTCTCATGGTGCACTATCGAAAGAAGCACACGAAACATTAGCTATAGGAATGAATAGAATTAAAGGAGCCTCTTGTAGTGGCGAAGGTGGAGAAGATGAAAAAAGATTTATTAAGATGGGAAACGGAGATAGTGCTAATTCTAGAGTTAAGCAAATAGCCTCAGCAAGATTTGGAGTAACACTTAAATATCTAAATAACTGTAACGAAATAGAGATTAAAATTGCACAAGGAGCAAAACCTGGTGAGGGAGGTCAATTACCAGGGTTTAAAGTTACAGAAGAAATTGCCAAATTAAGACATTCAACACCGGGTGTAACCTTAATATCACCACCACCTCACCATGATATTTATTCTATCGAGGATTTAGCTCAATTAATTTATGATCTTAAACAAGCCAATCCAAAAGCAAGAGTTGGTGTAAAATTAGTAGCATCATCTGGTATAGGAACAATCGCAGCTGGAGTAGCTAAAGCTAAAGCAGATATAATTTTAATTTCTGGACATAATGGAGGAACAGGAGCTACACCGCAAACAAGTGTTAAATATGTGGGGATACCTTGGGAGATGGGATTAACTGAAGCTAATCAAGTTTTAACTTTAAATAATTTAAGGCATAAAGTTACTCTAAGAACAGATGGTGGAATTAAAACAGGAAGAGATGTTGTTATTGCAGCCATGATGGGAGCAGAAGAATATGGAGTAGCTACTACAGCTTTAGTAGCTATGGGATGTATAATGGTTAGACAGTGTCACTCAAACACATGTCCAGTTGGAGTTTGTACTCAAGATGAAAAACTAAGAGAAAAATTTTCTGGTACGCCAGAAAAGGTAGTCAACTTATTTAAATTTATAGCTGAGGAAGTAAGAGAAATTTTAGCAAAAATAGGATTTAAATCATTAAATGAAATAATTGGTAGGACTGATTTATTAAGACAGGTAAGTAAAGCTTCACCAAACTTAGATGATTTAGATCTAAACCCTTTATTTGTTCAAACAGATGCTGGTGAGAACACAAGGTACTGCACAGTTCCAGAAATAAATTCTGTTCCAGATACTTTGGATCAAGAAATTTTACCTGAAATTAAAGAACAAATTGGAAAAGTAAAAATTATTGAAAAAGAATATATTATTAAAAATACTCATAGGACAGTTGGAACAAGAATTTCTAATCATCTTTATGAAAAATATGGATCTGAAAAACTAGAAGATGGCTTTTTATCTTTAAAGTTTAATGGGTCAGCTGGACAGTCATTTGGTGCATTTGCAATAAAAGGATTAAAACTTATTTTAAAAGGTGATGCTAATGATTATGTTGGCAAAGGTTTATCAGGAGCAACAGTGGTAGTCAAACTTCCAGACGAAAGTAATTTAGTTTCACATGAGAATACCATAATAGGAAATACAGTTTTATATGGAGCAACATCTGGAAAACTTTTTGCAGCAGGTCAAGCTGGAGAAAGGTATGCTGTAAGAAATTCAGGATCAATTTCAGTTATTGAAGGATGCGATTCTAATGCTTGTGAATATATGACTGGTGGCACAGTTGTAATTCTAGGCGATGTAGGAGACAATTTTGGAGCTGGAATGACTGGCGGAATGGCGTTTATTTACGATATAAATAAGAAATTTGATAAAAAAGTAAACCCAGAGACTGTAGTATGGCAGACGCCAGAAACAGATTATTGGATAACTTATTTAAAAAATTTAGTTCAAGAGCATCACCAGGAGACAAATTCAGATTTTTCTAAAAAGATCATAGAAAATTTTGATAGAGAAATTTCTAATTTTATTCAAGTTTGTCCAAAAGAAATGATTGATAAGCTAAAAAACCCAATAAGTTTAAAATCTATTATAAAAGAAGTTAGTTAAAATGAAGGATATAAATATTTTTTGTTTTGGTTTTGGCCAAGTCGCAAAAAATTTTATAAAGAAGCTTAATATTGAGCAATATAATATTAATTTGTCAGCAACCTCTAGAAGTAAGTCTTCAAAAAAAACATTCAATGGTATTAATTATAATAGCTATCTATTTAATAGTGAAAAATTTGATCAAAATTTAGTTGTAAAATTAAAAGAAGCAGATCACATCCTAGTTTCTATACCACCAGAAAATCAAGAAGATTTAGTTATAAAAAATTTTTCTAAATTTATAGAAAGCTCCAAAGTAAAATGGATAACCTACTTATCAGCCACTAGTATTTATGGTGATCATAAGGCAGAGTGGGTTAATGAAAATAGCAAAACAAACCCAATTTCAAATAATGGTATTGCAAGATTGAAAGCTGAAAATGCATGGTTTTCTCTAGAGAAAAATAAGAAAATACCAATTCAGATATTTAGGCTATCTGGAATTTATTCTAATGAAAAAAATATTTTAATACGTCTAAAATCAGGAGGCGTGAAATTGATCAGCAAAAAAAATCATTTTTTTTCTAGAATACATGTAGATGATATTTCAAATATATTATTTAAATCTTTATCAAAATTTAAGTCAGGAGAAATATACAATCTATCTGATGATAAACCCTCTACATCTGAAGAGGTAACTTTATTTGGAGCAAAAATATTAAATATTGAAAATATCGAAAAAATTGAAGTTGACCAAATTAAAAGTGAGATGTTGAAAAATTTTTATAATGAGTCTAAAAAAGTTAGCAACAAAAAGATGAAAAGTTATTTTGATTATAATTTAAAATTTCCAAGCTATATCGAAGGATTAAACCACATTAGAAGTAATTTTATCTAGCTCTAAGAGTATTCTTTTTAAACCTCGTTTATTTGATAAGCTGTGATCACCATTTTTTATTATTACTAATTTTTTATTAGCTTTAGTAAATAACTTAAGAACTTTTCTAGAATAACTTGTTGGAACAACTTCATCTTTACTTCCATGAATCATAGTTACATTGATTTTGGATTTGATCTTTTTATTCAAGATTTTATTTTTTCTACCATCTTTTATTAACTGATAAGTGATTGGATACTCATAATTACCGTGTTTTAAGTTGTAAATTCCTTTCTTTATAGTTTCATTCTTCATTTTTTTTGTAAATTTTTTCCACATTAGGTTTTGTAAAAACTCTGGAGCTGAACCAATTCCTAAAAAACCTTTAATTTGATCTTTAAAATATTTAAATTGATTTAAGGAGAGCCACGCTCCCATACTTGAACCAACTAAGATAAATTTATTTTTTTTAACTATTTTTTTTATTACTATTTCAACTTCTTTTGACCATTGTGTGATATTTCCTTTGGTAAATTTTCCTGAGGATTTTCCATGACCAGAATATTCAAGCGCAAGAAAACCAAGCTTATTTTTTTTTGCAAATTTTAGTATTGCTTGAGGTTTTTCACCTTCAATGTTTGACATAAAACCATGCAAAAAAACAATATAAAGATTATCTCTATATTCCTTACTTAAGTATCTTATTTGCTTGTTATTAAGGGTCTTAATGTATTTAAATTTATTCATATAAGTTTATTAGAATTAATTCTTAATATATAGTTCTATCAAATGTCTTCAGAATTAAAAGTACTGCAAGTAATTCCTAAACTTGGATATGGAGGTGCAGAAACAGGCTGTTACGATCTTGCACACTATTTACCAGAAAATAATTGTAGTTCTTATATAGTAACTAGTGGAGGAGAGTTATTAAAATTTATTGATAAAAAAAAAGTAAAAGTAATAAAACTTCCTGTTCACAGTAAAAATCTATTTTTAATGCTCTTTAATTCAATAGCTTTGATTTTTATTATTTTACTAAATAATATATCTATTGTTCATGCAAGAAGTCGTGCTCCAGCTTGGTCTTGTTTGTTTGCAACAAAAATTACAAGAAGAAAGTTTGTTACAACCTTTCATGGTACTTATAATTTTAAAAACTCAATTAAAAAATTCTATAATTCAGTAATGGTTAGATCAGATTTAATAATAGCAGGATCAAATTTTATTTTTTCACATATTAATCAAAATTATCCAAAATATTTAGATTTAAAAAAAAAATTCTTAGTAATTTTTAGGGGAATTAATGTCGATTATTTTGAATTATCAACAATTTTAGACAGTGAAGAAAACAGACTTATTTCAGATTGGGAAGTTGATAGAAATAAAAAAACGATCCTAATGCCAGGTCGGTTAACTGCTTGGAAAGGTCAGGAGATATTTATTGAGGCATTAAATCTTGTTAATAAAGAACTGGGGTATGAGTCTTTTAATGCTATTATTTTGGGTAGCGATCAAGGAAGAGACATTTATACTAAAAAAATTAAAAGATTGGCTGAGCAATATAGGCTAACTAGTCAGTTAAAATTTATAGAACATTGTAAAAATATGCCGTTAGCCTACAAAATATCAGACATTGTTGTTTCAGCCTCAGTAGAACCTGAAGCTTTTGGAAGGGTAGCAGTTGAAGCCCAATCAATGGAAAAACCAATAATTGCAAGTGATATTGGGGGATCTAATGAAACTATTATTGATAACGTGACAGGTTTTTTATTTCAGTCTGGTAATGCAGAAGCATTGAGTAAAAAAATAATAGAAGTCTTACAATTAGACGAATCTAGATTGAAATCTATTGGTATAGAAGGTAGAAAAAATATAATTAAAAAATTTAATGTTGAAAAAATGTGTTTTTCTACATATTCAGAATACAAAAAATTATTGAATTAAATGCCATTAATAACATTGCCAGATGGAAACACTATTGAATTTCCAAATAAAGTAACAGGACTTGAGGTTGCTGAAAAGATTAGTAAATCTTTATCAAAGCAGGCAACTATTATTAGTGTTAATGAAGAGCTTAAGGATTTAAGTTTTGTTTTAGATAAAGATTGCTCAGTCAAAATTTTTACTTCAAAAGATAAAGAAGGATTAGAAACTATCCGTCATGATACGGCCCATATAACTGCAATGGCAGTTCAAGAACTCTTTCCAGGAACGCAAGTAACCATTGGTCCAATTATAGAAAATGGATTTTATTATGATTTTTCAAGAAAAGAACCCTTTACAGAAGATGATTTAAATAAAATTGAAAATAAAATGAAAGAAATTGTTGATAGAGATGTTCCAACTACAAGAGAAGTTTGGAAAAGAGATAAAGCCATATCTCATTTCAAAGATAAAGGAGAAATATACAAGGCTGAAATTATTGAAAGTATTCCACAGGGTGAAGATGTTTCTATATATTTTCATGGAGACTGGCATGATTTATGCAGAGGTCCTCATCTGTCTTCAACGGGAAAAATTGGTAAGTACTTTAAATTAACAAAGGTATCAGGGGCATATTGGAGAGGTGACTCAAATAATGAAATGTTGCAAAGAATTTATGGAACAAGTTGGGCATCACAAAAAGATTTAGATGAATATTTAAAAAGAATAGAAGAAGCAGAAAAAAGAGACCACAGAAAACTTGGAAAAGAAATGGATTTATTTCACTTTAGGGAAGAAAGTCCAGGATCAGTATTTTGGCATGAAAAAGGTTGGAAGTTATTTCAAAAATTAGTTGCATATATGAGAGTTAGACAAGAAAAAGCTGGCTACAAAGAAGTGAATACTCCTGAAATTTTAGATAGATCTCTTTGGGAAAAATCTGGCCACTGGGAAAAATATGGAGAGCATATGTATACTTCTCAAACACCAGATGAAAAAATATTTGCAATAAAACCAATGAATTGTCCAGGTCACGTACAAGTTTTTAATCAAGGATTAAAAAGTTACCGAGATCTTCCTTTAAGAATTTCAGAATTTGGAAAAGTACATAGATATGAGCCTTCAGGTGCTTTACATGGACTTTTAAGAGTTAGAGCTTTTACTCAAGATGATGCTCATATTTTTTGCACAGAAGATCAAATTACATCAGAATGTTTGATTGTTACTAATTTAATTTTAGATATTTATAAAGATCTTGGATTTGAAGATGTAATATTAAAATACTCAGATAGACCAGACTTAAGAGTTGGTGATGATAATGTTTGGGACAAAGCTGAAAAAGCTTTATTAGATGCAGTTAAAGCTTCAAAGCTTCAATACACAATTAATAAAGGAGAGGGAGCATTCTATGGTCCAAAAATTGAATTTGTTTTACGAGATGCTATTGGTAGGGATTGGCAATGTGGAACTTTACAAGTAGACCTTAATTTACCAGGAAGATTAGATGCTTCTTTTGTTGATAAAGATGGAACTAAAAAAATTCCTGTAATGCTTCATAGGGCGTTATTTGGATCATTAGAAAGATTTATTGGAATTCTTATAGAAAATTATGCAGGCAAATTTCCATTTTGGATAGCTCCTTTACAAGTTGTTGTAATTCCAATTTCAGAGGAATTTGATTCTTATGCAAAAGAAGTAAATGAAAAAATTAATAATGCAGGCATAAGCTCTGAGGTAGATTTAAAAAACCATAACTTAAATTATAAAATTAGAGAACATTCACTATCAAAAATACCGCTTTTATTGATTTGTGGAAAAAAAGAAGTTGACAGTAACTCAGTAACGATTAGAAGATTGGATACGAACAAACAAGAAAATATGGAATTAAACTTATTCTTAGAAACTTTCTCAGCTTTAAACAAAGCATCATCAAACTAAGTGGCAGATTTTAAACAAAATTATTTTCAAAGAAGAACTAAAGATAAAGGTCCAAGATCTAACAATAGAATTTCTTCACCTGAGGTTCAAGTAATTGGAAGCGATGGTGAAAATATAGGAATCATAAATACAAATGAGGCCATATCAATGGCTAAAGAGCAAGGATTGGATTTAATTGAAATAGCTCCAAACGCAAAACCACCTGTATGTAAGATTATTGATATGGGTAAATTTAAATATGATGCTCAAAAAAAAGCAAATGTTGCTAAAAAGAAACAAAAAATAGTTTTATTAAAAGAAATTAAAATGAGACCAGTTACAGAAACTCATGATTATGATTTTAAAGTTAAAAATGCTAAAAAATTTATTGGAAAAGGTGACAAAGTAAAATTTACAATACGATTTAAGGGTAGAGAGCTACAACACTCACACCTAGGTAGAGAATTAATGGATAAAATAAAAGCTGATATGCAAGATATTGGCAAAGTTGAATTGCACCCAAAGTTTGATGGTAAGCAAATGATCATGGTTATTCAGCCTTTATAAGGCTTAATAGAGGTTGTAAATCCATTCCAATATTTGTATAAGTCCGCAGAATTATGCCAAAATTAAAAACTAAAAGTTCAGCAAAAAAAAGATTTAAAATCTCAGCTACGGGGAAAGTTATGATGGCTCAAGCTGGAAAGAGACATGGTATGATAAAAAGAACAAATTCACAAATTAGAAAATTAAGAGGCACGACTGCTATGTCAAAACAAGATGGCAAAATAGTTAAATCATACATGCCTTACAGTTTAAGAGGATAAAATGGCTAGAGTAAAAAGAGGCGTAACAAGTCACGCAAAACATAAAAAAGTTTTAAAAGCTGTCAAAGGTCAATGGGGCAGAAGAAAAAGTACTATAAGAGTTGCAAAGCAAGCAATGGAAAAAGCTATGCAATATGCATACAGAGATCGTAGAACTAAAAAAAGAGAATTTAAATCTTTATGGATACAAAGAATTAATGCAGGTGTTAGATCTGAAGGAATAACTTATTCAAAATTTATTAATGGTTTAACTAAATGTGGAATTAAGTTAGATAGAAAAATATTAGCTGAAATAGCATACGATAGCCCAGAAGCCTTTAAAACGATCGTTCAAAAAGCTCAATCGGCACTAAATTAATCTTCACTATTGTTTTTCTTCGGTGAAGAAATAATCTCTCAATATGTCTGAAATTAAAAAAATAAAAGATGAATTTCTTTTAAAGTTAAAAGAAAATTTGGATTTAAATCAAGTTAATCAAATTAAAACAGAACTATTTGGTAAAACTGGGTTAATCAGCTCGCAATTTAAACAGCTTGGAAAATTAGTAGAAGAAGAAAGAAAAAAATTTGCATCAGATTTAAACTTAGTCAAAAGTGAACTTGAAAATTTAATTATTATAAAAATTGATGATATTGAAAAAAAAGAGATTAACAAAAAATTAGAAAAAGAAAAAATAGATATAACTTTACCAGAGAGACCTTTTGTTCAGGGAAAAATTCATCCTGTATCTCAAGTTATAGATGAAATTTCTTCAATTTTTTCAGAAATTGGTTTTAGTGTAGAAGAAGGACCAGATGTTGAAAATGAATATAACAATTTTACTGCGTTAAATACACCTGATAACCATCCTGCAAGAGATATGCATGATACTTTTTATCTAGATGATGCAAAAGAGCTACTTTTAAGAACGCATACTTCACCAGTTCAAATTAGAACAATGCTTAATGATAAACCACCATTTAAAATAATAGCACCAGGGCGAACATATAGATCTGACAGCGATCAAACTCATACTCCAATGTTTCATCAAGTTGAAGGGCTACATATTGATAAAAATATAAATATGGGGCATTTAAAAGGATGCTTAAATTATTTTATTAAAGAGTTTTTTGAGGTTGATAAAATTAAAATGAGATTTAGACCTAGTCATTTCCCATTTACAGAGCCATCTGCAGAAGTTGATATTGGTTATGAAATAAAAGATGGAAAAATAGTAATTGGGGAAGGCGATAAATGGCTAGAAGTTTTAGGTTGTGGAATGGTTCATCCCAATGTTTTAAAAAATGTTAAAGTAAACCCTGATGAATTCCAAGGTTATGCATTTGGAATAGGAATAGATAGGCTCGCAATGTTGAAATATGGTATTAATGATTTAAGAGCCTTTTTTGATTGTGACTATAGATGGCTAAATCATTTTGGATTTGATCCAATAGATGTCCCAACAAACTATAGGGGCTTAAGCCGATGAAGATTACAACAGCATGGCTTAAAGATCATTTAGATACAAAACTTAGTGAAAATCAAATCATCGATAAACTTACAGATATTGGTTTAGAAGTAGAGGGTGTTGATAGTCAATCAGGAGAGCTTGATCAATTTGTAATTGCAAAAATTTTGAAGGTTGAAAAGCATCCTGATGCAGATAGGCTTAGAGTATGTGATGTTGATATAGGTTCGGGCAAACCAGTAAAAGTTGTTTGTGGAGCTCCAAATGCTAAAGAGGGTTTATTAACAATTTATGCCCCTCCTGGTGCTGTAGTGCCAAAAAGTCAAATGAAATTGGTGGTAAGCAAAATAAGAGGTGTAACCTCATATGGAATGCTTTGTTCAGAGTCTGAACTTAATCTATCAAACGAAAGTGATGGCATAACAGAGCTATTACCAGAAAAATATAACAAAAAAGTAGGAGAAAATTATTTTCCAAAAAAAAATTTAAATGTAATTGATATTTCTATTACACCAAATAGGGCAGATTGCTTGGGGGTTAGAGGGATAGCAAGAGATTTAGCTGCTGCAGGTGCGGGAAGATTAATAAATCAAAAAGAAAAAAAACTTGATAAAAAAAATAAACAAACAATTAGTGTAAAAATTGAAAATGAAAAAAATCAAGCATGTATATCCTTTGGTAGTTGTTTAATTAAAGGATTAAAAAATACTGAAAGTCCAGAGTGGCTAAAAGACAAAATAATTGCTCTAGGCCAAAAACCTATTTCGGCAATAGTTGATATTACAAATTATGTAATGTTTGATTTAAATAGACCACTTCATGCATATGATGTTGATAAAATAGATAAAGGAATAGTTGTAAGAAATTCTAAAAAAGGTGAAACATTCGAAGCATTAGATAATAAGGAGTATAAATTAGAGGATGAGATGTGTGTCATATCAGATGCTTCAGGTGTATTAGGTCTTGGAGGCATAATAGGAGGCACAAGAACTGGAACTGAACTAGATACAAAGAATGTGTTAATTGAGTCTGCTTACTTTAGTCCACGATCAATCAGAAAATCATCTAAAATTTTGAATATAGATACGGATGCAAAATTTAGATTTGAAAGAGGTATTGATCCATTATCAATTGATCAAGGACTTGAAAGAGCAGCTAATTTAATACAAGAAATATGTGGTGGTGAAGTTAGTGAATTTGATATTCAAAAAATTGAAGATGTTAAAAAAAAATCATTAAAATTTGACCCTTCTTTGTTTGAAAAAATTACTGGATTTAATATTGATATAAAAGAAATGATAAAAATCTTAGATAACCTAGGATTTGAAATTAAAGAAAACAAGGAAATGCTAGATGTCGTTATACCATCTTGGAGACCAGATATTTCACAAGAAGTTGATGTAGTAGAAGAACTTGTAAGAATTAAGGGCTATGATCAAATTAAAATTATTGAACCTGAAAAAGTTAGAAAAAAACAAACATTAAATTTAAAACAAAAATTATTTCATTTTTTACAAAGATCTATTGCTTCTAAGGGGTATTTTGAGGCTATCACATGGTCTTTTACTGACAGTAAAATCAATCAACTATTCATTGAAAATAACAAAGAAATCAAAATAATTAATCCTATAAGTTCTGATTTGAACGTTTTGCGAAGTTCAATTTTTTCTAATTTGATAAGTCATTTGAATAAGAATTTAGGAAGAGGGTTTAAAGATTTGTCATTTTTTGAAATAGGTCCAACTTTTTTAGGATCTAAGCCAGGTGAGCAACAGACAGTGGCCACTGGATTAAGATCAGGAAAATTGGCTAGGCAGAGCTGGCTTGAAAAAGAAAGATTAATAGATGTGTTTGATGTTAAAAGTGATGTTATCAAAAGTTTAGTAGAAGCAGGTTATAATAAAGATAAGTTCTATATTGATGATGAAACACCAAGCTATTATCACCCTGGAAAATCAGGAAGAATCTTTCTTAATAAAGGAAAAGAAAAAGTAGTTGCTTTTTTTGGTGATATTCATCCAGGTGTATTAAAAAAATTAGATATTAAAGTTGAGTCTTTAGTGGGTTTTGAAATATTTTTAGACAATTTAAAACAGCCAAAAAAATCATTAAAAGATCAAAAAACTCAGTATAAATATTCAGATTTTCAAAAATCAGAAAGAGATTTTGCTTTTGTTTTAGATAAAAATTTTAAAGTTCAAGAATTAATCGAAACTATCTCTAATGTAGACAAAGAATTAATAAAATCTGTCAAAGTATTCGATGTTTATGAAGGAGCCAATATTCCTGAAGGTAAAAAATCAATTGCATTAAATGTAATTATTCAATCTTTAGAAAAAACTTTGGCTGAGGATGATTTAAACAAAATTAATCAACTTATTATTTCTGCTGTTGAATCCAAAACTGGTGCCAAGATTAGATCATAATCATGACAAAAATTGATCATATCAGAAACTTTGCAATCATTGCGCATATTGATCATGGTAAATCAACAATTGCAGATAGGATAATTCATAGTTGTGGTGGTCTAACTGAAAGAGAAATGAAGGCACAAGTTCTAGACTCAATGGATATTGAGAGAGAAAGAGGCATAACTATTAAAGCTCAAACAGTTAAACTTAATTATAAAGCAAAAGATGGTAAAGAGTACATTCTAAACATAATTGATACTCCAGGGCACGTAGATTTTAGCTATGAAGTTAGTAGATCTCTGTATGCATGCGAGGGATCTATTTTAATTGTTGATAGTACCCAAGGAGTAGAGGCTCAAACATTGGCTAATGTTTATCAAGCTTTAGACACAAAGCATGAGATAGTACCTGTACTAAATAAAGTTGATTTACCAGCATCAGACTTAGAAAAAACTAAGAAGCAAATAGAAGAGGTCATAGGTATTGATACTGAAAATGCCATACCTTGCTCTGGAAAAACAGGTGAGGGTATAGAAGATATTCTAGAACAAATTATTGTGTCACTACCAGCTCCAGAAGGAGAAAAAGATGCCGATTTAAAATGCTTATTAGTTGACAGTTGGTATGACACTTATTTAGGGGTGGTTATTTTAGTTAGAGTTATTAATGGAAAAATTTCAAAAAATATGAAGATTAAAATGATGTCTACTGACCAAGAATATATAATTGAAAAAGTAGGTGTGTTTACTCCAAAAGCAACCGATGTTAATGAATTAAATGCAGGAGAAATTGGCTTTATAACAACAGGAATAAAAATTTTATCAGAAACAAAAGTCGGAGATACTATTTGTGATGCAACCAAACCACTTCAAGAAGCACTTCCTGGATTTAAACCAAGTAAGCCAGTTGTATTTTGTGGTTTGTTTCCTGTTGACAGCTCTGAATACCAAAAATTAAAAGATGGTTTAGGCAAACTTCAATTAAATGATGCTAGTTTTTCATATGAGGCAGAATCTTCATCTGCGTTAGGTCTTGGCTTTAGATGTGGTTTTTTAGGTCTCTTGCATTTAGAAATTATAACTGAAAGATTAGAAAGAGAATTTGATATAAATTTATTAACCACAACACCAGGGGTTGTTTATAAAGTTCATATGAACAAGGGGGACATAATAGAGTTACAAAACCCTTCAAGTTTACCAGAACCTACTCTAATCAAATTTATCGAAGAGCCTTGGATTAAAGCAACAATTATTACACCAGATCAATATTTAGGAGCAATCATAAAGGTTTGCCAAGATAAAAGAGGAGTACAAACAAACTTAAGTTATTCAGGTAGTAGAGCAGTTTTAAATTATGAAATTCCTCTAAATGAAGTTGTTTTTGATTTTAATGATAGACTTAAATCAATGACTAGCGGTTATGCAAGTTTTGACTATGAAATTATAGGTCATAGAGAAGGAGATCTAGTAAAATTAGGAATACTTGTTAATGCTGAGCCAGTAGATGCTCTATCAATGATGGTTCATAAAGATTTTGCTCAAACAGTTGGAAGAGAGGTATGTGAAAAATTAAAAGATTTAATTCCACGTCATAACTTTATGATTCCAGTTCAGGCAGCGATTGGAGGAAAGATTATAGCAAGAGAAACTATTAAGGGTTTTAAAAAAGATGTTTTAACAAAAATTCATGGTGGTGGTGCCAGAGATAGAAAAAGAAAACTACTAGATAAGCAGAAAAAAGGAAAAGCTAGAGGTAAACAGTTTGGAAAAGTCGAGATACCACAAGAAGCTTTTATAGGAGTTTTAAAAATTAATAAAGATAGCTAAATGAAGATTTACGATTGCTTTTCATATTGGGATGAAGATTTATTATTAGATCTGAGATTGAATATATTAAATGATTATGTGGACTACTTTGTAATAGTTGAGGGAAATAAAACTTGGCAGAATAATTCTAAAAAATTAAGATTTGATATTGATAAATTTTCAAATTTTAAAAAAAAAATAATATATATTCCAGTTAAAGACATGCCAGATGGAGATGATCCCTATCTCAGAGAAAATTTTCAGAGAAATGCTATTTCAAGAGGCCTTACGTCCACATCTGAGGATGATTTGGTCATTATTTCAGATTTAGATGAGATACCAAATCCAGAAACAATTAAAAAATTTAAAAAAGAGATGAGGTATGCTGTTTTTAAACAAAATCACTATTATTATAAAATAAATTTACAAAGTACCAAAAATCCTCATTGGTATGGTAGCAGGATATGTGTAAAAAAATTCTTAAAATCACCACAATGGTTAAGAAGCTTAAAATTTAAAAAAAGGCCGTTTTGGAGAATTGATAAAATGAGATTGAATAATATTATTGAAAATGGTGGTTGGCATTTTTGTAATTTAAAAAATGCAGAGCAGCTTCTTTATAAGTATAAAAACTTATGTGAAACAAATGATCCATACCATTTTAAAGAAAAGATAGATCAAAAATATTTGCAGATAGATGCAATTCAAAAAAAAATTAATTTAGGAAAAGACATTATAGGAAGAAACGAAGACTATAGAGTAAAGAAAATAGATAAATCATTTCCAAACTTAATATTAGAAAATATAGAAAAATACAAAGATTGGATCTCGTATTAATTAAATTTAATAAACTCTTGTTTTTCTTCTGGAAAACAAACCATATTCTCACTCAAAGAGAAAAAAAAGTATTTTTTTTTATTTAAACAATTTACTAAATCCTTAAATTTTTTATTAGATACATGCAAGTATTCAAAAATTATAATAGGTCTCATTAAGGATGTTTTTAAAAAATCCTCAATTATATCGGCATCATAACCCTCAGCATCTACGAATAATAAGTCAACTATGTTTAGCTTGTGTTTTTTAATTAAATCACTAATTGAAATAGATAGGACTTCCTCCACAACTATATCATTTTTTTTAACACCATGTTTTGTAAGATGATCTTTGTCAAATGACATGATACCTTTAAAGTGTTCACTTTTATATTTTTCTTCTTTTGAATGGTCAATTTTATATAAATGAGAAATTTGATTATTTACTGAAATTGCAACGTTTTCAAATATAATGTTATTATAATTTTTATAATTTTTTAAAAGATCATTGAAACTTTTTTTGATTGGTTCAACTAGTATAGATTTAGTTTTATACTTTTTAATATATGGATTTAAGATATCAAATCTTAAGCCATCATTCGCACCAATCTGAATTAGGCAATTAATTTTTTTGTTATTAAACAAAAAATTTAATACCTTGTTAATTGTTAAATAAGTAGTATTTTCAATAATTCTATTATTTTTAACATAATCTTTATCAATTAATTTATATCCAAAAAAACCAGAAATTTTTTTTAATAATTTATTATTCATTTTGATGGCTTTACTCTATCAAAAATATAATAAGATGATAACTAATAGAAATAATTAATTTACAAGTATGAAATTTAAAACATTTATTAAAATTTATTATTCTCATAGATTAATGAAAGCTAATTTCTTTAAAAGGACTTATATTAATTTGCTACTTCCATTCATTTATTTATTAAATAGATTTTATTATCCAAAAATTAAGGATTTAGATCTTTTTGCTTTAAAACATGAGCATTTATATCTAAAAGATCTAAATTTTCTCTTTCAATTTTTTAATAGCGATAAAGGAGATTTTTATATTAATCAATATCAAAAACCAGCAAAGAAGGAAAAAAAATTAATTGATGGACACGCTTACCATTCCTTCTATGAGAAATTTTTCCAAAAAGAAAAAACAAAGAGTTTAAATATACTTGAGCTAGGATCTTTTAGGGGCAATGCAGCAGCTGCTTTATTTTTTTATTTTAAAAACGCCCATATAAGTTCGGGTGATATTTTTCCTGATTTATTTACCTATAAGTCAAAAAGAATTAAAAACTTTTTTATTGATACAAGTTCAGAGTTACAAATACGAAATAAAATTGTCAATAAAGATGAAGATTTCAATTTTATTATTGAAGATGCGGGCCACTATCTTAAAGATCAAATTATAAGCTTATTCATTTTATTTCGAAAATTAAAACCAGAAGGGGTCTTTATAGTTGAAGAACTTGATTTTCCAGAAATTAGAAACGACATGAATGTAGATAAAGAAAAACCTACACTGAGAGAAATTCTTTATTTAATTAAAGAAAATAAAGAATTTTTTTCTAAGTATATTAATGATGATGATAAAAAATATTTCTTAGACCATTTTAAGGAAATTAATATTTTTAAAGGTAAGTTCAATGAGATTGCTTTTATTAAAAAAAAATGAAATCAAATAATTTAGAAATTTTCTGTGTAACAAATAAGAAAATACCCCATATAGAAAAAACAAACTATCAAATAGCTGGTGTAGGGAAAAGTAATTTTCCAGACAGTTATTTAAAGTGCAACACTAAAGATAATATTTTTTATAAAGAAGAACATTATTCAGAGCTTACTTTTCATTATTGGTACTGGAAGAATTTAATTCAATTCAGCAATAATAATTGGATAGGGTTTTGCCAAAAAAGAAGATTTTGGATCAAATCATCGTCCGTAGAAAAAAAAATAGATATTAACAATATCAACGAGCATTTACTATATAAGCCGGAAAAAGATTGGGATAAATTTGAATCAATTATTTGTGAGCCTATAGATGTCAAGGGTGCTAAAAAAATAAAAATTTTAAAGCGTGGATGGAGGTCGGTTATTAAAAATCCATTAATTTTATTTGATAATACTTATCATAATCTAAAACTACATTTTGATATGCACCATGGTTTTGGAAATTTAGACCTAGCTATAGATTTATTAGATGCTGACGATAAAAATGATTTTAGTACATATGTAAACGCAAATACTAAATTCAACCCTCATATTATGTTTATAGCTAAAGTAGGAATTATCAATAAATGGTTTGGTAAACTATTTCCTTGGTTAGAAAGATGTGAAAAAAAAATTGGATTTAAAAATCTTTCAGGCTACGATACCAAAAGACTGTATGCGTATCTTGCTGAGAGATACTTATCTTTTTGGTTTAAAAAATATACTGTGTATAAAGAGCAGCCTTGGACATTTATTGAAAATTAGGAGAGATGGCTGAGTGGTTTAAAGCGCACGCTTGGAAAGTGTGTGTACTGTAAAAGGTACCCAGGGTTCGAATCCCTGTCTCTCCGCCAGAGTAGAAAAGACATTTAAAATCAAGGTTTATTAAACAATATTGTGTGTATTAATATAATAAATTTCCCTCTTTTTTTTATAAAAATGCTATAATTATTTAAATTTCCAATACAAAAAAATGAAAAACAACTCAACATATCAAGCAGACTCCATCAAAGTTTTAAAAGGTCTTGAAGCTGTTAGAAAAAGGCCTGGAATGTATATTGGTGATACCGATGATGGAACAGGTTTGCATCATATGGTGTATGAGGTTGTTGACAACTCAATAGATGAAGCTTTAGCAGGACACTGTAAAAATATAGATGTTAAAATAAACTCTGACGGAACAATTACAGTTAGAGATGATGGTAGAGGAATACCTGTTGATATGCATAAGGGTGAAAAAATGTCTGCTGCAGAAGTTATTATGACTCAGCTTCATGCTGGAGGAAAATTTGATCATGATTCCTACAAAGTATCGGGTGGTTTACATGGTGTGGGAGTTTCAGTTGTAAATGCATTATCAGAAAAATTAAAATTAGAAATCGATAGAGATGGAAATAGATATTTTATAGAATTTAAAGATGGAGCCTCAAAAGCACCTCTTAAAGTTATAGGAAAATCAAAAGAAACTGGAACACAAATAACTTTTTTACCATCAAAAGAAATATTTTCTTCAATTAAATTTACTCCAAGTATAATTATTAAAAGAATGCGTGAACTTGCATTCTTGAATAAGGGAATAAAAATAACTGTTAACGATTTAAATCAAAAAAAAGAAAAAATAATTGAATTTAAGTTTGATGGAGGAGTTTTAGAATTTGTTGATTTTTTAGACGAAAAAAGAGAAAAACTTGTAAATAAAACCGGTAATGATTTATTTAAGAAGCCTATTTATATTGAAGGAAAAAAAGACAATATTGAAATTGAATGTTCTTTAAAGTGGAATGCAAGTTACGGAGAAGACATCTATCCATATACAAATAACATTTATCAAAAGGATGGTGGTACCCATTTATTAGGATTTAGGAGTGCCCTTACTAGAGTCATTAATAAATATGCTACAGAGCATAATTTATTAAAAAAAAATAAATTAACTATTTCAGGAGACGATATAAAAGAGGGTCTTACTTGTGTAATTTCAGCAAAGATACCTGATCCTAAATTTTCTTCTCAAACAAAAGATAAGCTTGTTTCATCAGAAGTTAGAATGATTGTAGAAAGTATTGTTAGTGAAAAACTTTCAATATGGTTTGATCAAAACCCAACTTTATCTAAGATTATTTTAGCTAAAGTAATGCAGGCAGCTCTAGCAAGAGACGTTGCTAGAAAAGCTAGAGAAAATGTTAGACGTAAAGGTGCTTTAGAATTAAGTGGGTTACCTGGAAAATTAGCAGATTGTCAAATAGGCAAACAAGAAGGAACAGAATTGTTTATTGTTGAGGGAGATTCTGCGGGTGGTTCTGCTAAACAAGGAAGGAATAGGTCAAATCAAGCTGTTTTACCACTTAGAGGTAAAATTCTTAATACCTATGTGGAAGAGATTTTTTTTAAAAAAAATAGCAATAGAGATGGTAGCGAACATAGAACAAAATCTTTATCAAAAATGATGTCATCTAATGAGGTTGTGACTTTAATTAATGCACTTGGCCTTGATCCAAAAGTTGAAGATATTGATTTGAAAGACTTAAGATATGGAAAAATTATCATCATGACTGATGCTGATGTTGATGGTTCTCATATACGAGCGTTGTTACTTACATTCTTTAACAATAAACCATTTAATAAACTAATTGAAAATGGACACGTTTATCTTGCACAGCCACCTTTATTCAAGATCAATAAGGGCACAAAAGGCATTTATATAAAAGATGAAAAAGAGTTAGAAGATTATATTTTAAAGAATAATAAAGAATTACAAAAAATTAAAAAAGGAACAAAAGAATTCACTAAAGCTTATGAAGATGAAAAATCTAGAATGAGCATTCAAAGGTTTAAGGGATTAGGAGAAATGAACCCAGAAGAGCTATGGAATACCACATTGGACCCTGAAACAAGAAATTTATTACAAGTACAATACTCAAAAGATATAAAAAAAGATCAAGATTTAATACACACATTAATGGGTAATGATGTTGCATTAAGAAAAGATTTTATTGTTTCAAATGCAATTAATGTTCAAAATCTAGATATCTAATAATGAAGTTTTTCGAAACTTCTAAATATTTTTCATTAAAAAAATCAACCTATATCAATCTAAGATGGATTGCTATTATTGGCCAACTTATAACAGTTAATATTATTTATTTTGTTTTTGATTTTAGATTTAATCTAATTTTAGAAAATTTGATAATTTTGATTGGAGCGCTAAGTAATCTTTATTTAATCTATATTAATAAAAACACACAACTATCAGATAAAATAGCATTTCTTTTTTTATCTATTGATATTTTACAACTGAGTTGTTTGATTTATTTAACAGGTGGAATTATAAACCCTTTTTCAATTTTTTTGATTATTCCGGCTATATTTTCATCATCTAATTTAGGTTTTAGGAGCAATTTATTGTTAGTTAGCTTCACAGTTTTAGTGATTATTTTTCTTACTTTTTTTAATCAACCTTTGCCCTATCCAATTAAAGAACATTTTCACGTAGACAGCTATTATTACTATTCAATTCCAATCGCATTAATTATTGCTTTAATTTTTTTAAATTATTTTGCTTTAACCTTTGGATCAGAATCTAGAATAAGAAAAGAGGCACTAAATAAAATGGAAGAAATCATGTCAAAAGAACATGAGCTATTATCATTAGGAGGGCAGGCTGCTGCCGCTGCACATTCATTAGGTACACCGTTTTCAACAATGAAGATTATCTCTACTGATTTATTGAAGCGATTTAAAGATAATGAAGATGTTAAAAAAGATATTGAGTTATTATCCAGTCAATTAGAGAGATGTAGTGAAATTTTAAAAAAATTAACATTAAACCCAATAATCGAAGATAATTTTATTGATCGTGATTTAACAATGGCAGAATACGTGAGTGAAATAGTCAAATCATTCCAAGAAACAAGTAAAAAAGATTTTATTGTAAATTATGATCAAAATTCAAATCCACTAAATATAACTAAATCAATAGAAATTGTTTATGGACTAAGAAATTTTATTGGTAATGCAAATAAGTTTTCTGAAAATAAGATTTTTATTAATATAAAAAGTGATAGTGATTTCACAGAAGTTATGATTGAAGATGATGGTGAGGGGTACCCAAAAGATGTTTTGAGTAAAATTGGAGAGCCTTATATTAAATCTTTTAAGTCTTCAATAAAATCTAAATCTGGATTAGGTCTTGGAATTTTTATAGGCAAAACTTTACTTGAAAAAAATTATGCAAATATTTTATGCAGAAATTCCCAAACAAGAAGTGGGGCTGAAGTAAGTATTAAATGGAAAAATGAAGATCTTTTAAAACTTTAATGTAGTTTTTTTTTATTTTCAAATAAGCCACTCAATTGTGAAACCATAACATCTCCAAGTTCATGCACATCTGTTATTTTAATAGCTTTATTGTAATATCTAGAAACATCATGCCCAATACCGATAGCCAAAATTTCAACGTCACTCTTAGTTTCTATAAATTTAACCATTTTTTTTAAATGTTTTTCTAAAAAATCTCCTGAATTAACTGATAAAGTAGAGTCGTCAACTGGGGCACCATCTGAAATAACCATCAGTATTTTCCTTTCTTCTTTTCTTTTTTTAATTCTATTATAGGCCCACGAAATAGCTTCCCCATCAATATTTTCTTTTAATAATC
Organism: Candidatus Pelagibacter sp. PS_31; assembly: GCF_059417865.1. Taxonomy (NCBI): domain Bacteria; kingdom Pseudomonadati; phylum Pseudomonadota; class Alphaproteobacteria; order Candidatus Pelagibacterales; family Candidatus Pelagibacteraceae; genus Candidatus Pelagibacter; species Candidatus Pelagibacter sp. PS_31. The sequence goes on from NZ_CM182069.1 coordinate 51,706, forward strand.
CTTCTTTAAGCATTAAGCCTATATTATTTTTTGCCTGCCTCCACTGTGTGTCTGCACCTTTATAAATTATATGTCTTAAATCATTTAATCTTCCAGGATTTTTTGGCTTATCATTTTTAGTCCAAGCTTCTCTGCTTTTACCACCTTTCCAATTTTTTGTTGTAAAGCCTAAAACCTCTACTTTTACAGAGCATCTTTCTAAGGTTCTAGATAATATATCTGCACAAAGTGCAGCAATTGTTATTGGCCGACCTCTCATGGAACCAGAATTGTCTATTAACAAGGTTACGATTGTGTCCTTAAAATCAAGATCTTTTTCTTTCATAAAAGATAAAGAATTATAAGGATCCATAATTATTCTAGTTAATTTTGAGCTATCTAATAAACCTTCTTCTAAGTCAAACTCCCAAGCTCTATTTTGTTTTGCAAGGAGCTGCCTTTGTAGTTTATTAGCAAGCTTAGTAATTAAATCTTGAAACCCGACAAGTTGTTGGTCTAAATTTTTTCTTAATTTTTGTGTTTCTTTTATATCTTCTAATATTTCAGCTTTTGCAATTTCATCAAATTCTGTGGTGAATACTTTGTAATCTTGATCAATATTATCAATATTTGTTTTTTGTAAAACACTTTCTGCACTCTCTTTTAAAGAATCTGAATCTTCTAATTGCTCTTCCATCTGCTGGTCGCTTAGATCAAAGCCAGCATCTAAACTAGTCTGGCTATCATCTTGATTATTTTCTTCCTCTTTTTCATCAGACTGGCCGTCATTATCGTTCTCTGATTTATTATCTTGCTCATTTTCTTGTTCATCGTTTTCTTCATTATTTTCTTCATTATTTGAAGCAAAGACATCCATATTCTCTAAAATTTCTGAAAATTTTAAACTATAATTATTTTGATCTTCCAAATTTTTACTTAAAAAATCAAAATGTTTATCAATAGATTCGTCAAATTCTTTCTTCCAAAAATCTAACATTTTTGTAGACACATCATTGAGTTCTAATTTAAAGAATTTGTTTAACATATATAATTCAAAAGCTTCATTCACAGGAACATCTTCTTTATTTTTTAATTGTTCTTTACGATTAGAAAGTATTTTTTGGTTATAATTTTCACTTAAATTTTTTCTAACTCCTTTAAGCATTTTGCCGCCAAGAAGCTCATACCTGATTTTTTCGGCAATATTATATAAAGATTTACAAGAAGGATTATTAGGTAGGTTTTTATTAAATATTTCTTTATTTGAAAATTTTTTCTTTAAGGCACCAGAGTCAGTTTCTGCTCTTAGTTTAACAAAATCGTTTTTATTTGATAAATTGGTTACATCAAAAAAATCAGTTTTTTTATTACTTAAATCTTTATCTAATTTTTTAACATCTAATTTATAATCTTCAGAAATTACTTTAGCTGTAGAAATTAATGCTTGTTTAAATTGCTCTTTAAAATTGTTTTCTTTTGAGCTCATTTAGATCTGAATATTAACCATCGACTCTGGTAATTCTTCTCCAAAACATCTCTGATAATATTCAGCTATTGTATTTTTTTCTATATCGTCACACTTATTCAAAAAAGTGACCCTAAAAGCATAACCTGTGTCTTTGAAAATTTCTGCATTTTCAGCCCAATGAAGTACCGTCCTTGGACTCATTACAGTTGATATATCTCCAGCTATAAAGCCCTTTCTAGTTAAAGATGCAACTTTAATCATGTTAGAGACTTTTTCTTTACCTTTTGGATTGTTTAAATTTTTATTTTTAGCAAGAACGATTTCCATTTCTCTATCAAGACTAAGATAGTTTAAAGATGTTACAATATTCCATCTATCCATCTGCCCTTGGTTAATTTGTTGAGTACCATGGTACAATCCTGTTGTATCCCCTAGACCAACTGTATTTGAAGTCGCAAATAATCTAAAAAATTTATTTTGTTTTATAACTTTATTTTTATCTAAAAGAGTGAAATTACCTTCAGCTTCCAACACCCTTTGAATAACAAACATCACGTCTGGTCTTCCTGCATCATACTCATCAAAAACAAGTGCAACAGGGTTTTGAATGGACCAAGGTAAAATACCCTCTTTAAATTCAGTGATTTGTTTTCCATCTTTTACAACAATTGCATCTTTTCCAATAAGATCAATTCTACTTACATGACTGTCTAAATTCACTCTAATACAAGGCCAGTTTAATCTAGCTGCGATTTGTTCAATATGAGTAGACTTTCCTGTACCATGATAGCCTTGAACCAAGACACGTTTATTAAAAGCAAAACCTGATATGATAGCAAGGGTAGTATCTCTATCAAACTTATAATTTTTATCTATTTCGGGAACGTATTCACTTCTTTTAGAGAAAGCGTCAACTTCCATATCTGAGTCAATTCCAAAGCTTTGCTTTAAAGACATTTTAATGTCTGGCTGTATGTTTAAATTAGGTGTCAATTTTTTCCTTATAAGTATTTTTTAGCTGAGTATAAGCCAAAGTAATTAATTTAAGTTTTTCTTCGTATTCTTTATTTCCCAAATTAATATCAGGGTGAAATTTTTTGACAAGAGTTTTGAACTGATCTTGTATTTGTTCCCATTTTTGGCCAACTGAAACACCTAGAATACTAAAAGCTTTAATATCATTAGCATCAAATTTGAATTGATTCATATGGTTATATTCACCTCTAAGTTTGGTTTTATCAAACTCATCTTTTAAAGTATTATTCCATAGAACTTTAAAAAAATTATCTGAAGAGCTAAAGCTCTGAGTAGGTTTATGCCAGGTCATGTCAGACTTTAAAAAATCAAATACTTGCTCATCATCCATTCCTTTAAAATAATTCCAATTTTTATTGAATTCTTTAACATGAGCTAAGCAAAGCAATCTGTAGCGTTTGCTATTATCTTTCTCAATTGGTGCCTTATATTCACCAGTATCAAAGCAATTATTCCAATCACAAATATTTTTCATGCTATATAGTAATAAATTATTATTTATGAATATAAACGAATTAATTAAAATTGTTAAAAATAAACTTGAAGCAAAAATTGTTATACAGGATCTTAAAATCGAAGATAAAAGTTTTTTACATAAAAATCATAAAGGAAATCAAGAAGGAATGTTCCATCTAAAATTAATTATTAAATCTGAAGAACTTAAAAAATTAAATAAAATTGAATCAACCAAGAAAGTCTATAGTGTTTTAGATGTTGAGTTGAAAGAGCATATACATTCTATTCAAATACTACTTAGTTAATTCTTTTTTTAAAAAGAGATTAATAGTTTTTTCATTAAACTGTAATTTGTAAACTGGAGAACCTATTTTTTTAAGCAAAACCAGACTAATTTTTTTTGTATTATTTTTTTTATCTTTTTTCATAAAAGATAAAATTGTATTTAAATTTTTTATTGAAAAGAATTTATTAATATCTCTTGGAAGATTTAGGTCATTTAAGTGACCATCAATTAATTCGAATTCTTTTTTATTTAAAATTTTATTTAATAAACTAAATCTAGCAGCAGTTTTAACACCGAGGACAACTGCTTCACCATGATTTAATTTTGCTGAATAGCGCAGTGTTGCTTCAAAGGCATGAGCAAAGGTATGTCCAAAATTTAGTATTTTTCTTATACCTAATTCTTTCTCGTCAGCTTCAACTACTTTTTTTTTAATCAAGCAGCTTTGATGAATAGCTGTTTGTATAAAGGGACTTTTTAATTGGAGAATTTTTTCTCCATTTTTATTTAAAAAGTAAAAAAATTTTTTTCCATTAATAAGTGAGTGTTTTAAAATTTCACCATAGCCACATACAACTTCTCTTTTTGGTAAAGAGTATAAAAAGTTAGTATCTGATATAACTAGACTAGGTTGATAAAATGAGCCAATTAAGTTTTTACCATATTTGGTATTTACACCTGTTTTGCCTCCGATTGATGAGTCGACCTGTGAAAGTAGTGTAGTTGGTATATTTACAAACTTTAAACCTCGCTTAAAAGTGCTTGCTGCAAAGCCTGATACATCACCAGTAATACCACCACCAATAGAAATTAAACAATCATTTCTATTAAAACTTTTTTTTAAAAGAATTGATGTGATTTCATTGACACTTTTTAGATTTTTATTTTTTTCACTCGCATTAAAATAATGAATTGAAACAGATCCTTTTGGTAAAGATTTTAAAGTATCTTTTACTAAATTTTTTGGAATATTTTTGTCAATTACTAGAAGACATTGATTAAAATCAATAGAATTTTCTTTCAAAAATTTATTTATTTTTTTTAAAATATTATTTCCAATAATAATTGAATATTGTTGACTGTTGGTGTTAATTTTTAATTTAATTAAGCTCATATGTTTTTATTATTGTTTTAACTATTTCACTTTTTGTTAATTTATTACAGTTTATTTTAAAATTAGCTTTTGAATATACTTTCTTTCTTTTATTAATAATGGCTTTAATTTCAAGATCCGTTGAATTTGAGGCTAAGGGTCTTTTTTTACTACCTTTAATTCTTTTAATTAAAATTAAATCATCCCAATCGAGCCAAAAAGAAAAATGATTTTTTAAAATATCTTTTCTTATCTTGTCATTAATAAAACTGCCCCCACCCAAAGAAACAACAACTTTTTTACGTTTTAAAGACTTAATAGTTATTTTTTCTTCTAAATTTCTAAAGTATACCTCTCCATTTACTTTAAATATTTCTGAGATGGTCATACCAGCATGTTCTTCAATTAAATTGTCTATATCAATGAATGGAATATTCAATTTTTTGGAAACCATAGCTCCAATAGAAGATTTGCCTGACCCCATCATACCTAAAAAAACGAGGTTTTTATTTGAATTCATAAGCTTTCTTTATTGAAAAAACACAAATATGTCTTAATTTGAAATTACTAAAGAATATATGCAATTTTCAAAAAACACAAGTAATCGGAGTGGTAAAAGTTTATTAATCAAAATAGTATTTGTGTTAATTATTTTTATTGGAGCCATAGTACTACTTGGTAAAATTGAATTTCCATCTCCAAATAAAGACATTGAAAAAATCATCCCTAATGAAAAACTTAAAATTGTTAAGTAAGAACTATTTTTTAGTTATATTATTTTCTTTATTTTTTGGTTTTGCAACCAACTCACAAGAACCAGTGGATATCTGGGAAGTGGGAGAAAAAAAACCTAAAGAAAACTTAATCTTAGCAGAAGATGAATTGGAAAAAAATATTCCACAGAATAGTATTTATGATATGCAATCCCAAAAAGAAGGGGAATTAAGCATAGAAGAAACGCAAACTTTAATTTCAAAAGAAAAAAAATTAATAGGAATTTATGACCCTGCAGAAAATGGTTTGGATATTAATATGTGGTCCAATTCTAACGGAGATCAAATTTTAAATATCTTTAAAAGAATAGATAAATTGGAACTTTCAAGAGATGCTGCAGAGATTTTGGATGTTTTATTATTAACAAATGCACATTATCCAGAAATGAATATTTCAAAAGAACAGTTTTTAGAAATTAAATCAAAGTGGCTTATTAAACGCTCAAACTTTGACTTGATTGAAAAATATTTATTAAATAATGAGATTATTAATGAGCATCCAAAACTTACCAAACATTTAGTAGATCATTATTTGTCTCAATCAGATGTTAAAAAAGCTTGTGAAATTTTTTCTAAAATTAATGAACCGATACAAGATTTATATTTATCTAAATTCAATATTTATTGCTTAATTAATAATAATAAAAGAGATGAAGCTCAATTGCTTATCGATCTTCAATTAGAATTAGGCATTGCAGATAAGTTTTTTAATAAAAAAATTGATTATTTGATGGAGTATAATACAGAACCAGCAACAGAAGTTTCAGAAAAAACAATTTTAGATTTCCATTTATCTCACAGAACGAATCCAGAATTTAAATTTGAACCAAAAAATACTACATCCAGGCAAATATGGAAATATCTATCAACTTCAAATCTATTAGATGATATCAGTGATATTGAGCTTACAGATATAGAGAAAATTACGAGTATTGAAAAAGCAACACATGAAGGAAATTATGCAGAAAAAGAATTATTTGAACTTTATAAGAGATTTCAATTTAATATTAATCAATTATTAAATATTAAAGAGTCAACAAAAGTACTCTCAAGAGTAGAGACAAGAGCACTAATTTATCAAGGAATTTTAATTACTACTGAAATTGAGAATAAGTTACAGTTAATGAACGCCCTCAAAAATTCTTTCAAGAATGACGGAATTGAAAATGCATTTAATATAGAATTAAAAAATTTTTTAAAAAATATAGAAGAGAACAAGGTGCCTTCAAATTTTACAACGTTTTACCAAAATAATTTAGGTAATGAGGAGACAGAACAAGCAAATATTAAAATAAATAATAAAATTTTACATCAATCAAAATTAATAAATTATTTAAAATTAGAAAAATCTAAAAATGATCCTACAAAAGATATAAATGATTTCTTAAAAAAGATAAAAAAAGATAAAAAATATTTTTTTTCTAAAAAAGATGTAATTTTAGTTGAGACCTTTAAGTCCGATGGTGTCAAGATTTTAGAGAAGTATGATGATTTATACCAAATAAAGGATTCAGAAATACCTTCTGATATTCAAATATTTGTTAACAGTGGTGATATGGCTGCTGCATTGCTTAGAATTGTTGAGGTTATAGGGCAGGACAGCTTAAATGCTATTGATGAAGATACGTTATACTTTATTATAAGCACACTTAATCAGCTAAATGCGGATCCACTAAGAAATAAAATACTCTTTAAAGTTCTTCCTTTAAAAGTTTAAAATTTATACTAAAATAATCAACCATAATGTCAGTTAAACCAATTTTAACAGAACCAAATAAACTATTAAGGCAGATTTCTAAACCAGTTGAAAATGTTGGTGATGAAGAAAGAAGACTTATGGATGATATGTTGGATACTATGTATGCAGCACCGGGAATAGGTCTTGCAGCAATTCAAATAGGGGTACCAAAAAGAATTATAGTAATGGATATAAGTAGAGATGAAGACAAAAAGGAGCCAAGATATTTTGTTAATCCAGTAATCAAAAATAAAAATGATATAACGTCAAAATATGAAGAGGGTTGTTTGTCAGTTCCTGATCAGTTTGCTGAAATAGAAAGACCAAATGAATGTGAAGTTGAATATTTAGATTACAATGGGAAAAAACAATTATTAAAAGCAGATGGATTACTGGCAACTTGTATTCAACATGAAATGGATCACTTAGAAGGAGTTTTATTTATAGACTATTTATCTAAATTAAAAAAATCTATGATAATTAAAAAACTCTCTAAGATTAAGTCGAATAGAATAATCGTTTAAATGACAAGGAAAATTGTCTTCATGGGTACACCATTTTTTGCTGTACCAATTTTAAAATCTTTATATGAAAAAAAGTATATAATATCTGCTGCGTATACACAGCCACCAAAAAAATCTCAAAGAGGTCAAAAAATAAATAAGTCGCCAATACAAATTGTAGCAGAAGATTATAATATAGATTGTAGAACACCAGATACATTAAAAGCAAATAAAGAAGAATATGAATATTTAAAACAACTAGATTTAGATTTAGTAATTGTTGTGGCCTATGGTCAAATAATACCCAAAGAATATTTAAATCTTGCCAAAAAAGGTTTTATAAACATTCACGCCTCCCTTCTGCCAAAGTGGAGAGGTGCTGCACCCATTCAAAGGTCTATTATGAATTTAGAGAAAGAAACGGGAATTAGTATTATGAAAATAGGAGAAAAACTTGATACTGGTCCAGTTGGCAATAGTTATAGAATAAAAATTAAAAATATTGATAATGCAGAAACAATATCAACTAAACTTTCAATTTTAGCTTCAGAAAAAATCATAGAAAATGTAGAAAATATATTTGAAGATAAATTAACATTTAAAGAACAAGATGAGACAAACGCAACCTATGCTTCTAAAATTGAAAAATCAGAGGGTGAAATTAAGTGGAATGATAATGCAGAAAGTATTATTGGAAAAATAAACGGATTATACCCAAGCCCTGGGGCCTTTTTTATTTTCAAAGATGAAAGATACAAAATTTTAAAAGCAGAATTAGGAAATAAAAGCGGTGAGATAGGTGAAGTAATGTCCAGTGATTTAGAAATTAGCTGTGGTAACCAAAAATCTATTAAAATTATTGAAATTCAAAGACAAGGAAAAAAGCCTCAAAATATTAATGAATTTGTTCTTGGTTCTCAAATTATAAAAGGCTCAAGAATAACAAATGTTTAGATATCAAGTCTTAATAGAATATATAGGAACTAATTTTGTTGGTTGGCAAATACAATCTAAAGGAAAATCAATTCAAAAAGAAATACAAGTCAAGTTATCAAAATTTTTAAAAGAAAAAGTGGTTTTGATAGGATCTGGAAGAACAGACGCAGGCGTTCATGCAATAGAGCAGTCAGCTCATTTTGATTGCAAAAAAGAAATTCAAAATTTAGATAAGTTATTAAAATCAATTAATCATTTTATAAATGATAAAGGTATTTCTGTTTTAGCAATTAAAAAAAGAAGTTTAAAATTTCATGCACGACATTCTGCCAAACAAAGAATTTATAAATATATAATTTTTAATAGATTAAGTAAGCCTTCTCTTGAAAAAGAAAGAGGTTGGCACATAATCAAAAAATTAGATATTGAGTTAATGAAAAAAGGGGCAAAAAAACTTTTAGGTACTAAAGATTTTTCTACTTTTAGAGCATCAAGCTGTAATGCAAAAAGTCCAATCAAAACTATGAAATCTGTTAAGATTAAATCAAAAGATAGAAGAATTGAAATACAATTTAAATCAAAATCATTTTTACAACAACAAGTGCGATCAATGGTAGGTAGTTTAAAATACTTAGCTGAAAATAAATGGGATTTAAAAAAATTTGAATTTGTTATTAAATCAAAAAAAAGAATTCTTTGCGCACCACCAGCACCTGCTGAGGGATTATTCTTAGAAAAAGTTATTTACTAGTTTTTTGTCGGCCAATACTAAATTTTTTATTAATTCTCCATCTAGATTCTGCTCTAACAATATAACCACAACAATTTTTTGACTTACATTTGCATGGAAACTGTTTGTAATCTTCATCATAACCAAAACCATAATCGGCTGTAATCTCTTCACCTTTTTTAATATCTTTTATAGCAACCACCCATAACTTTAAACCTGTCCCGTTATAATCGCAATTATTAGAACAAGAGTGATTTATTAAACGTGCTGTGTTCCAAGAAACATCTCCATCCAAGTCATATTTTTTATTCAAATTAAATAAATAGATGGGCTTTGCATTATCAAACTTTTGTGACTCTTCAGTTTGTTTCTTAGTGATAATTTTACCTACATAATCAATAATTCTAGTACCTTTTTTGATATCTTTTGCAGCATACAGGCCACGACCTTTTTTATCGATGTCAGATTTTTTAATTTTGTAAAGTTTCATTGTGAGTTCTTTAATGCGTATTGAGAAATTATCAATTAAATTCTAGTAAAGCTTTTACATGCATCTCAGTGCTTTCTTGAAGTGCTTGTAGATCGTATCCACCTTCTAAAATTGACACTACTTTTCCATTACAATATTGTTTTGATAACTCGAGTGTTCTTTTGGTAATATTATAAAAATCTTTTGACTCTAATTGAAGTTGTGCCAATGGATCATCTTTATGAGCATCAAACCCTGCAGAAAGTAAGATAAATTCAGGTTTAAACTCTTTAATTTTATTAAGTACAAATTCATAAGCATTTAAATATGCTTCAGAAGTTGTTCCTGCTGGCAAAGGAATATTTAATATATTGTTATGTTTTCCTTTTTCATCATTAGTGCCTGAGCCTGGGTAATAAGGGTATTGATGAGTAGAAATATATAGAACTTTTTCATTATCATAAAAAATATCTTGAGTGCCGTTTCCATGATGCACATCAAAATCAATAATTGCTATTTTTTTAAGTTTATATTTATTTATAAGATAATTGGCTCCAACAGCGACATTGTTATAAATGCAAAAACCCATAGCTTTATTTTTCTCTGCATGATGCCCTGGAGGTCTAACGGCACAAAAAGCATTTTTAAAATCTTTATTTTGAACACCATCAATAGCTGTTATGATTGAACCTACGGCATCTGATGTTGCATCCTTACTCCCAGGGGAGACTATTGTATCTCCATCTAAAAAAGATAATCCTTTTTCAGGAAAAGATTTTTCTACAAAATTTATATAATCAGAATTATGAGTTATTTCTAAAAGTGATCGGTCAAATTTTGAAGGTTTTCTCCAAACTAAATCTTTATTATCTAACTTTTTAAAGTTATCGATAACTACTGTAACCCTATCAATTTTCTCTGGATGACCATCTCCTGTATTATGATTTTGATAAGTATCTGAGGTTATTAAACCAGTTTTCATTTAAGATAGATATTCTTGATAAATAGTTTCTCGTTCTATTTTTAGCATTCCTTTAGTTTTTTCTACAAACTCATCAAGTTGTTCTTTATTCTTAAAAAAAAAAACAAACTGTATCTTTAGAGTGATAAATAGCTTTTAATTCATCATCAATATCATTTAGTTCTTTAGGGATATCCGCTTTAATGCAAATCATTAAAAGTAATTTTTAAGAATTTCAGAGTATATCTTTGTTAACTTTTTTAAGTCTGAAATAGATACTGCCTCATCTACTTTGTGCATTGTTTTACCTACTAGACCAAATTCCAAACATGGAGCAATTTTTCTAATAAACCTTGCATCAGAAGTTCCACCTGTTGTAGACAATTGAGGTTTAATTTTTGTAATTTTTTTTATTACATCTTGAATCATGTAAGTTGTTTTATTGGGCTTAGTTAAAAAAGCTTCGCCTGATACACGATATTCTACTTTAAAATTAGATTTATCTTTTTTAGTAATTTTTTTGAATATTTTATTTAATCTATTCTTTAAGCTAGAAGATGTATGTTTATTGTTAAATCTTATGTTAAAGGTAGCTCTGGCAAGTCCTGGAATAACATTATCAGCTGTATTATTGATATTAATTTTTGTTACCTCTAAATTTGTAGGCTGAAAGTCTTTTGTTCCTTTATCAAATTTTATTTCTTTTATTTCATTTAGTATTTTTATTAATGAAGTCGATGGATTTTTAGCACGATGAGGATATGCAACATGACCTTGAGTTCCAATTATACTTAATTCAGCATTGATACTTCCTCTTCTACCAATTTTAATCATTTCACCAAGTTTATTAGGGTTTGTTGGTTCACCAACTAAACAAAAATCTATTTTTTCTTTTTTCTTTTTTAAGTAATCAACTACTTTTTTAGTACCATTAATTGCAACACCCTCTTCATCACCAGTAATTAACAAACTAATTGATCCGTTAATTTTTTTATTATTTGATACAAAGCTATTTACAGCAACAACCCAGCTTGCAATTGCACTTTTCATATCATTAGCACCTCTACCAATAAGATGATTTTTTTTAATAGCTGGACTAAAAGGCTTAATCGTCCAATCTTTTATATTTCCTGGAGGTACTACATCTAAGTGACCAGCAAACATAAAGTTTGGTTGAGAATTACCTAATCTTGCATATAGGTTTTTAACTGGTTTAGAATTTTTATCTTTAAACTCTAAAATCTTACATTTAAATCCAATAGCAGTTAATTTTTTAGCTAAGAATTTCATTACTCCAGCATCAATTGGTGTAATGCTTGGAAATCTTATTAGCTCTTTAGCTAATGTGATTTCATTATAAGTTGGCATTTAGTCTCTTAATAAGTCGTTAATAGAAGTTTTAGATCTAGTTTTTTCATCAACTTGTTTAATAATTACTGCACAATATAAAGCAGGACCTTTACCATCTTTACTAGGAATGCTACCTGGAACTATTACTGAGTATGGTGGAATTTTTCCATAGATTACTTCACCAGTTTCTCGATAAACAATTTTTGTAGATTGACCAATAAATACACCCATAGATAATACAGATCCTTCTCCAACAATTACTCCTTCAACTATTTCTGAACGAGCTCCAATAAAGCAATTGTCTTCGATGATAGTAGGGTTAGCTTGCATTGGCTCTAATACACCTCCAATTCCAGCACCACCTGATATGTGACAGTTCTTTCCTATTTGTGCACAAGACCCTACAGAAGCCCAAGTGTCCACCATAGTTCCTTCATCTACATAAGCTCCAATATTTACAAAGCAAGGCATTAGTACTGCGTTCTTTCCAATAAAAGATCCTTTTCTAACTGGAGAATTTGGAACCATTCTAAAACCAGCTTTTATATGATCTTCCTTAGTCCAATTTGCTGTTTTACCTTTTAATAAATGAGATTTATCATACCAACTACTATACGGGCCGCTTAATGAATCCATATCATGAGTTCTAAAACTTAACATTATTGCTTTTTTAACCCACTGATTAACTACCCACTCATTGCCATTTTTTTCAGCAACTCTTAGCTCACCTTTATCAACAAGTTCAATTGTTTGGTTGATAGCATCTAATATAGATTTATCAGATTGACCATTTATGGAATCTTTATTTTCCCAAGCTGTATTAATAATGCTTTCAAATTCTTTCATAGTTTTATTTTATCTTTAGTAGGTTAGTTTTATTGTGCTTTTAATATATTAATTTCTTGAAGAAAAGAAGGCAAGTTCTTAATCTTATAATCAATATATGGTTTATCGGCATCTTTTTTTGCAAATACTTCATCATTCTCAAGCCAACAAGTTTTCATTCCTAAATTTTTCGCTTGTTCTAAATTATGAGCAATATCTTCGATTAATATTGATTTTGTTGGATCAAGCTCAAATTTTTCTACTATCTTTTTATAAGGTTCAATTTTTGGTTTTGGAATAAAATTAGCATCAACAATATCAAACGCTCCATCAAACAAACCATCTATACCTAGTTGTTTAGTTACATTTTCAACATGAGCGTGAGAACCATTAGTAAAAATATATTTCTTTTCTTTTATTTTAATTAATTCTTCTCTTAATATCTCATCTTTAGGAAGCCAGCTAATATCAATATCATGAACAAATTCCAAAAATTCATGTGGATCAATTTTATCGTGACTCATTAATCCAGATAATGTCGTTCCATATTCATAGAAGTATTTTTTTTGAATTTCTCTTGCTTTAATTAAATCGACATTAAATTTCTTTGAAATAAAAGAAGACATCTTTTTATCAACTTCAGAAAAAACCTTTGTTTGTCCAGAATACAAAGTATTATCTAAGTCGAATAGCCAGTATTTAGTATCAATTAAATTTTTCATTCTCTAATTAAAGTTCCTGAACCTTTATCAGATAATAGTTCAAAAAGGAGTGAGTGATTTTTTCTTCCATCAATTATTACAACTGCCTTAACTCCATTACTTGCAACATCTAGACAATTCTTAATTTTAGGTATCATTCCACCAGAAATTACTTCTTGATCAATTAATTCATTAGCTTTTTTAGAATTAATTTCAGGGATTAGTTTTTTTTCACTGTCTAATACGCCCTCAACATCACTAATAATCATTAATCTTCTAGCTTTTAGTTCAATTGCAATCGATCCTGCAGTAGTATCTGCATTTATATTAAAGGTCTGATTATCTTTATCCAAACCTAAGGGTGCAATGACTGGTACTTTGTTTGCTTTTATTATTTCAGTTAAGAACTCTTTGTTAATCCCAGTGGGCCTTCCCACAAATCCAAGGTCTTTGTTTTCTTGTACGACAGTAATTATATTATTTTCTTTTGAGGTAATTCTTTTTGCTTTGCAATCTAACTCATTTAAAGCTTCAACAATCTCTTTATTAAATTCGATTAATACATCCTCAACTATGTTGATCGTATCTTTATCAGTAACTCTTAGTCCGTTAATAAAATTGCTTTTAATATTAACTTCTAAAAGCTTACTATTAATTCTTTTTCCACCTCCATGAACAATTATAGGATTGAAACCAAGTTTTTTTAAAACGACTACATCTTCAATAAAAACTTTAAATAATTTTGGATCAACTAAAACACTGCCACCACACTTAATGATAATAAATTCATCATTATATTTTTCTAAATATTTTTTTACTTCTTCAACTGTTGGGCCATCTTTGGGTAGGATATTTATTAATTCTTCTTCTCTTAACGATGACATTTATGTTGTTTTGATAGTCATTTTTCTTTGAACAATATATTGTTGTATCATTGTGAAGATGTTGTTGAAGCTCCAGTAGATAACAAGACCTGCAGGAAATGGTGCAAGAATTACAGTTAAAAAAACTGGGAAAAACATAAATATTTTAGCCTGTATAGGATCTGGTGGCGTTGGGTTTAGTTTCTGCTGTATCCACATTGTGATACCCATAATGATAGGCCACGCACCTATTAATAAGAAAGAAGGTGGATCCCAAGGAATTAAACCAAAAACATTGAATAAAGATGTTGGATCTCTATCACTTAAGTCATGTATCCATCCATAAAATGGCATGTGTCTCATTTCAATGGTTACAAATAATACTTTATATAGCGCAAAGAAAACAGGAATCTGAACCAGAATAGGAAGACAACCACTCATTGGATTAACTTTTTCTTTTTTATAAAGAGCCATCATTGCTTGTTGCAATTTCATTTTGTCATCCTTGTGTAACTCTTTTAGACGAGCCATTTCAGGTGCTAATAACTTCATTTTTCCCATAGACTTAAAACTAAAATTGGCAAGAGGAAAGAATGCCAATCTAATGCAAATAGTGACAGCAATAATTGCTAAACCGTAATTACCAAGTAATTTAAAGAAGTAATCTAATACAAAGAACAAAGGTTTTGTGATGAAGTACATAAAGCCCCAATCAATCGCTAGATCAAATTTGTTGATATCTAAATTTTCAGCATAACCATCAATTACATTTACTCTTTTAGCAGCAACTATAATTTGAATTTTTTCTTCAATGGAACTGTTTGCTTTAACCTCAATACCTTTGGTAGATATGTAATTTGCTCTGAATTTATTTTTATAGTCAAAAGTTGTTTTAAACTCTTTACCCTTTGGTGGTATAACTGATGTAACCCAAAATTTATCTGAAATAGCAACAAATCCCTCTTGTGCGATTTGAGTAAATTTTTTATCCTGGATATCGTCGTAATCTTCCTCAATTAATTCATCATCAAGTACAGATAAAAACCCTTCATGCAAAATATAAAAGCCAGATATCTCTGGTATCTCATTTCTAATTATTTGCCCATAGGAGTAAAAATTATAGGATTTATCTGATGAGTTAATTATTTTTTCTTTTACAGTAAATAAAAATTGATCATCTAGACTTATATGTTTCTCAAATGTAATCCCTTGAGTATTACTCCATGTTAGTTTTATAGGATTATTATTGGTTAATCTTTTATTTCCAGTAATTTCCCAGACAGTAGAAGCATCAGGTATATCAATATTTTTGTTAGTACTTACAAAGCCACTTTCAATTAAATAACCATCTTCAACATTTCTTGGATTTAATAAGATAATTTTTTCATTTTTATTAAGTTCAACATTATATTCTTTAAAAGTTAAATCATCTATTGCTGCACCCTTTAAAGAAATTGACCCAACAACACTTCCATTTTCAAATTGAATTCTATCATTTTCTTTTAAAGCATCTGTTCTTGAAAGTTTCGAAAAATTTTCATTTTTATCTAAGCTTGGAGTATCTGTATTATTTTCAATTTTATTTTGTTCAGCTAGATTTTGTTTAATAGTTGCAGGGTCAGGCTGAAAAAAAAGAGAGTATAAAACGATTACTGCTGCTGATAAGGATATTGCTGCAATTACGTTTTTAGTATCCATTATTTCTTAGCCTTTAATTCTTTATTTACTGGATCAAATCCTTCACCACCGCCCAACATCTTAATAGGATGACATGAAAATATTCTTTTAGTACTTTTTGAGATTGCCTTAACAAGTCCATATGTTCTTAAACATTCAATTGTATACTCTGAGCAAGTTGGAAGATATCTACACGAAGGAGTTAAGTAGGGGCTAATAACCATTTTATAAAATTTGATCAGGCCAATTAAAATGTTTGATATAATATTCATTACTTAATCTTTTCTATGTCTTGGAATAAAGTATCTTTTATTATCGTATATTCATTGTTTAGCATAGTTATTTTCGCAATCACAAGGTAAGAATAATTAAAGTTTATAGACACTTTTTTTATAGCTTCGTTCATTATATTTCTTAATCTTCTTTTAATTTTATTTCTCTTTACAGCACTACGGATTAGTTTTTTTTTAGCTACAAAGCTAATATTTAATTTTCTATTATCTTTATCTGCAAGAGGACCAAAAAAGAGAGTGATATATTTATTTGAGATTTTTTTTTTCTTAAGTAAATTTTTAAAATCTTCGTTTTTAGAAAGAGCAACAATTTTGCTTTTCATTTATTTTGAACTATTTACCCTGAGGTTTTTTTTGAGTGGATGACACTGTAAGGTTTTTACGTCCCTTATCACGTCTTCTCTTAATAAGTTTCTTACCACCTTTAGTTGCCATCTTTGATCTGAAGCCATGTTTCTTAAGACGTTTTCCAACTTTGGGCTGATATGTTCTTTTCATAGGATTTATTTAAGTTTTTTTAAATTTCGCCCTTTATAGTAATTATATGTATAAATAGCAAATAGAAGATTTTATAATACGACCAATAAATTATGGAAAAATCAAAAAAAGTTAAGATAACTTTAGGTTTATTTTATCTTCTAGTTGTTTCATCATTTTTATACTTTTTTTTATCAAAATTCACCCTCGAAGAATTAACAAGCTATGAATTTATTAAAAACAATAGAGATTATTTTTTTGGATTAAAACAAACTAATTTATTTTTAATTTCTTTAATATTTTTAATAGCCACAATTATTTGGGTTGTGATGGCTGGATTTGGTTTGCCAGTTGCACTCTTAGCAGGGTTTATTTTTGGCAAGTGGCTTGGAACGATTATTCTAATAATTGGAATGACTATTGGTGCAACAATTTTATACATTATTGGAAATTATTTTTTTAAAGAAATTATTAAAGAAAAGTTTTTAAATAGATTTAAAAATTTAGAAGTAAAATTTAAAAAATCAGAATTCATTTATCTTTTAGCTTATAGATTTATTGGAGGCATTCCTTTTGCATTATCAAATGTGTTACCTTGTATTTTTAATGTTAGAGTGAGTAATTTTTTTTGGGCAACATTAATAGGATTAGCTCCACCACTATTTTTAGTTGTTTCAATTGGAAGTGGACTTGAAAAAATCATAGAACAAAACTTAGAAGCTCCTAGAATCATTGATTTGATATATTCACCAGATATCTACATTCCAATGATTGCTTTTGGAGTTTTATTAGTAGCTGCAATTGTTGCTAGAAAAATATTCTACAAAAAATAATCTGGTGCCCCCACCAAGAATCGAACTTGAAATTTATCCTTACCATGGACATGTTATGCCATTTAACTATAGGGGCTAATTTGTTATTTTATCGAAGTATTTCTATAATAAATCATTTTTTCAAAAAATTGCCTTAATTTTTTTCATATAATGATTTATACCTACGGAGGAAATTTTATGGGCATTCATTACGATTATAAATCTACTAAAGGCAATAAGCTTATGGAGAAGCAGGCAAAGAGAGAAAAAAAGCTTGCTGAAAAAAAAGCAAAACGTGAAGCTAAAGAGGGACCAAAAGTTCAAGAAGAACCAGAGAAAACTTTAGATGCATCAAAGCCTATCACTTTAGATTTTTTAACTAATCCAGACAAATAATGAATGATAAAGAAAAAAATGAGAAGTTAAGTCTGGCTCTTAGAAAAAATTTAAAAAAAAGAAAAATTTTTCAAAAAAAAAATAAGAAGAAAAGTAAATAATGTCAGTACTTTCTGATAAATCTATAAGGAAGTTAGCAGTTGAGCAGTCAATGATTTCTCCTTTTATAGATAAGCAAGTCAGGGATGGTAAAATTTCTTATGGACTTAGTTCATTTGGCTATGATGCTAGAGTAGGAGATGAATTTAAGATATTTCATAATGTTAATTCTTCTATCGTTGACCCTAAGGAGTTTAGTTCAGATAATTTTGTAACCAAAAAAAGTTCTGAATATATTATCATTCCTCCTAATTCTTTCGCTCTTGGAACTACTATTGAAGTCTTTAAAATTCCAAGAGATATTATGTGTATTGTTGTTGGTAAGAGTACATATGCAAGAACAGGAATCATAGTTAATGTAACTCCAATTGAATCTGAGTTTTTTGGAACAGTTACTCTTGAGTTTTCTAATACCACACCGCTACCTGCAAAAATTTATGCAAATGAAGGTGTTGCACAATTTTTATTTCTAAAAGGAGATCAGTCTCCTGAAACTTCATACGCTGACCGTAAAGGAAAATATATGGGTCAAACTGGAGTAACTTTACCAAAAGTATAATCATGAAAAAATTGGAAGTCTTTGGGGCAGCAAAGCTCAAGGGACAAATTAGAATTTCAGGTTCTAAAAATGCATCCCTTCCTATTTTAGCTGCAACATTATTATCAAATAAAAAAATATCTTTAGCAAACCTCCCAAGGGTAAAAGATATTGAAACAATGATACTTTTACTAAAGTCATTAGGTTCAATTATTGAAGATAATAAAAAAGAATTGATTATCAAAAATACCAAGCAAACAAAAACTTTTGCAGCTTATAGTTTGGTTAAAACTATGAGAGCAGGAATATTAGTTTTAGGACCATTACTTGCTAAATTTGGTAAAGCAAAAGTTTCATTACCTGGCGGCTGCGCAATAGGGACAAGACCTGTTGATATTCATTTACAAGCTCTATCAAAACTTGGAGTTAAATATAAAATTATCCAAGGTTATGTGCATGCTAATGCACCCAAAGGATTAATAGGAGCAAATATAAAATTTCCTAAAGTTTCAGTTGGTGCTACAGAAAATTTAATTATAGCCGCATGTTTAGCTAAAGGAAAAACAACTTTATCAAATTGTGCGATTGAACCTGAGATTAAAGATTTAGTTAATTTTTTAATTAATATGGGGTGTAATATTAAGTGGACTGCAAAGAGAACGGTTAGAATTGAAGGAGTGAACAATCTTAAAGAATTAGATTATTCAGTAATGCCGGATAGAATAGAGGCCGGAACTTATTTAATAGCTGCAGCATTAACTGAAGGAAATTTGAAAATTACTGGAATTGATCATAAGATAATAAGTACAGAAATTAATATCTTAAAAAAAGTAGGATCAAAAATTACTTTAAAAAAAAATGAAATCCTTATTCAAGGAAGTAAAAAGATTAAAAATATAAATATTAAAACATCTCCTTATCCAGGGTTTCCAACAGATTTGCAGGCACAAATGATGGTATTATTATGTAAGGCTAATAAAAGATCTCATATTAAAGAAGAAATATTTGAAAATAGGTTTATGCACGTTGCAGAGCTTAATAGAATGGGAGCTAAAATTTCTATTAATGGAAATCAAGCAAGCATAGAAGGAAATATCAAATTTGAAGCAGCAGAATTAATGGCCACAGATTTAAGAGCTTCTGTATCTTTAATTCTTGCAGCTCTTGCAGCTAAAGGAAAATCAGTAATTAATAGAATATATCACCTTGATAGGGGCTATGAAGATATAGAGAAGAAATTAAAAAAAGTAGGGGCTAAAATTAAGAGAATTAATTAATGGATAAAAAATATTTATCAAAAATTATAGCTACAGATAATGAGGGATTACAAGTAATCTCAGCATGTTGCTCTGGAGCTGAAGTTAAAGTTAATGAAATTAAATATCTTCAGAAAAACAAAGTTTTTCTATTATCATTAAAAAGATCTAAAGTAGAAACGGAGGAACAAGATAAAAAAATTACTAGTATTTGCAAATTTGAATTTGTAGATAGAGTTAAATCTAAAAATATTAAACAAAACGACCCTGAGGAAAAATTAGAGTTAATTGGGATGGATTATTTAAAAAATAATGACAATTATGAGATAAACTTAATGTTTACAAACAATGCATATATTACATTATCGACAGAAATAATTGAAGTAACTTTAGATGACCAAAACAAAGCTGATTAATGATTAAGATATTAGATAGTAAAAATAAAAACTTTGATAAAGCTTTAGACGCATTACTGTCTAAACGAAAAAACAAAGTCCAACTTAATTCAGTTTCAGTTATTAAAATTATTAAAGATGTTAAGAAAAATGGAGATAAAGCTATTTTAAAGTATGAAAAGAGATTTAATAAAAATAATATTATTACCCCAAGCATAAAACAAATAAATAGAGCTATTCAGTCTTTAGATCCAAAAGTTAAAAAGGCAGTCGATCTTGCTTATGATAGAATTTATAAATTCCATTCATTACAAAAATTTAAAAACATTTCTTATACAGACAAACTAAAAAATAAATTAGAGTATAAATACGTACCTATTGAGTCAGTTGCAATTTATGTGCCTGGTTCAACAGCTTCATATCCTTCCAGTGTTTTAATGAATGCAGTACCTGCAATTGTTGCTGGAGTGAAAAGACTAGTTATGGTTAATCCAGGTCAAAAAGGTAAACAAAATCCTGCAGTATTATATGCTGCTAAAAAATGTAAGATTAAAGAGATTTATTCAATTGGAGGACCATCTGCTATTGCAGCTGTTGCATATGGTACAAAGAAAATTAAAAAAGTTGACAAAATTATTGGCCCTGGAAATTCTTATGTAGCTGCAGCAAAAAAAGAAGTATTTGGAGATGTTGGAATTGAAGGAATGATCGCAGGTCCTTCTGAAGTGACAATTGTTTGTGATAAGTTTTCAAATCCTGAATGGATAGCGAGCGATCTAATTGGTCAAGCAGAACATGATAATCTTGCTCAATGTATTTTAATTTCAAAAGATAAATCAATTATTAAAAAAGTTAATTATGAAATTATCAATCAATTAAAAGAATTGCCTAGAGCAGTGATTGCAAAAAATAGTCTACTTAATAATGGAATTTTAATTCATATGCCGTCTGACCAAAAAATTATTAACACAGTAAATAAAATTGCTCCTGAGCACTTAGAGCTTAATACTAAGAACTATAAAAAGGTAGTGAGTAAGATTAAAAATGCAGGATCTATCTGTTTAGGAAAATATGCTGTAATGGCAATGACAGATTATAATGTTGGCTCTAACCATGTATTGCCAACCAATTCCTCAGCAAGATATTCAAGTGGAGTTAGTGTTAATGAATTTTATAAAAGAATTTCATATATAAACCTATCAAAAAAAGGGATTGAAACCCTTGGTCCATCAGTTATAACACTTGCAAACTACGAGGGTTTAGTGGGACACGCTAAGTCGGTAGAAAAAAGAATTAGGAGAAAATAAATTTGTCAAAACAAGAAATGCTGTCGTTCTCAGGAATTGTTGAGGATTTATTACCAAATGCAATGTTTAGAGTAAAATTAGAAAACGGCCATATTGTTACAGCTCATGCTGCAGGCAAATTGCGTAAGAACAGAATTAGAGTACTTCAAGGTGATAAGGTTCAAGTTGAAATGACACCTTACGATTTGACCAAAGGTCGTATCACTTTTAGAGGTTAATAAGGGGCCCTGTAGCTCAGTTGGTAGAGCATCGGATTGAAAATCCGTGTGTCACTGGTTCGAGTCCAGTTGGGGCCACCACCACCTCCCTTTAAAAATCCAAAAAATTATTGAAAAAATAAAAAAAATAAAATAATTTTTTATATAAATAATAAAAGGATAAGTAAAAATGAGCACACTAAAAGGAACAGTAAAGTGGTTTAACGGTAAAAAAGGTTTTGGCTTTATTGAAAGAGAAGATAAAGAAAAAGATGCATTCGTTCACGCATCAGCAGTAAAAACTGCAGGTATGCGTTTTTTAAACGAAGGTGATAAACTAGAATTTGAGATGGAGGATGGCCCGAAAGGCCCTTCAGCTGTAAATTTAAAAAAAATAGACTAGTTCTTAAACTTCAAAAATCTAAAAGGGCGTTTTATCCTTAAAAATAAGGTTAACGTCCTTTTATATTTAGGTGTTGAAAATTATTCTTAATTGTCTAAAAGACTGATCATGATTATAAATATTACATACAGAGAGACTTCAAGAAGTACTCACAGACTTTGTTTCCATAGCCTTTAGGCTATTTATTTATAATATAATTTTAAATCCACACAAAAATAATATAAACACAAGGAATGCCTGGGTGGTGTAACGGTTAGCACGAAAGTTTGTGGAACTTTAAGTTTGAGTTCGATTCTCAGCCCGGGTACCAAAAAGATGAATAAAGAAAATAAACTAATTCCTGGGTTACCCTCAGGATTTGAAGATCGATGGGGCAAAAAATTAATTCTCAAGAAAAAGTTAATTAATATTATTGAAGCTAATTTTGTAAAATTTGGTTTTAGCGCTCTTGAAACGCCTTCATTTGAAATTTCAGAGAACATAGGATCATTTCTTGCAGATGATGATAGTAATCCTATGTCTGACGTATTCTCATTCAAAGATGGGGAGAAAAATATTACACTTAGATATGATTTATCAAGTCCATTAGCTAGATTTGTTGCTCAAAATAATCAGGAATTACCCTTACCTTATAAAAGATATCAAATGGGTGATGTATGGAGAAACGAAAAAGCAGGCAATGCTCGCTATAGAAGCTTTTTACAATGTGATGCAGATATCGTTGGTAACGTTAATCCAGCTCAAGCCAATGCCGAACTTTGTAATTTAATTGCAAGTACACTTCTTGCCTGTGGTTTAAAAAAAGATCAGTTCGTTGTTAACATTAGTAATAGAAAAATTGTTCAAGGTTTAATTGAAGACCTTAAAATATCCGATGATAAGAAGATAAAGGTTATGAGAGCAATAGATAAATTAGATAAGCCTGGCTTTGGTTTAAGAGGAGTTGAAGATTTATTAAAAGAAGAAAGAGTAGATGTAAGTGGAGCTGTTACAAAGGGTGCTAACTTAACAGATGATCAAGCTTCACAAATAATTAACTTCCTGAAAGTAAAAGATTTAAAAGAATTAAAAGAAAATTTAAAAAACCCTTTATCTCAAGAAGGAATTAAAGAACTAGAAGAATTATTAGAAATAGTAAGTTATGGAGATTATTTAGATCAAATAAAGACAAACTTTACAATTGTTAGAGGTCTTGCTTATTATGACGGATTTTGTGTTGAAACAAATTTAAAATTTAAGACAACAAATAACAAAGGTAAAGAAGTTGATATAGGAAGTATTTGTTCAGGTGGACAATATAACAAATTAATTTCAAGATTTAAGGGAGTTGATATTCCTGGAACTGGAATGAGTATTGGTGTTGACCGATTATTATTTGCTATGATGCAACTTGATCAAATTGAAGTTGATGAGAAAAAACCAGTCATTATTTGTGTAATGGATGAAAAGTATTTAAAAAATTATTATGAAATTTTAAAAGTTTTAAGAGACAATAATATTAACTCTGAAATATTTTTAGATAGTAAAAAAAATCTAGGCAAACAATTAACATATGCTAATAAAAAACAATGCCCGATAGCTGTTATTTGTGGTGAAAATGAATTTAAAGATAATACGATTACTTTAAAAAACCTTTTAGGAGTTAAAGGTGAAAACAATCAGTTAACGTTCCCAAAAGAAAATTTAATTAATGAAATCAAAAAATTTATCTGAAAAAATTCTTAGATCGGTTAAATCTAAAGGATTTAAATATATTGATTTACCTTCAGTAATTGAGGCCAATCATATCGTTCAACGATCTGGGGAAAATTTTAGAAAGTTTATTTTTTCATTTACTGATCAAAATGGTAGTGAGCTTTGTCTAAGACCAGATCTCACAATAGCATCATGTTTAAGATACTTAGAAAATAATCTTAAAGGAAAAGAGAAAATATTTTATAGCGGTCAGGCTTATAGAAAATCAAATAATAAAAAAGATTCTATTATTAGAGATCAAGTTGGCTTTGAGATCATTGGCTCTAAAGATGAAAAAAAAGATGATAAAGAAATTATTAATACAGCCCTAAAATCTTTATCTAATTTACAATATTCATCAGGGACTTTAAAAATTGGTAACGTTGAGATTTTCAATTTATTAATTTCAAAACTAGATATCCCAAAAAGATGGAAGTTAAGGCTTTCAAGACACTTTTGGAGAGAAGTATACTTCAATGATTTATTAAAAAGGTTAGAGACAAACTCTGATGTAGACCCAACAATTGTTGAGGTTGATAAAAAGAGATATCAAAAAATGCTAAAAGATAATCGGCAAATTGTAGTTGCTGGACGATCAATTGAAGAGATTTTAAAGAGACTTGATAACAAGATTAAAGATCCAAGAAGAGCTAGTAGAGGTAAAAACGTTTCAAAAATTATTAGAGAGTTTTTAAAAATTAACTGTCCAATAGGACAAGCTGCTAAAAAACTTAATATCTTTTTTAAAAAAAATAAAATTAATTTAGTTGTGGATCAAAAATATTTCCCAACTTCATTAAATAAAATTCAGAAATTAAATGTAGAGTTCTCAGCGTCTTTTGGGCGTCAATTAGAATATTATACAGGTATGGTCTTTAAAATTGATATTAAATCTAAATCTAAAAATATTAACATCATTAATGGTGGACGTTATGACAAGCTAATTTCAGATCTTGGATCAAAAAAACAAGTTCCAGCAGTAGGAGCTGCTTTAAATTTAAATTACTAATGATAAAAAATATTATTAATATCGGAATTCCAAGTAAAGGCAGATTGAGAGCTGATATCTTAAAGATATTTAAAAAAAATAAACTAAATTTAATCTCAGAAAGAGGTGAAAGAGATTTATTAGGATCTATTAAAAACTTGAAAAATGTTAAAGTATTATATCTTCATGCAAGAGAGATAGTTGAAAGACTTGGAGATGGCTCTTTAGATCTTGGCTTTTCTGGATTTGATTTATTAAAAGAAAGTGAAGTAAATATTCAAAAAAAAATAAGTGTTGTTAAGAATTATGACTTTGGTAAAGCAACATTGGTTGTGGCTATCCCAGATCCTTGGATTGATGTCCAAACAGTTGCTGATTTAGAAGAAATTGCTTTTGAATTTAAAGATAAAAAGAAAAAAAGATTAAGAGTGGCAACAAAATATCCGAATTTAACAAGGGAGTTTTTGTTTTCAAAAGGAGTTACTCAATTTAAATTAGTTAGTAGTTTAGGTGCAACTGAAGCGTATCCTTTTACAGAATCATCTGAAATTATAACTGATATTACTTCGTCTGGTGAAACTCTAAGAGCAAATAATCTTCGAATTCTTAAAGATGGTGAAATTTTAAAGTCAGAAGCCTGCATGATGACTTCAAAACCCTCTTTAAAAAATGGTTTGGTTAAAAAACTAGTTAAGTTACTTTCGAAGTAAAGTATCCTTTACGTAAATTAAGATAATCTTAATAATATCAAGGTTTCTAAGCACAGCATAAGCTGCAACAATAGCTCCTATAATAAGTAGTATTTTTAGTATTAAGATTAATTCCATAGAGACAGTTTTAAATAATTACATATATAAATCAAATTTTTACTATAAAATATCTCCTAGAATCATGGACATAATTTTATTAACCGTATTAGTCTTGTTGTTAGGAGTTGCTTTAGCAATCCTTTATCTAAACTTAAGATCTAAGCCAAAAGATGGTAGTGAAAATAAAGAAGCTGAAGAGATGGCTAATTTAAAGACAGAAATTACTTCATTAAAAGATACCTTAAATACTACTATTAATACTTCACTTGGTTCAATGTCGACTTCATTTAACAACCTATCAACTGGGGTAACAAAAGATATGACAGAGGCCTTAACAAAAGTTGATGAAAAAGTAGGAAATTTTAATAACCAAGTAGAGTTATTAAATAAAAGCCAAGAAGGTATAACGAAAATTTTAGCTGGAGTTAAAAAATATGGAACTCTTGCAGAGTTTTCATTAGATGCACTGATTAAAGACTTGTTACCTGCTTCTCAATTCATGACTAACGTTAAGATGAAAGAGGACACAAGTGAAAATGTTGAATTTGCAATTAAGCTTCAAGGAGATGTTCTAGTTCCAGTGGATAGTCATTTCCCAGTAGAAAAATTTAAAGCAATTACCGATGGTTATGATGCGGATGACAAAAGAGCTGTTGCAGATGCAAGAGCAAAATTAGCTACTGCATTTAAAACAAAAGCTAAAAGTGTTAATGAAAAATATATTGTTCCACCAAAAACTACAGACTTTGCAATAGTTTATGCGCCAACTGAAAGTTTATATAAAGAATTAACTGAATACCAAGATCCAACTACTAAAGAATTATTAACTCAAGAATTAATGAAAAAACATAAAGTTGTAATCTGTGGTCCAAATACTCTTTCTGCTTATTTGCAATCATTACACATGGGCTTTCAATCTTTAAAAGTTCAAAAAGGTGCAACAGAAATCTACGATCATCTAAAAACAATTAGCTCAAGATTTGGAAAACATTTTGAAAATATAGTTGCTCTTAGAAAAAAATTAGAAGAAGCAATGATTGTTGTTGATAAGTTTGGAACAGATGCAAGATCGATTAGCAGAAGCCTAGAAAATATTAAAGATCCTGAACGAGTTGATAAAGCTGTTCAAACAGAAAATGTAGAAAAATTTGTTGACCATTCAAAACAAGCAAAAAATTAATTTCTTTTTTTCTTCAATACCGCTTATAACAAACTATATGCAGTGGAATAATAAATTTACTTATCCAAAATCTATGAGATCAATGGTGAGTGGTTCAAGGATGTATGCTGTAAATCAAGAAAAGCTTCCTTCAGTAACTTCCATATTACAAGCAACACAAAGTGAAGAAAAAAAAGCATCCCTTGCAAATTGGAAGGCAAGAGTGGGAGCTGCTGAAGCAAATAGAATTAAAAATGATGCTTCAAGCAGAGGCACATCAATGCATTCTCATTTAGAAAAATATTTATTAGGTCAATTAAATTTAGAGCTATTAGAAGAAGAGGCTAGCAAATCTAAAAAAATGGCAGACGAAATTATCGAACAAGGTATTAAAGGAAAATTGTCAGAAATTTATGGTACTGAAGCAACATTGTATTATCCTGGAAAATACGCAGGTACATGTGATGCAGTTGGTGTGTATGAAGGGCAAGAAACTATCATTGATTTTAAACAATCCAATAAACCAAAAAAAGAAGAGTGGATTGAGGACTATTATCTTCAATTAGGGGCATATTCATTAGCTCATAACGTTGTCCATAATTCAAAAATAACCCAAGGAATTGTTTTACTTTGCACTGTAGATAATTTATTCCAAGACTTTAGAATTCAAGGTGAAAAACTAGAAGAATACCAAAACAAGTTTTTAGAAAAAGTAGAACAATACTATCATCAACGGAATATGAACTAATATGAATTTAGCAATATGGGACATTGAATCTAGTAGTGCCAATACTTCATGGGGAAGTATTATTGAAGTAGGTGGTATTTTAGTTGACACAAATTTTAAAGAATTAGATCGTTTTAATTTTAGATGTAGATTACCAGAAGGAGAGGTTCCTCAAGCAATGGCTTTGATAGTTAACAAAACTAGTGTTGATTTATTAACTAAAGGAAATTTAAGTCATTACCAAATGTTATCTCAGTTAGAAGCAACATTTAAAAAATGGAGCCCAGCAATATTCATGGGTTGGTCAAACATTGGCTTTGATGATGAGATGATAAGAAACGAATTCTTTAGAGGAATTAGATATCCTTATATCACCAATGCAACCCCGAACAAAAGACATGATGGTTTAAACATTGCAAGAGGTGCCCATGCAGTTGATGAGAGTGTTATAAAAACTGAAACAAATGCAAAAGGTAATGCGGTCATGAAACTAGAATCGTTAGCTAGAATGAATGGCTTTGAATCAAGTGGAGCTCACTCAGCTTTATTTGATGCAGAACTAACTGTTAAAGTTTTAGGATTAATTAAAAAAAATCAACCTCAGACTTGGGATACATTTTTAAGAACAGCAAATAAGAGTGATACTGAGACGATATTTAAAACTGAAAAAATGTTTACATTAGCAGAATATCATTTTGGTAAAAATTATAGATTTTTAGTTGCACCACTTCACCCAAAACATTGTATTCACCCAATCTATCAATGGGGCCAAGCTTTTGATCTTAAAATTGATCCGATCCCATTATTTGATATGTCAATTTCTGAACTTAAAAGTGCTATTAAAAAATTAAAGTTTTTAAGAACTATACGATCAAATAAAGCTCCTATAATTTTAGACGCAAGTTATGGACTACAAGTTGAACCATATAGTAATCTTGATCCCGATCTAATTAAAGAGCGTGCAAAATTAGTAAACAGTAATGAGAGATTTTCTCAAAATGTTTTAACCGCATTACGAGAAACAGCTGAAGAAAAAGCACAATTCGACTCACAAGTTGATTTACTGGCAGAAGAGACAATTTATAAAAAATTTACTCCTCAAAAAGACACAGCTTTATTTCCAAAATGGCATGCAGCTTCTTGGAAAGATAAATTAATATTATTAGATAAATTTGAGGATGAGAGAATGGTAAGCTTTGGAAAAAAGATAATATATCAAGAATCACCTGAGACACTTCCTCCTGATATGTTTAAGACCATTAAACGTGGAATAGCCGAAAGAATATTAAGTGATGAAAAAGAAAAATGGTGGACATGCAAAGAATTTTATTTTGAGTGTGATAATTTAAGAGATAGATATACCAACGAAAAAGATGAGAAAAAGCTCAAGTTTTTAGACGAAATTAATGAGTTCGTTGAAGGTATTCAAAAAAAATACGAACAAGCATAATAAGTCTTTGTTAATTAACTAAAAAAATTCTTTTTTACATATTGAATAAATCTAATAAGAATTTATATATGAAATATGCTTATTGATTTTAAAGATGAAGAATTTGAAACAAAAATTAAGAATGAAGATATCTCTGTAGTTCAATTTTCTGCAGAATGGTGTGCTCCGTGCAAGAGCCTTAAACCCATCATGGATAAGTTTTCAGATAGCTACAAAGATAAAGCAAACTTTTATTATGCTGACATAGAAAATGGTGGAATTAACACAGGTTCAGCTGCTGGTGTAAGAGGTGTACCAACTGTTATAGTTTACAAAAAAGGTGTTGAAGTAGACAGAAAAGTTGGTGGAGTTGCTGAGAGTCAAATGAAAGAATTTCTAGATAAGAATATCTAGTTTAAGTTTAAAACTTCTCCTGCAAGATACAAAGACCCTGTAATTAAAATAATATCATTTTTTTGAAGATCAATTGAGCTAATTGCTTCCTCAATAGAATTTTTATAATTAATATTTTCAAAATTTTTAATTTTCCCTTTAAGTTCACTTCCCTTAATAGCATTGGGTTGATTTGGAATGTCAATTGTTGTTAATGATTTAATATCTTTAAAGTAACTCATATATTCATTGTGGTCTTTGTTGGCCATCATTCCTAAAATAATATGTTTGTTACAATTTAGACTTTGAAGATATTCATTTAATACCTTTGCACCAAGTGGATTATGAGATCCATCAACAAATAATAAATTATTACTAGTTAAATCTTTTAATTTTCCAGATTTTAACTCTTGTAGTCGTGCAATACTTTCTATTTTAGTAATACCACTCTTAATATGTTCATCAGTTATTTTATATTCTGTTAATTGTCTAGCAGTTGCAATTGCCGTAGAGACATTTTCTAATTGAAATTCTCCAGGTAAATTAGGTTTTGGAAGTTTAAGAGCACCAAATTCATCCTCAAAATAAAAAAAATCATTTTCTTTTAATGTAAAATTATAATTTTTATTAAAGATTATTTTTTTAGAAGTATTGTCTTTAATTGTATTTTCAATACTTTTGCTTATTTCATTTGAACTTTGTTTTGCAACTACGATTTTAGAGTTTAACAAAGTGGATGTTTTCTCAAATATTATTTTTTCAACTGTTTGCTCTTCTTTTGGAAGCCAGTCTAAGTGATCCAGACCAATAGCTGTTACAATACTAGCTAAGTTTTTTTTTAAAATATTGCTTGCATCAAACCTATGAAATAGACCTGACTCAATTAAGTTAATGTTTTCAGGGTATTTCTTTGCATAATGAAAATAAGCAACCGTTAAAATTTCAAAGAAAGTGATTTGTGTTTGATTATTAGCTTCTTCTATTTCAGAAAAAAGATTGGCTAATTCATCATCTGTTAGAGGCTTATTGTTAAAAACAAATCTCTCATTAATTTTTTGAATGTGGGGACTGGTATAAATATTACATTTATAATCAGCCTCTTTTAAAATTGCATAAAGTGCCTGGATAGTTGAAAATTTTCCGTTTGTGCCAACAATAGAAATACAACTGATTTGATCTTGAGGATTGCCTAATTTTTCTAAAAGATTTTTAGTTCGATCTAGACTTAGATCAATCTCTTTAGGATGCAGCTTTTGTAAGCGCTCTACTATCTTCTGAAGTTTCATTTTCTGATGAATTTATAGCAGAATTTTTCTTTAACAATATTGATAATAATGAACCAATTTTTTCTCTTAGGTCTTTTCTCTCTACAATTAAATCTACAAAGCCAGTTTTTTCTACATACTCACTTCTTTGAAAGCCCTCTGGTAACTCTTCTCTTACAGTGCCTTGAATTACTCTGGCTCCTGCAAAAGCTATAAGCGCTCCTGGTTCTGCTAGGTGTAGATCACCTAACATTGCATATGATGCTGTAATACCACCAGCGGTTGGATCAGTTAGAACAACAATATAGGGTAAATTATTTTTCTTCAGTTCGTTAATTGCGAGTGTCGTTCTTGTCATTTGGCTTAAAGATATGAGACTTTCCATCATTCTCATTCCACCACCAGAAGTAAATACTATAAAAGGTTGCTCATTTTCTATTGCATGTTGAATTCCGTATAAAAAAGCCTCACCTTCTGCAGCACCAATTGAGCCACCTACAAAATCAAAATCAGATGCAATTGCTGTGATTTTTAAATTTAGAATATTAGTATTAACAACCATCATTCCACAATCCATGCCAGTTTTTTTTCTAGCAGCTTTTAATCTATCTTTATAAGGTTTTGCATCATTCCAATTTAAAGGGTCATCTTGAGGAATTGGAGTTTTTAAAACTTCATAATTATTTTTGCCAAATATAATGTCAAATCTCTGACGTGGGCTTATTCTGTGGTGTTTGTTACAAGATGGGCAAACCCATAAATTTTCTTCTAAATCTTTTTTTAAGATTGGCCCTTTACAACATGAGGTCCAGTCACTATTAGCTATCTCTGTTTTGGTTGCACGTGCTTTAATGATGGTTTTAATCTTTTCACCAAATCTTAAAGTTTTTTTAATCCAATTCATGCTATTTTTTTTCTTAACTTTAACACAATATTAGTTACATTTGTGACAGGATTTTGGCGTTTTTTAATAGAATTTGATATTTCTTTACATAAAGCACTGCCAACCACTAATCCATCAGCCTTTCTTAAAGATGCTATGGTTTTTTCAGTGATCCCAAAGCCTATTACAATATTCTTATTCTTGTTAAGTTTTTTAATTTTACTATAACGCTCTAAAATTTTTTTAGGCGAAACCTTTAGCTTGCCACCAGTTGTTGAGAGCATACTGATATAATAGACCATATCATGTGAGTCTCTTATAATTTTTTTCATTCTATCTAGAGACGTAGTAGGAGATACTAATTGAATAAAACTAATATCTTTTTTCTTACATTTTTTTGCAAATTCTTTATTTTCTGGATAAGGAAGGTCAACAACAATTAATCCATCTACTCCTACTTTTTTACAAATATTTATAAAGTTATTATCTCCATATTGATAAATCATATTATAATAACCCATCAATATTACAGGTTTTGATTGTTTTGATTTTTTAAAATTTTTAACTATTGAAAAAACATCTTTAATTTTGATACCATTTTTTAAAGCTCTATAAGCGCTTGATTGAATCTGTCCACCATCTGCAATTGGAGTGTTATGAGGAAATCCTATTTCACAAATGTCAGCATATTTTGCAATTGATTTTAATATCTCAAGAGATTTCTTTATAGTACTATCACCAGCTACCGTGTAAGTTAGTAATGTAGGTCTCTTTTCAGTTTTTACTTTTTTAAATGCTAAGTTGATTAATGACATCTTAGTTAATTTTTCCCAATCTTTCTTTTAAAATATCACGATCCTTTTTGGCATCACCACAAGAATTAACAATAATGATAGTATCTTTGTTTAATTTTGGAGCAATTTTTATAGCTTCAGCAAAAGCATGACTAGGTTCAAGACTTGGGTTTATTTTTTCAAGTTTTGTAACTAGTTTGTATGCATTTAAAGCCGCCTCATCAGTTGCAGATGTATATCTTGCTCTTTTAGTATCTTTTAAGAAGCAGTGAATAGGGGATACCCCAGGATAATCTAATCCAGCAGAAATAGAAGCGGTATCGTTAATTTGTCCTTCACTATTTTGACAAACATAAGCTGCAGCTCCATGCAATATTCCGAGTTTAGCTCCATTAGTTAGAGGTGCTGCATGTAGTTTTGAGCTTTTTGGTCCACCAGCCTCAACACCAATTAATTCAATTTGTTTTTTGTCATAATCAATAAACTCACTCCAAAACCCATAAGCTGAACTTCCACCTCCAACACAATTAATGAGTTTAATTTTTTTAGGCATCTTTTTAAATTCTGATTGAATTTGAACTTTTAATTCTCTTGAAATTTGAGCTGTACTCCAGCCACAAATTTTAACAAATATATTAGGGCCTACTGTTGATCCAACACACATATGGGTGTTATCGCAATTTGAAACCCAATAACGCATACATTCACTAACAGCATCTACTAATGTTTGGCTTCCTGAATAAACGGGTACAACTTCTGCACCATTCTTTTTCATCGCATCTACATTAGGTTTTTGTCTTTTAATATCCTTTGCACCCATGAATATTTTGCATTTAAGGCCAAATTTTTTAGCAGCCATACTCAGCATCTTTCCAGCATAACCTGCACCCGTATCACCAACGACATATTTTTTCCCTGCTTTTTTAGCAATAAGGCAATGAACTGTTGCATTATAAATCTTATGAGCTCCTCCGTTCGCCTCTGACACCATTTTGGCATATATTTGAGCTCCACTTAAGTGATCTGATAGGTTTTGAAGTTTAACAAATGAAGTAGGAGAGCCTATATAATTCTTAAAATAATAGTCTCTCTCTTTAAGAAATTTCTTATCGTATCTAAGTTTTTCAAAAAGTTCAGTTAAATCCTCAATAGGCTTTTTTAAAGTTTCAGGTATAAAATTACCACCAAATTTACCACCCCAAAATCCATTTTTGTTGTGCTGATCGATTAAAGGAATTTTTTTTTTAAGTTTCATTGTTAATTAATTTAATTTTGTTTAAAAAAATATTTATTTTTGAAATATCTTTTAATCCAGATGTTTCTAGACCTCCAGAAATATCTATAATGTCTGCTATTTCTTTATAATTTTCAAGGTTATCTTTAATTTGAATATTCCCAGCAAGCATCAATTCTTTATTAATTTTAATATTTTTAATTAATTGATGATCAAAAGACATGCTTTTTTCATAACCTTTACTGTCGAATAATATTATATCTGCAAGTTCATTATATTCTAAATATTTAGCTGTATCATTTTGATCTTTTACAGTTATTGCAACAATAATTTTTTTATTATATTTTTCTTTAACTGATTTAACTTCAGTAGGTGTACAATCATAAAGTTGATAATAATCGAATGGTAAATCCTTTATTTTTTCTAATATATCTTCATTAGGTTTAACTAATACAGCAACATATTCTGATTTTTTTTTATCAACTTTTAATAGCTTTTTAAGCTTGTCGTGTTCAACAAATCTTTTTGATTTAGGCCAATTACAAATAAACCCTATCATTTTAGGTGGGTTAGGATGGGAGGTTAAAAATTCTAAAGTTTTAGAGTCAGAGATCCCACAAATCTTGCAGGGTTGGATCATTGATTTAAGTGATTAAGTAATCTTTTAATGTTGTTTTTGATATTGCCCTTTACTAATGATCTTCCCATTACAATACCAGAAACTTTATTTTTAAAAGCATCATTAGGAGTCATTACTCTAGATTGATCATTTGCATCATCTCCAGGTAGCCTTATTCCTGGCGTAACAATAAATAAATTTTTGTATTTTTTCCTAACTATTTTTGCTTCTTGTGCAGAACACACAATTCCAGCTGCACCTGATTTTTTTATAAGACTAGCTTGTTTTAATACTAACTGTTCTACGGTCTTGGTATGACCAATTTCTTCAAGAGATTTTTTGTTAAGGCTTGTTAAAATTGTAACTCCTATTACTTTTAAATTTTTGTTAATTGATTTAGCTTTTTTTGTAATAGCTTTAAGCATTTCAAGGCCACCGCTTACATGAACTGTAATATATTTACATTTCTTCAAATCTTTTAAACTATCCATTGCAGATAAAGCAGTTTGTGGAATATCATTTATTTTTAAATCTAAGAAATAATCTCTCTTAAAATTTTGAAGAAAGGCTCTCCCACTTTTTGAATAAAAGAACTGTAAGCCAAATTTTGGAATTATTTGAAGTTTATTAGTTTTCGTATCGCTAATTATTTTTTTTATTTCTTTTAAGCTTGATGTATCACAAGCAACAAAGATATTTTTATTCATCATTGTTTAATTTTTTAAACATTTCCTTAGACATTTTAAAGTGAATTGTTTTTTTTTCAGGCGTATTCACTTTCTCTCCCGTTTTAGGATTTCTTGATATTCTTGCTTTTTGAATATTAGTAGAGAACATTCCAAAACCTCTTAATTCAACACGATCTCCTCGTTTAAGGGCCTGCTTTATTTCAGTAAGAATAATATCAGTAAACTTTTCTAGGTCTTTTTTTAAAAAATTTGGGTAGTTATTAGCGAGTTGTTTTAGAAGCTTTGATTTTACAATAGCCAATTTTTATTCGTCTTCTTTTTTCTTTTTCTCTAAATCATCAGATAATGATGAGAAAGGTAAGTTTTTACCACTTGCTTCAGAACCATAAGTATCTAGTGCAACTTTACGCTCAATTTCTTCTAAAAGTTTAATACTTAATGTTGCTTTTCTTTTATCTATATCTAACTCTTGAATAGCACAGTCAATTCTTTCTCCACCTGTAAATCTAGCAGGTCTTGCATCAGCAGCATTAATAGCTATTGCAGATTTTTTAATAATGAAGTCCATTTCGCAGCCCTCAGGTCTTACAACAAGACCTTTGTTGTCAGTTGAAATAATCTTAACAGTGATAGTTTGTTTAACCTTTTTATCATTAAACCAATCAAAAGGGTCTGGTTGAGTTTGACGTAAACCAACTCTAACTTTTTGCTCTGCTGCTTTTACTTCTAACACTTTAACTTTTAATTTATCGCCAATTTTATATTTAGCTAATTCTTCTTCACCATTATTTAGGTAAGTTAAATCATTACAATGCAAGAAAGCATCAATATCTAAGCCATCAACTTTTAAGAAAATAGAATATTCATTTTTACTTGCAACTTCACCTTCAACCTCAGATCCAATTGGGTAGGTTTTTTCAAATGTTTCAAAAGGGTTATCAGTTGTTAAACGGTGAGATATTGCCACTCTTCTTTTTTCTTTATCAATTTCAGTGATTACACAATCAATTTCATCTCCAACTTTAAACATTTTTTTTGCAGAAATATTTTTTTTAGTCCAACTTAATTCACTTGAGTGCAATAAAGTTGATAGTCCTTTTTCAAGCTCACAAAAAGCTCCAAAGTCCATAAGCTTAACGACTTTTACTTTATAGATTTTGTTTAGTTCGTAATTTGAAATGTTTTCAAAAGGGTCTGGTGTAAGCTGTTTTACTGAACAACCAACCTGAAGTTTTTCAAGATCAACGCTGATTACTTTAAGGTCATGTTTCTCACCGATTGTAAAAACTTCATCAGGGTGATTAACTCTTGAATAAGAAATTTCTTGTAAGTGAACTAAAACATCAAGCTCACCATTAACACTAAAAAAACAACCAAATGAACTATAGCCTTTTACTTCAGCACCTTTAATTATATCTCCAACTTTGAATTTTTCGACAATTTTAATTTTATCTTCTTTTTTAAATGAAGAGATTATTTCTCTTCTAGAAACACATGCGTTCCCTCTAACTTTATCTAATTTTATTAGAGCAAATTTTTGAGGCTCATTCATTAAATGACTAATGTCTTTTAATGGTTTATCTGAAATTTGAGATCCAGGTAAAAACATTAAAGAACCAGTATCGATGTGTTCAACTATACATCCACCTTTAACACGTCCAGTAATTTTACCCATGATAGGTTCATTTTTTTCATACGCTTCAACAAGTTTGTCCCAACCTTGAATTTTTTGAGCTTTTGAAGCTGATACTAGTACTTCACCTTTTTTATCTTCTAACCTTTCAAGAAGAACAGAAATTTTTTCACCCACTTTTGCTTTATCAAGCATACCCATGCTTTTTAATTCATTAATATCCAAGATAGGCTCTGATTTTAAACCAGGTACTTCAAGAAATACAAAGTTATCAGTAACTTTGTTTACTACACCAGTAATAATTTTTCCTTCTTCAAGATTTGCTGTTTTAGTAAACTGTGAATTTAGTAATTGTTCGAATTCTTTAGAGGCAGGGTTTGAAAGGTCTTTATAAATTTCCATTAAGCTTTTAGTTTCCTATCCATAATTTGTTTAATTTTTAAAAAGCATGATCTTTTAGTTAAATTCGTGGTATTAATCAAGACCGAATCTCGAGTTCTGATAAGAGGTGAAACTTTTCTATTATAGTCACTTTTGTCACGGTTTTTGATACTTTTTAGGACTTCATTAAAAGATATTTTCTTATTTAGTCCTTTTAACTCTTTATACCTTCTTAAAGCTCTAGTCTTAGTATTTGCTGTTATAAAAAATTTAAAATCAGCATCAGGAATTATCTTATAAGTTATGTCTCTTCCATCTAAACAAGATCCATTATACTTTTTGGGAGGATGATAAGCGCTTTTAATTTGAAATGCATGAACAAGTTTTCTAATTTTTTTATCTTTTGATATAATTGATGCCATTGTTCCAACTTCATCCGATAATAATTTTTTATTTTGCAAATCTTTCATAGTTAATTTGAGCATCTTTTTTTTTATTAAACTATGACTATACTTATTTGGTTGAGTAAGTTTAATATTTGCAATTAATCTATAAATTTTTCCAGTATCTAAATAAAATAAGTTAAAATGTTTAGAAATTAATTTTGCTTGAGTGCCAGCACCAGCAGCAGCAGGTGAGTCTATAGCGATTTTAATTTTTTTTTTAAGCTTCATAATGATGAATGATTTATATTTTTAATTATCTTCAAAAAAGATGGAAAGGAAGTGTTTATAGAATCTTTATTGTAGATTTTCCATTTTCCACCAAAGGTTAAAGCAGCAATTGTACTCATCATAAAAACTCTATGATCCTTTAGATAGTTTTTAACAGTTATTGGTTTTTTTATTTCTAAATCAGGTTGTCCATAAATCTTAATAGAATCATTTGTTAAATCTGTTTTTATACCCATCATATTTAAAATTTTAGAACCCCAAATTAATCTTGGACTTTCTTTTTGGTTTAATTCTGAAAGGTCTTTAAAATAAGAAACACCTTTTGCTTTTGCTGCAATTAAAAAAATAACCAAAAATTCATCAATGGCACTACTATTTAATTCTATTGGGCAATTAATAGCTTTAAGTTTTTTTGAACTTTTTGTTAAAATATCAGAAATTTTCTCTCCTCTATAATTTTTTTGGTTTTTAAGTATTATTTTGGCTCCCATTTTTTTTAAGATTGTAATAACTCCCACTCTAGAAGGATTAATATTTACATTCTTAATTAAAAGTTTTGAATTATCAGCAAGCGTTGTTAGTACCATAAAAAAAGCACTGGAACTTATGTCTCCTGGAATTTGATAATTGAAGGCACTAATTTTTTTTGGTTTTTTAATATCTATAAAATCAAATTTTTTAGCTTTTCTTACTTTGATTGGAATTTTTAAATATTTAAAAAGTAACTCTGTGTGATTCCTTGACTTTTTTGCTTTAATAGAAGTTGTTCCTGATGCATTTAGTGCTGCAAACATTACGCTACTTTTGCATTGAGCTGAACCTTTGTTCTCTAAATATTTAATACCTTTTGCTGATTGTGTGCCAAGAATTGTTAAAGGCAGTTTATTCTTTATTTTATAAGAAAATTTAACCCCAAATTTTCTTAGAGGTGTGGTCACTCTTGAAAAATCTCTTTTAGATAAACTTTTGTCACCAATTATTTTTATTTTTTTAGGAGATTTAATTAAAAGACCTAAAATTAATCTACCAAGTGTCCCGGAATTTTTAGCATCTATTGTTAAGTTTTTATTGTATTTAAAGCCATTAATTCCATTACCGACTATTTCGCAGTAATTTTTTTGTATCCGCACTTTTATGCCAAGTTTTTTGATGCTATCAATTGCAGCTAATACATCTTCTGACATTAAAAGGTTGTAACCTTTTGATTTTCCAATTGCTTGGGAGGCTAAAAGGACCCACCTTATACTTAAACTTTTATCACCACTAACTTCTATTTCTTTTTTGAATGAATTAATTTTTTTTTTAATTACAAGTATTTTTGCCATTTTAATTAAATTTAAAGGCGTTGCCAAAATAGGCATTTTTTGCTTCAATATTATTAACTAAATCGCTGGGTGAGCCGTGAGCCACAATTTTACAATTGGACAAAATCAAAGCAATATCTACACAGGACAGTAAATCTCTTGCTTGATGATCACAGATACAGATTGTTATATTGTTTTCTGTTTGTAAGTTAACTATAATTTCTTGGAGCATTTTAATTGTAAGAACATCTAATGCTGCAAAACATTCATCAAGCAATAAAATTTCGGGATCACTTAATAAAGCTAATGCAATCACTAGTTTTTTTTTTTGACCACCAGACAAATATTTTGCTTTAGTGTCTCTAATGGCATCAAGCTCAAATTTAGCAATTAATTGATCAATTTTATTTTTAATCAATTCTTTTTTTAATATTACTATTTCAGCAATTGCTTTTAAATTTTCTAATAATGTAAGATCACCAAAATATCCTCCATACTGAGGAACATAGCCAATCTTAAATTTTGTAGTCCTTAAATATATTGGGTAGTCATTAACAACAGTACCTTTAAAATTAATTTTGCCATAGTCTGGCTTAATTAAACCTGTAATTAAATTAAAAATAGTTGATTTTCCAACTCCATTAGGTCCCAACATTCCAAGAATTTGTCCATGATTTATTTTGAAGCTCACGTTATCTAAAATTTTTCTATTTCCAAATGATAAAGATATATTATCCAGTGATATTATAGGATGGGGATTTTTAAATGATTTAATTCTAAATTTTTTTATAAGAGCCATATTAATTTATTCCCTCAATTATAACTTTTTTAGACTGATCAAGCATAAAAATTTTAGTATCGTTATTTGTAAGATTCACTTCCATTTTATCAGCAATCATTTTTGTCTTACTACCAACATAAACAATATTAGTTGAGAAAATACCAATATTATTTACAAAAGAAAAATCTAATAACTCACCTGTTATTTTATGCTCAGGATAAGTTGCTGTAACATTTTTTGAAAAAATAGTGTCATAATTTTTTGAATTATATTTAGCAAAATCTGAAGTTACTTTAATTGTGCTAGAGTTTTTAAGGGTTATAAAAGCAGCTACATTTTCTAAAAACATTATATCAGGTTCATTTATTTTAATTTCTGTTCTATCAGCCATAATTTCATATTTGTTTTCACCAATTTTAGAAATGTAAATAATATTTTCTATATAATTACTGGTTTCGTCTTTAATGTTTTCAGTTTTTAAGGTTTTCATTTTAGTTGCCAAATCTTCAGAGTCTTTAGTAAAATAATTTAAATACACAGCTGATGAGATTAAAATTATTATTAAAACTATTATTAACTGAATTAAACTTTTTTGACTCATCTAATTGATGTTAGTCTCTAATATTTTATGAATATGTAGTATTCCAACAGTTCTTTTTAAGTTTTTTTTGCTGTGAACACATAAAGAGGTGACTTTTTTGCTGTTCATGATTGATAAAGCTTTTTCTACTAGGGTATCTTTATCAATACTGATGGGGTTTAAAGTCATGACTTCTTTCACAGTTAAACTCTGTAGATTGTCATTTACCTCATTAAATCTTCTAATTTGACCATCTGTAATAACTCCTGTTGTAATCCCTTTGTTATTCTTAACCACCAATATTCCAAGTTTTTTATTAGATATTATTTGTAAAGCTTTTTTCATTATTAAATTACCATTTACAAAAGGAATTTTATTTCCAGTTATCATTATTTCCTCTACTGTTCTTAGTTTGGCCCCAAGATTTCCTGATGGATGAAATTTTTTAAAATCTTTTTTGCTAATTTTTTTTTGATTTAGAGTTGATATTGCTAATGCATCACCAATACTTAATTGATTTATAGTGCTTGAAGTTGGAACAATACCAAGTCCTGCCTCAGTTACCTCTGGTATAAGTAACTTAATGTCTGATGCTTTATATAGTATTGAGTCTTTTTTAGACATTATGCCTATTAAAGTAATTTTATTTCTGTTGGCATATTTTATTATATTCTTTAATTCTTCTGTAGATCCTGAATAACTTAATAAAATTAAAATATCTTTTTTTGAAATGCTACCAAGATCACCATGAGAACAGTCGTTTGCAGATAGTGAAAACGAAGGTGTTCCAACAGAAGAAAGTGTTGCTGAAATTTTTGCTGCTATTAATCCACTTTTGCCAACACCACATAGTATTACTTTAGATTGACATTTTGATATTGCGTCAACAGCGTCATTAAATGAATTATTAATTGAATTTTTTAATTTTTTTAGAGCTTTGATTTCAAGATCAATTACACTCTTTGCAATTTTTTTATAATTTCTTTTTTTCATTTAATGAGACCATATATCGTCTTTAAATAAAGCCAAATCAAGATCAACTCTAGTTTTTAAAAATGCTAGACAGCTCTTATATAAATCAATTCGCTTTTCTCTTACTAGAATTTTATTTAATTCTTCATGAATTTTATGCAAATAAATAACATCATTAGCACAATATTTTAATTGTGCTGGAGATAGCTCTCCTCCAAAATCTGAACTTTGAAATTGTTTACTTACATCTACGTTCATAAATTCTTTAATTAATGTTTTTAGGGAGTGACTATCAGAATAGGATCTAGCTAATTTTGAAGCTATTTTTGTATCTAAAATATTATTAGTTTCTGTTTTCAGGTAATGCTTAATGTGAGCCATGTCCGCCCTACCATAGTGAAATATTTTGGTGATTGATTCGTCAGAAAGAACTTTATTTAAGTTTGGAGTATCATATTTTTCCCTATCAAGCTGGATGATATGAGCATCAGAATTACCAGTTGATATTTGAATAAGACATAAAGGATCACGTTTAACATTGAGACCCATAAACTCTCCATCAACCGCTATAATATTGCCTAAATCTAAATCTTCTGGTAGATCATTCTTGTGAAGTTTAATATCAATATTCATTTTTAATTATATATATATGAAAGCAAAAAATTGTCTAATTTTTGGCGGTAGTGGTCAAATAGGTCGTCATTTAATAAGAAAGCTTACTAAAAATAATTATAAAGTAACTGTGGTTACTAGAAACCTTCATCAAAAAGGATATGCAATAAAAACTCAAGCTAATGCAGGTTACATAGACATTGTTGAAGCTAATATCTTTGATGAAAAAAAAATTAGAAAGCTTTTCTCCCAAACTGATATTTGTATAAATTTAATTGGTATTTTATATGAAAGTGGCAAGGGCAATACTTTTAAAAATATTCACTCTATTTTTCCATCTATTTTATCTAAACTTTGTAAAGAATATAAAGTTCAGCAATTTATTCATTTGTCAGCATTAGGGATAAATAATGCACCAGACTCAGAGTATGCAAAAAGTAAATTAGATGGTGAACTCAATATTCAAAAAAATTTTCCTTTAGCAACAATATTAAGGCCTTCTGTAGTTTATTCAGTTGATGATAATTTTACTACGTCTTTTATGACTTTACTCAGTAGACTTCCATTTTTCCCTCTTTATTATAATGGATCAACTAAATTTGCTCCAATACATTGTTCGGATTTAACTGATACCATTTATCATGTTGTCTCTAAAAATATTTACTCGAAAATTATAGAGTGTGTTGGGCCTGACATCTTATCCTTAAAAGAAATTTTAAAAAAATTATTACATTTAATAGATAAAAAAAGATTATTAGTACCATTACCTCTTTTTGTAGCAACTATGTCTGCTAAATTTTTTCAATTATTTCCAAAACCACTTCTAACAATAGATCAGCTTACGCTTTTAAAATATGACAATGTTCCTTCAGGTAAATATCAAACTAATGCTGATATTGGGGTTCCAAGTACAAGAGTATTTGATAATGAAGTAGAAAAATATAGCTATATGTGGAGAGAAGGTGGGCAATTTTCTACAAAAAAATATAACCCTGCTAATTCTTAATAGAATTTCCTATACTAAAATTGTATGATTATTTATGATAATTAATATTATTTATTTTTTAATATTCTCAATTTTCTCTTACCTAATTTATCTAATTATAAAATCTCTGATTAGAGGGTTTAATGGAAAGAATGAGAAATAAAAATTAAGATTAATTAAATTAAATTAAAAAATTATTAAGCAGTGTTAATTTTTTTATCAATATACTGAGGTGTCTCTTCATCTTTATCAGCTACAGCCTCTTCTTTTCTTCCTTTTGGCTGATAGGCATATAGTAAATGAAGTTTGCAATATGAAAAATCTTTTAAAGACGATCGTCCACAAAAATAAAATGATTGTTCTTCAGGATGACCTATGGGCCATTTACAAGAGCTCTCATCTAGTTCCTCTAATTTCTTAGGATTTTCTGGTTCAAAGTCTTTTTCAATAATTAAGGATTGAAACTTACTTTTTCGGCCTCTTTTTTGCTTAGAAGAATTTTCTTCTGAACTATTATCAAAATTTTGGCTTGAAGATGCATTTCTAGTTTTAATTTTTGATGATAAATTTAATCTATGAGCTTTACCAATTACTGCATTTCTACTAATACCACCGATTATTTCAGCTATTTGGCTTGCAGTGCTTCCTTTGCCCCAAAGTTCTTTTAACTTTTCTACTTTTTCTTCGTTCCAGCTCATATTCTATATTTAGTATGTTAATTAAATTTTATAACTATATACAGATCACACAAGATTAAAAAAAAGACAATGGATTTTTCTGTTTTATACACATCTTTTTTTAAAATTTATATATGATTACTTATGGTTGAATTGGATAAAAAATATCATATCGGAGTTAAAAAGTTTGGCTTTGTAAATTGGATTGGCTTTAAAAGCCTATGGCTTAAAGAGTGTAACAGGTTCATGGCAGTTTGGCAGCAAACTTTGCTTTCTCCACTTGTTTCAAGTTTACTATTTTTATCAGTTTTGTCCCTAGCTTTAGGCAATAATAGAGGAGATGTGCTTGGCTATTCTTTTATAAATTTTTTAGCTCCTGGTTTAATTGCGATGAGCATCTTAACACAATCATTTAGTCACTCTGTTTCTTCACTAATGATAGGAAAAATTCAAGGAAATATTGTTGACATGCTCTATGCACCATTATCAGCCCTTGAAGTGTCGATGGCAATAATATTGGCTGCCTTAACAAGAAGTTTTTTAATAGCTATAATTTCAATAGCGGTCTTTTCATTAATAGTTGATATCACAATTTATAATATTTTTTATATTTTTGTATTTGGTTTTTTAAGTGCATTTATTCTTGGAAGTCTTGGTTTTATAACTGGCCTTTGGGCTGAAAAATTTGATCATACAGCAACTGTAACAAATTTTATAATAACTCCATTAAGTTTTTTATCAGGTGTATTTTATTCTATAGATAAACTGCCAGAATTATTTCAAAATATTAGTCACATAAATCCATTCTTTTATATGATCGATGGGTTTAGATATGGCTTCTTAGGAAAATCAGATGGACCAATAACAATAGGCCTAATCTATCTAACCATATTAAGTATTGTTATGTGGTATGTTGCTTTTCTTCTTTACAAAAAAGGTTATAAAATTAAATCTTAGTTAATGAGCGCTTTAGCAAAAAATTATAATAGAAGAAAAATTTCCTTTAAATATGGCAAAGGAAGTTTTTTATATTCTACTAATGGAAAAAAATATTTAGACTTTGTTCAGGGAATAGCAGTAAATTCCTTAGGACATGCAAACCCATATTTAATAAAAGCAGTTAACAAACAATCTAAAAAACTTTGGCATGTTTCTAATGCATTTATAATTCCAGAGGGTGAAAAATTAGCTAAAAGATTGGCAAAAAAAACTTTTGCAGACTTTATTATTTTCCAAAATAGTGGAGCAGAAGCCACAGAGGCTGCAATTAAAGTTGCTAGAAGATATTTTTATTCGATAGGACAACCTTCAAAAAATAGAATTCTTTGTGTTAAAAATTCATTTCATGGAAGAACAT
This sequence comes from Candidatus Pelagibacter sp. PS_31, assembly GCF_059417865.1. Classification (NCBI taxonomy): domain Bacteria; kingdom Pseudomonadati; phylum Pseudomonadota; class Alphaproteobacteria; order Candidatus Pelagibacterales; family Candidatus Pelagibacteraceae; genus Candidatus Pelagibacter; species Candidatus Pelagibacter sp. PS_31. Next base: position 96,401 of record NZ_CM182069.1, read on the forward strand.
TAGCTACAATTTATGCTAGTGGATCAAAGAAGATGACTGAGGGCTTTGGACCAAAAGTTGATGGATTTGACCATTTTGAATTTGGAAATCATAAAGATTTTAAAAAAAAAATAACAAAAAAAACGGCTGCTATTATGGTTGAAACTGTGATGGGAGAAGGAGGAATTAAAGTTATACCCAATTGGTGTTTAAAAGAATTAAGAAAGATTTGTGATAAGAGAAAAATTTTATTAATTTTAGATGAAGTTCAGTGTGGAATTGGAAGGAGTGGAAATTTTTTTGCATTTGAAAATTCTAAAATTAAGCCTGATATTGTCCCAATAGCAAAAGGTATTGGAGGTGGATTTCCGTTAGGTGCAGTTTTAATGAATAAAAAGGTAGCATCAGGAATGACAGCTGGAACTCATGGGTCAACATTTGGTGGCAACCCACTAGCTATGTCTGTTGGAAATGCTGTTTTAGATCAAATATTAAAAAAAGGATTTCTTTCAAATGTTAAAAAATTATCAAAATACTTTTATTCAGAATTAAATAAATTAAGAAAAAAGTTTCCTAAAATAATTAAAGAAGTAAGAGGCGTTGGTTTATTAATCGGATTACAACTTCATGATGATCAAACAAAATTTATACAGAAACTAATGGATAATAAATTATTAACAATTAGAGCGGCTGAAAATGTTATTAGAATATTACCTCCTCTTAATGTTAAAAAAGAAGAGATAGATATAGCAATAAATATTATTAAAAAAGTGTGTTCTACTTATAAATAAATATGAAACATTTCATCAACCTTAAAGATATACCTTCAGCAGACCTTAAAAAAATCATCATTGATGCAAAGAATAGAAAACAAAAAAGAAAAAATTATAACACTCTAGAAGTTGATAAAGATAAACCTTTAAAAGGCAAGTTACTCATTCAAATGTTTGAAAAAGCAAGTTTGAGAACGCGATTAAGTTTTTACCTTGCAATAAAACAACTAGGTGGAGGAACTATAACACTTAGAGCTAATGAATTACACCTAGGAAAAGGTGGCGAAAGTCTAGCAGATACTGCTAAAATCTTATCAACTTATGGGGATGGTTTTATGCTGAGAACTGATAGTGATAAAAAAATAGAAGAATTTAGCAGATATTTAAAGATACCAGTAATAAATGGTTTAAGTCCATCGTCTCATCCAACACAAGTGCTATCAGATATTTTCACAGTTGAAGAGATTAAAAAAAAATCTATTTCCAAATTAAATATTTGCTGGATTGGAGATTCTAATAATGTTCTAAATAGTTTGATTGCTGCTTCAGTTAAATTTTCATTCAACTTAAATATTGGCTGTCCCAAGAATTATGGGCCTAAAAAATTTGTATTAGATTGGGTAAAAAAAAATAAAAGAAAAATTCATATCTTTAATGATGCTAAAAAAGCAGTTAAAAATGCTGATGTAATTTTTTCAGATAAAGTAATTTCATTGAACGATAAAGTTAATAAAAATAAAAAAATTAAAGATTTTAGAAACTTTCAAATTAATTCAAAATTGATGAGTTTTGCTAAAAAAGATACAACTTTTTTACACTGTCTTCCAAGGGGAGAAGAAGTTACGACAGATGTTTTTTTGGGAAAAAACTCTGAAGTATGGCTGCAGGCTCTAAATAGAGTGCACGTTCAAAAAAGTATTTTATTATATTGTTTTGGTAAGTTAAGGTAGCTGTTTAGGGCTATCACTATTTTGATTTAGGTACTTAATAATCGAGGCTCTATCTGCTTCTTTTCTCAAGCCAGCGTAAGACATTTTTGTTCCTTTCAAATATGAGCTAGGTTTAGTTAAAAAACCATTAAGTTCTTCAAAAGTCCAGTCTTTACCATATGAGGCTAAAGTTTTAGAATATTTGTAGTCTTCTACAGCACCTACTTTACTGCCTACTACGTTATAAAGAGCAGGACCAATTTTATTTGGACCACCTTTTTCAATAGAGTGACATGCTGCACATTTTTTAAAAATTTTCTCACCTGAAGTTACATCGCCTAGGGCCATTATAGCGGCAATGTCTACTTTTTGCTCAACTTCAGCAACTTGGGATATTGTGGAAGCTGGTTGTCCTTCAACTTCAACTTGATACCCTGGATTTTCTGGTTTATTTACATGAAAGACACCATCAGCAACTTTTCCTAAACCAATTACAAGAAGCGCAACCATTAAAATAGCAGCAATAATTTTATTAAGCTCAAACGAATCCATATAAATTTTATTATTTTGCAGATATAACATGATAATTAAAAAAATACTTAATTTTTAATTTTTTAATTTTGCGTCTGTTAGACGCACAAATTGGTAAATTTATAATGGCTAAAACATTAATATTAATTCCATCAAGAATGTCAGCAAGTAGATTGCCAGGTAAACCACTTTTAACAATTAATAATTTATCAATAATTTCTCATGTTTTTAAAAAGGCAGAAGAAACAAATATTGGCGAGGTAGTAGTAGCAACCGAAGATCAAGAAATACTCGATGATGTTGAAAAAAATGGTGGTAGAGCTGTTTTGACGAGTAACACTCACAAAACCGGCACAGATAGAATTTTTGAGGCTTACGAAAAGCTTAATATTAAAGATATTGATTTTATATTAAACCTGCAAGGGGATGAACCAAATATCAATAAAAATGATATTATAAATTTAAATAACTTTATGATTAATAGTAATTCTGGAATTGGAACGCTAGCAGCAGAAATTAAAAATGATAAAATGTTAATTGATCAAAATATAGTTAAGGTTATTACAGAAACAAAATTAGAAAAGAATAATTTTCCAATAGCATTAAATTTTACTAGAGATGGTTTTTCAAGAAATGATCAAAATACTTATCATCATATTGGAATCTATTCATATAAAACAAGTACATTAAAAAAATTTGTTAGTCTGGACCAAACATTTAAAGAAAAAAAAAATAGATTAGAACAGTTAAGAGCATTGGATAACAATCTGAAAATCAACGTTGCTTTGGCAAACTTTTCTCCCATTGGTGTAGATACAAAAGAAGATTATCTAGCTATAAAAAAAATTATGGAATATAAATCCTAAAATGACCAAAATTTATTTTCAAGGAACATTCGGTGCTTATTCACATTTAGCAGCGCTAGAAATAAACCCTAAAGCAGAAATAATTCCATGTAAGACATTTGATGAATGTTTTTTAAAAACATCTCAAGATAAAAATTCGAGAATGGTAATTCCAGAATCAAATCGAATTACAGGAAATATTGGAATCGAATATCTTATTTTTAAGTATAGACTTAATATTTATGCAGAACATTTTCAGAAAATTGAACATAATTTATTAGGACAGCCAGATAGCAATTTAAGTGATATCAAAGATGTTTATTCTCATGCTCAAGCTTTATCACAGTGCTCTAAATTTATTAAAAAAAATAATTTAGTTGAACATATTCGTGCTGACACTGCTGGTTCGGCTGAGACAATTTCAAAGTCTAAAATTAAAACGGAAGCAGCAATTGCCTCTACTTTAAGTGCTGAAATTTATGATCTAAAAATACTTTCAAAAAATATTGAAAATGAAAAAGGCAATGCTACGAGATTTTTGGTGATGGGCAATGAAGTTTTACAGCCTGATTTTGGTGATAAAAAATACATAACTTCTTTTCTATTTAAGTTAAAAAGCAAGCCTGCAGCTCTCTATCAATCATTAGGTGGTTTTGCGATCAATGGAGTTAACCTTACAAAACTTCAAAGCTATCCAGAGCAAAATTCCTTTGAGTCATATTTTTTCTTATGTGATTTAGAGGGACACATCGACAATCCAAAAATACAAAAGTCTTTAGAAGAATTAGGACTTCATTGCCAAGATTTTCACGTACTAGGTGTTTTTGAGGCTGATAAGTTTAGAGAAAAATAACTTAGAAACTTTTCTTGTAGAATAGAAAACATTACTGTTATAATAGTTTTGGAGGCTAGAGGTGGATACTGCTTGAACCCGACCAGATCTTAACGGAAGCAGTCGTAGAGACAGTTATTCAGGTTCTAGTCTCCTTTATATAAAATGAATAAAAATACAAAAGTTTTAGCTTTAAAGTACAGACCTCAGACATTTAATGATCTTATAGGGCAAGATGTTGTTGCGGAAACAATTTCTAACTCTATTAAGGCTAATAAAGTGCCTAATGCCTATCTTTTTACTGGAATTAGAGGAATAGGAAAAACGACAACAGCAAGGATTGTTGCAAAATCTCTAAATTGTTCAAATGGAATAGATAATTTGTGTAAAGAGGAACTTTGTGAAAATTGTAATGCCATTTCTAACTCAAATCATATTGATGTATTGGAAATGGATGCAGCAAGTAAAACAGGGGTGGACGATGTAAGAGACCTTATTGAATTTTCTAGATATGGCCCAACTACTGCTAAATATAAAATATTTATAATTGATGAAGTTCACATGCTTAGCAAACAAGCATTTAATGCATTGTTAAAAACCTTAGAGGAGCCACCAGAATATTTAAAATTTATCTTTGCAACAACAGAAATAAAAAAAATTCCAATTACAGTAGTCTCACGTTGTCAAAGGTTTGATTTATCTAGAATTAAATCTTTAGAGTTGTTTGATTTTATTAAGAAAATTAAAGAAAAAGAAAATGGTAACGCATCAGATGATGCTCTTAAATTAATTGTTAAAATTTCTGAGGGTTCAGTTAGGGATGCGCTATCGTTACTTGATAGGGCTTTACTTACCTTGGATAAAGACAAAGAATTAGATCTTGCAGCAGCACAAAAAATATTTGGTTATTTTGATAAGTCTCAATTAATTGATTTATTTGAATTGATATTTGAAGGTAAAGAAACTGAAGTTCTCAACACTTACAGAGAAATATATAACCAGGGTGTTGAACCAAAAATTTTTATTAATGATTTTTTAGAGCTCTTATATTATTTTAAAAATATTGATTCACTAAATTTGGATGGTAATAATTTTTTATTGAATGATGAAGAGTTTAATAAAATTAAAGATCTTTCAGAAAAAGTTAACAATGAGACCCTAATATTATTTTGGCAATTTACTATTAAAACACTTGAGGAGCTTGATATTGTTTCTAATCAACATTTATCAATGGAAATGTTCTTAATTAGATTAATTCATTTAAAAAGCATTAAACAGGAAAGTGACAAATATAAAGACGATAGCAAACTATTATCTGAAAGTGAAAACCAAACATCTTTTTACCCAAAAAAAACAAACGAAGATATCTTTGGAATAAAAGATAAATCTGAAACAATAGGGCAAATGAAAAATATTGTTCAGGAAAAAGATATCAAAGAAAAAGAAAATAATAACATTGAAACAAATACCAGTCTTATAAATTCATTTGATGATCTATTAAAAGCATGCTCTTCTAAAAAAGAGATTAAATTAAAATATGAATTAGAAAAAAATGTTAACCTTGTAAGTTTTGAGAACAAAAGAATTGAAATTTCATTTAATGAAGATTTAGATAAAGATTTTATTAAAGATCTTTCAACAAAACTTTTTGAATGGACCAATGAAAGATGGATTATAAGTCTAAGCAAAACTAAAGGACAGCCATCTAAAAAAGAAGAAGAAATTAATGAAAAAAAAGAACTGATAGAAAGTGTAAAGAACTCCTCAATTTATAAAGATATTTTAAAAAGTTTCCCTGACGCAGAACTTATTGATGTTAAACCTAGAAAAGAAGATTAAAGAATGACTGATTTTACAAAAATTTTAGATAAAGCAAAAGAATTAGAGGCTAAAATGAAAGAGAGCCAAGAAAAAATAAAGAACATTCAGGTAGAAGGAACGTCTGGTTCAAATTCTGTAAAGGTTACTTTAAATGGTGAAAATGAAATGATCAAAATTGACCTTTCAGACGAAATATTAAAGGAAAATAAAATTATAATCGAAGATTTGATAGTGGCTGCCCATAATAATGCAAAATCAGAATTAAAATCTAAGACATCTGAAGAAATTTCTAAGTCTACAAGTGGATTAGGTATTCCTGGTTTTAAATGGCCGCTTTAAGAATATGCAAAATATTAATGAGATAGAAGAGTTAATTAAATTAATTTCAAAACTTCCTGGCTTAGGTCCTAAATCTGCAAAAAGAATTGTTTTAAAACTTATTAATAATAGGGATGAACTTGTAAAGCCAATAGCAAACACTTTGGCGCAAGTTTATAAAAATGTAATTAGGTGTCAATCTTGTGGTACTTTAAAATCTAATTCATTAGGCTGTAACAATTGTGAAAATTCAAAAGAAAAATATAATAAAATATGTGTAGTTGAAGACATTGCAGATCAATGGTCAATTGAAAATTCAAATATCTATAAAGGCTACTTTCATATTCTTGGTGGCACCATTTCTTCTGCTGGCCAGAGAAAAGAAGACCTTTTGATTAATTCATTAGTAGAAAGAGTTTCAAGAGAAAATATTGAAGAAGTTATACTAGCAACAAGTGCAACAGTTGAAGGTCAAACTACCGCTTATTACATAGAGGATAGTTTAAAAAAAACTTCTACTAAGGTTACAAAACTTGCTCAAGGACTTCCTGTTGGTGGCGAAATAGAAAGTCTCGATGATGGAACTTTATATTCAGCTTTTAAAAACAGAACTGGAATTAAAACTAATTCTGACTAGATTTCTTTAATAATCGATTTAGATGTAATAACGGTTCTGTGTAACCCGAAGGTTGCTCTTTACCTTTAAAGATTAAATCACAAGCTGTCTTAAAAGCAATTGATTGCTCAAAATTTTCAGACATCATTTCGTAGCTTCCTCTTCCAGAGCGAGTATAGGCACCATCATTTTTATTTTGATCATCAACAATTTTTGCCATTTTTTTCATTACTTCCATAACTTGTGATTTTGTACAAATATCGTGATGTATCCAATTAGCTATATGTTGAGAAGAAATTCTTAAAGTGGCTCTATCCTCCATCAAACCAACATTATTAATATCGGGTACCTTTGAGCAGCCAACTCCATGATCTATCCATCTGACGACATACCCTAAAAGAGTTTGTGCAGAATTGGAAATTTCGGAGTTAATTTCTTCCATTGACCAGTTTGGTCTATCTGCTACAGGAATTGTTAACAAATCATCCAGTTTTGCAGATTCTCTTTTTTGAATTTCTTTTTGTTTCTCAAAAATGTTTATTTCATGATAATGAAGAGCATGAAGAGCTGCCGCTGTAGGTGAGGGAACCCAAGCACAATTTGCACCAGCATTTAGATGGCTAGTTTTTTGTTCCATCATCTCTCTCATTTTGTCCGGCATAGCCCACATTCCTTTGCCAATTTGAGCCTTACCAGAAAGACCACATTGAAGACCTATGTCTACATTATTATTTTCATATGCCCCAATCCATTTAGAAGATTTCATATCACCTTTTTTAATCATAGGACCAGCTTCCATTGAAGTATGCATTTCATCACCAGTACGATCTAAAAAACCAGTATTAATAAAAAATACTCTATTTTGAAGTGTCCTAATGCACTCTTTTAAATTAGATGAGGTTCTTCTCTCTTCATCCATAATTCCAATTTTACAAGTGTATTTTTCCAATCCTAAAACTTCTTCAACTTTAGTAAAAATTAAATCAGTAAATGAGGTTTCATCAGGACCATGCATTTTTGGTTTAACAATATAAATGGAACCAGTTCTAGAATTACCTTTTTTTTTAATATCATGAAGGCAAGCTGCTGAAGTTATAAAGGCATCCATAATACCTTCTGGTATTTCAGAACCATCTTTTAAAGTGATTGCTGAGTTAGTCATAAGGTGTCCAACATTCCTTACCAATAATAAACTTCTTCCATGTAGCTTTAATCCTTTTCCATCTTTAGAAATATAACTTCTGTCGGGATTTAATTTACGCTCATAAGTCTTTCCATTTTTTTCAAAAGTTGATTTCAAATCACCTTTCATAAGTCCAAGCCAATTACGATAACAAATAACTTTGTCATCAGCATCTACTGCAGCAACACTATCTTCATTATCACAAATAGTTGAAACTGCAGCTTCAACAATAATATCACTAATTTTAGCAGGATCTTGTTGAGCGCTAAAAGCATTTGGGTCTATAATTATTTCTATATGAAGATTATTATTTTTTAAAATTATTGCTGATGGATCATTGGCCTCTCCTCTATGACCAATATATTTATCTTTATTTTTTAAAGATGTTTTATTACTATCTTTTAATACTACTAAAGAGCCATTATCAATTTTAAAGCCTGTAATATTATGCCATTCAAAATTTTCTAGAGGAAAATATTTTTCTAAAAAGTCTCTTCCATATTTTATAACCATTTCTCCTCTTAAAGGATCGTATCTTTGAGTGGCACTATCCTCAGATTGCTCGATTACATCTGTACCATACAAACTGTCATATAAACTCATCCATCTAGCATTAGCTGCATTCAGTGCATACCTTTCATTCATGATTGGAACTACTAATTGAGGTCCAGCAATACTAGTTATTTCTTCATCAACATTATTTGTTTTGATCTTAAAATCAGGGCCTACTTCTTTTAAATAATCAATTTCTTTTAAAAATTTTTTATACTCTTCTAGATTGATTTCATTTCCTTTATTTGCAATATGCCAATCGTCTATTTTTTTTTGTAAATCTTCTCTTATTTTTAATAGCTCTTTATTTTTTGGGGCTAGCTCATGAACTACTTGGTCGAAGCCTTCCCAGAATTTTTCAGAAGAAATATTTGTATCTTTAAGCAATTCTTCATTAACGAAGTTTAGCAACTTATTAGAAACTGATAGATTGTGTATTTTTGTATATTGTTCTTTCATAGCACCCATTTTACCCCATCTGTATTTTTGCCTGAGAGTTTTGCTCCATCGGCGAGATAAATCTCTTTCCAGAGTGTTATGTTTGATATCGGTCCATTTGCCTGAGAGTTTCCGGGGTGGTTGCTCCTTCGGCGCTATTATATAATAGTCTCTCCCGATATTGATTAAGACTATCTCTTAATAGAATTATGTCAAATATAAATTATTTCAAACATTTTATTGCCTTTTTTCTTATTTAATTAATAATTAAACAATCATATGAAAAATTATTTAAACTTTGAAGCAGACATTAAAAATTTAGAGATAGAAATAGACAAACTTAAAGACCCTTATAATCAAGATGGTCTTTCAGAAGTAGATACAAAAAAAATTTCTGAGTCTCAAAAAGAGATAGATAATAAGCTACAAGAGATTTACTCTAACTTAGACCCCTGGCAAACCACTCTAGTTGCAAGACATGAAGATAGACCTAAAGCAAAATTTTTTATTGATAATTTATTTGAAGATTTTATCCCATTATCAGGTGATAGATATTATGGAGAAGACAAATCCGTATTAGCAGGATTTGCAAAATTTGATGAAAAATCTGTGTTAGTTATTGGTCAAGAAAAAGGGGACAGCCTTGAAAGCAGAATTGAAAGAAATTTTGGAATGATGAGACCTGAGGGTTACAGAAAAACAATTAGATTAATGAAATTAGCAAATAAATTTAACATACCGATAATTTCTTTTATAGATACGCCTGGTGCTTACCCTGGTGTAGGAGCAGAAGAAAGAGGTCAAGCAGAGGCAATTGCAAAATCAATTGAGTGCTGCATGTCCTTAAACGTCCCAACTCTTGCAATTGTTATTGGAGAAGGTGGATCAGGAGGGGCTATAGCACTTGCTTCATCTAATAAGGTAATCATGTTAGAAAATGCAATTTACTCAGTAATATCTCCAGAAGGCTGTGCCACCATTTTATGGAGAGATCCTAAAAGAACTTTAGAAGCAGCAAAAGCTATGAAATTGTCTTCAAAAGACCTCTTAGAACTAAAAGTAATTGATGAAATTGTCCCAGAGCCAATTGGTGGTGCCCACAGAGATAGAGACCTAATATTAGATAACGTAAGAAAATCAATTGAAAAAAATTTGAATGAATTTTTTAACATGAGTGGAGAAGAAATTTTTAATCATAGAAAAAATAAATTTTTAACTATTGGAAGATCTAAAGGATTCGTAAATCAATTAGATGATCTAAGTAAACTCAGCATGAAAGAAAGTAAGGTTAATTTATTTATTAAAAACTTCTTTAAATCGAAGTTAAATTTAGTAGTTTTATTTGGAGTAATAGTTTTATTGGGCTATTTTATATTTTCTTTATAAGGCCCCACAACAGTTTTTAAACTTTTTACCTGTAGCTTCACATTTCTCATTTCTTGAAATCTTTTCATTTTTTCTTTGTATTAGTAAACACTTTGGATCGTTAGATGTTTCTTTTTTTAATGGTCTTGAAATACTTTCACCAGGTTCTTGAACTATTTTTAAATTAATTAAAATTGTAACAAAATCCATTTTCAATTTATTCAATAAGTTTTCGAAAAGAAAAAAAGCTTCTTTTTTATACTCAACTAATGGATCTCTTTGACCATAAGATCTTAGGCCAATAACTTGTCTTAGTTGTTCAAGATACTGAATATGTGACTTCCAGTTTAAATCTATACACTGAAGAAAAATTCTTTTTTCAACTTCTTTTGCTTTTTCTTCATCCAACATTTTAATTCTTTCATTTCTTGCTTCTAAAAATTTAGAATTAATTTTATTTTTGAACTCTTCATCTTTTAATTCAGTAACATTTTTAAATTCATTATCATCAACACTTTTTCCCAGTAAAGTTTTTAACTGATTGTTAAATTCATTATTTTTAGTTGTTGATAGTTTCTGTGTTTTTAAGGTGATTAGATGACTAATAATTTCAGATAAGAATTCATCTGAATAATCAAAAACTTTTTCACTATTCATCACACCATTTCTTTGAGAGAATATTACATGTCTTTGATCATTTAACACGTCATCAAATTTTAATAAATTTTTTCTTATATCAAAATTTCTAGCTTCAACTTTTTGTTGTGCCCTCTCAAGTGCTTTATTAATCCAGGGGTGATCAATACTTTCTCCATCTTTTAAGCCTAATTTTTGAAGGATATTATTCATAGATTCTGAACCAAAAATTCTCATTAAGTCATCTTCTAAACTAACATAAAAAATTGAACTTCCTTCATCGCCCTGTCTACCAGCTCTTCCTCTGGCTTGGTTATCAACTCTTCTAGACTCCATTCTTTCTGTGCCAATAACAAATAGTCCACCAAGCGATTTTATTTTATTTTTATTTTCTAAAAGTTCATCATCAGGTTGACTTCCTTTTTTCCCACCTAACTGGATATCAACACCTCTACCCGAGATACTTGTTGTGATTATAACTGAATTCATTTTTCCAGCATTTGCAATGATTTCAGCTTCATTTTCATGATTTTTTGCATTTAAAACTACATGTTTAATTTTTTCATCATTTAGTAATTTTGAATAAATTTCTGATTTATTAATACTAGAAGTGAAAACTAATATAGGTTGACCTTGCTGGTGACACTCTAGAACTTTTTCAATGATGGCTTTATTTTTTTCTTCTTCTGTTCTAAAAATTTGATCATTCCAATCTTTTCTAATCATTTCTTTATTTGTAGGGATGATAACCACAACTAAATTATATATTTCATAAAACTCCTGAGATTCAGTTGCTGCAGTTCCAGTACATCCTGAAATTTTATTATAGAGCTTGAAGTAATTTTGATAAGTTATTGATGCTAGAGTTTGATTTTCAGCTTGAACATCTATTCTTTCTTTGGCTTCAAGTGCTTGGTGTAGGCCATCTCCAAATCTTCTTCCCTCTAATATTCTACCAGTAAGTTCGTCAATAATTTTTAATGTTTCATCTTTAACAATATAGTCTCTTCCTTTTTCAAATAGATGATGAGCCCTTAAGGATTGATTTACATGATGAACTAAACTTAAGTTTTCAGGGTCATAAAAGTTATTATTTTTTAGAATTCCTGCATCAGAGAATATTTTTTCTACTTTATTTATTCCCTCATTCGTAAGCAATATATTTTTATCTTTTTCATCAATCTCATAATGCTCTGGTAATAATCTTTTTATAAGTTTGTCAATCGCAAGATATTGTTCTGTTTTATCTTCAGCAGCTCCCGATATTACAAGTGGCGTTCTAGCCTCATCAATTAAACAAGAATCTATTTCATCTACAATAGTATAAACATGCCCTCTTTGAACCATTTGTTCTTTTGAAAATTTCATATTATCTCTAAGATAATCAAACCCTAATTCACTATTAGTTGCATATGTAATATCAAAATTATAATTTTTTTTTCTTTCAAGATCATCTTGGTCATTATTTATAAAACCAAAAGTTAATCCTAAAAATTTATATATTTCCCCCATTTCTTGAGAGTCTCTTTTTGCAAGATAGTCATTTACAGTAACTATATGTACCCCTTTTTCTGTCAGGGCGTTTAAATAGGCTGCAAGACTTATTGTTAAAGTTTTACCTTCACCAGTTCTCATTTCTGCAATTTTGCCTTCGTGAAGCACAACACCCCCAAGTATTTGAACATCGTGATGCCTCTCATTTCTTGTTCTCTTAGAAGCCTCTCTCACAAGTGCAAAAGCTTCAGGTAATAGAGTGTTTAAATTTTCACCATTTTTAAGTCTATCTTTCAATTCTGAAGTTTTTTTAGGAAAGTCTTCGTCACTAAGGTTTTTAACAGATGCTTCCAAGGAGTTAACTTTTACAACTATTTTGTTAATTCTATCGAGCTCTTTTTGATTGCTAGATTTAATAAACTTTGTGATAAAATTTAAGGGATTAAGCATTTAATTTTCTGGTATATAATTAATTATAACTTTTAATATAAGTATTAAATAAATATTTTAAACACATGCCAATAAACGTTAAAAACTTTATAAACTCACTAAATTTAAAGTCAAAAAATAGTGACTTTCAAGATTTAGAACATCTAGATGGAGTTTCAATATCCACAGTTTGTGCAAATTTATACAGCAAACCTAGGGATGATTTGGTTATGTTTTATTTTAGAGACGGGGCAAACTATGCATCTGTTTATACACAATCAAAAATAGTTTCAGAGAACATTAAGTGGAATTTAGATATTAAAAGTAAAAAAATAAGCTCTCTAATTATTAATACTAGAAATGCTAATGCATTTACAGGATCAGATGGTTACAAAGGTTTAAAAGAAATAGCTGAAGAAGCAGCATTACAATTAACAAAAAAACAAACTGAAGACGAAGATTTTCCAAAGAAGATATCATCAAATCAAGTTCTTTTTGGGTGTACAGGGACAATTGGAGAAAAATATCCAACTGAAAAAATTAAAAATAATATTCCAGAATTAATCAAAAAAATTAAATATACGCAAAATAAATTTACCTGGATGAAAGCTGCATTAGGCATAATGACAACAGACCTACAGCCAAAAATTACTATGGAGGAATGTCAAATAGGAAATAAAAAAGTTAAGATTTATGGAATTGCCAAAGGATCAGGAATGATTTTTCCAAACATGGCGACCACATTAGGTTACGTTTTTACTGATGCAGATCTTTCAAACAATATTTTAAAAAAACTATTAAAGAAAAATATTAATACAACCTTTAATGCAATCAGTTGTGATGGCGATACTAGCACAAATGATATGGTTTCTATTTTTTCTACAGGAAAAGTAAAAAACCAAATCATAAATAATATTAATGATAAAAAAATATTTAGTTTTGATAAAGCCCTACATTCAGTGTTATTAAATTTGTCAAAAAGAGTTGTTAAGGACGGTGAGGGAGCTACTAAATTTATTACAATCAATATAGTTAAATCAAAAAGTGAAAACGAAGCAAGAGTAATAGCTTTTTCTATTGCGAATTCAAATCTTGTTAAAACAGCCATCGCAGGAGAAGATCCAAATTGGGGTAGAATAATAATGGCTATAGGAAAATCTGGAGTGAAAATAGATTTAAAAAAATTAGCAATAAGCTTTGGTGGTATTAAGATAATAGAAAAAGGACAAATTTTTAAATATTATAAAGAAAATGAAGTTGCCAACTATATGAAAAGTCAATCAATAGATATTTCAGTAAATTTAAATATGGGATCAAAAAGTTTTACTGCCTACACAATGGATTTAACAAAAAAATATATTAAGATTAATGCTGATTATAGAAGCTAATTTGATATTGAATTAACTTTATTAATTATTAACTATAAACCATGATCAAATACAAGCTCATATGTAAAGATTGTGAAACTACTTTTGATAGTTGGTTTTCATCGTCTAAGGAATATGAAAAACTTAAAAAGAAAAATTTTTTAAATTGTCATTTTTGCAATTCCTTAAATGTTGGAAAGGACTTGATGTCTCCTAATGTGAGCACTTCAAAAAATAATTTAACAGACATTGATTCATCCAGTGAAAAATATAAAGAAATAAAAAAAATAATTTATAAATATCAAGAATTTATTAAAAAAAATTTTGAATATGTGGGAGAAAATTTTGCTTATGAGGCAAGGTCTCTACATTATAAAGACAAAAAAAAGGCCAAAGGTATTTATGGTACTGCAACAAAAAAAGATCTTAACGAGTTAAAGGAAGAGGGTATAAAAGCAGAAATACTGCCTTGGATAAAAAATACTACGAACTAATTTTTTATAAATTTTGTAATATAATTAACAGAAGTATCATTTGTTACTTTCCAGCTATTATCTAATATATTAAAATTCATTCCATCTAATTTTTTTAGAGATAGATTGTTTTTTTTACATATATCTATTAGCCCACTAGGTTTAACAAATTTTTCCCAATCATGTGTTCCAATTGGAAGCCATTTTAAAATATATTCAGCACCCACTATTGCAAATACATAAGATTTTAATGTTTTGTTAAGAGTTGCAATAAACATTATTCCGTTTTTTTTCAATAATTTTGAACTTTCTTTAATAAAAAAGTCTATATCATTAACATGTTCAACTATTTCCATGTTCAAAATTACATCAAATTTTTTTTTATCTTTTAACATCTCTGGAGATGCAACTTTATAGTCAATCTTAAGTTTATTTTTTTTTGCATGAAATTTTGCAACTTCAATATTTTTCTTTGATGCATCAATGCCAACAACACTTGCTCCTAGTCTGCACATTGGTTCAGATAATAACCCTCCACCACAACCAATATCAAGTAATTTAATATTTTTTAAGGGCTTGTCAGATGATCTAATTTTAAAATCTTTGATAATATTTTCTTTTATATATCTAATTCTTATTGGATTAAAATTATGCAATGGTTTGAATTTACCATTAGGATCCCACCATTCTTCAGCAATTTTAGAAAATTTCTCAATTTCTTTTTTATTTATTGAATTCATAATAGATAACTTGTGGACATAACAATTAAGATGTATTTTATCAAATATAAATTACAAAATTATCAATGAAAACTGTTGTATTAAAGTTCGGTGGAACCTCCGTTGGAAGTATAGATAGAATAAAGAGTGTATCAAAAATTATTTCCTCTTATAAAAAGAAGAAAATGGGTGTCATTGTGGTTTCTTCTGCAATGAGTGGCACAACTAATGAATTAATAAAAAAAACAAAAGAATTAAGTAATAACTTTGATGCAGCAGAATATGATGTTTTGTTAGCAACGGGAGAGCAAGCAACTTGTGCATTAATTGCTGGTAGATTAAAACACCTTGGTTTTAAAGCTAGATCATGGATGTCTTGGCAGCTACCAATTATTACAGAAGGACCTTACAGCTCTTCAAGAATTAACAAAATCGATAAAGGAAAAATACTTAGTTTCATGAAATCAGGTGGAATACCTATCATAACTGGTTTTCAAGGCATTAACTTAGAAAATAGAATTACAACACTGGGCAGAGGTGGAACTGATGCATCAGCAATAATGCTTGCAAAATTTTTTAATACTGATGCGTGTGATATCTACACTGATGTAGATGGTGTTTATACTACAGATCCAAGAAATCATCCTAAAGCCAAAAAAATTCGTAAAATTTCCTACGATGAAATGTTAGAGATGGCATCATTAGGCGCAAAGGTTATGCAACCTACATCTGTGCAAGATGCAAAACTAAATAATATTAATTTTTCAGTTAAATCTTCATTTCAAAAAAAGAAAGGCACATTAATAACTGGTGCAAAAAAAACCTTCAGTAATCAAATAATAACCGGAATTACTTCTACAAAAAATGATTCTAAAGTTACTATTGTGGGTGTTAAAGATAGGCCAGGTGTAGCAGCTGCTGTTTTTAAACCATTATCACTTAATCAAATTAATGTTGATATGGTAGTTCAAAACATTTCTTTAAATGGAAAAGAAACAGACTTAACTTTTACAATTAAATCTGAAGATGTAAAAAAAACAGAAAAAATAATTAATCAAAATAAAAAAATTTCATTTAGAAAACTTACATATGACAATAATGTTTCAAAAGTATCTATTATTGGTGTGGGTATGATTACAACCCCAGGAATTACTTATAGAATGTTTCAGGCTTTGGCTTTAAAAAAGATTAATATAATGGTTATTTCAACTTCTGAAATTAAAATTTCAGTTTTAATTTCAAATAAACAGATAAAAAAAGCAGTAGCAGTGCTTCACAAAGAATTTAAGTTAGATTAATTTATGAGCTTAAGACCATTTAGAGACATTCATAGAAAAAAAACAAAAGTTATAAATGTTGGTGATGTAAAGATAGGTGGTGACAATCCTATTTCTGTTCAATCAATGACCAACACCTTAACAACCGATATTCAGGCTACAATAAAACAAATTAATGATATTCATGAAGAGGGTGCTGATCTGGTTAGAGTTTCTTGCCCAGATGAAGAGTCCTCATTAGCTCTTAGGGAAATTACAAAACATGTATCTGTTCCAATAATTGCTGATATTCATTTTCATTATAAAAGAGCAGTAGAAGCTGCCGAAAATGGAGCAAAATGTTTAAGAATTAATCCAGGCAACATAGGGGATAAATTAAAAATACACGATGTACTTAGTGCTGCTAAAAATAATGATTGTTCCATTAGAATAGGTGTTAACGCTGGCTCTCTTGAAAAAGATATTTTAGAAAAATATAAGGAACCATGTCCAGAAGCTTTAGTTGAAAGTGCACAAAGGAATATTAAGATTTTAGAGGATCAAGATTTTTTTAATTTTAAGATAAGTGTAAAATCTTCAGATATTTTTTTATCTATTGCAGCGTATCGTCAACTATCAAAAGTTACAGATTATCCGTTACACCTAGGGATCACAGAAGCCGGAAGCTTTGTATCAGGCAGTGTCAAGTCATCGATAGGTCTTGGCTCACTTTTAATGGATGGAATAGGGGATACCATAAGAATTTCTTTGTCTGACGATCCTATTAAAGAAATTAAAATTGGTAATGAAATATTAAAGTCACTTAACTTAAGAAATAGAGGTGTAAAAATCATATCTTGTCCATCATGTGCAAGACAAGCATTCCAAGTAATTGACACGGTAAAAACATTAGAAGATAAACTAGCTCACATCAAAACCCCTTTAACATTATCGATTATTGGCTGTGTGGTTAATGGACCTGGAGAAGCGGCGATGACAGATATAGGAATTACTGGAGGCGGTAAGGGTAATAATATGCTTTATTTATCTGGCATTCAAAGTGAAAAAGTTTTATCAGAAGACATAATATCAAGAGTTGTAAGTGAAGTTGAAAAAAAAGCTGCTGAACTTGATAAAAAATTATAAATACAATGATACCTCTAAAAACTATTGAAGATTTAATATCAAAGCATTCTATTTTGGAGAAAGAATTATCATCAGGTGAAGTGGATAAAAAACTTTTTGCTGAAAAATCAAAAGAATACTCGGATTTAAACGAGGTAATTGATGATGTTAGAAAATATTTTTCTTATGAGGGGGAAAAAAAGGATCTAGAGAAAATATTAAGTGATTCTAGTAGTGATAATGAGTTTAAAGAAATGGCTGAGGTAGAATTAAAAGATTTAAAATTAGAAAACGAAACTATAGAAAAAAAATTAAAATTATTTTTATTACCAAAAGACGAGGCAGATAAAAAAAATGCAATTATAGAAATTAGAGCAGGTACTGGAGGGTTAGAGGCCAGTTTATTTGCAGCAGATCTCTTTAAGATGTATGAAAAAGTTAGTCATCAAAAAAAATGGGAATTAGAATTAATAAGCATGTCTCAGAGTGAGGCAGGGGGACTGAAAGAAGTTATTGCATCAATTAGGGGGAAAAATATTTATTCAACATTAAAATATGAAAGTGGAGTTCATCGTGTTCAAAGAGTTCCAGATACAGAAACTCAAGGGAGAGTCCACACTTCTGCAGCAACAGTGGCCGTTCTACCAGAAGCAGAAGAGGTTGATATCAAAATAAATGACTCAGACTTAAGAATTGATGTGTTTAGAGCTGGTGGCCCAGGTGGACAATCCGTTAATACAACTGATAGTGCCGTGAGAATTACTCATATTCCAACTGGATTATCTGTATCTCAACAAGATCAAAAATCACAACACAAAAATAAAGCAAAAGGGATGTTAATTTTAAGATCAAGACTTTATGAATTAGAAAGATCAAGAATAGAGGGTGAAAGATCAGAGGATAGAAAAAGCAAAATAGGAACTGGAGACCGCTCTGAAAGAATTAGAACATATAATTTTCCACAAGGAAGAGTAACAGACCACCGTATTAATCTAACCCTACACAAACTTGAAGCTTTTTTGGAAGGTGAAGCCTTTGATGAAATGGTAGAAAATTTAACGCTGCAAGCACAAGAAGAAAAATTGAGTAATCTTAATTAAAATGAATATAGAAAATATTCTGAAAGAAGGAATAGATATCCTGCAAAAAAATAAGATAGCTAATCCTCAACTTGATAGCGAGATATTATTATCCAACTCGATTAAAAGAGATAAAAAGCATATTATTTTAAATCCTAAAGAAGTTTTGAACTCAGAACAATTAGGAACATTTAAAAGTTTAATTGAAAGAAGAAAAAAAGGTGAACCAATTGCTTATTTAATAAATAGAAAAGAGTTTTGGCAAGATGAATTTTTTGTCAATAAAGATGTGCTAATTCCAAGACCTGATAGTGAACTAATAATAGAACAGGTTTTAAAAATTTATTCAAAAGATGATCAACTACAAATTCTTGATATTGGAACTGGATCTGGATGCATTCTTTTATCTATATTAAAAGAAAGATCTAATTTTTATGGAACTGGAATAGATATTTCTAAAAAAAGTATAAATGTGAGTAAATTTAATGCAAAACAACTAAGCTTAACTAATCGAGTAAAGTTTTTTCACTCAAGTGTTGACAATTTTAATAATGGCAAATATGATATCATTGTTTCAAACCCTCCATATATTGAACAATTAAGTTTAAAATATTTGGAAAAAGATGTAGTTAATTTTGAGCCAAAGTTAGCTTTAAGTGGTGGGTTTGATGGTTTTTCAAAAATCAGAAAAGTAATCAACAAGACAAGTAATCTGATTAAGAAAAATGGTAAATTTATTTTAGAGATTGGTTTTAATCAAAAAAATAAAGTTATAAAAATATTAAAAGAAGAAGGTTTTTACGTTAACAAAGCTATAAAAGATTATGGCAATAATGATCGCTGTATAATCAGCACTAAAATTTAAATTGAAAAAATATTATGGTAACATTTAGAAGTAATAATAGTAATAATAGAAGACCTCCATTTAGAAGCAATAATAATAGAAGACCTCCATTTAGAAGCAATAATGAAGGATCAAAATTTTCTAACAATGATAATTTTCAAAGAAAAGTTCCAGGTAGAAATAATCATAATGCAGTTAAACTTATTGAAAAATACAATGATTTAGCGAGAGAAGCTTTAGCTAATGAAGATAAAATTTTATCTGAAAATTATTTTCAACATGCGGATCACTTTACAAGAGTTCAAAACGAGCAAGAAAGCCTTAGAATGGCTAGAGTAAATTCATCTGCAACTGCAACTATTAAGCCAGTCGATTCAGAAAAAAAAGTTGAAGAAACTGTTCAAAATGAAGCTGAAACGGTTAAAAAAGAAGTGACTGAGCCTGAAGTAAAAAAAGTTGTAAAAAGTGTTGATAAAAAAGTGGTTGAAAAGAAAGTCGCTGCTAGTTAATTTTATCCAATAATTAATTCTGATTTTAAAACATCTAATTTAATTTTTTCTACCTCAAATATTTCTCTTTCCTTTCCTTTAAGAGTTTTACCGGAAGGCAACTTTAATTTTTGAGAGTTAACTTTTTTTCCATTTACAACTACCTCATAATGTAGATGTGGACCTGTAGATTTTCCAGTGGATCCGACATAACCAATTATCTGACCCTGTTTTACTCTTATTCCCTCTTTTATTCCTCTAGCAAAATTTTTCATATGAGCATAAATAGTTTCATAAGTTGAATTATGTTTTATTTTAATACAATTTCCACCACCACCACACCATCTTGCTCTTGTTATCAGTCCACTTCCAGATGCCATAATAGGAGTGCCCATTGGGGCTGCAAAGTCAGTCCCTCTATGCATTTTATTAAAACCATCTATAGGATGTTTTCTCATTCCAAATGCAGAAGAAAGTCTTGCACCATTAATAGGAGTCTTCATCAATGCTTTTTCAACACTCTTACCGTTTTCATCATAGTGTCCTTCACTTCCTTTTTTTTCAAAATAATATAATGCATTATTTTTTCCACTTAGCTTTAGATCTGCAAAAATTATATTACCTGTCTCAAATATTTTACCATCGTCATCTTCAAACACTTCATACATGATTTGAAAATTATCATTTTTTCTAATATCTCTTTGAAAATCAATTTGGAATCCATAAATTCTTGCAAACTCAATAATCACATTTGGCTGAACTTTCAAATCAATAGCTGTTTTATATAAACTTTGTGTAATTTTTCCTTCTTTAAAAACAATTTTTTTATTTAAATTTGTAATAATTATTTTTTTTTCAAAAAGGTTATTATCTAGATTCCTTGTTAATTTAATTTTTTTTGTTCTAGAAACTGGAAATAAAAAAGAAGTAATTTTTTTATTATTTGATTGGTCAATAGTAATTTTTATTTCAAGATTTGGCTGAAGATTATTTATATTGTAATCCGAATTTAATTTTTTTTTGATCTGATTAATTTCTTCATTTGGTATTGAATAATTATTTAAAATTTTATCAAAGGTTTCACCATTAGAAATTTTATGATCAATATTTTTATATCTTGGAACTAGATTGTCAAAAATTTGGTTAATACTTTTTTGAAAATAAATATTATTTATTAAATTTTTATAATTTTCATCTATTATTATTTTTTTTTTGTTATAGAAACTAGTGCTTGAAATCGTAATTAACAACAGCAAGAAAAGAAAAGTAATCTCAATGTTTTTTTTTATTATTTTTATTATTTTATTTGAACTAAATATCATCTTGAAGTTTGAATTATTAATTTAGTAATGACTAAAAATCAAAAAAAACCTAGTATTTATTGATATATTTGAGCATTTATTTAAATGCTAAATGCTTGATTTACTTTTATTTTAGCTTATAAGCAGCACACTTTCTCAGTAAAATTATTGTTTACTCAATAGATTAGTGAGGATTATTGGGCGTTTTAGACCCAATTAGCTATTTAAAAAGTAAAAATTTAAGAAGAGAAGTGTGGACGGTTAAGGTTACCAAAATTTGTCGTACACACTTCAAAATCGTATGGATTGTATTCTTACAATTTATATATGAAGCTAGTGTGCGCCGTTTTTTAACTTGAGAGTTTGATCATGGCTCAGAACGTACGCTGGCGGCACGCCTAACACATGCAAGTCGAACGAAGTAGCAATACTTAGTGGCAGACGGGTGAGTAACATGTGGGTATCTACCCTTTGGCCTGGAATAACACGAGGAAACTTGTGCTAATACCGGATAAGTCTTTACGGAGAAAGCTTTATGCACCATTGGATGAGCCCGCACTTGATTAGTTTGTTGGTAGGGTAATGGCCTACCAAGACTATGATCAATAGCTGATTTGAGAGGATGATCAGCCACATTGGGACTGAGACACGGCCCAAACTCCTACGGGAGGCAGCAGTGGGGAATCTTGCACAATGGAGGAAACTCTGATGCAGCGATGCCGCGTGAGTGAAGAAGGCCTTTGGGTTGTAAAGCTCTTTCGTCGGGGAAGAAAATGACTGTACCCGAATAAGAAGGTCCGGCTAACTTCGTGCCAGCAGCCGCGGTAATACGAAGGGACCTAGCGTAGTTCGGAATTACTGGGCTTAAAGAGTTCGTAGGTGGTTGAAAAAGTTGGTGGTGAAATCCCAGAGCTTAACTCTGGAACTGCCATCAAAACTTTTCAGCTAGAGTATGATAGAGGAAAGCAGAATTTCTAGTGTAGAGGTGAAATTCGTAGATATTAGAAAGAATACCAATTGCGAAGGCAGCTTTCTGGATCATTACTGACACTGAGGAACGAAAGCATGGGTAGCGAAGAGGATTAGATACCCTCGTAGTCCATGCCGTAAACGATGTGTGTTAGACGTTGGAAATTTATTTTCAGTGTCGCAGGGAAACCGATAAACACACCGCCTGGGGAGTACGACCGCAAGGTTAAAACTCAAATGAATTGACGGGGACCCGCACAAGTAGTGGAGCATGTGGTTTAATTCGAAGATACGCGCAGAACCTTACCAACACTTGACATGTTCGTCGCGACTCTAAGAGATTAGAGTTTTCGGTTCGGCCGGACGAAACACAGGTGCTGCATGGCTGTCGTCAGCTCGTGTCGTGAGATGTTGGGTTAAGTCCCGCAACGAGCGCAACCCTCACTTTTAGTTGCCATCATTAAGTTGGGCACTCTGAAAGAACTGCCAGTGATAAGCTGGAGGAAGGTGGGGATGACGTCAAGTCCTCATGGCCCTTACGTGTTGGGCTACACACGTGCTACAATGGCATCTACAACAGGAAGCAAAACGGCAACGTTAAGCAAATCCCGAAAAGATGCCTCAGTTCGGATTGCACTCTGCAACTCGAGTGCATGAAGCTGGAATTACTAGTAATCGTGGATCAGCGTGCCACGGTGAATGCGTTCCCGGGTCTTGTACACACCGCCCGTCACACCATGGGAGTTGGTTCTACCTTAAGGCAAGGTTTTAAACCCTTGACCACGGTATAGTCAGCGACTGGGGTGAAGTCGTAACAAGGTAGCCGTAGGGGAACCTGCGGCTGGATTACCTCCTTTCTAAGGATGAGTGAAAGTAAAATTTCACTCTAAATAATATACATCGGTAATGTTGACCGTCCTCATTTCTCTTCTTAAAGTAATGTTTCCTTCTTGTAGGGCCGGTAGCTCAGTTGGTTAGAGCACACCCTTGATAAGGGTGGGGTCGAAAGTTCGAGTCTTTCTCGGCCCACCATACTTAACTGGGGGATTAGCTCAGCTGGGAGAGCGCCTGATTTGCATTCAGGAGGTCAGCGGTTCGATCCCGCTATCCTCCACCAGGAAACATTTAGTTATTAAAACTGTAAATAAAAATAATTTATATCAATATCTATATCCGAACATTAAAAGTTATTATTTAATGTTCAAAATAAAAATTTGATCACAACATAGATAAATTTT
>NZ_CM182069.1:122500-1312940 GCF_059417865.1 Candidatus Pelagibacter sp. PS_31
TCGGTCCCTATCTGCTATGCGTGTAGAAGAATTGAGAGGAGTTGACCCTAGTACGAGAGGACCGGGTTGAACATACCACTGGTGGACCTGTTGTGGCGCCAGCCGCAGTGCAGGGTAGCTAAGTATGGAAGAGATAACTGCTGAAAGCATCTAAGCGGGAAACTCACCTCAAAACTAGTTCTTCCTATAGAGCCGTGGTAGACCACCACGTTGATAGGCTGGATGTGGAAGCGCAGTAATGCGTGTAGCTGACCAGTACTAATAGCTCAATTGGCTTGATTTATGCACTGAAAAAAATTTTTAAGTAATTTTAAAAAAAATTGATATTTTATTTTATAACCCAAACTTAATCAGTTGAGTTTATTTTTAGATTGAAATACTAAGTAGAAAACTCACCTCAAAACTAGTTCTTCCTATAGAGCCGTGGTAGACCACCACGTTGATAGGCTGGATGTGGAAGCGCAGTAATGCGTGTAGCTGACCAGTACTAATAGCTCAATTGGCTTGATTTATACACTAAAATTTTTTTTTATCAAAATGAGATAAACACAATTTGAACTTATAATATTGATATTTTTTAAACGACAATAATAATTTCAATGACAAAAGTATTAGCATTAATCCCTGCAAGAGGTTGATCTAAGCGAATACTCAACAAAAACGTCAAATTATTTAATATAAGACCTTTGATAGAATAGTCTATAATAACGATGTAGGGATTAATTATTATTCTTTAGAAAATTTTTTTAGAAAATTATATCCACATTTTGTATTGATGCGATCCAATTCAGACTTTGGAGGAATTGAACAAAAACCTAAAACCTGTTTTTGTTTATTAGATAATTTCTTAAATATTTTCGGAGGAATTGATTTTACAAGATCTATCTGCTGTTTTAACCACCATTGAGAAAATAATGCATTAATTAACCATCTTGATTTTTTAGTTTTGTTTTCTTTTGTTCCGTGCCAAGTTCTGCTATCTAGAAATAATACATCACCAGCTTTAGCTTCAATGATTTTAACGTTTTTTAAATCTCTATTTGTGTATTTTCCAGATTGATGTGAACCAGGCACCACTATAGTTGATCCATTTTTTTCATTCATGTCCTCTAAAACAAACAGCACAAGTATTGATATTGGGAAGTTTCCTTGGAATGGTATCTGTGAATCAATATGCAAATCTAAAGCATAGCCACTTGATCTTGCACTAAAACTATTAAGAATATAATTAGGAACTTTATCTGGTAAAAATCTGTAATACCTATCATTTATTAAAGGTTTTAAAATTTTTTCAATTTGATTATTAGTAATTAGATCAATAAAGATCTTATTTTTATTTGGCAAATTATAAACTCTTAAGTCCTTGCCGTCTCTTTTTGGCAGACCTTTAAACATATTAGTGTCCATAACACTCTCTTTGTGGCATTTTTTTACCATCAAGAGCAATTTTTTTTTATGAGAAGGTTTTATAAGTTGTTTTGCATGGCAGAAACCATAAACTTCAATTTCTCTTATAAATTCATCAACTTTATTTTTATACAAATTTTTAATCATGATTTATGTAAATTTGCTTTGAATACATTTGTAGCTATATCCCAGTCCCTTTGAGTGTCAACGTCTATAGATTTAAAGTAATTTAAAATATATGGTGAAAAATTAAATTTCTTACTTTTAACATTTTTTTTGAAATATTCAGTTTTCCATCCCGCAAAAACTCCAACTTCCTGATAGCTTTTACCAAATGAATTTGAGTTTTTTTTCATTTTTTCAGGGAATATTGGTTTTAAAAAACCACCTTTTATTTTATAGCTCCATTCAATTGGTATTGAGTTTTCAGTTACAGTGGTAACAGCTTTTTTATTTTTTAATTTTTTAGCTGCTTCAATTAAATCTTTTTTATTAATTAATGGAGCGCAAGGCATCAAAATCCAAATTTCGTTATATAGTTTTTTACAGTTATAATTTTCAAAAATATAATTAATTACATTTAATAGTGGTGTATTATTTTTTGAGAGTTCCTTTGGCCTTTGATCATAGGTAATTTTTTTTTTATATTTCAATGATATTTTTTTAATAATTTTATCATTTGAAGATATTATTATATTTTTAAATAATTTTGAGTTTAATGCACTTTCAATAGAATATGTAATTATTGGTTTAGAAAAAAAAATTTTTGAATTCTTATTTTTTAATCTTTGTGAACCGCTTCGTGCCGGTATAACTAGAATGCGATTATTTTTATTCATCTAGATCAATATAAGCTAAGCCTATTCCTGTTTTTCCATACTCGTTTCCATTATATAGCATGAAAATTTTTTTATTTTCCACAAATACAAAAGGATAGCATTTCATTTTATTTTCCCATATTTTATTTTTGCCTAAAAAATTTACTAAATTATCCGCTCTTTTCCATTTTTTATTATCTTTTGAGTAGGCGAAACCAATTTTATATTCACTTGAAAATTTTTTATAACAATACCACATGCAATATATTCCATTAATTTTTTGAACAGATGGCCTTGCAATTGCATATTCATTATTACTTAAATAATTAATCTTAATATTATTATTTCTATTCCAATTTATTCCATCTTTGGATGTACAAAATTTAATATTATATTTTGGGTAACTTTCATTTCTATATTTAAGCCATTTATCACCCGAAACATACCACATATTAAATTCATTCTTTTCTCTAAGAATGCTTAAAGTTGCAGTAAGGAAAGGATCAATATTACTTCGATCTAAAATTGGGCATTTACTAACTTTTTTAAAGTTTTTTAAATTTTTAGATTTTGCCAAGCCAACAAAAAGAGACATTCTTGTTTTGCTGCCACTTCGCCAACCAACATAATACATGTTATAAAGATTTTTATATTTTATTACATAAGAGGGTGTAACACCCGAGTCATCAAAGAGGCCATCCTCTCCAGGTCTAAGAATTAACTGTGGTTTTTTATTTAAAATTGTTTTGTTTTTTAAATTAAAATCAACAAAGAATATATTTGACTCATTATTTTTATTACGTGATGAAAAAAAAATTCTTATAATATTATTTTTTAACTTATAAGCTGTTGGAACAGATGTGTGAGAATATTTTGAGTTTTTATTCAACTTAAATATTAGACCAGCCTTATTCCACTGATTAATTTTTTTTAAAAATGTAGATGATATATTCATATTTATTATAAGTGTGATTAATTAAAAAATTATTCATATTTGATAGTTTTAAAAATTTTTCCAATTTACCAAATGATAAATAAAAATTTTGATTATTTGTATGATCAGTCAAAGGACTTAATGTGTTGAAAGCCAACCCTTTATTTGTAAAACTAAAAGCTTTTTTTATAAATTTTATAAAAAATTGATACATTTGTTTTTCAGATAAATTTCCCTTTTGGGTAAAAATGCCGTTAATTATTGTATAATCAAATTTTAATTTTTTTTTTGTATTAATGATATCAACACAAAAATATTTATTTTTTGGAAATTTTTTTTTTGATATATTTATAAATTCCTGGGAAATATCAATTCCCGTATAGCTAAATTTCTTAATTTTATTTTTTTTTAAAAATTCATAAAAATGAGAAGTGCCACAACCTAAGTCTAAAATTTTCATCTTATTATCAATTGTAAAAATTTTAGAAAATTCTTTAAATCTTTTTATTTGATCTTTTGATCTTTTCCAGCCCATGCCTTTAAATGTATCACCAAATTTTCTGAATTCAGATTCATAAATAACATTTAATTTTGGTGAACATGTAATCATTTCAGTATCGAGTATATTTTTTTAATACTTTCATTGTTAAAATTTTTGAAATTTTTTTTAGCATTTTTATGTAGTAATAATCTAATTTTTTTATCTTCAAATATAAAATTTAATTTTTTTATAATATCTTTTTTTTTACATGCAATAAAACCATATTTTATATTTAAGTTTTTATTCAAATTATATTGGAATTGATCAAGGCAAATAGCCAAATTTGGTAAATTTACAATTGATGACTCATATTTTGTCATGCCACCGCTTGATATTAAAAAATCAATACAATCGGCAAAATTTGTAAAATTACTATTTTTATAAATTTTAAAATTTTTGTTTTTACAAGAATTTAAAAGATTAATTTCAGTAGCATTTTTTACAAAAAAATAGATTTTTATATTCTTATGTTTTTCAAAATAATTGATTAATATTTTAATAATTTTCAAATTTTTTGTTCCACCAAGTTGAACTGCAATTGCATGAATTTTTTTTTTATAAACAAATTTTTTTTTTATCTTTTTAAAAAAAAATTCTGTACCAATTATTTTTTTTTGCTTGTGGATTTTTGAATTATTAAATGCTGTTTTAGGATATGGTCTGTAAATATATGAAAATTTAGTATTCGGATTCTTTAGATTATCCCAACAAATTGTTTGATAGTTTCTTTTTATAAAAAAATTATAAATATTTGATAATTTTATCTTAGTGTTTAATTTATTATCAATATCAAATAAAATATTTTTACAATTATTTTTTTTTAGCAATTTATTAATTTTAATTAAATTTTTTTGTTTTTCACTAAAAATGTAAGATGGATAATTTAGAATAGAAGACTTTTTATTAATAAAAAAAAATACCTTAATTTTTTTTTTAAAAGTATCAGCAAAGCTAATGCATCGATAAATATGACCTAGGCCAATTTTATTATTATTATTATTTACAAATATTGCTATTTTTTTTTTTAAAATATGTCTTTCCATTTTAACACTGAGCCAGATTTTAAATTTCTATTTAACTTCATCTTTCCCAGTTTATTTAAATATTTTGAGGGAATTCCAATTTGCGGTTGCTTAATACTAAAATCTTGAGGTTTGACTTTTGAATTTTTTTTTAGATTTTTATTTAAGTATAAAGAGTCTCTTCTGCAAAATTTTAGTTCATTTTTTAGAGGCTTCTTATCGTAACTACCAAGCATTTTATTTACTCTTTTAATCGTTAATGACATTTCTTTAAATTGAATTGGGTTTAAGGCATAAAAGTGATCAGGTCCTTCCAAAGAATTATCAATAGTAAAATGCTTTTCAATTATTTTTGCACCTTTTGATACCGCTACTAAAGTGCTAATAATTGATTTTGAATGATCACTAAAACCCACTTTGTAATTAAATATTTTCTTATATGTGTCTATAACGTTTAAGTTTAATTCATTATCAAGTGTTGGATATATTGACGAACATTGGAGTATAAATATTTTATTATTTCCGTTATATTCAATTAATTCAATTGCCTCATATATTTCTGAGAGATTGCTCATGCCAGTTGACAAAATAATTGGCTTATTTGTTTTAGCAGATTTTATGATTAAGTCGTGGTTAATGACTTCACTTGAAGCTATTTTTATTGCATCAATTTTTTTTATTATTTCAGGTTTAAGATCGTTAGAATTAAAAAAACTTAGTATAAAGTCTATTTTTAATTTTTTACATAACTTTTCAATTTGATTAATCCACTTTAAGTTAAATTCAAATTTTTTGATATATTTATAGTTTTTTGTGTTCTTTTTAAAAAAATATTTAGATTTAAATACTTGAAATTTTACTGCATTTGCACCTGATTTTTTTGCTTGAATTATATGGTCTTTCGCTAATTCTAATTTTCCATTATGATTAGAACCAATTTCAGCAATTATATATGTTGAATTTTTTAATCTCATTAATTTAATCTCGAAAAGTGACTTTCAACGATTTCTGATTTTAGATACTTTTTAATATCATCACCTTTTTCAACTTTATTAATTATTAAAAATATATCATTTAATTTATCAAAATAATTACTTAATTTTCTATTAGTATGCTTTGTTGATACATAAAAAATATTACTCGCAAGAATTTTATGTTTTAAAAATTCTTGAGCTATTAAAGTTTTATATACTAAATTGTTAGTTTCAAAAACCATCGTAGGGATTGAAGGTATACCCAAAATTCTTATTTTTACTTTGTTTTGATGTGCAATTCTTTTCCATTTGTTGATTATTTCCTGGCCTTGAGACTTTATAATTTTCCATGAATTTGTTTTTTTCATTTCTCTCAAAGTTGCAATACCAGCAGCAAATCCCACTCTCTCACCCCAAAATGTGCTACTTATAAAACTATCTTTGGAATTTAGCATTAATTCCTTTTTACCCACTATTGCATTAATGGCATATCCATTACCTATTGCCTTACCATACATTGCTATATCTGGATATACTTTATAATTTTGATGTAGACCACCATAATTTTCTCTAAATCCAGTTGTACATTCATCAAAAATCAAAATTATATTTTTCTTATCACATAAATCTCTAATTTTTTTCAAAAAGTCATTTTTTGGTTCAATGTATCTTTTCACTTCCATTATGATGACACCAATTTTTTTATTTGATATTAATTTTTTTAGACCATCAAGGTCATTGTATTTAAATGGGAAGGAAGTATTAACAAAACTGTTTGGGGTTCCCTTGACGTTAATACCCTCAATTAAATGTCCATCTAAAGATTTTTTTGACGTTAAATTACTAGAAACATACCAGTCGTGCCAACCATGATAACCACAAAATGCTATGTTTGTATTTTTTGTATTACATCTAGCAATCCTTACTGCTATTGAGTTTGCCTCACCACCACCTCTAGCAAACTTAACCATACCAGCCCATTTGTTAGCTTTTAAAATTTCTTCAGCAAACAGAATTTCTTCTTTACAATTAAGTGAACTCATAACACCCTTGTCGATAGCTTTCTTGACATAATTATCTATATTTTTATTACAGTATCCTAATACGTTGGTTCCAACTGCAAAAACACAATCAGTATATTTATTATTTTTTTCATCAAATACATTAATATCTTTAGCTTTTAAAAAATGTGTTGGCCATTTTTTTGGAAGCCATAACTGAGGTCTTTTTGATATAAGTGTATTACCACCTGGAATAATTTTATTTGCTTTAAACCAAAGTTTTGACATGTTTTATATTTTTCCTAAAATTTTTTTGGTAATTGGATTGCTAGGCTCATATATTTTTGACTCGGGTGATAATACAGCTGAGTTTGATTTAATATTCTTTAATACTGTAGCCCCCATAGAAATAAGAACACTATCTCCTATTGAAATAAATTCTTTAGTACAAGAATTTACCCCAAAAAAACAATTTTTTCCTATTTTTACATTTCCACTTATAGTAACACCTGAGCTTATATAGGTATTATTGTCTATTTTAGAGTTATGACCTATGTGATTGCCGCTCCACAAAAATACATTATCTTTAATTTCAACATCTTTTTGAATAGTTTGATTTTCCAGTATTAAACAATTTTCTCCAATGATAGCCTCGTTTGAAATATAAGAATTTTCATGAATGAAAGAAGCAAAGGTAAAACCAAGCTTCTTAAAAATTTCATATTTAGACTGTCTTACTGTGTTCATTTTTCTATATGATAATGCAACAAAAATATCAAATTCCTCTTTATTAAAATTTAAAAGTTCACTAAAGCTTAATATTGGAGTGCTTTTGAAATGACTTTCTCTAACATTCTCATCATCAACACAAAAATGAGTAACATTTTCTTTGCCAAAATAATATTGAGAAATATCTGCAAATTCTCCATTTCCAAAAATGATAATTTTTTTCATATTTAAATTAAATATTTTTTTTGATTATTTAAAACATGAGAAGATAGTACATTTTTATAACTTTTATTAAATTTTTTATTATCGTAAAAATCATTATATCTAATTTGAATACTAGCTCGTGGTTTGGTTGAAAGATTATTCCCGCTTCTATGAAGTAAGTATTGACTAAAAACTAATATTTCATTTTCTTTTAAATATACTTGATCGAACTTATATTTATCACTTACCACAGCGGTATAGGTTCCCATCTTGTTGTCAGTAAATTTATATATTTTTTTTTTAAAAGTTTTGCAAATTTCTAAAGGTCCATCAATTTCATTAACTTTACTTAAATTAAACCAAATGGTTAGAGAATTATTAGATATCATAGAATACCAAATATCTTGATGTAAAGACGTATTAAGTTTCTTACAATTTGGCCTATCCAATCTTAAAGCAATACTTGTACCAATTGTTGGGTATTTAATTCCTAGTTTTTTTATAATTTTAATGAAAGTTTTGTTTGTAATAACTTCACTTACATCATGTAGATCTGGAGCGACATCATATAGTTTAGATATTAAATTAGTTTTTAGCTTCTTATCAACGCTGTACAAATATTCTATAACATTGTCAAAATTACTGAATTTTTTTCTTTTTTTGGTATTTAGTTTTATTATATGATTAGATGCTTTAATTATAGATGCTCTTAGTTTTTTTTTTATCAAGTGTATTTCTTTAGATGAAACTATAATATAACCTTTTTTTCTTATTAGATTGTTCATATTTTGGTTCTACTCACAAAGTTAACAAAATATATTAACTAAAATTAAAAATCTAAGATTATATAAAAAAAATTTTATAGCAAACAATTTTTAGATAATAGTGATATAAAAATTCCAAATAGAGTATGTTCAAAAAATTCTGTAATAAACAAAAAATGTTAATGAGTTTTTGTTCTATACGTAAGGCTATGATATGTTAATAAAGTAAATCGTATGACAACTGCAATTATGCAACCAACATATTTACCTTGGCCAGGATATTTTTCTTTAATAAAAAATGTCAAAAATTTCGTATTTTTAGATGATGTTCAATTTCAAAGGAGATCATGGCAATGTAGAAATTATATAGAAATTCAAAATAAAGCAAAAATATTGTCAGTTCCAACTAAAAATAAGGGAAATTTTAATGAAAATATTAATGAAATCAAAATAGATTATACGTCTAATTGGAAAAAAAAACACCTCTCAACAATAAAACACAATTACAAAAAATATAAGTACTTCAACGAGGTTTTTAGTATTTATGAAAAGCAGGTACTTTCTAA
Organism: Candidatus Pelagibacter sp. PS_31; assembly: GCF_059417865.1. Classification (NCBI taxonomy): domain Bacteria; kingdom Pseudomonadati; phylum Pseudomonadota; class Alphaproteobacteria; order Candidatus Pelagibacterales; family Candidatus Pelagibacteraceae; genus Candidatus Pelagibacter; species Candidatus Pelagibacter sp. PS_31. The sequence goes on from NZ_CM182069.1 coordinate 131,461, forward strand.
TTATGAAATGATTTCGGATTTAAATATAAATTTAATTAAAGAAATATCTTTTTATCTTAAATTAAATGTTAACTTTTTAATTTCATCTGAAATCAATATAAATAAAAAAAAGGATGAAAAAATAGTAGAGATCTTAAAAAAAATTTCATCTAATGATTATATTAGCCCTCCTGGTTCAAAAAATTACATTGAATTAAATGATAGATTTAAAAAAGAACATATTAAAATTACTTACCAAAAATATAAAAAATATGATTTATTAAATGATAAAAATTTATCAATTTTGCATTTTTTGTTTAAATTTGGCAATTCGTTTGTTGATAATATCTAATGAATAATAATTTTATTAAAAAAATTATGATTGGAACAGCCCAATTTGGGTCAATATATGGTGTATCTAATAAAAAAAAAATTAGCAAAAAAGAAATAAAAAAAATTTTTTATTTTTTAAAAAAAAAAAATTCAAAAATTTGATACCTCTGAAAATTATGCAGATGCAGAATTAAAAATTGGAAAATATAATAAAAAAAAAAAATTTACAGTTAGTACAAAAATTTCATCACTTAAAAAAGTTAAACAAAAAGACTTAGAAAAAAAAATTAATTCTAAAGTTGAAAATATGTGTAAGCGGTTGAATACTAATAAAATAAATTATTTATTATTACATGATTTTAAAGATATTTTGAGTAAGAATAATAAGTCAAAAAAAATCATTAATATATTAAGAAAAATAAAAAAGTCAGGAAAAATTTTAAATTTTGGGGTTTCTGTATACTCTTCCAAGGATACAGAAAAAATTATTAAGAATCATAAGATAGATTTTATACAAATTCCATTTAATTTATTTGACCAATCATTATTGAATAAAAATTTTTACAAAAAATTACTTAAAAAAAAAATTGATATTCATGTTAGATCTATATTTTTACAAGGTTTAGTTTTCATTAATTACAAAAAAGAAAAAAATAAAAAAATTTTAAAAATAACAAAAAAATTAAACCTTTTTATTAAAAAGAAAAAACAAGAAAAATTGAAATTACTGATTAACTTTATTAAAAAATATAATTTTTACAAAACAATTGTAATTGGTGTAAATTCATTAAATCAACTAAAGGAAATTATTAAAATTTTTGACCAAAGGGATAATTATAATAAAGATCAATTTTCACAATATAAAACAAGCGATAAAACTTTAATTGATCCACGAAACTGGAAAGTTTAATTAAAAAATTTTATTAATAATACATATTATTCTGTGCAATATTTAGAAAAATAAATCAATTTCAATTATTTGTGCTACTAGTAATTTTGCAAATAAGATTTGTTTATATATTAATGTTCATATAAACACTGACTAATGATTAATTATTGCAAACACAAAATAACGTCAGAAGATAAAAAAAAAGTAAACAAGGTTCTTTCTTCAGATTTTTTAACCCAGGGACCTGAGGTTTTAAAATTTGAGAATAAATTAAGTAAAGTATTTAGTGCAAAGTATGCAAAAGTAGTAACGAATGCAACATGTGGTCTTTATCTTGCGGTTAAATCTTTAAATTTAAAGAAAGGTTTTAATGCCATTGTAACTGCAAATAGCTTTGTAGCCTCTGCAAATTGTGTATTAATGAATGGCGGAAATATTGAATTTTGTGATATTAATATTGACAATTTTAATATTTGCACTGAAAGTTTAGAGAAAAAACTTAAACAAAAAAAAATTGATCTAGTAGTTGCTGTTGATATTGCTGGAAATCCATGTGACTGGTTAAAATTAAAAAAATTATCTAAGACATATAATTTTAAAATTATAAATGATAATTGCCATGCAATAGGAACAAAATATCTAAATAAAATTAATTATGCTGTAAAATATGCAGATTTAGTGGTTCATAGCTATCATTCTATTAAAAATATTACTTCAGGTGAGGGAGGCTCTATACTTACTAATAACGCTAAATATTATCGCAAAATAAGTAAAAGTTGTAGTCATGGAATTGAAAAAAGAGGAAAAAAATTTCCTTGGCATTATGAAATTAATGAAATCGGGTATAATTTCAGACTAACAGATTTTCAGTGTGCTTTAGGTTTATCACAATTGAATGATTTAAATAAAAAGATTTCTAGAAGGAGAAAAATAGCAAAAATTTACGATGATTTTTTTAAAAAAGATAGTAGATTTAAAATTCAAAAAATGAGAAAAAAATCAATTTCTTCATATCATCTATATATTGTTTTATTTCCATTTAAAAAATTAATTCAAAAAAAATTTTTTTTTGAATATTTTGCTAAAAAGGGATTTAAACTTCAAACACATTATATACCAATTTATAAGCACAACGTTTATGCAAAGCTAAAAAAAACTTTCAATTTTCCAAATTGTGAAAATTATTATATTCAATCGGCAAGCTTACCTTTGTATGAAGATTTAAAATTAAAAGACATTAAAAGAATTATAGATTTAATAAATAATTATGATTTTAATAAATAAATTAGAAATTCTTGAATTAAGAAAATGGAAAAAAAACTAGCTAAAATCTTGAGCAAATGCTAAAAGAATAAAATATAATCTATAATGTTAAATATTAAAGGCTCTTCAATATTAATTACTGGTGGTACTGGTTCATTTGGTCAGGCAATGACAAAACACCTATGTGATAGAATTAAAAATATAAAAAGATTAGTTATATTTAGCAGAGACGAACTCAAGCAATCTAAAATGCAGGAAAAATTTCCTCAAAAAAAATATCCATTTATTAGGTTTTTTATAGGTGACGTTAGAGATGAAAAGAGAATAACCAGAGCTTTAAAGGGAATAGATATAGTTATTCATGCTGCGGCTTTAAAACAAGTAGTGTCTGGAGAGTATAATCCTTTCGAAGTAATCAATACAAATATTATTGGTGCTCAAAATGTTATAGAGGCATGTCTTAATACTGATGTTAAAAAAGTTGTTGCACTTTCTAGTGATAAAGCGTCATCACCACTAAATTTGTATGGAGCAACTAAACTTTGTGCGGATAAGCTATTTATTGCTGCCAACAATTACACAGGCAAAAAGAAATTATCTTTCTCAGTAGTGAGATATGGAAATGTAATGGGGAGCAGAGGAAGCGTTATACCTCTCTTTATAAAACAAAAAGAAAAAGGTATTTTAAGTATAACAGATAAAGAAATGACTAGGTTTAATATTACAATGACGGAAAGTATTAATTTAGTTATTTGGACTATTCAAAATTCATACGGTGCAGATATTATTGTGCCAAAAATTCCATCTTATCGTATAATTGATGTTGTCAAAAGTATCTGTGAAAATTGTAAAATTCAAATAATTGGAAAAAGACCTGGAGAGAAATTGCATGAAGAAATGATTAGTTCAGAAGAGTCATCGAACACTATTTCGACTAAAAAGTATTACATTATTTTACAACAGAATAATCATGCTCAAAAAAAATATTATAATAAAAAACTTTTTTCAAAATCTTTACCTAAAAATTTTTCATATTACTCAAAATCTAACTCGACATTTTTAAGTGTAGCTGATCTCAAAAAATTGATTAAAAATAGTAAAACTATTAATGAAAAAATTTAATAATTAAAAATTTTAATTAGATTAAACAGTAAATAGAATGAATTTTTTAGAGAAGTTGATAATTAGAAATAAGACAGCTTCCTTTTTTTCAAATCTATTTAGTTCTTCAAGATTAAATCAGGGAAGTGATAAAACTATACTCTTAGAATTTAATAGTTGGACATTTAACCATATAGCCGCGTCATATATTTGCAATATTCTATCAAAAAAACATAAGGCAAAAGTAGAGGGGTATCCAGGTTATCAATTAATAGGATCAAAATTAAATCAGTCTTTTATTCAAAAACTTTATTGGAAGTTGGGTAATTTATTTTCACTTCGATCATTTGGGATTTATAAATCATTTGGTGTTAAAAATATTTTTTGGCCTAAGATGGATTATAAAATTGAAAAAAATGCTTTAAAGGAATTTAAAAATTATAACAAAAAAATAAAATCAAAAGAAAAATTAGAAAACTATAAAATTAATAATATATTAATTGGAGATCTAATTTATGACAGTTTTTTAAAAAAAACTTTATATCCAACAATAGATATAAATTCTGACGAATTTAAAGAATTTTTTTTGGACTCTATTAAGCTATTTTTTTACTGGGAAAATTTTTTTTTCAAAAAAAAAATTAGTTCTGTTATTTCTTTTCATGGAGTTTATCTGGCAGCCATGCCTTTAAGATTTGCTATTAGTAAAAATTTACCTGCTTATGTTGCTAATATTGAAAAACTATATTGTTTAAACAAAAATAAAATACTTCCTGGATTTGAATATACAGATTACAAAAAAATATTTAATGGTTTACCAACTATACAAAAAAATGATAAATTGAAATTTACAAAAGAAAAGTTACTAAAAAGATTTAATGGTCAATTGTCTAGCGATCTTGTTTATGTATCAAGAAATGCATATGGCAAAATTAAAAATAAGAGAATATTAAAAAAATCTAAAAAAATAAAGATATTGATTGCACCACATAGTTTTTGTGACTCACCCCATGCATTTGGCAATGCTTTTTTTACTGATAATTTTCAGTGGTTAGAAAGTTTAGGAAAAATATCTAATGAGACTAATTACGATTGGTATATAAAATGTCATCCTGATTATACTACATATTTTGATAACACTATTGATTTGGTAAAAAGGTATGTAAAAAGATATCCTAAAATTAATTACATAGATAATAAAATATCTCACAATCAATTAATTAAAGAAGGTGTAGATTATGTACTGACAGTTTATGGGACGATAGCTGGTGAGTATCCATTCTTTGGTATAAATGTTATAAATGCATCAAACAATCATACTCAAATAAATTATGATTTTACAATAACACCAAAGAATAAAAAAAATTACTTGGAATTTCTAAAAAACTTAAAAAAACCACGTAGTGTAAAAAATCAGAAACAGGTTTTACAGCATAGTTATATGAAGTATGAATATTTTAACAATAGATGGTTTTTCAATGATCTAAATAAAGTTAAACATGCAGTAGGAGGGTTTAGAAATTTTTGCAGAATGGAATTATATAAATATTGGATAAGCAATTTTAATATGAAAATGCATAAAGATAAATATATCAAAATAAAAAAATTTATTAACTCAAAGGAGTATATTTTAATAGATAATTAATAATTATCAAAAAAGTTTAGTAAAGTCTAAATGATTGTATGGAAACATGTTAAATTTAGTTAAGGATATTGTAAATCCTAAGAATTGGTTAAAACTTCTAAAGGATCCAAAAAAAATAAAAAATTTTATTAATAGACTGAATTATTATCCTGGGTTAAAATTTGCATATTCAAAATCACGATTTTATCGTTATTTAGAGATTTTTTTTTTAATAAAGTTAGCAAAAAAAAATAAAGCTTTTCAAAATTTTTTTTTTAACACTAATAATGAAAAATTCGAAAATTTTAGATTCTTATTTGATCCTATTAACAATATAAACAAAAATCAGGAAAAATGTTTATCACATTGTGGAATAATTATTCTAGAAAATATTTTAGAAGCACAAGATTACAAACATATTAAAGATTTAATAGATAATATTTCTGATGAAAATGATAATCTAGACAAAAATGTTGTTGGAAATGCACATGTTAAAAAAATTTTAAAAAATATTAAAATAGATGAAAAACATTTATTAATATCAATTAGCAATAAAATTACGCAAGCTGTTTATGGTGCTCCAGTTAAACCTTCTATTTCAGTCTTAACAAGTATACCAAAAAAAATACCTGAGCCAGATGTACCTGGGGACAACATTTATCATGTTGATAGATATTTGCCAAATATCAAAATGTTCTATTATCCTGATGATATAAAATTAGGTGAAGGACACTTTGATTTTGCTTTAGGATCTCATAAGATAGATTATCAGTATTTGAAATTTTTTAACAATAATGAACAATGGATTTTTGATGAACGAAATCCTAATAGTAAAAAATTTATGAAATTTAAAAATAATATTACAGTGAAAAAAAATTCTTTAATTGTAGCTTGTACCAATGGTTTCCATAGAAGATCAAAATTTACGATTTTTAAAAAAAGGAATGTTTTGACTTTTTTATATCCAGCTTTTAATTTTAGCTCATTAATTAATTTTAAAAAATATAATAATTATTTTTAAGACTAAAATTTATTTTAAATTTTTCTTATACTAATTATATTTTGAATGGTTTTTTCTTTAGAGATTATATTTTTATTTCCAAGGCCTTGTCCATGCATACCGGCATATAGATTGCCAATAAATGGAATCAATATATCTGGTGTATTTTCCATGAGCAACAATGAGGTCAAAATAAAATATGCATCACCACTTCCTGTTGTATCATTTACTGACTTAACAAAAACAGGTGTATTTATAATATTATTTTTTTTAATAAATGTAGCACCAAGCTGTCCTTTGGTTATGCTCTTATTGGGTATATTTCTTAGTTTATTTTTGATTGTATTTATATTTAAATCCCTCATATTTAACCCAAGTGACCACTCTCTATTATCTAGACTTAAATAAAATGAGTTTGTAAATTTTGTAAAAAGATTGAATCCATAATTTACGGAATTTGTTTGAACATTAATAAATTTTTTAACTTTATGATTATTTAAAAGTTTTAATAATTTTTTTTCAAATAAGCCAACGCCAAAGTCACAAATAATTAAATTGTCTTTGATTTTTTTAATTACATTAAGTGATTTATTTATTTCACTATTTGTAAATACATTCTTACTTAAATTTGTTATTTGTAATAATTTTTCTCCCCTATTAGAATTTATAAAACGAGTTTTTGTTTGTATTTCTTTATTTTTTGATAGAGATATTATTTTAATATTCTTTATAGGGTAAATTAATTTTTTTATTACTTTTGGATCACCATAAGTGTATAAATTTATTTTTTTTACAAATGTAGAAGCCATTTTTGCCACTGCAATAACACCACCTGATATTGCTTTATTATTTTTTGAAAGTATGGATATTGCAGGATCTTTAGTCGTTGTACCAAGGATGTCACACTCTTCATATTTATCAATTATAGGTTCACCAATTATGTTTATCTCTCTTTTAAGTAAACTATCAAATATTTTTACAATATCATTTAGATTAATTTTACTAATTTTTTTTAAAACTTCCTTTTGTTCTGATGTCCATTTATAATTATTATTAAATAACTTTGTTGAGCTAAGAAGTTTTGTTGTAGTAAAAATAAGTTGGCCTTTATTTTTCTTTAATTCGTCTATCTCTTTTTTTAAATTTCCATGCACATCATTTTCAAGATAATCTTTTCCTTTAAAATAATAATTTGGTTTTAGATTTTTAATTACTTTTATTGCATCTTTATTTTCATTTAAGTAAACATGATCTATAATTTTAATAGAATTTAAAACTGATATTCTTTCATCGTTTGAATTAAGGGGTTGCCGAGGTCCTTTATTGACATATTTTTTTTCTGTTATACTTACAACCAAAATATCAACTTTTTTTTTGGCATTTTTAAAATGCTCTATATGCCCATTGTGTAATATATCAAATACACCATGGCAAAGACCTACTTTTTTTTTTGAGTTTTGCTTTCTTAAAGTTCTTAATTGATTTTCATTTTTCAACTTCATTAATCTAGTATGGACCAAAAAACCCTTGGTCGTCATTTATATTGTTATTTTTTTTTTTAATATTTAAAAGCTTACAGCATTCATCATATATGATTTGAGTACTAGGATAAAATTGTTTTTCTAACTCAACAGAAACTGGTGCTGGTAAAAACTTATTACCTATTTTTTTTATTATTTTATTTTTAAATTTATCAGCAATAAGAGAATATATTTCACTGGTAAGTCCACCACTTACATGATCTATATCAACTATCATAATTTTATCATGTTTTTTAACAACTTTTAAAATTTTATTTTTATCCAAAGGATTCAAGGATACTAGGTCCAATATAGTAATTTTTTTATTATGGTTTTTTTTTAACTCATCATAAATTTTTAAACATTGTATTGTGCCATAAGATAGTGTGATTATGCAAAGCTTATTACCTTTAGTTATAATATTTGCTTTTCCATAAAGAAATTTTTTATTTTTATTTTTTTCTCTAATATCAAATAAACTTCTATGTTTTAATATTATTGACGGTTTCTTTGATTGAAGACAATAATTATATACATTTTTAACATCTGAAGGAAAAGTTGGTAAAAAAATATCGAATCCTGATAGACGGCTAAAAAAGTTATGGAATGATTGTGAATGAGTTGCACCTTGCCCCCATCCTCTTCCAATTACAGCTGTAATTACTATGGGACATGTGCCTGAATTTCCATCAAACATATATTTCCATTTATCAATTATGTTTACTATGGGGTCAAATGCTAGCAATAGAAAATCACATCTATTGTTAACAAATAATGGTTTTAGACCTGATATAGCTGCGCCAGCAAGAATTGTACAAAGACCATTTTCCATTGCTGGTGATTGTAAAAATTGTTTTGGATAGTTTTGATAGGGTTTTTTTAAAGAGCCAAACACCTTAGAGGAATAGTTTACTTCCAAACCTGCAATCAGTATTTTTTTATTTTTTTTCATATTCAAGCATAGTGTTTCACCTATAGTTTCAGAATATGTTAATTCTTTTTTAAACATTTTTATAAAGATCTTTTTTTGTTGGATATTTTGCTTTTGTTGCTTTCAAATAACTATTATCTACAATTTTCTTTACAGAATTTTCTATATATAAAATTTTTTTTAAACTTAATTTTTTTATTAGTTTTTTCTTATAATTGTTTACAGGGCAAGCTTTTTTCCAATGTTCTACTTCATCATTTTTTCTGTAATTTCTACCTTGTTCAACGTCATAAAAAGGACCACAATGCTCAAGCCATCTATAAGTTATAAATTCAATAAAAACAGGTCTTGAGGATTGTCTTATATAATCTATGGCTTTTAAACTTTTATCATAAACTTCTGAAATATTATTACCATCAACTTTAAAATACTTTATTCCAAGTGATTTGATTATTTTTTGGTAATTAACTTTTTTCATATATCCTTTATAATTAGGCATTTCAGTAGAATAAAAATTATTTTCATAAACAAATAGTGTTGGTATATTTTTAAGAGATGAAAAATTTAGCGCTTCATATGCGGCACCTTCTTCTAGAGAAGCATTTCCAAAAAAAGCAACAGAGATATTATTTTTTTTTAAAACTTTAAATGATAGTCCTGCACCCACAGCCAATCCTAGTGATTGTGCTAATATTGCTGTGCTACTAAATTTATACTTTTTGTCAATAGATAGGTGAACTGAGCCTCCCTTACCCCCACTAACCCCATCTTTTTTGCCCATTAATTCACAAAAAAGTTTATAAATGCTGCCTTCAAGAGCTATAAAAGGTAAATGACTTCTATGGTGACAAAACACACTGTCATTTTTTATAAGATTTAAACAAACTCCTACAGCTACTGCTTCTTGACCTATACCAAGGTGAGTTGGTGTACGCATTTTTTTTTGTGGATAAATATCTCTTATAAATTCTTCAGTATACCTGCTTAAATATAATTTTTTATAAATATTGGATAAAAAAAAATTTGTTTTATTGTTAAAAATTTTATTAAAATTTTTATTTAGTCTGTATGGTGATTTTATCATTTTCTAATATTTTTTTTAACCATTCTACTGAAAAATTATTTTTTCTTATAATTAATTTTTTATTATTAAAATTTTCTTGGATTTTGAGTATTGCATCTCTAACTTTAAATGATGGTTTAAAACCAGTCTTTAAAAGTTTTGATGAGTCTAATCTATAAGATCTTATATCTTTAGTTTTTGTCACAATTATTTTCGAAGGAATTATTTTTTGAATTGTTTTGGCTATAGCTAAAATGGACATATTTTCAAAGCCAGCATTATATACACCTGGTTTTGTATTTTTATTTTTCAAAAGGTGCACAAAAACACTTACAAGATCTTGTATATGTATATTTGGTCTTATTTGTGAGCCACCATGAACAGTAATTTTTTTTGATTTTAAGGCCTGTAATGTAAGCATATTAACAGATACATCGAATCTCATTCTGGGGGATAATCCACATACAGTAGCTGGCCTCACACAAAAGACTTTAATCTTATCTTTGTAACTTAACAAAACTCGCTCAGCTATCATTTTTGTTTTATTATAAGTTGATATTGGCTTGAGATCTAAATTTTCTGTTACTTTTTTTTCTTTTTTAACACCATATACACTTCCGGAACTAGCAAAAATAATTTTTTTCACTTTATTTTTTATAGCTTTTTCTATTAAAAATTTTGACGCTAAAGTGTTAACCTCCCAAGAAAGTTGGGGATCAAGTTCCACAGCTGGATCATTTGCAATATTTGCTAGGTGAATAATCGTATCAATTTTTTTAAAAGAAATTTTGTCAACGTTTCTTATGTCTTCTTTTATAATATTTATTCTAGAATTTTTTGGGAGATAGTTTCCAAACCACTGTGTATCAATAGCAGTAATAATATTTTTTTTATCTTTCACTAGTTTTTCGATCAATACAGACCCAATATATCCACAACCACCCAAGACAAGAATATTCATAACTAAATAAATTTTTTAAAAACTTTCTTATTTGATTTTACAAAATTAATTTTAATAAAACTTTTTTTTTCTTTATTAACTGATACAGTATATATATAATTAATTCACTTATTCATATGGGATTTTGTAGACAAAATATAAAAACATTATTTTTTGAAAATAACTATAAGCCAATAAAAGGCAACTTTTTATGCCTAGGAAAACAAACAGTTAACCTAGATATTGAAGAATTAGAAAAAATATTTAATAAAAAATACATCATTAATAAAAAAACAATAGATAATAAAACCAAACACGCAAAACAAACTAAAAATACCAGAATTACAGATAAATATTTTTTAGAACAAACTTTTCCAGTTAAATATCACTCTTTAGATATCAGCAAATATGAAGATGCTAGTATTATTGGTGATCTAAACCAAGATTTACCAAAAAAATACCATAAAAAATTTGATTTTATTTTTTCTGGTGGTGTGTTGGATAATTTATTCAATCCCTCGAAAGCTTTAATGAATATTTCCAAGTTATTAAAAGATGATGGTAGAATTTTAATTTGGGAACCAAGCAGAGGACTTGTTGGCTCAATGTTAAATTTTACTCCAGAATATTTTTATTCTTATTTCGGTATAAATAAATTTGAAGATTACAAGGTTTATTTACTACATCATAAAAAAGATCCAAAGAAAAAGAGGCATGCATTTGATTATAAGGTTGATGTATTTTCTTATAATCCTAAATTTACACGTAAAAAAAATTTTGATTATCTGAAATCATCTAATAGCTGCAATGGTATACATTATGTACTTGCTGTAGCTGAAAAATCCAAAAAAAGTACCACTAATAAAATTCCTATTAATCTTCATTACATAAACTTTATTAAAAAAAAATCTTCTAAAGATAAAAATCTTTCTTGGGATAAGTTTAAAACTAATTCTAAAAGACCTTTTCTTGGAAGTTATTTGAATTTAAATAGTAAATTATTTGTGAAAAAAAAAATAAAAGAAATTCCTTATAATACAGACCATTATAAACACTTGATAAGTGAATTTTAGTATTTTTAAAAATGAAAATTGCAGTACTAGTTCCATTTTATAATGAAGGAGAAAACTTAATTTATTTTATTAATGAATGGGAGAAATTTTTAAAAAAAAAAAAAATTAAGAAGAAATTTATTCTTTTTCTTTATAGATGATGGGTCTATAGATAAATCAGCCAATATTATAAGAGATAATATAAAAAAAATTTCATATAAAATAATTAAGAAAAAAAACTCTGGGCATGGAGATACCTGCAAGTATGGCTATCAACTTATTACAACGAAATATGCTCAATATAGTTATTTACTACAAATAGATAGCGATAACCAATGTGATCCTAAATATTTAGAAAAATTTATAAAATCAGCAAAAAATAATTATAACTTTATTTTTGGATACAGAAACACTAGGGATGATGGTTTTATTCGATATCTTACGTCAAAAGTTATGGCTTTAACTTTTTATTTAAAAAAATTTATATATATAAAAGATTTAAATACCCCCTATCGAATGATGAAAACAAAATTTTTAAAAGAGATAATAAAAAATATAAATAAAAACAAAAATTTTAAGAAAATTGAACTTTTTAATTGTTTATTAACGTATCAAATAAAGATTAAATATTCTATAAAATGGCATGATATTAATTTCAGAAATAGAACGTATGGTAGCTCTAAGTTTAATTTTATAAAAATGTTTTTAATGTTTTTTAACTTTATTTCAAAGGTTTGATGAAAAAAGAAGTTGTAATAACTGGAGGGCTTGGTTTTATTGGCAGTGCTTTTGCTGCCTATTTGGATTCTATGGTCAAAGATCATACGATTATCATACTCGATAAGTCAAAAAAAAATTTATCTAGAATAAATCTTAAATCAAAAAAAAATAAAATTAAAATAATAATTGCTAATACGCTACAAATAGAAAGTAAATTAGAAATATTTAAAAATATAACTGCTGTTTTTCATTTTGGTGAATTTTCAAGAATTGTTAAAAGTTTTAAGCATTATAATGAATGCTTTGTTAGTAATACACTTGGAACTTTCAAGGTACTAAAATTTTGTAAAGAAAGAAATATAAAGATTATTTATTCAGCGTCATCTAGTAAATTTGGAAACAATGGAAGAGATGAAAACCTTTCTCCATATAGCTGGACTAAGAGTAAAAATATTGAATTAATAAAAAATTTTAATAAATGGTATAAACTAGATTATGAAATAGTTTATTTTTTTAATGTTTATGGCCCAGGACATAGTCATTTTGGAAAATTAGCTGCGGTAATTGGAATTTTTGAAGGTCAATATTTAAAGAATCAACCTTTAACCGTAGTCGCACCAGGAACTCAATCTAGAGATTTTACACATATCAAAGACATTATAAGAGGAACTTATTTAGCTTGGAAAAAAGATCTAAATAAAGAATATCTCTTAGGAACAGGAAAAAAATATCAAATAATTGAAATAGCAAAACTTTTTAATCATAAAATAAACATTATACCATTCAGAAAAGGTGAGAGGTTTAGTTCTTTAAAAATAAGCAATGATGCTTATAAAATATTAGGATATAAACCAAAAATTAAAATTGAAGATTATATAAAAAAATTTGTCAAAAATAATAAAAAATAAAAAAGTTTTAATAGTTGGAGCTGGTCCTGTAGGATGTACTATTGCTGAAATTCTATCAAACAAAAAATTTAATATAGAAATAATTGACTCAAGAAACCATATAGCAGGAAACTGTTATGATTATAAGGATAAATTTGGAATTCTAGTTCATAAGTATGGTCCTCATTATTTTAGAACAAATAAAAAAAGAATAATTAACTACCTCAACAAATTTACTAAATGGATACCAGGAAAATATATAGTTAATGCTTTTGTGGACAAGGAGTATTATGATTTCCCTATCAATTTAAATACTATAAATAAATTTTTTAATAAAAATTTTAATTCTTCACAGGCTAAAAGTTTTATTAATAAGATATCTTTAAAAAATAAAAATAAAAAAAATTTTGAAACCCACCTTACTTCAACAATAGGAATAAAACTTTATAAAAAATTTTATAAAAATTACACAATTAAACAATGGGGTATTAATCCAAGATTAATCAATGAATCTGTTGCTAAAAGAATACCATTGAAATTCAATAAAAATAAAGATTATATTTTATCTAAATTTAAGTTAATGCCAAAATATGGTTTTACAGAAATGTTTAAAAAGATGATTTCAAAAAAAAATATAAATATAAAATTAAAAAAGAAATATAAATTTTCAGAGAAAGACTTGAAAAAATTTAATTTTATTATCTACACAGGACCCATTGATGCATTTTATGATTATAGATTTGGAAAACTAGGATGGAGGTCACTCAAATTTAAATTTAAAACATTTAAACAAAAATATAAACAACACTGCCTACAAATAAATTATCCTAATAACTTTAATCACACGAGAAGTGTGGAATATAAATATGTGACTAATCAAAAGTCAAATTTCACAACCTTGTCTTATGAATACCCAATGTCAACAGGAGATCCTTATTATCCTATTTCAACCATCCAAGATAAAAAGATATTAAAAACTTATCAGGAAAAATCAAAAATATTAGAAAAAAAAGGTATTTATTTTGCAGGTAGACTTGCAGAGTATAAGTACATAAATACTGACCAGGCTATAGAAATTGGTTTAAAAACAGCAAAAAAAATTTTAAGTAAAAAAATTTAGAATTAAGATTTACCCAATATATTTAGAAGTAATAATTTTTCACCATTTTTGCCTAGTGTTTTTTTATCAAATAAGTTAATTGAATGATTAATTTTTAAATCATTTAAAGTTTTTTTAATTATTTTTTCCTCATTTTTACAGTTTTTGTCCGAACAAATAAAAACAGTATATTTTTTTTTTGTAAAGTCATATTTTTTTAGATCTAAAAAAAATTCTTTTTGGTATTCTAAGTATTTTGAGTTTAAATATGTCCAGAAATTTAGATCCCAAAATCCTGATGTTTTCTTTGTTATTACTTGAGAGACCCTACAGTTTTTTTCATGAATATATGGAAGCCAAGCTCCAATTTCCCATGCATAGTAAGAGTTGATCTCCCCACATTCAATTTTATTTTCATTTATATAATTTGCTAGATTTTTTGAATTACTATAAATATTCTTTGTCTCTTTAATAGCGTAAGAAAATGTACCTATAGTTGAAACCAACAAAACAAAAGTAATCATATATTTTTGAATATTATATCTTTCAAGTATTTTGAGTTTAAAAAAGTTATTTTTTTCCTTATTGATAAAAAAAGAATAAACATTAACTAGAAATAAAATATTCATAAAAATAAAAAAGTTACCATATGTTTGATTTATTCTTGTAGAAAAAAGAAATAAATAAATAAAAAAAATAGTTGTTAAAGACATTATTAAAAAATATTTTTTTTTAAAATATAAATTCTGCACTGTTAAAACTAAAAAAATATATATCAAAATTATGTAAAAACTTGAGACATCAATTTTTGTTATTTTATCAAAAAATTTAAATCCAGATCCAATAATAAAAATTAGCATTATAAATAATAAAAAATATTTAAAAATATTAAAAATATTGAAAATTTTTATCTCAGAAAAATTAAAATTATTTTTATTTATAAATAAAGATTTGATATTTATTAAATATAGAATTATTGAAAAAATAAAATAATGTCTAATTGAATGATGACTCGTAATAGAAAAAAACAGCAGATAAATAATTAAAGTACTTAATAAAATAATTAATAATGAAAATTCTTTTTTTAAATATAAAGTTAGGATACTTAAGTATAATATTGTTGTTGATATTATAGCTAAAAAACTTGATAGATAAAACGGGATTGAAATGCTTGTTGCAATATTAAAATCTTTAAAAATATTATGTATATAAGCCTGAGCAAATAAAAATTTATACCAAGTTTTAAAGATGAAATATGAATGGTTTAACTGAATATTATTCCAATTTCTGCCGTCATAAGGAAATGTGTAGTAAAAAAAGGAAAAACAACAAACCCCAAAAATTAAAAAGTAGATTATTTTATTTCTAAGCAAATCTTTTATTGTTTCTTTTAAATTTGCAATAAGATAGCTAAATAAAAAAAACAAACCAAAAATTCCACATATCGATAAAACAAAGAATGCAAATTGTTTTAAGAGATTATTTTTACCATCAAATAAGATTAAATAAGCAATAGGTGGAAATAACATTATATAATACCTATTAACTATTCCATAATAGAAAATAGGATAAGACAGCATAAAAAGTATTATAATATAAAAAGGTGTCTTTGATTTTAGCAAAATATAAAAAGTTATAGAATACAGGGTTATATTAAAAAATTTTAAGGCGTATATTTTATTTTCAAATAAAGAAAATAATAACTTTAATATAATGGGATGCGTTGGAATCAGTCCCTCCACTCTTGAGTGAGTTACCAATTGATAAAAAGAAAGTTCTTTTGCAATTTGAATATAGTGCCCTTCATCCCTCCATAACTCATGATTGTAGGAACTTATAACTAATAAAAAAACAGCCGCACAACAAATTAAAGCCTTTATAAATAGATTGATAAATTTTTTTTCAAAAATAAAATTCATATTTTTTTTCAATCAATAGTATTTACAATTACCATTTATTAAAAAATTTTTTGGTAAAATTCATAGTGTGCTCTTTTAAATCTTTATTTTTATGAATTTCATTCCAATATTTTACAATTCCACTCTTAATATCAGTTTTACTTTTAAATTTTAGATTGTTCATTTTTTTTGTATTAAGAGCTTTTTGTTGATAATTATAGTACTTGTTGTGATTACTTTGGCTATAGCTTTTTAAAACTTTGGCTTTAGATTTAATTTTAGTGATCTTTTCGCAAATTTTTAAAACTTCCTTATTTTCATATTTTTTTCCTGAACTAATATTAATTATTTCACCATATCCTTTCACACTCCATTTGGTGACTAATTGATCAATAATTTTACACAAATCATCTATATACAAATAATCTTGATGACCTTTAAATATAGTAAGTTTATTTTTTAAAAGTAGATGTCTGAATATAAAGGGTAAAAGTCTGGATTGATTTTCATACGGTCCATAAACAGTAAATGTTCTCAATATTACTGATTTAATTTTAAATTCTTTTGAAAAAGATTGTAAAAGCATAGTTGCTGCAGCTTTTGTCCCCGTATAAATTGAGCATGGATTAATTACTTGATTTTCTGATGGAGATAATTTGGAATTACCATATTCACCTGAGCTACCAAAGTGAATAATTTTTGCTTTTGATTTTTGATTTAAATAATTTTCTAAAAGTCTGTAAACAAGTAAGGTGTTGCTGTAAAACATTTTTTTTTCATTATAGATATCTGCAGCACAATTTATAATTACATCAAACTTTTTAAGATTTATTTTTTCTAATTCATCCTTTCTTCCAATTAATTTAAGCTTGTGAAACTTTAAACTTTTTTCAAGGCTTCTTCCAAAAAAACCATTTTTACCAATAATTAATATTTTTTTCTTAAGTGGCATTAATTAATACTGCAATTTATGAAATAAAAATTTTTATGAATTTCTTTAAGATAATCATTATCATACACATCTAATTGATGATAACCATAAACATTCATTTTTTTTTTTCTGAAAATATTTTCATTAAATTTTTATAAGTAGGAATTTTTAATTTTCCTATATTTGAAAAATAACTAAATATATGATCTTCTGGTGCTTTTATTTGGTTAATATTGGGTATACCATTTAAAATTAAAATAAATTTTCTTACATTTCTTATTGATAAACCACCATTTAATCCAATGTCATGATATGTTTTATTTATTAAAAAAAAACGTAGGTATTTTTTTATATGATTATAGATATTCAAGAAATTTAAATTTTTATCTAAAAGTTTGACATTATAATTTATTTTTCTTTTAAATTTACTAACGCACTTGTTAAAAAAATTTAACTTTTTATTTTCATATAAAAAATTTTTATTTTCAAAAAAAGTATTAAACTTTGGAAGTTTATATTTGCTAGGAGCACCAATATAATCAAAATTATTAATACTAAGATTTTTAAGATTTTTTACAATGATTGAGTCTGGTTGGTGAATTATTATATGGGTATATCTAATGAATTTTTTATAAAACTTTTCTGATAATAATAATTTACTATAAGAATCTGTACTTTTAAAATAGCAGTTATCAAATTTAATAATTTTATGTGTTTTAAAATTCCTAATATAAAAATCTAAATTAAGGTTATAGGGAGCAAAAAAAATTTTTTTAATATTTGGGTTTGTATATTCAGAAATTTTTAAATTTTTAAATTCAAAATCATCAAGTCTTCTTTTGTAAATTGGAGTACAAATTAATATTTTATTGCAATCCATCATCAAAAAATTGTATATTTTATAAATATCAATATAACAACCCAATATTCAATAAAAAAATAATTATTTTTAATAGAAGCTAAATTATTTGATATTTTTACTGTAATGAAAAAATGAAAATTTTACATTTAAACTATTATGAAAGTCAAGGAGGTGCAGCAATTGCAGTACAAAGGATTCACAATGCTCTTTTAGCAAAAAATATTGATAGTCAGATTATTGTATCTAAAAAAAATTCAAATAATCCCAAAGTAATTGGACCAAATTCAACATTTGAAGAAATTTTAAATTTATTAAAAATCTCATTTCAGAGAAAATTAAATAAATTTTCTTCTCTAAAAACTGACTTTAGTCAGTCTTATAACTTAATACCTTCAAACATTTTAGATAAGATAAAAAAAAATAATCCTGATATTTTACATTTACACTGGATTGGTAATGAAATGATTTCAATAAAACAGCTTTCAAAGATTAAGATACCTATAGTTTGGACACTACATGATATGTGGCCATACTGTGCCAGTGAGCATTACACACACTCAGACGATTATATTTACGGTTATAATAAAAAGAATTATTATTTTATTGATTTTAATTATCTTGCTTGGAAGTTAAAAAAAAAATTTTTAAATAATAATATTAATTTTGTAGCAACAAGTAATTGGCAAAAAAATAATTTAAGTAAAAGTTTTCTATATAAAAATAATTACAATCAATTAATACCATTACCCATTGATACTAATTTTTGGAGGCCAATTGATAAAAAAGTCAGTAGAAATATTCTTGAAATCAAGACAGAAAAAGTAATTCTTTTTGGTGGTGACGATTTTGTATCTAGAAAATGGAAAGGATTTGAAAGTATTAAAACAATTTTAAAAGAAGCAAATAAAAATAAGTTATTGTCAGACACAACTTTTATATTTTTTGGTGATGATAAAAATTTTTTAAATGAAGCAAAGAATTTTGAAATAAATTTTAAATATTTCAAAAATATAGCCCCAAATTCATATGATTTAAAATTGTTATACTCAGCATCAGATTTATTACTTGTACCAAGTTCATTGGAGTCATTTGGTCAATTAGCCCTAGAAGCAATGTCTTGTGGCATTCCAACTGTGTGTTTTGATAAAACAGGTGTTGTAGATATTATAGATCATTTAAAAACTGGATATATATCAAAAGAAAATTCGATTAGTGATTTCATTAATGGCATAAATTGGTGTTTAGACAAAAAAAATTCAGATTTTTTATTTAAAAATTGCATAAATAGAACCAACGAAAAATTTTCTTCTGATAAAGTTGCAGAAATGTATATTGAGCTTTACAAAAAATTAATTTAACTAAAAATTATTTTACATGAAAATAGTTAAACAATTTAAAGAAATCATAAAAGACATAATTTTTTATAGAACAAAACCACTATTTATTAAAAATAAATTTATTGATAATTATCTAATCACAAAAGGATTAAGATTAAATATCACAAAATTTGGAAAAAAAAATAAAAAAAAATATTTTTATGTTATTAAAAGAACACCAGGAGCAGGGCTATTTTCAAATTTATCATTTGTTCTAAATCATTTAATTATAGCTAAAAAATTTAATTTAATTCCAGTAGTTGATATGGAAAATTTTTTGACTTTTTATAATGAGAAAGAAAAAATTTTTAAAACTAAAAATGCGTGGGAATATTATTTTGAAAAAGTTAATAATTATAGCCTAGAACAGGTTTATAAAAGTGAAAATGTTATGTTTACTGATAACATTTTTCATAAAAATTTTTACAGAGATAACATTTTCAAAAAATCTGAAGTAATCAATACATTTAAAAAACACATAAAAATTAGAGAATATTATTTAAAAGAAGCAAATAAATTCATAAATAAAAAACTCAAACATAAAAAAGTTTTAGGTGTATTTCTCAGAGGAGGTGAGTTTCTCAGAATTTCCAATCATCATTTTCCTCCATCAATTAATCAGGCGATAAATAAAGTTCATGAAATTTTAAAAAATGAAAATTATGATAAAATTTTTTTATCAACGATAGAAAAGAGATACTATAAAAAATTTCAATCTGAATTTGGCAATAAAGTAGTTGTTTATCCATCTTTAAGATCTGATAGAGATCTAATGCGCTTTTATCCTAGAAATTTACACAGATATAAAATGGGTAAAGAAATTTTAATAGAGTCATTAATATTGTCTTTGGCAGATGGTTTTTTTTACTCATATACAAACGTTTCACAATTTGTATTATTGCTTAATATGAATAAGAAGCAAAAAAAGTACTTTATTAATAATGGTAAAAATCATAAAAATTTTTTAATCGCATCTTTTTATTGGTACTATAAAAATTTTATGCCGGCATTTTTAGGTGGTTTTGTAAAATAAACTTATTTTTATATGCTTGATATTAAAAAAAATATTAAATTATTACTTTTTAAAAAAAATTTAAAAGTAGAAAAAATATATATACAAAAAGATTACAATCAAACAGCACCAAGAATCGAACTTTTGCAAAAAATGGTCAAATGTTCTGGGATTTTACATTTAGGAGCTCATAGAGGTTCAGAAGCGGGTGTTTATGAATATTTTGGCAAAAAAGTAATATGGGTTGAGGCCAATCCAAAAATATTTTTGGATTTAAAAATTAATTTAAAAAAATATATTTTTCAAAAACCATATTGTCAACTTTTGAACAATAAAGATAATATACTTGTTAATTTTAATATTTCAAACAATGACGGTGCTTCGTCTTCAATTTTTAAATTTGGAAAGTTAAGCACTGGCAAAAAAAGCATTTGGAAAAAAAAAATTTAAAAATGATTAATAGTATAAAGCTAAAAACGTTAACTTTAGATACTTTTATCAAGATAAATAAAATTGATATTAAAAAGTATAATCATTGGGTAGTTGATGTTCAAGGAGCTGAATTAAATGTTTTAGAGGGATCCGCAAATAACCTAAAATATTGTAAATCAATTTTAATTGAGGTAAGTAAGGGAGATATCTATAAAAATGGAAGTCAATGGATTGATGTATTAAAATTTTTAAAAAAAAATAACTTCAAGCCTCTATGGAAAATTCAAAACAAACATCAAGATATTTTATTTGTTAGGAATTAAATAATATAAGATTTATATGCATAACTGTTTAATTTGCAAAAATACCCTCAAAAATTTTGTTTTTAAAATAAAAACTTGTGTTGCACCTATGGCAATTAAATTAGCTCCTCTTAAACTAATGTATTGCAAAAGTTGCGGACATTTACAAAAAAGAATTGATGATGCTTGGCATAATAATATGAGTAATTTATACGAAAAAAAATATATTTTTATTGGGAAGCACATTACTGTTAAAAAAAACAAAGTATTTGATAGAAATTTTTTAATTGTAAAGTTGTTAGATAAATACCTTAAATTAAATAAGAATGGTAAACTTTTAGATATAGGTTGTGGGGCTGGACATTTTATAAAATCATTTAGTGAGCAAAAAAAAAATTGGGAATTATATGCCCATGATTTAACAAATTTAAATAAGAAAATTGTTGATCAATATAAAGTTAAAAAATTTTATACTGGTAATGTTGAAAAAATAAATAAAAAATTTGATCTAATAAGTCTTAATCACGTTGTAGAACACTTAATTGAACCAAGAAAAGTTCTCAATCACGTTAATTCAATTTTAAATGATAATGGCAGATTAATAATCAGATTACCAAATATAAAAACTGTTCATAATGATCTCACGGTGCTTGATCATTGTTCTCATTTTACAAAAAAATCATTAGAAAATCTTCTAATATTATCAGGATTCAAAGTTGAAAAATTTTTCAATAATTTTAATAAAGCTGAGCTATTTGTTATTGCCTATAAGAATAAAAAAAAAAAGTTAATATTTCGTTCAGCGAAATAAGCAAAAAAGATATATTTAACTTACTTTGGCTAGATCGAGTTTATAAAAAAATTAATGAAGAAAAAAATAAAAATATTGGACTGTTTGGAGTTGGAACTTCGACATTTTATTTATATGCCAAATTAAAAAATAAGATAAGATTTTTTGTAGATGAAGATTCATCTAAAGTTGGAGAATATTATTATAATAGAAAAATTTATAGTGTAAGTGATGCGCCAAGAAATTCCAAAGTTTATATTGCTGTCCAAAATATATCTGAATCAAAAAAAATAAAAAAAAGACTTAAAAAAGAAAATAAATTTATAAATTTTATAGAGGGATGATTATTTATAAAGTTTACAAACAATTTTTTAAACCGATAATTTACTTTATTTTATTATTCATTCTCAAAATTATTTATCCTTTAATAAAAATAAGATTTCAAGAAATAGAAACAAAAAATATTGGTCATTATAGTAAATCAATAGAAATTTTTTTATGTGAAGAAGAATTAAAAATATATAAAAAAAATAAGCTTGATTTTTGGATAAGAAATAAAACTATTGCAAATAAATTTTTATTAAAAAAATGGAATGAGCAATTGTATATTTTGCCTTCTCGTTTTTTTTTAGATTTTTTAAAATTTTTAAAAAAAAAAAATATAAAGAAATTTATTATACCATATAGACATCCACATAATTATATAAATAAAGATTGGGAATATCATACTAAGGAAAATTTTAAAAATTTAGAAATGTGGAATTATTATGATAATAATTTTGTATTAAATAGAACAAAACCAAGAATTATTTTTTCAAATAATGAGGTTAAAAATTTTCAAAAAAAATTAGATTTATTTTTTAAAAATGTAAACCAAAAAAAAATTATATTATTTTATGCAAGGGACTCATTTTATAGGGAAAATCAACATAGAACTCAAAAAGAGAATATGTATTGGAGAAATAGTAATATTAACACTTATATAGATGCAATGAATGAAATGACTAAATTATCCTATTTAACTGTAAGAATGGGCAAATTTCTAATAAATAAAATTTCAGATGATAAGAATAAATTAATTTTTGATTATCCATTTTCAAAAATATCTAGCGACTTTTTGGATATATTTTTTTGCCATGCATGCAGCTTTGGCATATTTGATAGTGGTGGTTTTAATTCTGTTCCATCTTTGTTTAGAAAACCTATATCCTTGGTAAACATTACACACAAAAGAGAAATTAAAAATAGAAATGATTCCACATCACCGTTAATCATATTTAAAAAAATTTTTTCAAAAAAACTTAACAGACAGATATCATTTTCAGAATATGAAAAATTAAATATATTTAAGTTTCAAAAAGATAGTGACTTTAAGGAGAATCATCTTGAAATAATTGATAATACAAGTGAAGAGATTAAAGAGATTGCAATAGAGTCAGAATTAAAATTTGGTTCTAAAAATTATAAGCCTGATGAAGAGTCTATTTTTTTACAACGTAAAGCTAAAAAGATATTATGTGGTTTATCTTATGGGAATTTAGAATATATTGATATAGGCGCTCATTTTTTAAAAAATAATAAGGAATTATTAATAAATTAAAAGTAAATTATATTATTCAATTAATTTGTTAAATCTTTACATATGAAAACAATAAAATTTTTATTTACATTATTGAATAAAAAAGAAAAGCTAAAAATTCCTTATGTATCTTTTTTAATTTTGTTGAATACTTTATTGGAAGTAATAAGTATTGGAATATTAATACCCCTGGTTTCAATTTTTATAAATAACGAAAATAAATTTTTTTTTGGCATAAATCCAAATAATTATTTAGCAAACATAAATATTTCCAATCCTTTAATATTAATTACAATATTAGTAGGAATAATATATATTTTTAAAAATCTCTTCATATACTTTTTTTATGCTTATCAAGGTAAATATGTGAGAGATATTCAATTCAGAGTTACTAATGAATTATACAGCAATTATTTGCGACAAAAATATAGTTTTTTTTTAGACAATGATACAGGAACCTTAATAAGAAATATCAATTCAACTGGTGCAATTAGCTTATGTCTTCTTAGTTACCTAACATTGTTTGTAGAAATAATTTTATCATTAACAATGATTTCATATCTTCTATTTTTAAATTTTATTCCAACGATTTTAGCATTTACATTTTTTCTAGTCTTTTTTTTAATTGTTTACAAAAGTAGTAAGGAAAAAATATTTAATTTAACAAAACTTCAACAGGATCTTCAGAGAATTATTAATAAAAATTATATTAGCTCTTTCGGCTTGATGAAAATAATAAAGATATTTAATTTAGAAAAAAAAATATTAAATTTTTTAAATAAGCCTTATTTTAATAGTGTCAACGCTGAATACAAAACTGGACTAATATTACAAATACCCAAATTACTGATTGAAGTTTGTAGCATCCTAACAATTTGTTTTGTTATATTGTTCATGTCACTTCTGCAAAATAGCTCCAATGAAGAGATATTATTATTTTTGGTTGTTTATGCGGCTATAGGAATAAGGCTTATACCAGCATCTACTAGAATAATGTCATCTTTTCAAAAGATTAAAACTTATAGCCCACCATTAATTTTATTATTTAATGAATTCAAAAAAACTAAAACGAATATTTTATTAAAAAAAAAGGTTAATGTAAAAATTTCAAAGATTAAACTTAAAAATATTACAATAAAATATAATAGTCAGAGGCCTGTACTTAAAAATATTTCAATAGAGTTTGAAAAAAACAAAATTATCGGGTTGATTGGAGAAAGTGGATCGGGAAAAAGTTCTCTTATGAATGTAATTTGTGGCTTAACACCAGTTTCAAGTGGTAAAATTTTATTCAATGAAAAAAAAAATGATATTCAAATTCCTTTAATTGGTTATGTTCCTCAAGACACTCAAATTTTTGATGATACTATTTGGAATAACGTTACATTTTTTAGTGAAAAAAATGAAAAAAATATGAAAAAATTTATATATGCTTTAAAAAAAGTAAACTTATTAAATCTTTTAAAGACTTCAAATAAAAATAACTATAAAGAAGATCTAATTTTAGGAGAAAGAGGATCAAAAATTTCTGGAGGACAAATGCAAAGAGTAGGAATTGCAAGAGCTATATTTATCGACCCTGAAATATATATTTTTGATGAGATTACAAGTTCTTTGGATCAGAAAAATGCTAATGATATAATTAATAGTATTAAACTTCTTAAAAAAGAGAAAATAATAATTGTTATTTCTCATAATAAAAAAAATTTAGATATATGTGATAAGGTTTTTGAAATAAAAAAACAGAAACTTGTAAGTTTTAATTATAGAAAACATTAAATATATCTTTAAAGGTTTATTTTAATGTTTAAACTTAAATGAATATGAATAAAAAAATTTTTTTCAAAAATTATATAGAAAATTTAAGTCAATGTTATTCTAGATTAGATATAAATAAAATAGAAAATATTACAGAATTAGTTTTTAAAAAAATAAAAAGTAAAAATAATATTTTTGTCTGTGGTAATGGTGGATCTGCCTCAATATCAAATCATTTTCTTTGTGATTTTAATAAAGGTATTAAATTTTCTAGTACAAAAAAATTACTACCTAAAATAATTTCATTATCAAATTCAATAGAGTTAATAACAGCTATTTCAAATGATATTAGTTTTGAAAAAATTTTTTCATATCAATTTGAAAATTACGTAAAAAAAGATGATCTATTGTTAGTTTTTAGTTGTTCTGGAAATTCTAAAAATATCAAAAATATTGAAAATTTAGCCAACAAAAAAAATATTAAAGTTGTTAAATTTTATGGATTTAAAAATAGTTATAAAAATAAAAAAAATGAAATAATTTTCAATTTAAACTTAGAAATAAAAAACTATGGAATTTGTGAAGATGTCTTTCAAAGTTTAATGCATATGATTTCGCAAAATATTAGAGCAAAATATATTAAAAATTTTAATTTTAAAAAAAATTCACTTTAAGAATTATTTATTTCTTTCTTTATTAAATTTAAAAAATTTTTATTTTTAATTTGGAAACTTTTTATTCCTGCTCTTTTTCCACATAGGTAATCTGATCTTTTATCACCAATCATTATACAGTTTTTTTTTTTAATTTTTTTTTTTTCATATATGAATTTATCATTCCAGGATTGGGTTTCCTATCATCTGAATTTTTTTTGTATTTTTTAATTTTTGCATTTGTAAGAAAAGGACAATATTTAAATTGATCTATTTTATAACCAATTTTATTAAAAATATAACGATTCATTTTTTTATGAAGTGTCTTGACATCTTTCTCGGTAAAATATCCTCTTGCAATTCCACTTTGATTTGTAACGACACAAATTTTAATCTTATTCTTTTTAAGAAATTTAATAATTTTAAAAATATGCTTATTCCAAATAATATCTGAAAATTTATAAGTATAATTAGTATCTAAATTAATGACACCATCTCTATCTAGAAAAATACATTTTAACATTTTATTTTACAATGATTTAATATTTTATGTTATGATGAAAATAATTTATATATAATTATACATGTCCCAAATAAAATCACCTTTAATTTCAATTGTTACTGTTTCATTAAATTCACAAAAAACTATACAAAGAACTATAGATAGTGTTAAAAATCAAATATATAAAAATATAGAGTATATTATTATTGATGGAGGCTCTGAAGACAAAACTGTATCTATAATAAAAAATAATTCTACTACAGTCAAAAAGTGGGTATCAGAAAATGATAATGGTATTTATGATGCTTTTAATAAAGGTCTAAGAGTTTTTTCAGGTGATTATATAGGTTTTTTAAATTCAGATGATTATTTGTTACCAGATGCAATGAATATATTGGTAAATTATATAAATAAAAATCCAAATAAAGATTTTTTTTTTGGATCTGTAAAAAAACACTGGGGTATACTACATGGCTATAAACCATGGAAAATTTTTTATACTTGGGGATTTTATTCTAGTCACTCCTCAGGTTTCTATATTAAGAGAGAAGCAGCTAAGATTGTAGGTAATTATAATTTAAAATATAAATACTCAGCAGACTATGATTATTTCTATAGGATGATAGTAAAACATAAGTTACGGGGAGTGGGTACTAAAAAAAATGAGGTTTTTGGCGTTTTCTCAAGAGGAGGCTTTTCAAGTAAAATAAATTTTTTTGACCATATGTGTGAATGTACAAAAATAAGACTAGATAATGGTCAAAATAAATTAATAGTTTTATTAACCTTTTTTATAAAATACATCTTCAACTTAAAAAAATTGAATTAGTTAAATTTTAATGAATTACGTAAATTGTAAAAATAAAAATATCAAAGGTTTGATGTCTTTAGGTAATTTTTTTTTTCTAGAAAATTTCCAAGAACAGAAAGAAAAAATGAAAAAATTGGTTTTATATTTTGTGGACCAGACAAGAGTAATTTAGAGTATATAAAAAAAAAAACTCAAGAATATAAAATCCAAAATTTAGACTCATCTTTTTTATATAATTACAAAAAAGCAATAGAAGAATTTTCATTAATTAAAAAAAAGTGGAAAAATATTTAATATGAAAATTTTAATCACAGGTATTGCAGGATTTATTGGACACTCTTTAGCAATTGATTATCTAAAAAACAGAAATATTACAATAATTGGAATAGATAATTTTAGCAGATATTCAGGTAAAGAAATTAAAGATTTACGAATTAAACTCCTCAAAAAATATAAAAATTTTAAACTAATAAAAATTGACATAAAAAATAAAAAAAAAATTGAAGTATTATTTAAAAAAAATTATTTTGATATAGTGGTGCATCTTGCAGCTGAAGTTGGTGTTAGATATTCAATTATAAGACCCGACAAGTATGTAGATTCTAATATTAATGGTTTTTTTAATATAATTGACAGCCTAAAGCACAATCCTCCTAAAAAATTTTTATTTGCTTCTTCTAGTTCTGTCTATGGTGACTCAAAGGTGTTCCCTTTAAAAGAAAATTTGAATTTAGAACCAATTAATATGTACGCTTTAAGCAAGAAAAATAATGAAGAAGTTGCAAAAATTTATTCAAAAAAATATAAAACTAAATTTATTGGACTAAGATTTTTTACAGTTTTTGGTGAACTTGGAAGGCCAGATATGTTCTTTTTTAAAATGATCTTAAGTGTATTTAAAAATGAAAAACTTTATTTAAATAATTCTGGCAATCATTATAGAGACTTTACTTATATCAAAGATGTAGTAATTATCTTAAGAAAATTAATAAGTTTAAATGTAAAAAATAAATATGAAATTTTGAATATTTGCTCATCACGACCTATTTTTTTAAAAAATTTTATAAAAATATCTGAAAATTATCTAAAAAAAATTAATATAGTAAATGTTCCTTTGCACCCAGCTGACGTCTATAAGACACATGGCTCAAATATAAAACTTATGAAACTTATTAAAAAAATGAAATTTACAAATTTAGATACTGCAATAAAAAATACAATAGAATCTTATAAAAAATACAAAATTCATAAACAAAAAAATTAATTATTTAAAATTTATCTTTAGTTAATAATGCTTTTAATTAAATTTAAATTTTTTGGAATGTTTTTTTAAAATTATACATTTATATTATTTGTTGAATTTTACTTAGATATTTTTTTCCATTAATGTCTAAATCAAATCTACTTAAGCTTTTATAACCTGATTCTATTTTATTGTCGAATTTGCTTTTATTTTTTGCATACTTTAAAATTAATTTTGATAATTCTTTGTAATTCTTTGTTTTAAATAAAAAACCATATTTTCCATTTTCCAATATTTCTTTTGGTCCTGTTGGACAATTCGATGAAATTATAAATTTTTTTAATGTTAGCGCTTCCAATAAAACATTAGGCAGTCCTTCATATTTTGAAGTTAATATAAATACATCACTTCTTTTGATAAATTTATATGGATTTTTTTGAAACTTTAAAATCTTTATTTTATTTTGTAAATTATTTTTTTCAACAAAATTTTGTATTAGGTTTTTATTGGTTCCATATCCTATTATCAAAAGCTCAACCTCAATAATATCATGAATTTCTTTAAAGGCTTTTAAAAGTGTTAGATGATCTTTTTGATCAGTAAATCTTGAAATATTTATAAGTTTTAAAGATTCTCTCCTCCTGAATAATTTGAGATTTGTTTTTTCTTTACTTTTTAATAAAATTTCATTTTTGTTTAATGGATTATAAATTAAAACAGATTTTATTGAAAATTTATTATCAATTTCTCTTTTAAAATCAAAACTATTAACAATTATAAATTTAGGAAGACGAAAAAAAACTTTAAATAAAAAGTTTTTGATATAATTTTTGGTCCAACCAGAAGGCGATGAATTAGACCTTATAATTAGATCAAATCTTAAAATTGAAGATAGAATAATTGTATAAATGTTCGCCTGAAAAGAAATTACCGATGTATGTCTATTTTTTATTATTTCTCTAGATAAAATGAGTAAACAAATAAAATATTTAAAATACTTAGTAAATTTTCTATTTGATTTTTTTCTAAAATTTATGATTTTAATTTTTTTTGATAATTTTTTATTAAAACCATCATCAAAGGTAATTAAAGTTAAATTTTTTATGTGTTTTGATAAATAATTTGAAACAATAACTAGGTTTTTTTCAACACCACCACCGTCCATTGATGGCATGAACACAATTAATTTTTTTTGATTTTTTTCCATAGCGATCTAATAATATTTTTTAATGAATTATCTCTTGAAATAATTACATCACCTCTTTTTATAGATAAATTAGATTTTTTTTTCATTATAGCCAAACCTGAAGACATAAAAGAAAAATTTAAATCAAATAGATCTTCATTGTTATTGTAAATTCCAATAATTTTATTAAAAGTTTCCTTATTATTGATCTCACAATAAAAATTATTTGAATTTTTATTTCTTAGATATGGCAGATGTGAAATATCATCTATAAAAAAATATCCATCTTTATTTAGTAAATCAAAGTAATTATAAATAATGTTTTCAACATGCGACGCTTCATGCAAACTGTCTAGGAATATAACATCAACTTTATTTGGAATTTTTGATTTTATAAACTCAAAGTTATCATCTCTAGATTTTATAAAAGTCCATCTAGGATCTTTTGAAACATTAGAACAGTCGTCGATATCTGCAGAAAATAAATGACCATCATTATTATTACATATTTCTAAAAATTTGAGTGTTGATCTACCTTTTTGAACCCCAAATTCAAGAATATTAATATTATTAATTTTAGATATTAGCGGATAAAGAAAATTATTTAATTTATACTCATAATCAGTCATTATTTTTATAATATAGATTTCTAAATAACATTAATTTAAAATATTCGATATACTATTAAATGAAAATTATAAAGCTCCAAATTTAACATAGATTGAGTAAATTGAATTTAAAAAATAAAATTTTTTATTGGTCACCATTTTTAGTTCCTATCGCAACTCCTAAAGCAGTTGTAAATTCAGCAAAAGCGTTACAAAAATATGGAAAAAATTATGATTGTTCTATAATAAATTTTTTTGGCGAATTCAATAAATTTCGGAAGGATTTAGAAAATAAAGATATAAAGTTAATTAATTTCTTTAACAATAAATTGATAAATTTTTTACCAAAATACGGTAAGTTGCAAAGTCGATTATCTTTTATTTTAATTTTTGTTCTTTCATTTTTTCCATTAAAAAAAATAATTAGTAATCAAAAACCAGATTTTTTAATAATACATTTAATTACCTCTCTTCCTCTATTTTTGTTAATATTCTTTAAATTTGAAACAAGATTCATTTTAAGAATATCGGGACTACCAAAATTAGGTATGTTAAGAAAGTTTTTATGGAAAAAAGCTTTCTCAAAAATTTATATGGTAACTTGTCCAACTAAATCAACAGCAAACTATATTGAGAGTCTTGGAATAATAGATAAAGAAAAAATTAAAACTTTGTACGATCCAATTATTGAAATTAATAAAATTAACTTACAAAAAAAACAACAAGTGGATTTACCATTTAAAAAAGCAAAGTATTTTATTGCTGTTGGAAGACTAACTAGACAAAAAAATTTTATAATGCTTTGTAAGGCAGTAAAAAAATTGATTTTAAATTTTCCTGATTTTATATTAGTAATTGCTGGACATGGAGAAGATAAAAATAAAATTTTATCATATATAAAAAAAAATAATTTAGAAAAGAATATTTTTTTAATTGGCTATGTAAAAAATATTTTTCCATATATTAATTCATCACAGGGATTTATTTTATCTTCATTATGGGAGGATCCTGGCTTCGTTTTAATAGAAGCTGGAGCTTGTAAAATTCCTGTTTTTTCTAGTGATTGCCTGGAAGGACCCAGGGAAATTATTAAAGATAATATAAATGGCATACTGTTTAAATCAAATGATATTAATGATTTTGTAAAAAATTTTGGTAGATTTATCAGTATTATAGATAATAAAGATTTGAAAAAAAAATTAATTTTAAATAATTTAATACTTACCAAAAAATTTTCATTATTTAATCATTATTTAAAATTAGATAAAATTTTAAAAGAATTTAATTAATCATAAGAATGAAACCTCTCATCTCTATAGTAATTCCATATTATAAAAAAAAAATATATATTGATCAAACTATTAACTCAATAATTAAACAGTCCTATAAAAATTTTGAATTAATTTTGATATATGACGATCCTGATAAATCAGATTTAAAATATGTAAAAAAAACATTAAAAAAAATTAAAAGAAAAAAAATTATAATAAACAATGTCAACATAGGTGCTGGACTTTCAAGAAATTTGGGGATTTTAAAAGCAAAAGGTAAATATATTTCCTTCATTGATAGTGATGATATTTGGAAAAAAGATAAGTTAAAGAACCAATTATTATTTATGCTCGATAATAATATTGAATTTTGTTTTACCTCTTACTCAATTATAAATAAAAAAAATACTATAATTAAATTTATAAAAGCAAAGAAAAATATTGAATATAAAGATCTTATCAAATCTTGCGATATTGGATTATCAACCGTAATGTTAAAAAAGAAACTGTTAAAAAATACAAAATTTCCAAAAATAAAGACTAAAGAAGATTATGTTTTATGGCTAAAATTATCAAAAAAAAATATTAAAATGATGGGCTTTGATCAAAAATTAGTTTTATGGAGAAAATTAGATAATTCACTTTCAAGCTCAGTTTTTCAAAGAGTTCATGATGCCTTTTATGTATATAACACTCATTTAAATTTTAATTTTATTAAATCTATTTATTATATTTTTTTAATGTCATTTAATTTTTTTAAAAAACGATATTTATGATTTCAACTTATAATTTTTTTTTATCAATAATATTTTGTACATTTATATCATTCTTTTTATATTATTTTTTTAGTAAGAAAAATTTTTTGTTAGATCAAATAAGTACATCTAAACATAAACAATTAGCACAAGAGAAATCCTCGAATAAGATTATATTATGTGGGGGTATTATCGTTTTTATCAACTGCCTCTTTTTTTTTGATAATCAACTTTATATAATAAAAATACTAAGTTTTTTAATTTTAATTATTGGAATTCTCTCTGACAGCAATAAATTTAATTCACCTAAATTAAGAATTATTTCTCAATTTTTTATAATACTAATTTTTTTATTATTAAATAAAAATTTAGCTGTTAGTGATTTAAGAGTTGATTTTTTTAATAATTTTTTAGAAATAGAATTTATTTCTATATTCTTTACTATTTTCTGCATACTTATATTAATCAATGGAAGTAATTTTTTAGATGGATTAAATACTCTAGTTATAGGATATTATGTTTTGGTTCTGACAGCAATTGTAACTGTCTCAATACAGTTTAGTCTTAATATTAATTCTAATGTCTACTATTTGATTATTTTTTTAAGTATTGTATTTTTGCTTAATTTTTTAAACAAAATTTATTTAGGTGATGCTGGCTCCTATTTGATATCTTTCTTAACTGCTTATTTTTTATTAGATTTTTATTCAAATAATGACTCTATTTCTCCTTATTTTATTTGTTTACTTTTATGGTACCCAGCTTTTGAAAATTTATTTTCAATTCTAAGAAGATTTTCTTTGAAAAAAAAAATAGAGCAAGCTGATCAAGGGCACTTGCATCAAATAATCTATACTAAATTTAAAGATTTAAATTTTATAAATAAAAAATATTTAAATACATTTACAGGAATGCTGATTAACTCTTTTAATTGTATTGTATTTTTACTGTCGTATAAGTACTACTTCTTGACGAAAAATTTAATAATAATTATTATTTTAAATATTTTGGTTTATTTATTGTTATATTTTTCTTTAAAAAAAAAATTAGGTTAGTTTGAATATTTAACAGCATTATTTTATAAAATTGAGAAGAATTAAAGAAACCATCTGCATTAAATATACAAAAAAATATTTTTTTACCTCAACTATTGTTTCAATTATAGTGTTTACATGACAAATTTTTGTTTAATTATTCTCATCTCCCAAACTTCTAACCATTTGTAAGAAGATTTTTATTAGATATAACTAAAATCTTCCTAATTATAAAATTTCAAGTTCCCTAATAAATGTTGAAGACAAGAAGTTTCTTAATTAGCTCCCATAACTTAAATTAAATTATTAAGTACTTTTATATAATTTTGTATATTGGTATTGCTTTAACTAATTATTATATTATTAATATTTTTAAATATAAGTATTATGAATAAAAGTTTATTTAATAGCGAGTTAAAAAGTCTAGAGAATTTTATATTAAACTCAGCACCAGATATAAGCTATTCTAATTTCATTTTTGCAATTCTTGTTTCTGCATTTTTAGCTTTTATAGTAAAACTTACATATATTAAGATTTCCAGAACACTTAATGATAGAGAATATTTTTCAGATACGTTTATTCCTTTGGCTATTGTTACAACATTAGTAATTACAGTTATAAAATTTTCTTTGGCTTTATCACTTGGGTTAGTAGGTGCACTTTCAATTGTTAGATTTAGAGCTGCAATAAAAGAACCTGAAGAGTTAGTTTATTTATTTCTTATAATTGCTATAGGGCTTGCAAATGGAGCAAATCAGTTTTTAGTTTCGACGATCTGCACTTTTTTAATAATCTTTATATTATTTATTAAAAAATATTTTGATAATAAAAAAAATCAAAAAAACTTAAGTGATAGCTCTGTAAATGTTTTGCAGATTGAAATTTCAGATAAAAATAAAGGTATTGAAGAAATTATTACAGCATTAAAAACTAAAACATTATATTTAAAGTTAAAATCTTTTCGAATTGAAAAAGAAGTTTCACAATATATTTTTTGGTTTGATGTTAAAAAAAATGATATAAATAGTTTTATTGAAATTACTGAAAATCTAAAAAAAAAACAAGAAAATATTTCTATTCATGTTTATTCAAGAACAGGAATTTATGAATAATGAGGTAAATCTTGTTAATAAAAAAAAATTTTTTTAATTATAGATATTTACTTTTTATAAAATCTTTATTTAGTAAATTTTTATTTGGATTAGGCTCTATATCTTTTGTTTTAATAATATCAGTTTTTATTTATTATTTTTCAAGTGGTTTAAGTAAAACATACAGTCTTAAAATTTTTATTACAAAAGTAAACGAAAAAATTCTTGATCGTTATTTAGGTGTTAATATTTTAAAAAAAAATGAATATATTGATTTAGTTAAAATTAAAATAAAATATTTGTTTATTAAACCTGAGCTTGAAAAGCTAAATCTTAAAGTTAATCAAAAAACAATTTTACAAATTGAAAAGCAGAGACAATTAAAAAATAAAAATGGTGGAATTTTACCGTCTAAATATAACAATATGTATGATGTGCAGATTCAATACAATAAAAAAAAAATTAAAGCTAAAATAAGAATAAAAGGTGTCAGACCAATTCATTGGCAAAATAATAAAACATCTTCATATAAAATTGATCTTATTGGTAATAATAGACTTTGGGGTATGGAGGAGTTTGCCGTTCAGAAACCAATTACCAAAAATTATGCATATGAATTTTTGTTTCACAAATTTTTAAAAAAGACTGATAACCTATATCTTAAATATTTCCCGATAAACCTTTATTTTAATGATGATAACAGAGGCGTTTATGCTGTTGAAGAAAGTTTTTCTAAAGAATTATTAGAGAGACAAAAAAAAAGAAATGGTCCAATATTTAGCTTAAATGAAGATATAGGTGAATACTATCCAAATGTTAATTATGAATTATACTCAAGTAAATATTGGATAGAACAACAGTTAGAACTCTCAAAAGTAGCTTTTTCAATATTAAATAAAGTTAAAGACAATGATAATTTAAACATATCAAATTATTTTGACATAGATAGATGGGCAAGTTATTTTGCTGTTATTGATATGCTCGGTGCTTATCATGGGTCGTTGTCTAAAAGCGTTAGACTTTATTTTAACCCAACGACATCAAAATTTGAACCAATTGGTTACGATGCACACTTAGGTGCTGGAAATTTTTCAAATTTTATTTTAGCAGATTTTCTGCAAGAGAATAAATCTAATTGTATTTATATTTGTAATGAAAAAAGTTGGTATTTTAAATTTTTTAAATTACAAAATGGAGAATTAAATTCTGAATTTTTAGAAAAATATATTCATTATCTAAACTTATATTCAAATGAAGAATTTATTAATGAATTCTTAAAAGAAATTCAAAATGAATTAAATGAGTTTAATCTGGCAATATACTCAGAAACTTCGAAAGTTGACAAGATATTATGGAAAGGACTAGGTCCCTATTTATATGATGATCAAATTCTTTATCAGAGAGCCAAATTGATAAAGAATAGAATCAATTCAATAAATTTAAATAATTATAAGATCTCATTAGAAAACAACAGATTAAATTTTAAAGACAATTATTCAAATTTCCCAGTAAAAATAATTGCAAGAAATTGTAATGATAAAATAAATAAAATTTATTATTTAGCTGGAAATATGATGATTGATTGGAAAAATGGGTGCACAGAAATTATAATAGATAAAGATGAAAATAAACCTTACATTTTAAATGAAGACATAACTATGTCAAAAAATGTAATTCTTGATATAGCCAAAGATTTTGAAATTCTTAGTAATCACTCAAGTGTAGAGGCGATATCACAAAGCGACTTTGAAATTTCTAGAAATTTAGAAATAAATAAAAATACATATATTGCTAAAAACCAAAATTTTTTAATAAAAAATAATCTTAATCTTCAGTTAAATAATGGTGCTATATTATTTATTCAAGGTAACATTAAATTTGAAGGATTAAGTGATAGCAAAATATATATTAAATCAGATGGATCAGGGTCAATAATATTTGAAAATAATAACGTCATAATTAAACATACGAATATAGAAAATCTAGGTTATCCAAAACTTAATCAATACATTTTATATGGAGGACTAAACTTTATAAACAGCAATGCTGTTTTAGAAAATATTTTGATAAAAGATTCAAAAAGTGAAGACGCAATAAACTTGATTAACTCTAATACATTATTAAAAAATATTTTTTTAGAAAATATTGAGTCCGATGCTATAGATATTGATTTTGGGTCAGTAAATTTCAATACAATTAATTGTTTAAATATTAGAAATGATTGTTTAGATATTTCTGGCGCAAAAACAAAAGGAATTAAATTAATTATAGATAAATCTTATGATAAAGGTTTGAGTATTGGTGAAAATTCTAATGTTGATATTAAAAATTTAGTGATGAAAAATAGCAGGACAGGAGTAGCAGTTAAAGATGGATCCATTGCATATCTTGAGAATATAGAATCAGTAAATAATGAATATGATTTAGCATTATTTAATAAAAAAAATGAATATGAAAATCCAACTGTAAAAATTAAAAACTTTAATAAGAAAACTAAAAAAATACTTCAATCTAAAAATTCAAAATTGACAATAGATAATCAAATAGTTTTAGGAAAACATAGTAATACCTATATTAATTCAATACTTTATTAATATGGAACAAAGATTAGAAAAAAAATTTGTATTTTTACCTGGGGATAATAAGAAAATAGAAACTCTTAAAATTGAAGGTTTTTTTAAAAAAATTTATTACAAAAGAAGAGTTAGTTCAATATATTATGACACAATAGATCTAAATTGTTTGTGGGATAATATCAATGGATTTTCTAATAGAGATAAATACCGAGTAAGATGGTATGATGATATTAATAATTCTGAAGTTTTTTTTGAAAAAAAAAAAAAATTAATCAAGCAACACAAAAAACTAAAATTAGTTTAGGCAAATTTAAAAACCAAGAAGATCTTAATATCTTTCTTAAATCAAAAGAGTTTGATAATTCAATATTTAAAATCACAACTCTAAATCTAGTTCAGGTTTTAACCGTCTCATACAGTAGAGACTATTATATAGATAATAAAAAAAAGCTGAGAATTACTTTTGATGAAAATATAAAGATCCATCAAAGTTTTGAAGGTAACTTTTTTAAAAATCTAGCCAACATAGATAATAATATTTTAGAATTTAAATATTTATTAGATGATAGTGATTATGTAAGACAAAAAATGTATAATTTAAATTTTAACCTTAGAAATCAAAAATTTTCTAAATACGTCCAAAGCTTTATGGTTTTAAATGAAATGGGCCATAATTAAATTTTGATATAATTAAAATGAAAATTTCGATACTTATCTCAAGCTATAATAAGGATAATTATTTAGAGAGATGTATATTATCATGCCTCAATCAAAAATACAAAGACTATGAAGTTATTTTAATTGATAATGAGTCAACAGATAAAACAGAATCTATCTTAAAAAAATATAGAGAACACATTATCATTAGAAGTGAACCAAAAATTAGTAAATATTCCCCAGTTAATCAGATGGATGTTATAAATAAAGCACTTATTATTTCTTCAGGAGAAATTATTTGTTTTCTTGATGCAGATGATTATTTTGAAAACAATAAACTTGAAGAAGTAAATAAACTTTTTTTAAATAATTCTGAAGTGACTGTAATTTTTGATAAACCTAAAATATTAAATAATGATATTTTTAGCCATTTTAAAATGAAAAAAAAATTTAACAAACATATTTGGCCAACAACACACCCAACTAGCTCAATAAGTATAAAAAAAACTTTTTTACAAAAGATTTTTGAAAATAAAAAAATTCAAAAGTATCCACTTTTAGAAATTGACTTTATAATTACAAGTTTATCTAAAATGATTTATAAAAATTTTTTGGTTACAAATTTAAATCTTACAGTATATCAAAAAGTATATGATGGAGTTATGTCAAAAATTAAAAAATTTTCCATTAATTGGTGGAAAAAACGATTACAAGCACATTATTTTATTTTTGACATATACAAAGAGAATGAAATTAAATATAAAAAAAATTATGATTTTTATTTAACAAAAGTCACTGTTTGGTTATCAAATAAAATAATGAAATAATTAGTAATTATTATGCACTCACTTATAATTTTACTGATTTATTACTGGCTGATTACATTTTCCTTAGTTGGTTATGGAATCCTATTTAACCAGGTTTTTCTCAATTCTTCTGAGAATGATATTGGTTATTTGGGGGTTTATGGAATTTTTATTCTTATACTCTTTTCATATATTTCAAGTTTTTTTATACCCCATACTGAATTATTTAACTCGATCATTCTTTTAATTGGCTTAATAAACATTTTAATAAATAAAGAAAAAAATATTCTTAAGAATAATATAAAAAAATTATTAATTGTTTTTTTTATTTTAACTATATTCATTCTTTTAGCAAAAAATCACGATGATTTCCCATATTATCATTTTCCTTACACACATTTATTAACCGAATATTCAAATATGATCGGATTAGGAAATTTTAATCATGGATTTAGAACCCATTCATCAATTTTTTATTTGTCTTCCTTATTTAACTTGCCTTATTCTAATTATTTTTTGTTACATCTATCACCTGTTTTTTTTATGGGTTTTGCTAATATTATTTTATACAATAAAATATTGCCTTATCTTGAGGGAAAGAAGTCCTCATATATATTGTATTTATCACTGCTTTCTTTTGCCTTTATAAATGTATTTTTTGTACGACTAGGCGAACACGGCACTGATCGTTCTGCAATGATATTAATCATAATTATAATTATTGAATTACTTTATTTAACAAATAAAACAAAAATTGTTCATAAAAACTCATTTTTAAAGCTTTTTATTTTTATAACACTTATTGTTTCTTTAAAAACATTTTATGTTTTATATGTATTGTTGCTTATTCCTTTAATTTTCTATTTTAATAAAAATAAAGTTTCTTTAATATTTTTCTTTAAAAATAAAATCACATATTTGTGTTTGTTCATGATTATGTCTTTATTAATTGTTAATTTTTTTAATAGTGGTTGCTTATTATATCCGGTAAAGCTGACTTGTTTTGATAATTTTAGTTGGTCTATTCCAATAAGTGAAGTTGAACAAATGAATAATTGGTATCAACAATGGGCTAAAGCAGGTGCAAATCCGAACTTTCGCGTAGAAAACCCAGAGATATATATTAAAAATTTTAATTGGGTTTCTAACTGGATAGATATGTATTTTTTTAATAAAGTTTCTGATTTCTTGTTAGGTTTATCTTTTTTATGCCTAGTGGTCTGGTTAACTTTTTTTTCAAAAAAAACTAATAAATCTAAAAAAACTAAATTTTGGTTATTATATTTAATTATTATTTTTTTAACGTTGGAATGGTTCTATTTATTACCAACATTAAGATATGGCGGCTATCATTTAATAGCTTTATTATTATTTATTCCACTTTCTATTTATTTGAGTAAATACTCTACTGATTCAAAATTATTAAAAAAGAAAATATATTTTATAATTTTTTTAACAATAGTAATTTTTCTATCTAGGAATATTTCAAGAATAAATAAAGAGTATCATGCGTATAATTACAATATTCTTGTTAATGCTTTTTATTGGGATTATCAGCAAAACTTTAAAATTGCTGATAAAATCAAAAACCTTAATAAATGTCACATCGAAAAAGATTTAAATTCATGCACATCAGATAATTATATAAAAGTTAAGTTTTTAAATAAAAGCTATATCTATCATAGGGAAAAATAATGGGTAATTTATTTAATTTAATTATAAAGATTATTGATTTTTTTTACCAAAAAAAAATAATTACCTTTTTTAAAAATAATTCAAATTCTAAATATGATGTTTTAATAGATGTTGGTGCGCATAAGGGGGAAACTATATCCAGTTTTTTAAAAAATTTTAAAATTAAAAATGTTTATTCATTTGAAGCGAGCAAAAATACCTATCAAGCCCTTGAAACTAATATTGATAGAATAAAAAATATATACAAAGAGACTAATATCGAGATATTTAATTTTGGTGTTGGTAATTCAGTTGATACAAAAATTTTTTATGAATTACCAGATAGTAATTCTTCGACATTTAATTTGATTGATCAAAAATCTTCATATTTTAAAAGAAAAAGTAAAATATTATCTTTCTTTTTTAAAAAAAAATTAAATATAAAAAAAAATTATGTTTCTCAAATTAAACTTTCGCAGTTTATTAAAAAAAGAAAACTAATAAAAATAGATATATTAAAAATTGACACAGAGGGCTATGAATTAGAGGTTCTAAAAGGACTTGGAGAAAAAATTAAAATTATAAACTTTATTTATTTTGAACATCATTATGATAATATGATTAAAAAAAATTATAAATTTTCTGAAATACATAATTTTCTATTAAAAAATGATTTTAAAAGTGTTTTTAAAATAAAAATGCCATTGAGAAAATCTTTTGACTATATATATAAAAAAAAACAATATAAAAACTATTCATGAAAAAAAAAATTGCCCTTATTTTTGGTGTTACAGGACAAGATGGATCTTATCTATCAGAGTTTTTAATTAAAAAAGGCTACTTAGTTCATGGTGTTAAAAGAAGATCTTCATCATTCAATACTGGAAGAATAGATCATATTTATCAGGATCCATTTGATAATAAAAGAAATTTTTTCTTACATTATGGTGATGTTACGGATGCAATATCTGTATCAACATTAATTAAAAAAATTAGACCAAATGAAGTATATAATTTAGCTGCTCAATCTCATGTGGCAGTATCTTTTGAAGTTCCTGAATATACTGCAAATGCAGATGCTATAGGTGCTCTAAGAATTTTAGAGGCAATTAAATTTCATGGTTTTGAAAAGATAACCAAATTTTATCAAGCCGGTACATCTGAAATGTTTGGAAAAGTTCAAGAAATTCCACAAAGTGAAAGTACACCATTTTATCCAAGAAGCCCTTATGGTGTGGCTAAAGTTTATGCTCATTGGATAACGATAAATTATAGAGAAGCATATAATATTTTTGCATGCAACGGAATTTTATTCAATCATGAAAGCCCAAGAAGAGGCGAAACATTTGTTACTAGAAAAATTGTAATTGCTCTTTGTAAGATAAAAAATAATTTGCAGGATAGACTATACTTAGGAAATTTAGAAGCGAAACGTGATTGGGGTCATGCCAGAGACTATGTTGTGGCAATGTGGAAAATGTTACAAAAAAAAACTCCAGATGATTATATTATAGCAACTGGAAAACAATTTTCTGTAAAACAATTTGTAAATTTAGTTTTAAAAGAGCTTAAAATTAAATTCATATGGAAAGGTAAGGGAATAAGTTCAAAATGCTATACATTAGATGGTAAATGTATAGTTGCTTGTGATGAAGAATATTACAGGCCATTAGAAGTCGACACCCTGCTTGGAAATTCTAAAAAAGCAAAAAAAGAATTAAATTGGACAGCAAAAACGAGCATTCAAGAATTAGTTAGAGATATGGTCAACTCTGAATTAAAGATTTTAGAAAAACATGAATCATAATTCTAAGATTTTTGTTGCTGGACATAATGGTTTGGTTGGAAGTGCGATTATCAGAGAATTAAAAAAAAAAAAATTCAATAAAATCATTACAGCTACAAGAAACAAACTAGAATTAACCAACCAGCAAAAAGTTTTAAAATTTTTAAGAAAAGAAAAACCAGATTTTATTATTATAGCAGCGGCTAAAGTAGGGGGTATTTATTCAAATAACAAATATAAAGCAGAATTCATATATGAAAATTTGATGATCCAGTCAAATTTAATTCATTCGGCTTACCTGTGCAAGATAAAAAACCTACTTTTCTTAGGTTCAAGTTGTATTTATCCAAAGGAATGCAAACAGCCAATTAAAGAAGAGTATTTATTAAGCGGCAAATTAGAAGAAACTAATGATGCTTATGCAATTGCTAAAATAGCAGGAATAAAAATGTGCCAAAGTTATAATGAACAATATAAAACAAACTACAAATGTTTGATGCCAACAAATACATTTGGACCTAATGATAATTACCATTCATTAAATTCACATTTTGTACCATCTTTAATTAAAAAAATTCATGAAGCTAAAATAAAAAATAAAAATTATATAGTTGTGTGGGGTAATGGAAAAGTCAAAAGAGAAATACTTTATGTGGATGAATTGGCTAGAGCGTGTGTTTATTTTATGGATAAGAAAATAAAGCACCCCATGATTAATATTGGCAGTGGAAAAGATTCTTCTATAAAAGATTTTACAAAATTATTTTTGAATACCATTGCCCCAAATAAAAAAATTAGCATTAAATATGACTTATCAAAACCGAATGGAACACCTCGAAAAGTTCTCGATATTTCTCTAGCTAAAAAATATGGGTGGAAACCAAATCATAATTTGAAAACACAAATTTTAAAAACGTATAAATCATATTTAGATAAAAAATAAAATATATGAAAAATATTATAGTTGTTACTGGAGGAGCAGGCTTTGTTGGTACAAACCTCATCTCCTTTTTATTAAAAAACTCAAAGTATAAAATTATAAGTATAGATAACTATTCCTCAGGTTCAAAAAGAAACCATATTAAAGATAAAAAAATAAATTATATAAAAGGTAATACCAAAGATATTTCAACAATACTTAATTCAAAAAAAAAAAAAATTAATGTAATTTTTCATTTTGGTGAATTTTCCAGAATATATCAAAGCTTTTTAAATATGGGTGAGTGCATAAATTCTAATACTGTAGGCTCTCATGCTATTTTTAATTTTTGTTTAAATAATAAGATTAAATTAATATATTCTGCTACATCAGCTA
Source organism: Candidatus Pelagibacter sp. PS_31 (assembly GCF_059417865.1). NCBI lineage: Bacteria > Pseudomonadati > Pseudomonadota > Alphaproteobacteria > Candidatus Pelagibacterales > Candidatus Pelagibacteraceae > Candidatus Pelagibacter > Candidatus Pelagibacter sp. PS_31. The sequence goes on from NZ_CM182069.1 coordinate 174,771, forward strand.
GTCTAGGCAACAAGGGAAGAGATAAGGATTTATCACCTTATGCATTTACAAAATCAATTAATTTAGAATTATTAGAAAATTTAAAAAAATGGTTTAAAATGAAATATGAAATAATATATTTTTATAACGTTTACGGACCCAGTCAAATATCAAAAGGTAAAATGGCAACTGTCATAGGGATATTTGAAGAAGCATATAAAAATAAAAAACCTTTAACTGTTGTAAAACCTGGAACACAATCCAGAAGATTTACCCATATTCAGGACACAGTTAAGGTCTGCTTTGATGCTTGGAAAAAAAATAAATGTCGTCATTACAGTATTTCAAGTAAGAAAAATTATACGATTTTAGAAGTCGCTAAATTATTTGGCTCAAAGATTAAGATTTTACCTGCAAGAGATGGAGAGAGATACGCATCTGCTTTAACAAACATGAACCTCTCGAATAAAGTTTACAAAATTTTTGGAAGAATAGAGCTTAAAAACTATATACAAAACTTCAAAAAAAACCTTAAAAAATAAACTATTTCATTGTTTACAATCTTTCTTAATTATGTATAACACTACCGCCGGTGATTATTGCGAAGGGGTAATACCCGATCCCATTCCGAACTCGGAAGTCAAGCCCTTCAGCGCCAATGGTACTTTGTCTTAAGACACGGAAGAGTAGGACATTGCCGGCTATAAAAAATATTATGAAAATTAAAAGCTCATTAAAATCACTTAAAAAAAGAGACCTTAATTCTAAATTAGTTAGAAGAAGAGGAAGAGTTTACATAATTAACAAAACAAATCCAAAGTTTAAAGCAAGACAGAAGTAGTTTTTATGGATAATCAAGACCATAAGAATACCTGGAATAATTTCACTAAATTTGTGTTGTGGGGAACTGTCGCTGTTATAAGTGTTTTAGTTTTAATGGCAATATTCTTGCTATAGAGTTCTCTTATGAGAATAATTTCAATTTTAGAAAATCAAAATATCGAGAAAAGAATTGCAATCACTCCTGAAATTGCAAAAAAATATATAGCTCTTGGATTTGAAATTACTTTAGTTGAAAAATATGGTGAGCATATAGGTTTTAAGGATAGTGACTACAAAGAGTTAGGTGTTGAAATTTCTTCTAATGAAACTGAAATGTTAGGTAAAGCTAATATTGTTATTCAGTTAGGCTTATTATCGGATGAAAATCTTTCGAATTTAAAAGAAAACCAAACGCTCATTGGAGTATTCAATCCTTATGCTAATAAAGAAAAAGTAGAGAATTTGTCAAAAAAAAATATTAATGTTTTTTCTTTAGAAATGTTACCAAGAATTACTAGAGCCCAATCAATGGATATACTTTCTTCTCAAGCTAACCTTGCTGGTTATAAAGCAGTAATAGAGTCGTTTGCAAATTTTGAAAAAGCAATACCCATGATGATGACAGCAGCTGGTACTATTCCAGCAGCAAAAGTATTGGTGGTTGGTGCGGGTGTGGCCGGTCTTCAAGCTATTGCAACTGCTAAAAGAATGGGTGCAATAGTTTTTGCAACAGATGTTAGAATGGCATCGAAAGAACAAGTTGAAAGTTTAGGCGGAAAATTTTTAACTGTTGAGGGGTCTGAAAATCTTGAGACAGAAGGTGGTTATGCAAAAGAAGTGTCTGAAGAATTTAAAAAAAAACAAGAAGATCTTTTAGCTGAAACTTTAAAGAAAATTGATATTGCAATATGTACTGCTTTAATTCCAGGCAAAAAAGCTCCATTAATTATTAAAGGCTCAATGATTGATAATATGCAGCCTGGTTCAGTTATTTATGATCTAGCAGCAGTTCAGGGTGGAAATGCAGAATTTACTGAAGTTGATAAAACTGTAGTTAAAAATGGGGTAAAGATTATGGGAGAAACAAATATTCTAAATAAGCTTCCTGTTTCGTCTTCAAACTTATATTCAAAAAATGTATTTAATTTTGTGGCTAATTTATATGATAAAGAAAATAAAAAAATTAATATTAACCTAGAAGATGAAATAATTAACAAAACTTTAATTAAATAAATTTATGGAAATAGACCCTTTTATATTTAGATTAAGTATATTTATATTATCAATCTTTATTGGTTATTATGTGGTTTGGAGTGTAACCCCATCTTTACACACACCATTAATGTCAGTTACTAATGCGATATCATCAGTCATTATTGTTGGCGCAATAATTGCAGGTTTGGCTGGAAATGCGAACAATGTTTTTACAATCTCAAACATTCTTGGTTTTTTAGCAATATCTCTTGCTGCGATTAATATATTTGGAGGATTTTTAGTGACCCAAAGGATGCTTCAAATGTATAAAAAAAAGAAGAAAGATAAATAATTATGTCAGCAAATTTATCAGCAATATTTTATTTAGTTTCAGGAGTTTTGTTTATCTTAGCATTAAGAGGTCTTTCATCACCAGAAACATCAAGACAAGGTAATTTTTTTGGAATCTTGGGAATGGTGATAGCTATCGCTGTTACTTTTTTATCTATTGGAAATTTCTCAAGCGGACTAATTTATGTATTAATTTTTTTACTGGTTGGAGGACTTATAGGGGCATTCATAGCTTACAAAATACCAATGACAGCTATGCCAGAATTAGTTGCAGGATTTCATAGTTTAGTTGGACTATCAGCAGTTTTTGTTGCAATTTCAGCTTTCTTAAATCCGGAGGCATTTAATCTAGGATCAGTAGGTGCTATTAAACTTGCAAGCTTAATTGAAATGTCAATTGGAGCCGCAGTTGGTGCCATAACATTTTCAGGTTCAATAATTGCTTTTTTAAAACTTCAAGGAATAATGTCAGGTTCACCAATTACTTTTAAAGGGCAGCATTTTCTTAATGCTTTATTGTTAATCTCAATAATAATTTTAACTTACTTGTTATGCTCATCCCAGTCCTCTAATTTCTTTTGGATATTAATAGCTGTTTCATTTTTAATAGGATTTTTATTAATTATCCCTATTGGAGGGGCAGATATGCCTGTGGTAATTTCAATGTTAAATTCATACTCTGGTTGGGCTGCTGCAGGAATTGGTTTTACTTTAGAAAATACTGCATTAATTATAACAGGAGCTCTAGTTGGATCTTCAGGTGCAATTTTATCTTACATAATGTGCAAAGGTATGAACCGCTCTTTCTTTAATGTAATTTTAGGAGGATTTGGTGCAACAGAACAATCCGCATCATCTGGAAATAAAGAACAAAAACCTGTTAAGAGTGGTAATGCTGAAGATGCAGCCTTCTTAATGAAAAATGCCTCTTCTGTTATAATTGTTCCAGGCTATGGAATGGCTGTAGCTCAAGCACAACACGCACTAAGAGAGATGGTTGATACATTAAAGAAAAATGACATTAAAGTTACTTATGCAATTCATCCTGTTGCAGGAAGAATGCCAGGGCATATGAACGTTTTATTAGCTGAAGCTAATGTTCCATATGATGAAGTTTTTGAACTTGAAGAAATTAATAATGATTTTGCTAATGCAGATGTTGCATTTGTTATTGGAGCTAATGACGTAACAAATCCTGTTGCGAAAACTGACCCACAAAGTCCAATTTATGGAATGCCAGTATTAGATGTTGAAAAATGTAAGTCTGTATTATTTGTAAAAAGAAGTTTGTCCCCTGGATATGCTGGAATTGATAATGACCTGTTTTATAAAGAAAATACTTTAATGTTATTTGCTGATGCAAAAAAGATGACTGAAGATATAACAAAAAACCTTTAAGATTAATGACAACAAAAATTTTTTGTGACATTGCGGAATTAAATCAAATAAAAAAATTTAATAAGAAAAAAATTGTTAAAGGTTTTACGACTAATCCTAGCCTAATGAGAAAAGCAGGGGCTAAAGATTATAAATCTTATTCAAAGAAAATATTAAAAATTTGCAACAAAAAACCTGTTTCACTAGAGGTATTTGCTGATGAATATAAAGAAATGAAAAAACAAGCTCTTCAGATTAATACTTGGGGAAAAAATGTTTATGTAAAAGTGCCGGTTGCTAATTCTAAAGGTATTTTTATGGGTAAAGTTATTAAAGAACTTAATAGTTTGAAAATTAAACTTAACATTACAGCAATATATAACGCCAGACAAACAGAAAAAATTCTAAAATTAATTAACAAAAAAACTAAAGTTATAATATCAATATTTGCAGGTAGAGCGGGTGACACTGGTAAAGATCCAGTTCCAGAATTTAAAAAAAGTATAGCGTTAGCAAAAAAGTTTAAAAACGTAGAGATACTTTGGGCAAGTGTTAGAGAACCTTATAATTATTTACAAGCAAAACAATTGAAATGTCATATTATTACTGTGCCACCAGCAACTATTGAAAAAATAGAAAATTTTGGAAAAACGTTTGATCAACTTACAAAAGAGACTGTTAAAGGGTTTTTAATTGATAGTAAAAAATCTAAGTTTATTATCTAGAAAATTTTTTACAAATATATTAAGCATCCTAAAGGATATTTTATTTTATTCTTTTGCTATATGTCTTGAAAGATAACTATTACAATTTTATACAAAACTTTTAAATGAAAAATAAAATTTTAACACTAATCATACCTGCAAAAAATGAAAGTGAATCTTTGCCAATAGTTTTAAATAGTTTAAAAAAATTTAATTATAACATCATAGTTTCACTGAATAAAAATGATCATGAGACGATTAACTCAATAAACAATTATGAAAATGTTCAGATTTTAAAACAAAGTGCAAAAGGTTATGGTAATGCTCTAATAGAAGGAATTAATGAATGTAAGACTAAATATTTTTGTATTTATAATGCAGATGGATCATTTGATGAGAATGATTTGCCAGAAATGTTAGAATTGAACTATCAATATGACTTTGTTTTTACTTCTAGGTATTCTCTTGGTGGTTCTAGTGAAGATGACACAACTATTACTTATTTAGGTAATCAATTCTTTTCTTTATTAGGTAGAATATTTTTTTCATTAAAAATTTCTGATATCTTATACACTTTTGTCATGGGTAATACTGAGTCTTTTAAAAAGTTAAATGTTATAAATAGTGATTTTAGGTTTTGTGTAGAATTTCCTATTAAAATGCAAAAAAAGAAAATGAAATATTTTTCAATTCCGTCCTATGAAAAGAAAAGAATTGCAGGAATAAAAAAAGTAAATGCTTTTAAGGATGGTTTTTTAATTTTATTAGAAATGATTAGGTTATTTTTTAAATAGTATAACTTTTGGTTGCGGGGGACGGATTTGAACCGCCGACCTTCAGGTTATGAGCCTGACGAGCTACCAGACTGCTCCACCCCGCGGTATATTTAAATTCTATTTTTAAGTTTATTAAGCTTTTTAACTCTTTTAATATTCTCTTGTAGAATTCTTTTTTTCTTTTCAGAGGGTTTTTCGTAAACACTCTTTAATTTTACTACTTTAAAAAAACCATCACGTTGTAATTTTCTTTTTAAAACTCTTAAAGCTTGTTCAATATTGTTATCTTTAACTTCTATTTTCATAAATGTTTTTTAAGAATGTTTAAATACCATCATATAATTTTGGTGTCTATTAAAATTATTCAATGTTTGAAACTTCTCTTGTTAGCTTTGCTTTCTCTTTTTCCTTTTTTTCTCTTTTTATTCTTCTTTCGGCTTTTTCAATTGCATCAATCAGGTCTTTTTGAGAAAACAGTCCCAATGCTACAGGGTCTTTAGGATTTAAATTGTTATAATTCCAATAACTTTTATTTTTAATTGCAGTAACTGAAGCCTTGGTTATTCCAACTAGTTTTGCTATTTGTGAATCTTTTAGTAATGAATGATGTTTGATTAACCATAAAGCTGAATCTGGCTTATCTTGCCTTTTAGATAAAGGAATGTATTTTTTAATTTTTTTATCTTCAGTTGAAATTTCAATATCAGTATTTTTTATTTGCAATTCTTTATTTTCATCTTTAGATGCTAGTTCAATTTCTTCTCTAGTAAGTTGACCTGATATAATTGGATTATAAGCCATTATTCCTTTTGCAACTTCACCATCCGCGATACCTTGCACTTCAACTTCATGTAAATTACAAAACTTCGAAATTTGTTTGAAAGTAAGTGTTGTATTTTCTACTAACCAAACAGCTGTTGCCATTGGCATTAATGGTACTTTTGACATTTAATCTTTCTTTTCTGATCTGAAATTTTGGAATTTTTTATTGAATTTGCTCACACGACCCTTATCCATTAGTTTTTGTTTTCCACCTGTCCAAGCAGCGTGAGATTTTGGATCGATTTCTAATTTTAAAACCTCTCCTTCTTTTCCCCAAGTTGATCTTGTCTCAAATTGAGTTCCATCAGTCATTTCTACTTTAATTGTGTGGTAGTTTGGGTGTATGTCTTTTTTCATATCGAGACTTATAGCAAAAGAATTTTATAAAACAATTAAAAGTTCTTTAATTTTTCAAGCATTTTGTCATTAATTGCCATGCTAGAAGCTCTTATTTTGATGTTTTTATTTTGTGAGAGGTCAATTTCATTAATTAAGCCACCTGCCTCTTTTACTAATATTATGCCAGCAGCTATATCCCACAAATTTAGATCATTTTGAAAATAACCATCATACCTACCAGCTGCAACATAGGCAATATCAAGTGCTGCACTTCCAGATTTTCTTAAAGGCAAATCAACTTGATTTTTTGAAACACCACCTGTAGCAAACAAGCAGCTATTAAGCTCTCTTTTTTTGGATACTCTAATTCTTTGATTGTTAAAGAACGCTCCACTTTCTTTTTCAGCATAAAACATTTCGTCTTTTATTGGATCATAAATTAATCCTGAAACTATTTCATCACCAGATTTTAAAGCAATTGAAATTGCAAAGTGAGGAACGCCATGTAAAAAATTAGTAGTGCCATCTATAGGATCAATTATCCATGTATGTTCTTTATCTTTATTAGTTTCAGAACCATCTTCTTCACTAATAATAGAATAGTAGGGTCTTGCTTTTTTTAATTCTTCTATAATTATTTTCTCAGCTTTTAAATCAGCATTTGATACAAAATCAGTAGGCCCTTTGATTGAAACTTGTAGTTTTTCTATTTCTCCAAAATCTCTAATTAAAGCTCTAGACGCTTTTTCTGCAGCCTTTATCATGACATTTAGATTGGCTGATATTGATTGCATATAATTTATATTTTTTTGACATATTCCATAGTTCTCGTATCGACTATGATTTTATCTCCGCTTTCAATAAATGGAGGGACTTGAATATTTACACCATTATCTAAAGTTGCGGGTTTGTAAGAAGAGGAAACTGTTTGCCCTTTTAAAGCAACATCAGTTGTATCAATCGTGCACGTTACTTGATTGGGCAATTCAACTGTTAAAGGTTTTTCATTATAAAAACTTATACTGACTTCTAAGTTTTCAGTTAACATTTTACCTTTTTCTCCAATTGTTTCTTTTTTAATATTTATTTGTTCATAAGATTTTGGGTCCATGAAATAATAATCAGTTTCATCGCTATAAAGATAATTAAATTTTGTTTCATCTAATGAAGCTTTTTCAACAGACTCACTTGATCTAAATCTTTCATTTAATTTTGTATTTTTGTTAACACTTTTCATCTCAACTTGGGCAAAAGCACCACCTTTTCCAGGTTTTACATGTTGCGTCTTTAAAACTTGCCAAAGGTCATTTTTGTATTCAATTAACATTCCAACTCTAATTTCACTTGCGTATAATTTCATTTTAATTTTTTAATAGCTTCTAATGGTTTGTATTTTTTATTATTCCAAATGTAGCCTGAAATAGCCAAAAAGTTAGCTTTATTCAATAAAAGTTTTTTATAATTACTAAGCTTTATACCTCCAATAGCTACAATTGGTAAGGAGGTTATTTTTTTTATAGATTTTAATACAGTTAAACTGGCTCTATATTTAACTCTTTTAGTTTTAGTTGCATAAAATGCACCAAAAGCTAAATAATCAGCACCATCTTTAATTGCTCTCTTTGCTAGATTTATAGAATTATGACAGGTCACACCAATAATTTTGTTCTTTAATATTTTTCTAGCTTTTATTAAGTCCATATCTTTTTGACCTAAATGACAACCGTCTGCATTTATTTTTTTAGCAAGTAGAGGGTCGTCGTTGATTAAAAATTTAACTTTATACTTATTACAAATTTTTCTAATTTTTTTTCCAATAATTAGCTTATTTAAATTTGTTTCTTTTTTAAGTCTTAGCTGAAAAAAACTTATTTTTTTTGAACTAAATACTAGAGCTAAATCATCGTAAAAATTTATATCAAGTATTTTATTTGGAGAAATTAGATAAACAAACTTCTTATTTGTTTTATTTTGTTTCAAGTTCTTTTGACCATTTGCCTTGAGCTGCAAGCGTGCACATATTTGCTCTGTGGTTAAAGATTTTTTGAGTACCACTAGTATTATTAATGTCTTTTGACCAAAATTTAAGTGCACTTTGTTGTAAGGCTCTACCATATGAATAAGTCATAATAAAATTTGTGTCATTATGCTTATTAATTAAGTTTAAATTTTCTGTTGCTTCTACTTCTGTTTGTCCACCAGATAAAAAAGCAATTCCTGGTACATCAGTTGGTACATTTTCTTTTAAGCATTTTAAGGTAAGCTTTGCAACTTCTTCACTTGATATTTTTTTGTCAGCAGCAGTTCCTGCTAAAATCATATTAGGCTTTAAAATTACACCACTTAAATCTATTTTATTAATTATTAATTCTTCAAAGCATTTTTTAATAACTTCAGAAGTTTTATTAAAACAAGTTTTGGCAGAATGATCTCCATCCATTAAAACTTCAGGTTCTACAATTGGAACCATTCCACATTCTTGGACTAAAGCCGAATATCTTGCAAGTGCATGAGCATTGGAGTGCATGGACAATTTGCTTGGATATTTATCTGAAATATTAAAAACACCTCTCCACTTTGTAAATCTTGCTCCAAGTTTATAGTAGTCCTTTAGTCTTTCTCTTAAGCCATCCAGGCCTTCTGTAATTTTTTCCTCATGAGAGCCTGCCAGAATTTTTGCACCTGTATCAACTTTAATTCCTGGAACTGCTCCAGACTTAGAAATTAATTCTGGAATAGTCTGCTTCAAGTTCGATGTTTGGTTGATAGTTTCATCATACAAAATAACACCACCAATAAAATCTTTCATCCCACTTGATGAGAAGAGAGTTTCTCTAAATAAAAGTCTATTTTCTGGGGTGGAAGGTACATTGACAGATTCTAATCTTTTAGTCATGGTTCCATTACTTTCGTCTGCCGCAAGGATTCCTTTACCATTAGATAGTATTTTTAATGCAATTTTGTTAAGTTCTGACATGTTAATTAAGAGCCTTTATACCAGGAAGTTCTTTTCCTTCAAGATATTCTAAAAAAGCACCACCCGCAGTTGAAACAAAATTAAAATTATTAATTGCTCCAATACCATTTAAAAGAGAAACGGTATCACCACCACCTGCAACTGAGTAAATTGTATTACTCTTATTTTTTTCAATAATCTTTTTTGCTATTTCAAGACTTCCTTTGGCAAAATTAGAGTTTTCAAAATAACCTGCTGGCCCATTCCACAAGATAGTATTACTTTCTTCAATTAATGAATTGATAGCTTTAATTGTCTTGGGACCAATATCTAAAATTAACTCTTCTTTAGAAACATTATTTAGTCCTTTTATTTTAGCTGATCCATCTAAGTTTTTCCCTACAGCAACATCTTCAGGATAAATTATCTTACAGCTTTCCTTTTTTGATAAAGAAAATATTTCTTCAATAATTTTATCACAATTATCTTCTTGAATAGATTTTCCAATTTCATATCCTTTATATCTAAGTATATTATTGGCCATTCCACCAACTATTATAATATTATCAAATTTAGCAATTAAGTTCTTAATGATATTAATTTTAGAAGATATTTTAGAACCCCCTATGATGCATGTTATAGGTCTTTGAATTTCAGATGTAATTTTAGTTAGTGCATCAATTTCTAAATTTAATTGGAGGCCAGCGTATGAAGGAATAAATTTAGTAATTTCAAAAATTGAAGCATGAGCTCTATGCGAACATGAAAAAGCATCATTAACATAAATATCAGCTAGACTTGCTAAATGCTTGGCAAAACCATTATCATTTTTTTCTTCCTCTTCATAAAACCTAAGATTTTCAAGGATTACAATTTTTTCATCATGTTCATTAAATAAATCAGTAGATTTAATTTCTTTTATATTTTTTGAAACTAATTTTATATTTTGGTTTAGTTTATTTTTTAGATCTTCACATATTGGTTTAAGAGAGAGTTCACTTACCACTTTGCCCTTGGGCCTACCTACATGAGATAGTATTATTATCTTTGCTTCATTTTTTAATAAAAAATTAATAGTAGGTAAAATTTTATCTATTCGAGTAGTGTCAGTAATTTTTCCATTATCTAATGGAACATTTAAATCCAACCTAAGTAATACTTTTTTTTGATTAAAATTAGTTTCGTCTTGAATATTTCTCATTAAGAGACTTGATGAAGATGTTCTGCTATGTCACACATTCTATTTGAAAAGCCCCATTCGTTATCATACCACGCTGAAATTTTTCCCATATTTTTACCAACTACATTAGTTAAAGACAAATCAACAATTGCTGAAGCTGAATTATGATTAAAATCAATTGAAACTAGTTTTTCTAAAGTAACTTCTAAAACTTTCTTTGATTGTTCTTTAGAGGCGATAGTAAATGCCTCATTAATTGTCTCTTTGCTCATCTCTTTTTTTGTACAAAAAACTAGTTCTATAAGGGAAACATTAGGAGTTGGCACTCTCATTGCAATGCCTTCAAGTTTTCCTTTTAATGAAGGTATAATCTCACCGATTGCTTTTGAAGCACCCGTAGAAGTTGGCACAATAGATTGACTGGCAGATCTTGCTCTTCTAGGATCTTTATGGGAATTGTCCAAAATTCTTTGGTCACTTGTAAAAGCATGAATAGTTGTCATAAACCCTTTTTCAATTTCAAAAGTTTCATTTAAAATATTAGCCACAGGTGCAAGACAGTTAGTTGTACAAGAGGCTGCAGAAATAATTTGATCATCTTTTGTCAAAATATTTTCATTTACGCCATAGACAATTGTCTTATCAGCATTTTTGCATGGAGCTGAAACTATAACTTTTTTAGCACCATTTTTTATATGAGCTAATAATTTTTCTTTTGAATTAAATTTTCCAGTACATTCAAAAACATAATCAACATCAAATTTTTTCCAGTTAATATCTTCAATATTAGATTCTTGTGAAAATGTTATTTTATTATTATTAATAATTAAATGTTGTTCATCATAATCTAAATCTGCATTAAATTTACCATGAATAGAATCGTATTTAATTAAAGAACAGCTGGCTTCAGAATTTGATCGGTTATTGATGTGTTTGATTTTTATTTTTTTGTTTTGGCTTTCAATGATAGCTCTAATTACCATTCTACCAATTCTTCCCATTCCATTGATACCAACTTTTATTGTCATATTTAACTCTTTATTAGTTTTTTTGCTTTTTGTGAAATATTTTGAACTGTTAATCCAAAATATTTATAAATTTCTTTGTAGGGTGCACTTTTACCGAATGTATCAATTCCAAAAGCTAAACCCTCAGTTCCAATATATTTTTTCCAGCAATCAGTTGAAGCTGCTTCAATAGATATTTTAAATTTTGCTTCATTAAGAATTTTTTTCTTATATGCTTTTGACTGCAAATCAAAAATATTCTGACATGGTACTGATATAACTTTAGAATAAATTTTATCTTTGGCTAATTTATGGCTAGTCTCAATTGCTAAATTAACCTCAGAACCACTAGCAAATATTGTTAAATTAATTTTTTTATTTGTTCTTAAAACCTCATAAGCACCTAAAGAGCATTTGTTCATATTTGAATATTTTTTTCTAATAGGTTCAAGATTTTGTCTAGTTAAAGATAACACACTTGGTGTCTTCGAGTTTTTTAATGCTAGTTCCCAACACTCGATAGTTTCCATTCTGTCTGCAGGTCTAAAAACATTTAAATTAGGAATAGATCTTAATCCAGACAGTTGTTCTATAGGTTGGTGTGTGGGTCCGTCTTCCCCTAAGCCAATTGAGTCGTGGGTCATTACATAAATAACCCGTTGCTGCATCAAAGCAGATAAACGAATGGAAGGTTTACAATAATCAGAAAATATTAAAAAGGTTCCCCCATATGGAATAAATTTACTATGAAGTGCTAAACCATTCATTATTCCTGCCATGGCGTGCTCCCTAACACCATAGTGAATATAATCACCTTTAAAATTGCCAGAATTAATAGCATTATGATGTTTGGTTTTAGTGTTATTAGATCCCGCTAAGTCAGCTGAGCCACCAATTAACGTATTATTTTCTTTCGTAAGAGCATTAAGAGTTAACTCAGAAGCTTTTCTTGAGGCTAAACTTTTGTTTTCTCTAAGAGAATTTTGCTTTTCACTTTTTAAAGCTTTAGAGAAATTATTTTTAAAGACTTTATCTACTAAATTTTTTTTTCTTTTATAAATTTTACTCCATGCAGAATCAAGTTTTGCACCCTTATTACCAATTTTTCTCCATTCACTTAAAATATTTTTAGGAATTTCAAAAGGTTTGTGTTTCCAATCTAATGCTTTTCTAACTAATTTAATTTCATCTAAACCAATTGGACTACCGTGCGAAGAGGCTTTACCAGATTTATTAGGTGAGCCATAACCAATTTTTGTTTTGCATGAAATAATAGTTGGTCTTTTAGCATTTTGAACTTTTTTTAATGCTGAAAAAATTTCTCTTTCGTTATGACCATTGATTAGTATGTAATCCCAACCATAACTTTCAAATCTCTTTTTGAAATTATCTGAAACCGCCAAGCTAGTTGGTCCATCAATAGATATTGAATTATTATCAAAAAGCATAACTAGATTTTTTAACTTTAAGTGTCCCGCTAAACTCATTGCTTCATGGCTAATGCCTTCCATTAAACATCCATCTCCAGCTAAAACATAAGTTTTATGATTTATTATTTCTTTACCAAGTTTTTTCTTCAAAATTTCCTCTGCAATAGCGAAACCAACTGAATTAGCAATTCCTTGCCCAAGAGGACCTGTCGTAGTTTCAATACCAGTACCAGGGTGATATTCAGGATGACCTGCACAAATAGATTTTAATTGTCTAAAATTTTTAATATCATTCAAAGAAATACCTTTGTACCCAGTTAAATGTAATAAAGAGTAAAGAAGCATAGATCCATGACCAGCAGATAAAACAAATCTGTCTCTATTTATCCAGTTAGGATTTTTTGGATTAAATCTAAGAAAATTTTTAAATAAAACTGTTGCTACGTCTGCCATACCCATTGGCATTCCAGGATGACCTGAATTTGCCTTTTGCACAGCATCTATAGATAAAAACCTTATTGCGTTTGATAAATCTTTATGTAATTTGTTCAAAAATATCCTATCTAGACTTAGAAGACTCAATTTAATAATATAAATATATATATATGAAAACAGACAGTGAAAAAGAAAAAAAGCTCAGTTTTGCACTTAATAAATTGAAGAGTTTGAATTTACAAAACCCAACGCTAAAGTCTAATCTAGAAAACTTAAACATTCAAAAAAATCAATTAGAAATTGAAAAAAAACAAATAGAAGAAAAATATCAAAATTTAGAAAGTGAATACAAAGCTCTTAATCAAAAATTAGAAGATATTAACCAGCAAAAAATAGAAGAACAAAAAAAAGAGACGGAATTTTCAGAAAAAATAGATGAATTAAATCAAGAAACAGATACTTTATTAGAAGAAATAGATAAATGGCAAATGTAAATATTAAATTTAATGGCAAAGAGTTTCTTCTATCTTGTGATGATGGACAGGAAGAGCATTTAGAAGAATTGTTAACTCATATTAATGAAAAATTTAGCAATTTAAAGAATGACCTTGGAAACATAGGGGAAAATAAACTTCTATTGATCACTTCAGTTCAAATAATGGATGAATATTTTGAAACTAAAAAAAAGGTAGAACAAAAAAAAACTGAGTTACAGAATTTATCAAATAAATTTAGAGAATTGAAGTCATTAGTTTATGATTACAGAGATAAAAAAGAAGAAGAGATGAAGGAACTTCAACAAAATCATGAAAGTTTTAAAAAAGAAATAGAAAAAAATAAAGAAGATTATGAAAAAATAATCGAAGCTGCAGCAGATGAAATTGAAAATTTTGTTGAAAAAGCAAATTTAGAAAATCCAATTCAGTAGATTTGTGTTAAAATCTGAATTAAGAAAAAAAATTTTTAAAGTAAGAAAAAAATTTAATACAAAAAATATTCAGCTCAATTTTAAGCAAATTGTAAAAATTCTTAAAAAAGAAAAGATAACCAATCAGATTATTATAGGTGGATACTATCCGGTAAACTTTGAGATAGACGACTTGACACTGTTAAGAAAATTTAAAAAGAATAAATTTAATATTTCTTTACCCATAATTAAGAAAAACTTTCAAATGGATTTTTATTCATGGTCATTTTCTGAGCCTTTAAAAATAAATAAATATGGAATACCTGAACCAGAAGCTAAAAATATAGTATACCCTGATGTTTTATTAATTCCCTTGTTAGCATTTGATAAAAAATTAAACAGACTTGGATATGGTGGTGGATACTACGATAGATTAATTGAAAAATTATCAAAAAAAAAAAATCATAAAGATAGGTTTAGCTTTTTCAATTCAAGAAATTGATAAAGTGCCAACTAATATGTATGATCAAAAATTAGATTATATTGTAACAAATAAAAATATTATAAAATGAAAATACTCTTTTTAGGTGATGTAGTTGGCATTTCAGGACGGTCGATGGTTTTGAATAATTTATTATCAAAAATTAAAGATGAAAAAATCGATTTTGTAGTTGTTAATGGTGAGAATGCAGCCGACTCAGGTGTTGGTCTTACAGAGGAAATATGTAAAGATTTTTTTAACTGTGGTGTAGATGCTATTACAACGGGTAACCATGTGTGGGATCAGAAAGAAACAATGTCTCATATTGAAAAAGAAAATCGACTTCTTAGACCTAAAAATTTATTTGAACCATCTCCAGGAAAAGGCTTTGGAATATTTACTGCTAAAAATGAGATGAGAGTGGGGGTACTTAATTTGATGGGAAATGTTTTTATGAAGAAATGTGAAGATGTATTTGAAGCAGCTGAAAAATTTATGAAAAAATATAAGCTTAAAGAAGATTATGACTTTTTATTAGTCGATTTTCATGGTGAAATAACAAGTGAAAAGTCAGCTATGGGACATTTTTTTGATGGTAAAGCAACATTGGTTGTTGGAACTCACACGCATATTCCAACAAATGATACTAGAATATTAAAAGGTGGTACTGCTTATCAAACTGATGCAGGAATGTGTGGTGATTATGACTCAGTTATTGGAATGAATAAAGAAAATTCAATTAATAGATTTTTAAAAAAAAAGTCCACAAAGCACTTTCCAGCAATTGGTGAAGCTAGTTTGTGTGGTGTGATTGTTGAATGTGATGTAGAAACAGGGTTAGCAAAAACTGTAAAAAATTTTATACATGGAGGAGAATTAAAAAACTCTCAATAATTATTATGTCGGGTCATTCAAAATGGGCAAGTATAAAACACTCTAAAGGAAAAGCAGACAAACAAAGATCTAAAGTATTTTCAAAATTATCTAAAGAGATAAGTGTAGCAGCAAAACTAGGTGATAAAGATCCTGCGATGAACCCAAGACTTAGATCTGCAATTCAAGCCGCAAAATCAGCCAACATGCCAAAAGATAATATTGAAAGAGCTATTGCCAAATCTTCGGTTAATTCTGAAACAAATTATGAAAATTTAAGATATGAAGGATTTGGTCCAGATAAAATAGCCGTAATTGTGGAAGCACTAACTGACAATAAAAATAGAACAGCTTCCAATGTTAGATCTATATTTGTAAAAAGTGGTGGCAATTTAGGAACTCAGGGATCTGCTTCACATAACTTTAATCAGTTAGGGATTATAAAAATTGATAAAAAAGAAATCTCAGATGAACAAATTTTTGAACTAGCAATTGAATCTGGTGCAGATGAGTGTATTTCAAGTGATCAATTTCATGAAATTCAATGTCCTATGAGTGAAATTTATAATGTAAAAAAAAATTTAGAAAAAACAATTGCAAATTTTATTTCAACAGAGATTGAATGGGTTCCTTTAAATAGTGTAGATGTTGAAAAAGATAAAGTGGAAGCGGCAATAGAGTTTTTAGAAACATTAGAAGATGATGATGATGTTCAAAGTGTTTATTCAAATATAAATTTTAAGAATAGCTAATGCTTATTATTGGAATAGACCCAGGCATAACAGGTTCTATTTGTTTTTTTCAAGATGGTAAAATAATTGATGTTATTGAAATGCCCAATATGCCTGAAGGGAAAAAAAATAAAAAACAAGTTAATGGTGCTCAAATTTATTACGAAATTTCTTCAAGAATTAATGATATAAAAAGGGAAGATATCAAAGTTATAATTGAACAAGTATCAGCTATGCCAGGTCAAGGTGTTACTAGTATGTTTAATTTTGGACAATCGTTTGGTATTTTAAAAGGAATTTGTTCTGCAATGCAATTACCAATGTATTTTGTAAGACCGACAAAATGGAAAAAGTATTTTAACCTTATTAATTCAGAAAAAGACGCTAGTAGAACAAAAGCAATAGAGGTATTTCCTTATTTTTCATCAGAGTTATCAAGAAAAAAAGACTCAAATAAAGCTGATGCGATATTGATTGCTAGCTTTTATTACGAAACTTATAAACTAGAAGAATAAATAAAGACTTTAAAAGTCAAATTCATGACACATTTAAGTGTGAAACCTTCAATATGGAAGCTGATATTACATCTCAAGCAGTAGGCCTTGCCTCAAATACCGATTTTTCCTTGTGGAGTTTATTTTTAAGAGCAGATTTTATTGTAAAGTCAGTAATACTTATGTTGATTGGCTGCTCTATATATTCATGGGCCGTTATTATTGAAAAATTTAGACTGTTTAAAAAAATTAATTTAGAGTCTGAGGAATTTGAAGAAAAATTTTGGAAATCAAAATCAGCCGAAACTTTTTACAATAGTTTGCCAGCTGATGTAGAAAACCCTACAGCTTTATTGTTTAAAGATACAATGCAAAGTTTATTAAAAGCCAAAAGTAAAACTAACCTAAATGAAAGAATGGCAAGCATACTTGAGGTTAATATTGAAAAACAAATTTCAAAAATAGACAAAGGTTTTACTTTTTTAGCAACAGTTGGTTCAACTGCACCTTTTATAGGTTTGTTTGGAACTGTATGGGGAATAATGAACTCATTCCAATCTATAGCAATCTCAAGAAATACAAGTTTGGCAATTGTAGCACCAGGAATAGCTGAAGCCTTATTTGCAACTGCACTCGGATTATTAGCAGCAATACCTGCAGTTGTTGCCTATAACAAATTTAATAACGACTCAAAAAAATATTCACAAAGATTAGAAAATTTTTCTAAAAGATTTTTATCAATAATATAAAATGGCTTTTAATCTCAAACGTTCATCAAAAGAGCCTATGAGTGAAATAAATGTCACTCCATTTGTTGATGTAATGTTGGTGTTATTAATTATATTTATGGTAACAGCACCATTATTAACAGTTGGAATACAAGTTGATCTACCTGAAAGTTCTGCAGACTCATTACCTGAAGAATTAGAACCATTAACATTATCTATAAATTCTAAAGGTGAAATATTTATTCAAGAATCTAAAGTTGAGTATGATAAAATTATTGCAAAGATTTTAGCTGTATCTAAAAATAGAACAGACACTAGAATTTATGTTCGAGGAGACAAATCTATAAACTATGGTAGAGTTTTAGAAATAATGGGAATGCTATCTGGCTCTGGCTTTACTAAAGTAGCATTAATTTCTGAGCCATATAAAGAGAGGTAACTAAAGTGAATAGAAATATTGTTATTTCTTTTGGGCTTCATATATTTCTTGTGGTAATCACAGCTATGAGCTTACCATTCCTTGCTAAAAAACCGATTGATCTTCCTCCGATTATATCAGTTGAGTTGATTCAAATCACAGACAAAACTAATATTCCTTTTGCACCAAAAGCAAAAAAAATAATAGAGAAAGTTAAAGAAAAAGAAAAAAAATTAGTTTCTGAACAGGCACCACCAAAAAAAATAAAAAAACAAAAGCCAGATGCCGTTCCATTACCAGATGAAAAAATAGAAAAAATAAAGAAAATTAAGGATGAAAAACAAAACCCTGAAAAAGAAGAAACAGAAATTAAACAAATTTCAGAATTTGAAAAAAAAGAACTATTTGACACTAATAGTATTGCTGCATTAATTGATAAATCTAAGACTGAGAGTGCAGAAACAAATAAAAAATCCAATAAAGTTACTCAAGATCAAGATAAAGATATGGATTTTTCAGGATTAACTTTAAGTGAAGAAGATGCTCTAAAAGCTCAAATTTTTGGTTGTTGGAGTATTCCTCTAGGGTTACCGTTTAATGAAGATTTATTAGTAAGAATTAAGTTACAATTAAAGCCAGATGGTTCTATTATAAAAACAGAGATTCTTGATCATGCTAGAATGAATAGGCCTGGACAGGGATTTTATAAAGTATTAGCTGAAAGTGCATTAAGAGCGATAAAGCTTTGCCAACCTCTTAGAGTACCTAGTACAGGTTACGAAAGATGGAAAGATATGCAGCTAAATTTTGATGCTAGAGAAATGTTAGAAGGATAAAAATGTTATTAAGATATTTATTTATATTACTTATTATTATTCCTATTAAAGCTTTTGCTTTAATTGAAGTTGATATTACTAGAGGAAATTTAAATCCTCTACCAGTAGCTGTATCCCCTTTATCAATAGATAATAAATCAAAAGAAAATTTTAAAAAAATTTTAAAACAAGAAGACCTAGGATCAGAAATTTCAATAGTTGTTGAGAATAATTTAAGACAATCTGGTCTATTTAATCCACTAGACAAAAATGCATTTCTTCAAGAACCAGATGTAGCCAATTTAAAACCAAGGTTTGAGGATTGGAATTTAATTAAAGCACAAGCTCTAGTAACAGGCAAAGTTACGTTTATAGATGAAAAATTAAGAGTAGAATTTAGATTATGGGATGTTTTAGCTGGAAAAGAAATGATGGCTTTAGCATTTACTACTGTTCCTAGTAACTGGAGAAGAGTAGGTCATATTATTACAGATAAGGTGTATGAACGCTTAACTGGAGAAAAAGGTTATTTTGATACTAGAATAATATACGTTTCTGAAGAAGGTCCTAAAACTAAAAGAATAAAAAAATTAGCAATAATGGACCAAGATGGTTTTAATAATAAATATTTAACACTTGGAAATGAATTAGTTTTAACACCAAGATTTAGCCCAACAAATCAGATGGTCACATATCTTTCTTATTTCAGAAATTTACCTAGGGTATATTTATTAGATATTGAAACTGGAATGCAAGAAGTAGTCGGAGATTTTCCTGGAATGACATTTGCCCCAAGGTTTTCACCTGATGGAAAAAAAATTATAATGAGTTTTGCTAAAGATGGCAATTCTGATATTTATACTATGGATCTTGAAAACAGAATTGTTGAAAGAATTACCAATCATCCATCAATTGATACATCACCCTCTTACTCACCAGATGGAAAACGAATTACTTTTAACTCAGACAGAAGTGGCTACCAACAAATTTATGTAATGGATAGTAATGGAAAAAATGTTAAGAGAATCTCATTTGGGAATGGTTTGTATGGAACTCCAGTGTGGTCTCCAAGAGGTGATTTAATTGCATTTACAAAGCTTCATAAAGGAAAATTTTATATTGGAGTAATGAGAACAGATGGAACTGGTGAAAGACTCCTAACAGAGAACTTTTATCAAGAAGCTCCATCATGGTCACCAAATGGAAGGGTTCTTATCTTTTATAGAGAAACTAAGACTAACTCTAAAGGAGAGGGATTTTCAGCCAAATTATGGTCTATTGATTTAACAGGGTACAATGAAAAGATGGTTGAAACTGAAACTGATGCTTCTGACCCATCTTGGTCGTCTTTATTAAGCAATTAGTCTCAATTTTACTTGATTTTTAACTTGAAAGGTCTAATTAAATATGAAAAATATAAAGTATTACAAAACAAGGATCAAGGAGCAACAATGAACTTAAGCAAGATTTTAAAAAGTGGATTTCTAATTGTTTTAGCAAGCTTAGTATTAACTGCTTGTGCTACAAAAAAAACAACAACAGGACAAATGCAAGGTGATGTTTATACAGGAACAGATTCTGTTGAATATTTAGCTTCTGGTGTTCCAGATAGAGTTTTCTTTGCAACAAATGAAACTGTACTTACAACAGCTTCAAGAGAAACTTTAAGAAAACAAGCTGCATGGTTAAGAAAAAATTCAGATATTAATGTTGTATTAGAAGGTCACGCTGATGAAAGAGGTACAAGAGAGTACAACTTAGCATTAGGTGAAAGAAGAGCTAATTCAGCAAAAGACTATTTAATGACATATGGAATTTCTTCAGACAGAATTTCTGTATTAAGTTATGGTAAAGAAAGACCAGTAGATTCTGGATCTAACCCTTTAGCATGGTCTAAAAATAGAAGATCAGTTACTGTTAAAGCGAACTAATCAATTTAATAAATTATAAAAGACCCTATCACATTTGTGAATAGGGTCTTTTTTTTGCCATCATTATAATTACTACTCAATTTATTATGTTTAATTATAAAAAAATAATTCGATTAAAATTAATATTAGTCTTTATATTTTTTCCAAATATTATTTTTGCTGATAATCATAATGTAAATGAAATTTTAGAGTTAATTCAAAAAGATTTAAAAACCCTGGAAAAAGCTGTTTACTCAGGGTCAATTAATTCAAATAGTCAAACAGGCACAAACGAAAACTCTGAGGATGTTTTAACAAGACATCTTCTAAAATTGTCTGATGTTGAAAAACAATTTCAAGAACTGACTAATAAGTTTGAAGAAATTAATTTCAAGTTAGATAAATTATCAAATAGGCTTTCTAAGGTTCAAGCAGATAACCAAATTAGATTTCAAGATCTGGAAAATACTTTATCATCTGGAGAAATTGGAAAAAAATTAACTTCAATACCAAAGGAACAAGTAGACAAAACTTTACCAGGCTCTTCACAACCTCAAGACTTAGGATCTATTTCATATAAAGATACAGAAAGTGAAGAAACTAGTCAGCAAATACAATCAGTAGAAACTACTTCATCAATAGTGACAGAAAACTTTGAATCAGAAAAAAATATACTTCCAAATGCTACTCCAGAAAAACAATATGAATTTGCAACTAGTTTTTTAAAGGTAGGTGATTACAGCACTGCAGAGAGAGCTTTTAGAGAATTTGTGATAAATAATTCAGAGCATAAATTGGCAGGCAATGCTCAATATTGGTATGCTGAAACATTTAGAATAAGACAACTTTATACAGATGCAGCTACTGCTTATCTTGAAGGATATCAAAAATATCCAAAAGGTGAGAAGGCTCCTATAAATTTATTAAAACTTGGTGTATCAATGGTTCAAATAGGAGAAAAAGAGCAAGGTTGTAAAATGATTGTGGGGGTTGAAGAGCAATATCCTAAAGCAAATCAATCTGTGCTTCAAAAAGCAAAATATGAATCAAAAAAGTTTGAGTGTTCAAAACAAAACTCATAAACAAATTCTTAGTTTTTTAAAAGATCGAAAAATCTCAAAAGTTTATGGTGAATTCTCTTCCTCTTTAAATTCTGGGGAAAATTTAGCAGTAGCAGTTTCGGGTGGACCCGATAGTTTGGCACTGGCTTACTTGGCTAAATGCTATTCAATAAAAAATAAAATAAAAGTTAAATTTTTTTTAGTTGATCATAGACTTAGAACTGAGTCGACAAAGGAAGCAACGTTAGTAAAAAAAATTTTACAAAAAATTGGTGTTACATGCAAAGTATTAAGCTGGAAAGGAAAAAAACCTTCTAGAAATATTCAATCTTTAGCAAGAGAAGCAAGATATTCTTTACTATCAAAAGAATGTAAAAAAAATAATATTAAGCACTTATTATTAGGACATCATTCAAATGATTTAGTTGAAAATTTTTTAATTAGAGTGGTTAGAGGGAGTGGACTAAATGGATTGGTATCTTTTAACAAAAGTGTAAAATATAAAGATGAGGATCTAAATATTTTAAGACCATTACTCAACTTAGAAAAAAAAGATTTAATTAATATTTCTAAAATAGTATTTAAATTTTTTATAAAAGATCCATCTAATATTAACGAGATATATAAAAGAACAAGAATTAGAACTTTATTAGAATCTCTTGAAAAAGAGGGATTGGACTTAAAAAAACTAAAATTAACCATTGATAATTTAAGAGACTCAGACAAATCAATTAAGTTTTATGTTAACAAAAATTTGAAGGATAATTCTATACATATTAAAACAAAAGATACTTATATTTTAAGTCATAATTTTTTTGATCAATCGCATGAAGTTGTTTTTAGATCTTTGACATTTGTTATTCAAAAAATAGGAAAAAAATACTATCCTGTTAGAGGAAAAAGTATCAATGAACTGATTAACCGAATTATCCTAAAGACATTTTCAAAAATAACTTTAGGAGGTTGTTTTGTTGAAAGAGTTAATGAGACGATATTAATTTCAAGGGAAAACACTAATAAAGTTAAGGTTTTGTAACAATTTGACACTTGTTTAATTAATAATAATTATTATCTTATAAGTATGAATATGAAGAATTTAGCAATGTGGGCAGTAATTGTTTTTCTAACAATAGGCCTATATAATATGTTTAAGAATCCTCAAGCTAATGTGGGCAAAGGTAATTCTATTATATTTTCAGAATTTTTATCAGAAGTTGATAATGGTGGAGTTATAAAAGTTGATATTCAAGGAAACAATATTAGAGGAGTATTAGCTAATGGAAATACTTTTTCTACTTATTCACCGAATTATCCAAATTTAATTGAGAAGCTATCTGAAAAAGGTGTGAGTATATCAGCTGCTCCTTTAGAAGATAAGATGCCCTCTTTGTTTGGTGTTTTATTGTCGTGGTTTCCGATGTTGTTACTAATCGCTGTTTGGATTTTCTTTATGAGACAGATGCAGGGTGGCAAAGGTGGAGCCATGGGTTTTGGAAAATCTAAGGCAAAGATGATGAATGAATTGAAAGGTAAAGTTACTTTTGATGATGTCGCTGGAGTAGAAGAGGCTAAAGAAGAAGTAGAAGAAGTTGTTCAATTTTTAAAAGATCCTAAAAAGTTTAGTAGACTTGGTGGAAAAATACCAAGAGGATGTTTATTAGTTGGCCAACCTGGAACAGGTAAAACTTTACTTGCTAGAGCTATAGCTGGGGAAGCAGGAGTTCCGTTCTTTACAATATCAGGATCAGACTTTGTTGAAATGTTTGTGGGTGTTGGAGCCTCAAGAGTTAGAGACATGTTTGAACAAGGTAAAAAAAATTCACCCTGTATTATTTTTATAGATGAGATAGATGCTGTTGGAAGAAGCAGGGGTGCTGGTCTTGGAGGAGGTAATGATGAAAGAGAGCAAACTTTAAACCAGTTATTAGTTGAAATGGACGGCTTTGACACGAATGAAGGTGTAATAATTATTGCCGCTACAAATAGACCTGATGTATTAGACCCAGCATTATTACGACCAGGTAGATTTGATAGACAGGTAGTTGTTGGACTTCCAGATATAATAGGAAGAGAAAAAGTATTAAAAGTTCATGTTAAAAAAATTAAAATGGCACCTGATGTAAATTTAAGAACAGTAGCTAGAGGAACCCCAGGTTTTTCAGGTGCAGATTTAGCAAATATAGTTAATGAAGCGGCATTACTTGCTGCAAGAAAAAATAAAAGACTAGTTACTCTAACTGAGTTTGAAGAAGCAAGAGATAAAGTGATGATGGGATCAGAAAGAAGATCCATGGTCATGACAGAAGAAGAAAAAACATTAACAGCTTACCACGAAGCTGGACATGCAATAGTAACTATTAATGAGGATGCGGCTCATCCAATTCATAAGGCAACAATCATTCCGAGAGGTCGAGCTTTAGGAATGGTTATGCAACTACCTGAGAGAGATCAGCTATCTCAAACAAGAGAACAGCTTCATGCTCAATTAGCTATAGCTATGGGTGGAAGAGTAGCAGAAGAAATCATATTTGGAGAAGATAAAGTTACAACTGGTGCATCTAGTGATATTGAACAAGCGACTCAAAGAGCAAGAGCTATGGTAATGCAAGCAGGCCTTAGTAAAGAGTTGGGACCTGTTGCCTATGGTTCGAATGAAGAAGAGGTATTTTTAGGAAGGTCTGTTGCGAGAACTCAAAATATGTCTGAAGAAACCTCAAAGAAAGTAGACTCAGAAATTAGAAAAATTGTAGACAAAGGTTATGAAAGAGCAAGAACAGTTTTAACTGAAAAAATTGATGATCTGCATAAATTAGCTAAAGCTCTCTTAACATATGAAACACTTACAGGTGAAGAAATAGAAAACCTGATAAATAAAAATATATATCCAAGCAATAAAGAGGATTTAAAAGTTGAAGATGAAGATAAAGGTTCAGCTTTAAGTTCAATGGGTCTTAAGCCGAAAATAGTTCATTAAGGCTAAATGAAAAAATATTACACAAGAGCGTGTAATTTTGCTTATGGTAAATTTTCAGTTGAATTAGTTAGAAAAAAAAAAATCTTCCACTAAATGGCAATAAGAAAATTTCCTTTGGACAAATTGAAATTCTTACACGAACTTCTATCAAAAAAATTAATCTTAAAGATATAAAAAAATTACCCAAACTACTGAAAGAAAAAATTAATAAAGATCTCAAGACTATTGTTAAAAAAAATAAAAATTTTTCAAGTTTAAATTTTAATAAAACACCTAATATAATGGGTATATTAAATTCAACACCAGATAGTTTTTCTGATGGAGGCAAGTTTAATAAAAAGAAAAAAGGAATATCTCATGCAAAGAATTTATTTAAATCGGGAGCAGATATTATTGATGTTGGTGGAGAATCAACAAGACCTGGATCTAAACCTGTAAGTAAAAAGGAAGAATGGAATAGAATAAAAGAAATATTAAAAGATGTTAATAAAAAAATTCCACTATCATTAGATACAAGAAAATCAGAAATTATGGTTAAAGGGATTCAGTTAGGAGTTAAACTTATAAATGATGTGTCAGGTCTAAGTTATGATCCAAAAACAGTTGAGGTATTGATAAAAAGCAAAACTCCATTTGTCATTCAACATTCACAAGGTACACCAGAAAAAATGCAAAAAAACCCTAAGTACAAAAATGAATTATTAGATATTTATGATTTTTTTGAACAAAAGATTAAATTTTTAAGATCCATGGGTATAAAACATAATAATATTGTAATTGATCCAGGAATTGGTTTTGGAAAAAATTTGAAACATAATATGAATTTAATTAGAAGCGTTTCTATTTTTCATACTCTTGGTTTTCCTATATTACTTGGACTTTCTAGGAAAAAATTTATTAAGGATTTATCTGGAAAAAATGATAGCAAGGAAAGATTAGGTGGAACAGTAGCTTCTTCCATGTATGCAATAATGCAAGGAGTTCAAATTCTAAGAATTCATGATGTGAATGAATTAAGACAAAGTATAAAGGTGTTTAAAGAATTAATTAAAAACTAATGGCAAAAAAATATTTTGGAACAGATGGAATAAGAGGTGCTGTTAATAGTAAAAATATTAATGGAGACATGTTTTTTAAATTTGGTCTTGCAACAGGAACTTACTTTAAAACTGAAAAAAAAAAGAAACAAATAGCAATAATTGCTAAAGATACGAGACTCTCAGGTTATAGTTTGGAACCTGCGTTAGTATCAGGACTTACATCGGCTGGTATGCATGTTTATACATTAGGCCCACTTCCAACCAATGGCTTAGCAATGCTAACAAAGAGTATTAAAGCCAATATGGGAATTATGATTACAGCATCTCATAACCCATATCATGACAATGGGTTAAAATTATTTGGACCTGATGGGTTAAAACTGTCAAATAAAATTGAAAAGAAAATTGAAACTTTAATTGATCAAAAGATTGAAAAATCTTTATCAAAACCAAAAAATTTGGGTCGTGTAAAAAGGTTAGAAACTGCAAATAAAGATTATATAAAAATTTTAAAAAGTAATTTACCAAAATATTTTAATCTAAGAGGTTTAAGAATAGTAATTGATTGTGCAAATGGGGCTGGATATAAGGCTGGACCTGAATTATTAAAATCTTTAGGTGCCAAAGTATTTTCAATTGGAATAAATCCTAATGGTCTTAATATTAATAAAAATTGTGGATCTACTTTTCCAAATAAAATCAGATTTGCAGTAAAGAAATATAAAGCACATATAGGAATTTCACTTGATGGAGATGCCGACAGAATTATTATGTGTGATGAAAAAGGTATTGTAATTGATGGAGATCAAATAATTGCTGCAATAGCAATGAGATGGAAAAGAAAAAAAATGTTAAAAGGAGGTGTAGTTGGCACGTTAATGTCTAACTATGGATTAGAAAAGTTTTTTAAACTACATAATATAAAATTCTTAAGATCAAATGTAGGAGATCGCTTTGTAAAAGAGAAAATGCAAAAAAATAATTTTAATTTAGGTGGTGAGCAATCTGGGCATATTATTCTAGGCAAATTTGCAACTACTGGAGATGGCCTATTAGTTGCTTTAGAGGTTTTATTTTCATTAAGAAAAGGAAAAAAAGCTAGTAGTTTTTTTAATACCTTTAAGAAAACTCCACAAATATTAGAAAATATTGATGTTAAGGACAAAAATATAATTAAAAATATTGATATTAAAAATTCTATAAAATCAGCTGAAAAATTAATTAAAGGTCAAGGTAGAATATTAGTCAGAAGCTCAGGAACGGAGTCTAAAATCAGAGTAATGGGAGAGAGTGATAATATTAAACTGCTTCAAAAATGTTTGAAAATCGTTTTAAGAAAAATTAAATAAATTGAAACCAAAATCTAAAATATTAGTTATTGCCGGATCAGATTCATCTGGTGGTGCTGGCATCCAAGCTGATATTAAAACTATCACAGCTTTAGGTTCGTATGCAATGACAGCAATAACAGCTGTCACAATCCAAAATACAACAGGTGTAAAATCAATAGTACCAATTGATCCTAAAGAAATTTCAAATCAAATAGAATTTACCTCAAAAGACATTAAACCTGATGCCATAAAAATTGGAATGTTGCATTCTACAAAAGTAATAAAATCAGTAATTCACTCATTAAATCTTATTAAAGTTAAAAAAATAATTTTAGATCCTGTTATGGTAGCTAAAGGTGGTGCAAAACTTATTGATGATAAGGCAATTCAGTTATTAAAAAATGAACTAATTAAAAAAGTTAGCCTAATTACTCCAAATATTCCAGAAGCGGAAATATTAACTAAAACTAAAATAAGAACAAAAGAAGATATGATTTTTGCTGCCAGCATATTAATAAAATTAGGAGCAAAAAATGTTTTTATAAAAGGTGGTCATTTAGAATCTAAAATCGTCCAAGATATTTTTGTAAACAAAAATGAAATTTTCATTATAAAAAATAAAAGAATTACAACCAGGAATACACATGGCACTGGTTGCACTCTTTCTTCTGCTATTTCTACATTCTTTTCATGTGGAAAAACCTTAAAGAGATCTTGTGAGCTTGCAACTAAGTATGTACACAATTCAATAAATTCAAACCTTAAATTCGGTAAAGGTCATGGGCCTATCAACCATTTAAGTTCAGTAACAATAGAAAAAAAATTTAGATAATGAAAAATGTTGTAGTTGTTGGATCTCAATGGGGTGATGAAGGAAAAGGTAAAATAGTCGACTGGCTATCAGACCAAGCAGATGTTGTTATTCGTTTTCAAGGAGGACATAACGCTGGACACACATTAGTAATTGATGGAACAACTTATAAATTAAGATTACTACCTTCTGGAATTGTAAGAAAAAATAAAATTTCTATTATAGGAAATGGAGTTGTTGTTGACCCTTGGGCACTATTAGAGGAAATAGAGGAAATTAAATCTAAGGGTGTTGAGGTTAATGTGGATAATTTTATAATTTCAGAATCTGCAAATCTTATTTTACCATTTCATAGAGAAATGGATGAAATAAGAGAAGATGCTGCTGGAAAAGGAAAAATTGGAACAACAAGAAGAGGAATTGGGCCAGCCTATGAAGATAAAGTCGGAAGAAGATCAATCCGTGTTATGGATCTAAGATCTGAGACTAATCTAGACCATAGATTGGAAACAGTACTTCTTCATCATAATGCAATTAGAAAAGGGTTAGGTAAAAAAATTTTTGAAAAAGATAAGCTTAAAGAAGAACTCTTAAAAATTGCTCCAGAAATATTAAAGTTTTCTCAACCTGTTTGGCTTAGAATTGATGAATTTAAGAAACAAAAAAAAAGAATATTATTTGAAGGTGCACAAGGAATACTACTAGATGTGGATCATGGAACGTACCCTTTTGTAACATCATCCAATACTGTTGCATCTGCGGCTGCAACAGGAACTGGTTGTGGTCCTAATTCTATTCATTATGTTCTTGGAATAACAAAAGCTTACACTACCAGAGTTGGTGAAGGACCTTTCCCAACTGAGTTAACAAATGATATTGGAGAATTGCTTGGTTCAAGAGGAAAAGAATTTGGGACTGTCACTAGTAGAAAAAGAAGATGTGGTTGGTTTGATGGTGTTTTGGTTAGACAAACAATTAAAATTTCAGGCATAGACGGAATAGCATTAACTAAATTAGATGTTTTAGATGAATTAGATGAAATTAAGATGTGTGTTGAGTATGAGCTTGATGGCAAAAAAATGGATTACTTACCTGCTGCAGTTGAGGATCAGTTAAAAATTAAACCAATTTATAAAACTTTTCCTGGATGGAAAAGCTCCACACAAGGAATAAAGAATATTGAAAATTTACCAGAAAATGCAAAAAATTATATTTATGCATTAGAAGATTTTATTGGAACAAAAGTTTCAAGTATTTCTACAAGCCCTGAACGAGAAGATACTATTCTTTTAGAAAACCCCTTTGAGGTTTAGTTTACTGGAAGTAGATTTTTAGATTTAGCAGATAATAACATGTGTTTTTGAAGCTTCTCAAATGCTTTATTTTCAATTTGTCTAACTCTTTCTCTACTAATTTTGTATTTTTTACTTAAATCTTCAAGTGTTGTAGGTTCATCATTTAATCTTCTAGAGTATAAAATCTCTTTTTCTCTTTCATTAAGAATTTTTATAGAATCTTTAAGTAAGCTTTGTCTTTGACCCATTTCTTCATGATGTGCAAATTTAAGATCATGATCAAGCTCTTTATCTACCAACCAGTCTTGCCACTCATCACCATCTTCTCCAACTTGTGCATTTAAAGAAAATTCTTTGCCAGATAGTCTTCTGTTCATTGAAATTACTTCATCTTTTTTGACATCTAACTTGTTTGCAATTTCAGTTACATGTTCAGGTCTTAAATCGCCTTCAGATTGAGGAGCGATTTGATTTTTAATTTTCTTTAAATTGAAAAATAATTTTTTTTGTGCAGTTGTTGTTCCTATTTTTACTAAGCTCCAAGATCTTAGAATATATTCTTGTATAGAAGCTCTAATCCACCACATTGCATAAGTTGCTAATCTAAATCCTTTCTCAGGTTCAAATTTTTTAACAGCTTGCATTAGCCCAACATTTCCTTCTGAAATCATTTCATTTACTGGAAGACCGTATCCCCTGTAACCCATCGCAATTTTTGCAACGAGTCTTAGATGGCTAGTAACAAGTTTTTCTGCAGCTTTAACATTTCCTGTTGCCTTCCAATTTTTTGCAAGCATATATTCCTCTTCTGCTGCCAGCATAGGAAATTTTTTAATTTGTTCCAGATAAGCTGATAAACCACCTTCATTAGAAAGTGCGGGAAGATTACTATTCATTGTAGTATTCATAAGTTGTATTTATTTAATTGACTATAGTATTATTTCAAGGTTTTATTTGCCAGTATTTCTAAGCAATACTAAAATATTTTCAAGTTCTTGTGGCAAAATTGAGGTAAAAACCATTTCCTCATTAGTTCTTGGGTGAATAAACCCCAATGTTTGAGCATGCAAAAATTGTCTATCTAATTTATAAATTAAATTTTCTAAATTAGTATCGATATTTTTAAGTTTTTTATATTTTTTTTTATATTTTCCATCACCCATAATACTATTACCCATATGTGTCATGTGAACTCTTATTTGATGCGTTCTTCCAGTTTCCAATCTGCATTCCACTAAGCTTAATGTAGGAGTTTTATCATTTTCAAAAATCTCAATTGTTTTGTAATTAGTGATTGCTCTTTTGCCTTTAGAATTGCTAACTTCCATCATCTGTCTATTTTTTGAGCTTCTAGTTATAAACGTATCAATTTTTCCAGAGGACGGTCTAAGTTTCCCCCAAATTAAAAGCTGATAAACTCTCGTAATTGTGTGCTCACTAAATTGATGTGATAAGTTTTTGTGTGTTTCATTATTTTTAGCAATAACTATTAATCCAGAAGTATCCTTGTCAATCCTATGAACTATGCCAGGTCTTAGTTCATCACCTATTGTTGATAACGAGTCCTTGTTATAATGCATTAAGGCGTTAACAATTGTTTCATCATAATTTCCTGCACCTGGATGCATAATTATACCTGCTGGTTTGTTGATTATTAGCAAATCATCATCTTCATAAACAATTTGTAACTTAAAATTATATGGCTTTAATGATGCTTCTTTAGGTTCTGGAATTTGAAGATTTATCTCATCTCCACTCAGTACTTTTTTTGAGGGACTATTAATAATTTGATCATTTATTTTTAATTTTTCTTTAAGAATTAAATTCTTAATTCTGGATCTGCTAATTAAGTTTTCTCTTTTATTAATGAATACATCAAGCCTGAGATTATTTTCGTCTTCACCAACTATTAAATTAATGTTTTTTTCCATAAAATGTAATATTAATACTATATGCGCTTGTAGCTCAATTGGATAGAGCGCCTGACTTCGGATCAGGAGGTTCTGGGTTCGACTCCTAGCAGGCGCACCATAACCAAACAAAATGTCTAATACTTTGATGCCCTCCGCAATCTATCATTTATAGCTTTACCAAGTCCTATATTAGGAATCTTTTCCACAGCAATCGATTTATAACCCTCATTTTTTATTTTTCTTAGACACGAATAAAGATTTTTTGCTGCTTCATCTAAATTACTTTTCGAGGTTAAATAAAAATAGTTTTTGAGTTTAGTTTTCTTTTTCTTAATTAAAATGAAAGCTTCGTTATTTTTGGGTTTTGTGACATTTATTCTTAAAGGAATACCAGGAGAGTAATGTAACCGTGATTGGCCGGGAGCTATTTTTTTCTTAGGATTGGTAGATATATTCATCTTAAAACCTAAAGCTTTTTGAATTTTTGAAATATCTAGACCTCCTAATCTTAGTATAGTTGGCCTAGCTGTAAGATTAACTATTGTAGACTCTATTCCAATAACGCAAGTACCTCCGTCTAAAATATATTTAATTTTATTGCCGAATTCCTCTTTAACATCTTTTGCATTAACAGCACTTACTTTAGTTGTAATATTAGCACTAGGTGCAGCTAATGGATAATCTAGCTGTTTTAGTAAATTTTTAAATATTGTGTGTTTTGGAAATCTTACTGCTAAACTTTTCTTATTATTAGTTACATATTTTGAAATCTTAGAGTTTTTTTTTAATTGTAATACGTATGTTATTGGGCCAGGCGAAAATTTTTTATAAAGTTTAATAAAATTATCATTTATTAAACAATCTTTTTTAAGAGAATCGATATCGTGATAATGTACGATTAGAGGGTTGTTTTTTGGTCTCTTTTTTAAATTATAAATCTTTTTTACCGCTGAATTCTTGTATGCGTTAGCTGCTAGACCATAAACGGTTTCAGTTGGTACGCCAATACAGTAATTTTTATCAAGGTATTTTTTTGCTTTTTTGATATTTGATTGATTAGATTTCATGTATTAATAATTATTATTATATGAAAGATAAAAATTTACCACTTGATAATATCACACTATCTCTTGAGGAGTTAACAAAAGAGGCAAACAATATTATTGAGTCTTTAGAGTCGGAAAAAGACTTGCAGAATTCAATTGATTCATACCAGCAATTATTAAAATTAAATAGTATTATTGAAAAAAAATTCTATAAAACTTCAAAAATGATCAATGAAGAAACAAAAAAAAAAATTAATAATATAAGTTCAAAAAAAAATGCAAAATAAACTTGCTAGAATAGCAAAAGATACAAACTTTTTTTTAAAGCGATTTATTAAAAGACAAAAAAGAACAGAATTAATAGCTGCTATGGAATATGGGTTATTTCCAGGTGGAAAAAAAATTAGATCAAAAATTTTAATTGATATAGGAGCTATATTTAAAATTAATTATAAAACATTAATTTCTATTGGCGCTGCAGTTGAATGTATTCATGCTTATTCATTAATACATGATGATTTACCTTGCATGGATGATGATAAAATAAGAAGAGGAAAAATTTCTACACATATTAAATTTGGAGAATCAACAGCGGTACTAGCAGGAAACTCACTTTTAACAATGGCTTTTGAAATCTTGGTTAGTTCGAGCTTAAAGATAAATGAAAAAATAAAAGTAGATCTAGTAAAAAAGCTCTCAGAGACTTCTGGACATCTAGGAATAGCTGGTGGTCAATATTTAGATCTTAGTTTTGAAAAAAAAAAAGTTTCTAAAAGTAAAATTATAGACATGGAAATAAAAAAAACAGGCAAGCTCTTTAGCTTTTGTTGCGCTGTCCCAGTTATTATTAAGAGAAAAAGTAATACACAAATAAAGTTTTTTGAAAATATAGGGTCAAATATTGGACTTTTATTTCAAATTGCTGACGATTTAATAGACTTTAAAGGTTCTACAGTTATTGCTGGTAAGTTAACCGGTAAAGACAAGAAAAAAGGTAAAGCCACTTTAATCAGTTTACTAGGATATCAAAATGCTATTAAATATGCTGATAAAATTAAGTCTAAAATAATTAAAGATTTAAATAAATATGGTTCAAGCACTAACAATTTAAATGAAACCCTAGACTACATTTTAAAAAGAAATAAATAATGCAAAACTATAAATTTCTCAAAGATATTAATTTTCCTTCTGACTTAAGAAAATTATCAGAGAACGATCTTCAAGAAGTTTCTAACGAAGTTAGAAAAGAGATGATTGATGCAGTATCTGAAACAGGAGGACATTTAGGTGCAGGTCTTGGGGTTGTTGAGCTAACCGTAGCTTTACATTACGTATTTGATACTCCAAATGACAGACTAATTTGGGACGTGGGTCATCAAACTTACCCACATAAAATTTTGACTGGAAGAAAATCAAAGATTAAAACACTGAGACAAGGTAATGGATTGTCTGGTTTTACAAAAAGATCTGAAAGTGAGTATGATCCATTTGGTGCAGCACATAGCTCAACATCAATATCATCGGCTCTAGGCATGGCGGAAGCAAATAAGTTATCAAATAAATTAAATAATATAATTGCAGTCATAGGAGATGGTGCAATTAGTGCGGGTATGGCATATGAGGCTATGAATAACGCAGGTGCTTCAAAAACTAAAATGATTGTTATTTTAAATGATAACGATATGTCGATTGCAAAACCAGTAGGTGCTATGAGAACTTATTTAGCTAAACTCTTAACAGGAAAAATTTATTTCAGTTTAAGGGAAACTTTTAAATTAATAGTTTCTGCTTTTTCTAAAAGATTTAGTGCTAAAGCTGGAAAAGCTGAGGATTTTTTAAGATCAGCTGTAACTGGTGGTACTCTTTTTAATTCTTTAGGCTTTTATTATGTTGGTCCAATAGATGGACATGATTTGTCTACACTCATACCAATTTTAAAAAATGCAAGAGATTCAAAGCATCAAGGTCCAATTATGATTCATATAAAAACACAAAAAGGTAAAGGATATTCTTATGCTGAAAAAGCTAGTGATCATTATCATGGTGTTTCAAAATTTAATGTTGTAACTGGTGAACAGGTAAAAAGTGGAACAAATCTTCCAGCTTATACAAAGGTTTTTGCAAACACTTTAGTGAAGCATGCAGAAAGAGACAGCAAGGTTGTAGGAGTTACTGCTGCTATGCCAGGTGGAACAGGTATGGATATTTTTGCCAAAGATTTTCCAAAAAGAATGTTTGATGTTGGAATTGCTGAGCAGCATGCTGTTACTTTTGCAGCAGGGTTAGCCACTGAAGGCTATAAGCCATATGTTGCAATCTATTCGACTTTTCTACAAAGAGCTTATGATCAAGTGGTTCATGATGTGGCTATTCAAAGTTTACCTGTGAGATTTATTATAGATAGAGCAGGTTTAGTAGGTGCTGATGGATCAACTCATGCTGGCTCATTCGATATTACTTATCTTTCTACTCTTCCTAATTTTATAGTAATGGCACCAAGTGATGAAGCAGAATTAGTTAAAATGATAAATACATCGATGACAATCAATAACAAACCTTGTGCTATTAGATACCCAAGAGGAAATGGCATAGGAGTGGAATTACCATCAATAGATGAGAACATAGAGATTGGAAAAGGAAGAGTTATTCAAGAAGGGAAACAAGTTTGTATTTTAAGTATAGGAACTAGATTGGAAGAATGTAAAATTGCAGCAGCAGAATTAAAAAATAAAGGAATTGAGTCAACGATAGTTGACGCTCGTTTTGCTAAACCCTTGGACCAAGAACTTATTTTAAAGTGTGCGCGAGAACATGAGGCTATGATTACTGTAGAAGAAGGATCTATTGGAGGTTTTGGCTCTCACGTGGAAAATTTATTATCAGAAAAAGGTATATTTGATAAAGGTTTAAAATTTAGAACCATGATATTGCCTGATATTTTCATCGAACAAGATAGTCCAAAAAAAATGTATGATGTTGCTGGTCTTAACGCATCTCAAATATCAAAAAAAATACTAGACATCTTATTTACAAAAGAGTCGATAAAAGTAGTTAAAAATTAAATTTAAAAAAATTAGCTACACTGAGCTTTGTTCATTAAGTAATGGTCTAACAAAACACAATTCATCATTGCTTCCCCTACAGGAACTGCACGAATACCAACACAAGGATCATGCCTACCTTTAACTGAAATAGTAGTATTTTTTCCAAACTTATTTATAGTTTTTCTAGTTGTTAAAATCGATGATGTTGGCTTAACAGCAAATGAAACAACAATTTCTTGTCCTGTTGAAATACCACCAAGAATTCCACCTGCATTATTAGAATCAAATTTTAATTTTTTACCTTTTTGTGAAATTTCATCTGAGTTTTGTTCTCCACTTAATTGCGCAGAATTCATTCCTGAACCAATGTTAACACCTTTCACAGCATTAATACTCATCATTGCAGAGGCAATATCCATATCTAGTTTAGAATAAATTGGAGCCCCTAAACCAACAGGAATTCCTCTGGCTCTTACTTCAATAACTGCTCCACAAGATGATCCAGACTTTCTTATATCTAACAAATATTTTTCCCAGAGTTTCAGCATATTCTTATCAGGACAAAAAAAAGGATTTTTGTTAATTGTTAGATCGTTCCATTTTCTAGTATCACATCCCAATATTCCTAATTGAGTAACAGCCCCTACAACTTTAAATTTTTTACCTAATTTATTCTCTAAAACTTTTTTAGCAATTGCACCCGCAGCAACTCTTGCAGCTGTTTCTCTTGCAGAGGATCTTCCACCGCCACGGTAATCTCTTATTCCATATTTTTTAAAGTATGTAAAATCAGCGTGTCCAGGTCTGAATTTATCTTTGATATCTCCATAATCTTTTGACCTCATATCTTGATTGTAAATAATTAAAGAAATAGGTGTTCCAGTCGTTTTGCCCTCAAATACACCAGATAAAATTTGCACTTTATCATCTTCTTTTCTCTGTGTTGTAAATTTTGATTGTCCTGGTTTTCTTTTATCTAGCTCAACTTGAATATCTTGCTCTTTTAAGTTTATATTTGGTGGACAACCATCAACGACACAGCCTAATGCTGGGCCATGAGATTCTCCCCATGTTGTGAAACGAAATTGCTTTCCAAAAGTATTAAATGACATTATCTATAGTATATAGATTATTTTGTTAAAATTATGAATCAAAAAAACTCATTAGGCCTTAATAAATGCTTTTTAGATAAAATTGATCCAATAGATTTATTTGAAGTTTGGATGAATGAAGCAAAAAAAACAGAGTTAAATGATCCAAATGCACTAGCTTTAGCCACATCAGATCAAAATAATTTTCCATCAATTAGAATGGTCTTATTAAAAGATTTTAACAAAGATGGATTTGTTTTTTATACCAATCTAAATAGTCAAAAGGGAAATGAATTAAAAAAAAATCCAAAAGCATCCATGTGTTTTCATTGGAAAAGCCTTCTAAGACAAGTAAGAATTAATGGAGTGGTGCAAAAAGTTTCTAATAAAGTGGCAGATGAATATTATAGCAGTAGAGGTTATGAGAGTAGAATTGGTGCATGGGCCTCAAAACAAAGCACTGTAATAAATAATAGAGATGAGCTTTTAAACTCAATAGAAGAATATAAAAAAAAATATAGTAATAAAAATGATGTACCAAGACCAGAGCATTGGTCAGGTTGGAATTTAATACCCACAAGTATAGAATTTTGGTTAGATGGAGAGAGCAGAATTCACGAAAGACTTAAATATACTAAAGATACCGAGGGAAACTGGGTTAAATCTTTATTAAGTCCCTAAAAGGTTCTTTGTAGACTAAATGATGTAAGACTTTCTAAAATCTTTTTTTCATCACTATCCTTAAATACAGTTAAAGAATTTGATGCAAGGTTAACAAAATGTTCAGCTTTTTTGTAGCATTCATTGATTATGTTGTATTTCTTAATAATCTCTAAGGTAAAATTTAAATCTTCATTTGATCTTGTTTCTTGTTTAAAAATATTTTTTAACTTATCTTTTTCTATTGATGATACATTCTGAAATAATAAAATAACAGGTAAAGTAATTTTACCCTCAAGAAAATCTTTACCAATTTTTTTACCAAAAAATTTTAGATCAGAATTGTAATCTAATGTGTCATCAGCAATTTGAAATGTTAAGCCTAAGTTTTTTCCATAAAACTCTAGTGCCTCTTTTTCTTTTGTTTCTTTATTAGATAAAATTGCACCAACTTTAGTTGCTGCAGAGAAAAGTTCAGCTGTTTTTGCTGTAATAATCTTAAAATATGTTTCTTCTAACATGTCTACTTCACCTTTGTGCTGTAGTTGTAATACCTCTCCTTGAGCGATCTTTGACGAAGTTGAGGATAAAAGTTTTAAAACTTCTATATTCCCATCATCGACCATCATTTCAAAACATCTACTTAAAAGATAGTCACCAATTAATACAGAAGAGTGATTTCCCCAAATTGAATTTAATGTTTTTTTACCTCTTCTAATATTTCCAAGATCAATGACATCATCATGCATTAAAGTGGCCCCATGTATCATTTCTACACATGCTGCTAAATTAATATCTCGACCTCCTTTAGTGTAGCCACATAACTTAGCTGACCCAAGTGTTAGTAGGGCTCTTAATCTTTTTCCACCAGTGTCGATATGATATTCAGTCATTTTTTGAACGAGGTCTACTTCACTCAAGAGTTTTGATTTAATCTTTTCTTCAACTAAAACTAATTTTTCATCAACAGAATCTTTTAGCTGATAATATGAATTATTTATTTGGTTTTTAAGTTGAACTACAGTTCCCATAAAAAATAAGTTAGTATAATTAAGTTATATTTATTACTTATCAATTGACGCACCTTAATCTTCAACTATAAGTAGGCTTTATATTAAATCAAAAATTCTATAAGGATTAACAATGTTCTCTTTTTTTAAAAAGAAAAAAATAATAGCTCATATCAAGCTAAATGGTGTAATTGGCAATGCTGGAAAGTTTAAACAGGGTATAGATTTTGCAGGACAAGAAGAGATTATAGAAAAGGCTTTTTCACTAAAAAAAGCAAAAGCAGTGGCAATTAGTATAAATTCACCTGGTGGATCACCAGTCCAATCACATTTAATCTACAAATTTATTAGAGCTCAAGCTAAGAAAAACAAAATAAAAGTAATAGTGTTCGCGGAAGATGTTGCAGCTTCTGGTGGATACTTAATAGCTTGTGCAGGAGATGAGATTTATGCAAATTCAAGTTCAATTATTGGATCAATAGGGGTTATTTATTCATCATTTGGATTTACAGAACTAATTAAAAAAATTGGTGTAGAAAGAAGAGTTCATACAGCTGGAAAAAATAAAAGCTCATTAGATCCCTTTCAAGAAGAGAAATCAGAAGATATTGAGAGACTTAAGAATATTCAACTAGATCTGCATAAAGATTTTATTAAAGTTGTAGAAGAAAGTAGAGGATCTAAACTTAAAAAGGATGGGATTGAATTGTTCTCAGGAGAGTTTTGGGCGGGTAGTAAATCAAAAGAACTTGGTCTTATTGATGGATTAGGTAATGCTAATGAAATTTTAAAAGAAAAATTTGGTGAAGATGTGATTATCAAAAAATTTGAAAAATCTAAGGGTTGGTTAAGTAAGAAATTATCTTCCTCTAGCAATCAAATAGATCAACTAGCAAATATTTTAGAGGAAAGATCTATCTGGCAAAGATATGGCTTCTAAGAAAAAAATTATAAAACCTAAATTTCAATCGTTTCAAGATACTATTTTGAACCTTCAAAAATATTGGAGCAAACAGGGATGTATTCTTCTACAGCCATATGACATAGAAGTTGGTGCAGGAACCTTTCATCCTGCTACAACCTTAAGATCATTAGGACCTAAGTCATGGAAAGCAGCTTATGTTCAGCCATCAAGAAGACCCACTGATGGAAGATATGGAGAAAACCCAAATAGATTACAACATTATTATCAATTCCAAGTTTTAATAAAACCTTCACCAGATAATATCAAAAAACTTTATTTAAATAGTTTGGCTGTAATCGGTATTAATCATAAAGAACATGATATTAGATTTGTTGAAGATGATTGGGAAAGTCCAACTTTAGGTGCGGCAGGTTTAGGATGGGAAGTTTGGTGTGATGGAATGGAAATTACTCAATTTACATACTTTCAACAAATGGCTGGATTTGAATGTAAACCTGTTTCAGTTGAAATAACATATGGTCTGGAAAGAATTTGCATGTTTACTCAACAAATGAAAAATGTTTATGATCTACTATGGAATGATGAAGGTGTAAAATATGGGGATGTGTTTCTTCAAGCTGAAAAAGAGTTTTCAGCATATAATTTTGAACATGCCAATACAGAAAATCTATTCAAAATGTTTGATATGTTCGAGCTTGAAGCAAAAGCATTGGTAGATAAAAAAATTTCACTACCTGCATATGATCAATGTCTAAAAGCAAGCCATGCATTTAATATTTTAGATGCAAGAGGAGTTATAAGTGTTGCTCAAAGAGCGGGTTATATAGGGCGTATTAGAGACATTACAAAAGCAGTCGCCGAAAGTTGGTTAAGCAGTCAAACAGATTAATGTCAGATTTTTTTATAGAGTTGTTTAGTGAGGAAATACCAGCTGGTTTACAGAGTAACTCACGTAATGTTTTATTAGAAAATTTTCAAAATTTATTCGAGGAAAAAAAAATTCTGTTCAAAAAAAGTTCTTCATTCTCAACACCAAATCGTCTTATAATTTTATTTGAAGGCCTATCTAAAGAAATAATACAAAAAGCTGAAGAAATAAAAGGACCAAATGTTAAAGCTCCAGAAAAAGCTATTGAGGGGTTTTTAAGGTCAAATCAAATAGAAAAAAAAGATCTTCTTAAAAAAACATTGGAAAAAGGAGAATTTTATTTTTTCAAGAAAGCATCAACTAAAATTAATACCATAGATTTACTTCAAGAATACACACCTATAATCCTTGATAAATTACAATGGAAAAAATCTATGACTTGGGGAAACTATAACCTTAGTTGGGCGAGACCATTAAAATCCATCCTAGCAGTTTTTGATGATAAAAGTTTAAATTTTAAATTTCATCATTTAATAGCCTCTAACACAACATTTATTGACAAAGAGTTTGAAGATAAAAAAAAAATATTTAAAAATTTTAAAAGTTACAAAGATTTCTTTAGTCAATCTGGCATAATTATAGATCACGTATTGAGAAAAGAATTTATTATTAAAGAAATTGAAAAAATATCTAGAAAAAATAATTTTATTGTCGAGCCTAATAATAAACTTTTAGATGAAGTTACAGATATTGTTGAGCAACCAAATATTTTGGTATGTAAATTTGATCAGAAATTTTTGAATATTCCAAAAGAAATTTTGATTATCACAATGCAACACCATCAAAAATATTTTCCAACATTTGATAAAAAAGGAAAAATTACTAATGAATTTTTAGTTGTGGCAAATAACAAAGATGAAAAAGGTTATATTAAGATGGGTAATGAAAGGGTTGTAGAAGCAAGATTAAGTGATGCTCAATTTTTTTGGGAAAAAAATAAATCTCAAAATTTAGTTAAACAAGTTTCAAAATTAAAAAATATGAATTATTTTAAAGGTCTTGGATCTTATTTTGATAAGATTCAAAGAATGAGAAAACTTGGAGGAATGATTTCTGATGAATTATTAATTAGTAAAGATCAAGTTGAACTATCAGCATCGATTTGCAAAGTTGATTTAGTTTCTGATATTGTTGGTGAATTTCCTGAGCTTCAAGGAATTATGGGCGGACATTTCGCTGAAGTGCAAGGTTTTGATAAAGAGATAGCGCTAGCAATAAGTGAACATTATCAACCAGTAGGTCTTGATAGCAAAACTCCAAAGAAACCGTTTAGTATTGCTTTAGCTTTAACTGACAAAATTGATACCTTAGTAGGTTTTTTTGGAATTAACCAAAAACCAACTAGCTCAAAAGATCCTTACGCGCTTAGAAGGTCTGCACTTGGTGTAATAAAACTATTAATTGATAATAATAAAGAGTTTAAGATTAAAGATCTTATTAGTTATTCCACTTCACTGCATAAAGACCAAGGGTTTATTTTTTCAAACGACTCATCTCAAAAAGAATTATCCGATTTTTTAATGGACAGATTAAAATACTACATGAAAGAGAAAAAGATTAGATCAGAGATAATAGAAGCCAGTATAAAAGCACATGGATTAGATCATATGAACAAAATATATAAAAAAGCTTCAACACTTAATGGGCTAATTAGCAAAGTCATAGGAGAGGACATTATCACAAGCTATAAGAGAGCTTACAGTATACTTGAAAGTGAGTTAAAAAATACAGATCTTGAACTATCAAATACAACTGACCCTGGTATTTTTAAAAATGACTATGAAAAAAACCTATTTAAAAAAATTAATGAAATAAGAAAATATTTTACAAATATTGGCAAAGATGAAAACTACAGAGAAACACTTGAAATTCTTGCTGGCGCTAAAAAAGCAACTTCAGAGTTTTTTGACAATGTTAAGGTCAATGATGATGATAAAAATATTAAAAAAAACAGATTGGAACTTTTACAAATGTTATGTAGAACATTTGATAATTACATAAATTTTTCAAATATAGAAATCAAACAGTGAATAAGCTAATTTTAAATTTTAAATCAAAAGATTCAAAAAAAATTAAAAATCCTAAAAATTTTTTAGGTGGAAAAGGGGCAAACCTTTCTGAAATGGGCAGAATGGGACTGCCAGTTCCTCCTGGATTTACAATTTCAACAAAAGTTTGTGAATTATTTTACAAAGATAAGAAAAAATTAAATTCAAAAATTGTTAATACTATAAAAAAGGAATTAAAGATTATCGAAAAAGAAGTAGGGAAAAAATTTGGTGATTTAAAAAATCCTTTATTATTATCTGTTAGATCTGGTGCAAGAGTTTCAATGCCTGGCATGATGGACACAATTTTGAATTTAGGATTAAACGATAAGACCGTTATTGCACTATCAAAAAAAACTTCTAATAGCAGATTTGCAAAAGATAGTTACCGAAGATTTATTCAGATGTATGGCAATGTTGTTATGGGTGTTGAGGGCTATCACTTTGAAGAATTAATTGAAAATTACAAATTAACTAAAGGTGTTCTTTTAGATACAGATCTTGATGCAGATGATTGGGAGGGATTAATTAATGATTTTAAAAAAGTTATTAAAAATCAAACCAAAAAAGAATTTCCCCAGAACGTATATGATCAATTATTAGGAGCTATTAGTTCGGTATTTCTATCTTGGGAAAGTAACAGGGCAAAAGTTTATAGAAAACTAAACCAAATTCCTGCTGAATGGGGAACTGCAGTTAACGTTCAATCAATGGTATTTGGCAATATGGGTAATGATTGTGCAACTGGTGTTGTCTTTACAAGAAATCCATCAGATGGGGTTAATGAAGTGTATGGTGAATACTTAATTAATGCTCAAGGAGAAGATGTGGTGGCAGGTACAAGAACCCCTCAGTATATAACCAAAAAAGCAAGAAAAGATGCAAAAGCAAAAGAAGCTTCGATGGAAGAAGCTATGCCAAAAGTATTTAAACAATTAGATAAGATTTTAAAAATTTTAGAAAAACACTACAAAGATATGCAAGACGTAGAATTTACAGTTGAAAATAATAAATTGTGGATGCTACAAACAAGATCAGGAAAAAGAACTTCAAAGTCAGCTGTTAGAATTGCAGTTGATATGGTTAAAGAAAAGTTGATTTCTAAAAAAGAAGCAGTAATGAGAATAGATCCAGCTTCTTTAGATACATTGTTACACCCTACATTAGATGAAAAAAGCACACTAAACGTTATAGCAAACGGTTTGCCAGCATCTCCAGGCGCTGCAAGTGGTAAGGTTGTTTTTACATCAGAGGAAGCAGAAAGATTAAATAATGTTATGCAAGATACTATTTTAGTACGTGTAGAAACGTCACCTGAAGATATTCATGGAATGCATGCTGCAAAAGGAATTTTAACAGCAAGGGGTGGGATGACTAGTCATGCTGCAGTGGTTGCAAGAGGAATGGGAAGACCATGTGTTTCTGGCTCTAGTGAGATTGATATTAACTATGAAGCGAAAACCTTTAAAACTTCTTCTATTGAAATTAAAGAGGGAGACATTATTACAATTGATGGTTCAACAGGAAGAATTATCCTAGGAGAAGTGCCAACGGTTAAACCAGAAATTTCAGGAGACTTTTCTAAATTAATGAGCTGGGCAGATAATTTTAGAAAACTAAAAGTGAGAACGAATTCAGAAACACCATTAGATACAAAAACTGCAAGAGACTTTGGAGCAGAAGGCATAGGACTTTGTAGAACCGAACATATGTTTTTTGATGAAGAGAGAATTTTATCTGTTAGAGAAATGATTTTATCAAAAACAGTAGAAGATAGAAACAGGGCGCTAGCAAAACTTTTACCACATCAAAAAAAAGATTTTGTACAAATATTCAAAATTATGAATGGTCTTCCTGTCACAGTGAGACTGTTAGATCCACCATTACACGAGTTTCTTCCAAAAACAGAAAAAGAAATTAATGATGTAGCAAAAGTTGTGGGGTTACCATTAAAAGAAATTGAGTCTCGAATTAACGAGTTGCATGAACAAAACCCGATGCTTGGTCATAGAGGGTGTCGATTAGGAATTTCTTTTCCAGAAATTTATGAAATGCAATGTAGAGCAATCTTTGAGGCTTTATCTGAACTTAAGATAAAAAAAATTAAGTCGGCATTTCCAGAAATTATGATCCCTTTAGTATCAACTGAAGCTGAGATTAGAATAATGAAAGATTTAGTAGTCAGAGTTGCAAAAGAAGTTCAAAAGGATAAAAAAATTAAAATAGATTATTTAGTTGGTACAATGATTGAATTACCAAGAGCAGCAATTAAAGCTGATGATATAGCTAA
This sequence comes from Candidatus Pelagibacter sp. PS_31, assembly GCF_059417865.1. Lineage (NCBI taxonomy): Bacteria > Pseudomonadati > Pseudomonadota > Alphaproteobacteria > Candidatus Pelagibacterales > Candidatus Pelagibacteraceae > Candidatus Pelagibacter > Candidatus Pelagibacter sp. PS_31. The sequence continues at coordinate 218,967 of NZ_CM182069.1, forward strand.
ACACGCTGAGTTCTTTAGTTTTGGAACTAATGACTTAACTCAAACAACATTCGGTTTAAGTAGAGACGATAGTGGTAAATTTTTAAATGATTACCTCGAGAATAAGATTTTTTCTATAGATCCATTTATCTCTATAGATGACGGAGTGGGTGATTTAATAGAAATTGCAGTTGAAAAAGGAAGAAAAACTAATAAAAAAATTAAACTTGGAATTTGTGGAGAACATGGTGGAGACCCTAAAAGTATTCACTTTTGTGCTAATGCAGGTTTGGATTATGTTTCTTGCTCACCATATAGAGTTCCAGTAGCAAGATTAGCTGCTGCACAAGCTGAACTTTCTAAAAAAAATTAGATTTCAAATTTAAAATCTATAGCTGGTACACTATGAGTGATACTTCCAATTGAAACTCTATCGACACCCGTTGCTACAATTTTTTTAATAGATTTCAAATTAACGTTCCCAGAAGCTTCTGTTTCATAATGTTTTTTAACCATTCTAACACCTGCCTTGAGTGTTTTATTGTTCATATTATCAAACAAAACAGTATTAAATTTTAAACCCATTATTTTTTTGAGCTGATTTAAATTATCAACTTCTACTGTAATTTTTCTTCCTTTTTTATTTTTGATTGCAAGAGATACTAAAGTTTTAATATCAGAGCTTGCAATATGATTGTCTTTAATAAGAAATTCATCACTTAAATTAAACCTATGGTTTGTACCACCACCTAACGTAACGGCATATTTTTGTATTACTCTTAAGGTTGGAATTGTTTTCCTAGTACAGCAAATTTTAGTTTTTTTATTAGCTAATTTAACAAATTGATTAGTCTTAGTAGCAATTCCAGAGATATGACTTAAAAAATTTAAGGCAACTCTCTCACCAATTAAAATATTTTCAGCCCTACCTTCAATTGTTGCCACTACGTCGTTCTTTTTGACTATTGAACCTTCTTTTTTTTTAATAATAAATTTAATTTTATTATCAATTAATTTGAATGTTTGTTTAACAAACTCTAAGCCAGCAATTACAGCTTGTTGGTTTGAAATTAATTTGATTTTTATAACTTTACTATTTTTAACTAAACTTGAAGTAATATCTCCATTTGGATAAAGATCCTCATTTAATGCAAGCTTAACTTTATTCCTGATATAATAGTTGCTTAATTTAATTTTAGGCACATTTATTATCTGCCAATAGCAGTCATTCTTTCAACAGGTATTCTTGCCTTATTGATAGTTTCATTATCCATAATTATCTCACCAGTTTCATTTTCTAAACAGGCTAAAATTTTTGGTAGAGTAATTCTTTTCATATGAGGACATAGATTGCATGGTTTAATAAATTCAACATTAGGATTTTCTACCTGAATATTATCACTCATAGAACATTCTGTAACCATCATTACCTTTTTAGGTTGATTGTCCTCTACATATTTGATCATTCCTGAAGTTGAACCAGCAAAGTCACTTGCTTTAATTACATCGGGTGGACATTCAGGATGTGCAATAATTTTTATTCCTGGATTATTTTTTCTTATATCGTGAATTTCTTTTTCATTAAATTGGTCATGAACAATGCAAATTCCTTTCCAAGCAATAATTTCAACATCTGTCTGAGAAGCTACATATTTAGCTAAATAATCATCAGGTAGAAATATAACTTTTTTAACACCAAGAGAATTAACAATCTTAACAGCATTAGCTGATGTGCAGCAAATGTCAGTCTCAGCTTTAACATCTGCCGAAGTATTTACATAGGAAACAACAGGTACACCTGGATATTTTTCTTTTAATAATCTTACATCCTTACCTGTAATAGAGGATGACAAGGAGCATCCTGCAAGCATATCGGGTAACAAAACTTTTTTTTGTGGACTCATTAATTTTGCTGTCTCTGCCATAAAGTGTACACCAGCCATTACAATAATATCTGCTGAAGTTTTTGAAGCTTCTACTGCTAGAGCCAAAGAGTCAGCTGCAAAATCTGCTACACCGTGATAAATTTCTGGTGTTTGATAATTATGCGCAAGAATAACCGCATTTTTCCCTTTTTTTAATTGATTAATTCTATGAATATAGGGAGCATGAACTGACCATTCAATCTCAGGTAAAACCTTAGAGATTTTTTGATAAATTGGATCGGTTGCTTTTTTTACTTCTTCAGTAAACTCCATATTAAAACCTATCAATTTGATACAATCTTGTCATGCATTTATTCTGACGCACTAATTAATCCAACTAGGAATTTTGATTTTTAACTTGGCGTTTTTGCTTTTAAACTCATTTTCTTGATTAAAATTATCATCCAAATATTTAATTAAAGCAAAAGGATATTCATTACTTATTAAAACTTTTCCTATCTCAAAATCACCATTATAGATTAAATCATCTTGATTTATTTCTCCTTCAATTAAATAAATAGGTAATAATCTTTTTGAAAGTTTATTTTTTAATTTAATTCTTGCAGTATTCTCTTGCCCAACATAACAGCCTTTTTTAAAGTCTATTCCATTCAATTCTTCAAAGTTACATTCAATTCCAAATAGCTTATTCTGTAATTCATTCATGTTTTTTTGAGGAATTCCTAATTGATGACTCAATTTATAATATTCAGTAATTGGAGAATCTTTTAGCTCTAATTTTTTTAAAGACAGATAAAGCTTTTCTAAATTGATGATAAGCCTTGCACCTAAATCTTTATTTCTTGGGTCTAACAAGATGGAATCTTCTCTATATTTAATTGTATTCCCAGCAATATCTTTTGATCCTTCAAATTCTAAAAATTTTTCTTTATTAAACGCAGCTACAACAAATTCGTTACTAAGATTCATAATTTCAACTTTTGATCTAAGTTTATAGACACTAAGTTGTTTGAAAAGTGCTTCTGTTTGAGATTTTTCACAGTCAATGAAGTAGCCAGACTTGTGTTTTATGATAATAAAAGCAAAAAGAAATTTTCCTTGAGGAGTTAATAGTGATGCAAAACAACTACTGTCTTCACTTACTTTATTAATGTCATTACTAATCATATTCTGTAAAAATTCTTTAGCATCTGCACCGTTTATATACAGAATTCCTCTATCTTCTAAAATGTATACATTTTGATTATTCATAATTGATTGATGTCTTAATATAATATAATTACTTTTTTCATAAATGTTAGATCTAATAATTAAAAACGGTTCTTGCTACATAGATAAAGATCTTAAAGATCAAGATATAGCAATCAAAGATGGTAAAATTATAGAAATTGGTAAAATTGATAGTGAAGCAAAAGAAGTTTTTGATGCTAAGGGATTAACAGTTTTACCAGGATGTATTGATACTCAAACTCATTTTAGGGAACCCGGATCAACTGACACAGAAGATCTTCATTCTGGAAGTAGGGCAGCAATTGTTGGAGGAATAACGAGTGTTTTTGAAATGCCAAATACTAATCCACCAACTTCTAATAAAGTTGAATTTCAAAAGAAATTAGATCTTGCAAAAAATAGAATGTATTGCAACTATGCTTTTTATTTTGGTGCAACACCAGATAACGCTGATGAGTTAGCAGACTTAAAAAACTTAGAAGGATGTTGTGGAATTAAGCTTTTTGCCGGTTCTTCTACAGGAAATCTATTGGTTCAATTTGAAGAAGATATTGAGAAAGTATTTAAAAGTAGCTCTAAAGTTGTTTCAGTTCACTCTGAAGATGAAGAAATTTTAAATAGGAATAAAAAATTAATTAAAGATGAAGATGTTCACTCACATCCAATTTGGAGAAGTGAAGAATGTGCAATTTCATCGACTAGAAGAATTGTAAGAATAGCTGAGCGATATAAAAAAAAAGCACACATCCTTCATGTAACAACAAAACAAGAAATTGATTTTTTATCGCAGCACAAAGGTAACATCACATTTGAGATAACACCTCAACATCTAACAATCTATGCCCCAGATTGTTATGATAAACTTGGAACATATGCTCAAATGAACCCACCAATAAGAGATAAGTCTCACTATGACAGGTTATGGTATGGAGTAAAAAATAATCTTAATGACACAATTGGATCTGATCATGCTCCACACTTAAAAGAAAACAAAGAAAAAAAATATCCCAATTCACCATCTGGAATGCCAGGTGTTCAGACACTTTTACCGGTTATGTTAAATCATGTTAATGATGGAAAATTAAGTTTAGAACAATTAATGAATTCTATATGTGAAAATCCAGTAAAAATTTTTGGCATTCAAGACAAAGGTTTTATTAAAGAAGGATTTGATGCAGACTTCACAATCGTTGATATGAATAAAAAAATTACAATTAAAAATGAAAATATTGAAAGTAAATGTGCTTGGTCACCTTTTGATGGGTATGAATTTAAAGGAACTCCTGTGTCAACAATTATTGCTGGCCAAATCAAAATGAGAGACGGTAAGATTTTGGGTGAACCTGACGGTAAGCCTTTAAAATTTTAAATAGTTTTTATAGTAAAGCTATTTACCAGAACAACACCAGTAACAATAAAGAATAACCCTAAAACAGCCTGCCATGATAGTGATTGTTTGAAGAAAATATATCCTAATATTGCAATTGTAAATATACCAAGGCCACTCCATGTTGCATAAACAATGGCGATAGGAAGTTTATCAACCACAAATGTTAAAAGGTAAAATGAAGATAAATACAAAATTGCAAGTGTTGTGGTTGGAATTATTTTAGTAAAATTTTGTGAAACAGGTAATAACATTGTTCCACCTACTTCACAAAAAATGGCAATAGTTAAAAATAAATATGTCTTTATCATTATTTAAGAATATTATTTTTCATTAAGTCTTCTTTTATCTCAGTTAAAATTACAGGATCATCAATAGTTGCTGGTATTTTATAATCTTCTCCATCAGCAATTTTTCTTATTGTTCCTCTTAATATTTTTCCAGATCTTGTTTTTGGCAATCTTTTAATAACAATTACAATCTTAAATGCAGCAACAGGACCAATTTTATCTCTAACCATCTGAATGCACTCTTTTGAAATTGTTGTGTGATCTTTTTCAACACCAGATTTAAGAACGACCAAACCAATTGGCAATTGTCCTTTTAATTTATCTGCAACGCCTAATACCGCACACTCAGCAACTGATTGGTGTTCTGATAATACTTCTTCAATTGCTCCAGTTGATAATCTGTGACCTGCAACATTAATAATATCATCTGTTCTAGACATAATCCAAATGTAACCATCTTCATCTATATGACCTGCATCATAAGTTTCATAGTAACCGTCATAGTTGGTCATGTAATTATCTTTGTATCTTTGATCTGCATTCCATAGTGTTGGAAAAGTTCCAGGAGGCAAAGGTAATTTTATAACTATATCTCCCATCTCATTAGGTTTTGCTAAAGTTTGATCTGGCTTCATAATTTGAACGTCATAACCAGGAACTGCCTTACAAGCTGAGCCATACTTTGTTTTCATCATTTCAATTCCTGTACAATTAGAACTAATTGCCCAACTAGTTTCAGTTTGCCACCAATGATCAATTACAGGAACTTTTAATAAATTTTCTGCCCACTTAATGGTATCTGGGTCCGCCCTTTCACCAGCTAAAAACAATGACTCAAATTTACTTAAATCATACTTAGAAAAAAACTTTCCCTCAGGGTCTTCTTTTTTAATAGCCCTAAAAGCAGTTGGTGCAGTAAAAAGTGATTTTACTTTATAATCAGAAATTATTTTCCAAAAAGCACCAGCATCAGGAGTGCCAACAGGTTTTCCTTCAAATAGTACTGTGGTGCAACCTTTAAACAAAGGAGCATAGACTATATAAGAATGACCAACTATCCAGCCAATATCACTTGCTGACCACCAGACATCATCAGTATCGATATTGTAAATATTTTTCATAGTCCATTTTAGAGCAACTATATGACCACCAATATCTCTAACTATTCCTTTTGGCACACCCGTAGTTCCTGAGGTATATAAAATATAAGCTAAATCATTTGAATTCATTTCAACACAATCTACTTCTTTTGCATTTGAAAGTGCTTCATCCCAACTGATTTCTTTTGGAGCATTTATATTTGCTTCATTTCCAGATCTTTGAAATAGGATTAATTTTTCTATCTTATGTGATGCCATTTTTATGGCCTCATCCACTAGAGGTTTGTACTCAACAGTTCTTCCAGGTTCAAAACCACACGAAGCCGTAACTAATATTTTTGCTTTACTATCATCGATTCTGCTTGCTAATTCACTGGATGCAAAACCACCAAACACCACAGAGTGAATTGCTCCAATTCTTCCACAAGCCAACATTGCTATAACTGCCTCTGGGATCATGGGCATATAGATTATAACTCTATCTCCCTTATTAACCCCTTGGTTTTTTAAAGCTCCTGCAAATTTTGAAACCTTTTCTTTTAATTCTTTATAGGTAAACTGCTTTTTGTTGCCAGTTATGGGACTGTCATAGATTAAAGCTAATTTTTCACCTCTACCTTCATCGATATGAAGGTCTAAAGCATTATAACAGGTGTTAGTAACCCCATCTTCAAACCATTTATAAAAAGGAGGATTAGATTTGTTTAGAATTTTTGTTGGTTTTTTAAACCAAAAAATATCGTTAGACACTTCTTGCCAAAAATCTTCAGGGTTTTTTATAGAGTTTTGATAAATTTCACTGAATTTTTTATTCATCTTTAATGATTCTTTATTTTGATATTTTAAGATTTATTAAATTAAAAATTGTATTAAAATTCAAAAAGTAAGTAAAATCAATACAAATTAGAGGCAATTAAACCTTCTAAAAACTTAATTATTTTGATAGTTAATCCTCAACATGACTTAAGCATTTGTTTAAGTCTAGTTTATATAAACTAAAAAGTTAAAAACTAACGAAAGAGGGAGTTTTTTATGAAAAAACTAAAATTGTTTGCTCTTACAGCTGTAGCCCTAATGGGTATTTCAGGTGTAGCAAACGCAGAAACTACACTGTTAGCTTCTGATGACTTTGTTGGAATTTCATTCTGGCTTGTGTCAATGGCGTTATTAGCGTCAACGGCATTCTTTTTTATTGAAAGAGCATCGGTTCCAGCTGGCTGGAGAGTTTCAATCACTGTTGCAGGACTGGTTACTGGTATTGCATTTATTCACTACATGTACATGAGAGATGTGTGGGTTATGACTGGTGAGTCACCAACAGTATACAGATATATTGACTGGTTAATTACAGTTCCATTATTGATGTTAGAATTCTATTTTGTTCTTGCAGCAGTAAATAAAGCAAACTCTGGAATTTTCTGGAGATTGATGATTGGTACTTTAGTAATGTTAATCGGTGGATACTTAGGAGAAGCAGGATACATCAACACTACACTTGGTTTTGTAATCGGTATGGCTGGATGGTTCTACATTCTTTATGAAGTATTCTCAGGCGAAGCAGGAAAAAATGCAGCGAAAAGTGGAAACAAGGCTCTTGTTACTGCATTTGGTGCAATGAGAATGATCGTTACAGTTGGTTGGGCTATCTACCCATTAGGTTATGTATTTGGTTACATGACTGGTGGAATGGACGCAAACTCACTAAACGTGATTTACAACGCAGCTGACTTTTTGAACAAGATCGCTTTTGGTCTAATCATTTGGGCAGCAGCAATGTCTCAACCTGGTAGAGCTAAGAAGTAGTTTTACTCGTTAAATAATTAGAAGAAGGGCAGGTATGTTTTTACATACTTGCCCTTTTTTTTTATCTCATTATATTTAGATATATGCCAAAGATTACATACTTAGAAAATAATGGAAAGTCTCATACCATAGAAGTTTCTAACGGGCTGAGTGTAATGGAGGGCGCGGTTCAAAACGACATTCCTGGAATTGATGCTGATTGTGGTGGTGGAATGGCTTGTGCTACTTGCCATGTTTATGTCAAAGAAGAATGGTTTGATAAACTTCCAAAAAAAGAAGACGGAGAAGAAGACATGTTAGATATGGCGTTTGAACCAAAACAAAACAGTAGATTGAGTTGTCAAATATTAGTTTCAGATGAATTAGATGGACTAACAGTTAGCATTCCATCAAAACAAGGTTAAATGATTAAAACAGATACTTTAATAATAGGCGCAGGCCCAGTAGGATTATTTTGCGTTCATCAATTAGGCATCATTGGGTTAAAATGTGAAGTAGTTGATAATTTAGATAAAATTGGAGGCCAATGTATTGAACTTTATCCAGACAAACCAATTTATGATATTCCCGCAGTTCCTGAATGTACTGGAGAAGAATTAACTAAAAACTTAATTGAACAGATAAAAGCATTTAAAACAAATTTTCATTTAAACGAAAGAGTAGAAGAGCTTAAAAAAGTTGAAAAAAAATGGATAATTAAAACAAACAAAGGAACTGAATTTGAAGCATCAAGTATAATTATTGCAGCAGGTGTAGGCTCTTTTGAGCCCAGAAAATTTCCAACAAAAGAGATTGAAAAATATGAAGGCAAGCAAATACTTTATTCAATTAAAGATAAAACAATCTTTAAAGATAAAACAGTTACAATTTTTGGTGGAGGAGACTCAGCATTAGATTGGGCAATTGAACTTTCAAATACATCTAAAGTTATATTGGTCCACAGAAGAGATGAGTTTAGAGGAATGCAAGCAAGTATCGATAAAGTTAACCAATTAAAAGAAGAAGGCAAAATAGAAGTTCATACAAAATACCAATTAGATTTAGTCAATGGAAATGAAAAAGTTGAAAGCATAAATATTAAGCATGATGATGATAGTATAAAAGAAATTAAAACTGATTATGTTCTGGGCTTTTTTGGACTAATTATGAAGCTTGGACCAATTACGGAATGGGGGCTAAATTTAGACAAAAAAACTATTCCTGTTAACACAGAAAATTTTGAAACTAATAAGGAAGGTATTTTTGCAATTGGTGATATCTGCTCTTATCCTGGAAAACTTAAATTGATACTTTCTGGCTTTCATGAAGGAGCATTAGCTGCGAGAGGTTGCTTTAAGTATGCTAAGCCAGATGAAAAATACAGATTCGAGTTTACCACTTCTTCTAAGACGGTAAAAGGCAGACTAGGTGTTAAAGAGTGATAGAGTTATTTACAGCAGACACTCCAAACGGAAAAAAAATTACAATAATGTTAGAGGAAATAGGTTGTGATTTTAAAGTTACTAAAATTGATCTGTCAAAAGATGAACAATTTAAAACAGATTTTAAAAAGATAAGCCCATTTGGAAAAATACCAGTAATTACAGATCACGAAAATGGACAGTCATTATTCGAGTCTGGAGCAATACTTATATATTTAGCTGAAAAATATAATAAATTTTATGAAGCAAAAGATCGAAATGTTATAAATCAATGGTTGATGGCACAGATGGGAATTATTGGACCAATGATCGGACAACATCATCAATTTCATCATTATAATCCTGGTAAAAGTGAATTTGGAGAAGAAAGATATTTTAAAATTACAAAAAGAATTTATAGCGAATTGGATGAAAGATTATCTTCATCAAAATACTTAGCAGGAAATGAATATACAATTGCAGATATTGCAACTTGGCCATGGATTGCAAGACATGAATGGCATGATATTGGTCTTAAAAATTATAGCAACTTAACTAGATGGTATTTAGATATTGCAAGAAGAGAAGCTGTTATTAGAGGGTACGATTTATTAAAAAACAACTCTAAGATTCCACAACCATAATAATCTTTATGAGTGTTTTGATTTCATCAATATACTTTAGTCCTGTAAAATCTTTATCTTTTACAAATATCAAATCATGTATCATTAAAAAAGATTTGGGAATTGTAAATGATAGAAGTTTTGCATTTACCAGAATTATTGACTCAAAAAAAGCTCTTATACTTGAGAAAAATCCAAGTGAAAGAAAGCTTAATAATTTCTTAACATTAAAAAATTCACCAGTTTTAAATAAATACAATTTTGAATACAAAAATAATAAATTAATTTTAAAACTTGGTGACAAGCAGCTATTATCAATAATAGCAGATGATCCAGAGCAAAAATCTATACTTGTAAATAAAATACTAGAATTAGAAAATTCATTAACCAAACCAATTTTCTTATTACAAAGTAATATTGCCCCTTTCTTTGATACATCTCATTCAAATAAGATCTTTAATTCCGTATCCCTTATAAATTTAAATAGTATTAAAGATTTTGAAAAAAAAATTAATCAAAAAATTGAATTAGAGAGATTTAGAGGAAATTTTTACATTGAAGGACTTGAAGCTTGGGAAGAGCGTAAATGGATTGGAAAGATTATAAAAATTAATAATATTTCTTTTAAAATAGTAAAAAATATTCCACGCTGTACTGCAGTTAATTTAAAACCTGAAACAGATAGTAGTGATAAGAGTTTGCTGAAGTTATTAAAAAAAAACTACGATCATTGCGATATGGGTGTTTACTTGAGATCTTTAGATGAAGGTAAAATAGAAGCAGGAAATATAGTGGAATGTTAATAATAAAGAGGTTTTAGCTATCAATTTTTAAGTTTAATCATCAGCGTATACCTTTTCATCTTTTTCATGCTTTTCTTGTGCTGCAATACAAAGATGGGCAACTGGTCTAGCCATTAATCTTTTTAATCCTATTGGCTCAGCAGTTTCTGCACAAAATCCAAAAGTTTTATCTTTTATTCTTATTAAAGCTTGGTCAATTTTAGAAATTAATTTAATTTGTCTATTAATTGCTTTCATTTCTACAGTTTTATCCGTGTAAGAACTTGCTTGATCAACAATATCTGCTGAAACACTATTGTCATCCATTGACCCATTGTAAAGAGCTTCATTATTTGCTTTTACTAATTCTTTTTTCCATTCAGTAAGTTTTATCTTAAAAAATGATAAATGCTTATCACACATATATTTTTCTGTTTCTTTTGGTATATATGTTTTTGAAATTCTAATTGGTGCCTTTACTTTAATTTCAGGTGTACTATTTTTTTTTATTACTTTAGTAGCTTTTTTGACTGCAGCAGCAACTTTTTTTGTTTTAGCTGTTGGTTTTTTAGTAGATGATTTTGCAATTTTAGGCATATGTATAAATTTAGTGGCCGGAGTATATTCAGCAATTAATACGTGTCAAGCAAGCTTAATTCATATAAAATCAATTAAATGTTAATCAATAAAAACAATATAAATAAATTGTTTTATAGTTTTCTTATAACTCATTTAATTTTATGGACATTGATCCCCTCATTAACAAATAAAAATCTACCACTTGATGTTATTGAGGCTTTAGCCTGGGGAAGTAATTTGGAATGGGGATTTAACAAACATCCCCCAGGAAGTGCATTTTTTCCAGAAATTTTTTATCAAATTTTCGGTGCCCAAGATTGGGCTTATTATTTATTAAGTCAAATATTTGTAGTGACTGCATTTATTATTGTTTTTAAATTTGCTGAAGAGCTTTTTAAGAATAAAACTTTAAGTTTAATATCGGTACTTCTTTTAGAGGGTATTTATTTCTATAATTTTACAACACCTGAATTTAATGTGAATGTTTGCCAACTACCTTTTTGGTCGTTGTGTGTTTATTATTCTTGGAAAATATTTGATAAAAAAGCAATAAACTTTATGGATTGTTTTTTGCTTGGAGTTTTTGCAGCCATAGGTTTTTTATCAAAATATCTTTTTATTTACCTTTTAATATCAATAGTCCTATTATTTTTTTATATAATTTTTGTAAAAAAATATCAAAAGTTTGATTTCAAATATTTAATATCTTTTGAGGTCTTTATTGTTTTATTAATTCCTCATTTAATTTGGTTAACTAATAATGATTACATTACGATTACGTATGGATTAGCTAGAACAGGGCTTGAGAATTCAAGTTTATTAGATCATATAACTTACCCATTAATATTCTTAGTTAAACAACTAGGAATAATAATTCCATTTTTTTTAATGTCGTTTTTTTTAATAAAAAAAATTAAGTTAAAAGTAACTTTAAAAGATAAGAAGCTATTGTTCTTAATATTTATTAATTTAATTCCAATTGGATTAATGTTCTTAACCTCGATGTTAATAGGGTCTAAAATAAGAACAATGTGGATGACCCCATTTTATTTATTTTTTGGTGTATTCATTATCTATATTTTTCAAGCACAAATAAATCTTAAAAAGTTAAATGGGTTTATATCAACATTTTTGATTTTATTTATTTTTTCACCCTTTGCTTATGCTTATATTTCAATTACTGAAACTGACAAAAGAACAGATTATTTAGGTAAAGAAATAGCAATTAAAACTGAATACTTATGGAAGCAAAATTATACATTACCAATTAATGTTGTCCTTGGTGATGAATGGCATGCTGGAAATTTATCATATCACCTAAATTCTAGACCCGTTTGGGAAGGATTGATTACAAAAGATAAGCTTAAGTCATTGTCGAAATATATTTGTATTGATAATATTTGTGTAGGAAATAGATGAGCAAAATAAAAATTTTAATCCCTATATATAATGATTGGAAGTCAGCTTTTAAACTTTTAGAAGATATAGACTTAAAAGTTAATGATTTAAAACATGAATTCTCAATTATAATTGTAAACGATTGCTCTACGGAAGAAAAACCTACCAATGATTTTAATTTTAATAACCTTAAGTCTATAAAAATAATCAACATGAAAACAAATAAAGGACATGCTAGATGTAATGCGTCTGGCTTAAGATATATTGCTGAGCATGAAGATTACGATTATATAATTCCAATGGATGGAGATGGTGAAGATAGACCGGAAGAAATAACTCTTCTTATTAATAAGATAAATAACTATCCTGATAAAGTTATTACAGCTAATAGAGTAAAAAGATCTGAAGCTTCTTTCTTTAAACTTTGTTACCTTTTACACAAATATTTAACTTTTGTTTTCACCGGACAGTCTATTAAGTTTGGTAATTTTATTTGCTTACCTAAATTTGCAGTTAATAAAATGATAAAAGATAAAGCAACATGGAGTAGTTTTTCAGGTGCTGTTGCTAAACTATTTAAAGATAGAAAATCTATCCCATCAATAAGAGGTAAAAGATTTTTTGGTCCATCGAAAATGAGTTTTATTAACTTATTAAAACACTCACTATCAATTATAGCTGTTTTTAAAATGACACTATTGATTAGATCTATATTTTTTTTAATTGCTTACTTATTTTTAGTTGCCGGTAATCTATCATGGATTACATTATTGCCTGTTTTAGGAGTTCTTATTATGATGTTTTCAGTAATTATACTTTCTCAGAGAGAAAGTATTTTAGAATTTGAAAACTCTTTAGAAAATATTAGCAGCATAGATCAATTTAAATAGCTTTTATTATTGGTAGTGAATGAAAATCAGCTGTATCTATCTTTGAAGAGTGGTCTCTTCTCATATTCCATTTTTTATTTACTCCAGCGCTAGCTAAACTTAATGTTGATCGTCCATACTTATAATTTGTGCTATCAATAGATCTCATTAAGCCTTTAATTTTCTCATCTTTTTCAGTGGAAAATAGATTTTTACTGCCACTTGAACTAACTAAACCAGTCAATGTTATGCCTGCTTTTTGATATCTGTATCCATTAATAAAGATTTCATTTAAAGCAATCAAAGCAGTTTTAACTATTTCAATGCTATTATTGGTAGCTATTGGAAAATCTATAGTTTTAGCATTTGAATAATGCACTCCTCTATTTTGAAAAGGGCTTGTTCTAACAGACACGGTTATTGATTTTGCTATTAAAGATTCTGATCTAATTTTTTCTGAAGCATTTAAGCAATAACTTGCAACCGCCTCTTCTAACTCTTGAAACTTTTCAACTCTTGTACCAAATGACCTTGACACTACACAACTTTTTCTTTTTGAAGTTTTAGTTTCTAGTGGGATACAAGGAATACCTCTAAGTTCTAAGGCGGTTCTAGAACTTAAAACGTTAGAACTTTTTTTAATCCAAGTATTTGACATATTTTTTAATTGCTTAGCATTATAAATTCCATTTTGATGATAAAATTTTGTCATCTGTTTACCAACTCCCCACACATCGTTGATATCTATTTTTTCTAATAGTGGATCAATATTTTCAATTCCTATCAAGTTTGTAACACCAGATTGTTTTTTCTTTGCTATATGATTTGCAATTTTGCTTAGTGTTTTTGTTTTAGCAATACCAATGCTAGTCGGAATTCCTGTCCATTGTAAAACAATGTTTCTAATTTCTTTTCCCACATCTTCTACTTCGTCATCTGGATAATTACTCAAATCTAAAAAAGCTTCATCTACTGAATATATTTCTAACTCAGGATTAAATCTTTTTAAAGTTCTCATCACTCTTCTTGATAAATCTCCATACAAAGAATAATTTGAAGAAAATACATAAACTCTATTTTTAAGTATTATTTCTTTAGCTTTAAAGTAAGGCTCACCCATTTTAATACCAAGAAACTTTGCTTCATTTGATCTTGCAATAATGCAGCCATCATTATTCGACAATACAACAACTGGCTTATTTCTAATTTTAGGATTGAATAATCTTTCACAAGAAACATAAAATGAATTACAATCTACTAATGCTATTTTCTTAGTACGTTGAATGGATGACATAAGTCACAACTCCCCAAATAAACACTTCAGTTTCATCTCCAATAATTATTTTATCTTCAATATTTTTTGAACCTGATGTTAAAAATTGACCATCTTTTGATTTAACAAAACTTTTAACAACTAACTCATCATGAACATTTGCAACCACTGTTGAAAAGTTTTTAGGTTTTAAACTTCTATCAATAACTAATAAGTCACCATCATAAATACCAACATCAGTCATCGATTTTCCCTGAACTCTAATGATAAAAGTTGCAGGAACATTTTTGATTAAGTGAACATTAAGATCTACATCTTCTTCAATGTAATCTGTTGCAGGAGAGGGAAAGCCAGCTCCAGCTTTATGTAAGTAAAAGGGAATAGTTAATTTCATGTTCTTGTTTTGTTCTAATTTATAGACTAGTTATACAGTACACGCAATAGGTTGTATTTTGAGTCTGTAACTGAATCAAAGGTGAATCAAAACATGAACATTGAAACTACATTTTGTGCTCTTGTGGATAACTTCAACCAGAGATAGTTTAAGCTTCATATTAAAATGAAAAAATTTCTATCAATTGTGTTACTTGGCTTAATTATAACTTCTAACAGTATGTCTTATGAAGAAGCAAACTATGAAGTAGTGAAAAAAAATGAAGTTTATGAAATCAGAAAATATTCTGATCGTTTAGCAATTGAAACAGATATATCAAATGAAGGCAACAGTTTTAGAAAATTATTTAACTACATATCAGGCAACAATGATAAAAATGAAGAGATTAAGATGACAACACCAGTCACCCAAATAGAAAAAAAAGGAAATATGACCATGCAATTTTATTTACCTTCAAGATTTAATAAAGAAAACATACCAAGCCCGTCTAATCCAGATGTTAAAATATTAAATATTAAAGGTGGTTATTATGCGGTTATTAGATACTCAGGAAGGGCTTCTGATAAAAATTTTATTAAACATAAAAGCGTTTTAGAAAATGAATTAAAAAAAGATAATATGATAATTTTGAGCCCACCTATTAAAGCAACTTACGATGGACCTTTCACGCTACCCATGAACAGAAGAAATGAAGCAATGTTTGAAATAAATATAAAAAATAAAGGAGAAATATAAATGAAAAAACTAACATGTCACTGTGGAGAAGTAGAAGCAGAAATAAACGTGCCTAATAACTTAGAAAAAGTTTTAAAATGTAATTGTTCTATTTGTAAAAGAAAAGGAGCAATAATGTCTATGGTTAAGAATGAAGATTTTAAAATAATTAAAGGTGAGGATAAATTAAAACTTTATCAATTTCATTCAAAAATTGCAAAACACTATTTTTGTTCGAACTGCGGAATTTATACACATCATAATCCAAGAGCCAATCCAGCTATGACAGGATTTAATCTCGGATGCGTAGATGAAATAAATACGTTTGAATTAGAAAATGTTGCAGTCAACGATGGGCAAAATCATCCTCTAGACAATAAGTAATTTTTTATGCAAGCAGTTAATGATTGTTTTAAAAAAGTAAAAAAAGATTGTTTTAAATTTATCTCTTCTCAAGAAACCAAGAAGGATAAATTTAAAAATAAAGATAAGATGATCAAATCTTTTTTAATACCTGTTAGTTTTTGGATAGCAAAAAAGATTAATAAAAAAAAACCATTAATGATAGGTTTGGCTGGAGGACAAGGGTCAGGCAAAACAACTATCTCATCAATTTTATCTTTAATTTTAAAAAAATATTTTAAGTTAAATGTTTTTAAAGTTTCTATTGATGATTTTTATAAAACAAGAAAAGACAGAACATTATTGTCTAAAAATAAACACCCTTTATTAATGACGAGAGGAGTACCAGGAACTCACGATGTAGATTTAATGTTAAATTTTTTTAAACAGATTAAAAATAAAAACTTTAAAAGTTTACAAATTCCAACATTTAATAAAGCAATAGATGATAGGTGCCAAAAGAGCTTATGGTATAAAATCAAAACAAAGCCTGATGTGGTCATTTTTGAAGGTTGGTGCGTTGGAGCAAGAGCCCAATCAAGTAGTCAGCTTAAAAAACCAATTAACTCACTTGAAAAAGTTTATGATCAAGGAACTAAATGGAGAACCCATGTTAACAATCAATTAAAAACTAAATACAAAACCTTATTCAAACAATTAGATGGATTACTGTATCTAAAGGCTAAAAACTTTAGCTTATTGAGAGAATGGAGATTAAAACAGGAGCGAAAGCTCTGGGTTCAAACAAAAAACAAGAAAAATCTAAAGATTATGAGTAGTGGAGATGTGATAAACTTTATGCAGACTTATCAAAGAATTACTCAACAAATGTTTAAAGATGCGATAAAAAGCTCATCAGTTATAATGAATTTAAATAGCAATCATCAGATTGAAAAAATAAAGTTTAAAAAATAATGAAAAAAATAATATTAATATTCTTAGCTATTATTCTTTTTAATGGAAAAGCTTTTTCAGTACCTTTATCAAAAGCATTGTTTCAAGCGTATAATGAAAACCCAGTATTAAACGCAGAACGTGAAAATATTCAAGTTTCTAGAGAAGATGTAAAAATATCAAGAAGTGAGTTTTTACCAAGTGTGACACTGTCAGGTTCTAAGAGCCAAGAAAATACAGAAAAGTTAACTGATGGAACAGGTACTAATTCATCTTTTACTGATGTCGATCCAAAAACTCAATCAATAGATATTGAGCAAAAATTATTCCAAGGATTTGCAGGTATAGCCAGCATGGAAAAAAGTAAAATTGGATTAACTTTAGCTGAGGCAAAACTTTTAAAAACTGAACAGGAGATTTTGTACCAAGCTATTGAGGCTTATTCGGGTTTAGTTTTTTCTGATGAAAAACTTAAGATTAATCAAGATAACGTTAACCTGTTAAAGAGACAAGTTGAGACCAATCAAGCAAGATTAGAAAGAGGTCAAATTACTATATCTGATTTAGCACAATCTGAGTCTTCACTTGCAGGTGCACAAGCACAATTTTTACAAGCAAAAAATGAAACAATTACAGCTAAGTTAACCTATGAAAAAATTATAGGCCCAATTGTAAATACCAATACTTTAAGTAAGAATTCAGATTTAACTTTTGAATTACCAAAAGATTTAAATGAAGCAATTGAAATTTCAAAAACAACTAATCCAAATTTAATTATTTCAAGGTTAGAGTATGAACAATCTGAACAAGATGTAACTATAGCTAGATCTGATCTATCACCATCTGCATCTTTATCCTTTAATAGTTCAAAATCGGACAATGTAAGCTCAAGTATTGGAGAGCGTGATAAAGAAATATTAAAAGCAACTATCTCATGGCCAATTTTTAATGGTGGAAAAAATACCGCCTCATTAAATAAAAGTAAAAATTTGAAAAATAGAAAAAAACTATTATTAGAGAATGCCTTAAAAACAAATGACGCAAATATTGCAAGCGCATGGTCAAGCTTTCAAGTATCAAAAAGTTTATTGAATTCAGTTACTGCGCAAGTTAAAGCGGCAGAAACAGCAAATGAAGGAATAACAGTTGAATATGAAACAGGTCTTGGAAGATCCACACTTGATGTTATTCAGTCAAATTCAATTTTATTAAACTCAAAAATAAGCCTAGCAAATTCTGAAAGAAATTATTTACTTTCACAATTTAAACTTCTTCAAGCTATCGGTTTGTTGAATAGCAATTACTTAAAAATACAGTAATTAGGCCATTTTATTATAAAAAAAATAACTATTGAAAATAAGAACAAAATGTGTACATTTAATACACGATTCGAACACTAATTATTTAATAAAAAAGGCATAAAATGACTAAAAACAACTTAAAAGTAGTTAAATCTACAAAAGCGCAACAATCAGAAGGCAACGAAAAAAACAAAGCTTTGGACGCGGCAATGAGCCAAATTATCGATAATTTTGGAAAAGGATCAGTAATGAAACTTGGCCAAAGAAGAGCAATGGACGTTGAGTCTGTTTCAACTGGATCATTAAGTTTAGATGTAGCGCTTGGAATAGGTGGCTTACCAAAAGGAAGAGTTATTGAAGTCTATGGACCAGAATCATCTGGTAAAACAACTTTAGCATTGCAAGTATTAGCGGAAGCCCAAAAAGCTGGAGGAATTTGTGCGTTTATAGATGCAGAGCATGCTTTAGATCCAATTTATGCAAAAAAACTTGGTGTAGATACTGAAGAATTATTAATTTCACAACCAGATACTGGTGAACAAGCTCTAGAAATAGCTGATACTTTAGTTAAATCAGGATCGATTTCTGTTATCGTAATTGACTCTGTTGCAGCACTAACACCTAGAGCTGAAATTGAAGGAGAAATGGGAGATCACCATGTAGGACTTCAATCAAGATTGATGAGTCAGGCTTTAAGAAAACTAACAGGTTCAATCTCAAGCACGAACACAATGATGATTTTTATTAACCAAATTAGAATGAAAATTGGAGTTATGTTTGGAAGTCCAGAGACTACATCTGGTGGAAATGCACTTAAGTTTTATTCATCTGTTAGAATGGACATTAGAAGAATTGGTGCCATTAAAAACGGAGATGAAATTATTGGTAACTCAACAAGAGTTAAAGTGGTTAAAAATAAAGTAGCACCACCATTTAAAGTTGTTGAATTTGACCTAATGTACGGCAAAGGTATTAGTAAAGTAGGTGAATTAGTTGACCTTGGTGCAAAAGCTGACATTGTTGAAAAAGCTGGAGCCTGGTACGCTTATAAAGGTGAAAAAATTGGCCAAGGAAGAGAAAATGCTAAAACTTATTTAGAGCAAAATCCTAAAATTGCAGCAGAAATTGAAATGGCAATTAGAGAAAAGGCTGGAGTGATAGCAAAAAAAATTGAAGGTAATCCATTAGATCCAGAAAAAGCAGCAAAAGATCAAATTGAGGAGCCTAAACTGGAAATAAAAGAAGAAGTAACACCTCCATCTAAAAAGAATTAGTTAAAGTCATCTTTAATTATTAAAAGGCGCTTAATTTAAGCGCCTTTTTTCCCTACACTTATCTAGACATCAAATAAAAAAGCTGTATTTTAATTATATGGCTGACATAACGCTAAATCAAATCAGAACAACTTTTTTAGATTATTTTGAAAAAAATGATCACAAGATTGTTGAGTCTAGTAATTTAGTTCCAAATAATGATCCAACATTAATGTTTGCAAATTCAGGAATGGTACAATTTAAAAATGTATTCACCGGATTAGAAAAAAGAGACTATGTAAGAGCAACAACTTCCCAAAAATGTGTAAGGGCAGGTGGTAAGCATAACGACCTTGAAAATGTAGGCTATACACCAAGACACCATACATTTTTTGAAATGCTTGGAAATTTTTCATTTGGAGATTATTTTAAAGAAGAGGCAATTAGTTACGCATGGAATTTAATAACTAAAGAGTTCGGAATTGATAAAAATCGCCTCTATGTAACAGTTTATCATGACGATGAAGAAGCATTTAACTTTTGGAAGAAAATAGCTGGTTTTAGTGATGATAGAATAATCAAGATAGCAACGTCAGATAACTTTTGGTCTATGGGTGACACAGGGCCTTGTGGACCATGTTCTGAAATATTTTATGATCACGGTGATCATCTAGAGGGTGGTTTACCTGGCACTAAAAACGAGGATGGTAATAGGTTTATAGAAATATGGAATTTAGTATTCATGCAATATGAGCAAATTTCAAAAGATAAGAGAATAAATTTACCAAAACCATCTGTGGATACGGGTATGGGTCTTGAGAGAATAGCTGCACTACTACAGGGAACACACGATAACTACGAAACAGATCATTTTAAAAAACTAATACTATCTGCATCTGACACATTAAACGTTAAGGTAACTGATGATAATCAATCAAGTTTTAGAGTAATAGCAGATCATTTACGAGCAAGTTCATTTTTATTAGCAGAAGGAGTTTTACCTTCTAATGAAGGAAGAGGTTATGTTCTAAGAAGAATTATGAGACGTGGAATGAGACACTCACATTTACTAGGTTCTAAAAAACCAGTTTTCTATAATATTTTTAAAACGCTTCTAGAAGAAATGTCTAAAAACTATCCAGAACTTGAAAGAGCACAATCTTTAATAAAAGAAACATTAAAAACTGAAGAAGAAAAATTTTTAGTTTTACTAGATAGAGGAATGAAAATATTAGATGAAGAAATATCAAAAGCAGGAAAAATATTACCAGGCGATGTTGCTTTTAAATTATACGAAACTTATGGATTTCCATTAGATCTCACAGAGGACATATTAAAATCAAAGTCACTAAAATTTGATAAAGAACGATTTGGTGAATTGATGAAACAAAGTGTTGAATTAGCTAGAAAAAATTGGAAAGGATCTGGAGATAGCTCTCTAGATAAAATTTGGTTTAGTATCAAGGATAAAATTGGTAATACAGATTTTTTAGGATACGCATCGAATGAAGCAGAAGGAGTAATAAAACTATTATTAAAAAGAAACAAAGAAGTTAATAGTTTAGGTCTAGACGATGAGGGTATCATTATTACTAATCAAACACCTTTTTATGGAGAGTCAGGAGGGCAAGTTGCAGATACAGGGATAATTTGTGCGCAAAATTTTGAATTTGAAGTATCTGATGTGCAAAAAAAACTAGGGGATTTATTTGTTCATTATGGAAAAGTAACAAAAGGTTCAATTAAATTAAATGATAGTGTTGAATTAAAAATTGATACTCAAAGAAGAAATAATATTAGAGCTTACCATTCTGCCACTCATTTATTGCACGAAGCATTAAGAAGAGTTTTGGGTGAGCATGTAACCCAAAAAGGATCTTTAGTTCAATCTGATCGATTAAGATTTGATTTTAGTCACATGAAACCTATTTCAGATGAAGAGATTAGAAAAATTGAACATTATGTAAACTCAATAATTGAAAAAAAGTCAGAGGTGAAAACAAGAGTAATGACACCTAAAGAAGCTGTTGAAAATGGTGCCCTAGCTTTATTTGGAGAAAAATATGGCGATGAAGTTAGAGTTTTGTCTATGGGAGATGAAGAAGGTAAATTTTTCTCAACTGAGTTATGTGGAGGAACACACGTTGTAAACACAGCTGATATTGGAAAATTTAAGATTATTAGCCAATCATCTATTGCTGCAGGCGTAAGAAGAGTTGAAGCGTTAAGAGATGTGCAGTTAGTTGATTTTTTAAAGGAAAAAGAAAACCAATCCAATTTGTCGGATCAAAAAAATGAGGCAGTTATAAAAGAATTAGAGGCAAAGATTATTAAATTAGGAGGAAAACCTAATCTTCAAAACAAGGATCAAGTAACTTTAATAAAAGACCTTAATAGACAATTTGATCAACTTTCAGTTATCTCAATATTAAAAGATAAAGATAAAAATAAAATCAACGATCAAACTATTAATGGATTTAAAGTTAGATTTCAAAATATTATAGATTTACCATTTAAAGATTTACGTAAGCTAATTGATGAAGGCAAAAAAGAAATTGGAGAGGGATTAGTTATAATTTATGCAATCAATGATAATAAAGTTGGCTTAGCTGTAGGTGTTACCAAAACATTAGAAGAAAAGTTTGATGCCGTAAAAATTGTTAGAGCTGGTTCAGAAGTTATTGGGGGTAAAGGCGGTGGTGGCAGAGTTGACTTTGCACAAGCTGGTGGAACTTTGCCTAATAAAATTGAAGAGTCTTTTGAAAATATTAAAAAATTAATTAATTAAGCTTTTTCTTAAGCTGACCATCTAATTCATCTAAAAATTGATTAGTCGTTAGATAATTACTTGAGGGCCCAATTAAAATTGCCAAATCTTTTGTCATTGATCCATTTTCAACACAATCAATACAAACTTTTTCTAATGTAGTTGAAAATTTAATCAAATCTTCATTACTATCTAATTTTCCTCTATGTGCCAAACCTCTAGTCCAAGCAAAAATTGAAGCGATTGGATTTGTAGAAGTCTCTTTACCTTCTTGATGCATTCTGTAGTGTCTAGTTACAGTTCCGTGAGCTGCTTCTGCTTCCATAGTTTTTCCATCAGGTGCAAGAAGAACACTTGTCATTAGCCCTAATGATCCATAACCTTGAGCCACAGTATCAGATTGAACATCTCCATCATAATTCTTACAAGCCCAAATATATTTACCACTCCATTTCATAGCGCAAGCAACCATGTCATCAATTAGTCTATGCTCATAAGTAATGTTAAGTTTATCAAAATCAGATTTAAACTCTTTATCAAAAATATCTTGGAAGATATCTTTGAACCTACCATCATAAATCTTTAAAATAGTATTTTTAGTAGAAAGATAAACGGGCCATTTTTTAATTATTCCATAGTTAAAGCAAGATCTTGCAAAGTCTTCTATAGATTTATCTAAATTGTACATCGATAAAGCAATCCCTGGTCCAGGAAAGTTAAAGACCTCATATTTAATTTCATCACTGCCATCTTCTGCAGTCCATTTTATTTCCATTTTACCTTTACCGGGTACTTTAAAATCTGTTGCTCTATATTGATCGCCAAAAGCATGTCTTCCAATAATTAAAGGATCTGTCCAAGTTGGAACAAGTTTTGGAATATTTTTACAAATTATAGGCTCTCTAAAAACTGTACCTCCAAGAATATTTCGTATCGTTCCGTTTGGAGATCTCCACATTTTTTTTAGCTTAAATTCTTCTACACGCGCTTCATCTGGTGTAATTGTTGCACATTTTATGCCAACACTATGTTCTTTAATTGCGTTAGCAGAATCTATTGTTATTTGATCATCTGTATCGTCACGACTTTTCATACCAAGATCGTAGTATTTAATATCCAAATCTAAATAAGGCAAAATCAGTTTACTTTTGATGAATTCCCAAATGACTCTAGTCATCTCATCACCATCTAGTTCAACAACTGGATTTTTAACCTTTATTTTAGCCATAAATGAATAATATATATTAGTAATTGTAATTTAGTGCTTTATATACATATTAATAAAAAATTATCAAATATAAGCTTATGTTAGAGAAAATTTTCCCAAAAATTCATTCTGAAGGTTACAAATTTTTAGCGATAGCTATTATTGTAACAATATTTTTATATGTCCTGAGCACTTTTCTAGGATTAATTGGTCTAGTATTATCGATATGGGTTTATTATTTTTTTAGAGATCCAGAACGAATTTCAATAAATGATGAAAACTATCTAACCAGTCCTGCTGACGGTGAAGTTTTGATGGTCCATGAAGTAGATGGTCCAAAAGAATTAGGTTTAGAAGATAGAAAATTTACTAAGATTAGTATCTTTATGAACGTATTTGACTGTCACGTAAATCGAACTCCTTGTGAAGGTAAAATTTCAGAAATACTTTATAAGCCTGGAAAATTTTTAAATGCATCACTTGATAAAGCAAGTGAAGACAATGAAAGAAACTATTACAAGATAACAAATACTCATGGCGAAGAAATAATAGTTGTTCAAATTGCCGGTTTAATTGCCAGAAGAATTGTTTGTGAATCTTCAAAAGATCAACAATTACAACAAGGTGAAAGAATTGGTATAATTAGATTTGGAAGTAGAGCGGACGTTTATTTTGAGAATTATGAGCCGTTAGTTAAAGTTGGACAAAAAACAATTGCTGGTGAAACACTATTAGCTAAAAAGTAGCTTATGGAACAACCAAAAAATAATTTTAAAATAGTATCAGATAAAAAAGCTAGAATGCTTTTGCCTAATGCACTGACATTAATAAATGTGTGTATTGGATTAAGTTCTATTAAATTTGCATTAGATGCAAAGTTTGAATTATCTATTATAGCTATTATGTTTGCCGCAATTTTTGATGCATTAGATGGCAGAGTTGCTAGGATGTTAAAAGGAACTTCTTTAGTTGGAAAAGAATTAGACTCATTGGCGGATTTAATTAGCTTTGGAGTAGCTCCTGCTTTTATAATGTATTTTTGGTCTTTAAATAATTTAGGTAAATTTGGCTGGTTACTCACAATGATTTTTGTAGTTTGCGTTGCCCTTAGACTTGCAAGATTTAATGTAAGTTCAAACTCTGAACCATCATGGAAGGATAATTACTTTGAGGGTGTGCCGTCACCTGCAGGTGGAATTTTGGTATTGATGCCTTTAATATTAAGTCTAAGCGAGATAAATTTAATCAAAATTAATTACGATATAGTAGTACCAATACTGTTTATTTTGATATCATTTTTATTGATCAGTAAAGTACCTACATTTGCATTTAAAAGAATTTCTATTCCTCGTCATTTGACAATTTTTGCATTGTTTAGTGTTGTTTTATTTTTTGGACTTTTGTTAATATATACATTTAAAGTTTTAGTTATTTGTGGATTAATCTATATTTGCTTAATTCCAGTTGGATATTTTAGTTATCAAAAAATTCATAAACAGAACATTTTAAATGGTGAAAGTGACACTAAAGAAGACCTTGAAGATATTCTATAGATGAAAAAAAATGTAATTGTATCTCTGGCAGACTCAAATTACTTTGAATTACTTAATGAATTGGTCGATTCTATTAAAAGTTTTGAACAAAGCAAAGATATAGCAATTTGTATCTTAGATGCAGGTTTATCTGAAAAACAGAAAAATGAATTATCAAAAAAAGTTGATGAAATTAAATCAGCCGAATGGGATATTGACGTTCCAGCCTTCAAGGTAAAAGAAAAAGAGTGGCTAAAGAGTCAAGTATCTCGAGCCTTTCTACCAAAATATTTTCCTAGTTATGAAAAATTCTTATGGATAGACTGTGACGCTTGGGTAGGGGATTGGAGTTCAATAGAGCTTTATTTTAAGGCCTGTGAAAATGGAAAATTAGGAATTACTCAAACCTTTACACCAGGATATAAAATAATGTCTAAAGTTAAATGGGTATTTGGGCAATTAGCAATAATTAAATCTCAAAATTTTAAACATGCAATAAAGTCAAAAATTGGAATAGATAAAGCTCGGAAGCTTGCTTTTGCCCCACATATCAATATTGGTGTTTTTTCTTTAGAAAAAAATTCAGCCGGCTGGACGACTTGGCAAAAAAATTTAGAACAAACACTTAAAGCTGGAAATATTTTTGGTTCAGAACAATTGGCTATTAACATGTCAGTTTACATTGACGATTTAGAAACAGAGTTCTTGCCTCATAATTGTAACTGGTTAGTTAGTAATCTTTTACCAAAATTTAATGATGAAGAAAAAAAGTTTGTTGAACCTTATTTGCCCAATCATAATATAGGAATAATACATCTTGCCTCTGGAATTTGGAATGGAGATAAAGACATGAGATTACATAGAGAAGTAAAGATAGACATAAAAACTTTAGAAGGTAAAATTTTATCAAAAAGCTTAAGGTTTGGTCATTAATTGAAAAAAAATAGAATCTCTAAAAACTGGATTAATAAACAAAAAAGAGATATTTATGTTAGACAATCTCAAGTAGACGGTTATCGAGCCAGATCAGCATATAAATTAATAGAAATAGATGAAAAATTTAAGATATTTAAAAATGGAATATCTGTAATCGATTTAGGGGCGTCACCTGGTAGCTGGTCTCAATATATTTCAAGAACAGTAAAAAGTGGAAGATTGGTTTCAATCGACTTAAAAGGTATGGAGGAAATCGAGAATACAATCCAAATCAAAGGTGATTTTACTGATTTAGAATCTCAAGAAAAAATAAAAGCTTTATTCAAATCAAAAGTTGATGTTGTTGTCTCTGATATGGCTGTAAATACAACGGGTATAAAAGATATAGATGCAATTTATACTGGCGAACTTGCAATGGAGGCTATGAATTTTTCCAAAGAAATGTTGGTTAAAGAAGGACGATTTGTCTCTAAGATTTTTCTAGGCTCATCATTTAACGAAATTGTTGCTTTGGGTAAAAAATTATTTAAAGAAGTGAAGGTGTTTAAACCCAAGTCTAGCAGAAAAGAATCTAAGGAAAGTTTTATTATTTGTAAAATCTTAAGATAGAGACTTTTTTTTTGAGGGGAATCATATATAAATGATTATGGATCCTATAAAAGAAGCTCTCACTTTTGATGATGTTACAATGGCACCAAAATACTCAGAAGTTTTACCTTCTGAAGTTGATACCAGCACTAAATTATCATCTAATTTAACATTAAAAATACCTTTATTATCCTCTGCAATGGATACAGTTACGGAGAGCAAAATGGCAATAGCAATAGCTAAAGCTGGAGGCATTGGTGTAATTCACAGAAATTTGGATATTAAAAAACAAGTTGAAGAAATTAAAAAGGTTAAAAGATTAAACTTATTAGTTGGTGCGGCAGTTGGAGCTGGTCCATTAGAACTTAAAAGAGCAAAAGCAATTTTAAAAGAAAAAGTTGATTTAATTGTTGTGGATACAGCTCATGGACATAGCAAAAAAGTAGCTGAAATTATTAAAGCTATAAAAAAATTAAAAACAAACAAAACAACTCTATGTGCTGGAAATATTGCAACAACTGAAGCAGCAAAATTTTTAATAAAATTAGGAGTAGATATTATTAAAGTTGGAATAGGGCCAGGATCAATTTGCACAACTAGGCTAGTTGCAGGTATTGGTGTACCGCAATTAAGTGCGATCCTTGCAGTTAAAAAAGGTGTTAAAAACAATAAAGTAAAAATAATTTCAGATGGTGGAATTAAATATTCAGGGGATTTAGCTAAAGCATTGTCAGCAGGTGCCGATGCTATAATGATTGGTTCTTTGTTTGCAGGAAGCTTAGAGACACCTGGAAAATTAATTAAAAAAAATGGTAAGTTATTTAAAAGTTTTAGAGGAATGGGATCAGTTGGCGCGATGAATAAAGGATCAGCTGATAGATATTTTCAAACCAAACAAAAAGATATATCTAAATATGTTCCAGAAGGAGTAGAAGGTTTTGTGAAATATAAAGGTGATGTTAAAAGTATAATTTATAAATTAATTGGAGGATTAAAATCATCTATGGGATATCTTGGTGCTAAAAAAGTACCAAACCTTAAAAATAAACCGAATTTTGTAAAAATAACTAAGGCTGGTTTTTATGAAAGTATGGTTCATAATGTTGATCAAATTAAAAATGAGAGCAAGTATTAATGAGAACAATAAATAAATTAATAATTGTCCTGTTTTTAATTTTAAATTTTGGAAGCTCTTCTTTTGCAGAAAATAACTTTTTTGAAGAAGGAAAAAATAAATACGATGAACAAAAATATGAAGAATCTAAATTTTTGTTTCAAAGAAGTATTGTTTTTAACCCTAAGGACAAAGATTCATATTTGTATTTAGCAAAAATTTATAATTTTGAAGAGAACAAAAGAGAAGAACAAAAAAATATAGATACAGTGTTATTACTTGATCCAAAAAATGAAGAAGCAAACTACATGCTTATGGAAATAGAGTTAAAAAGATCTAATTATTCCAAAGTAAAAGAACTAGCAGATAATTTTTCAAAAATTTGCAATAAATTGTGTGATAAGAAAAATTCTATTTTAGAATCCTTAAAGAATTTGGAACCTAAAAATGAGTCTTAGTAATAATTTAAGTAAAATCTTAATAATCGATTTTGGTTCTCAATTTACACAATTAATTGCAAGAAGAGTAAGGGAATTAGGGGTTTTTTCAGAAATTGTAAGTCATAAAAAAATAAAAATATCTCAAATTGCAAAAGATAATATTGCTGGAATAATACTGTCTGGTGGTCCTCTTAATGTTTACGAAAATGATAAATTTAAATTTGATAAGAGGATATTGAAACTTGGAATTCCAATCCTAGGCATATGTTTTGGACATCAGATATTGTCAAAACTATTAGGTGGCAAAGTTAAAAAATCAAAACATAGAGAGTTTGGTTTGGCTACTATAAGTAAAGTCTCCAATAGTATTTTAACTAAGAATTTTTTTAATAAAAATAATAGAAGTGATGTTTGGATGAGCCATGCTGATCAAGTATCAAAAATGCCAAAAAATTTTAGAATTATAGCTTCTACAAAAAACTCTAAATTAACAATTATTGAAAATATTAAAGAAAATTTTTATGGTGTACAATTTCACCCTGAAGTAACACATACTAATAAAGGTAAAATTTTATTAAGAAATTTTGTTTTTCTCATTTGTAAAATTAAAAAAAACTGGTCATCAAAAGATCAAAAATTAAAATTAATCAATGAAATTAAAGAGCAAGTAGGTGACAACAAAGTAATTTGTGGATTGTCGGGTGGTGTGGATAGTAGTGTGGTTGCACAATTATTAAGCAAAGCAATTGGAAAAAATTTAACTTGTATTTTTGTTAATAACGGTCTCTTAAGAAAAAACGAAGAAATACAAGTAGTTAATACTTTTAAGAAAAAATTAAAAATTAATTTGATTTATGTTAATGCAGAAAAAGAATTTATTAGAAAATTAACAAATGTATCTGATCCTGAAAAAAAACGAAAAATCATTGGTAATCTATTTATTAAAATATTTGAAAGATATGCAAACAGAATTAAGAATGTTAAATTTCTTGCTCAGGGCACTCTTTATCCCGACTTAATTGAAAGTAAATCTGTGACTGGTAGTCAAACTTCAAAAATAAAATCACATCATAATGTGGGGGGCCTTCCTAAAAGAATGAAATTAAAATTAGTAGAACCTCTTAAATTTTTATTTAAAGATGAAGTTAGAAAATTAGGATTAGAACTTAATTTATCTAATGACATAATCTCTAGACATCCATTTCCTGGTCCTGGTCTAGCTATTAGAATGCCTGGTATTATAACTAATGAAAAAATTAAAATTTTAAAAGAGGCTGATTTCTATTTTATAAAAGCTTTAAGAGAACATGGGTTATATGATAAAATTTGGCAAGCATATGCTGCACTCCTACCAGTAAAAACTGTGGGTGTTATGGGAGATAATCGAACTTATGAACATATTTGTTTGTTAAGAGCAATTACCTCTGAAGATGGAATGACAGCTGATTTTTTTGATTTTCCTAAAGGTTTTATGCAATCAATTTCTAATCAAATTATTAATAATATTAGAGGTATAAACAGAGTTGTTTACGATGTTACTTCAAAACCACCTAGTACCATTGAATTAGAGTAATACTTTACTATAGAGTGCATAATATTATGAAATATTTACACACCATGATCAGAATCTCAGACATAGAGAAATCATTAGATTTCTACTGCAAGGGATTAGGTTTAATTGAAACTAGAAGAATGGAAAATGAGCAAGGCAGATTTACCTTAATTTTTCTAGCAGCACCTGGCGATGAAAAAGCTGAATTAGAGCTAACCTACAATTGGGATGGTGATGAGTTGGGTGATGGATCTCGTAATTTTGGTCACTTAGCATACCGTGTTGAAAATATTTATCAAACATGTGAGAGACTTAAAAATATGGGGTATACAATTAATAGACCGCCTAGAGATGGTCATATGGCATTTGTCAGATCTCCTGACAATATTTCTATAGAAATCTTACAAGAGGGTAATTTAGAAATTAAAGAACCTTGGTCCTCAATGAAAAATGAAGGTGTTTGGTAAAAAATGAACAAAAAAATCTTAAACTTTATTAAAAAAAAAATAAATCCAAAATTATAAGTCTTACTGCTTACTCTAAAAATATTGCATCAATAGTAGATAGACACTGTGATCTTGTTTTAGTAGGCGACTCCCTTGGATCTGTACTTTATAGTTTTTCTTCCACAAAAAAAGTGACATTAGATATGATGATTGAACATTCTAAAAGTGTAAGAATGGGTGTTAAAAAAAGCTTAATGGTAGTAGATATGCCTCATAATACTTACCGAAACCCAAAAGAAGCCTTAAATAATGCAAAAAAAATAATGTCTAAAACGAAGTGTGATGCAATTAAGCTTGAGGGGGGTAAAAAAGTTGTTCAAATAATCAAAACTTTAATTAAGAATAAAATTCCAGTAATGGGACATCTTGGTGTTCTTCCACAATCTGCAACAAATTTTAAATTTAAAGGAAAAAAGTTAACAGAAAGAAATAAAATTTTAAAGGACTCTAAACTTTTAGAAGAAGCTGGTGTATTTTCAATTGTTTTAGAGTGTGTTGAAAGTTCATTAGCAAAAGAAATTACAAAAACTGTTAAAGTTCCAACAATTGGTATTGGTGCATCAGTACACTGCGACGGACAAGTTCTGGTTACTGACGATCTAATAGGTTTAAACCCAATAAAAGTTAGATTTGTTAAAAAATTTTCTAATATTACAAAACAGATTAATACTGCTATAATTAAATTTAAAAATGAAGTTAAAAATAAAAAATTTCCAAAGAAAACTAATAGTTATTAAGATATGAATTTTAGCAAAGAAGAATACAAAGCAAGATTAAAAAAAGTTCAAAGCGCAATGCAAGAAAAAAACATTGAACTATTAATCTCTAGTGATACAGCCAATATGAACTATTTAACTGGTTATGATGCTTGGTCGTTTTATTATGCTCAAGCTGTAATTGTACATGTGAATGCTGATGAGCCATTATGCTGGGTAAGAAAGCAAGATTCAGGTGGAGCTTATATAAAAACTTATTTAAAAAATGAAAATATTTTAGTCTATGACGAAAAATATATTCATACATGGCCACTTCATCCATTTGATAATTTAGTAGAAATTATAAAAGAAAGAAAATGGGATAAACTTACAATAGGTTTAGAAATGGATAGTCATTATTTTACTGCTTATTGTTATGAAAAAATGAAACAAGGGCTACCAAACGTTAAGTTAAAAGATTCTGAAAGATTAGTTAATTGGGCTCGTGTTGTTAAATCTAATGCAGAGATAGAACTTATGAAATCTGCAGCAATAATTTCTCAAAAAGGAATGCAAACAGCAATTGACATTATAAATCCTGGTGTCAGGCAGTGTGATGCGGTGGGTGAAATTCAAAAAGCATTATTTTATGGAACGCCAGAATTTGGTGGTGAATATTCAAGTATTGCAACGCTACTTCCAACTGGGAAAGGTACTTCAGCATCACATTTAACAGCAACTCAAGATAAGTTTGTAGAGGGTGAGGCTACAATAATAGAGCTTTCAGGGGTATATCAAAGGTACCATTGTCCCATGGCTAGAACAGTTTTACTTGGAAAACCAGATCAATTGAAAATTGATACTATGAATAAAACTAATGAGGCACTTCAAGCTGGAATAGATGCTGCAAAACCTGGACAAACTGCAGATGATGTTGCACAAGCTTTTTGGAAAATTTTAGATAAATATGGAATAGAAAAAACCTCTAGAACTGGTTATTCAATAGGAATTGGTTATCCACCTGATTGGGGTGAGCATACTCTTAATATATCTAAAGGTGATATGACTATTCTAGAACCAAATGTTACTTTTCATATGATTGCTGTAATGCAATTTGGGGGGTGGGGAGTTGAAGCATCAGAAGCAATACGAATAACTGACAAAGGATGTGAATTATTTTGTAATTTTTCAAAAGATCTGCACATTAAATAATTGAAATAAAAAAACTTGATAAACAAGTAAACAAATGTTTTAAATTCATTTAAAAAATATGATTAAAAATAAAGAATTTGTAAAATTTGACAATGTAGACAAAAGCTACGATGGCAAAGTACTTGTCGTTAAAGGACTAAATCTAGACATCGAAGAAGGTGAGTTTGTAACTATGTTGGGACCCTCTGGTTCTGGTAAAACAACTTGTTTAATGATGCTTGCTGGTTTTGAAACTCCAACTCATGGAGAAATTTATTTAGATGGTAAGATTATTTCAAATATTCCACCTCACAAAAGAGGGATTGGAATGGTATTTCAAAACTACGCTTTATTTCCACATATGACAGTTTATGAAAATTTAGCTTTTCCATTAAGAGTGAGAAAAATTCCAAAAGACGAAGCAGATAAAAAAATTGATAAAGCTTTATCAATGGTATCCCTTCAAGGTTTTGAAGCAAGAATGCCTATGCAATTATCTGGTGGACAACAACAGCGTGTTGCTGTGGCGAGATCTTTAGTTTTTGATCCACAAGTAGTACTTATGGATGAACCACTTGGAGCTTTAGATAAAAATTTAAGAGAGAGTATGCAATATGAAATTAAACATATTCACGAAAGTATTGGTGTAACAGTTGTGTATGTTACACACGATCAAACTGAAGCATTAACAATGTCAAACCGTATTGCAGTTTTCAATGATGGTAAAGTTCAGCAACTATCAAGTCCAGATGAATTGTATGAAAAACCGGTTAATTCATTTGTTGCTGAGTTCATTGGAGAAAATAATAAATTTTCAGGTCAAGTTTTAGATATTTCAGGAGACAAATGTAAAGTTAAATTAGAAAATGGCACAGAAATTTTAGCAAATCCAGTTGCTGTTAAAGCAAAAGGGGATAAGACTAAAGTTTCACTAAGACCTGAAAGAGCAATTATAGATCCTACAGATAAAATGGATAATAACCATAAAGGTAAAATTGAAGAAATAATTTATCACGGTGATCATA
The DNA here is from genome assembly GCF_059417865.1 of Candidatus Pelagibacter sp. PS_31. Classification (NCBI taxonomy): domain Bacteria; kingdom Pseudomonadati; phylum Pseudomonadota; class Alphaproteobacteria; order Candidatus Pelagibacterales; family Candidatus Pelagibacteraceae; genus Candidatus Pelagibacter; species Candidatus Pelagibacter sp. PS_31. The sequence continues at coordinate 252,077 of NZ_CM182069.1, forward strand.
CTAGACTAAGAGTTGATTTACTTGGTAATAAAGATTTTATCCTTAAAGTACCAAATAGCACTGCAAGATTAGATCTAAAAAAAGGTAATGTACTTAATATAGGCTGGAACAGTATTGATTGCAGAGCTTTAGATCCAAAATAATCTTAAAAAAAATCCCTAAAAAAACTTAAATAAAATAAAGGCAAAATAGACATAATTGGCTGTTGACTAAACTTGTCTATATTGTTTTACTTTCACTTTATAAAATAACAAACGTTAACGTTAAATAGGAGATAAAATGAAACAATTAAGTAAATTATTACTTGCTCTATCTTTTGTACTTTCTATCACAACTTCAGCATTTGCAGTTACTGTAGTGTCTTGGGGTGGTGCTTACACTGAAAGTCAAAAATTAGGGTATGGTGATCCTACAGCAGCAAAATTAGGAATACCTGTTAATTGGGTGGACTACACTGGTGGATTATCAGAAATTAAAGCTCAAAAAGAAGCTGGAAAAATCACTTGGGACATCATTGATGTATACGCAAAAGATACTATCATTGGATGTGATGAAGGAATTTTTGTTGAATTCGATTTCGATAAAGACTTCGCACCTGCTCCAGATGGAACACCTGCAAGTGAAGACTTCTTTACTGGCATGCCTTCAAAATGTGCAGTTGGAAACATCTTGTACTCTTGGAACTTTGCTTACAATAAAAACAATGTAAAAGGTACTCCAAAATCAGCAAAAGACTTTTTTAATACTAAAAAGTTTCCTGGTAAAAGAGCTATCTACAAAGGTGCAATGTCTAACTTAGAATTAGCTATGGCAGCAGGTACAAAAGCTGGTAAAGGTGGTGATAAGATTTACAGCAAACTTGAAGCTGATGGTGGAGTTGATAAAGCAATTGCTAAAATCAAAGCACTATGTGCAGATCCAAAAGGTGGATGTGTATTCTGGAATGCTGGAGCTCAGCCACCAGAATTATTAGCTAACGGTGAGGTTGTTATGGCTACTGGTTGGAATGGTAGATTCTTCAATGCACAAATGGAAGGAACTCCAATTGTACAAGTATGGGACTCTCAAATTCTTGACTATGAGTATTTCGCTATGGTTAAAGGTGGACCTAACGATGCTAACGGAAAAGCTATGAAAGTTCTTAGAGAAATGACAAGTACTGAAGGTTTAGCAGGAAGTGCTAAGTATATTGCTTACGCTCCTTGGAGAAAATCTTCAATCGCTATCATGGAAGCAGGAGAACCTTGGTTTAAAGATGGTAAGACTAACATGGTACCACATATGCCAACAGCCCCTGCGAACACTAAATCATACATTCTTATGAACCCTGAATTCTGGGCAGATAACCAGGATGAAATTGGTGAAAAATGGGAAGCAATGAAAGCTGGACTATAATTTAGTTTTATAGATTAAGTTTTTGTTATAAAATACTAGGGCGGTTACATAATAACCGCCCTTTTTTTTTAAAATTTTATATATGAGTACAGAAAAGATATTATCATCAGACGGAATACCTTTAGAGATAAGCTTAAAAAAAGCTGAGAAAAAAAATAAGCTAAAGGCTTTAATGCTTGTAGGTCCTTTATTTTTATTTCTTATAATTACATACGTATTTCCGATAGGTGATATGTTATTTAGAAGTGTTGATGATCGTATGATTACAAGTAAGTTACCAAATACTTTTGCAGCACTTAAGAAATGGGATGGTAAAGAGTTACCAGAAGAGGATGTATATGAAGCTTTTTACAAGGATTTCTATCCATTGGCTATTAATAAAGAAGCTGGAAAATTATATCAGAGATTAAACTATGAAAAATCTGGTTTTAGTAGTGGATTAAAAAAAACAAATAGAAAAATTAAGAAATTTGAAAAGAGTAACTACAAAGAGCAGTTTATGGAAACTCATAAAATCTGGAGAGATGTAGATTACTGGGTTGCTCTAAAGAATACTGCACCAAAATGGTCATATGCTAAATACTTAAAAGGTGTGGATTTAAAACTTGACCCAGACAGAAACATCGTTCAACAAGATGAAGACAGAAGAATTCATAAAATACTTTGGCTAAGAACTCTTAAAGTTGCTTTTTGGGTAACTATATTTTGCTTCATGCTTGCTTATCCAATTTCATACTTATTAGCTACATTACCCATGAAATATAGTAATTTACTGATGATATGTGTGCTTCTTCCATTCTGGACATCACTATTGGTCAGAACCTCAAGTTGGATGGTTTTACTTCAGCAACAAGGCCCAATTAATGATTTGATTGTATGGCTCGGACTTGCAGCAAACGATGCCAGACCAGAATTGATGTATAATGTAATTGGAACTTTTGTTGCAATGACTCAAATCTTATTACCATTTATGGTTTTACCGCTTTACAGTGTGATGAAAACAATATCTCCAAGCTTAATGAGAGCTGGAAAATCTTTGGGTGGAACACCATTTGTAGCATTTAGAAAAATATATTTTCCATTAACAATTCCTGGAATTGGTGCCGGATCCTTGTTAGTTTTTATTTTAGCAATAGGTTATTATATAACTCCTGCATTAGTTGGAGGGGCAAGTGGGTCTTTGATTAGTAATACAATTGCCTATCATATGAAAAGTTCTCTAGATTGGTCATTTGCTGCTGCATTAGGAACAATGCTGTTGGTTGGTGTACTAACTATTTACTGGATCTATAATAAATTAGTAGGAATAGATAATATTAAATTAGGATAAATTATGTCATTACCAAATTATACATCATGGAATTATAGAGTTTGGCACTACACTTATTTAACAATTTGTGCATTAGTATTTTTCTTTTTAATTGCGCCGCTGTTTATAATCTTACCACTTTCATTTAATGCAGAGCAATATATTCACTTTTCTAAAGGAATGTTAGCACTTGACCCTGACGCATTTTCATTAAGATGGTATGAGGATATGATTTATGGAACTAAAAATCCATGGGGACTTGCTGCAAAGAATAGTATTTTTATTGCTTTCTTTGCAACCATTGGCTCTACAATTTTAGGAACGGTTGCAGCGCTAGGTTTAAGTAGTAGACATATGCCATATAAAGCAGCGTTCATGGCTTTATTAATATCTCCAATGATTGTGCCGTTAATTATCTCAGGAACAGCAATATTCTTCTTTATGGCAAAAGTAGGTTTAGCTGCAACGCATACAGGAATAATTTTAGCACATATTATTTTAGGTACACCATTTGTAGTTATTACAGTAACAGCAACATTAACAGGGTTTGACCATAGTGTTACAAGAGCTGCTGCAAGTTTAGGAAGTAATCCAGTTAATACTTTTATGAAAATAACATTACCATTAATTTTACCAGGTGTTATTTCAGGTGCATTATTTGCCTTTGTAACTTCATTTGATGAAGTTGTCGTTGTGTTATTCTTAGCAGGACTTGAAAACACTACTATTCCAATTCAAATGTGGGTTGGTCTAAGGGAACAGCTAAGCCCAACAATAATGGCAGTGGCAACTTGTTTAATTATAATGTCCACATTAATTCTTGTTAGCGCAGAACTTTTAAGAAGAAGATCTGAAAGACTAAGAGGAATTAACAGGTAATTGATTTACTAAGATCATTTTTTTTATTATAAACAATTCTTCGATTTTAAAATCTTATGAAAATTAAAAAAGTAGTAGTTATAGGTTCAGGAACTATGGGTAGTGGAATTGCTGCACATTTATGTAATGCAAATATTCCAGTAACTTTATTAGATTTAAAAACTGAAATAAGTGAGCAAGCACGGGATAAAATTTACAAATCGAGACCACCACTTTTGTTAGATAAGTCCAAAATAAAAAACATTAAAGTAGGAAACATTTTAGATAATTTTGATGAAGTAAAAGAAGCTGACTGGGTAGTAGAAGCTGTTGTTGAAAGAATAGATATTAAACATGATATCTATAAAAAAATATTCAAAGAAAGAAAAAAAGGTGCGATAGTATCTTCAAACACATCATCTATTCCTATCAAAATATTATCTCAACACTTATCAGAGAAAGAAAAAAAAGATTTTTGCATTACTCACTTTTTTAATCCAGTCAGATACATGGGATTATTAGAGATAGTTAAAAATGAAAATAATGATTTAGATAAAATAAACTCTCTAAAAACTTTTTGTGAAACAGAACTTGGAAAAGGTGCAATTATTTGTAATGACACGCCAGGCTTTTTAGGAAATAGAATAGGTGTTTATGCAATGCAAGTTGCAATGACTGAGGCTTTTAAAATGAAACTTAGTATAGAAGAAGCTGATGCAATTTTTGGAAGACCAATGGGTATACCAAAAACAGGTGTGTTTGGTCTTTATGATTTAATTGGTATTGATTTAATGGCTGATGTTTTAAAAAGTTTTATTAAAGAATTATCAAAAAATGACCCTTTTCAAGTAGTTGCAAAAGAAATTCCTTTAGTAAAAAAATTAATTGAAACAGGATATACTGGCCGAAAAGGCAAGGGTGGATTTTATAGAGTTAACAAAACTGGTGAAGTTAAGATTATGGAAGCAATTAATCTTGAAACTGGAGAATACTCTGTAAGTAAAAAAATTAATATTAAATCAGACAAAATAGACCTTAAAGAATTAATATCTAGAGAGGACAAGTATGGTGAGTATGCTTGGTCTGTTATTTCTAAGATTATCAAATATGCTTCTTCTTTAGTTCCATCAATTACAAAAGATTTCAATGATATTGATGAAGCAATGAGATTAGGTTTTAACTGGACTAAAGGTCCATTTGAAATGTTGGAGGAAATCGGAGTTGAAACTTTTTTTGGTAAAATAGACGACTTTAAGGGAAATGCTTTTTTAGAAAATTTATCTGAAAATAGAAATCAAGATTTTTATGGATCTAGACAAAAATACACTGACATTGAAACGTTTGGAAAAGCTAAAAAGAAAGCATTAAGTGTTGATGGAAACAGTTCAGCACAGATATATAGATTTAAAGATTATAATATTGTTGAGTTTACCACTAAAGCAAATGCTCTAGATTACGATTCAATGGATGCTTTAAAAAAAGCCACTGACAAACCTTTGATTATAATAAATGAAAGTATGCAATTTTCTGCTGGAGTAAACTTGAGTTATACAATGGATTTTGCGAACAAAAATGATTTTAAATCCATAGAAAAATTTATTAGATACTTTCAAGAAACCTGCAAGCATCTTAAGTATTCTAATCACCCGGTGATATCTGCACCATCAGGTTTAACTCTAGGAGGTGGATTTGAAGTAATGGTCCAAAGTAATTTTGTTGCTTCACATACAAATATTGTAGTTGGATTAGTGGAAACAATAGTTGGACTGATACCAGCTGGAGGTGGATGTAAGGAAATGTTGGCAAGATGGTTTGATACAGATGAGGCTAAAAAAGATCCTCATTATGCACCACTTAAAGTATTTGATATTATTGGTTATGGAAAAACAGCAACTTCACCAATTGAGGCAGAACCATTAAAATACTTAAGACCAGAAGATAAAAAAATAATGAATAGAAATAGTTTACTAGAAGTTTCAAAAAAGATCTTAGACGACAATAAAGAATTTAAAACTCCAACAGAGACTGAATTTAAACTACCAGGAAAAGAAATTTTAACAGAAATGAATAAAATTATAGAAAACCTTTATAATAAAAAAATAATTCGTGATCACGGTGTTACTGTTGCAAAAGAACTGGCTCATGTTTTGAGTGGAGGAGATACAACTATAGATAAAATTTTATCAGAAGATGATTTATTTAAATTAGAATTAGATGCTTTCATGAGATTAATAGAGACAAAAGAAACTCAAGACCGTATTAAACACACACTAGCAACAGGAAAGGCTTTAATTAACTAATTAATATCTTTCATCTTCTTCTTTCTTTACCTCGTTTTCTAATATTTCTTCTTTTTTTTCTTCTATTATTTCTTCTTTTTTTTGTTTTTCTTGTTCTAACTTTTCTTTTTTTAATTCTTTAATTTTCTCTTCTTTTATTAGTTTAATTCTACGCAGTTCTTTTTGTTTAGCTCTTTCTTTGAAATTATTGTATTTTTCTATTAGTGAAGATGATGTGAAATTTGTTAATTTTTCTATATTAATCTTTTTTAAAATTTTTAAGGGTTGTTCAATTAATTTTTTTTTACTTAAATTAATTTTTTTCCTAATTGTATTTTTTAGGACATTTTTCACAAACGTATCTCATCAATTTTTAATTAATAATAATAGTTGTAGAGTGACTAAAATGGGTTCAACTTGAAATTTTATTCATTGTTAATTAAGCATTTTAAATGAATTAATAAAATCTGGTCTTAATATATACTCTGAGCGTTTATCAGATTTTATCTTTTTCAATGCTTCGAAACCATAAAGAACTTTTCCAACAGGTGTATATTCACCTTCAAATAATGGTTCATCCTGTAGGATTATAAAAAATTGACTGTCTTCAGTATCATTCTTAAATGTTCGAGCTAACCCGACACTACCTATGGTATAATTAAACTCATTATCAATTTCTGATTTAATTGTACCTAAACCTGATTTTCCAGTTCCAATTTTTCCATAATCTAAATTTCCTTTTTTTCCAAACTCTAGGTCACCAGCCTGGATAAGTTTATTTTCGATTACTCTATGAAAAGCAATATTCTCATAAGCTTTAGATCTAATTAAAGTTACAAATCTTTGAACTGCATTAGGTGAAATGTTAGGATAAAGTTCTATAATTACATTTCCACAAGGTACATTTAAAATTGCAATATTATTTGGATTCTTAAAAGTAATATTCTTTGGATCAATATTTTTAACAAATAAACATTTATTTTTAATTATAAAATATGTGAAGAAAGTTGTGATAGCTAGTAGGATTAAAAAAATAAAAATAAATTTTTCTGATTTAGAAGCTTTAATTTTTTTTATCATTAGAAAGTAAAAGAATTATCTATTTCTTTTATTTTATTTTCAATATATGAAATTTTATTATTTAAAATAGGATCAAATTTACGAATTTGATTAATTTCTTTTTTCTTTAAAAAAATCATATGTGAATAAACTTCTGCCATATCTTCTGAGGCTGTTGATTTAGAGTATTCTGTAAAAAACCCATTAGTCTCTTGATATTTTTCTAAAGATATATTCTTTGTGCAAGTAGAGCATTCAGCGTATTTAAATTCAAAATTATTAAATTTAGCCCATTCTTCTTCATTAAAAATATTTTTGTGCTGAAGATGTATTACATGAAAAACTTCATGATGAATTACTCTTTCAAAATATTTCTGATTAAATTTGATATCTAGTATTAATGTTTTCATTACATTATCTGGAATACCAGCTGTATATATTTCTGAGATTGATAAATTTTGACACATTACAATATATTTGAGATTAATTTTTTTTAGATAGTCATAAGAGTATCTATTAAGATTTTTATGAATAATCTTATATTTTGATTCTAAATCTTTCTTATTAGGATTTGAACAAACAATGTTTTTTTGAGTGCCTAGTCGGAAGGGTCTAGCTGCATAAAAATATCTAAGTTTATTTTTTGTATTTATTTCATAAACCTCTAAGTTAGGTATCTTAATTAAATTATAAATAGTATTTGCCTTTAGAGGTGTAATTAAAAAAATTAATAGTAAAATAGCTCTTATTAAGTTCATAATTTTAAAGATAGAAGATATTCCATTCTTAAAGAATGTGGTACATTTTATTTATAAAATGAAAAAAGAAAGAAACAAAAATCCAGTACAACCAATAAGTGGAACTAAAGTTCCACGATTTGCTGGGCCATCTACATTTGCAAGATTACCAGAATTAAGAGATGTTGAGAGTTGTGACGTAGCAATTGTTGGAATTCCATTTGATGCAGGCACTAGTTATAGGCCTGGTGCGAGATTTGGACCTATGAGTATTAGGCAGGCATCAAGACATTTAAGGACTAATTATCATCCAAGTTATGATGTTGAACCATTTAAAGTTCAGCAAGTTGCTGATGCAGGCGACATCACATGCAACCCATTTAACATTGATGAAGCCATTAAACAAATAGAAGAGGGCGCTACAGAACTTTTAAATAAAGTAGGTGGCATTATTAGTTTAGGAGGTGATCACACAATTGCTCTTCCTTTGCTAAGAGCTATTAATAAAATGAATAATGGTCCAGTTGCTTTAGTACATTTTGATGCTCACTTAGATACATGGGACACATATTTTGGAGCACCCTATACTCATGGAACTCCTTTTAGAAGAGCAAGAGAAGAAAATTTATTTTTAGATGATGCTTCAATGCATGTTGGGATTAGAGGTCCTCTTTACAGTAGAGATGATATAAAAAATGATGAAGAGTTTGGTTTTAAAATCATTCACTGTGATGAATTTCAAACACAAGGTACAGATAAAATTGCTGAAAGAATAAGAAAAAGAGTTGGAAACAATCCACTTTATTTATCTATTGATATAGATGTTTTGGATCCTGCTTTTGCACCAGGAACGGGTACACCTGAAATTGCAGGAATGACTACAAGAGAAATGGTTAATGTCATAAGAGGCCTTTCAGGTTTAAATTTAATTTCTGCGGATGTAGTTGAAGTGTCTCCAGCATATGACCATGCAGAAGTTACATCTTTAGCAGCAGCTACAATTGTTTATGAATTAACTAATTTGTTTGCAAAAGTTAAAAGATAATATAATTTTTAGGAATGCTAGATAAAAAAAATTTTTATATAAATGGAGAATGGGTTTCTCCAAAAAAATCAAATGATTTCAAAGTAATTGACCCTTCAACTGAAGAGGAATGCGCAGTTATATCTTTAAGTGGAGTAGAAGATGTAAATGATGCAGTAAGTGCTGCAACTAAAGCTTTTGAAACTTGGGCATTCTCAACAAAAGAAGAAAGATTAAAATATTTAGAAGCCTTATATGATGTTTATAAAAAAAGATGGGCTGATATGGCTGAAGCAATCTCCCTTGAAATGGGAGCCCCAATTGATTTTTCAACTCAATTACAAGCTGGAACTGGTGCTAGTCACATAAAATCTTATATAAAAGTTTTAAAAGAATACACATTTGAAGCAAAATTAGGAGAACATGCTCTTAATAATAATATTTTGCATGAACCAAAAGGAGTTTGCGCGTTAATAACTCCATGGAATTGGCCGATGAATCAAGTTTGTTTAAAAGTAATACCAGCTATTGCTGCAGGTTGTACAATGGTCCTTAAACCATCTGAGATAGCCCCCTTATCATCGATGATTTTAGCAGAAATGATTGATGAAATTAAATTACCAAAAGGTGTATTTAATTTAGTAAATGGAGATGGTGCAGTTACTGGAAATGCATTAACAAGTCACCCCGATGTAAACATGGTTTCATTCACAGGATCAACTAGAGCAGGTGCTTTAATTTCTGAAAATGCGGCAAAAGACTTTAAAAGAGTTAGTTTAGAGCTTGGAGGAAAAGGTGCTAACATTATATTTAAAGATGCTGATGCTGAAGCAGTTGAAAGAGGAGCGCTTAGATGTTTTAGAAATACAGGGCAATCCTGTAATGCTCCAACAAGAATGTTGGTAGAAAAATCAATCTATGCAGATGCAGTGGAAAGAGTTAAAAATTTTGCTAACTCAATGAAAGTTGATGTTGCAACAAAAAATGGTGATCATATTGGTCCTGTTGTTTCAAAAACTCAATTTGAAAAAATTCAAACATTAATACAGGTTGGAATTGACGAAGGTGCAAAATTAGTTGCTGGTGGAACAGGCAAACCAGATGGCCTTGATAAAGGTTATTTTGTTAAACCTACAGCATTTGCGGATGTTAATAACCAAATGCAGATTGCAAGAACAGAAATATTTGGTCCTGTTTTGTCAATTATACCTTTCGAAACTGAAGAAGAAGCTATTGCTATAGCTAATGACACTCCGTATGGATTATTAAATTTTATTCAAACTCAAGATCAAGAAAAAGCTAATAGAGTTGCTAGAAAATTAAGATCAGGAATGGTCGATATTAATGGTGCAGGCTTAGCTCCTGATGCTCCTTTTGGTGGATACAAACATTCAGGTATTGGACGTGAAGCAGGTAAATTAGGTCTAGAAGAATATTTAGAAGTTAAAGTAGTTAGCGGTTGGAACGATTAATTTAACTAAATTGCTGTTCATAATAGGTTTTCTGCAATTCAATAAACCCTATATTTATTAGTTAATTTTCTAAACTAAAAGTTGTATCGCTTTATACTTTACATAACATAAATAATCCATAATGTCGCAGGTAGTGTTACCATAGCTTTATAGTTAATAAGAGTAACAAAAATAAAAAGGAGAAATAATATGGGTAGATCGTCAAAACTCTACAACTCAGATTTAGCTCCAACTCCAAGCAATAAAAAAAATTGGGGATGGTTTGAAATCTTTAATGTTTGGGCTAATGATGTTCAAAGTTTATTTGGTTATACTTTGGCTGCATCTTTGTTTTTAGCGTCAGGACTAAATGGTTGGGCTGTATTTGCTGCATTAATTCTAGCAGGATTTTTTATAATGTGGCTAGTAAACTTATCAGGTAAACCAAGTGTAAAACATGGAATTCCATATCCAGTATTTGCTCGTGTTAGTATGGGTGTCTTTGGAGCAAACTTTCCAGCAATGGCCAGAGGTCTTGTTGCAATGTTTTGGTATGGAGCACAAACTTATGCAGCATCAACTGCTGTAGCACTTTTAATTACTGGAATAACAGGAATGGAAGGTGAAGTTATGTTTCTTGGCATGACAGGTGTAATGTGGGTTTCATTTATATTTGTTTCAGCATTTCAAGTTTATTTATTTTGGCAGGGTGTAGATCTTGTTAAAAAATTCTTAAACTTTGCTGGTCCTGCTGTCTATGCGGTAATGATACTATTGATGATTATTATCTGGGCTAAAGCTGGTGGAGGATTATTTTCGGAAGTTGGAAATATATTCTCTGGTGGTGAAAGAACAGGTGGCTTTGAAGGCTTAGGATCATTTGGAGCTTTCTTAGCAGTATTTTCTATCATGGTTGGATATTTTGCTGCAGTAGTTATCAATTTTGGTGACTTCGCTAGATTTGTTAAAAATGAAGATGAAATGAGGAAAGGTAACCTATGGGGATTAGTAGGTAACGTGATCTTATTCTCTTTTATTACTTTAATGATCACAGGCGGAACAATCGCAATTTTTGGTGAGTATGTTGCAAGTCCTACAGAGATGGTAGCTAAAGTAGATAACCTAGGTTTAACAATTATTGCTGCATTTGCTTTTTTTGCTGCAACAGTTGGTATTAATATGGTTGCAAACTTTATACCTCCAGCTTATGACTTGGCCAATTTAATGCCAGATAAGATAAATTTCAAAACAGGTGGATTAATTACTGCTGGTTTTGGTTTTATTATTGGTGGTATGTGGGTTGCTGTTATTACTCAAATGGGTTTATTTCCATTTGTTAATACACTAGGAGCAATTCTTGCACCTGTATTTGGTATCATGATTGTTGATTATTATATCATCAAAAAAGAAAAACTAGATGTAGATGCATTGTTTGATGCTAGCCCTAGTGGGAAGTATCATTACAATGGTGGCTTCAATTATAAAGGAATGTTAGCTTGGATACTATCAGGTTACATCGCAGTTGGAACTGTTTGGCCAAACATTTTAGTTTTTGGTTTAGATGATTTCTTTGCAAACCTAGGTGGTGGCGGAGGATATGCTTGGATAATTGGTGCATCACTAGGTGCTGTAGTTCATCTAGCTATATCTAAAAGATAATTAAAGTTATAACTAAAAGCCCATCAATTCATTGGTGGGCTTTTTTTATATTTTAAATTCTAAAGTGATATTTTCTTTATTTAAATCATGAAGAACTAGATTGTCACCTTCACCTTTTCTATCAACAACCAAAAAATTCATATCCTCAGTTGCAATTAAAGGAAAATGCCAAATACCAGCATTATAATTTACTCCAATTCCGTTTGGAATAATAAAAGCCTCCACTTTATTTAAATCAGGCTTATCACCCTCAGGAGCAACAAAAGCTAAAAATGTTGTTTCTTTCATTGGGATAAAGGCTTGGCTACCAAGTGGATGTTTTTCCATCATATCAATCTTCATAGGAAAAGATCTTTTTAAAGCTGAAAAAATACTAATTATAGACTCTCCACCATCTTTCTTTGCATCCAGGTTAGCTATCCCATCATATCGTTTTGCATAGCCATCATTTATTTCTAAAGGCTTGATATCGTCTGTTGTGATCATATCTCCAAACTTTTTAAAATTTTCTTTATTAATAGGTTTGGGTTTGATTGCTAAGTTGGTCATACATTTTTTCCATATATTCTAAATCGAGATATCCCACCATCTGGAAAAATATTAATTTTTATAAAATTAATTTTATCTTTTTTCATTAGATTATTTTTAAAAATATGTAATTTATTAGAGGATAATTTTGCATCTTTTAATAAATACTTCCATTTGACCGAAGAATTTACAATTTGTTTAGAGCCTTTTATTGTTGGTAAATAAGCAGCTTGTAAAGAGCAATAGCTTGGAAAGTTACCTTTAAAGTGATGAGTAGAAATTTCAATTTTATCAATTTCTTTTCCATCTAAAGAATTTAATATTAGCCAATCAAATCCTGGGCCACGTCTTCTCCTTGTTTCCCATCCATCTCCCATATTTTTAGCTTTACCAGGGGCTAAAATATTTTCAGCTTTACCAAAGTGTTCATTGTTACAAGCAATAACAGAGGCACCATCTAATAGTGATGCAAGATTTGTTTTTTTATTTTTCAATTTATTAGATTTAGCAATTGAGCCAAATAACCTCAGTCGAGCAACCCCACCATCAGGAAAAATATTAAATTTTATATGTGTAAATTTTTTTTTACTATTTGTAGTAAAGAAGTGATGGCTATTAGCTTTAGTTTTTTTCTTAGAAAGTAATGGTTCCCACTTTAATTGACTTATTTTATTTGAACTTGAGTTTGTTCCTTCAATAGAAATCATAGCTGGCTGATTTCCATTAAAATGTGATGTATCAACATCAACTTTTTTAATAGAACCAGGTTTTCCTAATTTTAAAATTATATAATCATGCCCTTTAGTTCTTTTTCTTCTAGATTCCCATCCATCCATCCATTTACCATTTTTATCAAACAATCCATCTTTAAAAATTGCTGGTAAAGGACTAATAATTCTATTTGCTGAAGCAAAAAAATCATCAGTTTTAAATATAACCTTAGTTCCCAATCTAGGTTGAGCTAAATCTATAAGACCATTTGTAAAAATAATTTTTTTTGACATTATTAAGAATAGTTTTTAATCCAATGTTTGGCTATATCAATTCTTTTACATATCCATACATCTTCATGTTTAAGAATATAATCTAGAAATTTCTTTAAAGATTGAACTCTTCCAGGCTTTCCAATTAATCTACAGTGTAATCCTACTGACATCATTTTAGGGTTTGTTTTTCCTTCCTCGTATAAAACATCAAAGCTATCTTTTAGATAAGAAAAAAAATGATCACCTGTATTAAACCCTTGATTGGTAGCAAATCGCATATCGTTGTTATCTAGAGTATAAGGAATGATTAATTGTTTTTTCTTATTTCTAGTTTCCCAGTATGGTAAGTCGTCACTATAAGAGTCACTGTCATATAAAAAACCACCATCTTCCATAACTAAGTCTCTAGTATTGGGGCTACATCTACCGGTATACCAACCATTAGGTCTCTCCCCAAAAATTTTTGTATGAGCTTGAATAGCAAGTTTCATATGTTTTTTTTCTTCTGCTTTTTTAATATTTTGATAATCAATCCATCTCCACCCGTGAGATGCAACCTCATAATCAGCTTTTATTATAGCATTACAAACTTCAGGATTTTTTTCTAAAGCCATACCGACTCCAAAAACCGTAATAGGAATTTTCTTTTCTTGAAATAGTTTATGCAATCTCCAAAATCCTGCTCTTGAACCGTACTCATAAAGAGACTCCATATTTATATGTCTACCTTTGATAGGTTGAGCGCCAATGATTTCTGATAAGAAAATTTCTGAGTTATTGTCACCATTTAAAACACAATTTTCAGCACCTTCTTCATAATTTAAAACTATTTGAACAGCAATACGTGCATTATTAGGCCAAATAATCTTTTGATCCTTAGAACCATACCCAATCATATCTCTTGGATCTTTTTTAGACATAAAAAATTATAATTTACTTTGTATTGTTTAACAATTTATTAATTTGAAACAGATTCTGCTTTGATACCATCAAGTAAGTTTAAACATTTTTTAAGCTCATCCAAAACAATGAACTCATCAATTTTATGAGCTTGATCAATTGATCCTGGACCACACACGACAGTACTAATCCCAATTTCTTGAAATAAACCTGCTTCAGTTCCAAATGAAACAACTTGTCTAGAATTATCACCCGTTAAACTTGAAATTAATTCACAAGCATCTGACTTATCTTCTCTATCAAACCCAACTATTTCACCAATAATATCTTTTTCAATTGAAGCATTAGGAAAAACTTTTTTCATTTCAGGTAATAACACCTCATTTGCATACTTGTCGATTTCTTGATTTAAAAATACACCATCTTCCTTAATAACTGGTCGTGTTTCCCAATTAACATGACATTTGTCTGCTATTACATTATGCGCAATACCACCAAACACACCACCAATAGAAAGAGTGGAATGAGGTGGTTCAAAAATGGAGTCTTTTGGTGTTCTACTTTTAAGTTTCTCCCTAAGTTCAATTAATTTATTTACGTATTTTGATGCATATTCAACAGCACTCACACCTTTGTGAGGTGCTGAACTATGTCCTGCTAAACCTTTAAAATAAGTTGTGTATTCATAACACCCCTTATGAGCATCGATAATTTTCATATTAGTCGGTTCACCAATAATACAAATACCATCTTTAATATCTCTTTTTTTTAATTCCTCTATTAGTATAGGAGCACCCTGACATGCAGTTTCTTCATCGAATGTAAATGAGAAATGAATGTCTCTATCTAAGTTCGATTTAGAATAAACAGGTGCATAAGCTAAAGCACAAGCAATAAAACCCTTCATATCACACGAACCTCTTCCATATAATTTATCACCTTTAATAGTTGCAGTAAAAGGATCAGAGCTCCAGCCCTTTGACACAGGAACAACATCAGTGTGGCCTGATAAAATGATTGGTTTTTTACTATTTGAATTTTTAGCTTTTAGTGTTGCAAATAAATTTACTCTTTTTTTTTCACTGTCATAAGTTCTAAAAGAAGTAGCACCTAATTTTTTTAAGATACCATCACAATAATCAATTAATGAGCTATTATCTTCTCCTGAAATAGTTTTAAAAGCTATTAAGTCAGTTAAAATTTGAACTGAATTATTATACAATAGCTTTAAATTATTTTCTGTACTCATATTTATCAACCATTATATATTAAATATATGAAAGAACAAATCACCTATAATGACTTTGATAAAATAGATATTAGAGTTGGAACTGTAATATCAGTTAAAAAAAATGAAAAAGCTAGAAAACCTTCACTAGTAATTGAAGTGGATTTTGGAAAAGATATAGGTGTTAAGCAATCATCCGCACAAATTACCCATTATTACAATGAAGAAAATTTAAAAGGTAAACAAGTTATTGGTGTTTGCAACTTTCCAGAAAAAAATATTGCAGGTGTAGTTTCACAAGTTCTTATTTTAGGTTCGATTGATGATGAAGGCAAAGTTATACTAGTTCACCCATCTCAACAATCAGAGAATGGGCTTCCAATAGCTTAAACTTTATGCATCCTGAATTATTTTTATTGATTGGAATTTCTTGTTCATTAGGTTTTACACCAGGACCTAATAATGCTGTTGCTTCTTACTCAGGTTTTAATTTTGGTATAAAAAAAACAATTCCATTAATAATGGGAGTTTGGTTGGGTTATACTGTGTTAGTAATTTTGATCAATTTTGTATTGATATCAACTTTTATTAAATATCCACTAATCCAGGAAGTGATCAGAATATTAGGAACTTTATTCCTCTTATATTTAGCTTATAAAATTTCATTTTCTGAAACATCCAAAGAGGGTAAAAAAATTAATCCAGTAAAATTTATTGATACTTTTACATTCCAGTTTTTAAATCCTAAAGGAGTAATGGCAGCTATTACATTGATCTCAAAATTTGTATTAGAAAACGATTACTTAAATAGTTCTTTAACAGTTATTATCGTTTGCTCTTTGACAGCTCTAACAAGTATTACAGCATGGGCTTTTTTAGGTAAGTTTTTAAGGAATTTTGCGACAAATAATAATTTTATTAAACGATTTAATTATGCTATGTCCTTGCTACTTATTGTTTGTATAATAGGGTTCTATATCTAAATTAAATGAAACCAGGAAATCAAAATTCTTATAACTCCCTAAAAACTATCAGTATTAATGATAGGGACTACAAATATTATTCTTTAGTAGAAGCAGAAAAGAACGGTTTAGATGGAATTTCAAAACTTCCAAAGTCATTAAAAGTTTTGTTAGAAAACCTTTTAAGATACGAGGACGATCTGTCAGTTACTAAAAACCAAATAGAAGCAATTAAAGAATGGTTAAAAACAAAAAAATCATTAACTGAAATAGCTTATAGGCCAGCTAGAGTTTTGTTACAGGATTACACAGGAATACCAGCTGTTGCTGATCTTGCAGCAATGAGAGAAGCCGTTAAAGAAAAAAATAGAGATCCAAATACCATTAATCCACTGTCTGCAGTTGACCTTGTAATTGATCATTCAGTTCAAGTAGATAAATCAGCAAATAAAGATTCATTTGAAAAAAATGTTGATATTGAATTTAAAAGAAATGGTGAGAGATATTCATTTTTAAAATGGGGTCAACAAGCTTTTAATAACTTTAGAATTGTTCCTCCTGGAACTGGGATTTGTCACCAGGTTAATTTAGAATATTTATCAAAAGTAGTGTGGTCTGAAAAATTTCAAAACGAGGACTATTTATTTCCTGACACGTTAGTTGGTACTGATAGTCACACTACTATGGTTAATGGTTTATCAGTTCTTGGTTGGGGTGTTGGTGGAATAGAAGCTGAAGCTGGAATGTTAGGTCAGCCAATTTCAATGTTAATTCCAGAAGTAATAGGATTTGAAGTTAAAAATAAAATGCCAGAAGGTACTACTGCAACAGATTTAGTTTTA
Source organism: Candidatus Pelagibacter sp. PS_31 (assembly GCF_059417865.1). Taxonomy (NCBI): domain Bacteria; kingdom Pseudomonadati; phylum Pseudomonadota; class Alphaproteobacteria; order Candidatus Pelagibacterales; family Candidatus Pelagibacteraceae; genus Candidatus Pelagibacter; species Candidatus Pelagibacter sp. PS_31. The sequence goes on from NZ_CM182069.1 coordinate 269,294, forward strand.
ACAGTCGTAAAAATGTTAAGAGATAAAGGAGTTGTTGGAAAATTTGTTGAATTTTATGGAGAAGGTTTAAAGAATTTAACTCTTGCTGATAGAGCAACAATTGCAAATATGGCACCAGAATATGGAGCAACATGTGGTTTTTTCCCAATTGATGAAGAGACATTAAAATATTTAAGATTCTCAGGAAGAGATGAGAACATAGTAAATATAGTTGAGAAATATGCAAAAGAGCAAGGTTTATGGGCTAATGACCAAGTTGAATTTACTGATACCTTATCGTTAGATATGTCTACAGTTGTTCCAACTATTTCAGGACCTAAAAGACCTCAGGATAAAGTTTTATTAACAGAGGCATCTACTGGATTTAAAAAAGTTTTTGAAGAAGCAACTAATAGAAAAAAACAACATGTTTCAAAAGTATCAGGAACAGATTATGAAATTAAAGATGGCTCAATATTAATTGCAGCTATTACTTCATGTACAAATACATCCAATCCAAATGTATTAATTGGAGCTGGGTTATTAGCAAAAAAAGCTGTTGAACTTGGTTTAGAAACTAAACCTTGGGTAAAAACATCATTAGCACCAGGCTCACAAGTAGTTACAGATTATTTAGCAAAAGCAGGACTAAATGTATTTTTGGATAAGCTTGGTTTTAATTTGGTTGGATATGGTTGTACGACTTGCATAGGAAATTCAGGCCCTTTACCAGAGGAAATTGTTAAAGCAATAGACAAGGAAAACATTTACGCTGTGTCAGTTTTATCTGGAAATAGAAACTTTGAAGGAAGAATATCTCCACATATAAAAGCTAATTACCTAGCATCACCACCACTTGTAGTAGCTTATGCACTTGCTGGTCACATGGAATTTGATTTATACAAAGAGCCTTTAGGAAAAAGTAAAGATGGTAAAGATATATTTTTAAAAGATATTTGGCCATCTAATAAGGAAATTGAAGACACATTAAGAGAATCTTTAAATGCAGAGATGTTTGTTAAAAGATATTCAAATGTTTCAGAAGGCCCTAAACAGTGGCAAGAAATTAAAACTGAAAATACCAGTATTTACAATTGGGATTCAAGTTCAACTTATGTGAAGAAACCACCATTTTTTGAAAATTTATCTGATCAACCTGAGGGCTTTAAACCTATTAAAGATGCAAGACCACTTTTGATTTTAGGGGATATGGTTACAACTGATCATATTTCTCCAGCAGGAAATATTCAAAAAGAAAGCCCAACAGGTGAGTATTTTATGGAACATCAAATACTTCCAACAGATTATAACTCTTATGGATCAAGAAGAGGAAACCATGAGGTAATGATGAGAGGAACTTTTGCAAATATTAGAATAAGAAATGAAATGGCACCAGGAACAGAAGGTGGATTTACAAAATTATATCCAGAAGAAAAAGTAATGCCAGTTTATAATGCTGTTGAGGAATATAAAAAAAGAGGCACAGACCTTGTTGTTATAGGTGGAAAAGAATATGGAACAGGATCGTCAAGAGATTGGGCTGCTAAAGGAACAAAACTATTAGGTGTTAAAGCTGTAATAGCAGAAAGTTTTGAAAGAATTCATAGATCTAATTTAATTGGAATGGGTGTTTTACCTCTACAATTTACCGAAGGGCACGATAGGGTAAACTTAAAATTAATTGGTTCAGAGTTGATAACCGTTCTTCAAATTGAAGAGGGTATAAATGCATCAGATCATGTTCAAGTTGAAATAAAATATGCCTCGGGAGATATTAAAAAGATCAAAACGTTATGCAGAATAGACACAAAAAACGAATTAGAGTATTATAAAAATGGTGGAATACTTCAGTATGTATTAAGGAACATGATATAGAAATGGACGAAGAAATTACAATCATAGATACAAACACAAGAAATGAGAGAATAAAGAATTTTTTTATAAATAATAAAAAAAAACTTATAATAATTATTTCAATAATATTAGTAATTATAATTGGCTATCTATCATTTGAAAATTCTAAAGAAAAAAATAGAATTAAATTAGCCAATCAATACAACTTAGCATTAATAGATCTTAATCCTGAAAATAAACAAAAAACAATTGATGAAATGGTTAATGTTGTAAAAAGTAATGATGCAACTTATTCTCCATTAGCTTTATACCATCTAATAGACAATAATTTATTAGAGAGCAATGATGAGATAAATATATTATTTAATGAATTAATTGAAAAAACAAAACTTGATAACGAAATTAAGAATTTGATTATATATAAAAAAGCATTATTCAATTCAGACTTTGTTAGTGAAAACGAATTATTGAAAATACTTAATCCAGTAATTAATTCTGAAAGTATCTGGAAGTCCCATGCATTATACTTACTTGCAGAATTTTTTTATTCAAAAGAGGAAAAACAAAAAGCAAAAGAATTTTTTAATCAAATTTTATTACTACCCAATGCAAATAATGAAATTAAACTAGCATCACAAAAAAGACTTAAAAGAGACATAGGTGAGTAAAATTTTTAAATTATTATTAATTTTTATTTTTATTACAAATTGTTCATTTCACAAAAGCTCAAAGTTTTGGAATAAAGAAAATATTGAAGAAGAAAAAAATAAAAACATAACAGAAATCTTCAAAAAAGAAGAAAAATTAAATTTTGAATTTAATCCTAATTTAAAAATAGAGCTCGATTCAAGAGCTGTAAGTAATAGTTTTTTTAAAAATCTTAGCAATAATAGCGGCAAAATTAACTACAACGGTAAACTTGAGAGTTTATCTAGATATAAATTTAAAAAGATAAAAGATTTTTATCAATACGAACCAGAAATCACATTTAATCAAAATAATATTATTTTTTTTGATAATGAAGGGTCTATTTTAAACTTTGACAATAAATCGAATTTAATATGGAAAAAAAACTTTTATTCAAAATATGAAAAAAAACAAAACCCATTTTTATTTTTTGGTTACAATGATAAAATTTTAATAATTGCTGATAATATAGCAAAATTATATGCTATCAATATTAATACAGGAAAATTATTATGGTCTAAAAATAATAATGCGCCATTTAATTCACAAGTAAAGATTTATAAAGATAGAATTTATGTAATAGATTTTGAAAATACTTTAAGAGCTTATTCAATAAACGATGGAAAAGAAATTTGGGCTCGAAAAACGCAAGGTTCACTTATAAGATCTCAAAAAAGACTTTCATTAGTAATTTTAAATGAAAAAATTTACTTTAATAATTCTTTGGGCGATATAAGTGCTGTCGATATTAATAACGGTAATTTATTATGGCAAACCCCTACACAAAGTAGTTTAGCCTTTGATACGGGTTTTTTTTTAAAGACATCTGATGTTGTAGCTGACAAAGAGGCATTGTTTTTTTCTAATAACCAAAATCAATTTTTTTCACTAGATATACAAACTGGTAACTTAAACTGGAAACAAGAGATTAACTCCAACTTAAGACCAGTAATAATTAATGACTTAATATTCACTATATCAATGGAAGGTTATCTAATTATTATGGAAAAAAATACTGGAAATATTATAAGATCAAATTATTTACTTAATAAATTTAAAGCTAAAAATAGACTTAAGATAAGACCAGCTGGCTTTATTGTTGGGAACAAAAATATTTACCTATCAACTAATATTGGACGTTTTCTAGTTATTGATATTGCTACCGGCAAAGCCAGGACTATCCTAAAAATTGACAATAAAAAAATTTCTAGGCCAGCTATATTTAATAAAAATTTATATCTAATTACTGATAATTCTATTATTAAATTAAATTAGTAATGTTTCTTAAGTTACTTGATAAGCTAGGAAGAAAAAAAATTGTTTTAGATCGAGGACCCTCTCACCCCAAATTTAATGAAGCTAAACCTTGGATGAACAGATATTATGTCTTATTAAGGCATAGGCCAAAATGGTTTCCATTTAATATTTTATTACATGAAATGTTAGCTGACGATCATGGAGAGGGAGTTCACAATCATACATTTCCTTACATAACAGTGATATTAAGAGGGGGTTACTGGGAAACACTAAATACTGGAAGATTTTGGAGAGCGCCTGGATATATAGGTTTCAGGTCAGCTAATAATTTACACAGAGTTGATCTTAAACCAGGAACAAGACCGCTTACTTTGTTTATATCTGGGCCCTTTGGATTAAGAAAAGGCCCTAGATCTGAATATGGTATAGATTTTAAAACGAAAAAATGAATTTAAATAAATTATTTCTTAGTTATTGTAAAATTAATAATTTAGAAATTAATCCCAGTCAATTAGGCTTAATAGAAGAATTGAGTTTATTCTATACTCAAAACTTTAATAAATCACTTTTAAAAAAAATATTTACTAAACAAAATTATAAAACAGGGTTTTATTTACAAGGGGATGTGGGTGTAGGTAAAACCATGATACTAAATTTTTTTTATAATAATTTTGATAAAACTAAACAAAGATTTCACTTTAATGAGTTTATGATTAGTTTTCACGACTTTGTATTTAAAAACAAAGAAAATACACAAGAAAATATTATAGATAAATTTGTTCAAAAACTAAAAAATAAATCTAAATTAATTTATCTTGATGAGTTTCAGGTTACAAATATTGTAGATGCTATGATTTTAGGTAGCTTATTTAAAAAAATATTTGATGAGAATATAAAAGTTTTATTTTCATCAAATACTAAAATAAATGATCTCTATAAAGACGGATTACAAAGAGATCAATTTCTTCCCTTTATTAAAATAATGAAGGAAAAAACTTACGAGACACAATTGATTATCCAAGATGATTATAGAAAGTCTGTAAAAAACAGAAATGAAAGATATTTTTATCCATTAAATGAATCAACTAATTTTAAACTTAATAAATTTTTTAGAAAAATAACTAAAAATCTTACTAATCAAGAAATGATCTTAAGTATTAAAGGTAGAAAGCTTACTATTAAGAATTACTTTAATGGAATAGCACGTTTTGATTTTAAAGAGTTATGTTCTAAAAATATTGGAGCTGAAGATTACATTAAAATAACTGAAGTATGTAATTTTATTGTTATAGAAAATATTCCAATTTTTAACAGTGATAATTCTAATCAACAACAAAGATTTATTACTTTAATTGATATTCTTTATGAAAAAAAAATACCACTTATGATAACTTCTCAATTACAATTAGATTTATTAAGCTCTTCTGAAGATTTAAAAAAAATATTTAAAAGAACTATTAGTAGGTTGTATGAATTAACATCTATTAAGTATACGAAGTTATGAGACAAGAGTTTTTTAACTTAGAATTGAGTACTAATGGCCAGAATCTCTATGAATTTACAAGCCAAACTAACAAATGGATCAAGGATAATGAATTTAATAATGGAATTATCAATATAAGCATTCAACACACCAGTGCTTCTTTAATAATTCAAGAGAATGCTGATCCAGATGTTCAAAGTGATTTAGTAAATTTTTTTAATAAGCTCGTACCTATGGACAATTCCCTTTACATCCATACAGCTGAGGGAAAAGATGACATGCCTGCACATATAAAATCTGCGTTAACTAATAATCAAATCTCTTTAAGCGTTAAAAACAATGAGTTATTACTTGGTACTTGGCAGGGTTTATATCTTTTTGAGCACAGAATTGAGAAGCAAAAAAGACTGATTATTCTTCATTATTTAGGAGATTAGTTTTTCTTAATTGTTTTAAAAGCATCTAGAGCAGCATTTCTGGCTTCAACGTGATCTACAATTGGTTTTGGATAGTTGATACCAACAACTACTTTAATCTGTTCTTGGTATTTGGTTTCAAGCTCCCATGGTTTATATAGAAACTTATTAGGCATGTTTTTAAGTTCTGGAACCCACTTTTTTGTATAAATCCCATCTTTGTCAAATTTTTCCCCCTGAAGGATAGGATTGAAGATTCTAAAGTAGGGAGCTGCATCTGCACCACATCCTGCAACCCATTGCCATTGAGCAACGTTACTGGCTTCATTATAATCAACTAAACAATTTTTAAAATGTTTTTCACCTTCAATCCAATGAATTCTTAAATGTTTAACAAGAAAAGAAGCAACAATCATTCGAACTCTATTGTGCATCCATCCTGTTTCATATAGTTCTCTCATTCCAGCATCTACAATAGGGTATCCTGTCATGCCTGCTTTCCAAGCTTTAAGAAATTTATCATTTTTAACCCAAGGAAAATTGTCAAAATCTTTTCTAAGATTACCTTTTAACATTTGTGGAAAGTAATTAATTAAACTATGAGAAAATTCTCTCCATCCTAATTCATTAATATACTTTCTATATCCAATTTTTTTAACTTTAATGTCTTGGCATTTCTTCCAAATTGTTTCTACATGTATTTGACCAAATTTTAAGAAAGGAGATAACTTGGAGGTTCCGTTAACACCTGGAATATCTCGTGCATCACCATAGTCCTCAATTCTATTATTTATTAATTCTTGTAAATATTTTTTAGCTTCTTTTTCAGATGGGTCCCAGTATTTCTCAAATTTTTTATACCAATTTTTTTTAGGTAATATTTCTTTTATAGAAATTGAATTTTTAAATATGTTTATCTTTTTAATTTTTGATTTAACTCGTATTAATTTTGAAGGAGCTTTTGAAATATAATGCTGTTCAGTTTTTTTCCAAAATGGAGTGAATACTTTATAGGGAGTGCCATCGTCTTTAGTCATTTCTTGAAATTCTACAAGAATATTTCCTTTAAAATATTTATATTGAACTTCATTCTTAATAAATAGATCTCTTATTTTTTTACCTTTATTAATTACATCTGGCTCATAAACTTTACTCCAATAAACAGTAACATCATCTTTCTTTTTTAAAATTGATAATACCTCTAGTTCATCACCTAACTGAACTTCCAATGTGATATTTAATTTCTTTAGATCTATACTTAAATTTTCTAATGATTTAGACAGCCACCATTTTTGAGCCTCTCTTTTTTTATCAAAGTTTTTTGGGTTATATATATAAAGAGCACTTACATACTCATGATTTTGAGTTGCTGTCGCTAAGGCTTCGTTATATTCAATTCTAAAATCTTCTCTAATCCAAACAATGGCTTTTTTTGTCATATTTACTCAGATTTTTTGCAATCCATCACTTAGTAGTTTTTGATACATTGCACTATCAGTTAAACCTTCACAACCAAATAAAAGTACATTTGATTGTTCATTTAACTCTAGCTTATCTAAGTATTCTTTATTGTTAAATGAGCTTATTAACGCGATTATACCTGGGACAGCACATTCACCAGCTATTATTTTTAGATCGGATAAACGCTTTTCTGCTAGCAATGCTACAGTAGTTGAGATTGCTTCATCAGATATAGTTAAACAATAATTTGAAGAATTTTTTAAAATTTCCCAGGCAATACTTGATACATCACCACAAGACATTCCACCCATTACTGTTTCCTTTTTAATATCAACACTTGTGGGTTTATTATTCTTAATACTTTGAAATACACAGTCTGCATTTTCTGGTTCAACAATAATAAATTTTGGAATATTTTGTGATAATTTTGCAAAGCCAGCAATCATTGCTGCAGCCATTCCGCCAACTCCAGCTTGAAGAAATACGTGTGATATTGAATTAGATTTTACTTCATCTAAAATTTCTTTAATCATTATGGTGTATCCAGCCATAATTAATTTTGGTACTTCCTTGTAACCTTCCCAAGACACATCTTGTACAATTTCCCAATTATTTTCTTTAGATTGTTTTATGCATTCTTTTAATGAATTATCATAATTACCTTTAACTCTAATCACTTCAGCATCCAATTTACGCATTGCTTCAGCTCTAGATTCACTAACAAATTCACTTATAAATATTTTACATTTTAATCCAAGTCTTTGAGCCCCCCAGGCTACAGATCGACCATGATTTCCAGCTGTTGCTGTTGATACAGTTATATTCTCTTTTTCACTGGCAATCTTGTAAACAGCAAAAGCTCCACCTAAAGCTTTAAAAGATTTTAGATCAAACCGTTTATCCTCATCTTTGTAGTAAATATTTTTAAATTTTAATTCATCATTTAGTTTATTTAATTTAACCAATGGAGTGGGGGCATAATTATCCCAACTAGATATAGCCTTAATTGCTTCATCTATAAATTTTTCTGGAAGTTGCGTAAGTATATTTTCTTTATTAAATTTATAATTTTTATTCTCTAAAAATGATGTAATAGACCAAAGGTCTTTCTGCATGATTGATTTCATTTATTAACAATCAAGAGTGCTATTTTTTTCCCAGTGAGTTACCGAGCTTTTTTTATCAAATTTTTCTTCTTGATTAAAATCATTAATTTCAGACCTTTTTAACTTTAGATAGCTTTTAATAGTATCACCGCCAAATGCTTCCTTAATTTCTTTACTATTTTCTAGTTGATCTAATGCATCTTCAATTATGTCAGGTAATTTTTTTAGGTGAGGGTAATTTTTATGATCAGTGTACATATTACAAGATAAAGGTTCACCAGGATCTATTTTATTATTTATTCCATGTAAACCAGCAGCTATTACTCCAGCTTGAAGCAAATAAGGATTTACTGCTCCGTCCATTAACCTTAGTTCAAATCTACCTTTATCTGGAATTCTTATCATATGAGTTCTATTATTTCCTGTATAAGAAATACTACTAGGTGACCATGTAGCTCCCGATTTTGTTGGTGGTGCATTTATTCTTCTATAACTATTAATTGTCGGATTAAAAAATGCTGTCAAAGGCTGAGTAAGTTTCATAATTCCACCTAGAAAATTATATGCTAATTTGCTCAAACCTAATTTGTCTCCATTATCTAGAAATTTATTAATTTTTCCATTCCATAAAGAGATGTGAGCATGACAGCCATTTCCTGTTAGATTGCTAAAAGGTTTTGGCATAAATGTTGCTCTCAAACCATGTTTTTCAGCTAATGATTTCACCATATATTTAAAGAATACATGTCTATCAGCTGTAGTTAAACAATCTGTATAATCCCAATTCATTTCAAACTGGCCATTAGCGTCCTCATGATCATTTTGGTATGGGTTCCAACCCATAGTAATCATGCTATCGCATATTTCTTTGATTAAATCATATCTCCTCATTAAAGCAGACTGATCGTAACAAGGTTTTGATTGAGTGTCTCTTGCATCAGCAATTTTACTCCCATCTTCTGAGATCAAAAAATATTCACACTCTACACCTGACTTCATGACTAAATCTTTTTTATGTAATTTATTAATTTGCTCTTTGAGCATTACTCTAGGTGAAGCCTTAACTGGTTTACCATACATATATAAATCAGAAGCTAACCAGCCAATTTCTTTGTTCCAAGGCAATTGAATTAAACTTTTAGGATCTGGTAGAGCAAACATATCCCCATCTGCAGGAGACATATCTAGCCAAGTTGCAAAACCCGCAAAACCCGCCCCATTCTTTTGCATGTCTGCAATCGCTTGTGCTGGTACTAATTTTGATCTCAAGACACCAAAAAAATCTACAAAACTAATCAAAAAATATTTTATTTTTTTAGCTTTAGCAATTTTAGATAAATTAATAGGCATATTTTATTTCTTAATTTACAACTGTTAATTAGTCTTCACAATACTATTTTTTATTTTTTAGTCCTGGTATCCAATCTGTTCCAGCCAGCGGAACTCTTGCCATTGCTGCAGCTTCTACTGTTAAAGCTGCTAAATCTTCAGGTTCTAAATTTCTTACATCTGATTTTCCATTTGCTCTTGCTAATGTTTGCAACTCTAGGGTTAATGTGGATAAATAATTTTTTAATCTTTTACCCCCCTCTATAGGATTGAGTCTTTTTTCTAGTATAGGATCTTGTGTAGCAACACCTACAGGACATTTTCCTGTATGACAGTGATGACAGTAACCTGGCTCTGTTCCAAGTTTTTCGTAATCTTTTCTATAAAGATCTGCATTACAATTTAAAGCCATCATAGCAGCAGATCCTATTGATACAGCATCTGCTCCCATTGCAATTGCTTTTGCAACATCAGCACCAGTTCTAATTCCACCAGAAACAATTAATTGAACTTTTCTATGCATGTTCAATTCTTTTAAAGCATCTACAGATTCTCTTAAGGCACCAAGAGTTGGTATACCCACATGTTCTATAAAAACATCTTGTGTTGCAGCTGTTCCACCTTGCATTCCATCTAACACAACAACATCAGCGCCAGCTTTTACTGCTAAAGTCGTATCATAGTATGGTCTTGCTGCTCCAACTTTTATATAAATTGGTTTTTCCCAATTTGTAATTTCTCTCAATTCTTGAATTTTTATTTCTAAATCGTCAGGTCCTGTCCAATCTGGATGTCGACAAGCACTTCTTTGATCTATGCCCTCAGGTAAAGTTCTCATACCAGCAACTCTTTTATTAATTTTTTGTCCAAGAAGCATTCCACCCCCTCCAGGTTTTGCACCTTGTCCCACAACTATTTCTATAGCATCTGCTTTTCTTAAATCATCCGGATTCATACCGTATCGAGAAGGTAATAATTGATATACTAGATATTTAGAAGATCCTCTTTCTTCTTTTGTCATGCCTCCATCTCCAGTGGTTGTCGAAGTTCCCATAGCAGAAGCACCTCTGCCTAAAGCTTCCTTTGCATTGGCACCTAAAGCTCCAAAACTCATTCCAGCAATAGTAATTGGTATATCTAATTTAATAGGATTTTTTGCAAAACGGTCTCCAAGTATTACAGAGGTATTACATTTCTCTCTATAACCTTCTAATGGATATCTAGACATGGAAGCTCCTAAAAATACCAAGTCATCAAAGTCTGGAACTTTTCTTTTAGCACCCAATCCTCTAATTTGGTAAATTCCTTCCTTAGCAGCTCTTTGAATTTCTTTAATTGTTGAAGATGGAAACGTTTTAAATTCTTTTAAATCTTTTTTCATAACTAATATGAGCTCACATTATCAATTTTAAAATTATATAAATTTCTTGCAGATCCATATCTTTTAAATTTTTTTGCATCTTCAGATATATTCAAATCTTTAAAAATTTTATTTAATTCTTTTATATTTTTATCATCCATTTGTTTTTCTATACAATCAGAACCTAAACTTTTAACCTTACCTTTAACAAATATTTTTGCCTCATAAATTGAGTCTCCTAAATCAGCATCAGCGTCTCCCAAAATAATTAAATTACCTTTTTGTGCCATAAATGCTGACATATGACCAACAGACCCCTTTACTATAATGTTAATCCCCTTCATTGATATGCCACATCTTGAGCTAGCGTCTCCTTCAATAATTAAAGAACCGCCATGACCAGTTGCTCCAGCAGATTGAGAAGCATTGCCTTTGATAATTACTTTACCAGACATCATGTTTTCAGCTACACCCGTTCCAACATTTCCGTGTACGGTAATAGAAGCATTTTTATTCATCCCAGCACAATAATAGCCAGTGTGTCCTTTTATTGAAACTTCAATATCATCTTTTAAACCTGCACAAATAGCGTGTTGACCTTGGGGATTTAAAATTTGGAAACTTCTGTTATTTTTTTCTCTACCAACGTTTTGTAGTAGTTGATTAATTTCTCTTAGTTTTTTTTTATTTAGATCTAAATTCATAATTTACCAGTGATAAACAATACCAGGTTTTGGTTCAAAAATTTTAGCTGTGTTTACATTTGGCAAGTGCGCCATACATTGAAATTCTGAAGCAACCGCTACATAATCTTTTGTTTCTGCAACAACTGCTGGCTTGCAAGCTATTTCATCTCTCAACAATGCAAAACCATCTTTAGTACCAGCTATAAAGGTGTAGAAACCATCTAAATCTTTTAGGCTATTTTTTAGGGTTTCTTCTAGATTTTCTCCTTTTGAAATTTGATTAGAGATGTAACCAGCCGCAACCTCAGTATCATTTTCTGAATTAAATTTCTGACCTTCTTTTTTTAAAGACCTTCGTATGTTGTTATGATTTGAAAGAGATCCATTATGAACCAAGCACTCATCCTCTGATGTAGAGTAGGGGTGAGAACCTTGAGTTGTAATTGCACTTTCTGTTGCCATCCTAGTGTGTCCTATAGCATGAGTTCCTGAAAAAGAAGATAATTTAAATTTTCTAACCACGTCTTTAGGATTTCCTGTTTGTTTGAAGATATTAATACTTTTACCATAACCCACCAAAGAAACTTCTTTTAATTTAGAATCTAGGATTTCTAATACCTTTTCGGGTTTTTCCTCTGTTTCAAGAATTACATGATCCGAAAAAGTTTTAAGTGTTATTTTTTTTAAAAATTTAGATATTTTTTTTTTAAATTCTTTATCTGTTAATTGATTTAAACAAATAGAGTATTTAAATTTGTTTTTATTTTGTTTTGTGTATATTGCAAATCCAGCACTATCAGGGCCTCTAGTCGCCATACCATCAAGCATTCCAGATAAAAATTTACCAAGATCTTTTTCGTATTTTTTTGTTTTAAGATAAATTCCTACTATTCCACACATAGATTTTTAAGTTTATTTAATTAAGGATATTAAGAATTCTTTATAGTAGAAAATATTTCCTACTACAATGATGATAATAGCTGCTATTACTCCGTACTTTGCTTTTGGAAAAACAACACCTCTCATCTTACTTGGTCTTTGATTTTCTTGATTATTCTCATTCATATTGAATTTTTATAAAAAAAAGGGCGCCACAATTAAGTAGCGCCCAAAGTTTATTTAATATTACCAGTCGGTAATATTGCTTTTATGATCATTTGCACCATGTCTTTTCTTAGCTAATCTTGAAAGTTTTTCACTCTCAGATTTAGCTGTGATGACATGCCATCCAATCCAAAAAACTACACCAAGAATAACTAGCAAAGTTTCAGTGGATCCAGCTCCCGGATAAATGGCTCCGACAACCTCTTCTGCACTTAAATGATCTATCCAGTTTGTAACTGTAGCCATATTTTTTCTCCTTTACCTAGTTGAAGAGGCGACCGCTTTTTCAGCTTCTCTATCGTCCTCCATTATTTCATAGTCTAGTCCTGCTATTTCAACTTCACGCGGTATTCTTAATTTACCAAAAGCGCTTAGTATTCTAGCAATAACGTAGCCTGGTAACATTCCAAGAACTCCGAACATTATAATTGCTCCAAGGAATTGTCCCAGTGGATTGATTGATGCATAAGTTGATCCGTCCCACATAGCTCCAACACTGTATCCAGATGAAGGATAGCCATTTAAAACAAACCCACAAATTACAAGACCAACAAATCCTGCGTAACCATGTACCGCTACTGCACCAACTGCATCATCAATTTTGAACTTACGTTCAACCCAGTAATGCATTTTATATGCTATAACAACACCGATCGCACCAATAAGCATTGCTTGTATCGGGTGATACAAATCATTACCTGCAGATGCACAGATGATCCCAGCTAGTCCACTTGAGTAAGTCCAGAATGGATCACCTTTAGCGACCACATATCCAGCCAATAATCCACCTGATAATGACATCAGGAAGTTATAGGTTATTCCACTCAGTGTGGTTGGGGTTACATATATGTTTGTTGCTGTCCAGTACGTTACACCTTCCATTCCATACTCAGGTCCAAGATCAAATATCGGTATGTTACATGCCGCATAAAATCCCCAGAAACCAGTATAGATTAAAAATAATCCAACTGTAACTAGCCATGGGTTTCTTGGTCCTATATTTCTTGGTTCACCACTTGATGAGAACTTTCCAATTCTAGGTCCTAAAACGATTAAAACACCTAAAGCAAATCCACCCGCAATTGCGTGAATTACTCCTGATGCGTAAGCGTCATGATATCCTAAAATTTTAAGCATCCATCCATCAAAGTGCCATCCCCATGCAGCATCAATTACCCAGAAACACGAACCAATTGCAATTGCTAAAATACCAAATGCAAAAGTTGTAATTCTTTCAATGATTGCTCCAGAAACAATTGAAGCAGCTGTCCATGAAAATAGTAAGAATGCAGCCCAGAATACTCCACTTATACGGTCACCTAAGTTGACAGCCATAAATTCAGTATTTGCCACATACCATTTCGCACTAAAAGTACTTTCATCAGTAATTAATGCTGAACTCTCATTCATTATTGAAGGTGCTATTCCCGGTCCTGTTGGGAATGCCCAGTAAATCCACCAACCAAAGAAAAACCAGGTTACCGTTACTAGTGGTATTACCATGGTATTTTTCATTAAAGTATGTTGGTGATGCTTGTATCGTGAGGCTCCAACTTCATACATACAAAACCCGACGTGAATCAGGAACATTAATACCACTGTTACCCAGTAGTAAAATTCTGTAAATATAACTGTAAGAGCGCCTAATTGATCATCCATAATCTCTCTCCTATTAGTTTTAAGAAAGACTATAAAATTTATAGAGACGTGACAAACTATACATTGCTTAAATAAGCAAGTAATAACTACAAGTTTTGAAAAATAATCAACCTTTGATTGAGGTACTAAAACTTAAGGTAAGCTTTTTTCAAATCAACAAGAGGGTGTTTTTTAGACATTTGAAACTTAACTAAAAGCTCTCTTGCGATCATATCTCTGTCTTGTTGGTTGTTTGGCAATTTGATTGATTTTGGAATTGTAACCCAGCCATTTGCATTTCTACAAAATACAGCAGGTCTATCTTCTTCATAACCCATGTGTATATCTTCTAGCCAATTAAGATCATCCCATCCCATTGCTTCAATATACTTTTTTAAGAATGGAGTGATTTTTTTATAATCAGGGAGTAAGTTAACATCATATCTATAACCAATATGTTGCCCAATCATTTTTTCTCTAGCAGTTTCTTTAGACTTTCCACCTAGATTTTCTTTTTTTACTTTTATTTTCGTTTTTTTCTTAACCATATTTACCTCTTATATTTTGTGATAGTTATCAACACCAACAGTGAAGTTGGTTCCTGTTAAAGGAACTTTTGCTAGTGCAGAAGCTTCCATTGTTAGTGCAGCTAAATCCTCTGGTTCTAATGAGTGAATATTAGTTTTACCACAAGCTCTTGCTAAAAGTTGAGCCTCTAATGTCATTGCATGCAAGTAATTATAAACTCTTAAAGCAGCATCATCAGGATTTAATCTAGCTCTTAATTTAGGATCTTGGGTTGCAACACCAACTGGACAACGACCAGTGTGGCAGTGATAACAGTCACCAGCCTTAACACCCATTTCTTTTTCAAAGTTTGCTTCTGGAATATCTTTATTGCAGTTTAAGGCTATTAAAGCACCAGTTCCAATTGCTATTGCATCAGCACCTAAGGCTAAAGCCTTCGCCATATCAGCACCATCTCTAATACCACCTGCATAAATTAAAGTTACCTGTCCAGTTTTACCCACATCATCAATAGCTCTTCTTGCTTCTCTGATTGCAGCAATTCCTGGGATACCAGTATTTGCAGCAGCTATATGTGGACCAGCTCCAGTTGAACCTTCCATACCATCTAAAAAGATTGAGTCAGGATTACATTTTGCAGCCATACGAACATCATCATAAACTTTTGATGCACCTAGTTTTAACTGAATTGGTACTTTGTTTTTTGTAAGTTGTCTTAATTCTTCAACTTTTAAAGCTAAATCATCTGGACCTAGCCAGTCGGGGTGTCTTGCTGGAGATCTTTGATCAATACCAGATGGTAAAGATCTCATTTCTGCAACTTGATCAGTAACTTTTTGACCCATTAAATGTCCACCCATTCCAACTTTTTGTCCTTGACCAATAAACACTTCTATTGCATCAGCAAGTTGAGCGTGGTGAGGGTTAAACCCGTATCTTGATTGAATACATTGATAGTACCATTTTTCAGAATATCTTCTTTCATCTGGAATCATTCCACCCTCTCCTGAACAAGTAGCACTTCCAGCCATTGTTGCTCCTCTTGCTAAAGCAGTTTTAGCTTCATAAGAAAGCGCACCAAAACTCATACCTGTAATATATACTGGTATATCTAGTTCAATCGGGTTCTCACAATTAGGACCGATAATAGTTTTTGTTTCACATTTTTCTCTATAACCTTCAATTACAAATCTAGTAAGAGTTCCTGGTAGGAATACTAAATCATCAAATGTTGGAATTTTTTTCATTAATGCCATTCCACGCATTCTGTATCTTCCAAGTTGAGCTTTGATGTGAATATCGTCTATAACTTCAGGAGTAAAAATAGCATTGTGACCTAATAGACTTTTATTTCTTTTACCATCTTCATGTGCATGAACATCAGCTTTTCCACCAACACTACCTTTAGCTTTTTTTAATTTTTTTTCATTTTTTTTTGTTTTCTTTTTAGCCATTAGATAGCTCCTTTCTTTTCATGAGGTTCTAGATTGTCATAGTTCCAAAGTTTTTTACCAGCTACAATTTTAGTCATTTTACTAACATCAAATTTTTCACCAATTTCTGCAACTTTTAATTTTCGTTTTAACCAATCTTGATCACTAGCAGTTAGATCAGCAGGCACAGCATCACTTCCAAATGATCCTATTTTTCCACCAATAAAGATTGTGCCATCATACATAGAGTCACCTAAGTTTATTCCAACATCACCAAGAATAATTATTCTTCCTCTTTGCATCATAAAACCAGTGAACGCTCCAGCATCACCACCAACAATGATAGTTCCACCCTTCATGTCAATTCCAGTTCTTGCACCAACACTTCCTTTGCAAATTAAATCACCACCTCTTATAGCGGCACCAAAGCAAGACCCTGCATTTTTCTCTATAACAACTTTTCCTGCCATTAAGTTTTCTGCACAAGACCAACCAACTCTACCATTAATTCTAACAGTAGGTCCATCACATGAACCCATACCAAAATAACCTAAACTTCCCTCAAAAATTAAATTTAATTTATTTAAAATACCAACCCCTAAACTATGTTTACCTTGAGGGTTTTTAATAACAATTGTGCCAAATCCTTGGCTCATTAAGTTATCAATTTCTTTATTAGCTTCTGGAGCTGTCATATCTTTAACATCTAGCTCTGTTCTTTTATTAAAATCTACATCGTAAGTTCCAAAATAATAAAGGTTTTCACCTTCATCAGGATTAAAAAACTTTTGTTGAGTTCTTCCTGTTAAAACTTCTGAGTGCATACCCATTGACTGGGCTTTAGTTTTTTTCTCTGTATTCTTTAAATTTGCCATACTTTTACCTCTCCATCAAATGGATCATATGTATCTATCTCTTGTGGTAGAACTGATCTGATTGCTATTTCTTCTGAGCCCATTGCCACTAAATCATCTGACTCATAAAGAACCAAAGGTTTTGCAGCCATAGTATCTTTTGCCATTCCTAAAGAATCTTTAGTTGCAACAAAATATGTAAACACTCCATCAAGACCTGTTAATGAAGCTTTCATGCCCTCTTCAAGGCTTGCTCCTTCTTTCATTTTTTGAGCAATATAAACCGCTATTAATTCTGAATCGCACTCAGACATAAATCTCATGCCTTTATTTTCAAGCATTCTTCTATTGTTCCAATAGTTAGTTAACTGACCGTTATGAACTACTGATACATCACTGAAAGGATAACCCCAAAAAGGGTGGGCTGATTTAATATCTACACCAGATTCTGTAGCCATTCTTGCATGGCCAATTGCATGAGTTCCAACTACTTTACCTAAATCATACCTATCAAGAACCATTTGAGCATTTCCTAAATCTTTAATTACCTCTAAGGATTTTCCCATAGATAAAATTTCAACACCTGGAATACTTTCAATCTTTTGTGAAAATTCTAGTAGATCTTTTACATCATAATCAAGCTCATATCTCAAAGAGTAGGGTAAAATTCTTTCCTCTTTTACTATTTTAGCACCTAGTTCAGATAAATATTGATCAACAATTTTCTTTCTTTTGTCATAAACAGAAACATCTTCCATTATGGATGAACTTCCTTCACCAACATTTTCTCCAACTTTAAAACGCATGATAAAATTTTTACCATCAGTATCTCCATACAAAGCATAACCTGTAGAATCTTCTCCTCTATGTTTTAAAGCTTGAAGCATTCCTTGTAGCTCACTTCCTACATTGGATGATTTTCCTCTATGTATTAATCCTGCTATTCCACACATATATTTCCCCTATTTTATTAAAGATTACGGTAGACAATCTAGATAAGTATCTAAGTCCCACTGAGTTGTTGCCCCTAAAAATCTTTCCCATTCATCATTTTTATACCAATGGAAAACTTTATACATTTCATCTGGCATAGCTGCTTTGATCACTTCATCTTCTGCCAGACGATCTAAAGCTTCACCTAGACTTAAAGGTAATTTTTTAACTTCTTTACCAGCTGCCTGAGCATCGTACATACTTCTAGATTCTGGTTTTCCTGGATCAATATTATTTGTTATCCCATCATCAAAACATTTCAATAATCCTGAACCCATCAAGTAAGGATTATGCATTGAGTCAACTGAACGATATTCAAATCTTCCTGGTGCAGAAACTCTTAATCCACATGTTCTGTTTTGAAATCCCCAATCAGCATAAACAGGAGCCCAAAAACCTGTATCCCATAATCTTCTATAAGAGTTTACAGTTGATGATCCAATTGCAGTTAATGCACCTAAATGTTTCATTACTCCACCAATTGCTTTTAATCCAACCTTACCTGGTAACTGAATATCTTTAGTATCAGGCATAAAGTAATTAGTTCCACCTTCAACATAAGTGAAAACTTCATCCATCGCTGGTATTGATTTGTGGGATAATTTATTAACTTTATCTTTTCCACCTTTCCACAAAGACATATTAGTATGACAACCACTTGCTGACACTCCCATAAAAGGTTTTGTCATAAAGCAAGCTATCAAATTAAACTCTCTTGCAACTTGAGCACAAATTTGTCTATAAGTTGAAAGTCTATCTGCATTTCTTAATACGTCATCATACATCCAGTTTAATTCTAATTGTCCTGGTGCATCCTCATGATCACCTTGAATCATGTCAAAGCCCATTGCTCTAGCGTATTCAAAAACTTTCATAAATACTGGTCTTAACGACTCGAATTGATCAATATGATAGCAGTAGGGTTTAGAAAAACCTTTACCTGTTGGTGAACCATCTTCATTTTTAGTTAACCACATCATTTCAGGCTCTGTTCCAACTCTTAATTGGTAGCCGTGTTTCTTTTTAAATTCTTGAGCGTGTATTCTTAAATTTCCACGGCAGTCTGAAGTTAAGTGTGCACCTGGGTTTTCTCTTTCTTCTCTATTTCTAAAGCAAGTAACAAACACTCTTGCAACTTTTTTATCCCAAGGGAGTTGGCAAAAAGTTTCAGGATCAGGAATACCAACTAGCTCTTTTGCTTCTGGACCATAACCAATATAATCTCCATGACGATCAACAAATAAGTTAGCTGTAGCACCGTAAACTAATTGAAAACCTTTTTCGCAAGTTCTTTCCCAGTGATCAGTAGGAATACCTTTACCTACAACTCTTCCAGTTACTGAAATAAATTGAAAAAAAATATATTCAACACCTAGCTCATTAATCTTAGCTCTAACTTGCTTTACTAATTTGTCTCTACCAGGTTGTCTTACGTGTCTATCTAAATCTGTCATTATCTCTCCCTCTAATGAATTTTTATTTAACGAACCGTAACTGAAAAATTTATTAGTGTCTAGGCTTGAAGTTTAACTCCAAGGGAACGGACTGTTAGAAGTTGGGTGAAGTTCACCTTTCTCGTAACGGTTGAATCTAAACGGTTTTAATAAATCACTTTCAGTTCCAAGAATTTCTTTTGCAACAAGTTCACCAACACCGATCATTTTGTAACCGTGGTTAGCATCAGCAATCATGTAAACATTTTCTAAAAATTTATCAAAAATTGGAAATGAGTCAGGGGTCATGCAACCAAGTCCACCTGAAGGGCCTTTTCTATAAAGATCAGATTTTCCTTCAAATCTTTTTTGACAATGAGCTAAAGCTGAGCACCACATATCATTAAACTCTTCTGTAGTTTGAAATTCAGGAGACTCAATTCCATAGGGGTCAACATTAACTTTATCAAAATGTTTATCAACTATGTAGGGTGACGTTCCACCTTGTACTCCCAAACCTTCGATATCAGGTTTATAATAAATTCCCCAAATTTTATCAGTAATTAATTTTTTTGTTTTATCAGAATATAAAGGAGCCGTAGAATCGACATGAATTACAGGTGGTTGACCACCATTATCCATTTTTAAAAAATCCTCATCAACACCAATTACACCTTCCTGTAGCATCCAGTATTTCCACATTTCAGTTTCATGAAATTTACCATCTTTATCTTTAATTTTTGCAGTTTTTGGTAGCTCTAGCATATTCCAAAAATCTCTCACCCAAGGACCAGCACCAACAACAACTTGATCGCACTCAATAATACCTTTGTCTGTTTCAACACCTGTAACAGCTTTACTGTTACTACCTCTTTTAAAACCTGTAACAGTTACCCCTTTAACAACCTTGACCCCATTTGATGTTGATTTTTCTTCAAGCGCTTTTATAGAATCTTTATTAAATGCATAACCACCTTTTTTTTCATGAAGAACTGAAGTTATCCCTTGAGCTTGCCAGTCACCAAACATATTTTTCATATACTTCATGCAGTCTGCTTCACCTTCTATAAATTCTGAATCATATCCTATTGCTTTTTGTTGTTTAGCTATTGAAGCAACATCTTCGTGCATAACTTCCGGTGAAATTTGCAAATAACCGACAGAGTTATATTTAAATGCTTTGGGATCACTTTCCCAAACCGATACTGAGTGAGCCATTAATTCTCTCATAGCGGGCTGAAAATAATTATTTCTAACAACACCACAAGCAATTCCACTTGCACCTGCTGCGATATCTTTTTTTTCTAGAACAACTATGTCATTTTCGTTTTTATAAGTTTCAGAAAGTTTCCATGCTGTACTTAAGCCATGAATCCCACCACCTATAATTACGACTTTTGCTTTTTTTGGTAAAGTTGACATAGCAAAACAATATTTTTTTGGATAAAAAAAAATACAATTTTTTATAGATCTATAAATTATATATATAAATTATATATTATAGATTTTTTTAAAAAGTGACTAATAACTTAACTTTTGCAGTGTATTTAAATATTCTTTAAACTCATTAATAAAAGTCTCACTAGGCACTATGTTTTTTATTCGCTGGTCAGTTGAAGTCTTTTCAAGACGAAAGAATCCTTTTTCACAAGCTTCATTAATAATCAATGCAGATTTTGGTCTAGAAGTTTTGAATAGTTTTGTCTTTAGCCCTTCAACAGATAACTTTTCATTATGTTTGTAAGCTGACATTACAAGTAGCATCATATGATAATGAGAAGGGGATTTTCTAAAAAAATAGTTGCTTGAAGTATGGGATTGCTTCATTTGGTCTTCCCAAAAACTTAAAAGATCTTTACTGTTATTAGGCATTTATTACGCTCTAACTCTTGATTTTGTTGGATCGTAGAAAGGAAAAGGTACAACTTTCGCTCCAATTCTTTTTTGATGACCATCAAGTTTACCAATTTCAACTTCAGTTCCAATCTCAGAATATTTTACATCTATTCTACAAAGCGCAATATTTTTTCCAAGTTTAGGGGATAGCATTCCACTTGTTATTACACCTACTTGACCACGACCTACATGAACACAATCTCCATGTAATGCCGGTTCATGACCTACTAATTCCAGACCAACTAATTTTTTTTGTGGATTTGCTTTTCTTTTAATTAATTCTTCTTTACCTATAAAATCATCTTCCTTAGTTTTAAGTGGAACTGTAAAACCAATTCCAGCTTCAAATGGATCTGTTTGATCGTCAAACTCATAACCATAAAAAATAAGGCCAGCTTCTATACGAACCATGTCTAAAGCTTCTAAACCTAATGGGGTAATATCAAACTCTTTACCAGCTTCCCAAACTTTATCCCAAACTTCTGCAGCATCTTTTGGATGACACCATATTTCATAACCAAGTTCACCCGTGTAACCTGTTCTTGAAATAACAATTGGCGTACCTGTTTCATGATCTATTCTTGCAATATTAAATCTGAACCATTCAAGTTCAGTGATTGATGGTTGGATTGGCGCCGTCCATACAAACTTTTCTAAAATTTTTCTACTATTTGGACCTTGAACGGCAATGTTATGAATATGATCTGTTGCAGATTTTATCCAAACTTTGTAATTTTTCTTCTTAGCTTGTTCTTTTAACCATTCACCACTGTATTCATCTCCACCGATCCATCTAAAATTATCTTGTCCTAATTTAAATAAAGTACCGTCATCTAGCATACAGCCATTTTCATAACACATAGCTGTATAAACAACTTGTCCGATAGATAGTTTTTTAACATTTCTAGTAAGTGTGTATTGCATTAAATTTTCTGCATCAGGTCCAAGAATTTCAAACTTTCTAAGAGGTGATAAGTCTGTTGCAATCGCACTTTCTCTACAAGCCGTATACTCTTTTATTGTTCCTGAATTTGTAAAATTATTAGCAAGCCAAAAACCTTTATACTCAACAAAATTTCTTGTTAGCTCAGAAGTTTTTTTATGAAACCCTGTCTCTTGTGTTAATTTAGGCTCTGAGTCTGTTTTCATTCTAAATGCTATTGCTTTTGAATATTTTTTTTCCTTTGAATAAGTCCTAACAAAAATATCAGTTGGATTCCAGCCATTTGCAGCATCTACATCACATGGGCAAGCAGAGGATATACAAGTTAAATCTTTTAAAGCCCTAAACAAAACATAATCCCCTGGTCTTGACCAAGGCTCATCAAAAGATGCAACATTATTAGCGTCAATAGCAGTATTGAAAAAAAGATTTATTGCAGACCAGCTTTTTCGAGAATTGATGTCATATTTATCCAGCCTATTATTAAAATTATCTGTACAATTTATGTGCCCCATATATCCCATGTCTTCATAGTATTTTGATGTGCAAGCAAGATTGAAAGTATCATGTCTTCCAACGGTATCTCTCACAACTTCAATCATAGCTTCATGATCGCCGTCATAAAACTTTGAAAATAATCCTGGCCCAGGGTAGGCACCACCCATAAAGGTTCGTGTTGTTTTATCATCAATAATGCTTTCAATACCGTCATTTAATTTTTGTGTATCAAAAGCTAAAAAATCAGAACACTGTCTTCCACCTGGATCAATTATTTGAATATATTCACCAGCTTTAACACTGTAGGTTTCAGCAGTTCTTCTTTTTACAAGTTGTTCTATAATTGGATCACTAAGTGGATCTGGTAAGATAAATTGTTCATCAGTTTCAATAAATTTAGCTTTATTTAAATAAATCGTTAAATCTGTTGGAGGATTTTGTTCATGAACATTCATTGCATCACCAGGTGCAGCAATCATTACAATGCATTTATCTTTTGAGGTTAGTGTTATTTTTTCACCCATCAAGCAATCATCGTTAAAAATGATAGATGCTTTAGCATTACTTAAATTTAAGTTTTTTTTCTTTAAAATTTTTGAAATTTTTTCATCGTTTGAGATAGTTTTTTTTGAAAAATCTGCGTTAGAATTTTCTTTTAAATTTAAAATAGATAAATCAGATTTACCTTTTGAATTAAAAACAATTATTTCACAAATTTGTTTTCCTTCTTCATTTATTATTTCTATTTTATCTTCTGGTAAAACTTCTATAATTGATAAACCTCCACCTCTTACAAAATATCTTTCAACTCCAGGTGGTAACGTTCTTAAACCAGGACTTCGTATATCTTTACTAGTATGTAGCATTGCCAGTGTAAATTTTGATAAATTACCTTAAGCATAATATATTCATAAGGGATTGACTATAAATTTAATAAATGAGAACATACTTTTATAACTTAATATTAAGGGAGAGAGAATAATGAAAAAAATAGTATCATTAATGTCTGCCCTAGTAATTTCAGTAGTAAGTTTCGCTGGAATTTCTAACGCAGCAGACAGTAAAAAGCCCATCGTAATTCCAACTCATAACTGGTCAAGCCAAATTGTAATGGCTCACGTTATTGGTGGAATTTTCGAAAGTATGGGAAATAACGTAAAATACGTAAATACTGATTCACAAGCTGTGTATGAGTCAATTCGTCTAGGTGATGTAAGTTTATCTCATGAAGTTTGGGAATCTGCTTTTGGTAAATCATTTACTACAGCGCTTGATAAAGGTGGTTTAGTTGATTGGGGAGATCATGAAGCTCGAACGCTTGAAGATATGGGATATCCAAACTGGGTTGCTGAAAAAGGATTATGTCCAGGTCTACCAGATTGGACTGCTTTAAAAAATCCAGCTTGTGCTAAAAACTTTACAACACCTGACTCAGGTGGAAAAGGAAGAATGTTAGAAGGACCTCAAACTTGGCATGGAGATTTGATACCTCAAAGGGTTGATGCTTTAGGCTTAGGAGATCTTTGGACAGTTAAATTTGCTGGAAGTGCAGATGCACTTTGGGCAGAATTAGTAGCTGCTGAAAAAGAAGGAAGAGGAACTATAATATTCAACTGGACACCAAACTTTACAGATGGTGCTGGTTTTACATTTATAGACTTCCCTCCATATACTGCTGGTTGTAGACCAGAAGATGGTGGTGACGGTAAATGTGGTTCGCCTGATGGTTACTTGAAAAAAGCTGTAAATGCAGACTTTCCAAAAACTCATCCAGCTGCGGCTGCAACGTTTAAAAAGATGTCATTCTCTACAAGTCACATTGGTGCAATGGCTGCTTTAGTTGACGTTGACAAAATGACTCACGAAGATGCAGCTAAAAAGTGGCTTGCAGATAATAAGTCAGTTTGGACTCCTTTTACTAAATAAGGATATAAACAAATAATTTAAGATCTCCCCCAATATTTATTGGGGGGGATTTTTTTATAGGTAATTTTTCAAGAAACATTCATATTATTAATGAAAAAAATTATACAAGTTATGAAATATTTTTTTTACATTTCCATAAGTTTATTTGTTTTTAATTTTTCTTTAGCACAAGATGTGAATATAGAGGAAAATATTAGTCTTAGCTTTGTATGTGAATTAGAAAAAAAAATAGTTAAGAATGCAGAATATAATTATCAAACTTTTTTAGCTAAGGATTTAGAGGATAAAGATTTAGATAAATTTGAAATCAATGCAAAACAACCAAAAACACTTTTAATAAATGGATTATCTTCATTTCTTTCAAAAAAAGAAAAACTAACAGTTAGAATAGTAAACAAAGACGTAGTTTTATTTAAAGCTATTGATGAAGAAAAAAACTACTCTGAATCAGGAATTATAAATAGAAAATCTGGTGAATTAATTCATGAAATTACAAGAGACATGAAAAGTGAAAACTCTGAAAAAGATATTTCTTTTTATTCATGTAAAAAAAATGAGAAAAAAGTCTGATTTTTTTTTATCTAATTTTGTGTAAAATATAATAATGAAAAAATATCTTATTTGTATTATTTTAAGTTTTTTAACCACATCTATAGCCCTAGCCCGAAGTACCGGATGTAAAGAGGGAAACTGTGAAAACGGCTTTGGAAAATGGGTGTACACAGATAAAACCACCTATGAAGGAGAGTGGGTTCAGACGCAAAAAGAGGGTAATGGAACTGAAACTTGGCCAAATGGCTATATTTATAAAGGTGAATTTAAAAATAGCGAATGGAGTGGTCAAGGTATTTTAACTTTTCCTGATGGCTCAACTTATGATGGGGAATGGACTAATGGCTTCATGAATGGTGAAGGAAAATTTACCTGGTCCGATGGAAAGGAAAAAATAGGAATTTGGAAAAATGGGAAGTTACAAGAATAATTAAAATAATAATGGAAAAAAAATATTTAGATAAATTAAGAAACTTACCTCATGCACTTAATCAATTTGTTGGTCTTATTTCAGTTACCGTTGTTGTAATTTTATTTTTTGTAACTCTAAATATCTTTTTTGGTCAAGGAGATGAATTAGTTAAAAAGATGAAAATAGAAGAAGAAAGAATTGCAAAAGAAAGAAAACTAAGTGAACTGACATCAAGTCTTCCATCAGGTATTTTAGTAACTTTTGATGGAACGAATCATTTTAAATTAACAGATGAATTGTATGAGGCAGTTTGTAATGCAACAAAACTTATTCCACAACGTGCAATTATGGGTGCAAATTTTTTAAATTTTAAGGCACATGAAATTTATACTAAGAATGGAAATCTAATTGATGAAACATTTGTTAAATGGGACAAAGACAAAAACAAATGTATTACAGGTTATACGGTAAGTGGAAATAACATTGGGATAGATGAAACAATTACTGTTACTGGTGAAGCTTTAAGTTTTTTAAGTACTGGTATTGATACAAGAGTTTATTTTATTAAAAATTTTTAAGGAGGAAAAACAATAAATAAAAATAATATACAGTGTATTTTATTTCTATTTCGTATAACTTATTAATACATTATGAGCGATCCTGTAATTAAATGTGAATCAGTTTACAAAATTTTTGGCTCTAATGCCAAGAAGATGCTTCATGAAGCAAATGGAAATGTGGATGCAAAAACATTTCAAGATAATGGGTGTATAGTTGGTGTAAATAATGCCTCTTTTGAAGTTGTAAAAGGTGAAATGTTAGTTGTGATGGGGCTATCTGGTTCAGGAAAATCAACATTACTAAGATGTATTTCTAGATTAACAGATGCAACAAGCGGAAAAATTTATATAGACGGTCAAGATTTACTTACACTAAATAATAAAGAATTAATTGAACTTAGAAGAAATAAGATGGGAATGGTTTTTCAAAGTTTTGCTTTACTGCCTCATAAAACAGTTGTTGAAAATATTGCTTTTCCACTTCAAATCAAAGGGATTAAAACTCAAGATAGCATCAATAAAGCAATGGAAATGGTTAAACTTGTAGGTCTTGATGGAAGAGAAAACTACTTTCCAAGAGAACTTTCTGGTGGACAACAACAAAGAGTAGGTATTGCTCGATCATTAGCGGTTGAGCCCGATATTTGGTTTTTAGATGAACCATTTTCTGCATTAGATCCATTAATTAGAAAAGAAATGCAGGATGAATTTTTAAGACTTCAAGAAAAGTTACAAAAAACAATTATGTTTATTACTCATGATTTTGATGAGGCATTAAGACTTGCTGACCGTATTGCAATTATGAAGGATGGAGTTATTGAGCAATTGGATACACCCGCCAACATTGTCTTAAATCCAGCAACTGAATATGTAAGAAAATTTACCGAAGAAGTACCTAGGGGAAAGGTTCTAA
The DNA here is from genome assembly GCF_059417865.1 of Candidatus Pelagibacter sp. PS_31. Taxonomy (NCBI): domain Bacteria; kingdom Pseudomonadati; phylum Pseudomonadota; class Alphaproteobacteria; order Candidatus Pelagibacterales; family Candidatus Pelagibacteraceae; genus Candidatus Pelagibacter; species Candidatus Pelagibacter sp. PS_31. The sequence goes on from NZ_CM182069.1 coordinate 296,595, forward strand.
AAATAGCAGATCTAATGGAAAAACCAGAAACTGAAAATTTAAGTGATTTCAAAGTTTCGAAAAATGAAATAATTGAAAATGTGGCTGAAAAAATTTTAACTCAAGAAAAATCTGTAGCTGTTACAGATGAAAATAATAAAATTGTTGGAAGCGTTCACCCCTCAAAAATAATTCATACTGTTTTTTCAAGGGAGAAAAAATAAAGGCAAAATATGGAATTATTAAAAAAATATCCAAAATTTTTTCAATGGTTATTTTTGTTAATTGTATTTTTTAGCTTATGTTTTGCAATAGAAGTTCCTGAAACTTATAATTTTATAAGAGGCCAAGCCGAATTCATTAAAGACCCTAATCAAAGTACTTACACATTATTTGGTGCTGAGGTGAGATATTATGCGTTTGATGTTTTTTGGAGACTACCACCTTTACTTGGATGGTTGCCTATTTGGATAAACGATTCTTTATTTTTTTTAATGAATGAATGGATGCCAATGGAGTTTTGGAATGAAGACATTCAAGAGTTCAGAACTCAACCTCTACTTTTACAAATTACAAGAAATTTAACTTCATTTATGACGTTTCTTATAGAGTTAATAAGAGAAATTTTATTAGGAGGTGTTGAAACAATTGTTTCATTTAGTAGTTGGGATTGGATAGATGCAAATCCATGGGCAGAACTGCCAGGATTACCTTGGACAATCGTTACAGCAGGTGCGGTAATACTTGGATATAAATTAAGCGGTAAAGGCTTAGCTTTATTTGCAGGTTTAGTCATGATTTATATTTCTGTTTTTGGTCAATGGAAACCTTCGATGCAAACTCTTTCTTTTATATTAGTAGCAGCACCACTTTCTTTTCTTTTTGGTTTAACTTTTGGAGTTATGGCATTTAAAAGCAAACGTGTAGAAAAATTCTTATATCCAATACTTTTGGTTATGCAAACTATGCCTCAATACGCAGTATTAGTTCCTGCAATTGTTCTTTTTGGCATTGGTGATCATGCTGCAGTTATTATAACTATGGTTGTAGCGGTTCCACCAATGATATTATTAACCTTGTTAGGTCTAAGAGGAATACCCTCTGAGGTTATTGAGGCTGGTAGAATGAGTGGGTGTAATAATTGGCAACTGATGACTAAAGTATTAATTCCTACTGCTAGAAGAGATATTTTAATTGGAGTTAACCAGGTCATAATGGTGTGTTTTTCTATGGCAGTTATTTCAGCTTTTATAGGAGCAAAAGGTTTAGGGTTTAATTTATTATTAGCATTAAACCAGCTAAATATTGGATTAGCATTAGAGGCTGGTTTATGTATTAGTTTGATTGCAATACTTTTGGATAAGATGTCCTTAGCTTGGGCAAATAAGCAAATAGATTATTTTGGTAACTTGACTTATTTTCAGCGTAATAAAAATATATTATTTTTTGCAGCTGCTGTAATTCTAGGAATTATTTTTTCATATCTGGGGTCATTTTATTTTAAAGATGGGTCTAATTATTTATTTGAAGTTCCTCACAATAAAGGAATATCAACAGCAGATTTTTGGAATAAAGGTGTGGATTGGATTTGGGATACTTTCTTTCATACTTTAAAGATTTTTAATACTTGGTTGATAGTAGATGTGTTGCAACCCATGAGAGCTTTATATTTAAGAATGCCAGCAGTTGCTACTTTAGTTTTAGTCATTGGAGCGGGTTATATAATTGGAGGAATTCGTTCAGCTCTTGTAGTGGGCGGATTAACTTTATTTATTGCATTGAGTCCTTGGTGGGATAGAGCTTTAGTTACATTGTACATGGCAACTTTTGGAGTTTTTATATCCACTATAATTGGATTTACAGTTGGAATTATATCATTTCAAAACAAGCATACTGCAAATTTTATGCTGGGCGTTTGTGATATCTTTCAAACCTTCCCTTCGTTTGTATACTTGATTCCTGTGATGATGCTTTTTGGAGTTACAGATACTTCAGTATTAATTGCTGTAATAGTTTATGCAACTATACCTGCAACAAGGTATACTATTGAAGGTTTAAGAAGTGTTCCAGAAGCTTTACATGACGCTGCCACAATGTCAGGTGTAAATAAAGTACAAAGGTTATTAAAAATTGAATTCCCTTTAGCTTTTCCTCACATGATGCTTGGTTTAAATCAAACAATTGTATTTGCTTTGTTCATGGTAATTATTGGGGCTTTTATTGGAACAGAAGATTTAGGACAGTACATTCTAAAAGCTCTATCTGATAAAAAGGGTGCAGGTATAGGATTGACATTGGGACTTTGTGTTGCTTTTATTGGCCTAATATTTGACCATTTAATCAGAACGTGGGTTGGGAAAAGAAAAAAACACCTTGGTATAGGATAGCTAATATTCTCTTAAACTAGATAATAAATCTTTTATTTATTTAAAAATGTTTTTAAAGAGTCGTCCATAGCTTCTTCCCATGGTGTATGGTGAATTGGTCCAACAGAGCCTGTCACTGGTGAAGCAAATGATTTATTTCTATAAGTCATTATATTTTCCACTTTATGATGTTCCCATTCTTTAAAAGTTTTTCTAATTAATTCAAAATTAATTTTAGGATAATCAGATAAATCATGAAGTTCTTTGGTGTACTCAGTTTGAAAATCTATCATTTGTTCAGGATTTTCCAATTTTTCTTCCATTGATACCCATTTATTAATATCTTTTTCAATTTCAGAGTCATTTGGAACTTTAATTTTTCCCATTATAACATCCCTTGCAAACCAAGCCTGACAATCAAACATATTAAAAGTATGAAATTGATCTTGCATACCTAAATACATTAATTTGTGATTATTTTGCCAAACTACACCTTTGTATAGCATCGGAGGATACAATCTATTGCCAGTTTTTAATTTAAGATCTTCAGATATAAAAGGGAAATGATGAAGATATCCAGTACATAAAATTACAGCATCTGCTTCTTGCACGTGGCCATCTTTAAATATTGCCTTATTCCCCTCAAGTCTATCTAGATGAAAAACTTCTTTCATACCTTTGGGCCATTTAAATCCCATTGGATTGTGTCTATAACCAATAGTAACACTTTTTGCCCCATACTTATGACACTGAAGAGCAACATCTTCAGCAGAATAACTACTTCCTAAAACAACAACATTCTTGCCTCGAAATTCTTCTGCATCTCTAAAATCATGAGAATGCATTATTCTTCCAGGAAATGATTTCATTCCAGGATATTCTGGGATGAATGGAACCGAAAAATGACCAGTAGATACAATTACGTAATCAAAAATATCTTTCGAAATTTTGTCATTTTTTTTATCTCGATAAGTAACCTCAAAGTTACTGTTTACATAAGAAACATTAGTAACAGAGGTGTTAAATTTTATTTTAGATTTTATATTTCCCTTTTTAACTCTACCTAAAATATAATCATATAAAACTGCTCTAGGTGGAAAAGAAGGAATTGGTTTTCCAAAGTGTTCATCAAATGAGTAGTCAGCAAATTCTAAACATTCTTTAGGGCCGTTTGACCAAAGATATCGATACATACTATTAGGTACAGGGTCACCGTATTGATCAGATCCAGTTCTCCAACTGTAATTCCATAATCCTCCCCAATCTTCTTGCTTATCAAAACAAACTATTTCAGGTATTTTTTCACCATTTTTTTCTGCTTGTTCAAAGGATCTTAAAGCGGACAAACCACAAGGGCCAGCACCAATAATAGCTACTTTTGTCATAATATCATCTCTCTCTATAAATTTATAACTGTACTTTACCAACAAAATGCTAAAAATTAATATAAAAAAATACTAAATTATGAAAAAAATTATTATTATTGGTGCTGGAGCAATGGGATCAGCTTTTGCTGTACCATGTCTTGAAAACCAAAATGAGGTAACACTCGTTGGTACGCATTTAGAAGATGATTTAATAAATAATATTAAATCTAATAACAATCTTCATCCAGCTTTAAATATTGAATTACCATCAAAATTGAAGGTAGAAAAATTTGAAAAATTACAATCAATACTTGAAGAGGGAGTAGACATCATGGTTGCTGGAGTTAGCTCGGTAGGAATTGAATGGTTTGTTAAGCAAATTACAAAGAGCTACAAAAAAAATCTTCCCATTATTTTATTAACCAAAGGCCTGGCTATTGAGGGTAATGAATTAATAACACTTTCAGATAAAATTAAAAAACTTCTCAAAGATGAAGGTCATACACAAGTAAATATTTCAGCGATTAAAGGACCCTGTTTGGCAGCAGGTCTTGCATATAAAATGAGGACAGGCACAGTTATTGCAAACCCAGATATCAAAGAAACTGAAAAATTAAAAAAAATTATATCAACAGATTACTATTCAACAGAAGTATCAGATGACTTAACTGGCATTGAATTATCAGGTGCAATTAAAAATATTTATTCTATGTTAATTGGAGCCTCAGAAGGGTTAAGTAATTCAAAAGCACCTAAAGAAATTCAATCTAAATATTATTTAAATACATCAGCCTCATTAATTCATAGATCAATATCTGAAATGGTTGAGTTTGTTTCTTTCTATGGAGGAAGACCTGAAACTGTTTATGGCCTAGCTGGTTTAGGTGATTTGTATGTTAGTGCAATAGGAGGAAGAAATAGCTTGATGGGAAAATATTTAGGTGAAGGATACCTTTATAAAGAAGCTAAAGAAAAATTTATGAAAAATATTACAGTTGAAGGTGCACAACTTGCATTGGAAATTGGTCCTAAAATTTTACAAGATCTTAATTCTAAACATTTTCCATTAATGTTTAGTATGTTAAATACTATATGCGATAATAAGAAATTAGAAATTCAATGGTAAAAAATATATTAATATTTGTTTTTATAATACTTGGAATGGTGGTTATTTTAAATTTTAGCGACCATAATCTTAAAAGAGCAGTAGATGCCTGTTTAGCTGGAAGCCAAAAACTATCTAAATCTAAAATTACTGATCTTGCGGAAGCTAAAAAATTTTGTGAAGAAGAAATTAAAAAAAATAAAAATTAGAAATTTATGCCAAAAATATTTTCAATTTATGTAAATATAATAGACAACATTTGTGTCAAAGTTGGCAGATTTGTAATGTACGGTGTTTTTTTTATGATGTTTCTTTTAATATTATCTTTCGTTACGAGAAACATTATTAACTATCCTTTAATGTGGATTATAGAGATGGCTCAATTTACTCTTACAGCGTATTATTTACTTGGGGGTGGCTACTCGATGATTACTGATGATCATGTTAGAATGGATTTATTCTATGGGAAACTATCTGCAAAAGGTAAAGCTAAAATGGATGTTTTTACAAGTATTTTCTTGATTTTTTTCTTGGTAGTTCTTCTTTATGGCTCTATTTCAAGTTTACAATATACATTGGAATACAAACAAAAACTTTTTACTGCTTGGGCGCCTTATCTTTGGCCCATAAAATCTTTGATGTTACTGGGTATACTCTTGATGTTATTACAAGCTTTTTCAATGTTAATTAAAGATATCGCAAAAATTAAAGGTATTAAAATATAATGCTCGCTCAATATCTAAGTTATGAATTTATTGCATTGTTCATGTTCATAACGATGTTGGCAATGATGTTTACTGGTCAAAGAGTGTTTGGTGCAATTGGATTTGTGGCTGTTATTTCAGCATTATTAGTTTGGGGAAATGGAGCTATTGAAATGCCATATACGGCTACATGGAAACTTTTTAAGTGGTATCCAATGCTTACGCTTCCACTTTTTATTTACATGGGTTTTATGATTTCAGAGTCAGGTATTGCTAGCGATTTATATAAAATGTTCCATGTATTTTTTGGTGGAATAAAAGGAGGCTTAGCAATTGGTACAATGTTCATGATGGTTGGAATTTCAGCTATGAATGGATTAAGTGTTGCTGGTATGGCGATTGGAGCAACCATTGCTCTCCCTGAAATGTTAAAACGTAATTATGATAAAAGAATGATTACTGGTGTCGTTCAAGCAGGAAGTTCGTTAGGAATTTTAATACCTCCAAGTGTTGTGATGGTTCTTTATGGTATGATCGCACGTCAACCAGTAAGTAAACTTTGGCTTGCAGGACTTTTACCAGGTCTTTTAATGGCTACCTTATTTATAATTTATATTTATGTAAGATGTCGTCTTCAACCTGAATTAGGTCCTGTATTAAGTGAAAAAGAAAGAAATATTCCACTTAAAGAAAAACTAAAACTTTTAACAGCTGGAATAATTCCATTTGTAATATTTATGTCCATGACTGGATTATTCTTAATGGGTATAGCAAGTTTAGTTGAGTGTTCTGCTGTAGGTGCTTTACTTGCAACTTTAGCATCCATTTACAAAAAAAGATTTACTCGAAAAGTTCTTGATACAACACTTAGAAAAACTCTTGGTGTTTCTTGCATGTTTATGTGGATAATATTAGCTGCACTATGTTTTGGAGCGGTATTTGATGGACTTGGTGCTGCGCGTGCAATTGAAACTTTATTTATAGAAAGATGGCACTTAACTCCTTGGGGAGTTTTAATTATGATGCAACTTTCCTATATATTTATGGGAATGTTTTTAGATGATACGGCGATGTTAGTTATAGTGGCGCCACTTTATGTACCTCTAATTATCTCATTGGGATTCGATCCAATCTGGTACGGCGTTCTTTACACAATTACATGTCAGATTGCATATATGACCCCTCCGTTTGGTTATAATTTATTTCTTATGAGAGCAATGGCACCAAAAGAAATAACTTTATCTGATATTTATAAATCTATTACACCGTTTCTCTTAGTGATGCTCTTAGCATTGATTTTGGTTATGGTTTTTCCTCAAATTGCAACTTATCTTCCAAATAAGTACTTATAAAAAATAATAATACAACTTTAGGTTTTAAAGTTGAAAAAATTATTATTTAGTTGAATAAAATATTTCATTTTTTGGTTTAATCATAATTTTTTTTATAATAGGGTTTAAGAATACTTTTTAACTAATAGGGAGAGTTAATGAAAAAAGAAAAAAAAATAATAACAAGTAAGAGGCGATCGTTTATTAAGAAAGCTGGCTTGTTAACTTTTGGTGTAGCAGGAGCAAGTGTTGTTAAAGCACCTTACGCTTATTCTGCATCAAACCCAATTAAATGGAGGCTTCAAACATATTCAGGGGCTCCGCTTGGTGCACATGTTATCAAACCACAAATTGAAGCATTTAATAAAGCTGCTTATGGTGAAATGGAAATTGAACTGTATTATGCGGATCAATTAGTTCCTACCGATGAACTATTCAGAGCCATGCAAGCAGGAACTCTAGATGCCGTACAAAGTGATGATGCTACAATGGGATCACCAGTTGATATCTCAGTGTTTGGTGGATACTTTCCATTTGCAACTAGATACAGCTTAGACGTTCCAGCTTTATTTAAATATTATGGTTTAAATGAAATTTGGGATGAAGCTTATAGTGAGGTTGAAGGTGTTAAATGGTTGAGCACAAGTGCTTGGGATCCATGTCATCTTTTCACTGTAAACAAAAAAGTTACTTCTTTAGCAGATATGAAGGGCCTAAGAGTTTTTGGTGTTCCTACTGCTGGAAAATTCTTGGCGCAATACGGTCTAATACCAGTTACGGTTCCTTGGGATGATGTGGAAGTTGCTATGCAAACCGGAGAACTAGATGGTGTTGCTTGGTGCGGGTTTACTGAGGCATATGAAGTGGGTTGGGCTGATATCTGCAAGTATGCATTAACTAACTCCGTTACAGGAGCATGGTTTGGATCTTACTTTGCTAATCAAAAAGCTTGGGACAAATTAAGTCCAAAACTTCAAGCACTTTACAGAATGTCTATTAATGACTCTCATTATTATAGACAAGTTTGGTATTGGGGTGGAGAAGCTGATCTTCGTGTTAATGGGAAAAAAATGGAACTAACAAGTCTTCCTGATAATGAATGGGCTAAAGTCGTAAACGACTCTAAAGCATTCTGGGATGAGACTTCAAGTATTAGTCCAAGAGCTAAAAAAGTTGTGGATGCATTTAAGTTATATGCAAACACAATGGAAAAAGCTGGATACCCTTATAGATAATAAATATTTTTTAGGCGCCTCAAGAAAGAGGCGCCTAAAGTTAATAACTACGGATTAGCCGTAAGACCCCCATCAACAATCAATTCAGTTCCAGTAATATAATCTGCTTGATCACTTAATAAGAATAAAGAAGCATTTGAAATATCTTCGGGTTTACCTACTTTATTTAAAGGAATAAATTTTTCTAAATTTTTCTTTGTATTAGGATTTTTTTTCCATCTAATCTGCATACCCGTATCTATTGGCCCAGGTAAGATTATATTTGATCTAATTTTGTTAGATGCAAATTGAATGGCAAAGGACTTTGAAAGTCTAATCATTGCTGCTTTTGAAGCACCATAAGCGTCTTGAGGTTTGTCATCACCAGATAATGCATCAATGGAAGATATATGCACCATTGAACCAAATTTATTTTTAATCATTTTAGGTACAATAATTTTTGAAAGATACATCATAGATTTTAAATTTATTTCAAAAACTTTATCCCATACATTAAAATCTATATTTACCGCTGATACATCTTTATCAAACCAAAGAACACCAGTTGTATTAACTAGGTAGTCCAATCTTTTGTGTTTTTTATAAAAATTATCGATATATACTTTCAATTTATTAAAATTAGTTACATCAACTTTTTTAAATTCACATTTTTTATTATTATCTAAAAATTCTTTACTAGGACTTTTTAAATCTAACATTAAAACTGAAATATTGTTTTGAGATAGTTTTTTTGACATCTCTAAACCCATACCACCACTTGCACCAGTGATTACAGCAGTTTTACCTTTAAAATTTAATTTCATTTTATTGTTCTTTTCTTAAGTGAAAGCTTTTTGGTGAAGTTAATTTTTCATAAGCTACCTCAGATAGCGAACAACCTTTTCCGGTTTCATTAACACCAGTCCATGATAATGCAGGATCTAGATAATCACATCTATTCATATAAAACGTGCCTGTATTAATTTGATTGCCAATTTTTTGAGCAACATCAAGATCTTTTGTCCAAACTGAAGCTGTTAATCCATAAGGACTATCATTCATTAATTTAATTGCTTCATTATCATCTTTAACCTTCATAATCCCAACACAGGGTCCAAAAGTTTCTTCAGTCATAAAAGCCATATCATGGTTCACGTTTGTTAAAACCTGAGGAATTAAATAATTTTTATGTTCTTTTGAAAAGTTAAATTTACTTTCATCAATCATTTTTTTTGCACCTTTATCAATTGCAGAGTTTATTTGTTGTAAAATAAAATCAGCAGCTGATAGTTTAACCACAGGACCTAAGTTGGTTTCTTTTTCTAATGGATTTCCAAGTTTGTAATTATAAGTTTTTGAAACAAACAATTCTAAAAAATTATTATAAATTTTTTCATCAACATAAATTCTTTCTATTCCACAACATGATTGACCTGAGTTAAAAAAAGATCCATCAACCAAATTTTCAACTGTTTTTTCTAAGTCACAATCATATCTGGCATAAGCTGGATCTTTACCACCCAATTCTAAAGTCATATCAATAAATTTATTCTGAGTTGCTCTTTGAACATCGTAACCTGCTTTTACTGATCCAGTGAATGAGACAAAATTAATTCGCTTATCAGAAACAATTTTTAAACTATCTTCATGGTTTAAATGTAAATAATTAAAAATATCCTTAGGCAGAATTTTTTTAGCTGATTGGTAAAGTTGCTCAGAACATAAAGGGGTTTGAGCAGAATGTTTTAATATAACAGAATTACCTGCTGCCATAGCTGGTATTATAGAGTTTACTGCAACGAGGTATGGATAGTTCCATGGCGCTATTACAAAAACTACACCAAGAGCTTTTCTTTTTATATAACTTTTAAAATTATCATCTTTTGCTACATCAATATTTGATAATTTCTTTTCTGCAATAGATAGCATGTAATCGGCTCTTTCTTTAAAGCCCTTTAATTCACCAGCCGCTTGAGAAATAGGTCTACCAATTTGTCTACTTAGTTCTTCACAAATCAGATCGCTTCTTGATAAAAAATCTTCAACAAAACTTGTTAATAGTTTTACTCTTTCTTTAATATCTAGATCGGCCCACATTTTTTGAGCTTTCATTGAGCCATTAATAGTTTCTTCTATTTTAGCTCCATCATAATTTCTTTCGATATAAAGGGTATTATCAATAGGTGTAATAGTTTTTTGCATAAATATTTCGGTTAAAATTATTTTAGAAAGTGATATACATCAACCAACTTTATAAAACACTAAAACATAATATGCAAAAATACAACTGGAATTATCCTACTACAATGTGGGTAGGTGAAAATAGAATTAATGATGTTGCTTCAGCATGTAAAAATTTAAACATTAAAAAGCCACTGCTTGTTACTGATAATGGATTAGCTCAATCAGTTATTGTTAAAAACACTTTATCGATTTTAAAAGAGGGTGGAATTATTGCTGCATTATATTCAAATGTTGTTGGTAACCCAACTGGCACGAATGTTAATGAAGGTGTTGATAGTTATAAAAAAAACAATTGTGATGGTGTTATTGCGTTTGGAGGTGGTAGTGGTTTAGATGTTGGTAAAGCAGTTGCTTTTATGTCAGGTCAAAATCTACCTATTTGGGATTTCGAAGATGTTGGAGATAATTGGACTAAAGCAAACTCTGATAAGATTGCTCCCATTATTGCAGTACCTACTACTGCGGGCACTGGTTCTGAAACTGGCAGAGCATCAGTAATATTAAATGAAGAAACAGGCGTGAAAAATATTATTTTTCATCCAAAATTTTTACCATCAATAGTTATTTTAGATCCAATTTTAACAGTTGGATTACCAGCAAAAATGACTGCAGCAACTGGAATGGATGCACTAGCACATAATTTAGAAGCCTATTGTGCACCAGGCTATCATCCGATGGCAGATGGAATTGCTTTAGAAGGAATGAGATTAATTGATAAGTGGCTATTAGAAGCTGTTAGCAATGGATCTAATATTGAAGCAAGAATGAATATGTTAACAGCAGCTAGTATGGGCTCAACTGCATTTCAAAAAGGACTAGGAGCAATTCATTCTCTAAGTCACCCTGTCAATGCATTAAATAATATTCATCACGGTTTATCTAATGCAATATTTATGCCTTACGTGTTAACTTTTAACAAAGATGTAATTGAAAAGAAAATAATTAAAATTTGTGACTATTTAGAACTTAAAGACAGATCTTTTGATGGTTTTGTTAACTGGGTTTTAGATTTAAGAAAAAAACTTGATATGCCTCATAAATTATCAGAAGTGATTGATGAAAAAGATTTTGATATTGATAGATTATCAAAAATGGCTTTAGCAGACCCATCTACTGGAGGAAATCCAAAAAAATTAACTGAGGATGATATGAGGATAATGTACCAGAACAGTATGACGGGTGAATTGTTTAAATGAGTGATTTAAATATTTTAATTGTTGAAGGAAATATTAGAGAAGATAGTGAGTTTTTTATTAAAGCAGCTGGAGCTTCTGCAGCAGATAATTTAAAAAATTTAATCTTAAAAATAGAACCATCTGCAATTACTGAAATTATAAATCCTGGTAATGATGATGAGACTACGAATGCTCTAAAAGACATGAGTAAATATAATGGTATTGTCTTTACGGGTGGTGCAATGCGAATAAATGATATGACGGATGTGATTAAGAAACATATTAATTTTGCATCAAATTGTTTTACTCAAAAAAAGAAGATTTTAGCTATTTGTTGGGGATTACAAGTTTGTTCTACAGCAGCTGGAGGCAAGGTAAACCCTGGTAAAAATGGTGCTCACATTGGAATTGCATCAGATGTAATTATTAATAATGAAGGTGAGAAGCATTTTATTTACAAAGATAAGAAAAAAATTTTTACATCACCAGCATTTAATTTTGATGAAGTAAGTGAATTACCGGAAAATGCTATTCTTCTATCAAGTGATAAAGTTAACAATGTAATGGGTGTTAGTTTTAGAGCGGGAAACTCTGAAATTATTGGCTTACAGTATCATCCTGATTATGAGTACTTTCAGATGCTTAAACTTATTGAAGGTCGTAAAGAACGACTATTTGTAAATAAAAATTTTTTAAATGAAGAAGAGTATGAAAGTCATATCTCATACATAAAATCTCAAAACGAACTATTAGATTTTAATGACAGAACATGTGAAGTTAGAAACTGGCTTAATTATCTGCGTAACTAGTTTCTAAAATAGACCTTCAATTTCACCATCTTTATTTAGCTTAATTGAATCTGCTGCTGGAACTCTTGGTAACCCAGGCATCGTCATAACAGCTCCACATATAACAACAATAAACTCTGCTCCAGAAGAAAGTTTAATCTCCCTAATTGGTAAAGAGTGTCCTGTTGGTGCACCTTTTAAGCTTGGATCTGTTGAGAAGCTGTATTGGGTTTTTGCAATACAAATTGGAAAGTCACCATATCCAGCATCTTCAAAGCTTTTTAATTGATCTCTAATTTTAGTATCTGCAATAACCTCATCTGCTCTATAAATTTCTTTTGCAATTGTTTCTATTTTTTTAAAAAGAGGAGTTTTACTTTCATATAAGAATTTGAATTTATCCTCATTTTTCTCACATAATTCAGCAACATGACTTGCAAGTTCTTTTGTACCTTCGCCACCATTTGCCCAATGAGTACAAAGACTTGCTTTAACCCCAATAGTGTCACAAAATTCTATCAAAGCTTTTACTTCATTCTCTGTATCTTTAATAAAATGATTAACAGCGACTGCAACTGGTAAACCAAATTTTTTTACATTTTCTACATGTCTTTGAAGGTTAACTAGACCTTTTTTTAAGGCTTCTACATTTTCTGTTTTAAGATCATCTTTTGCTACACCACCATGCATTTTTAATGCTCTAATAGTTGCAACAATTACAACACAGCTAGGTTTTAAATCTGATTTTCTACATTTAATATCAAGGAATTTTTCTGCACCAAGGTCTGCACCAAATCCTGCTTCTGTCACAACATAGTCAGCAAGTTTTAGTCCAGTCTTTGTTGCAATTACAGAATTACAGCCATGAGCAATGTTAGCAAAAGGGCCACCATGAATAATTGCAGGATTATTTTCTAAAGTTTGAGTAACGTTAGGTCGAATTGCATCTTTTAATAATACTGTCATTGGACCTTGTGCTTTTAAATCTTTAGCATAAACAGGTTTTTTATCTCTAGTATAAGCAATTGTAATATTTCCTATTCTCTTTTCTAAATCTTCCAAATCATTTGATAAGCAAAAGATTGCCATGATTTCAGATGCAACAGTAATATCAAAACCATCTTCTCTTGGAAAACCATTTGCAACTCCACCTAAGTTTATATTTATAGATCTTAAAGAACGATCGTTCATATCGATTACTCTTTTCCAGACAATTCTTCTAACATCGATATCAAGTTTATTTCCCCAATAGATATGATTATCAATTAAGGCTGATAACAAATTATGAGCTGATGTTATTGCATGAAAATCTCCAGTAAAATGTAAATTAATTTGTTCCATTGGAACTACTTGAGCATAACCACCACCAGCTGCTCCACCTTTCATTCCAAAAGAAGGACCAAGGCTTGGCTCTCTTAAACAAACAATAGATTTTTTTCCAATTTTGTTTAATCCATCATTTAAACCAACTGAAGTTGTAGTTTTTCCTTCACCAGCTGGTGTAGGAGTGATTGCCGTCACTAATACAAGTTTTCCATTTGGTTTATCTTTTAAAGTGTCTAAATATTCTAAATTAATCTTTGCAATGTGTCTTCCCATTGGACTAAAAGCTGAGCTTTCATCAGGCACATTTATCTTGGCTAAAATATCATTTATAGGTTGCATTTTAGCTTCTCTAGCTATTTGAATGTCTGACTTAACTTCGCTCATTTTAAACTCCTATAAAATTAATTTTTAATGCCCAATTGATATCTTATTTTAAATTTTTGGAAACTTCTAAAAAATATATATAAAAAAAATAAGAACTATTTATATTCCTTTGTATAAAATTATTTTATGCAAAAATATTCTATATTTAATTTGATTAAAAATGCCTTCTCTGGTCATCAAAATTGGGATTTGGCCTGGAAAGATCCAACTCCTAAAAAAGAATATGATGTGGTTATAATTGGTGGAGGTGGTCACGGCCTAGCAACTGCTTATTATTTAGCTAAAGAGCACAATATTACAAACGTTGCTATCATTGAAAAAGGTTGGATCGGGGGCGGAAATGTTGGAAGAAATACCACAATCATTAGATCAAACTACATGCATGACGATAATGCATTGTTCAGTGAGTTTGGAATGGATTTGTGGAGAAAAATGAGTCAGGATTTAAATTACAATGTAATGTTTTCTCCAAGAGGAATTATTAACCTTGCTCACTCAGATGCCCAGATGAATGTTTTCGCAAGAAGAGGAAACTCAATGCGATTAAATGGTATCGATGCAGTTTTATTAAATAGAGAAGAGGTAAAAGAAATTATTCCAATGGCTGACTTTTCAGACAATGTAAGGTTTCCTATATTTGGCGGACTGATGCAACCAAGCGCTGGAACGGCAAGGCATGATGCTGTTGCATGGGGTTATGCACGTCAAGCAGATTCAATGGGTGTAGATATTATTCAAAATTGTGAAGTAACAGGTTTTGATGTGGTAGGTGGAAAAATTCAGGGAGTTAGAACTTCACGAGGAGATATTAAAGTTAAAAAAATTGGACTGTGTGTTGCAGGTAGTACAAATATTTTAGCAGAGAAATTAAATATGACAGTACCAATTGAAACACATCTTCTACAAGCTTGTGTTTCAGAACCAGTTAAACCTGTTTTAGATAAAGTTGTAACTTTTGGTGCAGGACACTTTTATATTAGTCAGTCGGATAAAGGTGAGATGGTAATGGGAGGAGATTTGGATGGCTATAATAGCTATGCGCAAAGAGGAAACCTTCCAACCCTTCAACATGTTTTAACTGAAGGAATTGCGATGATGCCTTTTCTTAGCAAACTAAAAATGCTTAGAACTTGGGGTGGGATAATGGATATGTCTATGGATGGTTCACCTATAATAGATAAAACTCATATTGAAGGATTATATTTAAATTGTGGATGGTGTTATGGTGGATTTAAAGCAACACCAGCATCAGGATGGACATTTGCACATACAATTGCACAAGATAGAGTTCACAAATTAAATGCTGGATATAGTTTAAATAGATTTCACACAGGTCACTTATTAGATGAAAAAGGACTTGGAACTAAAACGTGGATTTCATAAATGCTTCATATTAAATGTCCTCACTGTGGGATGAGATCTCAAAATGAATTTTCATATGGTGGTGATGCAACCGTTAAAAGACCAGAGCTTAATAAAGAAGTTTCAGATCAAGATTGGGATAATTTTGTCTATAATAGAAAAAGTTTAAGAGGAAAACACAAAGAGCTATGGCAACATATATCAGGGTGCAGACAGTGGATTAAAGTAGAAAGAGACACTGCAACTCACGAAATATTTAAAACCGTTAAAGCTAGCGAAGATATTTAATATGACACAAAATTATAGATTAGATAATATTGGACTAATAAATAGAGATAAAAAAATCTCATTTAAATTTAATGGTATAACGTACTTTGGCTATGAGGGAGACACGTTAGCATCAGCATTACTTGCTAATGGAGTTCATTTAATAGGAAGAAGCTTTAAATATCATAGACCCAGAGGTTTTTTTGGTGCAGGTGTAGATGAGCCATATGCAATTGTTCAATTATACAGAAATAATGAAACTGAACCGAATGTAAAAGCTACAGAACAAGAGCTCTTTGAAGGTTTGGAAGCAACAAGTGTTAATTGTTGGCCAAGTGTTAATTTTGATATTGGTGCTATCAACAATTTGTTAAAAATATTTCTTCCAGCAGGATTTTATTACAAAACGTTTATGTGGCCAAAAAGTTTTTGGTACAAAGTTTATGAGCCATTTATAAGAAAAGCAGCAGGACTTGGGGTTGCATCAATTGAACATGACAAGGAAAGATACGAACATAAATATGAGTATTGTGATTTGTTAATTGCAGGTTCAGGACCCTCTGGTTTAGCAAGTGCATATGCTGCTGCTAAAAATGGAGCAAGAGTAATTTTAGCAGAAGACAAGCCTAGATTTGGTGGAACTTTATTAACTAGCGAGGTTAATATTGGAAATCAAACAGGAAAAGAATGGGCTGAAAATATTATTTCTGAACTTAAAGAAATGCCTAATGTTATTGTTAAAAATAGATCTCAAGTATTTGGTTACTATGATCACAATATGTTAGTGATGTCAGAAAAATTAAGTGATCACTTACCTAAAACTAAAAAATATAATCCAAAACAAAGACTTTGGTATATTAGAGCAAAAGAAGTTTTAATTTCATCAGGATCAATTGAAAGACCTTTAGTATTTGGAAATAATGATACACCAGGTGTGATGCTGTCTTCTGCAGCAAAAGAATATTTAAAAGTTTATGGAGTGTTAGTTGGTAAAAAACCTTTAATATTTACCAATAATGATAGCGGATATGAAACGGCTATAGAGTTTAAAAAAAATGGTGTTGATCCAATTATTTTAGATACAAGAAAAGAACCAAAGTCAGAAATTATAGATGAAGCAAAAAAACTAGATATTGAAATTAAATTTTCTTACGTAGTAGTTGCTGCTAAAGGGTATAAAAAAGTTAAATCAGCTGAAGTTGCTAAAATTTCTGATGATAAAAACGAACTAGGAACTTTAGAAAATATTAATTGTGATTGTATTTGTGTTTCAGGCTTTTGGACACCAACAATACATTTAGCTTCTCAATCAGGAAATAAAACTACTTTTAATAAGGATATAGATGCATTTGTACCTGGATTATCAAAACAAAATGAAACAACTTTAGGTGCTGCTAATGGAACTTTTACATTAGAAGAAACTTTAAAAAGTTCATTTGAAACTGGATATGAACTTTCAAAAAAAATTACTAATAATGATAACAAAACATCATCACCAACAGTTATGGAAAAAAAATCTACCACCCATGATAAATTTTGGTGTGTGCCTTTGCCTAAAGGAAAAACATATAAAAGATTTTTAGATTTTCAAAACGATGTAGCTGTTTCAGATGTAGAAATTGCACTAAAAGAAGGGTATCGATCCATAGAACATGTAAAAAGATACACGACACTAGGAATGGCCACAGACCAAGGAAAAACAAGTAATCTCAATGGTTTGCAATTAGTTTCAAATATTGAAAATAAAATAGTGCCAGAAGTAGGTCATACAACTTTTAGACCTCCATATACACCAGTTACTATTGGTGCAATTGTTGGAAGAGAAGTTGGCAAACATTCAAAACCAACAAGAAAATCACCAATGCACACTTGGCATGAAAAAAATAATGCTGTGTTTGTAGACGCAGGTGTTTGGTTGAGACCAAGATATTATAAAATTGGAGAAGAAACTTTATTTGAAGGTTCAAAAAGAGAAGCTAAAAATGTTAGAACAAATGTAGGTGTTTGTGACGTAACTACTTTAGGTAAAATTGACATTAAAGGACCTGATGCAGCAGAGCTACTAAATAGAGTTTACACTAATGCTTGGTTAAAACTGCCAGTTGGTAAAGCAAGGTATGGTGTAATGTTAAGAGAAGATGGAATTGTTATGGATGATGGAACAACAACGAGAATTTCTGAAAACCATTATCATATGACAACAACAACAGCACAAGCAGCAAATGTTTTATCTCATCTTGAATATTATCTACAACTTGTATGGCCAGAACTAAATGTAAAAGTGGTTTCAACTACAGAGCAATGGGCAGGAGCTGCAATTGCTGGGCCAAAATCTAGAGACTTATTACAAAAATTATTTCCAAATATTGATGCTTCAAATGAAGGGTTACCTTTTATGGGATATTTAGAAGCTGATTTATTTGGAGTTCACGCACGAATTTTTAGAATCTCATTTTCAGGAGAGCTTGCTTATGAGGTTAATGTCGAATCTGACAATGGAAACTTTATGTGGGAGAAGATAATGGAAGTAGGACAAGAATTTAAAATTCAACCTTACGGCACTGAAGCATTATCAACTCTAAGAATTGAAATGGGTCACATTGCAGGATCAGAACTTGATGGCAGAACCATTCCTTATGATAACTCTTTAGAAGGACTTGTTAGTAAAAAGAAAGACTTTATAGGGAAGCGTTCATTAGAAAGAGAAGCATTTATAGCTGAAGATAGACAAAAAGTAGTAGGAGTTGTTCCAATTGATAAGAAAACAAGTATCCCAGAAGGGTCTCATTTAGTTAAAGACGCAATGGCTCCAACACCAAATCCTAAATTAGGATATATTTCAGCATCTTGTTGGAGTGTTGAATACGATAATCCATTTTCACTAGCAATTCTTAAGGATGGAAAAAATATGATAGGGCAAAAACTATTTGCAATGTCACCTTTAAAAAATAAAACAATACCAGTTGAGATTGTTTCATCGCATTATGTTGATCCAAAAGGTGAAAGAGTAAGATCATGAGTTCAATTTCTGCTTTAAAGAATATTCATATCAAAGGTTTATTTGGCGATCATGAAGGAAAAAATGATAAAGAGCTGTTAAAAATAAGCGAATTAAGTGATTATCTAATCATTCAAATTGTTAAGTATAATAGTTCAGCAATAACTATTGAAAATATTAAGTTAGATGATTTGAACTTAAAAAATGAAACTCTAAATATAAGCTGTAACACCAATACAAGAATTTTATGGAATGGACCAAATAACTGGCTTTTAGTTTCTTCAAAAAAAGAAATTTTAAAAGAAATTAATGAAAAATTACCAGAAACAGATTTCGCCATAACAAATATATCTCATAGCAGAGCGATAATTCAAATAGAGGGAAAAAATACAAAAGAGATATTAAAAAAAGGATGCCCTTTTAATTTTAATGAATTGAAAAAAGATACTTGTTTAAATTCAATTTATAACGGAATGTCAGTTACAATTGATATGCTAGATGACAATCCAGATAAAGTTAGAATATTCACATTAAGAAGTTTTGGAGAATCTTTTTATCATTCAATTATTGATGCTTGCTTAGAATTTGGTTATAAAGGAATTTAAAAATTTATTGCTTCCTTGTTGCAATATAAACACCAAAAGTTGCCACAGCAAAACCAACTAAATCTAGATTATTCAATTTTTCATTCAAAAATATCCAAGCCATTATTGCGGTAGTAGGGGGTATTAAAAAAAATATAGAAACAGTTTTACTTGCTGAGTTGTTCTTAATCAAAAACATTAAGATTGTGAAAGCTCCAAAAGATACAAGGAATATCTGATGACTCATTGCTATTAAGAATGTGGATGTAAAATTAATATAAGGTTCACTAAAAATTAAAATAATTATTATATGAAAAGAACAGCCACCTATTGCTTGATACATATTACTGACAGACAAAGGTAAATTATTACTTATTTTTTTTTGCCATAAAGTAGAAGTTGTGATCGCTAGAAGAGCCACAAAAGAAGCTATCACTCCAAAAATAGGAAGGCTTAATCCTATATCAAAACCTAAAACTAAAGCTGCACCAATAAACCCAAGGATCACTCCAATCCATTGTTTAAAACTAACTTTTTCACCTAAAAATTTTCCTGCTAAGGCATTGGTTAAAATTGGCTGCAAAGTTACAATTAATGCAGCAATACTAGTGGGCATCCCGATTGAAACTGAATAAAAAACACCTCCCAAATACACACCATGAAAAAGTACCCCACTAAAAAGTGATTGTAGAAGGTTTCTTGAATTTGTTAAAATTTTTTGTTTTGTATAAATTGAATAAATATAGAAACCAAAAGCTACCACAAAAAATCTAAATGCTAATGCCGCAAAGGGATCACTGTTATCTATTATTGGTTTTGTTGTCACAAAAGCTGAGGACCATAAAACAATAAAAATGAATGGAAAAATTTTAACCATACCAAGGTTATAGGCTATATTTTATACCAATATTAGAGATTAATATCCAAAATGAACACTTTCTCTCTTGAGTTGTGCTTTTAAATACTTAGGATTAAGAGGGAGTATAATGATTTTAAAAAAAATATTTGCTGGATTATTTTTGCTATTTTTTCTTAATGGTTGTGTGCAAAGTACAGCCTTATTAGGACCTGCTTATACATTAGCTAGCTCTGGTAATATCTATCAAGCTGGCCTTTCATATGGTTCTAATCAAGCAGTTAAAGAAATTACTGGTAAGTCTCCTACTGAAAATATTAAAAGCTTTATAGATGATAAAAAATTAAAAGTTGAAGAAGAAGAAAGCCAAGAAGAGTTTTTTGCTTTAGTAAAAAGTAGAATAGAAAAAACAAGTAAAATTATTCAATTAGCTAATCAGTAATACCTAATAATAGCTGCTCTGATTGCCCAGTTTCTTTACACCACAGTTCATAACTTTCACACATACGCCATAAAAATTGTTGTGCTCTATTTGATGCTTCGATGAGAGTATTGTTTTCAGTCTCGTAAAGTTTAGGAATTTTAATTAAATTTTTAATAGTCATGTCTTTTTGAATTTCTAAAAGTTTAATAGTTTCATCTGGTATTTTATTTCCAGTATCTTTGTCTAGATACTCATTTTTTTTTAATTCATCAAACCATTCGTCATGTAATGTACCAGTGCTTAATTTTATAAATTCATTAGTTTCCATGAATTTATTAATAGCTTGTTTTACATCAAGCTCCGGATCTTTATTTTTTTCAATAGAAACGTAGGAGTAAATAATTTCAGCCATATATATAACATATGGTTTTTTGACTTTTGTATTCATTATCTATTTTTTATATTTTGCCATACAGGAGTTGGCTAATATTAAATTAGGATCAAGGTACAATTTTGAAACTTTAGCATTTCGTAAAGATTTATAAGCAAAAATTGCAATAGGTATCTCAGTGCAGCCAAGTATTATTTTTTTACATTTTTGTTTGATTAAATATTTAATTGCAGGCTCAATAGCTTTTTCTGCTAGTTTTATATTGCCCATTTTTACATGTTTGATTGCTTTATTTACTGAACTTGTTTGTAAATTATTTAAAGGTTTAATTATTACAAAATCCTTTTTAAAAATTTTATCATAAATCTCAGTTTTTAAAGTTCCCTCTGTTGCAAGAAGTCCAATTTTAGAATTTTTTTTACAACTTTTTTTTGTTTGTATAAAAACTTCTTTAGGCATGTTAATGATTGGTATCTTGATTTTTTTCTTTAAATCTTCATACCAATAGTGTGCAGTATTACAGGGTATAACAATAAATTTGCACCCACTTTTTTCTAATGATTTACATCCATCTAACAAACTTTTTAAAACTCTATTATATTTTTTTGTATTTTTTGAACTTCTTGGAATTGTGGATAATGATTTAGTTTGAACACCAATAGATTCTGGTCTTCCAGGAATATTTGATTTGTTATAAAGCATGAATAGGGGGTATTCTTGATCACTTTTTCCTCTATTTAACATTGCAAGTTTATTGCAAAAATCAAGTCCTGCTTGAGTTCCCATTCCACCTAAAATTCCAATCATAAATATATATATTCTATTAAATTTATTTAATATTTCCTTAAAGAGGTTTGTTGATACCTCTCATAAAAACTAAAATTAAGCAACCATCTTTAGTAAAGGACGAGTGTGTAGAGCCTGGTTCAAAAGTAACAAAATCACCTTTTTTAAAAACTTTATTATCTGGATCAGTTAATTCACCTTCTAACATCAAAAACTCTTCAAAGCCTGTATGCACATGGGGCAAACTTTTTGCATTTGGTTCCATCTTTAAAAGATAAGTTCCATTACCACCATTTTCTTTATTATAACTAATTTTATGCCAACTCATTCCAGGCACAATAACCCCATAATTATCAAATGGAGTGAATTCAACATCATAAAGGTCAGTTATTTTTCTATTTGTCATACCTGATAGCTACTTATTATTAAATTGTTATATTTGATGATTATTAATAAAATATAAATATGCAAGATATATTTATTGAAGATGTGGGAAGTGGTACTCCACTAGTGTTAGTGCACGGTTTTTTAGGATCTTCTGAGATGTGGACTTTGCAAACTGACTTTTTTAAAAAGAATTTTAGAGTTTTGGCACCAGCATTACCTGGTTTTGGAAAAAGTAATAAAGTTAACTCATGTAACTCAATTGAAGATATGGCTAAATCTCTATTGACAAGTTTAGAAAAAAAGAAAATAGAACGTTTTTATTTATTAGGTCACTCAATGGGTGGCATGATTGTACAAGAAATGGCAAAGTTAGTAGGTGAAAAAATCTTAAAGTTGATTTGTTATGGTACAGGACCAAGAGGAAATATACCTGGCAGATTTGAAACCATAGATGTTTCTAGAGACAAACTAAAAACTAATGGACTGGATAATACAGCTTATAGAATTGCAAAAACATGGTTCATTGAAGAGGATAAATCTAAATATTTTTATTTATGTGAAGAAGCGGGTAAGCAAACCTCTTTAGAGGCGGCGGACAATGCTCTTGTTGCTATGAAAAATTGGAGTGGTATTGAAAATTTAAAAAATATTAAGAACGAAACTTTGATAATTTGGGGAGATCAAGACAAAGCCTATAACTTCAATCAAGTAGAAACTTTAAAAGAAAATATTATAAATAGCGATCTTAGAATAGTTAATGGCTGCTCTCACAATGTTCATTTAGAGAAGCCAGATGAATTTAATACTATAGTGAGTGAATTTCTTAAAAAAAACTGATTGGTATTGGCTGAAATATTTAGCTAAATAATTAAAAAATTAATTTAATTAAAAAATCTCAGCCAATAGAAAGTGTGAATATTATGCAGTTTTTAAATTTACCGCTGAAGGACCTTTTGGACCATCTTCAACTTCAAAAGTCAAAGCTTGACCTTCATCTAAACCGTTCATACCAGCATCTCTAACAGCTGAAACGTGAACGAATACATCTTTTTCTTTATCTTCTCTTTCAATAAAACCAAAACCTTTAGTTGGATTGAACCATTTTACTTTTCCTTGTAGACTCATATTTATCTTCTTACTTTTTATTGTGTTACTTTTATTACTTATAATTAAGTAATTCACGCTTTGTTTAGATTTATTGAGGTTTTGTCAACTAAATTTAAAAGAATAAATAATTAAAGACTTATTTGTTGCTTATTAGCATGGTCATATAAATAGAGTTGATATCTTTTTTATAATGAGAGAAGGGCTCGCAGGGCTCAAAACCACACTTACTAAATAGTTTTCTAGCATTTAAAAAGAACTCACCGGCACCTGTTTCTAAACTTAATCTTTTAATATTAAGTTTTTTTGCCTCATTAATTAGATGATTTATGACTTTTGTACCATTTCCTTTACCTCTAAAGTTGTCACTAACCCTTATAGATTTGAATTCACCATGTTCGTTATCTAGGAATTTTAATGCACCACTTCCCATTAGGTCATTTTCTTCCCACAGGCTCCAAAATTTAATAGTTGGATCTTTTAATCCAGCTATATCAAGTACGTGAGCACTACCTTCAGGTGACACAGATCTTAACTCAATGAAATGCTTTATAAGTAGCTCATGAACTTCTGGATTATCAAAATTTCCTTCGATTGATTTTAGCATGTGAGTAATATCTACTTAAGAAGGGTTGTTAGGTGTCCCATTTTTCTTTTTGGTTTGATTTCTTTTTTAAGATAATCAAAGAAAAATTCATTTTCATTGTGTTCTTTATTTCTGTAATTAGTAATTTGATCACCAATTATATTTATCATCATTGCATTGGATATTTTTTTAAGAGGTATTTGCTCTAGTTTACAAATTGCTCTTACATGATTTTCAAATTGACTTACATTATACGCGTTAATTGTTAGATGCCCTGAGTTATGAACTCTTGGTGCAATTTCATTTACATAAAGATTGTCATTCCTATCAATGAAAAATTCAACACTTAAAGTTCCAACATATTTTAATTCTTCTGCAATTGTTGTAGCCCATAGTTTTGATTGTTCTAATATTTTATCACTAATCTCTGCTGGAATTTTAGAATTTCTTAAGATTTGATCTTCATGTTCATTTTCAATGGGTTCATAAATTTCATATTTTTGAATAGCAAACCTTGTAATGATTATTGAAATTTCTTTTTTTAATTTTACTAATTTTTCTAAAATATAACCTTTTGAATAATCAACATCAATTGAGTCTAAATTTTCTAAACTGTTAATAGGGTGTTGTCCTTTACCATCATATCCTAGTGTTGTAGTTTTAAGTATACCAGGTAATAAATCTTTAACAGAATCCATTTCAGATTTTTTTTCAATAGATACATATCTTGTAGTTCTTATATTTAGATTATTGATAAAATCTTTTTCTGCTAATCTATGCTGAATTATTCTATTTACGGAAGGTTTTGGTAAAACAGGTTTTATTTTATTAATTTCATTTAATGTTTCGTAGGGAATATTTTCAAATTCGTAAGTTACAACATCAACTTTACTCAAAAACTCATTAATCTTATTTTTATCATTATATTCACCGTGTACAAAATCATTAGAAAAATTTTGCGCAGGAGCATCAATATCATCACAAAAAATAACTGTTTTAATTTCAAGTTTATTTGCAGCAATAGCAAGCATACTACCTAACTGACCTCCACCTATAATTCCAAGAATTGGTTTAGACATATTTTAAAACTATTTTGGTTTTTTTTTAACAGATTTGCTTTGATTTAAACGAAACTGATTTAATTTTCTCTTAACACTTAAATCACTAAGAGCAATAATAGATGCGGCTAATAAGGCAGCATTAATTGCACCATCTTCTCCGATTGCTAATGTTCCAACGGGTATTCCTTTTGGCATTTGTGCAATAGATAAAAGGCTATCAAGACCTTTCAACTTTTTGCTTTCAATTGGAACACCTAATACTGGAAGAGAGGTAA
The DNA here is from genome assembly GCF_059417865.1 of Candidatus Pelagibacter sp. PS_31. Lineage (NCBI taxonomy): Bacteria > Pseudomonadati > Pseudomonadota > Alphaproteobacteria > Candidatus Pelagibacterales > Candidatus Pelagibacteraceae > Candidatus Pelagibacter > Candidatus Pelagibacter sp. PS_31. The sequence goes on from NZ_CM182069.1 coordinate 321,659, forward strand.
GGGCTGAAATCATTCCTGGTAAATGTGCAGATCCACCAGCTCCAGCAATAATTACTGCAATACCATTTTTTTCAGCATTAATTGCAAATTCATACATTCTTTTAGGAGTTCTATGAGCTGATATTATTTTTATTTCAAATTTTATGTTTAATTTTTTAAGAATATTTTGACAAAATATCATGGTTTTGTAGTCAGATTGACTGCCCATAACAATTGATACTTTGTTTAATTTATTTTTAGCCATTTGTTGTAATTTTATTCTAACGTAAATTGTTATTTCAAATTAAGCCTAAAATTTCAATAAAATTAATAGAATTTATCTATCTTATTGATATTCTTTAAAACAAAGAAGATCACAATGAATTTTAAAATTGATAATTTACAATATTGTAACTGGTCTAGAGAAATTTTTCAGATCAATAAACAAGCAGGACTGGATGCAATCCATGTAACTATTGTTTACCACGAAGATTTTGATGAGCTAAAAACGGTATTAAAAAATTGGGAAAATCACTTTTCAGAAAATTCCGACTTAATTTTTCACGGCAAAAGTTTTAAAGATATTGAAAAAGCTAAATCTGAAAATAAAACTGCAGTTTTTTTTGGTTTTCAAAATTGTTCACCTATAGAAGATGACATTGGATTGGTTGAAAAAGTTTATGATTTAGGATGTAGGTTTATGCAGCTTACTTATAATAATCAGTCCTTACTAGCGACGGGATGTTATGAGGCAATTGATAGTGGAGTTACTAATTTTGGTAAAGAGGTTATTAAAGAGATGAATAGATTAGGTCTTGTAATAGACATGTCTCATTCAGCAGAAAAAAGTACAATTGATGCAATTGAGATAAGTGAAAAACCAATTGCAATAACTCATGCAAATCCATCATTTTGGCATCCAGCTAAGAGAAACAAATCAAACGAATTACTAAAAATTTTATCCAAACACAAAGGAATGTTGGGTCTCTCTTTATATCCTCATCATTTAAAAGATGGAACAGATTGTTCTTTAGAAAGCTTTTGTGAGATGACAGCTAAGACAGCTGAGATTATGGGAGTTGAAAAAATTGGAATAGGTTCAGATCTTTGTTTAAATCAACCAGATACTATTGTTGAGTGGATGAGAAATGGTACTTGGACTAAAAGCAAAAATTATGGAGAAGGGTCTAAAAACAAACCTGGTTTTCCAAAACAGCCTGATTGGTTTAAAGATGCAAGAGGATTTGAAAACTTAGAGATAGGACTTAAAAAAGTTGGTTTTTCAGAAAATGAAGTTGATGGAATTCTTGGAAACAACTGGTACAATTTTTACAAAGAAATGAATCAATGAATATTTCATTAAGAGACCCCAATGTAGTAATGAAATTATCAAGACTTGGGTCTTTTCATCAATCTAAACTTTCATTTTTAAGAAGTTTTTTAAAAGAGTTTAAGGATTGGAATTATAAAAGAGATTTATTTGAATTAAACGAACATGGTTATGGCACTGCAGTTTATTCATTTAAGAAAAAAAATAGAGTTTATTCATTAATTTGTTTTGCAAATGAATTAGATGATGATGAAAGATCAGATAGAGTTATAGCTACCAAATGGGATGCAGCCTTCACACTTTTTGATGGTGTTCCAAAAAAACAAGATATTGAAAGATTAAAAAACGAAGTACCCAAACAAGAATTTGGCAGACTTTCTTATAAAGAATTAACTCTTTCAAGAGCTAATAAATCAGTTAGAGTTTTCAATCATGTGGTTGAATGTTTAAGCGAAGGTAAGCAACCTGATAATGATTTGTTAACTAGTGTTGGTTATTTATATAGAACCACAGCAGTTTATGGATCAGGTAAATTTGGCTTAGCAGATAGATTTAGAATTAAAGACCGAGAAGAAATATATGGTCCATTTAGATTGGAGATGATGTTGGTTTATCTGGTAAGACAATTTACTTTTGATCAGGTTAATCATGTTGCTAAAAGCAAGAATCCAAAAAAAGCCGTAAACCTTGATATAAATATTTGTAAAAATTTAGGAATAGGAAATTCTACGGGTCTTGGAATGGCTCCATTTATTGTTAATCATCCAACTCTTTTAAATAATTGGATTTCAGCAAGAGAAATTTCTTTAAAAAAAATAAGAGAGATAAAAACAATATCAGAGAAAGATAAAAACTTATTTTTAGAATGTTTAAAAAAATCAATAAAGAATATCACTTCTTGGAATACAGAAAGTGAATATCAAATAAATAAAATTAAATCTTTATTAAAAGATCTTAATGAATTTATTGTCTACCTAGATAATGATTTTAATTTTGAGCAAGATTATGCTTTTAATGAATTGTATCTGTATTTAGAAAAAGAATATTGTGAAGAATGTATTGAATATGTCGTCTCAATGATGATGGAACCTTATGATGATATAACGTCTCCGTTAATTAAAGAAATGAGCTCTGAAGAAGAAAAATACTTTAATATTCCAACTGAAAGAACAGTAGAAGACTTAAAGCTGATTTTAGAAAAAAAATATCCAGATATTCTAACTATAGATTTTACTAAAGATGAAAATAATTTAAATTTTTGGTTTATCTCAAAAAATAAAGAAGAGCCAAGACTAGCAAATAGATTTGATGAAGAGGGTGCTGAGTTAGAACAACCCTTAGCAATCGCAAGGGATATTAAAAAACTTTATGAATTGTTATCAGTTACTAAAAATAGCTGGACTATTGCTAAATTTTTATCAACTAATAATGAATTAAGACACGTTGTTAGAAGAGCATTTATAGTAGAGAAATTCCCTTATTCTGAAATACAAGACAATACTATTGGCCAAAAAATAATGCCTATTGATATGCTGAGGTTAAAGTTATCATTCTTTGGAGCATTAAAATTCGATCCACGTTCTGATAAGTGGCTAAGAATATGTATGTTTCAAGGTGCACCCCTACCAGAGCAATTAAAAAACTATGATGAACATTGGGTTTATAATTAATCAACATGAGATCATTAAGCGAAATAGATACAGTTTCTAAAAGATCAAGTAGAGCTGCTGGATATTCTTGGGGTATTGCAGAAGAAATTGGAAAAAACATAAGACTACTTGAAATTTTTAGCTTACCTGGAATTAAAAACTTAAATAGTTTTTTTAAGAAAAAAAAAGAAACAAGGTTAGAGAATATCAGCATCATAAAGCAAGACAATGAGGCTGGTAAAAATGAATATTGCCCAATAATCGCAGGGGTAAATTTTTTAGATCAGATTAAAACTCTAGAAACTTTAAATGAGATAACGTTTAAAAAAATCTCATATCCATTACTTTTCCTACCATTTGTAAGTAGAGCAGCTGAGGTAATCGGTAAAAGAATATTCTTAAAAATGGATGACAGGGAGTTTTTGTTAAACTTCAATAACAATATTTATTCTAATTATACTAAAAACGAAATCATCGTATCTGCTGAAAATATTTACTTAAAAGTTTTAGAAAACAGAGACTCGTTTGAAGAAAAAGAATGGAATGAGCTTTATAAGCTTTCAGAAGAAACTTTTGTTGAAGAAAATGACAGTTTAAAAGAAAGTGGTGCTGGTGCTGGATTAACTGATAACGATTAGTTTATTTAAATTTAGTCATTTCCTTAATATGAGAAGGTCTTGTTTCACAACATCCACCTAAAATAGTTGCACCTGTATCTTTAAATTTTTTAACAAAATTTGCCATCAATTCAGGTGTTAAGTCTTTTCTTTGACCCAAAAATTCATTTGGGTTACCAGTTTTGCTCATATTGTAATTGTTAGTATAGCCATCTTTAGGCTTAGTTGTCACGAAAGCATTAAGTTTAAATCCAAAAGGAACACCTAAATTTTTTACTTCTTCTAAATTTTCAGAAAAGTTTTCAGGAGAAACGCACGATAAAATTAATCCTAGTAAATTGTTATGGTTAATATGATTAATAATATCTGATATTTTTTCACCACTTGGAAGATTTATTCCCTCAGAAATATGAGCGCCTATTAAATATGGCTTATTAAATTTTTTAATTGCTTCAATTGCTAACCTAAACTCTTTTACGCTAGACAAAACATCTAGGTAAAAAAAATCAATATAAGGATCTAATAATTTTGCTTGATCATAAAAATTTTGTTTAATTTCATGATCTGGCCTTGTATCTTCTTCGTATGTTAAATATTGAGGTGGAAGACCACCTGCAATTAACACATTAGGATATTGTTCTTTTGCTTTCTGAGCTATCTCACCAGCTTTTTTGTTTAAGTATTCAAATTTATCTTCAATTTTATTATCACGTAATCTTATTCGTCTAGTAGTAAAGGTTGCTGTAACAATAACTTCAGCACCTGCTTTAATAAAATCTAAATGTGTGTCTAGTAAGAGTTGATGGTATTCTTCTTTTAATACAGCATTTGCACTCCACAATGTGCCGTTTGGCTTCATACCACGAGCCAACAATTCTTGCCCCATACCACCATCTAAAATTCGTGTTGTTTTAAAAAAATTAATATCCATTTTTATTCCTAACTTTTTTAGTGCTTTGGCTTTATGCCAGGTGCACAATACAGCTCAACTACCTTTACCAATTATATAATGATTTCCTTTTTAGCAGTTAGTACCTGCAATATGGATCAAATCGGTTAAACTATCTATATATCTAATAGACTGATTAGTAAATCACTTCTTGAATAATATTTTAGCATTAAATGAGAAGGATCTTCTCTCACCATCAACATTAAATGGATAAGCTGTGTGCATTAAATAATTAGGAAAAATCAATAAATCTCCTAATGTAGGGTTTAAATTATAGATACTTTGACTTAAAAAGTTTTTTTGACCATTAATAAAATCAATTGTTCCATTAGTTTTAATCTTTTTATTCTTAACTAGTTTATTTTGATTCATATCTTTTGGGATTTTAAGATAGCCAACCCCTGACAATTGTCCTTCATGATAATGAATTGGATTATATTCATTTTTTAACTGTTTAACTACCCATAGATTTATTATCTTAATTTCTTTAATTTTTTTAACACCTGACTTATCAAGGTAAACTTTAATATTTTTTATTAATTCTTTAGACAAACTCTTATTAATTAATGTTTTAGGTATCTTAATTTCATTCTTAATTTGACTTGCAAGTTTAGAGCTATAGTCATTTTTTTTAGATAATTGAGATTTATCAACGTGATTATTTAATATAGTAATAATTTTTTTGGATAACTTTGTTTTTCCTATGGTGGGTCCAAATGCTCTGAATGTTTTCATAATTTTTCTATAATAATTTAATACTTCTGTTATGCAAACAACTTTAGTCCCATTCGAATAGCAACAAATATGACAAGTGCTGATGTTACAAGAGCCAATATTCTTGCAGGGAAAATTTTAATATTCAAGAAATTTCCTAATTGACCGCCTATTAAAACAAACAGAAATAATGGCCAATAATCAAAAATTCCATTTATTGTTGATGCCTTTGTAAATTGGCCAGCAAGTCCTGATAAAGAATTAATCAGTATGAATAATGATGCTGCTGTTGCAATGTTTTTTGCTTTATCTACTCTAAATAATAACAATATAGGGCTTAAGAAAATTCCACCACCAATTCCAACTATACCAGACACAAATCCAATAGATGCACCAATTAATATCGATAACATTTTTGGTATCTTTTTATAAACTTCAATTTTTTGATCAAAAGATTGAAATTTCAAGAGGAGTAGAACTCCTGCTAGTGCTAAGACTAAAAAAAGTAAAATTTCAAAAATTTCTTTATCTACTGATAAAGATCCTCCTATGAATGCAAGTGGCACAGATGAAATCAAATATGGGGCAAGGATCTTAAAATTGATATTTCCAGCTTTAATATAATTTATACAATTTCCTGATACGACAATAATATTACAAAAGAGAGCAATTACAGGAAAGATCAAGTAAGGAATATCCCAAATTAATAGAAAGGCTAGATAGGTAGAGCCACCACCAAAGCCAACACTTGAATATAAAGTTGCTGTTAGAAGAAATAAAAATGATAATATAATCATAATAATTATTTTAAATTTATGATTGTAAATATAGCACTTTTAACAGTTACAGATACTAGAACTTATGAGAATGATAAGTCAGGTGCGATCTTAGTGAAAAAAATAGAGGAGGCTAAACATAAATTAGTAGATAGAAAAATTTGTAAAGATAACAAAGAGGACATCATTAAAATCCTTAAAGATTGGATTAATCAATCTGAAATAGATGTTGTAATTACAACAGGGGGCACTGGGCTTACAGGTCGAGATATTACACCAGAGGCAGTAAACGATATAGCTGACAAACATATTCCAGGTTTTGGAGAGGTGTTTAGAACAATAAGTTTAAAAACAGTTGGTACATCGGCCATTCAATCTAGAGCTTGTGCAGTACTAGCTAATGGAAAATATGTATTTGCTTTACCAGGTTCTTCAGGCGGGGTAACGGATGCCTGGGATGGAATTTTAAAACATCAGTTAGATATAAATCATAAACCTTGTAATTTTGTAGAACTGTTTCCAAGACTTAAAGAAAAATAATTATTTTTGATATTTTTCTTTCCACTCAGAATAAGGCATACCATATATATGTTCACGTGCATCTAAGTCTGAAATTTCAATATTTTTTTTTTCAGCTTCTTCTCGGTACCATTTTGATAAACAGTTTCTGCAAAAGCCAGCAAGGTTCATAATATCTATATTTTGAACATCTTTTCGTTCATCTAGATGTTTGAGCAATCTTTCAAATGTAGCAGACTGTAATTCTTTTTTTATATTATTATCCATAACTAAATTATTAGACACATTTCAATTAAGCACAAGATGTAGGCTATATTCAATCTTAAGTAGAAAATAATAATATAATTAATAGATCTTTAGATCAATTTTTGTTTAGTTAAGTGATGGCTACAAAAAAGAAAAAAACAGCCAAAAAATCTAAAAGTAAGACCAAAAAAAAAATTAAGAAAAACTTGGTCAAGCAATCACCTAAAAATATTAAAAAAGTTAAAAAGAAAAAAGGTGTGGCTAAAAAGAAGTTACTTAAGCCAATAAAAAAAAATAAGCATAAGAATATTAATAAAAGAGAGAGGGTAAAAATGAGCACAGAAACAGTAAAAGGTGGACGATCTCCATTACTAGATACGTCTCACTTAAAAGTTAAATTTCCATTTAAAGAACAATATGGAAATTTTATAGGTGGCAAATTCGTTAAACCAAAATCAGGAAAATATTTTGATAACGTAAGTCCAATTAATAATGATGTTATATGTTCCGTTCCAAGATCAGATGCAAAAGATGTTGAGGCTGCATTAGATGCTGCACACGCTGCCTTTCCTACTTGGGGAGTTTCATCAATAACTGAAAGATCCAACATACTACTTAAAATAGCTGATGTTATAGAAAAAAATCTTGAACTATTAGCTACTGCTGAATGTTTAGATAATGGAAAACCAATTAGAGAGTGTATGGCAGCTGACTTACCATTAGTTGTTGATCATTGGAGATATTTCGCTGGAGTAATCAGGGCAGAAGAAGGTTCGGTTTCAGAGATAAGTAATAGTGAATATTCTTATCATATACCTGAACCACTTGGTGTAGTTGGACAGATTATACCATGGAACTTTCCATTATTAATGGCAACATGGAAACTTGCACCAGCACTAGCTGCAGGTAACTGTGTAGTTTTAAAACCAGCTGAGCAAACACCAGCATCAATCTTGCTATTAATGGAACTTATTGGAGACTTATTGCCTCCAGGAGTTGTTAATGTTGTAAGTGGTTTTGGTCTTGAAGCAGGTAAACCATTAGCCTCATCTAAAAGAATTAGAAAGATTGCTTTTACTGGTGAGACTACAACTGGACGTTTGATCATGCAATATGCATCACAAAACTTAATTCCAATAACTTTAGAATTAGGTGGAAAATCTCCAAATGTTTTCTTTGAAGATGTTATGGATCAAGATGATGATTTCTTTGATAAATGTCTTGAAGGTTTTGCAATGTTTACTCTTAATCAGGGTGAAGTTTGTACTTGTCCTAGTAGAGTATTAATCCAAGAATCTATCTATGATAAGTTCATGGAAAGAGCAGTTGCTAGAACGAAAGCAGTCAAGCAGGACAATCCTCTAAAAATGGAAACTATGATTGGTGCTCAAGTATCATTAGAACAAATGGAAAAAATAAAGTCTTACTTAGATTTAGGTAAGAAAGAAGGTGCCAAAGTTCTATGTGGTGGTGAAGTTGCTAACTTAAACAGTGGTTTGGAAAAAGGAAATTATATCCAACCTACTATTTTTGAAGGTAATAACTCTATGAGAGTTTTCCAAGAAGAAATTTTTGGACCAGTTGTATCTGTTACTAAATTTAAAGATGAAGCTCATGCATTAGAAATAGCTAATGATACTCTTTATGGTTTAGGAGCAGGTGTTTGGACTAGAAATGGGAATATTGCTTATAGAATGGGAAGAGGAATCCAGGCTGGTAGAGTTTGGACTAACTGTTACCATGCTTATCCAGCTCATGCTGCTTTTGGAGGTTATAAACAATCTGGAATCGGTAGAGAAACACATAAAATGATGCTTAATCATTATAGACAGGTGAAAAACTTACACGTGTCGTACAGTGAGAAAAAATTAGGCTTCTTTTAACAGATATATTATGATGGCCTGTATTAAACTACAGGCCATATAACTATGAAAGTTTCAGCAACCCCTTCAGCTTTAGAACTAATTGAAGATCTAAAGAAAGATCATGGTAAAGAATTACTCTTTCATCAATCTGGTGGATGTTGTGATGGAAGTGCTCCAATGTGTTATCCTGTTAAAGAATTTTTAGTAAGTGATGACGATGTTTTAGTTGGAAAAATTGGTGGTATTCCTTTTTACATAAGTGAAACTCAACATGAAGCATGGAAAAATACAGATTTAATTATTGATTGCATTCAAGGTATGGGTGGAATGTTTTCTTTAGACAATGGAACTGGCAGAAGATTTTTAACAAGATCTGAGATTTGCGTTCCTGAAAAAAAATCAATTAATTAATTAAATTTCATTTTAACTCTTAGTGTAAGTAAAATTACTATAATAATAAGATAAATCAAAGGTTCAACTGTAACTACTTTAACTAACCATAAGTAGTGAATAATTCCTAATAAAGAAATTATATAAACAAGCTTGTGTAGTTTTTTCCATTTATCTCTCAATAACCTTATCATTCGTTTAGATGAAGTAAGAGCAAGTGGCACTAATAAAAGCCAAGCTAAAAATCCAGCAAATATAAATTTTTTTTTTATAATATCATCACCAATACCAGACCAATCAAAACGATAATCTATGCCAACATAAGTCATCATGTGTGCTGATGCGTAAAAAAAAACAAACAAGCCAAACATTCTCCTATAGCTAATCCAAAAATTTAATTTAGTAAATTTTTGTAAAGGGGTCATTGCAAGAGTTATTATGATAAAACGAAGTGTCCACTCACCAGTATCATGTGTTATTTTTTTCACAGGTTCAGGACCTAATTGGTTAAAAGCAATTTGATAAAAAATAATTAATATTGGTAGTAAGCAAAAAAAGAAAATTGATATTTTTATATATTTTTGCATAGTTTAAAAAACCAACTAAATATTTTTAAAAATTTTTCTTTAAATCCATACCAGAGTATAGATTTGCAACTTCATCACCGTACCCATTAAACATTTCAGTCTCAATTCTAGGAGCTAAAATACTTTCACCTATGACACGTTCTGTTGCTTGTGACCATCTTGGATGCGAAACATTTGGGTTAACATTTGAATAAAATCCATATTCTCTTGGGGACGATCTCATCCAAGATGATGTAGGCATATTTTTAACTAATTTTATTTTAACAATTGCTTTTGCACTTTTAAAACCATACTTCCAAGGAACAAAAATTCTTAATGGAGCTCCATTTTGATTAGGCAATGCTTTTCCATAAAGCCCAGTAACAACTGTTGTTATAGGATGCATAGCTTCATCAATTCTTAATCCTTCTCTATAAGGCCAATTTAAAACTGGATATCTTTGGCCATTCATTTGTTCAGGGTCATAAACACTTTCAAATTCAACAAATTTTGCAGTATTTTTAATAGATACTTTACTAAGTAACTTACTTAGAGAAAATCCCATCCAAGGAACAACCATAGACCAACCCTCAACACACCTTAGTTTGTAGATTCTTTCTTCCGAAGGAAATAAAGAAATTATTTCTTCAGCTGAAATCGTAACTGGATTTTCTACTTCCCCTTCAATAGTTACACTCCAAGGTTTAGTAATAAATTCTTGTGAATTTCTATAAGGATCACTTTTACTGGTACCAAATTCATAATAATTGTTATACGTCGTAATATCTTCATATGATGTTAGCTTAGTTTTATTTTGTGAATAAGCATTGTTTAAGAATGGTATACTGCTCAAAGATATTGAACCAACACCAAGCCCAATTGATTTAATAAATTTTCTTCTTTTATTGTAAATTAATTCTGGTGTAATTTCTGAATGTTTATATTTTTTCATTTTTAATAGGATTACCTTTTAACCATTCAGTTTCATCATTTTTATAATGTTCTTTTTTCCAAATAGGTGATCTTTTTTTGATTTCTTCAATTATATACCTAGATAATACGTAAGCTTCATCTCTATGTTTGCAGGCAACTGCGATAATTATGCTAGTTTCTCCAAGCCCCACATAGCCCTTTATATGCTCTATAAAGACTGCTTTATCTATAATTTTAAGTTTTTCTGTAGTCTCTTTATAAATTTCTTCAAAACTTTTTAGTACTAGTTCGTCATGACTATCATAAGTTATACCAATAACTTCTTTATTTTCATTAATATTTCTTACATTTCCTGTAAAAATAATTGATGCACCATATGAGCAGGATTTTATAAATGCTTCTGCTTCAGAAGTTTTTATGTTATTTTTTTCAATATCTATAATTTTTGCATGTAACATCAGCCACCACCTATTGGAGGTATAATCCCAATTTTTTGATCTTTTGTAATTTTAAAATTATCATTAACAATATTATTATCTTCAGAGCAAAAAGCAGAGCTTTTAACTATTTTTATAAAATCTTCATTACCTTTAAAATTAATATCCAAGTAATTGATGATTTCTCTTCTTAAATCTTTGATTTCAATTTTTTCTTTAATATTAAATTCTAAGTAATCTTTATTGCTAAAATCTCTACTTGCTCCAAATAACTCAAGTTTAACTTTCATGTTTAAAAAATATCTTTTAAAAACTCTGGTAGTCCGTCAGGATTGATCCATAGACCACTTTTTCCACCTTCTTTAATTAATAATTTCACATTATCAATTCTAAGATTTGGGTTTACAATTTTACTAAGATCATAGATTGTAATTAATGCAGCATTAACTCCCATAATAGCTTCCATTTCAACACCAGTTTTTGCAACAGCTGACACAACACAAAAAACCTCTAAAGAGCTATCATCTTCATGCATGATAATTTTTGTTGCAGTATGATCTATTGGAAGTGGGTGACATAATGGAATTAATTCACTAGTTTTTTTAACACCTAAAATTGCTGAAACTTCAGCTAAAGTGATCGGATCACCTTTAGGCATTTCTTTATTTCTAATTAGATTAAAAACTTCTTTTCCTACATAAATTCTCCCAGAAGCTAACGCTCTTCTAAATGTTTCTTTTTTTGATGAAACATCAATCATGTTAAAAGAATTTTTTTTAAAAATTTCTTTAGCCCAGTCTTTTAATTTTTCCTCGTTTATCACTTTTAAGTTTGCCATTTATCCTCCAGTACTAGATAAATTTGGAGTAATTCCAGTATCTCCAAGCTCTAAATAATGTGACTCTTTTTTAAGATGCAATTGTTTTATGATAAGATCAACAAGCTCATCTTTTTGAGTATCATCTTGTAATAGATGTCTGATGCTAATTCCAGTATTACCAAATAAACATAATCTTAGATCTCCTCTAGAGGTAACTCTTAATCTATTACAAGTTTGGCAAAAATCTTTAGTATAAGGAGCAATTAATCCAAATTTACCCTTAAAATTTGGATGTATAAAATTTAATGAAGGGCCCGCATCTTTCCCATAAGTTTGTGGTATCCAGTTATTTTTCTCTAAATAATCTTTGAATAATTTAGAGGAAACATGATTTTTTTTAAAATATTCTAAATTATCACCAGTTTGCATCAATTCTATAAATCTAAAATCAATATTGTTATCTTTTATGAAATTTCCAAATTTTTCAAATTTTTCATAGGTATCATTAATACCTTTGAGTAAAACGGCATTAATTTTTATATTTTTAAAATCTAGTTTTTGTAAAATCTTTATGCCTTCTAAAATTTCATTAAGCCTGTCATGTCCTGTTAGTTTTTTAAAAGTTTCTCTATTTAAACTGTCAATACTAATATTTATTCCATCTAAACCAGCTTCAAATAATTGTTCTGCAATTTTGTTTAAACGATAACCATTAGTTGTCATTGTTACTTTGGGTATATTGGAATTTTGCTTCATATCTTTTAAGATATCAAAAAAGTCTTTTCTAACTGTTGGTTCTCCACCAGTTAATCTAATTTTACAAACACCCAATTCAGACAATGCTTTTGTCAATCTGGATATTTCTTGAGCAGACATAAAACTTCTCGTGTCACCAGGTGTTTTTTTGTAACCTTGTGGTAAACAGTAGGAGCACTTATAATTACAGACGTCTGTGATCGATAGTCTTATGTAGGGAAATTTTCTTCCAAAAGTATCACTTAGTAATTTCATCTTATATTTATTACATTATATTATAATAATAATATATGAGCAAAATTATTACCAAATCAGAACTGGATCTATTTAAAAAAGACGGAGCTGTCTTAATCAAGAGTAAATTTGATAACGCATGGATTGACAGGTTAAAAACAGGGATTAATAAAGCTAAAGAAAACCCTAGTCCTCGATTTGTAAATCATACTAAAGATCAAAATCAACCTGGATATTATGAGGATTTTTGGACTTGGGATTTGCATGAAGAATTTAGAGATTTCGTGTTTAAATCTCCTACTGCAAAAATTGCAGCAGAACTTTTGGAAGCAAAAAAAATTAATTTAGTAATGGATAATTGGTTTTTTAGAGAAGCAGGGTCAAAATCATTACCCCCTTTTCATCACGATATATCATATTTTGATTTTGAAGGATCTATGTGTGTTTTGTGGATACCACTTGAACCAATAAAAAAAGAGGATGGTATAGCATGGGTTAAAGGTTCTCATTTGTGGGATAAATTATTCCTAAGAACGCGGTTTAATGACGGCCATGAAGTTGATGGTGAACCAGGGATTGTTAATGGAAAAAAATATGAATTAACTCCCGATATATTAAAAAATAAAAATGATTATGAGTTTTTGCAGTGGGATCTAGATATTGGGGATTGTATTTATTTCGATATTAGAACATTACATGGAGGATTAGATACCGTTATACCAAATAGAGATATACATCGTTACACATTAAGAATGGCAAAAGAAAATTCGCAGATTATTTATAGGGGAGAATGGGCAAGAGAGGAAAGGTCTATTATGGAAGCTAATGGCTATAAAAATGGTGATAAATTAGAAGGTATAATGTTTCCAAAACTTTGGTCTTTAGGATAAAAGTAGTAAAAATTTATAAATCATGTACGAAAAATTTGGACAATTTATTGATGGTAACTGGTCTCCTTCAGCAGACAAGGGAACTTATGAGGTTATCAATCCAGCAACAGAGGAAATTTTAGGTCATGCTTCTAAAGCAACATCTGTTGATGTTGATAAAGCATTAAAGTCAGCTGAAAAAGGATTACAAATCTGGAAAAAAACAACACCCTGGGACAGATCTTATATTCTTAGACGTATAGCAGATAAACTGCGAGAGAAAAAAGATTTATTAGCTAAATGGATGACTTTAGAAAATGGAAAACCTTTAGCAGAAGGTGTTGGTGAAACAAACGGAGCAGCAGACATTTTTGAATGGAATGCTGAAGAGACAAAAAGAATTTTTGGACAAACTATTGAAAGTAGATTTGAAGACACAAGAGTTCATGTTTATTATCAACCAGTTGGAGTTGTAGCAGCATTATCGCCTTGGAATTTTCCACTTATTTTAGCAGCTAGAAAAATATCTACTGCACTGGCTGCAGGGTGTTCGGTAATTATTAAACCTGATACAATTACACCTGGTGTAGTAATGGAGTTGGTTGATATTTGTAGAGAGTGTGGGGTTCCACCAGGAGCAGTTAATCTTTTATCAGGCGATCCACCAAGCATAGCCTCTCAATTAATTCAATCAGATATAGTTAAAAAAATTTCAATTACTGGATCTTTAAGAGTTGGAAAATTAATTTTAAAACAAGCTGCTGATAAAGTTCAAAGAGTAACAATGGAGTTAAGTGGTCATTCTCCTTTTATAGTTTTTGATGATGCTGATGTTAAAAAAGCAGCTGATATGGCTATTGCTGCAAAATTTAGAAATAATGGACAAGTTTGTATTTCTCCTAATAGATTTTATATTCATGAATCAAAAAAAGAAGAATTTATTAATTTATTTATTGAGAGAACTAAAAAGTTAAAAATTGGAAATGGAATGGATCCAGACACTCAATTAGGTCCATTAACTACTCAAAAAAGATTAAATGAAGTTGAGGAATTAGTTGAAAAAACTAAACAAGAAGGTGCTAAAGTTTTATTAGGTGGAAAAAGACCAGCAGGCTTTAATAAAGGTTTTTATTATGAGCCAACAGTTTTTGATGATGTAAAAGATGATTTTACTATTATGAAACAAGAACCATTTGGACCATTAGTTCCAATGTTGTCATTTAAATCTTTTGATGAAGTCATTGAAAGAGCTAACGATAATGACCTTGGTTTATGTAGTTATGTTTGTACTAATTCAATGGAAACAGCTAATCTGGCATCAGAAAAATTAGAAACTGGATCTGTAGCAGTTAATACAGGAGTTGTTGCGGTTGCTGAGGCACCATTTGGTGGTATAAAACAGAGTGGATACGGAAGAGAAGGTGGATCAATGGCTATCAAAGATTATCTAAATGTTAAATATACTCACATGGGCATTAAAGGCTAAATGAAATGCAGATAGGGTTTGATGTTGGTGCAACGAAGATTGAAAGTGTAGTTTTAGATAGAGAAGGCGCTGAACACTTTAGAGAAAGAAGAGGCTGCCCAAAAGATTATAACGAAATTATCAAATTAATAAAAAACACCTCTTTAGAATTAGAAAAAAAAATATCACAAACTCTTCAAGTGGGTGTTTGTCATCCAGGTGTTCATTCACCACAAAGTGGTCTTGTTAAAAATGCACCTAATTGTATATGGATTGAAAAAAAACCATTTCAAAAAGATTTACATGAAGCTTTAGGAAGAGAGGTTTTTTGTGAAAACGATGGTAATTGTTTTGCATTATCAGAAGCAATTGATGGTTCGGGAAAAAATTATAAAATTGTTTATGGTATTATTCTAGGATCAGGTGCTGGAGGAGGGCTTGTTATAGATAAACAAATTGTATCTGGACCAAATGGTATTGCAGGAGAATGGGGTCATAATCAACTACCATATATGGCTGCTAAAAAAGAAAACCTTGAAACATCGAACCTAAGAGAGTCTGAGATAGAAAGTTTTATTTCAGGGATAGGTTTAGCAAAAAAATATAATAAAAAATATAAAACAAATTTAAAAACTAAAGACATTTTTCAACTTAACTCTAGACATGATATAGATGCTGAAAAATTTATTGATCAATTTAAAATTAATTTAGCAATGTCATTAGCAACCATTATAAATATAATGGATCCTGATGCATTTGTTTTTGGTGGAGGTGTCTCTAACTCAATTGATTTTTTTCCTGAGGTTCAAAATCTAGTAAAAAAATATGTTATTGGAAGAGAATACGAAGGAGTTTTTCTTAAACCTAAATATGGTGATGCTAGTGGTGTTAGAGGAGCTGCTAGATTGGGTAGAAAAAGTAATTATTAGTTAATTCTCGTGAAAAGTGATTTTCTGTTTTTTTATAATAAAATATTAACAATTAAATCAATATCAATTATTAAAAAGTGTTAAAACAATTATAAGTTGTGTGTTCAATTACCACTTACTATTTAAAGGTTTTATTTGTACAAATTCTTATCAAATATTTAATTTATTTAAATTAACCAAAAGGAAAAATATGAAAATAAAAAAAGTATTAATTGCATTATTTGCAATTTCTTTAGTTCCAAATATTTCATTTGCTGGACCTAAAGCTGAAGTGCTTCACTGGTGGACATCTGGTGGAGAAGCAAAAGCATTGAGTGTTTTAAAAGCTGACTTTGCTGCAAAAGGTGGTGTTTGGACTGATATGCCTGTTGCAGGTGGTGGTGGAGATGCTGCTATGCAAACTTTAAAAGCTCGTATTGTTGCTGGTGACTCACCTGCAGCTGCACAAGTTAAAGGACCTGCAATTCAAGAATATGATGATCAAGGTGTTATCAAACCTTACAACATCGACTCCGTTGCAAAAGCTGAGGGTTGGGACAATTTAGTAAGCAAACAAGTTGCACAACATATGAAGTGTAATAATTTTACACAATATTGTGCTGCTCCAGTTAACATTCACAGAATTGATTGGTTTTGGGCTAACAAAAGTGTTTTAGATTCTAATGGAATTAAAATGCCTACTACTTGGAAGCAATTTAATGCTGCAGCAGACAAACTACAAGCTGCAGGTATAATTCCATTTGCTCATGGTGGTCAGCCTTGGCAAGATGCTACTGTTTTTGAGGCTGTTGCTTTAGGAATAGGTGGAAATGATTTCTATAAAAAAGCTTTTATAGATTTAGACCCAAAAGCTTTAAGTGGTTCAACTATGGTTAAGATATTTGACCAAATGAGAAAACTTAAAGGATACACTGATGCAGGTTCACCAGGAAGAGATTGGAACGTTGCAACTGGTATGGTTATGGACGGCAAAGCTGCTTTTCAAATTATGGGTGACTGGGCAAAAGGAGAATTTTCTGCAAAAGGTTTAACACCTGGAAAAGATTATCTTTGTTCACCAACACCATCAAATAATGGATACCTTTATAATGTAGATTCTTTTGTATTCTACAATGTTAAAGGAGCTGATAAATTAGAAGGTCAAAAGTTACTAGCAAGTTTGATCATGGGTAAAAACTTTCAAAAAGTTTTTAACATGTATAAAGGCTCAATACCTGCAAGATTAGATGTTTCAATGGCTGACTTTGATGATTGTGCAAAAAAATCAAATTCAGACTTGAATGCAGCTAGTAAAGCTGGTGGTTTAATGCCTAGTTATGCTCATGGAATGGCTCTAAAAGGAGCTCAGTCTGGTGCAATAACTGATGTTGTAACTGAACACTTTAACTCAAACATGTCTTCAAAAGATGCTGCAATGAAACTAGCAGCAGCTGTTAAAGCGTCTTTGTAATTTTAAAGTTAAAACAATTAAAATCTGTGTCACTAAGTTAGTGGCACAGATTATTTATTTATAATGTATTGGTTAAAAAAGAATTTACCTAAAATTGTAGTTGCACCATCTTTTGCAGTTATACTTTGGTTTGTATATGGTTTTATTGGGTGGACTTTCTATATATCACTTACTAAATCAAAACTATTACCTAATTATGAATTTTGGGGAATTCACCAATATGTTCGGTTATGGCAAATGCCACGTTGGCATATAGCCGTTGAAAATTTATTTATTTTTACAAGTTTGTTTATTATTTTATGTATTTTTATTGGTGTCATTCTTTCAATTTTTTTAGATCAAAAAATTAGATCAGAAGGAGTTATAAAAACTATTTATCTTTATCCAATGGCATTATCTTTTATTGTAACGGGCACTGCATGGAAATGGATTTTAAACCCTACAATGGGGATTGAAAAATTTGCACACCAAATTGGATTTGAAAACTTTCAATTTGATTGGTTGGTTACCCCAGGAATGTCTATTTACACAATTGTAATTGCAGGAGTTTGGCAATCATCAGGATTTATAATGGCTATTTTTTTAGCAGGCTTAAGATCTATAGATGACGAAGTTATAAAAGCCGCAAAAGTTGATGGTGCTAGCACTTTTTCAATTTATATAAAAATTGTTTTACCCATGATGCGACCAGTGTTTATGAGTGCAATTGTAATTTTAGTTCATTTATCAATTAAAAGTTATGACCTGGTAATTGCCTTAACTGCTGGTGGCCCAGGAATTTCTTCAGATATGCCAGCAGTATTTATGACAAAAATGGCTTTTGGAAGAAGTGAGGTTGGACTTGCATCTGCTAGTGCAATTATGATGTTTGCTACAGTTTCAGCAATAATTGTACCGTATCTTTATTCAGAATTAAGAAGGGAGCAAGATGCTAAATAAAAAAAAAGTATCTCGTATTTTTCTTTTTTTAGTTTTAGGAGTATTTGTCTTTTATTATATCACCCCTTTGTATGTAATGATTGTTACTTCATTAAAGACAATGAACGAAATAAGAGAAGGTAACTTATTTAGTTTGCCAAACAGTATTAATTTTGAATCTTGGAAAATTGCATGGGCTGGTAGAGGTGAAGGAACTAGTGATGTTTTTTTAAAACCATATTTTTTTAATTCACTTAAAATAGCTATACCTGCTCTAATAATTTCAACATTTCTAGGAGCTCTAAATGGATATGCTTTAACAAAATGGAAATTTAAAGGTGCAAATTTAATATTTTTACTATTTCTTTTTGGCACTTTTATTCCTTATCAAGCAATACTTCTTCCCATGGCTAGAACCTTGGGTTTTCTTGGAATATCAAATTCACCATTTGGTTTAATACTTGTTCACACTGTGTATGGCTTAGGGTTCACGACTTTGTTTTTTAGAAATTATTATGTTTCAATATCAGATGAGATTATTAGAGCTGCTAAAGTTGATGGAGCAGGTTTTTTTAAAATTTTTTTTAAAATATTGTTACCTGTATCATTACCAATCTTAGTAGTGACAATTATTTTTCAATTTACACAAATTTGGAATGATTTTTTATTTGGTGTGACTTTTTCCTTTGGTGAAAATGCACCGCTTCAAGTAGCGTTAAATAATATGGTATTAACATCGGCCTCTGTAAAATATTATAATGTTGATATGGCAGCAGCAATTATGGCTGCATTACCAACTTTAATAATATATGTCTTAGCAGGTAATTACTTTATTAAAGGACTAACAGCAGGGTCAGTGAAAGGATAACATGGCAACGTTAAATATTAATAATTTAGAAAAAAGATTTAAACAAACAGAGGTTTTAAAGGGAATAAATTTAAACGTTGAAGAAGGTGACTTTCTCGTATTATTGGGCCCATCTGGTTGTGGGAAATCTACGTTGTTAAATACTATTGCTGGTCTTGAAGAATCTAGTGTGGGAGAAATATTAATAGACAACCAAATAGTAAACAAAATGGAGCCTAGTGAGCGAGATATAGCTTTTGTGTTTCAGTCTTATGCTCTTTACCCAGCAATGAGCGTCAAAGATAATATTACATTTGGTTTAAAACAAAGAAAAATTTCCAAAGAAAAAATTAATCAATCATTAAACAAAATAGCAGAATTACTTAAGATTACCGAATTGTTAGATAGAAAACCAGCGCAACTTTCTGGAGGACAAAGGCAAAGAGTAGCCATGGGAAGAGCATTAGTTAGAGAGCCTAAAATCTTTTTGTTTGATGAGCCACTTTCAAATCTAGATGCAAAACTTAGGATCGAGATGCGCAGAGAAATTAAGAAACTACATAAGAATTTAAAAACGACTATGGTTTATGTTACGCATGATCAAACTGAAGCTATGAGCTTGGGAACAAAAATTGCAATAATGAATAATGGTAAAATTGAACAATTTGATACTCCAAAAAATATTTATAATAAACCTAGTAGTGTGTTTGTTGCTGACTTTGTAGGTTCTCCATCAATGAATTTTATTAAAGGTTCTTTGACATCAAATAATAAATTGATTTCATTCTTACCTGATAATGCTAGTGAAAATGAGACTATAAATTTTAATCACAATAAAGAATTACAAAATAATTCTGCAGTTTTATTCGGTATAAGGCCAGAACATATTTTTTTAAAAAAAACTCATGCTGCTAGAGTGGCAAAAGATGAAAATTTTGCTGAAATTAAAGTTAAAACTGAATTACATGAATATGTTGGTCATGAACAAATAATTACTTTTAGCTATTTGGGGCAGGAACTATTGGGTAAATTTGCTTCTTCAATAGATGTTGAGATTGATAAAGAAATGACACTGTTTATTGATTTAAATAATATTTCTATTTTTGATAAAGATACCAAACAGAGAATATAAGTTATATAATCAATAAAATGAAAAGTATTGCGTTTATTGGAATTGGACTCATGGGTTTTCCCATGGCAAAAAACCTTCTTAAATCTGGTTATAATTTAAAAGCCTATAATAGATCTCAAGATAAAGCAGATAGACTAAAAGAATTTGGAGCAGAAATATCTGCATCCATTAAAGACGTTGTCACAAATTCTGACATAATTATCACTATGCTTACGGACGATAATGCTGTTGAAAAAGTAATGGGCAGTGATGAATTTATTTCTAATATAAAAGAAGGAGCTACTGTTATTGATATGAGTTCGGTTAATCCAGTTTTGACCGTAAAATATTCAAAAAAATTAAAAGAAAAAAAAATAAATTATTTAGATGCTCCAGTTTCGGGTGGAACTATTGGGGCAGAAGAGGCAACTTTAGCTATAATGGTTGGTGGTGATGAAGAAACTTTTAAAAATTGCTATGAGCTGTTAAAAAAAATGGGTAACCCAACATTAGTAGGCCCCGTGTCTTCTGGCCAAATTTCAAAACTAGCAAATCAAATTATTGTAGGTGTTACTATTGGAGCAGTTGCAGAAGCTGTTACATTATGTGAAAAGTCTGGAACCAATCCAAATAAAATGATTGAAGCTTTATCAGGAGGATGGGCAGACAGTAAAATATTACAAACACACGGAAAAAGAATGATTGATAAAGATTTTACACCAAAAGGAAAAACCACAACACAGTTAAAAGATATGACAAATATTATTAACGCAGGAAAAGCAGTTGAAACTCATCTGCCTATTTCTAGTTTAATTAAAGAAATGTATAATGATCTAGTAGCTGATGGTCATGGTAATACAGATCATAGCTCTTTATATAATGCGATTGAAAAAATAAATAAAAAATGAAATTTTTAAGAATTGGAAAAGAAGGTCAAGAAATTCCTGTAGTATTAGATAAGGATGGAAAATATAGAAATCTATCATCGATTATTAAAGACTTAAATCCTGAAAGTATTAATTTTGAAAATTTAGAAAAGATTAAAAACATGAGTCTTGAGAGCTTGGAAGAAATAAATCAAAGTGAAAGAATAGGATCTTGTATTTCTAAACCTGGAAACTTTTTTGCAATTGGTTTAAATTATGTGGAACATGCAAAAGAAACTGGTGCGAAAACACCTGAAAACCCAGTTCTATTTAATAAGTCTGTTCATTCTATAATTGGACCAAACGACAATGTAATCATCCCCAAGACTTCAAAAAAATTAGATCATGAAGTTGAAATTGCTTTTGTGATTGGAAAAAAAGCAAAAAGAGTTTTAGAAAAGGATGCACAAGATTATATTTTTGGATACTGTATTTGTAACGATATTAGTGAGCGTGAATGGCAAAAAGAAAAAGGAGGTCAGTGGGTAAAGGGTAAATCTGGTGATACATTTGGACCTTTAGGTCCATATTTAGTAACTAAAGATGAAATTCAAGACATTAATAATTTGAATTTAATGCTAGATGTTAATGGTCACAGACATCAAACAGGTAACACTAATCAGATGATTTTCAATTTTAACTTCTTGGTCGCTCATATTACAAGTTTTATAACGTTAATGCCTGGTGATATAGTTACAACAGGAACTCCTCCTGGTGTTGGTCTTGGCATGAGTCCTCCTGTTTTTTTAAAAGATGGTGATAACATGGAGCTATCAATTGATAATCTTGGAAGACAAAACTTAAAAGTGTTAGCTGAATAATATTTAATGTTAGAATTATTTATTGCATTTGGCGCAGGGTTAATTAGCTTTTTATCTCCATGCGTCTTACCACTAATACCTGGTTATGTTTCATTTATTACTGGTAGTACATTAAATGAAATTTTAGAAAAAAAGAAAATAGATTTATTGCCGTTGATAGTTTTTTCATTAGGTTTTTCTTTTGTATTCATTGTCTTTGGTGCAACTGCTTCTTTCTTAGGACAAATTCTTTTACAAAATTCTCAAATTTTAAGAACTATTGCAGGAATTATAATAATTATATTCTCTCTTCAATTAATTGGTGTTTTAAATATTAAATTTCTTAATGTTGAAAAGAAATTTTATACAAAAAAATCAAATAATATTTTCTTTGTATTTATTGTTGGAATGGCATTTGGCTTTGGATGGACACCATGTATTGGCCCTATTTTAGGATCAATTCTTGCTTTAGCTTCTACTGAAGAAACTATTTATAAAGCAATTTTACTGTTAAGTTTTTACTCACTTGGATTAGCGATACCTTTTGTTCTATCAGGTTATTTGATGCAAAAGTTTTTACTATTTTCCAAAAATTTCAAAAGAAATATTAATTTGGTTACAAAAGGAGGGGGTATAATACTTTTAATTACAGGAATTTTAATTTTAACAAACCAATTACAAGTTCTTGGCTATTATATTCTAAATTATTTACCATTTTTACAAAATTTCGGTTAGAAACTACTAAAGATAATTAATTCATGAAAATATATCAAATTGACACCAGCGCTAGAAAAGAAGGTTCTACCTCAAGAGCTTTAGCAAAAAAATTATTGGACAAAATTAAAAAGCCAGAAGATGAGGTTGTTTACCGAGACCTTAATGACGAAATGATCTTTATTTCTAATTTAACTGAGTCAGGAATGAAAATCCCTGATGGTGAGCAAACAGAGCAACATAAGAAAATGTTTGAAATGTCAGATAAACTAGTCATGGAGTTAAAAGAAAGCGACATAATTATAATTTCTGTGCCAATTTATAATTTTGGCCCACCAGCAACACTAAAAGCCTGGGCGGATCTAGCAGCAAGAGTTAAAGAGACATTTAAATATAATGAAGACGGAAGCAGGGTAGGTTTGCTTGAAGACAAACAGGTTTATCTCATAATCACTTCTGGTGGCACAAAAATCAATAGTAAGGATGATTTTTTAACACCTTGGCTAACTCATGTTTTAAATTTTTTTGGTATAAAAAAAATAGATATTATTGCTGCGGATCAATTGGCTATAGATTATGAAAAATCAATTAAAGAAGCAGAAAGTCAAATTGAGAACATAATATAATGAGTTTATTAAGTGTGAAAGAGTACAAGCTATATTCGAACTTTTTAAATACTTTAGCAAAGAATTTAAATAAATTTTATTACTCAAAACTTAATAAATCTTTTGTGACATCTAATAAGCTTAAAGGCAAAGGGTATGATCCTGTTACAACAGCTGACAAAGCATTTGAAAAATTTATTAGATTAAAAATTAAAAAAAAATTTCCAAGTCATCAAGTTATAGGTGAAGAGTTTGGCCATAAAAAATCAACTAGTGACTTTACATGGGTGATAGATCCAATTGATGGAACAAGATCATTTGTAATAGGTAACCCCACATGGAGCAATTTAATTTCTCTTAATTTCAAAGGTAATCCTGTTGTAGGTTTAGCAAATTTTCCGATTTTGAATAAATATTATTTAAACATTAACAACAAAAAAGCCTATGTTTTTGAGAATAAAAAAAGAATAAAAATTTCTGTTTCAAAAGATGTCTCTTTTTCTAAAATAAAAGTTGCAGGTGCTTTTCATGGTGCAGTTAGCCTTAAGCAGCAAATGAAAATACCAAAAGTTTTAAAATTAATGCAATTTCCAACAGCGGATGCATTAAGTTATTCTCATTTTTGTGAGGGAAAAATTGACGTTGTATTTCAAGCAACTAATAAAATTTGGGACATTCATCCATTAATGCCAATTATAAAAGCAGCAGGTGGAGTTGTAACCACTTGGGGCAATAGAGATGCAGTTAATGCAGGAAATATTTTAGTATCTGCAAATCAATTAATACATAATAAAATGCTTAAACTTTTAAAACCAGTTTCTAAATAAATGTCTGTAGTACCTACCAAAGCTCAAGAAATAATTGATTTCTGGTTTAGAGAAACTCCAATTGAAAAAAGATTTAAAAGAGATGAAAAACTTGATGTCTCTATTAAGAAATTTTTTTTAAAAGACTTTGAATTAGCAAGTACAAATGAATATGATGATTGGCAAGACACTCCATTGGGAAGCTTAGCACTAGTTATTTTGTTTGATCAATTTTCAAGAAACATGTTTAGAGACGACTCAAAAGCTTTTAGTCAGGACCATAAAGCAAGATTAATAGTTAATGATTCTGTTTATGCTGGATTTTTAGATGACATGGATCAGGATCAACGATTATTTATGCTACTACCACTCATTCATAGTGAGGAGATAACAGATCATGATATGGCCTACTATTTACTCGATAAATATTTAAAAGATCATCCAGATTTAGTTTCTATAAAAAAATCTTGGAAATATCACACATTAGCAATTAAAAAATTTCATAGATATCCCCATCGAAACATAGTGTTAGATAGAAAATCTACTCCTGAGGAAATAGAGTTCCTAGGTCAACCAAACTCATCCTGGTAAATCGTTCACTAAGTGAACAGATAAAATAAAATATTCAATATTTGCATTCCACTAGTGACAAATAGTCATTTTAATATTGAAATTTACTATCTATAAGGAGCCCATAAAATTAAAAAAAATTAACATTATCTTCTCTCTCTATTAGATAGTTAATATTAACTTCCCTCTTTTGAGGGAAGTTTCTTATTGTCAATATCCCTCCTGAATAATATAAATTTTGAATGAACTTTAAGTTTGTTTATAAAATATGCACCAAATCTGAGTGGCAAGAAGCTAAAAGTAAAGGTCAATTAACTGGTTCTAAAAAAGATTTAGAAGATGGTTATATTCATTTTTCAGGTGATGATCAGGTTGCCGGAACTCTTCAAAAGTTTTACAAAAATCAAAATGATTTAATTTTATTAAAGGTCGATACTTTAAAATTAGATCATTTAGTTTGGGAGCAAGCATCAGATGGAACTATGTTTCCACATTTATATTCGTCGCTAGATATTTCTAATGTAGTAGATGAATTTGATATTACTTTAGATGATGAAGGCAATCATGTGTTGCCGGATATTTTTTGACCGCTTTTTTTTTAAGGGGGTCACCCTTTCGGTAAACTCCAAAAGAGTTCCCCTATAAGTCAGCGGTTTACGCTAAAATCTATAATAATAGATTTTTTATTTTCTATGGTCTTATCTAGTCTTTGATTATTTAATCACACCAGTTATGTGTCAGGTGGTGATAAATTCATAATCATCCTCCTTTATTGATATTCATATATTAGCATTTTTGAATACTCTATTCAAAATATTTATTTCACTTTATGTTAAATATATTTATTGAATGCAACCTAGCAAAACTGTAGGATTTCGATAATTTTAGAAACTCTTCTAACTAATTTTATTTAAATAATTTTATTAATTATTACCTAAAAGATTTACCATTAGTACACCCACAATAATAAAACATAAACCAACTATCGAATAAAGATTTGGAACTTGATTATATTTGATTATGCCAACACCTACAGTTGAGATAATCGCAAGACCCGCAAATGATGCGTAAGTAATTCCCATTGGAATATTTTTCATCACCATTGATAAGGCATACATGCACAAAACTATAGTAATTGCCGTAATAATACTTGGAACAAGTAGAGTAAAACCTTCAGCACTTTTTGCAAAACTATTTGAAGCAACACCTAGTACTACTGCTAAAGCTAGAAATAAGTAGGAAGTTGTCATATTCATTAATTAGTTTTTCCCATTGTGTTTAATAATATAACACCAATAATAATTAAAGATATTCCAAGAACAGCATAAAGGTTTGGTGTTTGATTGTATTTTACAACACCAAAGATTGTTACAGCTGTAATAGTGAGCCCCCCGTAAGTAGCGTAAGTAAAGCCAACGGGTATAATGGTCATTGCCTTAGATAAACAAAAGATACATGCAACAATTGTAATAATGCAAAAAATAGTAGGATAAATATTTGTAAAGCCTTCTGTAGCTTTTAAGAAACCATTGGATGAAATACCAAGTGTTATTGCTAACACTAGAAATATGTAGCCGCCAGTAAGATTCATCTAATTATCTTAAATGAAATATTGTTAGAGATATATAATTATTTAGATATTACCACCAACCCATTACACGGCCGTTACCAGCAATAATTAATAGGCAAGTTAATACATGAAGCGCTATCCAAAATGTTCTAAAAGCTAATGCTTTTTTAACATCGGTTTGTTTTATAGGTAAAAATTCAGGTTTATCTTTGTCATTAATACCTATTGGCATTCCAACAGTTCTTGCCCAAATTTTTAACCAACGTCTTTGACCAGTCATAATTTTATTTAAATTTAATCAATCCAATTAGGAAAAGGCAATCCTTTTTCTTCAAGAAAAGATTTGTTAAACATTTTAGTAGCGTACTTATCACTTTTATCACAAAGAATTGTTACAATAGTTTTTCTAGGACCAAGCTCTTTACCTAATCTAATTGCACCAGCAATATTAATTCCACAACTAGTACCAAGGCTTAAACCTTCATTTTGAATTAGATCATAAAGTATTGGTAGTGCTTCATGGTCATCAATTGAATAAGCATCATCAATTTTAGCATTTTCAAAATTCTTTGTTACTCTACTTGAGCCAATTCCTTCAGTAATTGAACCACCTTCAGATTTTAATTCTCCATTTTTTATATAATTGTAAAGAGCAGAGCCTTTTGGATCAGATAGAAATATTTTTATATCTTTATTCTTTTCTTTAAGAGCGTTACTTACTCCTGAAATCGTTCCACCTGTTCCAGATGAACATACAAAACCATCAACTTTACCTTCAGTTTGATCCCAAATTTCTTGTCCTGTTCCTTCATAATGACCTTTAGCATTTGCAACATTGTCAAACTGATTAGCCCAAACAACTCCATTATTATTTGAAGGTCTTAATTCATCAGCAAGTTTTGCTGCAACTTTTACAAAATTAGCATCATCTTTATAAGGTTTAGCTGGAACTAGTCTTAAATCAGCACCAATATTTCTAAGAAGATCTTTCTTTTC
Organism: Candidatus Pelagibacter sp. PS_31; assembly: GCF_059417865.1. Classification (NCBI taxonomy): domain Bacteria; kingdom Pseudomonadati; phylum Pseudomonadota; class Alphaproteobacteria; order Candidatus Pelagibacterales; family Candidatus Pelagibacteraceae; genus Candidatus Pelagibacter; species Candidatus Pelagibacter sp. PS_31. Next base: position 349,015 of record NZ_CM182069.1, read on the forward strand.
TTGAGTTTGATTATCATTCATTACTATGATTGTCTTATAACCAAGTGAATTACCAAGTAGACATAAGCCAATACCAGTATTACCAGCAGTACCTTCAACAATTGTTCCACCTTTAGAGATTAATTTTTTGGTCTCTGCATCTCTAATTAAAGCAAGTGCCGCTCTGTCTTTTACAGAACCACCAGGGTTCATAAATTCTGCTTTACCATAAATATTACAACCAGTTATTTCTGATGCAGCTCTAAGCTTGATTAAAGGAGTATTGCCTATTCCAGAAATAAAGTTGTCTTGAATATTTTTCATTAGCTTGAAGTATTTTTATCTACCTCTTCTACCGCATAAGGTTTAAATTCTTCAGTTGCTGTTCCAACATTTTTAGCGGGTATTCCAACCATTACTGCATTCTCAGGAACATCTTTAGTTACAACGGCGTTAGCTCCAATTTTAGCATGAGTACCAACCATTACAGGTCCTAAAATTTGTGCACCTGAACCAACAACCACACAATCACTTAATGTTGGATGTCTTTTAACTTCTCTTTGATTATTTGAATTAATACTTGGAGCAATACCACCTAATGTTGCCATATGATAAATAGTTACATTATTTCCAATTTCTGAAGTTTCACCAATTACAACACCCATACCATGGTCAATAAATAAATTTTTTCCAATTTTAGCACCTGGGTGAATTTCAATTCCGGTTAAAAATCTTGATAGTTGTGAAATTATTCTTGCTACTAAATGAAACTTAGCAAGGTGAAAAAAATTTGCAATTCTGTGAAAAAAAACTGCTTTAACGCCTGGGTAAGTTAAAATTATACTTAGTTTAGATTTTGCCGCAGGATCTCTATCAATTATAGATTGTAAAAAGTCGTTCATTATTTGCTAATGTTGATTATAAATTTATAGTGGTTTATATAAGCTTTAAATAAGTAATTTAAAGAGGAAAATCTATGTACAAAAACACCAACTGTTTTCATTTAGCAATACCTTGTGGCGATTTAGAGAAAGCAAAACATTTTTACAGTGAAATATTAGGGTGCAGATTAGATAACTCAGCTCAAGAATGGGCAGATGTAGATTTTTGGGGAAATGAATTAACTCTTCACGCAAGCGAGCATAAACTTGAAAGCGAAAGACATGATGTTGATATGGGTAACGTTTCTGTTCCTCATTTCGGTGTACATTTATCTAGAGAAAATTTTAATTCATTAAAAAAGAGATTAACAGACAACAATACAAAATATTATGATGAGCCTTATTTAAGGTTTAAAGGCACGAAGTATGAACAAGAAACATTCTTTGTTAAAGATCCTAATGAAAACATCTTAGAGATTAAAACATTGACTGCAAATCCAGAATAGCTTCTTTACTAAAATCAATCTTTAGAATATCTTTAAATCTATAAAATGACTGTAGATTACAAAACTATAGCTAAAAATTTAAAATTTGAAGGCAGAGCTTTTATTAATGGTAAATATGTAGATGCCATTGATAGCGAAAAATTTGAAAATATAAACCCTGCAACAGGCGAAGTCCTTTGTGCAGTTTCAAAATGTAATCATAAAGATGTTGATCTAGCAGTTAAAGTTTCAAGAAAAGCTTTTAATAGTGGAATTTGGTCCAGAACATCTCCAGAGTTTAGGAAAGATGTCTTACTGAAATTTGCAGAATTATTAAGACAAACTGGTGAAGAAAATTCAGTTCTTGAATGTGTGGATAGTGGAAAATTAATTGGAGATTGTATTAATGAAGTTGCAAATGACGCGCCAATGCATTTCCAGTGGTATGGAGAATTAATAGATAAAGTATTTGGTAAAGTTGGACCAACAGAACCATCGTTAACTAGTTTAATTGTTAAAGAACCAATTGGTGTTGTTGCTGGAGTTGTTCCATGGAACTTCCCTTTAATGATGGCAGTTTGGAAAATGGCACCAGCGTTAGCTGCAGGTTGTTCAGTTATAATTAAACCAGCAGAAGACACACCTTTAACTGCAATTAGAGTTGCTCAAATTGCTAAAGAAGCAGGTATTCCAGATGGAGTTTTAAATGTATTACCTGGCTTTGGAGATGTTGGTGAAGTACTTGGTAGACACAATGATGTTGATGCAGTTTCATTTACTGGCTCAACAGAAGTTGGAGGACTGTTCATGAAATATTCTGGTGAAAGTAATTTAAAGACAATTGGTTTAGAGATGGGTGGTAAAAGTCCGTTCATCGTTTTAGAAGATGCAAAGATTACAGATAATTTAATTGATAATGCAATTAATTCTGCCTTTTGGAATGGTGGACAGAACTGCTCTGCAAATATGAGGCAAATAATTCACACTAAAGTTAAAGATGAATTTTTAGATAAAGTTTCCAAAAAAGTAAAAGATCTTAAAGTAGGAGATCCTTTAGATCCAAGCTCTAATATGGGATCAATGATTTCTAAAAAACATCTAGCAACTGTTGATGGGTACATTCAAAAAGGAGTTGATGAAGGTGCTAAACTATTATTTGGAGGAGTTTCAAGTAAAGATCAAAAAGGTTTTTTTGCAAAACCAACTCTTTTTGATGATTTAAAAGAGAATATGACTATTGCCCAAGAAGAAATTTTCGGACCAGTACTTGGTGTTCTTACAATCAATAGTGATGAAGAAGCTTTGAAAATTGCAAGTAATTCAAAGTATGGGTTGCACGCAAGTGTTTTTACTCAAGATATAGATAGAGCTTTTCATATGGCTAAAAGTTTACCTTGTGGAACTGTCTCTGTTAATACTTTTTCTGAAGGAGATATTAAAACGCCCTTTGGTGGATACAGACAATCTGGATCTTTAAGTAGAGATCAAGGTACAGAAGCTCTGGACCAATACCTTCAAACCAAGACTATTTGGATTAGTCATTCATAAAAAGATAAATAATATTAGGGATTATAAGTAGATAATTTTCTTTGACTTGCTCAAAAGTTTTAAGTTATGCTAGTTTTTTTAAATTAATCGAGAGGGATATAATGAAAATAATAAAAACTACACTTGTAGCTGGTTTAATTTCTTTATTTGCTACTTTTTCAGTGCTTGCTGAGAAAGTTAAAATTGGAGATCCAGGTTGGACAGGTGCAACAGCTATTGCAAATTTATTAGCAGCAGTTGTTAATGACAAAATGGGTGGAGAAGCAGAATTAGTTCCAGGAAATAATACTGCAATCTACGCGGCAATTGATAGAAGCAAAGGTGAGATAGAAGTTCACCCTGATATCTGGCTACCTAATCAACAGGCTTATACTAACGATCTAGTTCCTAAAGGAACTCTTAAGTTAAGTTCAAAACCTTACGAAGGAAACCAAGGATATTGTGTGTCTCAACAATTTGCTAAAAAAATGAATATTACAGCAATTGAAGACTTAGCTAGACCAGAAGTTGTTAAAGCAATGGACAGTGACGGAAATGGTAAAGGTGAGTTTTGGATTGGTGCTGATGGATGGGCTTCTGCAAATGTAAACCAAGTAAAACTTAGAGATTACGGTTTATACGATGCAGGCATTGAAGCAATCAGAGCTGCTGAAGCTGTAAAAAATGCAAGAGTACTTGACTCTATTAAAAAAAGTGAAGGTTATGCATTTTATTGTTACAAGCCACATGCAATTTGGGGAATGGCTGATGTAGTTATGTTAACTGAACCTAAGTTCGATGAAGCAAAATACAAAATGGTTCAGCCTAAAGAAGATGCTGATTGGTACAAAAAATCTTATGTTGCATCAAAAGATGCTCTTAAGCAAATCCAAATCGGTTGGGGAACTTCTTTAGAAGCAAAGTCACCAGCGATTGTTGATTTCTTTAAGAACTTTCAATTGTCAGCAGACGATGTTTCATTAATGGCTTTTCAAATTTCAGTTGAGAAAAAAGATCCAGCTGATGTTGCTAGAACATGGATGAAAAACAATAAGTCTAAAGTTGATGGTTGGTTAGGCCTTTAAGTTAAACTAAATTTTACCCGGCAACCAAATTTGTTGCCGGGTATATTTCTTTAAAAAATTATTAAATTTTCGAACGGATCTGATGGACTCTGCTATAGAAATAAAAAATGTTTGGAAGATTTTTGGCAACACTTCTGTGGAAGCATTAAATGCCATTCAAAATAATCGTATTTCAAAACAAGAAGCTTTAGAAAAATATAATTCAGTAATTGGTGTATCAGATGTCTCTTTTGACGTTAAAAAAGGAGAAATATTCTGTGTAATGGGTCTTTCAGGGAGTGGTAAATCCACTTTAGTGAGACATATTAATAGATTACTAGAACCTACTTCAGGACAAATTTTGATCGATAATGAAGATGTGATGAAATTTGATCCAAAAAGTTTACAAGATTTAAGGAATAAAAAGATAGGCATGGTTTTTCAAAACTTTGCTCTAATGCCTCACCGATCAGTTTTAGACAATATAGCAATGCCGCTTGAAATAAGAGGCATTAGTAAAAATGATAGATTGGATGCTGCTAATAAGATTTTAGATATTGTGGAACTTCAAGGTTGGGGAAATAAATTTGCCCATGAACTTTCAGGTGGAATGCAACAAAGAGTAGGATTAGCAAGAGCTTTAGCAGCAGATCCTGATGTTTTATTAATGGATGAACCTTTTAGTGCACTAGACCCATTAATAAGAAGACAGCTTCAAGCAGAATTTATCAAACTTTCAAAACAAATGAAAAAGACTACAGTATTTATAACTCATGATTTAGATGAAGCAGTAAGAGTGGGTCATAGAATTGCTATCATGAGAGATGGAAAAGTTATCCAAATAGGAACACCAGAAGAAATAGTAATGAAACCAGCAGATGATTATGTTGCTGATTTTGTAAAAGGAATATCTAGATTAAAAATTATCCAAGCAAAATCTATCATGCAGCCTGTTGAGAAATTTGAAAAAGAATTTGGATTAATATCAAAAAATTTAGAAAGCGTTCATGAAAATGATTTACTAAATAAGTTGATAGAAAAATCCTCTATTAAGGATGAGCCGATATTAGTAATTAATAATGAAAACAAAAATATTGGTATAATAACACAGGCAGACTTATTAAAAGCTGTTGTAGAGGGTAGTGATGGATAATAAAGCAAACAGAAACCCATCAAGAGATGAATTAATTACTGACTTTGTAAAAAGTAATCCAGACTATTATATTAAAGAGTTTAAAAAAATTGGTAGCAAGCCTACTTACTCATTTTCATTTAATTTATTTGCATTCATATTTGGACCAATTTGGTTTGGAATGCGTAATATTTGGAATTGGACTTTAGCTTTTTTAATTATTGAAACTTTTTCAGTAGTACAAATAATCAGAGGTTTATTTGGTAATATTACGGCAGAGGCCATTGCTAAAGTTGAACAAGTAAAAAGCACTATAGCCTTTAGAAATAAACAATTAGAAGCTGCGATAGAAAATAATCCAGACAAAATTGATGTCTTTGAAAGAAACATAAAATCCTTAGAGGATGCTATGCAGGGTTATTTAGATGAAATTACGAGAATAGAAGCTTCAGCAATTTGGATAGCAATTTTTGGTTTTATTTTATTGATAGGAGTTAAAATTGTTCAGGGTGTTTTGGCAAATTCAATTTTAGAAAAGAAATATTCTGAATGGTTATCTGATAAATCTATTCATCCAGGGATGCAGATGAAAAATTACATTTTAAGTGGTGTTTTTACCTCTGTTATAATGATTTTTACCGTTATCCATTACAGTTTTCCGGGCTTACTTCAGATAATGGATACGTTCCCAACACATCCTGAAATAAGATTATTTTCAATTAAATGGATAGAAATTGTTTTTGATTATGCTGTTGTTAAAGGAGATTTAATTTTTACAGCTATAACAATTGGTATTAGGTCCGTATTAGATTTCTTAGAATTATTGTTTGTTAAAACTCCTTGGATTGTAATTATAACTGCAATTGTAACTTTAACTGGGTTATCAGCAGGACCCAGGGCTGCAATTTATTCTACAGGATTTTTATGTTATATGGGTTTTTTAGGTTTCTGGGTTAAAGCAATGACTACACTTGCCTTATTAGGAACTGCTGCAGTTTTAAGTATAGCAATTGGAATTCCGCTTGGAATTTTCTGTGCAAGACGACAAAGATTTTATTCATTAATTAGACCGATAATGGATTTCATGCAAACAATGCCAGCCTTTGTATTTATGATTCCAGTAATAGCATTTTTTGGAACTGGAAAGGTTGCAGCAGTAATTATTACAATGATCTTTGGTGGTACACCTGTTGTAAGACTTACAGTTTTAGGGTTACGTGGAGTGCCAGAAACAATTCGAGAAGCTGCTATCGCATACGGTGCAACTAAATGGTATTTGCTGAGAAAAGTAGATCTGCCATTAGCTACACCTTCAATTTTGGCAGGTGTGAACCAAACAGTAATGTTAAGTTTAGCCATGGTAGTTGTAGCATCTCTAATCGGTGCAAAAGGATTAGGTCAAGATGTTCTCGAGGCATTGCAATATGCTAATGTTGGACAAGGTATACTTGCGGGTATAGCTATTTTATTTGTTGCATTAATACTTGATAGAGTTGTTCAGGGTAAAAAAAGAGTTTAATAAAACTTAATGGATTATTTAATATTAGGTTTTTTAACTGGGTTAAGTTTAATTCTTGCAATAGGTGCTCAAAATATATTTGTTATAGAACAAGGCTTAAAAAAACAATATATTTTTATTGTATGTTTAATTTGTTCAATTTCAGACTTTTTATTAATTTTTTTAGGAATTTTTTTATTTCAGTATCTGAATCATTTTTTTACTCCAACTATTGAGTTAGTTTTTAATATTTTACTTTTAATATTTTTATTACATTTTATTTGGGGAAAAATTAAAACTAAAGTTTCAGAAACTTCATTTAATGTGGATAGTAAAACTAATAATCTATCTAACATTGTAATTAAAACTTTAGGTTTTACTTTTCTTAATCCACACGTTTATTCAGACACTGTGTTTTTCCTAGGAAACTTCTCTAAAAGCCTTAGTCAAGTGGATAAGTATTACTTTGGTGCTGGGGCAGCCATTTCTTCATTCCTATTTTTTTTTATAATAGGATATCTTTCAAAATATTTTTCTAAATATCTTAAAAGTGCAACAGTGTGGAAAAGAATAAATTATTTGATTATTCTTTTTATGTCTATTTTGGCTTTAACAGTGCTAATGGAAATTATATAATTTAACTAGAATAACCGTACTTTTTAAGCCTAACGTCGCCTGTTCTTGCATGTGCTTCCATTCCCTCATATCTAGAAATTCTTGCAGCTGCAGCACCAACTAATTCAGTAGATTCTTTTGTCATTCTTTGAAAACTTAAAGTTTTAACAAACTTACCAACGAATAATCCACCCGTATATCTTCCCGCACCTTTAGTTGGAAGTATATGATTAGTTCCTGAACATTTATCTCCATAAGCAACAGTTGTTTCTTCTCCAATAAATAAAGAACCATAGTTTGTAAGTCTTTTGTGAAACCACTCTAAATTTTCTGTCTGAACTTCTAAGTGTTCTGGAGCATACTCATCACTAATAGTTGCCATTTCTTCATCAGTATCACAAAGGATAACTTCACCATAATCTCTCCACGCTGCATCTGCGTTAGTTCTTGGAACTTCTGGTAGTTCAGCAATTAATTCTGGAACTCTTTTCATTACTTTTTCTGCAAGCTCTTTACTCGTTGTGTATAACCAACAAGGTGAATTATAACCATGCTCAGCTTGACCCACTAAATCTACAGCAACTATCTCAGGGTCAGCTTTAGCGTCAGCAATAATTCCAATCTCAGTAGGACCAGCAAACAAGTCAATACCCACTTTTCCAAATAAAATTCTTTTAGCTTCAGCAACAAATTGATTTCCAGGACCAACGATAATGTCTGCAGGAGGGTTATTAAATAAGCCATTAGTCATTGCTGCAATTGCAGGAACACCACCTAAATTTAAAATTACATCAGCACCACAAAGATCTGCGGTATAAATAATTGTTGGATGTGCACCCACTCCTTCTTTTGGAGGACTACAGGCAATAACGTTTTTTACACCAGCAACCTTTGCTGTTGTTACACTCATAACTGCTGATGCAATGTGTGCATAACGACCTCCTGGTACATAACATCCAGCGGTATTAACAGGTATTAATTTTTGACCAGCAAAAAGTCCATCTGAAAGCTCTACTTCAAAATCTTGACCATAATTTTTTAATTGAGCTTCAGCAAATTTTCTAACTCTTTCATATGAAAATTGAACATCATCTTTTGTTTTTTGATCTAATGTTTTTTTAATTTCTTCAATTCTTTCTTTAGAAACGATGATTTCTCCATCGTATTTATCAAATTTTTTTGTAAGATCGATACAACCTTGTTCTTTTGTAGTTTCGATATTTTTTAATAAATCCTGAACAATTCCAGTTGTTTTAGTATCGTCTGTTGACGATGTTTTTGGTGATTTTTTTAAGTACGTTATAGCCATTGTTTCCCTCTCTAATTTTGAAGCTTTATTTAAAACATTAATGTAATTATTTCAATGAAGAATTAGTCTAAAGCAACAACAGCTGCAGCAATAGAGGCTAATCTAGCTTGTGCTTCATCAGATCTACTAGTAATTACTATTGGAACTTTACCACCCACTACCACACCAGCTGCACAAGCTCCCATAAAATAAATCATCATTTTAACCAAACTATTTCCAGTTTCAACACTTGGAACTAGCAATACATCTGCATCACCAGCTACAATATTTTTAACACCTTTTATAGCGGCAGATTTTTTTGAAATACTATTATCAAATGCCAAGGGACCAAAAACATCAGCATTTAAATTTTCTTCTTTTGCAAGTTTTGTAATTTCATCTGCATCGATAGAGCTTGGTACACTATCTAAAATTTCTTCTGTTGCTGATAGAACTGCAATTTTGGGCCTTTCAATTCCTATACGGTTTGAAAAATCAATTACATTTCTTAAAATATGCATTTTTGTTTTTACATTGGGTAAAACATTTAAAGCACCATCAGTAATTATAAGTGGCTTGTCGTCTTTAGTATTTGTCATATGCCATATGTGACTAAGTCTAGTTTTACCAAGTAAATTGTAATCTCTTTTTAAAATTTCTTTCATTAATACATCCGTATGAATATGACCCTTAACAATAATTTTTACTTTATCTTGGCTAGCAAGTTTTGCAGCAATAGCAGCAGTATTATTTTCAATAGGTTCATCAATGATTTCAAATTTTGAAATATCCCATTTTAAATCTTCAGCACATTTAAGAATTTCTTTTTTATCACCAATAAAAATAGGTATTATTAAATTTTCATTAACAGCATCTTGAACTGAAAGCATTGGTAAAGGCAACCCTGCATTTACGATTGCAGCATTAACACCTTTTTTCTTATGCGCATGATCCAGAAGGTTATTAGGACAAACAATTTCTTTATTTGAAAGCATGAGGTATATTTAGTCTGAATTTTTAAAAAGTATATACTGTAAATTGATAATGATTAAGCCTTTTAAATTAGATATTCCCGATAAAGTACTTCAAGAAATATACACTAAAGTAAAAAATTACCCATGGCATGAAATGCCAGATGATGGTGGCTGGAAATATGGAAGTAATCTTGATTATATGAAAGAGATCTCAAATTATTGGATTAAATATTTTGATTGGAGAAAACATGAGGCAGAAATAAATCAATTTCCAAATTTCACAACTATTGTAGATGATATCGAAATACATTTTATTCATGAAAAGGGAAGTGGGTCCAACCCAACACCTTTACTTCTTATGCATGGATGGCCTGGATCGGTAATTGAGTTTTTACATATTATAGAAAGACTTGCACACCCTGAAAAATTTGGTGGAAACATTGACGATGCCTTTGATGTAGTGGTCCCATCATTACCTGGTTTTGGTTTTTCTGGGAGACCTTCAAGACCCATGGGACCAAGAAAAATAGCCAATACTTTAAATAAATTGATGACAGAAAACCTTGGTTATAAAAAATATTTAGCACAAGGAGGTGATTGGGGAGCAACTATTGCAAACTGGATTGGTTATGATCATTCAAAATCATGTAAGGCAATTCACATTAATTGTTTAACAATGCGCCACCCTGATGGTCCACAAACAAAACAAGAGGAAGAATGGCAACAAAGATTTAATACAGACCAAATAATGCAAGATGGATATAGAACTCAACAAGCAACTAAACCTCAAACTTTAAGTTATGGAATGATGGACAGTCCTGTTGGAATTGCAGCATGGATTATTGAAAAAATGTACTCATGGTCTGATTTAAAAGATAACAATATTGAAAGTGTTTATTCAAAAGATACACTCTTAGCTAATATTATGGTTTATGTAGTTACAAAAACTTTCAACACAGCTACTTGGATTTATTACGGAAGAAGAGAAGAGGGTGGACGTTTTTTTCCTAAAGATTTTAAAAAAATAGAAATTCCAACAGCTGCAGCAATTTTTCCAGCAGAAATGTCTGAGTGGCCACCAAAATCTTATGTGGATAGAATGTTTAATATTACTCAATGGACAGAGATGCCGAGGGGTGGACATTTTGCAGCCCTTGAGGAACCTGAACTTCTTGTTAATGATCTTGTAAAGTTTTCAAGATCTGTACGATAGTTAGATACTTTGTAAATATTCCAAGTCTTTTAAAACAGCTTTTGAAATATTAATTTCTTTTTTAAGATTACTTTTAAACCTATTAAACTTACTTTGTCCTGGGTAAAGAATTTCTTTAACACCTTTTATCTTGGGAAGTCTTTTTATAGTTTTGATATTGTCTTTTATTCTTTTATTGAAAGAATTTCCGACAAATAAATTAGGCTTTAAAACAAAAAATAGGTGACCAATATTTTGTGGACCACTAAAATCGGTAAATGGATCTTTAACTCTACCTGCATGATTACCACCTGTTAATACACCACTTAAAATATCAACCATCCAAGCTAATCCAGAGCCCCTAAAACCAGCTATTGGTAATTGAACACCCTCTAATGCTTTTTTAGGATCCGTTGTTGGTTTACCAAATTTATCTAAAGCAACTCCTTCAGGAATTTTAGTTCCTTCTCTTGCTGCAACTCTAATTTTTCCTCTATTAATCATTGAGATTGAAGTGTCTAAAATAAAAGGAACCTTTGATCCAGTAGGTGTTCCAAAACAAATAGGGTTTGTTCCAAATAAACTTTTTAAAGCTCCATGAGGTGCAACTGCTGGAGGTGCATTAGTAAATATCATTACCATTAAACCTTTTTTAACTGCTTGCTCTGCGTAATAACCAGATAAACCATAATGACCACTATTCTTAACTGCAACTAAGCCAATTCCAGTTTTTTTAGCATTGTTTATAGCAGTTTTAATAGCGGTATCTGCTGCAACAAAGCCAATACTATTGTTACCATCAACATGGGCAATGGATTGAGAAATTTTTTTAACTTTAATTTTAGCTTTTGGATTAATAACTTTTTTAGAAATACGGTCACAGTACATCTTAAGTCTAGATAAACCATGTGATGGAGCACCAACTAATTCTGCATTGATTAAGGCTTCAGCACAAATAGTGGCATGATCTTTGTTTAATTTATACTTAATAAAGATATCTTTAATAATTCTTTTTAATTTCGAAGATTTCATAGTTTAATAAAAGTTTGATTAACCTTTACCATGCCATGGAATTGTTTTGTCAATTATTTTTCTTAAAGCAACATCAAATAATAAACCTAACATACCCATTACAAAAATAGTGATCCAAATAACTTCATATTGGAAGTATTTTTTAGCAACGTTTTCAACAAATCCAATACCTGTAGTACCAGCTAAAAATTCAGCTGCAACCAAAGTTCCCCAACACATTCCAACAGCAACTCTAACCCCTGTTAAAATTTCTGGTAATGAGTTTGGAAATATTACATGTCTTAATATTTGCCATTTAGATGCACCAAGTGAGTGTGAAGCATGAATTTTAGACAACTGAGTACCAGCAGCTCCTGCTCTAGCAGAGATGATCATAATTGAAAATGAAACCATAAATAATAAGAAAACTTTCCCAACATTATCAATTCCAAATACAGTAATAACTAGAGGAGCCCAAGCTAATGGGGGTACCGGTCTATATAGTTCAATTAAGGGATCAAAAAATCCTTTAGCAAATCTGTTTAAACCCATAAATAATCCTAGTGGTACACCAAAAATAATTCCAAGTACCAAACCTAGGAGAACTCTTAAAAAAGAATCCCAGATATGACCCATCGGAACTGGTATCTTAAATAATTTAAACTCACCTGTAACAACACTTAAGACTTTACTCTTAAAGTTTGGAGTAACAGTTCCGTCAGCATTATGAATTGGATATGCCCCAGGCATAGCATCTGCAATCCAATCAGGTAATATAAAACCAACTATTTTACTTACATCCATCATTTCATACCAAATTAGAGGTACGTTTTTAAATCCAATACTGGGTTTAAGGAGTAGCACAAATTTATTAAAGGTATCAGACGGTTTTGGTAACCATCTTCCAGATCCTTGCTCAGAACAATTTGGTCCACTTGAAACAATTGTACCAGCAGGAAATAAAAAAATATCAACTAGTCTTAAAACACCTTGCTCTTTCTTTTGAACTTCATCAAACTCTATTATTGATTTTTGCATATCATCAAGAGTATTAGGTGGGAAAATACTTGCGTATTCGATTCTTCGAGCAATTTTCAAAACATCTTTTGCTAATGCAGAAGCTACTTCTTGGGTATCATCTAAACTAGATCGATAAGCTTTAATCTCATCCTTAATCTCTTTCATTAACTGTTTATATTTATAGTTATGATTTCTTAATTTGAAAAAGTCATTACTAATAAGAGTTAATTCTTTTGCAGCTGCATCAAATTTTAAACCCATTTTTGTTTCAGGAATATTTGGTATTTCAACTGTATTTTCTACAGCGGTTGCAGAGGCTCCCCATTTCCCTTGTTTTTTTAAAGCTTCAATTCTCGCGTTCTCTTCTTCAATACTTTTAATTGGCGGATAGCTTATTTTTTGAAAATCTTCTGTTAACCAAGTAATTCTATTTGTTAAATCTCGAATTTGACTTTTTGTTTCTTCTTTTAAAAGATCAATATTGGTTAATAATGGAATTGATTGTTGAGTTTTTGCAATAAATTTTAAAAGAGTAGTTTTGTCTTGTTCTCTTATATTAGGTGAATTTTTAATTTCATTAGCTAGTTTTTTTATATTTTTGTTTTCACCTTTAATTATTGAAGTACTCTTAAATTCACGTTCCTCAATTGGAAATAAATATTTTAATGAAAGTAAAGAGTCGTTTACTTTTGCAACCTGACAAAGTTCATTTGCAGACTGAGGATAAAATGATTTCGCCATATCCCAAGAATAGTAAAGCCAAGTTAATAGTAAAAAACTACTACCAACAATAACCCAATGAACTCCACCTTTAGCTCTTTCAGGGTTACCAAATACAGCATCTAATTTTTCAGTTTTTGCTAATTTTCTTCCATACAAAATAGATCCAATAACTGCAAAAATTACTACGAATGTTATAATACCTGTTAGCATACTAAATATCTTTACCCATAATTTCTTCTTCCATATTCCAAATCATAGTTAGAATTTCTTCTCTAGTGCTTACAAAGTCAGGTGTTTTTTTTATCTCTCTTAAATCACCATCAATACCCATTGATGCAAAAGGAAGATTATATTCTTTATGGATACGACCTGGTCTTGGTGCCATTACATATAATCTTTCACCTAGTAGTAAAGCTTCTTCAACTGAGTGGGTGATTAAGATAATTGTTTTTCCTGTTTCTTTCCAAATTTTTAAAACTAAAGACTGCATCTTCTCTCTGGTTAATGCATCTAATGCTCCTAACGGTTCATCCATTAAAATTAAATCAGGGTCATTAATTAAACATCTAGCAAGAGCAACTCTTTGCTGCATACCTCCAGATAATTGATAAGTAGGAGTGTTTCCAAAACCTTGTAGGCCTACTATATTTAACCATTCTTCAACTTTCTTAGCAGTATTAACCGGGTCTTCTTTTTTCATTCTTAAACCAAAGTCAACATTCTCTGCAACCGTTAGCCATTCAAATAAAGCACCTTGTTGAAAGACCATTCCTCGTTCAACACCAGGGCCATTAATTTCATTTCCGTTAAGAGTGAGAACTCCAGAAGTAGGTCGTAGAAATCCAGCAGTAATGTTTAATAAAGTTGTTTTTCCACAGCCCGAAGGACCAAGAACAGTTAAAAGTTCACCTTTTTTAAGTGTAAAGTTTACATCTTTTAATGCATGAACTGTTTCTCCTTTAGGAGTTTTAAAGATCATGTTTAAATTCTGAGAAATTAAATCACTCATAAGACAATACTATATTAAAATTTTTTTAAAAAAATAGGCACCAATTTATTAAATTGGCGCCTATTTAAATTTATTTAACTCTCTAAATTAAAGAGGTAAAAAGCTTGTATCAACTGCTCCGTTAGGAGTACCCATTCCTTTTAAAAATCCACTTAGATTTCCAGAAGTCATAGATTTTTCAGTCTCTTCAGGTGTAAGAAATTTAAATCCGCTTAAAGTTTCTTTCATATCACCAAGCTTCATCTCAGCATCTTTAGCGATAACATTTAAATCACTTTTACCTGCTGCATATCTAGCATTTGCTTCATGAGTTACTTCTATGAAAGTTCTCAGCATACCTGGGTTCTCTTTCATAAATTTGTCAGTAACAGATGTAATGTCGATACCTAAGATACCAGCATCACGTGCTTCTTGAACTGTTAGTAATCTACTTCCAACTGCAGTTGCAGCTTTAATAGAATTACCACCAAATAAACACGCCATTACAACGTCACCAGAAACTAGTGCAGCAGCACCTTCTTCAGGATCCATTTGAATAACTGTCATTTTACTTTTATCAGCACCAACAACTTTCATACTTTCATCAAAAACATACTCAGCCATCGTTCCTAGAGGAACAGCAACTTTTTTACCTTCTAATTCAGAAGCGTTAGCTTTTGTAATTCCAGAAGCATTAGATGTAACACAAGTTGTTCCACCCATTCCGTATTCCATAGCAATATCTACAAGTTTTAGCGGAGCTTTTGATTTAACAGCATTGATGAATGGCACTAAGCCTTGTGAGTAAGAAATATCAATATCTCCAGCTAACATAGCATCAGTCATTGCACCACCGTTTGAAAAGTTAGTCCATTTAACTGGAACCCCTAGAGCTTTATCAAACATCTTTTTAACTTTGTCTTCTTGGTTTGGAGTAGGCCATTCTAAAAAGAATGCAACTCTAACTTCTTTAGCAGCAGCGTTAGCAACTGACATTGATAAGTTAAGAGCAACTACAGCACCAAGAATAAAACTAATTATTTTTTTCATTATTATTCCTTTGTTAGTAATTTAATTAAATTATCTGTATTTAAATAGAATTTGGAATTGATGTAAAACAAATTTTAATTTTTATACACCTATAAGTTGTAAAATTATAAGCCTTAAAGAAAAAAATAATTATAGAAAACCTTTTGATTTAGTCTAATAGTTAGGAGTAAAATTATAACACTACATACTTAGAGAGAGAATATTTATGAGCTCAGAAAACAGAACTTCAGTACCTAATTCATTAAATGAACATTGGATGCCGTTTACATCTAATAAAGATTTCAAAGCAAACCCAAGACTAATTACAGAAGCTAAGGGGGTTTACTTAAAAACTCACCATGGAAAAACACAAATAGATGCGAGCTCAGGGTTATTTTGTAACCCACTAGGCCATGGAAGAAGAGAAATCACAGAAGCTGTTACAAAGCAATTAGAAACTTTAGATTACGCACAACCATTTCAACAAGGTTTTGGTGGTTCATTTGAATTAGCTACAAAAATTTCAAAACACACACCAGGTGATTTAAATAAAATGTTTTTTACAATTTGTGGATCTACAGCTGTAGAAACTGCAATTAAAATTGCTGTTGCATATCACAGAGCAAAAGGACATGCAGAAAGATTTAGATTTGTTGGACGTGAGCGTGGTTATCATGGAATGAACATTGGTTGTATTTCAGTGGGTGGAATGGTGAATAATGTTAAAACGTTTGCAAGTGTTTTAATGCCAGGTGTCCAACACATTAGACATACACATTTACCAGAACATAAGTTTGTAAGTGGTCAACCAGAAACTGGAGACTATTTAGCAAATGATTTAGAAACTATTTGTCAAAATTTTGGTGGTGAAAACATTGCTGCTTGTATTGTTGAACCGATTGCTGGATCAACTGGAACACTGGTTCCACCAAAAGGATATTTACAAAAACTAAGAGAGATCTGTGACAAGCATGGAATACTTTTAATTTTTGATGAAGTAATTACAGGATGGGGCAGAACAGGATCTAAATTCGCTGCAGATGAATTTGGAGTAACTCCAGACATTATGACAATGGCTAAAGCTACAACCAACGGTGTTGTTCCCATGGGTGTTGTTGCATGTAATGATTATATCTATGATGCGGTAATGGATGCTTCACCAACAGGTGCAGTTGAATTGTTTCATGGCTATACTTATTCAGGAATTCCAGTTGCAGTTGCTGCCGCTCTTGCAGTGCAGGAAATTTTTGAAAAAGATGATATTTTCAATAGAGCAAAAAATTTAGCTCCTTATTTCCAAAAAGGATTATTCTCTCTTCAGGATCTAGAGTCTGTAGATAATATCAGAGGATATGGAATGATGGGTGGAATAGACATGAAGCTAAACACTAAACCAGGTAAAGCTGGTTATGAATGTTTTAAAGCATGTTATGAAGCTGGTGTTAACTTTAAAGCTACAGGAGATTGTTTAATTATAGCTCCTCAATTCATCTGTGAAGAAAAACACATTGATGAGATTATTGAAAAGTTAAGAACTGGTATTACTAACTATCAAAAAAATCAAAAAAACTAAAAACTTTAATAAAATTTAAAGTACTGAAAAGGGAGAGAGTGTTATGAAAATTGGCGTACCTAAAGAAATCAAACCACAAGAACATCGTATTGGATTAACCCCTGAAAGCGTTAAAACTTTAATATCAGAAGGTCATGAAGTTTTAGTTGAAAATAATGGTGGATTTGAAGCTGGTTTTGAAAATGATCAATATACAAGTGTAGGTGCTAAAATTGTTGATAAAGCTGAAGATATTTTCAATGATGCAGATATAATTGTTAAAGTAAAAGAGCCCCAATCAGGTGAAGTTAAGATGATTAGAGAAAATCAAATCGTATACACTTATCTACACTTAGCAGCAGCTAAAGAATTAACAGAGGGTTTGATTAAATCTAAAGGTGTTTGTATAGCCTATGAAACAGTTACAGATGACAATGGCAGATTACCATTACTTGCACCAATGAGTGCAGTTGCTGGACGTATGTCAGTTCAAGCTGGTGCGCATTGTTTAGAAAAAAATCAAAAAGGTAGAGGACTTTTATTGGGAGGTGCTCCTGGAGTAGAAGGTGGAACTGTTGTTATTTTAGGTGGTGGTGTTGTTGGAGAAAATGCTGCTATAATTGCAACAGGAATGGGTGCTAAAGTTCATATCGTTGACAAGTCTGAAGCAAGATTGAAACAATTAGTTGAAATGTTTGGAGATAAAATAATTCCAGAACAAAGTGATAAGATCGATTTAAATCAACTAGTTGCAAAAGCTGATTTATTAATTGGAGGTGTTTTAATTCCAGGTGCTGAAGCTCCAAAGTTAATTACTAAACCAATGTTAAAACTTATGCAAAGAGGATCTGTTATTGTTGATGTTGCAATTGATCAAGGAGGTTGTGTTGAAACGAGTAAACCAACAACCCATGGTGATCCAACTTATATCATTGACGATGTAGTTCATTACTGTGTAGCTAATATGCCAGGTGGAGTTCCAAGAACTTCAACAATTGCATTAAATGCTGCAACACTACCTTATTTAGTTAAACTTGCTAACAAAGGTTATCAAAAAGCTTTAGGCGAAGATAAAAATTTCCTTGCAGGATTAAACGTCCATAAGGGTATGGTGACTTATAAAGCTGTTGCTGATGTTTTTGGACACGAGTTTGTAGCACCGGAAAAAGCTATAACCCAGTAAAAAAGTATGGATAAAATGCTTCCGGCCAAAGCAAAAGTTGTTGTCATTGGTGGGGGGGTTGCTGGTTGTTCTATTGCATATCATCTTGCAAAATATGGTTGGAAAGATACCATTTTATTAGAAAGAGACCAACTAACATCAGGAACCACCTGGCATGCAGCAGGACTTGTTGGTCAATTAGGTGCATCCGCTACAATTACAAGACTTCGTAAATACTCTTTAAATCTTTACAAAGAATTAGAAAAAAAAACTGGTTTATCAACTGGACTAAAACAAAATGGTGCAATCACAGTTGCTAGCACGCCTGAAAGGCTACAAGAATTATTAAGACAAGCAACTGCTGCTCAGTTATTTGATGTTAATGTTGAAACTGTTAGCAAACAAAGAATAAAAGAACTTTATCCTGTTATAAATGATGATGATATTTTAGGTGGGGTATATATGCCGGAAGACGGTCAGGCAGACCCCGTTGGAGTGACTAATGTTTTAGCAAAAGCTGCAAAGATGGAAGGAGCTCAGATATTTGAGAAAACTCCTGTTGAAAAAATATTAATTAAAGACAAAAAAATTGTTGGTGTTCAAACGAAATTTGGCAAAATTGATTGTGAATACGTTGTAATTGCAACTGGGATGTGGTCGAGACAAATTGGAGAGGATATTGGGGTAAGTATTCCATTATATCCAAACGAGCACTTTTACATAATCACAGAACCGTTAGATAAGTTACCTAAAAACTTACCCGTTTTAAGAGACTATAATTCCTGTCTTTATTTAAAAGAAGATGCAGGAAAAATGTTAGTTGGAATATTTGAGCCTAATGCAAAACCTGCGTTCAAAGACAAAGGGGTGGTGCCACAGGACTTTTCTTTTGGTGAGTTTCCAGATGATTTTGATCACTTTGAACCTTATTTAGAAAAATCATTTCAAAGATTACCCATTTTAGAAACTGCTGGTATTAGAAAATTTTTTTCAGGACCTGAATCATTTACACCTGATACACAATACCTTTTAGGAGAAGCTCCAGAGGTGAGTAATCTTTTTACGTGTTGTGGATTTAATAGCATTGGGATTGCAAGTTCAGGGGGTGCGGGCAGAGTTACTGCTGAATGGATGATTAATGGATATATGAATGAAGATTTATTTTCACTAGATATTAAAAGATTTCAAAAATTCCACTCATCTAAAAAATTTATCATGGAAAGGGTAACGGAAACTCTTGGTGATTTGTATGGAATGCACTGGCCTTATAAACAACATCAAACTTCAAGAAATCAAAAATTATTACCGTATCATGAAGAATTAAAAAATGCCGGTGCTTGTTTTGGCCAATCGGGTGAATATGAAAGACCAATGTGGTATGCATTAGAGGGTGCTAAAGCAGAATACGAATATAGTTTTAATTATCAAAATTGGTATCCATCAGTTGAGCATGAATGTAAAAATACAATTACCAATGTTGGTTTGTATGAACTCTCTCCATTTTCAAAATATGAAATAAAAGGAGAGCAAGCACATAGAGAATTACAAAGGATATGTACAGCTAACATTAAAAATGAAATAGGTAGATCAACATATACACAAATGCTGAATGAAGCTGGAGGAATTGAAGCAGACTTAACTGTTATTTGTATTGATAGAAATCATTTTAGAATAATAAGTTCAGCTGCAACAAGAACCCATGATAAGGCACATATTGTAAAATATTTATCTCCTAATTTAGAATTAAAAGATATTACAGATGATCTTATTTGTTTAGGAATTTTTGGACCAAAAAGTAGAAATTTAATTTCAAAAATTTCAAATGATGACTTTAGTAATGAAGGATTTAAATTTGGATATGGTAAATTTATAAGTCTTGGTTCAAAAAAAATTTGGGCTCAAAGATTATCTTATGTAGGTGAATTAGGATTTGAGCTTTATATAGAGAATAAGGATGCTACAGAAATTTATCAGTTAATTGTTGAAGAAGGAAAAAATCATAATTTATCTCACTGTGGGTCGCATGCAATGGATACAATGCGAATGGAAAGTGGATTTTTACATTGGGGTCATGATATTTCACCGGAAGAAAATCAATACGAGGCAGGATTAAATTTTGCAATTAGTTATAAAAAAGAAATCGATTTTATTGGCAAAGAAAGCTTATTAAAAATAAAAGGTAAAAAACAAAACAGAAGGTTTGTTATGCTGTCACTTAAAGATAGTAAGCCAGGCACACCTCTATTATTACATGAAGAACCAATCTATCTGGAAGATAAGATTATAGGAAGAACGACATCTGGGAATTATTCCTTTAATTATAAAAAAAACCTGTCTTTTGGATATGTAAGCTCAATACATTCAAATGAAGTACTTTCAAAAATGAACCTATATATTGAAGTTGCTAAACAAAAATTCCCAGCACTAGTAGAGATAACTCCTCTAAAAGATAAACGTCCTAGATTGTTATAATTTTGTTGCCGAGTTAAATAATTGGTGGTTAAATAATCTCATGCAAAAAACTTATTTTCATGACAGAAAACATATCAGTGAAAAAAAAGTTAATAAAAAAACCATTCCACTACAATATATTGATCAAAAGAGAATTGTAGACATTAACAAATTACTTAACAGGGTAAAAATAGATCAAAAAAATGAAACAAAACGAAAAATAATTTTTTATAGCTCTACTATATTAGGACTTTCTTTATTAGGAACTTTGATCACGTTCTTAAAGTAAACAACTCTCTCAAATACTTGATTGCACTAAATTAAAAAACTATTATAAATCATCAAGAATTAAGTGGCGGGGTAGCTCAGTCGGTTAGAGCGCAGGACTCATAAGCCTGAGGTCAGTGGTTCGATCCCACTTCCCGCTACCAAAAATCAACCCTTATTTAAGGTTGAACATTTTCAAATATCAATTGCTCCACTCATGCTCCAATGAGAATTGGTCATTGCGTTATCTAGAAGAAGAAATAACAAGTGAGAAGCACGTGTTAGATAACAGATTAATTAAAAATTTAAGAACAAGGTGTTCCACTTGAACCTGAACATTTTCCACCTGCTTCATCTCTGATACTATTTTGATTTACTGCCCAAGAGCCATGGATACTTGAATCCCAACCACAATCAGATTGTGCTTGAGCTTGACTTTCTCTTTGGTCTCCACCTACAAGTATTTGATTATAACAATCATTTACAAATTCTCTCATATTACGTTGCCAGCCATCACCAGTGGTTGAAACAATTGTATTATCACACTTTCCATCAGGTGTATTCCATCGTCCTCTATCTTCTTTATAAGCAATCAACAACAATCTACATGCATCAGATGAAATAGGACATCCTCCACCGTCACCGAAACTTGCAAAATGTGAATAGCACACTAATTGAATTTGTCCTTTCCTATGTTGTGATTGCGCTAATGTATCAACTGTTACAGATTCCCATTCTAGATTGTATGGGTTTTTAAAATGACTAAAATGTTGTTGGACTGAAAATGCAAAATTATTACAAGTTGTATTTCCATCCATTTTTTCACTAACCATATTTCCATCTTCATCATATTCTGCAATAAAACTATCAAGACCATTGTTTGCAGCAGCTAATTCTAACTCAATTACTTTTGAAATTGTTTTCCAATTTGCAACAAGCACCCTGTTCTTTGCCATTTTAGTGTAACCTTGAAAACTAACAATACCTACACTTGCAAGAATACCAATGATGGCAACTACCACTAATAATTCAATTAAGGTAAAACCTTTTTTATTATTTATAACTTTCATTTTAAAAAAACATATAAATTTTCAATAGATATCAAATTCGTATTCTATCACTTTATCACGACATTTAGTTATTAGATACAGTTGTCCCTCTGACTGCCAATTATTGCTTAATTCATTTCCACTACTATCTCTTTTTAGAAGAGATACACTACCTCTCATATCATATCTATCTCCATCATAAATTTCCCTCCTTGCAGTACCACCAGAAACAGCACCAGAACCAGTGTAGGGATTAGTCATCGTTTTAAGTGTTGTTCTTGAACCTATATTTGAGTCTGGTTTTCTATGACTATCTTGACTAGAAATATCTCTTACAGTAAGACTGACTAATTGTTCAGTTGTCGTGTACCCCCACTGAGACGCAACTGACATGCCGTTATAGAACATAGTATCACAATCAAATTCCCAAGATTGTTCATTATTCCACAAAAAATTAATTGTTGGGTTAAGCTCACACCACATTATATTTTCATAAACAGCTTTAACTATGGTTCTAAAATTACCTTTGCAAGCTGTTTCTTTAGCCCCAGCTGTATACCCATTATAAGCAACAACCCCGACAGATGATAAAATACCAATGATGGCAACTACCACTAATAATTCAATTAAGGTAAAACCATTTTTAATTTTTTTCATTGATTAAATATTTTTCCCATTAATAGCTAAAATTGTAAGATCATCCTTAATTATACTTTGTTCTTCATTTGACATATTTTGCAATGCACCAAACGCGGAAATTTCTATAAAAATATTTTCCAATTGTGTTGCAATATCGTGATCTTTATTCTTATTTAACAAATCTATTATACCCTCAGCTTCAATTTCATTTCCTTCAAAATCTTTACTTTCGCTTAAGCCATCGCTGTATATATAAAAAATTTTATCCTTCAATGAAATTTTATTTAAAACACTATTTAAATCAAGATTAATAGGCTGAACTCCAAGCGGCGGAATTTTGCTAGAAACATGTTCAGTAATTTTTTTATTCTCTGAAATTATACTTTCTGAATGGCCAGCATTAATAAATTCAAGATTTTTAGATTTTTTATCGTATACAGCAAATATTCCTGTTAAAAATTTTCCTGAACGTAAATTATATAAATTATCATTTATTAATGACACAATTTCAATAAGACTCTTTTTTTCCTCAACAAGGATTTCAAACAATGAGGTAACTCTTGCCATAATGAGTCCTGCATCCACTCCTTTGCCAGAAACATCGCCAAGAGTAAAAAAGATTTTATCTTCTAAATTTTTGAAATTATAAAAATCACCAGAAACATCCAAAGAAGGTACATTTTTTGCTAAAAGAATATTTTCCTCATTATTCTTTGGAAACATGAGTCTTTGTACTCTTGTTCCTTTTTTAAGTTCTTTTTCTGCTGAACTTTTTCTATTTAAAAATTTTAGATTTGTTTTTTCAATTCTTTCCCATGCTTCCTTAGGTGTAAGCCCTTGTTCTTTTGCTAACGCTATTAAGTCTTCCCAATTATTTATTTTTATCATTAAATAAATATTATCAAAATTTATTAATTATGAATTCTGTTATTTTGATACAATATGTTCTGAAAGTGGAGCGACAACACCAATGATGGTGTCAACATCTTGGCTTTCAACATTTAGTTCTTCCAAGGTTTGTTTTAGATGTCCAGCAACTCCATTAAAGTCTTCTTGAGATATTTTCATGCCTTGATGAGCAGTTTTCATATCAAGACCAGTATATTCTTTTGGTCCACCTAAAGCTTGAGAAATGAAATTAGTTTGGTGTGAAATTAAAACTTTCATGTCAGAATTTGTAAAAAACTTTTTCAAATTTTCATCAGCCATAAGCTTTTGATAAAAGTTAATAACAATTTGACCAACTGTTTTTTTTCCACCATATTTTTCAAAAAGTGTTTGAGTCATATTTTTAAAATATACTTATGTTTAATGTAATCAAAGTCATATTATGTTTATTTTGGGTTTTATTTGAAAGCTTTTAATAATTTTGATAAGTTAAAGCTGTTAGTGATTGGAACTAACTTTTTTTGCTCCACTCATGCTCCAATGCTCCAATAGAAGTTGACTAGAGTCTAAGTTTATGTAAATCTGAGTTTAGAAAGAAAAGAGCAGAGACAAAGGAGTTTTAAAGATGTTCTTGCAGGATGCGTTGGCTCCAAGGGTCATGGCGCAGGACTCATAAGCCTGAGGTCAGTGGTTCGATTCCACTTCCCGCTACCATTTCATAATTTTATTTAATTTTGCAACATTCATGGAAACTTTTTTTGGAAATAATTTTTTACCAGATTTTTTTTTGACACTTTTGTTATTTTTTTTTGCAAATGAATAAATTGATTGAATTTTTCCACCAACATTAATTATTCCAGTTTTATCTAAAATTTTAGGTATAATTTTTACAACTTCTTCATGAAATATAAAGTTTGCCTCAATATCATGAAAAGCATATTTGTGTAAAAAAGGTTTTTCACACATTGTAATTCTTAATATTAAAGAATTTTTGTACATAGTAACCGCACACTCACCTCCAAGCTTTGACCATGCGTAATTGTTAACAGGTAATACAGGATCAATTTCATTATAATTACCAATTTTTCCCTCATAAACATAGCCAGTTGAAAAATAAATAAGTTTAATTTTTAGTTCAGAGCAGACTTTTACCATATTGGCTGTACCTATTATGTTTAAATCAATACTTTTAGATATTTGTTTGTCATGAATATTCATTGGTCTCGATAAAGCTGCTGCATGAATCAAATATTTAGGCTTATTTTTTTTTAAATATCTATTTATAGAATTTATACTTAAAATATTTAATTCTTTTTTACTTGGATAAAGGATATCTAATTTTTTATTATCTCTCTTTAAAACTTGGGCAAATCTTCCCTCACCACCCGTGATAACTATTTTTTTTTGCATTAAATTAAATTTTTAAGATATTTTGAATAATTACAGTTACCATAAAACTTAATTGATTTATCAATTTCTTTTTTCCCTATCCATTTATTGTTTAATGCAATTTCTTCTATACAAGCAATTTTAAATCCTTGTCTATTTTCAATTGCCTGCACAAAAGCAATTGTTTTATAATAATCATCAATTGAACCTGTATCTAACCAGGCACCACCTCTTCCAATAAAATCAGCCGATAACTTATTATCTTTTTTATATCTTAACAAAAGATCAATAATTTCTACTTCACCTCTTTTAGATGGTCTTAGTTTTTTTGAATACTGTACAACTTTATTATCAAAAAAATATAAACCGGTTATGGCGTTTTTAGATATAAATTTTTTTGGCTTTTCTTTTAATTGTATAATTTTGTTATTTCTATCTACTTTTGCAACACCAAATAACTCGGGAGTTTGAACACTATGCAATAAAACCTTAGCGCCATTTTTAATTTTTGCACAGTCTAGTAATTTTGAAGTTAGGTTCTGACCATAGAAAAAATTATCTCCTAAAATCATTGCAACGTTATCTTTACCAATAAATTTCTCACCCAAAACAAAAGCATCAGGTAATCCTCTGGGTTTGTCTTGCTCTATATAAGTAATTTTAATTCCTAGATTGTTGCCATTAGGAATTAATTTTTTATATTGATTTAACTGTCCTTTATTTACAATAATTAAAATGTCTTTAATTTTTGCAAGCATTAATATTGAGAGTGGATAAAAGATAAGAGGTTTGTCGTAAATTGGTAAAAGTTGTTTATTAACAGCTTTTGTAAGAGGACTCATTCTAGTTCCCATTCCTCCTGCTAAAATTATTCCCTTTTTAATCATTTTGTACCCAATCTTTTAATAATATCTTTTTTAGATATAGATTTGTAATAGTTATTATTATGAAGATACCATAAAAATGTTTTTTCCAAACCTTTCTCAAAACTAACTTTTGTCTTCCATCTCAAGGTTTTTAATATTTTTTTACTATCAAGTGCATATCTTATGTCGTGACCAGGTCGATCCTTAACAAATTTAATCATAACATTTGAACCAATTAAGTGATTTTTTTTAGCAATTTTTATTAAGGCTTTGCAAATTTCAAGATTATTCAAATTTTTATTTGAACCTATATTGTAAAATTCACCAACTTTACCTTTTTGAAAAACTTTTATTAATGCTTCACAATGATCTTGAACATATATCCATTCTCTTGAATTTTTCCCATTACCGTAAATGGGTAAACTTTTATTATTCAAGATATTATAAATCAATTTTGGAATAAGTTTTTCAGGGTGTTGTTTTGGGCCATAGTTATTTGAACAATTTGTGACTATTGCTGAAATACCGTAGGTTCTAACATATGAACTTACGAGATGATCAGAGGCCGCTTTACTAGCGGCATAAGGTGAACTAGGTTTGTAGGGAAAGTTTTCATGAGATCTTCCTTTTAATATATCCCCATAAACCTCATCTGTAGAAATATGGATTAATTTACTTTTTTTATTTAATTTCAAATATTCTCTAAATATTTCAAGTAGATTAAAAACACCAATAATATTGCTGTTAATAAAACTTTCAGGACTATCAATAGATCTATCTACGTGAGTTTCTGCAGCTAAATTAAAAATACCAATTGGCTTATGTTTGAAAATAATCTTACTAAGTTTATTTTTATTATTTAAATCACATTTGATAAATTTATATTTTGAGTTTTTTAGGTACTCATTTGTATTGTAGAAATTAGATGAGTAGGTAACCTTATCTATATTTATAACCTTATATTTTTTATGGATTAATAACTCAATTAGATTACTACCAATAAACCCAAGCCCTCCAGTTACTATAATATTTTTCATTATAAAATTTCTACATTAATAATAAAAAAAGTATATATTTTAGTTTTTGAATATAATGAATAATTTAGCAAAACTCACTATTGTAATAGTTACATACAAAACAGACAGTACCATTTTAAAAAATTGTCTAAATTCAATAGATAAAAATGTCGAAATTAAAATTATTGAAAACTCTTTTAAGAAAGAAAATCAATTTTTCTCTATCGATAAAAAAAATAATTTATCAATTCATTTTACAGGAAAAAACCTTGGTTACGGAGCCGGAAACAATTATGGTTTTAACCTAGTAAACACCGATTATGTAATAGTAGCCAATCCAGATATAGTTTTTCATAGAACATTTTTTGATAATGTTAAAAAATATCTAGATTCAAGTTTAAATTTTACAATTATTGGGAGCACATACAATCAAGATAAATCTTTCTCATCTTCAGGTGTATTTAAAGAAAATGAGAAAAAGCAGTATAGTAATGACATTGAGTCATCTACAAAAAAAATATTTGAAACGTTAACTAAAGTTGACTGGGTTACTGGATGCATGATGTTAATTAACTTAAAAAAATTTAACTCAAGGAAAATTTTTGATGAGTCATTTTTTTTATATTTTGAGGAATTTGATTTGTGTAAAAATCTTGAGTTAAAAAATGAAAATGTTTTTAGAGCAAAAGACTTACTTATTGATCACCTTGGTTACAAAGGATCTTTTGGATCTGATCCCAAAAATCAATTAGAATCTGAAAAACTAAGAGAGTGGCATTGGATGTGGTCAACTTTTTATTTTTATAAAAAAAATTATGGATATTTATTTGCAATTAAAAAAACTAGTGGAAAATTACTTAGATCATTCTTTAAAGTTGTTTTTTATACAATTACCTTTAATAAAAAAATGAAAAGTAAATATGTTTGCAGACTTAATGGTTTGCTAAATTCAATTATTGGGAAAAATTCATCGTACCGAGTTGATAAAAAATATCAATGACCTGGAAAATCCATTAAATTTTCTATTTTATAACCATTCTTAATTAACTTATCACAACCACCAAGATCAAAAAGATTGATTGCAAAAATAAAAGCGGCAATTTTACCTCCTGAAATTTCTACAAGCTTAGCAGCAGCTTCAGCTGTACCACCTGTTGCAATTAGATCATCAATAATTAAAATAGAGTCATTTTTGTCAATCGAGTCTATATGTACCTCAATAGTTGCCTTTCCATATTCTAACTCAAAATCAATAGAATGAGTTTTAGCAGGTAATTTATTTTTTTTACGAAGTAATATAAACGGCTTTTTTAACAAATAAGAAACGGCTGACGCAAAAACAAAACCCCTTGATTCAATTGCTGCAATTTTATCAATTTTATATTTACTAGATCTTTTAACTATTTGATTAATACATTCTTCAAATGCATCTGCATCTTTGATTAGAGTTGTAATGTCTCTAAATAGAATTCCTTTTTTTGGATAATCTGGAATAGACCTAATATAATCTTTTAAATTCATGATATTAATATATTTATATCTTTAGTAAAAAAAATCTATGGACAAATTATTCCTAGCAGCAATTAAAGAAGAAACTATTGGATTGGACTATTTTAATCACGTTGGTGTTGGAAAAGTTAATGCAACCTATAACACATTAAAGTTAATTAATATTCACAAACCAAAACTAATTATTAATTATGGTACAGTTGGTGCAATTAATACAGATTTAAAAGGAATAGTTGAGTGTACTAAATTCTATCAAAGAGATATGGATGTTAGAGGGTTAGACTTTGAATTGGGAGAGACGCCTTTTGATAAAATTAAAGAAATTATTACATCAAAAGATGGTTATTCTTGTGGAACGGGAGACAGCTTTGTTAATAAAAAGATTGATATGGAAGTTGATGTAGTCGATATGGAGGCATACGCTATTGCAAAAGTTTGTAGGTTGGAAAATATTGAGTTTAAATGTTTTAAATATATATCGGATAATGCGGATGAAAATGCTGATAATGATTGGAACAAAAATCTAGCAAAAGGGGCTAGTGCATTTGCTAATTTAATTAATGCTCAGTTTTAATTTAATTAAGTAAAATATCAAAAAATTGATTAATTGTTGAAAATTATCAATACACCTATATAAAACCGAGCAACTTAATATTAATAAAAAATTATAAGAGGGAATAATTTTTATGACTAAAGTAGGTGAGCACATAACTTTAGACATCATAGGTACTACTCAAGAGTATGACCCTTCAGTTTACGAGAACGTAATTCGTAAAATTGCAAAAGCTGCAGAAGTAACGGTCCTTGAAATTTCAAAGTATAAATTTGAGCCTCAAGGTTTCACTATACTTGCTTTATTAGCTGAAAGTCATATCAGTTTTCATACGTTTCCAGAAAAAGGAATTATTAGTTTTGATTTTTTTACCTGTGGAAAAATTAGCCCTTCTATTGCGCTCGATATTGTTAAAAAAGAATTTAAACATAAAAGAATTGTCACAAAAGCTTTTGATAGAGATACTAAGTCTTTATATCATGACATTTACAGTTCACCTGGATTACAAAAGTCATATGTTGTAAATGAAGTTTTAGAAGATTTTAAATCTAAAGTAGGCCAACATATTGAAATATTAGATTTAGAACAATTTGGTAAATCATTATTCATTGATAACGAAATTCAAGTCGCAACAAATGATGAAGTTTTGTATAGCTCAACATTTGTAAACGCTGCTTTAAAATTAAATAAAGATATGGGAACAGCAGCTATTATTGGTGGTGGAGATGGAGGAGTTGCAAGAGAGTGTACGTCTAAAGGTTTTGATTTTATAGACTGGTATGAACTTGATTCAGAAGTAGTTGAAGTTTGTAACAAACACCTTGGAAGTATTGGTAATAAATCAACTAAGAAAAATTCAGTTAAATGTATTTGGGGAGATGCTTTTGAAAGTATAAAATCTGTTGAAGACGATAAGTACGATAAAATTTTTGTAGATCTTAACGATGATCAGTTTTGCATAGATCTTGCAGCTAATAATATGGATTCGTTAATTAGAATATTAAAGCCAAATGGAGTAATTACCGCTCAAGTGGGTAGTCAAGATAAGAAACCAGAGCAAGTGCAGAAATGGCTAGATGTTTTCAATAAGAATTTTGGAAATACAACTTTGGATAGGGTTTACATCCCAAGTTTTGACTGTTCTTGGAACTTTTCATCATCAATTAATCACTAAAATTTTCTTTTTAAATTATTAAATTTGTGAAATAAATCCTACATAAATCTATGGAGGAAAAAATGAATATATTTAAAAAAACAATTTTAACTGTTCTTGCTTCTTTATTGTTAATTGGAAATGCTTATTCTGATACAATAAAAATTGGAACAGAAGGTGCTTACCCTCCTTGGAACTCTAAGGATGCATCAGGCAATCTTATTGGTTTTGAGGTTGAATTAGCTCAAGAGCTTTGTGCAATTATGGAACGTGAATGTACAATTGTTGAGCAAGATTGGGATGGAATGATTCCAGCTTTATTAATGAGAAAGTTTGATGCGATCATGGCTGGAATGTCTATTACAGCTGAAAGACAAAAAACAATTACTTTTTCACAAGGTTATGCAGACGAAGTTGCGGCCCTTGCAGTAATGAAAGGTTCTAGTTTAGAGGGCATGGATACACCAGAAGGAATCAATTTAACTTTAGGTGGAAGTGCTGTTAAGAAAACTCTTAAGACTTTAACTGCTGCACTTGCTGGAAAAACTGTTTGTACACAAACTGGAACTATTCACCAAAACTTTTTAGAGTCTGGTGATGTAGGTAAAGTAAATGTTAGAACTTACAAAACTCAAGATGAAGTAAACTTAGACTTAACTTCTGGTAGATGTGATGTTGCATTAGCTGCAGCAGTTGCATTCACTGATTATGCGGACAAATCAGGAAAACCAGTAGTATTAGTTGGACCTACTTTTTCAGGTGGTGCTTTTGGTAATGGTGTTGGTGTTGGAATTAGACAAGGCGGAGATGATGCAATCGGTACAAGAGATGCAAAACTTCTTAAAGATTTCAACAAAGCAATTAACACTGCTAGAAAACAAGGAATCATTAGCAAATTAGCGATCAAGCATTTTGGCTTTGACGCTTCTATGTAAATAATATTTTGAAAAGGCGACTATTTAATTAGTCGCCCTTTCGATATGGATCTTTTATCATTCGGAAAAACAGGCTGGGGAGACGAGTTGTTTTATGCAACTCTAATGACAATTGCAGTAGCAGTCACTGCAATGTTAATCGGTTTTTTATTTTCATTAATCTTTACGCCGTTAAAATTATCAAATAATAAATTTTTAAATTTTATTGGCAATACTTACACAACAGTTATCAGAGGGGTTCCTGAATTATTAGTAATCTACCTTTTCTTTTTTGGGGGAAGTGGAGCGATAATGTACGTTGCTTCAATTTTTGGATACTTTGAATATATAGAAATTAATGCATTTATTACAGGCTCAGTTGCAATCGGCATTATATCTGGGGCTTATTCAACTGAAGTATTTAGAGGAGCGATACAATCAATTGATAAAGGTCAGTTTGAAGCTGCCAAAGTTTTAGGTGTTAGTAAATTTGCTCAATTTTATAAAATAATTCTACCTCAAATGTTAAGACTTGCTATTCCAAACTTAAGTAATGTCTGGCAAATCACTTTAAAAGACACATCATTAATATCAGTTACAGGTTTAGTTGAAATTATGAGACAATCTTATATTGCAGCAGGATCTACTAGAGATCCTTTATTCTTTTATTGTTTTGCAGCAGTTTTATATTTGATGCTTACATTTTTAAGCATGAAGCTAATTAATAGACTTGAAGTCAAATATAGTAGGGGCTTTTAATGGATTTTGATTTAATGATAACAAGTTTACCAAAATTACTTAGTGCAGCTGTTATAACTTTAAAATTATTATCTGCATCTTTAATCATTGGTTTATTTATTGGATTTTTGTTTGCAGTTTTAAGATTAAATAAAAACCCATTTATTAATAAATTTGCTTATGGATATTCTTATTTATTTAGAGGAACTCCATTACTAGTTCAAATATTTATAATTTATTATGGTCTTGGACAAATCGAATGGCTAAGATCTACTTTTCTTTGGGTCATCTTAAAAGAACCCTATTGGTGTGCAATTATTGCATTTGCCTTAAATACAGGGGCTTATACTTCAGAAATTTTAAGATCAGCTTTTCAAACTATAAAACCTGGAATAATTGAAGCGGGTAAAAGTTTAGGGATATCAAGTAAAATTATTTTGTATAAAATTCAAATTCCTGTAGCGATCAGACAATCTTTACCAGCTTATGGTAATGAGATTATATTAATGATGAAGGGCACATCTCTTGCAAGTACGGTAACGTTGATGGATATTACAGGTGTTGCAAAACATATTGTATCAACAACTTATAAACCTTTAGAAGTATTTCTTTTAGCAGGTGGAATTTATTTATTTATGACTTTTATTTTTCACAACTTGATAAAATATCTAGAAAAAAAATATAGTTTTCAATAAGAAGTGTATTCTTTAATCTCTTTAATCTTAGAGCCTGTGTGATTATTCATCTCTAATTTTATTTTAGCACGATCATCATTTAAAAAATGAACATCTCTTGATAGTTTTATAAATTTTTCAGTAAAATCAGAATTTTTTTCACACAATCGTTTGTCATCTTCTATAACCCATAATTTTGCATTAATATCTTTCAGTGACTTAAAAAGTGTATTAAGCTTTTCATCAGATTTAACATTGTTATCTAATTGATTTTTTAAAATACCGTGTTCATCATTAATAAATTTTAATTTTTCAGGATCTTTAATTTTTTCTTGTTTAATCTCTAAAATAGAAATTTTATCTAAAAGTTCACCAACTGATACTTCAACTAGAATTTTATTCATAAAAATTTATACTATGTTAAGTTGTTAGAAATATGTCTAATATTTTAGTTATCAAACATGGTTCTTTAGGAGATATAGCCCAAGCTTGTGGGGCAATTCAAGATATTTCTGAAAACCACCCTGAAGATCAAATACATATATTAACAACAACACCTTATTTTGAATTATTTAGGAAAAACCCATTTGTACACAATGTTATTTTAGACGAACGTAAATCAAGATTTAATTTAATTTATCTATATATGTTAATGAGAAACTTGAAAAAGAAGAATTTTAGAAAAGTTTATGATTTACAAAACTCATCTAGAACAAAATTTTATAAAAATATTTTATTTCCAAAAGCAAATTTTAATACTTGGTCTAGCTCAGAAACAACTTTACCAAGTAATATTTCAAAAGATGAATTTGATAAAAACCCAGTTTTAAATAGATTTGATCATCAACTTAAAACCTCTGAAATTAAAACAGAACATACCATGAAACCAAATTTTAGTTGGGCTGTGACTAACATCGATAATATTAAACAAGAGTTTAAGTTAGACAAATACATTGTCTTATTTCCATTTTGTTCAGCGCATTTAACTCATAAAAAGTGGCCCCATTATAATGAGCTAATAGAGTTAATTAAAAATAAATATAAAGACCAAATTAAAGTTATTGTGGCACCTGGACCCTCTGAAATTAATGATGCAAAAAACATTAATGCCATTTCAATTTTAGATAAAGGTAAAGCTTTAGATATTTCTCAACTTGCAAGCTTGATTAAAGAAAGTTCATTTGTTGTTGCAAATGATACAGGACCCGCTCATATGACTGCTCATCTTGGTGTAAAAGGCTTGACCTTATTTGGCAAACACACCACAGCTTTTAAAGTTAGTATTGAGCGAGAAAACTTTAAAGCAATACAGGTTGATGATTTAAATAAATTAAGTGCAGGTAAAGTTTTAGAAAAAATATTAATTTAATTTTTTACCAATAATTTTCAATATTACAGGAACAGTGAAGAGTATCATTAGTAATCTAATAATATGGTGAAATGCCACAAAGTTAGGGTCTAAATCAAAAGCTATTGCTATTACAGCTACCTCATAAATTCCTCCAGGAGAAAAAGATAAAAGTAGAGTTAAGAAATTGGTATCAACAAAATATGTTGCAACAATTGCAGCTAATAATCCAAGAGCTACAAGTATTACAGTTGCAACTAAACTATGAAATGAATTACCTGCAACTTCTTTTAATGATTTATCTGCAAAACGACAACCCACAGAGGCACCCAAAATAAGCAAACAAAAATTTATACTTTCATCTGGTAGTTTGTAGGAGGCAACTTCAGTTATTTGTAAAATTCCACTTGCAACTAATGTCCCAGATAATAATGCAGCAGGCACACCAATTTTATCAAATAAGAAAATTAACGATACCGAACCTATTAAGAGGATTAAAAGATGAAAATGATTTTGATCAAGATAATTAAATTTTTCAATTGTTAGAGCTTCATTTGTTGAATAGTTAACAACAAAAAAAGGAATGACAGTTATTATTATAATTAACCTAATTAAATGTGATGTAGCAACTTGCGATAAGTCAGATTTTTCATGTTCAGCCAGTATCATTAACGGACCTAATGCACCCGGTGCTGCTGAAAAAATAGAAGTTTTAACATTATAACCTGAAAATTTTTGTAAATATTTTGAAACAATTAAAATACTTATTAAAATATAGACAAACATTATTATTGAAGTCCACACCCATTCAGTCATCTGATTGATTAAATTTTGATCTATATAATTTCCAATATGAAGCCCAAGAACTATTAAAATTGAACTTAATGCTAGTTTTGGCATTTTAATTTTTATTCCACTTAATGCCGCAATTGAAACTGCAAGCATAGGACCAAGCATCCACGCTAATGGAATATTAAAATAGTCAGCTACAATTGCACTTGGGATAGAAATTAAAATAACTAATAGAAATTTTTTAGAAAATAATTCTTTAATGTTAAAGGAATTAAATTGAATAGAAGAATTTTTCATTAACAAATATTCTTTTATCACTTACTTTAAAAAAAATAACAGAAAAGAAACTCTCGTAATTAATGATATCTATTTTTTTTATTAATAAAATATTTGAGATAACACTTGCTTATTTCCTAAAGAAAGAAAATCAACGTTAAGTTGTATTCTATTCAAAAACTTGCTTTCATGACCATAGTATAATTAACTGCAAATATTAAAAACTAACAATAGAGGAATATAATGAAAAACATTAAAAAATTAGTTTCAGTATTATTCTCAGCAATTCTATTATTCTCTGCAACAGCAACAAATTCAATCGCAATGGAAAAAATCCATTTCGTAATTGGTGGTGGTGCTGGTGGTGGATGGGATGGAACTGCTAGAGGTACTGGAGAAGCTTTAACAAAATCAGGAATGTTAAAAAGTGCATCATTTGAAAATATGTCAGGTGGTGGTGGTGGAAAAGCTTTAGCTTTCATGATTAACACTCAACCTAAAAATACAATTTTAGTACAATCTACGCCGCTAGTTTTAAGATCTATTACTAGACACGAAGGTTATGTTACAGGATCTGGAGTTTTATCTTATAAAGATGTTACTCCGATCGCTGGTGTAATTGGTGACTACGGTGCGATTGCAGTTGCAAAAGACTCACCTTACAAAAACTTTAAAGATGTAGTTGATGCATATAAAAAGAATCCAAGCTCTATCAAAATGGCTGGTGGATCAGTAAGAGGAAGTATGGACCATTTAATTGGTGCTTTAGCTTTCCAAGCTGCTGGTGCTAATCCAAATGATGTTGCTTATATTCCTTATGATGCTGGTGGAAAAGCGTTAGCTGGACTTTTATCTGGAGAAACTCAAATTATCTCTACAGGTTTAGGTGAACTTATGGGTGCAAGAGACCAAGTAAGAATTATTGGTATTACTGCTCCTTCAAGAATAGCTGATGCACCGGATGCACCAACTCTAAAAGAACAAGGATATGATGTTCAGTTCGTAAACTGGAGAGGATTTTTTGGACCTCCAAATATGAGCAATAAAGATAAAAAAGCTTTATCTACAATGTTAGGTAAAGTGATGGAAACTCCTGAATGGGAAGCTGTTAGAAAAAGAAATGCTTGGGTTAATATTTATAACTCAGATAAGGATTTTGTTAAATTCTTAGATGCACAAACTGTAGAAATGACAGCTCTTATGAAGAAATTAGGAGTTATATAATCCTTTAGGATTATTTAAAAATTAGAGCAGTGAATATAAATACTACTAAAATTATATCACTGCTCTTTTTTATTTTCTCAGCATTCTATTTATATATTGCGTATCAAATTCAGGTTTTTTCATTTGATGAAAATGCACCTTTTAATGCCAGAACATTTCCAATTTATTTAGGTTATGCAGGTTTATTTTTTTCTGGTTTAAAAATTATTTTACCAGAACCCAATACCATTAAAGTTAATCATAAAAACTTAGAGTACAAGAAAACAGCTATACTTGTGCTCATAGCAATTATTTATGGAGTAACTATATTAAAAGTAGGTTATTTTTTAACGACCTCTCTATTTCTAGCATCTTCTTATTATGCGTTAGGTGAGAGAAGGTGGAAGTTAATATTTTTACTCTCTTTCCCTTTTGTGGGTGCTTTTATGTATCTTTTGCATGGAGTGCTTGAAATTTATTTAAGAGATCCATTTTTAAAACTAATTGGAGTTATGGGATGATTGAAGGAATTTTAATTGGTTTAAAAACAGCTCTTACATTTCAAAACATATTTATGGTTATGATTGGTTGTTTTTTTGGAACCATCATTGGAATGCTACCAGGTCTTGGACCAATGACGGCAATTGCATTAATGATACCTATTACTTATGGTTTTGATCCAGCTACTGGATTAATTTTAATGGCGGGTGTTTATTATGGTGCAGTATTTGGTGGATCAACTTCATCAATTTTATTAAATGCTCCAGGTGTTCCTGGAACTGTTGCAACATCATTTGATGGATATCCAATGGCTCAACAAGGTAAAGCTGGAAAAGCATTAGCAATTGCTGCTTGGAGTTCTTTTGCAGGTGGAACCCTTGCTTCAATTTATTTATTATTTCTTGCACCAAGCTTATCTAAAGTAAGCTTATCTTTTAGATCACCAGATTATTTTGCTTTAATGATTTTAGGTTTAACAGCCATTGCAGCCTTTTCATCAAAGGGACAATTTTTAAAAGCAATGATGATGGTTGTTTTAGGTTTAATGTTAGCATCAGTTGGTCAAGATTCTTTATCTGATATTTCAAGATTTACATTTAATAATATGAATTTATCTGATGGGATAAGTTTTGTTTTAGTTGTAATGGCAACTTTTGCTATGAGTGAAGCCTTAACAATTATTTTAAAACGAAATGATCCATCTGCGGTCGCCAAACAAGTTTCATTAACAGAGCTTGGTTCAATTAAAATTAACAAGGAAGAGAGAACCAAAATGTTAAAAGCTATTCCTCGAAACTCAGTAATCGGTTTTTTAATTGGTGTTTTACCCGGAGCTGGTGCAACTATTGCATCATTTCTAGCTTATGGAATGGAAAGAAATTTTGTTAGTGATGAGGAAAAAGAAAAATTTGGTAAGGGAAGCGTTCATGGTTTAACTGCACCAGAAACTGCAAATAATGCAGCATGCTCTGGAGCTTTTGTACCATTACTAACTTTAGGAATACCTGGCAGTGGAACAACCGCGGTAATGCTTGGTGCTTTATTAGGATTTGGAATTCAACCAGGACCTAGACTTTATATAACTAATCCTGAAATCTTTTGGTCAGTAATCATGTCCATGTATATTGGAATGGTAGTATTACTTATTCTAAACTTGCCCTTAATACCTTACATAGCAAGAATACTTGCAGTACCTAAAAACTATTTAATTCCACTTATTTTATTTTTTTCAATTACGGGAATTTACGTAATGTCATTTAATAATTTTGATATTTATTTAATGATTGGGATTGCAGTTGTTGCAACGTTTATGCGCTTATATGATTTTCCAATGCCACCACTCATATTAGCTTTTGTCCTTGGTGGATTAATGGAAGAAAATTTAAGAAGATCTTTATTAATAAGTGATGGATCATGGACTTTTTTATGGGACAGACCTCTTACAGCCTCAATAATAGGAGTTACAATTCTAATTGTTAGTTGGCAAATTTATAAAACAATTAAGAGTAAAAAGATTTAGTTTAGAATTTTTTTATATTCTTCAATAATTATATTCCACTTAAATTTAGTAGAATTTTCTTTGGCAGCTTTTCCATACTCATGAAATTTATTATTTTCTATCATTAAATTAATTGATGAATAAACTTCATCTAATTCATTGCCATCACATATTAAACCTGTTTTTTCATGCTCGATTGCATCTGCTGCACCACCATCTTTACCTCCAAGAGAGGGCACTCCATATTGTGCAGCTTCAACATAAGCTATACCAAATCCTTCAACAGATTTTTTATGAACAATAGATGGCATTACAAAAATATTAGATTTAGCAACTAGCGCATTTTTTAATTCGTTAGAAATATCTTTAAAAAACATAACTTGTGGCTGAAGGCCCAATTCTGCTACTAATTTTTTAATATTTTCCTCCTCGTCTCCATAGCCCACACAAATGTAAATAATACTAGGGTAGATTTGTTTTAAATTTCGAAGCGCCATGATTACTTTTTCATGGTTTTTTCTTTTATCAAATCTAGAGACAGTAATTAATCTGGGAGATTTATGTTTTAATAAATTCTCTACTTTATCTAAAGTTTTTTTATCTAATTCTTCAACAGGATCAACACCAGGATTAATAACTACAATTTTATCTTGGCGAACACCTAATGAAATAGCTAAATTTTTAGTGTACTCAGAATTTGCAACAATGGTTTCAACACTATCTAAAACCTCCAATACTCTTTTATTAAGAGAGGTGCCTTTTTCATGATTAATTTCTTTACCATGAATTAAGCATATCTTTTTTTTATTAGTTTTAAGATGTTCTAAACTTTTCCAATGATCAGCAATTATACCATCAATTTTATTTTCTTTAATAAATTCATTAATCAATTG
Source organism: Candidatus Pelagibacter sp. PS_31 (assembly GCF_059417865.1). NCBI lineage: Bacteria > Pseudomonadati > Pseudomonadota > Alphaproteobacteria > Candidatus Pelagibacterales > Candidatus Pelagibacteraceae > Candidatus Pelagibacter > Candidatus Pelagibacter sp. PS_31. The sequence goes on from NZ_CM182069.1 coordinate 387,752, forward strand.
AGCTTTTCTATATTTTCTAAGAAGTTTTATGCCACCAACACGCTCTATTGAAAAAGAAACTTGCTCATCAAATAATTTATAATTTTCATGATAATCAGCAAATACTTTTATCATGTAGTGTTTTGAAAGTTCATTTGCTAAACCCCACATTAAATTCTGCATACCTCCAACTTCTGGAGGGAACGTTTTTGTAACTATTAAGTACATTAATTATCTAACCATTTGATACTGCAGCCAACACTTGGAATTTGCGTTTCAGGACCTTTGCCCGTCTCTGCAATTTGTTTCATTGCACTATATAAATCACTATCACCAGTTCTTACTGGTTTTAAATTATCCAATTCTCTTATACGACCTCTGTATTGTAATTCTAAATTATTATTGTATCCAAAAAAATCAGGAGTGCATACTGCATCATAACTTTTTGCAACATTTTGAGTTTCGTCAAATAAATATGGAAAATTAAATTGATGTTTTCTTGCAAATTCAATCATATTTTCAAAACTATCTTCAGGATAATTTATTGGATCGTTTGCTGAAATAGCCACAGCTTTTACCCCATGTTTTTCTAAATTTTTGCAATCTTCAACAATGTCTTTAATAACTGCTTTTACATAAGGGCAGTGGTTACAAATAAACATAACCAAAGTTCCATTTGTCCCTTTAACATCATTTAATTTAATAATTTCGTTATTAGTGGACTTTAATTCAAAGCTTTTAGCAGCTTGTCCGAAATCACATATTGGAGTTTTTAACGGCATGTTATAATAATATATAAGTTATGTTTTATGATTTGGAAGATAAAAAAGTTAAAAATTTAGGTGATAATTGGTCTGCATCTAATGCATCCATCATTGGTGATGTAACTCTAGAAAAAAATACCAGCATTTGGTTTAATGTTACTTTAAGAGGAGATGTTGAAAATATTCATATCGGTGAAGGCTCCAATATACAAGATGGCAGTGTATTGCATACCGATCCAGGTTACCCTTTAAAAATTGGAAAAGATGTAACTATTGGTCATTTGGTTATGCTGCATGGCTGCACCATTGAAGACAATTCTTTAATTGGAATTGGTGCTGTAATTTTAAATGGTGCAAAAATTGGAAAAAATTGCATCATAGGAGCTAATGCATTGATCACAGAAAACAAAGTCATTCCTGACAATTCTTTAGTGGTTGGATCCCCTGGCAAAATTGTAAGACAAGTCTCAACAGAAGAGGCAAAGTCAATTACTGAAAATGCAATTCATTACCAAGATAATTGGAAAAAATATTCTAAATCAGTTTTTTAAGGAATTAACCAGGTATCCTTGTTATTTTCTAAATCGAATTTAGCACGACGGTGACCTTTGGCTGCTAAATAAAGCCACTCCATACTTTTAATTTTACATTGAATAACAGTAAAGTTTTTATATCCCACTTCACTTTGCTCCATTGTAAATTCAAAATTATCTAGTTCAGGCTTTAGCCCTGAAGTAGGGGTTTCAGATAATGTTCCTGGTCCGTTATCAACTAAATAACATTTTCTACTCATGTGTCCTGTTTTTAACCAAGACTGTTTTGTAATATCATTTTCATGATTAATGATGCACTCAACTTTAAGTCTAACTTGGATTTTCTCATCTTTGTCATAAAATAACATTGCCGCATTCTTATTTGCTTTTAATTTAGCAATTTTATCTGATCTGATATCACTATGGTATTGGATAATATTATTTTCTCTATCGGATTTTCTAAGGACTACAATTCTTCCATCAAAGTCATCTTGACCACCACAGATAAATACAGGAATTCTAAATTGAGACCCTCTATCTTTGATAGCATTATCCAGCATAGACCAGATTTTATTTTTGATCTCCTCAAAATCTTCGTAGTACGCTGGTTGCATACGAGATTATTTACTTAGTCTTCTAATTAAACTGGAAGTATCCCAACGGTTTCCACCCATCTCTTGAACTTCACCATAATATTTATCAACGATTTCAGTTACAGGAAGTTGAGAGCCATTATTTTTAGCTTCATCCATAGCAATTTTTAAATCTTTTCTCATCCAATCAACTGCAAAACCAAATTCAAACTGATCATCAATCATCGTTTTATATCTGTTTTCCATTTGCCAAGATTGAGCAGCACCTTTAGATATAACTTCAATTACATCTTCCATATTTAAACCTGCTTTTTTTCCAAAGTTAATTGCTTCTGATAAACCTTGAACAAGACCTGCAATACAAATTTGATTAACCATTTTTGCTAATTGACCATTACCAGCACCACCTAATAATTTCATCTTTTTGCTGTAACAATCAATAATGTCTTTTGCTTTATCAAAGTTTGCTTGGTCTCCACCAATCATAACAGTTAGAGCACCATTTTCAGCACCAGCTTGTCCACCTGATACCGGTGCATCTAAGAAACCAAATTCACTTTTTAATGAATGCTCATAAATTTCTCTAGCAATCGTTGCAGAAGCGGTTGTGTTATCAATGTAAACTGAGCCTTTTTTAATTGTTTTAAAGATACCGTTGTCACCGAAAGTTACTTCTCTTAAATCATTATCATTACCAACACAGGTAAATATAAAATCTGCACCTTCTGCAGCTTTTGCAGGAGTATCTGTTTTTGACCCTTTATATTCAGCAACCCATTTATCAGCTTTTGCAGCAGTTCTATTATAAACAGTTACATTGTGACCTGCTTTTGATATATATCCTGCCATTGGATAACCCATGACACCTAAACCTATAAATGCAACATTGCTCATAATTTCTATTTCCTATGTTTAAAAGTTTGAATTTTAAAGTAATTTTATTTGGATTTATATTTACATTTTTTTCAAGCTTTGGACAGAGTTTTTTTCTAGGACTGTTTAATTCAAGCATAAGAGACGCGCTTTCTATCACGCATGGTCAGTTTGGATCTATCTATGCATCTGCTACTCTATTAAGTAGTTTTATACTTGTTTGGGTTGGTAAAAAAATAGATGACTTTAATATTTTAAAATTTGCATCTTATGTCATTGCGTTACTAGCGATCTCTTGTTTTTTATTTTCTAAAATTTCATCAGTCGCTTTCTTATTTTTATCAATTTTCTTAATGAGGTTATCAGGTCAAGGACTAATGTCTCACACTGCAACCACAACAATATCAAGATTTTTTGAAAAGACTAGGGGACGTGCATTAAGCACAACTTGGCTTGGTTTATCGTTAGCTGAATTTATTTTACCCTTATTAATTATTTTTTTATTAACTTTTATTGATTGGAGAAATATTTGGATAGCCATATCAATTTCAGTTATTATCATTTTACCTATTGTCATTGTTACATTAGTTAAAAACGTTAAATTAGATTCAAGAGAAGCATCTAGTGCCACAAATATTAAAACTAAAGATATAAAACAATGGACGAGAGGTGAAGTTTTAAAAGATTATCGCTTTTATATTATATGTTTAAGCATGTTAGCGATGCCTTGGATTGCAACGGGTACATTTGTTTATCAATCTTTTATAGTGTCATCTAAAGGTTGGGGACCTTATGTTATTGCCCAATCCTTTATGGTGTATTCAATTTTATCAGTGATTACTTTATTTTTAACAGGCTTTTTAATTGATAAGTTTAGTAGTCGAAAATTAATAATTTATATGAACATTCCTTTATTAGTTGCAACGTTTGTGCTTTATTATTTTAACTCACCAATTTCATCATTTGTATTTTTAGGTTTAATTGGAATTTCAAATGGACTAGCAAATGTTCTAGGTTCTGCTACTTGGGCTGAGATTTATGGAGTAAGATATATTGGTTCCATTAAAGCATTAACCACAGCGTTAATGGTATTTTCAACTGCATTTGGTACAGCACTCTTTGGAATTTTGATTGATAATAGTCTTTCTATTGAGCAAATTGCTCTTGTTTCAGGATCTTATATTTTAATAGCAATATTGTTGTTATTCCTTGTAAAGAACAAGCTTAATCCTGATTATTTATAGAATTATCCTTGATTTTTTTTTAACTACTGTATAGATACTGCGCATGGCTAGAGTAACAGTAGAAGATTGCATAGATAAAGTAGAAAGTCCTTACGAATTAGTTTTAGTTGCTAAAGAAAGAGCAGTTCAATTAAATTCTGGTTTAGAACCAACTTTAGATAGAGATAATGACAAAAACACAGTTATATCTTTAAGAGAAATTGCAGCAGACACTATTAAAGTTTCAGACTTAACAGATAGCGCTATTCACAAACTTAGAAAACACGTTGAGCAAGTTGACGATGGCACTGATGATGATGAAATTATTGGTGATGATTTTGAAAGTATGTACAAAGGTGAAATTTCTAAAAGTGGAACTCCTATTTTACCATCTAAAAGAGCTAGAAAAATTCCTGAAAAAATTCAAGTATCCTCTGATGATTTAGAAGAATTAACTGCAAAGGCAGAGCCAGAAGTTGACGTTGATGCAGAGTTAGAAGTGGGAGATGAAGAGACAGCAGTTTCTTTAGATCAAATAGCTGAAGCCGAAACAGAAGCTGAAACAACTGAAGAAAACTCTGACGATTCAGAGACTACAAATAGCTAAAAAAATAATATAAAAGTTTAGTATGAACAGGAAAGTATCCGTTGCACCTATGATGGATTGCACTGATCGTCATGAACGTTTTTTTTTAAGACTGATTAGTAAAAATACATTGCTCTATAGTGAGATGGTTGTCTCTGAAGCTATTCATCGAGGGGATAAAAAAAAACTATTAGAATTTAATATAAATGAAAAACCAATAGCCCTTCAAATTGGTGGATCATCTCCAACTTTACTTGCAGAGGCTACTAAAGCAGGTGAAGACTTTGGTTATGATGAGATAAATTTAAACCTTGGTTGCCCTTCAAAAAAAGTTGAGAAAAATAAATTTGGGGCATGCTTGATGAAAGAACCAAATTTAGTTGCAGACTGCTTAAGTAAAATGCAATCGGTTACAAAGTTGCCGGTCACGATTAAAACAAGAATTGGTTACGATGACACTGAGGATTATGAAAATTTACATCATTTTATTTCAACTTTAAAAAGCACTGGTGTTAAAACTTTTATCATTCATGCAAGAAAAGCTATTCTTGGAAAATTTACTCCTAAACAAAATCTAAACATCCCTCCTTTAAAGTATGATTTTGTCTACAGATTAAAAAAAGATTTCCCTAATGAAGAAATTATTATCAACGGTGGAATTACCACAACTGATCAAATGAAAGATCACTTAGATAAAGTTGATGGAGTTATGATTGGACGTGCTGCTTACCATACTCCTTATTTATTAGCTGATATTGAAAGAGATATATTTAATAATGAAAATGTACCAAGTCGACAAGATGTAATTGAACAGTTGCTACCGTACGTTAGAGAAGAAATTAAAAAAGGAACACGTTTAAATCAAATTATGAGACATACGTTAGGATTATTTCATGGTCAAACAGGATCTAGCTTTTGGAAAAGGTATTTAAGCGAAAATATGTGTGTTAGAGATGCCGATGTTAAAAAGATTGATCACATCATGGATAAGATTAAATATAACAATGTCGACACGTCGGTAAGTCAATCTGCTTAGTTCTCTTTTATCTAACGAGTACATATACTTTAGCCTACTAATGGCCTTAACTGCTATTCCTGTTGGATTTGTTGCAGGTTTATTTGGTATTGGCGGTGGATTAATTACAGTTCCATTTTTGTTTTATATTTTTAATTCCTTAGGGATTGATCAACAATATGTCATGCACCTTGCAGTTGGAACATCGTTTGCAATCATAATACCAACCTCAACTGTCTCAGTTTTAACTCATCATAAATTTAAAGCAGTGGATTTTGATATAGTTAAAAGTTATGGAATATTTGTAGTGCTTGGTGTTATTTTTGGAACAATTTTTGCAGCAACTCTTAAAACTAAAACTTTAGTTCTTTTCTTTGCAATCGTAATATTTTTATTAAGTATTTATCTTTTATTATTAAAAGAGAAGGAAAAAAATATAACTCTTAAAATTAAGCTCCATTTGAAAATTATTTTAGGATTTTTAGTAGGTTTTATCTCGGCACCCATGGGTATTGGAGGGGCCGTTATGAATGTCCCAATTCTAAAGTTTTTTGGTTATTCAATTAATAGAGCCATAGGTAGCGCTGCTGCTATTGGTTTTTTAATAGCATTATTTGGTGCAATAGGATTTTTGATAACGGGTAGTTATTTAAAAACAAATATTCCATTAAGTATTGGTTTTTTAAATATTCCAGCTTTTTTAATTTTTATACCGATTACAACTTTTATGGCAAGAATTGGCGCAAGAACAGTTCACACAATTGATAAGAATAAAATTAGTAAATACTTTGGAATATTTTTACTTATCATTGCTGCAAAATTTTTATATGAATATTTCAAACTGTAGTTATGGCAAATAAAGTAAGTAAAAGTTTTCTAAAAGATTCTCATTTAATAACTGAATTAAAATTATGCAGTATTCGTTTAATTGATAATGCTAAATTTCCTTGGATCATTTTAATTCCTAAGCGAAAAAATATAACTGATATCTCAGAACTTAACTCAAAAGATCAAATGTTATTGATGAAGGAAATTGTTCATTGCAGCAAGTTAATGAAAAAAATATTTAAAACAAAAAAACTTAATGTTGAAAAAATTGGCAACATTGTTCCTCAATTACATATTCATATTATTGCAAGATCTACTAAAGATAGTACCTGGCCACTATCGGTTTGGGTTATTAAAGGAAAACCTTATTCAAAAGTTCTATTAACGAAAACTATTTCAAAAATTAAAAAGTTTTTTTAAGGATTAAAGGGTAAGGACAGAGGTAGTTTTAGTCTCCCGCCACTACCTCTTAATCATTATGTATATGATTCGTCTCAAATTTGTTAACACGTATTAATTGAAACTAGACTTTATCAACTGCTTGCTTTACTAAATAGATAACACGCCTACTTATAAATAATTAAAATTTAAACACATTGATTAAAACCACACTCTCATCATTTGCTAAATCTATTGGCTTTAACTCACAAAATTATATTCCAAAGGAAGGAGCGTCCTTTTCTTTATTTAGAATTGAAGTTTTATCTGGTTTAACAGTTGCTTTAGCGTTAGTCCCTGAAGCTATTGCCTTTGCTTTTGTTGCAGGAGTTGCACCCTTATCAGGACTTTATGCAGCTTTTATTGTTGGTTTAATTACTGCTGTGTTTGGTGGAAGACCTGGAATGATTTCAGGAGCAACTGGTGCTTTAGCTGTTGTTATGGTGTCCCTTGTTATGGATCACGGTGCACAATATTTATTTGCAACTGTAGTTTTAATGGGAATTTTACAATTATTAGCGGGTGTCTTTAAACTTGGAAAATTTATTAGAATGGTACCTCAACCGGTAATGCTTGGTTTTGTTAATGGCCTTGCAATCGTTATTGGTATCTCACAACTTAGTCAGTTTAAAACCCTTAATGCAATGGGGCAATCAGTATGGATTTCAGGAAATACTTTATATTATTCAATAGGGTTCGTTGTTTTAACCATGTTAATTATTTGGTTACTACCAAAGATTACTAAAGCAGTGCCGGCAACTCTTGCTGCAATTTTGGTTACTTCAATATTAGTTTTAGCATTAAAGATTGATATTCCAAGTGTTGGAGATCTTGCAAGTGTTAAAGGAGGATTACCAACATTTTCAATTCCAAATGTTCCTTTAAACTTTGAAACTTTAAAAATTATCTTCCCTTATGCATTTATATTGTCAGCCATTGGCTTAATTGAAAGCCTGTTAACTCTTAACTTAGTTGGTGAAATTACCAATAAAAGAGGTGGGGCTAGTCAGGAATGTTTAGCACAAGGCTTTGCAAATACAGTTACTGGTTTTTTTGGGGGTATGGGTGGATGTGCGATGATCGGTCAATCTATGATTAACGTAAAATCAGGCGGTAGAACAAGAATTGCAGGAATAGCTGCTGCATTATTCTTATTAATTTTTATTTTATATACATCAAACTATATAGAGATGATCCCAATTGCAGCATTAGTTGGTGTTATGTTTATGGTAGTGATTGGAACCTTTGCCTGGAACTCTTTAAAGATATTATTTTTTGTACCAAAGAGTGATGCGTTAGTAATTGTCCTTGTAACCGTTGTAACTGTTTTAGAGGATTTAGCTGTTGCTGTAATTGTTGGAGTGATTGTATCTGCATTAGTTTTTGCCTGGAAATCTGCATCAAGAATTAGAGCCGTAGAGAGGCCATCTGTTAGAGAAAAAGGTGCTAAGGTTTATGAAATAGAAGGACCATTATTTTTTAGTTCAACGGATAGCTTTTTAGAATTATTTAAACCAGAAGAAGATCCTGAAGTAATCATTATTGATTTTGCAGGATCAAAAGTAATTGATCAATCAGCATTAAAAGCCATTGAAGACATTGCTGACAAATATAATAGTTTTGGAAAAAAAGTTAAATTAAGACATTTAACTAAAGATTGTCATAGATTATTAAGTAGAGCAGGCCAATTAGTAGTTGATAGTGATGATGATCCTGATTATGGAATTGCAGTTGATTATGATGTTAAATTAGGTATTTTTGGCAGATAAGATGAGCAAAGAGATTAAAACAGATGATGTTATTTTCAATTTCTTCAAGCAAGTTTGTGATGAGAAAGATGATGTTAAATGTGTTGAACTTGGTAATGGTTGGATTAGTGCCATGGAAACCAATCTTACTAACATGGAAAAAAATCTAGAAGAAACTGATAAAGTTAAATACCAAGAAAGCATTAATAGTAACAAGCAACAGCTTGATAGCCTTAAAGGCAAAACTGCTAGTGAATGGCGTGAATATGCAACCCAGTGCATGATTGAGATCTTGGATCACAAAAAAAAACAAAGTTAATAATGGGACAAATTATTAGAGATGATATTCAGTTTTTAAGAGGTTTATCAGTAATTTTAATATTTCTATTTCATCTAGATCAAAATGTATTTCAATACTTTTATGTAGGTGTAGATATTTTTTTTTTGATATCAGGCTTTGTAATTACTAGTTCAATTTTCAATCATATAAAATTTAAAAATGATTTTTATTTTTTTGATTTTTTATTAAAAAGAATTAAAAGAATTTTTCCTAATCTAATTTTTTTTTTAATTATCTTTAATATTATATATTTTTTATTTTTAGAAATTAATGATGGTATTTTTTTTGAAATTATTATTTCAAGTCTATCAACTATTTTAGGTATATCCAATTTCTACTATATTTTAAATCCTAATTTAGGATATTTTGGTGATACTGTTAAATGGTTAAATCATACTTGGTCATTAAGCGTAGAATTACAGTTCTATTTATTTTATGGAATATTAATATTTCTTTTATCCAATACTAAGAAATTTTTTAAAATAAAAAAAATTATTATTTATTTTTTAATAACTTTTTCTGCAGTTTCGTTATATTTTTTTTTATTTAGTACTGGAAAATATTTATCAAATTATTTTTTTAGTTTATCAAGATTTTGGGAATTTTTTTTAGGAGCTTTAATCTATTTAATAAGTTTTAATAGATTAAAAAATTTAGTTAAAATAAACTTTATCTATTTTATCTTTTATTTTTTAATATTTTTAGTTATGGTAAATTTTTTACCTTATAATTTAAATTACAAAATTGTTATAATCAGTGTTGTATTAATAATATGCTTTTGCATGATATTTAATAGTTATAGAAAAGTATTCTTGATAAACGATTTTTTTAAATTTTATGGGAATATATCATATTCATTTTTTTTATGGCACATGCCTATAATTTCTTTAACCAAATTAATTGCAACCTCTAATGTCATAATTTTTTTTTCATCTTTTTTATGCACAACATTGATTTCATATACCACTTATAATTTAATAGAATTGCCATTAAATAGAAAAACTAGATTTGATTTTTTATTGAAGAATATTGTTAAATTTATAACCCTTTTGGTTACGACTTTATTAATTCTTTTTTTATTTAACTATAAATTAGCCTATGTCTTAAGAGACGGCTTGTATAAAAATTTAATAAAAATTTATCCCAAATATTCAAATAACAAATTAACGAATAGCATCCAGAATGATATTTGGGTTTTACAATATGATGAGTGTAATAATAAAAATGAGAGTTTTTCATGGTCTACAGGCACAAATTGTATTATTGAAAATAATAGCGAATCTTTATTTTATATATTAGGCAATAGTTACGGTGATCATCTGGTTCCAAGCACTATGGACATTATTGATAGTCCGTCTATTTACAAAGCTAGATTTGAAAATTGCTATGTTAATTTAGAACAAAATTGTAATAAAAATAATTTAGATATAACGCTAAATAGATTCATAAAAATTTCTCAAGATTATAATAGAAAATTCTTATTCATTTCTTTGAATACTGAGGATATTTTTTTCAAAAAGCTTTTTAAGATCCTAGAGTTTTTACCAAGCGATACTATTGTTATATATATTTATCCACACCCAACAGTAAATATAATTTCTAATAATGAAAATTTAATAAAGTATAAATCAGATAAACAAAAAAATTTTCTTACATTCAAAAAATTAAGTCAAAATTTTAATTTATTTATATTTGATACATATACATATTTATGTCCTAAATATAAATGTGATTTAGACGAATATAATAATTATTTTACTGATGGTGCACATTTTAAGCACACAACATCTAAATATTTAAGACTATCAATAAAAAATTTTTTTAATGAACTTCCTTAAAAAACTATTCTCAAGCAGTAATTTAGAATTACAAATCAATGATGGGGGTAGAGCTGCGGCTGGATATAAAGGTAAAGCTGGAGACTGTGTAGTTAGATCTATTGCAATTGTAACAAATCTTCCTTATCAAAAAATTTATGATGATCTTTATAAGGCAAATGAAGAATTTAGAACTACATCAAGAACAAGACTTGCAAGAAGTTTAAAACAAAAAAATGACAGCCCAAGATCAGGCACCCATAGAGTGGTGGTTAAGAAATACCTTGAAAAACTAGGTTGGCAGTGGACGCCGACTATGTTTATTGGTCAAGGCTGTAAAGTTCATTTGAAAAAAGATGAACTTCCAAGTGGGACTTTAATTGTATCTTGCTCAAAACACATAACTGTTGTTAAAGATGGTGTCTTGCATGATACATATGATTGTTCAAGACGGGGCACACGTTGTGTTTATGGTTATTGGAAAAAAATAAATTAAAGATATAATAATTATTAATGAGCTTTAAAGATAACGTTAATTTACATGTAGATAAATCAGCTAAATTACTAAATTTTAGTGATGATTTACTTGAACATTTAAAATCTATTCATTCATTAATTAAAGTAAATGTGGGTGTTGTCCTAGATGGTAAAATTAATAATTTTACTGGATGGAGAGCCGTTCACTCAGAGCACATTCTTCCAACTAAAGGTGGACTAAGATATTCAGAAACGGTTGATCAAGATGATACAGAAGCTCTAGCATCTTTGATGACTTATAAATGTGCAATAGTTAATATTCCTTTTGGAGGAGCTAAAGGGGGTTTAAAAATTAATCCTAAAAATTATACCATGCCCCAACTTAGAGAAATTACTAAAGCCTTTGCTAGTAAACTAATTAATAAAGGTTTTATTTCTCCAGCATTAAATGTACCAGCTCCAGATGTTGGAACGTCTGAAAGAGAAATGGAATGGATTTTAGAGACTTATAAAACACTTAAACCAGATGATATAAATTATAGAGGTTGCGTAACAGGTAAACCCTTACACAGAGGAGGTATTGCTGGCAGAACTGAGGCTACCGGTAGAGGTATTGAAGAAGTAGTTAGAGAAATATTTAGGCATGAAGATGTTGTTAAAGAAGCAAGATTGAAAAATGAATTAAAGGATAATGAAATTATAGTTCAAGGTTTTGGTAATGTTGGAAGTAATTTAGCCAAACATTTATATAATAGAGATAATGCAAAGATTATAGCCATAGGAGAGTTTGATGGTTATTTATATAATAAAAAAGGCATTGATATAAATGCACTAATTGAATTTTATAAGACAAATAAAACTATCAATAATCCTAAACTTGGAAAATTTAAAAACAATCCAAGTGAACTTTTAGAATTAGATTGTGATATTTTAATTCCAGCTGCATTAGAAAATGCAATCACCATTGATAACGTAGATAAAATTAAAACGAAATTAATAATTGAGGCTGCAAATGGACCCATTTCATTTGAGGCGGATCAAAAATTATTTGAAAAAGGCGTTATGATTATTCCTGATATCTATGTCAATGCAGGGGGTGTTGTGGTTTCTTATTTTGAGTGGGTAAAAGATATTTCTCATATACGTTTTGGTAGAGTTGAAAAAAGATTTCAAGAACAAAAAATATTAGACATTATTGATTTGATAGATAAAAAAACTAATACTAAAACAGATTTTGACACCATTAAAAAAATTATTCATGGTGCTGATGAAGAGGACTTAGCTTTTTCAGGTCTAGAAGACAGTATGAGAAATGCATTTATTGAAATTTATAATGCTAAAAAACAAATAAAAAAATCCTTTAGAGAAAGTGCTTATTACGTATCTCTAAAGAAGATAAGAAACTTCTATACCGTAGAAGGCTTCCCTAAACGATAAATAGCGGCTTAATTTTACCTATAATTAAATTAATAGAAGACTCCCGATCTATGATTTGTTAGCATTTGTCATGATAAAATTAATAAGAGCAGGCTTTATAAGCAAGCTTTTTACCATTTTATTTTTAAGTTTATGGTTATCTAGTGGCGCTAAAGCAGGTTGTGATGATGCACCAGTTGATGGAGTGGATTATTCTAATTGTCAATTCTCAGAAGGCCAAGATTTAAGTAGAGCCTATATACCAAACTCTAATCTATCTTTTATTAGTTTTATTAAAGTTACCTTTGATAAAGGGGTAATGATGAATGCAACATTAGCTAATGGTAATTTTGTAGAATCTTCTTTTATTAGAACGAATTTATATGAAGCAAATCTTGAAGGGGGTATTTTTGAAAAAGCTAACTTTTCAAGTGCTAATTTAACAAGAGTAAACTTTAAAGGAGCTTCACTAATTGAGACTAACTTTACTAACAGTAATCTTTTTGAAGCAGATTTAACGGGTGCTAATATTTTAAATGCTACTTTTGAAGGCGCTAATCTTAATAACGCAGTTTGGATTGATGGAACTAAATGTTTACTAGGTTCTATTGGTAAATGTAATAAATAAAAAATTCTTAAGAATTATTTTATAGGCTTAATTTTTTGATTAATAACGAGCACTGCTCCAATTATTAAAATAGGTAAACCTATTATTAAATCTTGTTGCCATTCTAAGTTTTCAAATATTGTTGAGATTAATAAAGCAAGTACAGGCATCACAACTCCTACATAACCCGCTCGACCAGCTCCAACTTTTTCTAATAATCTTAAATAAAAAATAAAAGCAAATATCGAGCCAACTATTGATAGATAAGCAAGGGATGTGATATAACTGAAGCTATATTCAAATAATAATTCAGTGCCTTTTATCTGAGTGATTAATAGTGTGACTAGTGAACCATAAAGCATTGAATACGCAAGTGTTGGTATTAATGAAAAGTTGTTATTTAAGTTTCTTTGGTGAACCATATTTCCTGTTGATGCAGAAAATGTACCAAGTAAGGCTAAAAATAATCCAACATGCGTTCCATTAGCAAAGCTGAAATTGAAAATCTCATCATTAAAGATGATAATAATTCCAATCATCCCAATACTTGCTCCAAGTAAAGTTTTTAAAGAAGGTTTCTTTTTAAAGTAAAAGCCTTCTCCTAAAATATTCATAATAACCACCGTTGAAAAGACAACTGCTGGAAATGCGCTTATTAAATAAGTGTTTGATAGATAAAAGAAAACATAGTTTAGTGAGTAGAGACAAACACCAAAGAGTAAAAACCAAAGATGCTGATTAAAAGAAAACTTAAGATTTTTCTTCTTATAAATTAAATAAACAAAAATAACTATTGCAGCTATCAAAAATCTATAAAACACCGATACTAATGGATCAACGTAACCTAATTGAAACTTGATGACATACCAAGTAGGGGACCAGCAAAAAAGTGTGACAATAAATAAGAAAAAATTGTTCATTATTAAGGACTATAATCAATCAATCTTAAAAAAATATAAGATTAATCTAACAATTTTTAATATATAAATTTATTAGTTATGAAAAAAATACTTCTAATTTTAACTCTACTTATATCATTAAGTAGCTTTTCTTATTCTGACAATCATTATCCAATCACGAGAGATTCTGAATTAATGATTGCTAGAGGTAAAATTGCCTACCAAAATAATTGTGCAAGCTGTCATCAAGTTAATTTGTCAGGTGCTGAAAATTGGAAGGGTGTTGATGAAGATGGCCATAGAAAAGCACCACCTTTAAATGGTACAGGACACACTTGGCACCATGATGATGAAACACTACATAAAATTATTAAGTATGGTTTAGTTGGAATAATTAGTGACTATGAAGGAAAAATGGGTGGTTTTGGAGATAAATTAAATGACAAAGATATAGATTCAGTTTTAGCCTATATTAAAAGTTTTTGGCCAGATGATTATTACAAACATCAAATAAATTTAAGTAAATAAATTAAATGGCAACTGATACATTTCATTGGTCGTGTAAACACACGTGGCGAAAAAGTGCTAAGAATACGATGTGGTGTGTTATCGGTTGTGCAATTGGTGACTTTGGAACCATACTATTTTTTCAGTTAAGTAAAATTCCTTTTCCAGTATTAGGTATTATGACTTTAGCAATCATAAATGGTTTATTAACCAGCATTATGCTTGAAACTTTTATTTTAATGAGACAAAATTTTAAATTAATTAATGCTTTAAAGACCGCCTGTGGAATGAGTTTCATCTCAATGGTTAGTATGGAAATTTCAATGAATGCTACAGATTATTTTTTAACTGGTGGAGCGATGCTAACTTGGTGGGTGGTACCTATTATGTTAACTGCGGGATTTTTAACACCATGGCCTTATAATTATTGGAGACTTAAAAAATTCAATCAAGCCTGTCATTAAATATTAAATGGTTACAACTTCTGAAATTATATTAGCAATTATTATTGTTGCCTTATCTGTTGTTATGCCTATCTATTATTATTACCAAAGGAAGAAAAACCCTAAGCAAGATAATAAAGCTCAAGATAACCCTGAGATTAAAAATTATATTGATAGAATTAATGAAATTACCCGTAAAAAACATAAATGAAAAAACGTTTATCAGGGTGCAGTGAGTGTGGAGATGATACAGCCATCTTAACACAAGTAAGCTCAGGACCAGAGGTGATCTTACTTTGCACAGATTGCTATAATCTTAAACATTCAAACGAAACACAAAACCAAATCAGTTATGAAGAAGAAAAAAGCTAAAAAATTAAAGACTAAAAAATCTGCACCTAATTTCTACGGTCTTGGTAAATTTAATTACCTTATCTTTAAATTTCTCTGTTCACGGTTTAAGCTTAAATAGCTAATACTTGAATTGCTTAGCTTAGATTAAATTATTAAGCCCTAAGCAATAAATTAAATGCTTAGAGCTAATAATTACAATGTTATGTCTTACTTCCTTAAAACCAATTGTTAGGAATAATGATGTAGTGAATTGCAAGTACAATTGCAACTGACACCGTCAATCCTATAGTCATTTTAAGAAAGTCTTTACCAATTAGTGGAAACACATATTTGAATTTATAATCACTATTCATTGATGCGATTGCTAATTCTCTTCCACACAATAGTCCAACAAACACCCAAGTTGTTGACATTGGCAAGTCATTAAGTTCTTTAAAGTAATAAAGAACCGCAGCATAAATAATATTGATTATGGTTGCTGATCTTGCGTACCTTGTGCCAGTTTTTTCTAAGACAACCTTTTGAATAGTTCCACCATGAATGTAGAAGATATAAAAAAGTAGTGCTGTAAAGTAAGCTAGTACAATTAATAATAAGTTAACATCAATTTGTCTTGGAAGATAAACTGCAATGTTAGCTACATCATGAGATAACCAAACCCACCATAACCAAGCAGAAGTTACCCAAACAGAGTTACGCCAAAAGCCAATCCATTTGTCTTCAACTTCATCTAGTTTTTCATTAATAAATTTTGAAATAACGACCCAGCAAATATAAGCAGCCGTTGCAGCTAAACCATAGCCGACAACACTTTTCATAAGCATCTTCTCAAGCACCACCGTTGATGCAAAAGCTGATAAAACTAAGAAGGTTGTTGAAACCGGTATTCCTATTCTTGTTAATATTAGAAGTATTCCTGGTGCCACTGCGTGATACCATTGTATTTCTTGGAAAGGTATTCTTGTTAGTCTGCCGTAAGAGATATCTCCATCATTACTATACCAGCCCCAAGTAATAGCAAGTATCATTACAAATGATGCAGCGCTTGCAAGCGTATACCATTTAAACCATTTTTGTTTTGACGCGATAAAAGTTCCCAATGTCTGAATTGAGTCATTTGCAATAACGCTATATCCCGCTAAAGCAAAGCCTACTATCGTATATATTAAGGTCATTTCCATTTTTCTATTTTCCTATTTTATGTTTTTTTTATTGTTTTTCATTTCGAACGATTCTTAGTCTTAAGGTCGATTTAATAGGTTGGTAAAAATATATCTATAGTTAAGTTTATTAGTTTACTTTGGGGAGAGTTGATTCATCAATCTTTATATTATTCGAAGTTAAAATCTAGCTAGAGAATTTAATAATAAGTTTTAAGAGGAGTTGATTCATCATCATTTATATTAATTAATGATTTTGTCTAGTTGAATAATGACTTAAATTTCATTTAATACAGGATTATAATTAACATAAATATAACACTTAATGAGTTATATGAATTTATTGATAAAAGTATTTAAAAGATTCTCTATTACAAAAATTCTTAACCAATCTTATTATTTCATTAAGTAATAATCGTCCTAGATATAGACACCCGATTTAGGACTTGTTAAGGTCTGATTATGAAAGGTTATAGATTTATTACAAGTGACGACACTTCAGAATTTTGCCATCGTGTCACGGAGGCCATATCCAATGGATGGAAATTGTATGGTGAACCCAAAATGACTTTTGATAAAAAAAGAGGGGTCATGCGTTGTGCTCAAGCAGTTATAAAAAATTCACCTCAGAAGAAGTATTCCAAAAAGATGAAGCTATCATCGATATAAATGGCAGATCAGATATTACCCTTTGTTTATATGCTAGGGATACTCTTATTAGTACTCCCAGCTTTTCTACAATCTAATTCTAAATTAAAGCAATTCTTAACTAATCTTAGTATTTGGATTGTCATTATTCTCATAATTTTAACTATTATTTATTTTTTCAATTGACAGTTTGAGAGAAAGTTGATTATATTTAGTTGCGCTGATTTAAGTTAAATTGCAGAGCGCGTTATAAATCCTGCTAAAGCGACGCTTCAACCACCGCTTTAGTCAGGTGGTTTTTTTTTATCTTTCATAAAATTAAACCGGGCAGTTGAACCATATTGTGCGCCCTGCATTTGCTTAAGCACTAAAAAGGAGAAAAGAGGCCTATGGATTTAACCCTCTTGTTATTTTGTGACCTTTTTTCTCCACAAAACTCGGAGAAAAAAAATGAGCACAAATAGATTAAAAGAAAGATTAGATAAAGGACCTGTTATATGTGCAGAAGGTTTTTTATTTGAAATAGAAAGACGTGGGTACATGTCATCAGGGGAGTTTGTTCCAATGGTGTCATTAGATCATCCTGAAGTTTTAGAGAACTTACATAGAGAATTTCAACACGCAGGATCTGATGTAGTTGAGGCCTTTACTTATAATGGACACAGAGAAAAAATGCGTGTTATTGGTAAAGAAGAACTTCTTGAACCACTAAATCGTTCAGCATTAAAAATTGCTAAAAAAGTAGCACTAGATACTCCTAAAGGATCAAAACCAAATTTGATGGCAGGTAATATTTCAAATTCAAATATCTGGAAACATAATGATCCACAATCTCAAAAAGAAGTTGAAGGAATGTTTACAGAGATGATTGGTTGGGCCGTTGAAGAAGGTGCTGATATGTTAATTGGTGAAACTTTTTATTATGCTGAAGAAGCTTTTAAAGCTTTAGAAGTTATGAAAAAAACAGGTTTACCAACTGTATTAACCATATCTCCAATGGGTGAAAATAAAATGAGAGATGGAAAATCAGTTGTTGATACTTGTAAAGAGCTAGAGCAATTAGGGGCCGATGTTGTTGGTTTAAATTGTTTTAGAGGACCTGCTACTATGTTTCCTTTTTTAAAAGAAATTAGAAAAGCAGTTAAATGTCATGTTGGAGCTTTACCTATTCCTTATAGAACCAGTGAAGATTACCCAACATTTTTTAATCTACCAGATCGAAGCAATTGTCAGTGTCCATCACCTCATGGAAGAACGTTTCCAACAGCATTGGATCCACACTTTTGTAATAGATATGAAATAGGTAAATTTGCAAAAGATGCTTATGAGCTAGGTATTAATTACCTTGGAGTATGTTGTGGAGCAAACCCAATGTTGATTAGGGAAGTTGCTGAGTCAATTGGTTTAACTGTTCCAGCAAGTAAATATCGAGAGAACATGGAAAATCATTTTATGTATGGAAAAAATAAAAGAATTCCAAAACATATGACTGAATATGGAGACAAAGCGTAAATAAATTAAGAAGGGCATTTAACTAAATTGTGCGCCTGACATATGTCGAAGCACTAAAACAGGAGAAAACAAATGAGTAACAATCTAAAAGAAACAATAAGTAATCTACAGAAGGATTTTACAGCCAACCCCAAAAATGCTTTGGTCCAATATGAAAGCAACTCAATTCTTAAAGAAGGACTTCAATCTGTAGTCACTCTTAGAGAGCATAAATTAGTTGTTGATGAACCCAAAAGTTTTGGTGGTAAAGACGAAGGTCCAAGCCCAGTAGAGTTAATATTAGCAGCGTTAGCAACGTGTCAGGAGATAACCTATAAAGCATTTGCTACAGCAGCGGGTATTAATATTGAGAGTGTTAGTGTTAAATTAAAAGGTGAATTAGATCTTCAGGGTTTTTTAGCTTTAAATAAAAACACTAGACCTGGCTTTCAATCCATCTCTGGTACTGTTGATATTAAATCTTCATCACCAAAAGCTGAAATAGATAAATTGATTGATACGGTAAATACACATTGCCCGGTATTAGATATTTTATCAAAAGGAGTTCCTATTAAATTGTTTCAAAAGGTTTCTTCAAGTTCTAATAATAAAGAGCACATAGAGCAAAGAGTAAGTGCTGCTTAACTAATCTAATTTAAGCCCTATGAAAATAGGGCTTAAGTCTTTTAAGTTCATTTCAAATCCTAAAAAATTAGAAGTTTGACTAGAATTAAGTATTAATTGCGTGCTAGGGTCTTGTTAATGAAAAATATTTATCATTCTGATATTTATCAATTTAACACCCCAGTTAGTAGTTATTGGGAAGATCATTCAAGCGAAAATTTAAATCTAGATAAACTTAATAAAGATGTCAGCTCAGAAATTGTTGTAATAGGTGGAGGGTACACTGGTTTATCCTGTGCAATTAATTTAATAGAAAATCATAA
The DNA here is from genome assembly GCF_059417865.1 of Candidatus Pelagibacter sp. PS_31. Lineage (NCBI taxonomy): Bacteria > Pseudomonadati > Pseudomonadota > Alphaproteobacteria > Candidatus Pelagibacterales > Candidatus Pelagibacteraceae > Candidatus Pelagibacter > Candidatus Pelagibacter sp. PS_31. Next base: position 407,438 of record NZ_CM182069.1, read on the forward strand.
TTTAGAGGTCATTTTAGTTGAAGCTGGAAAAATAGGTTGGGGGGCTTCATCTCGTAATGCAGGTTTTTGTTGTCTGCCACCAAGTAAGATGTCTTTTAAAAAGATGCAATCTATTTACGGCAATGATGAAACTAAAAAATTCTTTAAAAACTCTGTTGACGGCTCAAATTATACAAAAGACATTATACAAGAATATAATATTGATTGTGATGTAACGGGGGATAGTAATTACGTAGTCGCCCATCACCCAATTAAGTTTAAAGATATTAAAGAACAAGCCAAAGCTTACAAAGAAGAGTTTGGTATTGAAACTGAAATTTATTCAAAAGAAGACTTTGATAAAATTGGCCATGGGGGCACAGAGCAATTTGGAGCTTTTTCATATAAACCTGGTTTTGCAATCAATCCTCTTAAATTTGTTAATGGCATTGCAAAATACGCTTTATCTAAACAATTAAAAATCTTCGAGCACACTAAAGTGGATAAAATTGATAAAGATAAGGGTGCTTATATTTTAAGGACGAAAGAAGGATCTATTCGTTCAAAAAAAATAGTCGTTGCAACAAACGGGTTCTATCAAGAAGGCTTAATCCCAGAGATGAATTCAAGAATTTTACCAGTAATTTCAAATATTATTGTCACCAGAGTCTTAACGAAGCAAGAAATTGACCAACATAATTTTAAAACATTTTCACCAATAGCTAATACTAAAAATCTTTTATATTATTATCGAAAGTTACCTGACAACCGAATTTTATTTGGCACTAGAGGAGATTTAAGTGGCAGTGATCAATCTAATTTAAATATGTCTAAGAAAATGGAAAAATTTTTAAAAGATATTTTTCCTAAATGGAAAGATATTAATATTGATTATAATTGGCGGGGATTAATTGCTTTATCTCAAAAATTAACTCCCTCCATTGGTAAAATTGATAATGAAGAGATTTATTATGGATTTGGTTATAATGGGGTTGGAGTGAGTGCTGCTCCTTGGACTGGAAAACAATTGTCTAAGTTAGTATTATCAAACAGTAAAGAGTTAGATATTTCAAAAATTTACAAAGGATTACCTAAGAAGTTTATCTTCCCCCAGTTAAGAACGTTTTATTTTAGATTAGCGGTGTGGTTTTATGCAATTAAAGACAGATTTAATATTTAAGAAAATATATGATAAAAGTTAATTTATGAATGTATTTATAATTTTATCAGTATTGGTAATTGTTGTTGGGGTTATTTTACTAGTTGCATCACCTGCTGCGTTATTTACTTTAAATTGGAAAGAAAAGTCAGGAAAAGACAAATTTCTAATGTTCTTATTTTATGGTATTTTGGTTTATATAATAAATATCATTTTTTGGATTATTAAATAAAAATATTACCCATTCTCAGGATCTCTTTATCCTTATTTAGTATTAGTTAGTTACTCCATCTAGACACCTGATTAGAGGTTTGATAAACTTAAATAGCTTGATTATTAAAACCCTATTTAATTGTAAGAACAATTTTACCTTTGGTTCGACCTTCTGCTAGTTTTCCAAAAGCTTCTGAAGCCTGTTCCATTGGATATGTACTATCAATGACAGTTTTAATGGTGCCCTGACTAATTAATGTTACAAGTTCTGTTAGCATTGCTCCATCAGGTGACATGAAAAACCATTCAAAGTTTACACCGTATTTTTTAGCAAGGTTTTCAGTATCTTGACCCTTAATAGAAATCAGAGTACCTCCCTTTTTTAAAATCTTGAAAGACTTAGTAAGCACATCACCCCCGATCATATCAAAGACTAAATCATACTCAGATAACTCATCTTCAAATGACTGAGCGGTATAATCAATTATTAGATCAGCTCCCAAACTTTTAACTAGTTCAGTATTTTTAGAACTTGTAGTCGTTGCAACTGTTGCCCCAAAATGTTTTGCAATTTGGATGGCAAGTGTTCCAACACCCCCTGAACCAGCGTGGATTAACACTTTGTCACCTTGCTTAATATTACCTTTCGTAACTAATGCCTGCCATGCTGTCAAACCCGCTAGTGGGATAGATGCCGCCTCTATATGGCTTAGATTTTCTGGTTTAATAGCAAGTTCATTTTCTTGGATACGAGCGAATTCAGCAATAGAGCCAGCGTCTTCTTGATTGGGACGAGCAAACACTTCATCACCAACTTTGACATTAAGTACATCTTTACCAACCTCGACTACTTTGCCTGAAACATCGTAGCCCATAACGTGGGGAAAGCTAAGCTCTAGCATTTCTTTTAGATAACCTGCATGTAGAATATTATCGATCGGATTAATGCTAGCAGCATGTACTTCTACTAGGACAGACTTATCTTGAAGTTTTGGCTTTTCAATATCAATAATTTCAATATTGGCAGTATAATCTTTATAAACGACAGCTTTCATTGTGAATCCTTTTTAATTAAATAACTTTTTAAGATTTATTAAAACGTAAAGAAAGCTATGTAGTGTATATTTTATTAAATAACAATCATTCCATCACCTAGACACCTGATTTGAATATTGGTAGGGTTGGATGGTGAGTGATATTTTTCCAAAAGGATCGGCATGGATGAACGGTGAATTCATTCAACTTTCTGAAGCTAAAATTCCTATTTTAGATTGGGGTTTTCTAAGATCTGATGCCACATATGATGTTGTCCATGTTTGGAAGGATAGATTTTTTCAATTAGATAAACATATTGATCGTTTTTTTAAATCAACAGAAAAACTGAGAATGCCATGCAGACTTAGTCGTGAAGAAATAAAAAAAATATTAGCAGGCTGTGTTAAAAAAGCTGATCTTGAAGACTCTTATGTTGAAATGATACAAACAAGAGGAATGTCTCCAAACTTTGTTAGAGATCCTCGTAAAGCGACACCACGTTTTATGGCTTTTGCAGTACCCTTTGGTTGGATACTTAAGCCAGAAGATTTTGAAAAAGGATTAGATGTATATTTAACCGATATAACAAGAATTCCTCCAAGTTCAGTTGATCCAACTATTAAAAATTATCATTGGATGGATTTAGTCACCGGTATGCTTGATGCTTATGAAAGAGGACATCATACTGCTTTATTAGTTGATGAGGATAATAATATCTCTGAAGGCCCAGGCTTTAATATTTTCTCTGTTGATGAAAATGGAATTAATACCCCAGACCATGGAGTACTAGAAGGAATTACAAGACAAACCGTTATTGATTTAGCTAAAGAACTAAATATCAAAGTTAATAAAAAATCTATAACGATTGAAATGTTAAAATCATCTAAAGAGTTATTTGCAACCTCAACTGCAGGAGGGGTAATGCCAATAACAAAAGTAAGTGGGGAAAATATTAAACAAGGAACGGTAGGGGATATTACAAGAAAAATTCACAAACTCTATTGGGATAAGCATTCAGATCCTATGTGGAGTACATCTATAAATGACATATTATAAAAAATGAACATTAAACAAGCAGTTATCTTCGTCTTCATTCCATCAACTGGACACCTGATTTAAGGTTTGGTAGGTTTAAATTATGTCTGGACTTGAAATACTATTAGCCATTGAACTTACTTATTTAGCTTACACAATAATTATGGATTTATGATCAAATATATTCTGCCAGCTATAATTATCTTCTTAATCGTATTATTCTGGGAAAAGATTACTGAAATAGTCTTTAAAAAATTTAATATTAGATTGAATTATATTATTGTCAGTGCTTTGTTAATAGCTATCGCTATAATAGTTTTATTAATCAATATTTAAATTCTACAATCTTTTAGTTGATTAACTCTCATTCCTTCACCTAGATAACTGATTTTATTCAATATTTGTAGTTTCAAAATCACACTGATAATGCTCTAAGAACCTATTATTTTTAAAATCATATTTTGACATGGTCATGCTAGGTTCTGTATCTCCATCAAATACAATCATTTGAAACCCTAATTCGTAATCTGCAAATCTTGCAGTCACTTGGTTTTCACCAATATCTAATTTATTAGCTTCAATCATAATAAATTCTCCTTTTTCTTTATCAAAGTACTCAAGCCCTACTGCTTGCATTGTAAAATTTAAAGGGTCATGCTTTCTTCCAATGATTACATCTTTCATATTAAGACATGAGATTTTTAAACCTTGATCAGCGTTAGAGGTTGTAGGTAATAACAGTAAGATAAATAAAATAATTCTTAACATTATCTAACTACCCACCTGATCAATAGTTTTACAAAGTTTACGAGCTTCTAATACAGAGGGAACAAGTTTATCTAATTTCCAATTATTATTTGGGATGTCAAAGTATTTTGCTGCTTTAAAACCAACTCCATCAACTATTTCAATTTCAAATCTTTTTTCCTCATTATAAAAATCATTTAATTTGTAGATGTATTTTTGAAGATCAAAAGTACCTATAGAAAACAAAACACGATAACCCATTAGAAAAGGTGTTACCGCCTCAACTTCAGCAGTTTCTTCTTGGTTATTAATTCTTATTGGGATGTGTTTACCTATTAATTGCTTGATATCACCTGGTTTTTCATAAGTGTAAAAAGTAAAGTTATTCCACACACGATCACAATCATCATTAACGTGTATAAAAAAGTTAAGCGAGTCTCCGTGGGTAACTTCACCTGAAACTCTCGCATAAACTAACTTTTCATATCTATTAATATTCCATTCTTCATCATCTGCTTGAGCCTGGTAAACAATTACTAATAGAAACAAAAATAAATGAGCTGATACAAAAATTAAGAACCGCTTCAAGATTTGAGCTCCGCATTTACACCAATTTTTTTAAGGGTCCTTATTATTTTGTCCCAAATAATAGAATTATGTTCACTAGGATTTATTTTGAATTGAAAGGTTTGTTTGTAAACTGGGCTACAGTTATCGTAAGCTATATAAGCACTTACATGACAGTATTTATTAATACGGTCTATTTCCATATATTAGAACTCCTATGATTGGTTGTATTTTTAATGGTTAGTAATTTGTAGTTAGTAATGGTTTCACCCCTTCTCTTATCTAGGGGTCTACGTAAAGAGGAGAACAATGAAAAGAAACGTAAACGGGTGAAAAGGAATGAAATCCAATGCATGATTCACTTCTAATTTATTTTTTTGATGATTTTTGGGCTTAATTGTGTCCCGATTTAGATACTATTACTTATATATGAGTAATATAGTTTTGTCCATGAAATAATGAATTGAAACAAAAAAATATTTAAAAAAAATTATAGGAGAGGTGTGTCTATAAAAAAAATGAATGATTTTGAAAGAATTGATTTCATTAAACAGGAATGGAAAAAATTCTTAAAGAAAAAAATAAAAAAAGATATTGATATTTCAAAAATTGAATCAATTGTTGAAATAAAACAAGCTTTAAAAATAAGAGAAGCAGTTGAAACAATTTCAGATGAATTTAAAATTGATATTTCTGAAGAAGAAGTGGTTTTGTTATCTAATGCACTAATAAGTGAAACTGTCATTGATGAAAAAGGAAAAATAAAAGAAATTAAATCAAGAGAAGGCCGTCCATACTTTTTTTCATTTGATACTTATTTAATGATAACAAGGTTGCCTTTTGCCATGATATCTGAAGAGTTAATTAGAAGTGATCGACCTGAATATTTAGAAAATGATTATGACTTAAATGAACCTATTACTGATAAAATCAACAATAGATTTGAAAAAGATGGCTTAAAAGTTGAAAAAAATACAAATTCCAATAATATTAAAGCATATGGTTTGGTTGATATTACCTAAGGTACAATAATGACACAAAAAATTAAATATGGAAATACTTCTGCTTTAACAGAATATATGATTGAAGGAAATCGTGTTTCAAGATTAGAGTCACTTTTGTTATTTGGTGTACAAAATTTCACTGCAGTATTAACGCTAATTAAAAGAAAAGGATTTATAGTTAAGAAAACTCCTGTTTCAATGGCCAAAATAATCAGAAGAATTAATAAAGACTTAGAATGTGAAGCCCCAGAAAATCTACCAATTAGAGATATTAATATGAGTGAATGGTGGATAAGTAAATGAGCAGATCTTTTAGTCAAAGACAAAGACAGATACTTTCAATTGTAGGAGGAAACACATGTCAGTTATGTGGAAAAAATCTTAAAGAGGGTTTTCATGCAGACCATGTTGTTGCGTATTCAAAAAAAGGAAAAACAATTCTTAAAAATGGACAAGCACTTTGTCCTAAATGTAATTTAAAAAAAGGTAATAAATAGTATGGCCTTATCTTTAAGATCTTGGCAAGATCAAGCAATTAATAAATCCTTAAATTGGTATTCTAGTCAAAATCAGTCAAATAATAAGTTCTTAATTAATGCAGCTCCTGGTGCTGGAAAAACAATTTGTGCAGCTGTAATAGCTAAAAGATTAATTGAAAAAGAAGCTATTAAGAGAGTAATAGTAATAGCACCTAGAAAAGAAGTTGTTAAGCAATGGAAAGAGGAATTTAAGGTAGTAACTGGTAGAAGTATGTTAGTAGTTGTTGGAAAAAATGAAGATCAAGGACTAGATGTTTGTGCTACATGGAATTCTGTCGATGATCAAAAAGATCTATTTCAAACAATTTGTGAAACAGATAATACACTAGTTATTTGTGATGAACATCACCACGCAGCTGTAAGCGCAGTTTGGGGTCAAAGTGCGGATAGTGCTTTTAAAAAAGCTAAATACGTATTAATTCTAACAGGTACACCTATCAGAAGTGATGGGGAACAACCTGTGTGGTTTCAATATTCTGGAGGTGAACTAACTCATCCTATCGGTGGCCAGTATACTTTAACTTATGGTGAAGCAGTAGATTTAAAATATTGTAGACCTGCTTTTTTTCATAGGCATGAAGGAAAGTTTACTGTTGTGCTTAAGGAAGAAGGAGAACCAATTTTTGTGTCAGGTACTTCAGGTATTAAAATTGATGATAAAAAACATACTAAGAAATTTATAGGTGCCATACAAAAATCTTGTGATTTTTATACATTAGCAAGATCTCCAAAATATAAAAAAGATGGTAAAACTCCTGATTTAAACTCATATCAGGCATCTATGCTTGAATGGGGTATTTCAAAATTAGACAATATTAAAGAAAGATTACCAAATGCTGGAGGTTTAGTTATTGCACCAAATATTAAAGTAGCTGAATACATGGCTGAAACTTTAAAAGAATTAACAGGTGAAAAACCTATGCTCGTTCACAGCAATCTGTCAAATGCTGATGGTTTGATCGAAGCCTTTAGAGAAAGTAATAAAGATTGGATTGTTTCTGTAGCAATGATTAGTGAAGGTGTGGACATCAAGAGGTTAAGAGTGCTTGTGTATTTGCCAAATGCACAAACAGAATTATCATTTAGACAAGCATTAGGAAGGGTAGTTAGGTCAGCAGGAAAAGATGATGACTCAAGTGCATACGTAGTTATGCCTACACACAATATATTTGAAGAATATGCAAGAAGAGTGGAAAGAGAAATGAAGCTTATAGATATAAAAGACTCATCTAAAAATACAAAAATATGTCCTAAGTGTGAAGAAGAAAACGACAAAAAAAATGTTGAATGTAAATTTTGTGGTTATGAGTTTCCACAGAGAAAAACAAGATTTAAAACTTGTGAAAATGAAGATTGTAATCATCCAAATCCAGTACATTTAGATGAATGCCAAAGTTGTGGTGAAAAACTTGGTCATGACTTTATTATTACTTTAGACAATGCTTTAAGAATGGGTGGAATTGCAAGAGAAATGGATGTTGACGAAGATGATGTTCAGCAAGCAGAAAAATACTATAAAGATATTAGAAAAGAAATATTAGCAAGTGGTGATGCAAGGGTGATAGAAGTTTTAAGTTTATTTCCAGATGAAGCATTGGTTAAGTTAAAAAGAATTTTGAATAAAGCTGGTGAATAGAACTTTTAGAAAATACAGAATAAAAGACTCAAAAAAACTGTGAACAAAATATTAATAGAGGAAATTGAAAAAATTTTTAAAGATAAGAAATTTAATGAAGTTATAGAGAAACTTTTACCTCTAATTAAAAGTACTGAAAATAATAAACAGACGGATATTCCTATTTGGAATATTTATCATTTAATAGGTCAATCTTATCGATTTAAAGAAGATTATAAAAATGCTGTATGGTACTTACAAAAATCAATTGAAACTATTGAAAACTCTTTAAACTTAAAAGCCCTTGGTATAGTTTATCACCAAGTTGGTTCATACAATGAGGCAATTAACTTACACACAAAATCTTTAGGTTTAGATGATACCCAACCTTCAACATGGAATAGCATTGGCATATCCCAAAAATATTTGAAACAATATGATAAGGCTGAAACAAACTACGAAACAGCTATAAACGTTCATTTAAAGAATATAGTAAAATCATTAAACAATAGTAAAAATTCTGTTTTTTACCCTCATAGTGATAATATGTTTAAAGCTCCACTCTTTACAAAATATGCCATGGATGCTGCAATCTTATTAACAGTAAAAAAAAATTACGATTCTATATCAGCACCTTCCGGTGCTGCTGCTGAAGCAATAACTTTAGATGAAAGTAGAAAATCTCTATACTGGTCTGAACAAATAACAAAAGATGGAAAAAAAACATTCCTCATAATGCCTAATTTTTTTAACACACTTTTTTATAGTTTATTTAAAAATAAAACTTATTTTCTATTAATAGGTAATAAGGCTGAAGTATTAGAGCTTCAAGGAAAAGAAGATGAAACAAAAAAATACTGGACTGAAGCAAACTTATTTAAATCACTTTTTGAAACTCTTGATCAAAAAAATGATAACATTTAAAAAAACATTTGATTATTATGCAACAGATAATGAGCTAGGTGATTATATAAGTTTAATGGCAGACGTTGTGATAGGAGATATAAACCCACAAATTGAATTTGATGTAGAGAGTGATGAACATCATCGTTATGTCATTATTAATATTCTAGATAAGGTTTTACATTAATAAAACAATTTCACTACAATTTCACTACAATTTCACTACAGTGAGTTCTACTTTCTTCCTTTGTATAGTCTTTGTTCTACTATTTTTTCTTACAGTTTTTTTTCTAAGGATTCAAAAAGTGAAATAAGTAAAGGATTGTGTGGTGCCCCCGCACGGAGTCGAACCGCGGACCTATTGATTACAAATCAGTAAGCTTAATAAAATTTTCTTTCATAGCTAAAGATAGAGGTTGCTTCTAAAAATAGAGACGGTACATGAAGTTAACTGAGACTACCGTTAAGACAATAACTAGTAAATATAGGGATATATAATCTTTTGGGGTCATCATTTGTTATTTTCACATTCCTCTGTTGCAAATGCTGTTTGCTCCATAATCTCTTCAGGCTCTTTGCTGAAGACTTCATCCATCTCTTCATCACTAAATTTTGCGCTTAATTTATCAACGGTGCACTGACAGTATATTTTAGCACCATCCGGGCCAATATAAGCTTTAGAGTTAGAGTAACAACCAATGTATAATTCCTTCTCATATTCAGGGCTTAAAGCGTGACTTTTAGAGGTAAACAGGAGGATAAAAATTAGTAAATATTTATATTTTTTGATCATATTCGCCAACTTTGCCAGTTTTTTGTAAAAGATCATCAATAAAATCAAAGATCTTTTTCTTTCTCTCATTCGATGTTGGACTTTCAGTAACAATTACAAGAGATGGTTTATTAGATGAAGCTCTAATTAATCCCCATGAACCATCTTTAAAAGAAAATCTGATACCATTAACCGTTAAGACTTCACTAATTTCCTGGTCATCAATTTTAGTTTTATTATCTTTAATTTGATTTACTTGTTTAACTAAATCTTCAACAACCTGATATTTCTCTTCATCTTTACAAAATGGAGCCATTGTGGGTGTTTGAAAGGTATTAGGCAGTTCTTTTATAATTTCATTCATAGATTTATTTTGGTTATCTAATAAATGGCACACATGAATTGCTGAATTAATCCCATCATCATAACCAAAACCTAAAGGTTGGTTAAAGAAAAAATGTCCACTTTTCTCAAACCCCGCTAAAGCTTTTTCAGTATTAACTTTTCTTTTAATATGAGAATGCCCTGTCTTCCAATAAATGGTTTCACAGTTATTCTCACTTAAAACTTTATCAGTTGCATATAATCCAGTTGATTTTACATCGACAATAAATTTAGAATTTTTATGAGTTTTAGATAAGTTTCTTGCAATTAATAATCCAATTTTATCTGAAAAGATTTCATCTCCAATGTTGTCTATCACTCCAACTCTATCGCCATCACCATCAAAGCCAAAACCAATATCTGCGTTATTATCTTTTACCGCTTTTGCAATTGCATGTAACATTTCTAAATCTTCTGGATTTGGATTATATTTTGGAAAAGTCCAATCAAGATCACAATCAAGCTCTATTACCTCACAACCAATTCCTCTTAAAATTTCAGGGGCAAATATTCCAGCTGTCCCATTACCACAAGCAACAACTGCTTTAATTTTTTTTGTTATTTTATTTTTATTTATTAAATCGTCTTTATAAATTTGTTGAAAACCTTCTATTTGTTTCTCAACTCCTTCACCTTTTGTGAAATTTTCATTTAAAGTTATTTCTTTTAATTCTTTCATCTCTTCTGGTGCATGGGTTAATCCTTTTTTGATACCCATTTTAACTCCAGTCCAACCATTTTCATTGTGACTAGCAGTAACCATTGCAACAGCATCAGCATCTAAATTAAATTGTGCAAAATAAACAGTAGGGGATAATGATAAACCGATGTCTTCAACATTGCATCCAGTTGAAAGCAGACCTTTTTTAAGAGCAGATTTTATTTCTTCACTGTAAGATCTATAATCGTGACCTACAATTACTCTTGGATTCGCTTTTTTTGTATGTTTAATAATTTGAGTGCCTAAACCTTTGCCTAGATTCTCTATTCCGATTCTGTTTATGTCCTTCTCATACAACCACCTCGCGTCATACTCCCTGAAGCCATATGGATCTATTTTTAATTCTGTTGTCATTGCTTATGTTTCTACAATCAATTTAATTTTTTTATTGATATTTTTTTTCTATGTTCTATAAACGTTCTGTTGAATAATGATTTATATGGTGTATCAATGCTTTCAGCATACAACATATAGTTGTTTTGTTAAAAAAACTAAAATAAACTTAAAATATGAACAAAATTCTATCACAGGCACTCAAGAAAGCTGTCTCCGAATATAGCCCAGATAATAGCGAACTTTCAAAAAATAAAGGACCAGATTTATTTTCACTTAGCAATGACACTGAACTTTTTCAAAATGAAAAAGGTATCATTATTAAAATTGATAGATCAAGAGACAATAAATTAACAGACTTTGGTAGAGCAACTTTAAAAGATAGATATTTGGGTCATAATGAATCTTATCAAGATTTGTTTGCTCGTGTTGCAAGTTCATATGCAGATGACAATTTACATGCACAAAGAATTTATAACTACATCAGTAATTTGTGGTTCATGCCAGCAACTCCAGTTTTATCAAATGGAGGAACTAAAAGAGGTTTACCAATTTCATGTTTTTTAAATGAAGCATCAGACAGCTTAAATGGAATACTTGATCTATGGAGTGAGAACGTTTGGTTAGCTGCTAAAGGTGGTGGGATCGGAAGTTACTGGGGTAACCTTAGATCTATTGGAGAAAAAATTGGTAAAGTTGGAAAGACATCAGGAATAATTCCTTTCATTAAAGTAATGGACTCGTTAACAATGGCAATTAGCCAAGGTTCATTAAGAAGAGGATCAGCTGCGTGTTATCTTCCAATTGAGCATCCTGAAATTGAAGAATTTATTGAAATGAGAAGACCCACAGGTGGTGATCCAAATAGAAAAGCATTAAATCTTCATCATGGCGTTTTAGTATCCGATGCATTTATGAGAGCGGTTGAAACAGATGAACAGTGGGCACTAAAAAGTCCTGCTGATGGAACTGTGCAACAAACGATCTCTGCAAGAAATTTATGGATTAGATTATTAACTGCAAGAATTGAAACGGGTGAACCTTATATTATCTATATCGATACTGTTAACAGACAAATTCCACAACACCATAAGTTAGCAAATCTAACTGTTAAAACTTCTAATCTTTGTAGTGAGATCACATTACCTACTGGAATAGATAAAAATGGCAGAGATAGAACTGCTGTTTGTTGTTTATCATCTTTAAACTTAGAAAAGTATGATGAGTGGAAAGACGATAACGTTATGATCAATGATGTTATGAGATTTTTAGATAATGTATTAACAGATTTTATTGAAAGAGCTCCAGAGCAATTTGATGATGCAAAATATTCTGCTGAAAAAGAAAGAAGTGTTGGCCTAGGTGTTATGGGTTTCCATTCTTATTTACAAAAACATAGTATTCCACTTGAGTCAGTTATGAGCAAAGCTTGGAATAAAAAAATATTCAAACATATTCAAGAACATGTTGATCAAGCCTCAAAAGATTTAGCTGATGAAAGAGGAGCTTGTCCTGATGCTGCTGACTATGGTTATAATGAAAGATTTTCTAACAAAACTGCGATTGCACCAACAGCTTCTATTTCTATTATCTGTGGTGGAGCATCCCCCGGAGTAGAGCCAGTTGCAGCAAATAGTTACACGCACAAAACTTTATCTGGATCATTTAATGTTAGAAATAGATACTTAGTAGAATTATTAGAAAAACATGGGAAAAATACTGATGATGTTTGGTCGGGTATTACAACAAATCAAGGATCCGTTTCTCATTTAGATTTTTTAACTGATTTAGAAAAAGATGTTTTCAAAACTGCTTTTGAATTGGATCAAAAATGGATTATTGAATTAAGTGGAGATAGAACGCCGTATATTTCTCAAGCTCAATCAATTAACTTATTCGTGCCAGCTGATATTCACAAAAGAGAATTACACAAAATTCATTTTGATGCTTGGAAAAAAGGTTTAAAGAGCCTTTATTACTGTAGATCAAAATCAATTCAACGTGCGGAAAATGTTAATGACACTAAAGCGACAGATGTTAACGCAAATGTTTACAAATCAAAACCACAAACAACTGAACAACCAGAATACGAGGAGTGCCTATCATGTCAGTAGAAAAAATGAATACTAAAATTATTCAACCACCAAAAGAGGAAATAGTTAAACCCCAAAAAATGGGACTACTAGTTGAAAACCCAGTTTACAAACCTTTTAGATATCCATGGTGTTATGATGCTTGGTTAACTCAACAAAGAATTCATTGGTTACCAGAGGAAGTGCCTCTTGGTGATGATGTTAGAGATTGGCAGAAAAATTTAACTCAATCTGAAAAAAATTTATTAACACAAATTTTTAGATTTTTTACTCAAGCTGATGTTGAAGTACAAAATTGTTATTTAAGACATTATACAACTGTATTCAAACCTACAGAAGTTTTAATGATGATGACTGCTTTTGCTTCAATGGAAACAGTTCACATCGCTGCTTACTCTCATTTACTTGATACGATTGGAATGCCTGAGTCTGAATATTCTGCGTTCATGAAATATAAAGAGATGAAAGATAAATACGACTACATGCAAAATTTTGACATGAGTTCAAAAAAAGATATTGCATTAACGGTAGCTGTATTTAGTGCGTTCACTGAAGGCTTACAATTATTTGCAAGTTTTGCAATCTTACTTAACTTCCCAAGACATAATAAAATGAAAGGGATGGGCCAAATTGTTACTTGGTCAGTAAGAGATGAAACGTTGCACTGTAATTCTATGATTAGATTGTTTAAAGAGTTCATTCATGAGAACCCAGAAATCTGGACTCCTGAATTAAAAGCAGAACTTTACAAAGCATGTAGAACAATCATTGAGCATGAAGATGCTTTCATTGATTTAGCTTTTGAAATGGGTCCTATGCAAGGTCTTACAGCACAAGATGTAAAACTTTATATAAGATTTATTGCTAATAGAAGATTATCTCAGCTTGGATTAGAGCCAATTTATGATGTGGACAAGAACCCACTTACTTGGTTAGATTCTATGTTGAATGCGGTTGAACATATGAACTTCTTTGAAGGTCGTTCAACTGAATATTCTAAAGCAGCAACTCAAGGAACTTGGACAGAAGCTTTTAGTTAATCTTTTGAAATATAAGAAATATTTTAGAAAAACTAGCCTTAAACAAGAAGGTATTGGAGAGCATTTTCTTAATGAAATAGCCTCCAAGAAACCTAAAAATTTCCTTGAGATTGGTGTGTTTCATGGTGTTACTGCACGAAATGTTTGTGAGTTATTACACAGCATTCATGGAAGTGATTTCAAATATATAGGATTAGATTTGTTTGGTGAAAGTGCTGAAAATGCTAATGAAGTTATACCAAACACTAGGTTTAATAATCCCTTAAAGCAAATATATTTTAAATATATCTTAAGAAAAGATCCATACTCAGTTGATGCGGTAACCTATCTTTTAAAAAAATTTAAAGAAAATATTCATTTAATTAAAGGGAATTCAAATTTACTTTTAAAAAAAATGGATATATCTCAAATTGACTATGTCTTTTTAGATGGAGGACATGCTTATGAGACGGTTAAAAATGACCTTCATTATTCAAAACCAGTTCTAGATAATAATGGAACCATTCTTTGTGATGACTACAACTTAAGTCAAGCACCAGGGGTCAAACAAGCCATAGATGAATTTGTTAATAATAACAATCTTAAATCAGAAATTATTTTTGAAAGATTTGCTAAAATAGAAAAAAATTAATTATCTTTGGTTAAGTTGTATTACTTTTCTGTGCTTACTACCTTTATAACTTGCAAGAGGTCTAATTAATTTATTAGCAGCATGTTGCTCCATAATATGTGCTGACCAACCGGTAATTCTTGAAATTACAAATATAGGTGTAAAGAAATCGGTATCAAATCCCATTAAATGGTAAGTTGGACCTGTTGGGTAATCAACATTTGGATAAATATTTTTTTCTTTAATCATAACTTTTTCAACAATGTCGTAAATTTTTTCAAAAGTTTTATCTTTTTTAATAATTGCTACTCTTTTAAAATATTCTCTCATTGTTGGAACTCTAGAGTCTCCACTTTTATAAACTCTGTGACCAAAACCCATTACCACATCTTTATTTTTTAAAGCATTGTTAATCCATTTTAAAGCGTTCTCAGGTTTTTTAATTTTCTTCATCATGTGCATAACCTCTTCATTAGCACCCCCATGAAGAGGACCCTTTAAACTTGCGATCGCACCTGTTATTGCTCCATGAATATCAGATAAGCTACTGGTAATAGTTCTTGCTGTAAAAGTTGATACGTTAAAACTATGCTCAGCGTATAAAATTAGTGATACATCAAAAGCTTTAACGATTTCTTTATTTGGAACTTTTCCAAAACACATATGGAAAAAGTTTTCAGAAAAAGTAAGATTTTTCTTTGGAGCTATAATTTTTTTTCCTTTTCTAAGTCTGTAAAAAGCTGCTAAGGCAGTAGGTGTTTTTGCAAGAATTCTAATTGCTTTTCTTAAATTTGCTTTTGGTGAGTTGTCTCTAGTTTCTTTGTCTTCAAGACCCATCACACTAACCGCAGTTCTTGCAACATCCATTGGATGAGAATTTTTAGGAATTTGTTTTAAAATATTTAATAAATTTTTTGATAAAGTTATTTCTTTAGATAATTCTTTCTTAAATTCTTTTAATTGTTTTTTATTAGGTAATTCTTTATTTAAAATTAAGTAAGCAACTTCTTCAAAATCACATCTTGCACATAAATCTTGAGCTGCATAACCTCTATAAGTAAGAGAGTTGATTTCTGGCATAACTTTTGAAATTTCTGTTTCATCAACAACTATCCCTAGTAAACCTTTTTTAATATCATCACTCATTATTCATGTCCTTCCGTACTAAAGTTATAAATTTTTTCATCTAACGAATTGTACTTTTCATATTCTACTAATTCGTAAAGTCTTTTTCTAGTTTGCATTTTATCAATAATGTTGTTCTGATGTCCATTCACAAAAATGTCTCTAAGACCATCTTCAACATTTTTCATAGCCAATCTTTGTGTGGTTACTGGATAAATCACAATATTATATCCAAAATTTTCTAATTCTTTGTAATTGAATAACTTAGATTTTCCAAATTCTGTCATATTCGCTAACAAGTAACAGGACAGTTCTTTTCTAACTTTTTCAAAATCTTTTTCATCCTGTAAAGCTTCTGGGAAAATAATTTCAGCTCCAGCATCAATATATGCCTTACATCTATCAATCATCTTATCTATTCCCTCAACTCCTTTAGCATCAGATCTTGCTATAATCTTAAAATTTTCATCTTGTTTTGCGGCTACACATTCTTTAATTTTTTTAACCATTGCTTCTGTTGAAATTAATTCTTTGTTATCTAAGTGACCACATCTTTTTCGTTCTACTTGATCTTCTAAGTGAACTGCTGACACCCCAAATTCTTCAAAAGTTTTAATAGTTTCTTCACAAGACTTAAAGCCAGTGTCGATATCAACGATGGTAGGTAAACTTGTAACTCTAGATATTAAATAAGATCTAGTACTAACATCTTGCAGCGTAGTTAAACCAATATCTGGAAATCCTAAATCATTAGCCATAACTCCACCTGATACATAAACTGCATCATACCCAATTTCTTCAATTAGTTTTGCTGTTAGTGGGTTATAAGCACCAGGAACTCTTAAAATTTTATTTGATTTTAGTTTACTAACAAAGTCAGCTCTTTTTTGACTGGGCTCTTTTTCTACAAAATGCATTAAAAAATTCCTTGTTTCGTATTTTTCTTTATCTGACTTCTTTTAACCTGGATGTTTAATTTATTTAACTCTCCAGCTTTCAGGTTTTTAAGATTTTGAACAATTTTTAAGAAACGTGCACTCTCTTTTTTATCTAAGATACCGTCTGTTAACGTTAAAAACTTATTTATATAATTTTGTCTTTTAAACGGACGTGCTCCATATGGATGAGCATCTGCTCTATCTAATTGTTCTGTAATTTTTTTACCATTATTTAAAGTAACTACAACTCTTGCACCAAATGATTTATTTTTTGGATTAGGATCGTGATATTTTTTAGTCCATTTTTTATCTTCAAACGTCGTAATTGATTTCCAAATTTTTATAGTGCTTTTTCTATTAGCTCTTTGTTTAGTATATGATTTAACATGGTGCCAATCAGCATCCTCAAGTGCTACTGCAAAAATGTACATAATAGAGTGATCAAGTGTTTCTCTACTTGCATTTGGATCCATTTTTTGTGGATCATTTGCACCAGTTCCAATTACGTAATGAGTGTGATGACTTGTGTGAATATCAATTTTTTTTATTTGATTTAAATTAGGAATTTTCTTATTAAGTTTTTTAGCAATATCTATTAGTGCTTGAGACTGATACTCAGCTGAATATTCTTTTGTATAGGTCTCAAGTATCGCTTTCTTAGATTCTTTTTTCTTAGGCAGAGGAACATTGTATAAAGCTTTCTTGCCATCTAATATTCTAGCTATAACACTGTCTTCTCCTTCATAAATAGGACTTGGTGCACCTTCACCACGCATTGCTCTATCAACTGCTTCGATTGCAAGTTTACCAGCATGAGCAGGAGCGTAAGCTTTCCAACTAGAGATTTCACCTTTTCTAGATTGTCTTGTTGAAACTGTTGTATGTAGAGCTTGTTGAACTGCTTGATAAATTGTTTCAGTGTTAAGCTTTAACATCGTACCTAAACCTGCTGCAACACTTGGTCCTAAGTGTGCTATGTGATCTATTTTATGTTTATGTAAACAAATTCCCTTAACTAAATTAACTTGAACTTCATAACCTGTGATAATTCCTCTTAACAAATCTAGTCCACTTTTTTTAGTTTGTTGTGCAACACTTAAAATGGGTGGAATGTTATCTCCAGGATGACTGTAATCTTCTGCTAAAAAAGTATCATGAAAATCAAGTTCTCTAACAGCTGTTCCATTTGACCAAGCAGCCCATTCACAATCAAATTTTAATTTTGAATCAATACCAAATAAATTCGCACCATTTTTTCTAGGATGTTTTAGGGCCATTTCTCTTGAAGAGATAACCGCTTTTCTATTTAAAGAAGCAATGGCAACTGAAGCATTATCAATTATTCTATTGATAACCATCTCAATGGCAGCTTTATCTAACTTTGCATTATCAGAGGCTATTTCAGCAATTTTCCATGCTAATTGATTTTTTTTAGGTAAATCAATTTTTGATGGGTAAACTTTAACTTTATGTGAAATCATTAGGCCTCCTTAATTGTGCAAACCTATTAATAGTAAGAAAAAAAATTAAATCAATCTTTTAAGTAAGTTGAAACTATTTTTTCAACACCAATAAAGTCTTTTATTAAATGATTATGGTAAATTTCATTAGAATTTTTTTCTGTATAACCATTTTCTAATAAAATAACAGGAACAGAGGCAGCCTTTGCTGCATTTGCATCAGTTTCACTATCCCCAAACATTAGAGATTTTTTTACATCACCCCCGATGATTTCAATAATACTTGTTATGTGTCTAGGATCAGGTTTGCAATAATCAAACGTATCTGAACCTGCAACGTACTCAAAGTAATCATAAATTCCAATCTTTTTTAAAAGATCAATTGCTAGGTGTTCTTGTTTATTGGTACAAACTGCCATTGAAATTTCTTTTTCTTTACACCATTTTAAAAATTCTTTTACCCCATTAATAAGTGTGCTTTCTTTAATAATATTTTTTCCATAAAAATTAACAAAATCTTTTACCATTTCAGCTTTAATTTTTTGATCATCAATTTTACCAAACTCTTTTTTTGCTTGTCCCCATATAGATCTACCAATCATCGCACCAGCTCCTTGACCCACTAAATTTCTAATGTCAGCAGTAGATTTTGTTGGATAACCATATTTTCTCATTACATGATTATGAGCATTCATTAAATCAGGTGCGGTATCGACTAATGTTCCATCTAGGTCGAATAATATTGAGTATTTTTGAGTCATTAATAAAGTATTTTTAAGAAATAAATTGTGAATTAAGCTATCTATACACTTAATATAAAAATATTTCCAGATGAAACAAATAAATTCTAATATTGAACAAGAAAAACTTCGTAAATTTTTTATCAAGTCTGGTGTAAAGATGATTGGTCCTGAAACTATTTTTTTTTCAAAAGATACAAAGATTGGAAAAAACGTTACTATTAATCCATATGTTGTCATTGGGCCAAAAGTTAAAATTGGAAATAATGTAACTATCAATTCATTTTCACATTTAGAAGATTGTAAAATAAAAAATAAAGTTGAAGTTGGACCTTATGCACGATTAAGACCAGGAACTATTCTTGAAGAAGGGTCTAAAATTGGAAATTTTGTAGAAGTTAAGAAAAGTACAGTCGGAAAAAAATCAAAAATTAATCATTTATCCTATATTGGTGATAGTGAATTGGGCAAAGGTGTAAATGTTGGAGCTGGTACAATTACCTGCAATTATGATGGGGTTAAAAAAAGTAAAACAAAAATTAGAGATAATGTATTTATAGGATCTAACTCATCATTAGTTGCACCAATTACTCTTGAAAAAAATAGTATTGTTGGGGCAGGATCAGTTATCACAAAGAAAGTTAAAAAAAATTCATTAGCTTTAACTAGAAGCGCTCAAACAGAAGTTAAAAACTATAAAAGAAGAACGAAATAAAATGTGTGGAATAATAGGTATAGCTAGTAATAAACCGGTTTCATCTACAATTATTAATTCTCTTAGAAAATTAGAATATAGAGGATACGACTCTGCAGGAATTGCCACACTATCAAATGGAATTGTAAGTGAAGCAAAATCAGAAGGTAGAGTTGATATTTTAGAAAAAAACCTTGCTGTTAAGAATATGTCAGGCCCTATTGGAATTGGGCATGTTAGATGGGCAACGCACGGTATTCCAAATACTATTAATGCACATCCTCATTCTTCAGAGAGTGTATCGGTTGTACATAATGGGATTATTGAAAATTCTACACTTTTAAAAAAGCATTTAATAAACAAGGGTCATGTATTTAAATCTCAGACAGATACTGAAGTAATTGTTCATTTAATAACAGAATATTTAAAAGAACTAGATTTAAAAGAGGCAATTATTAAAACCCTTAAACAATTACATGGAAGTTTTGCTTTAGGTATAATCTTTAAAGATCAACCTGATCTTATAGTAGGTGCAAGAAGAGGCTCACCACTTGCAGTTGGTTATGGTCCTAATGAAAATTATTTAGGCTCAGATTCTTACGCTTTAAAGTCTATGACTAATAAAATTTCATATTTAAATGATGGAGAGTTTTGCATTATAAAAAAAGACCAAGTTGAGTTTTTTGATGAAGAGGGCTTAAAGGTTAATAAAAAAGTTTTAGAATTATCTTCAAAAGAGCAGGATTATGACAAAGGTGATTTTAAACACTTTATGGCTAAAGAGATTGAAGAACAGCCTACAACATTAAAGAATTGTATAAATGAGTATATTGATAAAATTAACAATGATATCAACATCTACAATTTTCCCTGGAATATTAAGGAAATTTCTTCAGTTACTTTAATTGGCTGTGGTACAGCTTATCACTCTTGCTTAATGGCAAAATATTGGTTTGAAGAAAATACTACATTTGATGTAACAATTGATATTGCATCTGAGTTTAGATACCGAAAAAATAGATTTAAAGATGATAATTTATATATTTTTGTTTCTCAGTCTGGTGAAACAGCAGATACTTATGCGGCTCTAGATTTATGTAATAAAAATAACATGAAAACTTGCAGTGTAGTTAATGTTATAGAAAGCTCTATTGCAAGGGACTCTAACTTTGTTTTACCTATTCATTGTGGGCAAGAAATTGGTGTTGCATCCACAAAAGCTTTTATGGGTCAAATGTTGGTTTTATATATTTTGGTATTAAAATTAGGAATTTTAAGAAAAGACTTGGATAAAGATTTATATTTAAACAAAATTAAAGACTTAAAGTTATTACCTAAGTTAGTTGAGCAAACTTTACTTACAGAGAGTAAAATCCAGACAGTTTCAAGTTCATTTACTGATGCAAAAGGTTCGATGTTTTTAGGGAGAGGTTTTTCTTACCCAATTGCATTAGAAGGGGCGTTAAAATTAAAGGAATTAGCTTACGTTCATGCTGAAGGATACCCTGCAGGTGAGATGAAACATGGTCCATTAGCTTTAATTGAAGATGGAATGCCAGTTGTTGTCTTAGCACCAAGGGATAATTATTATAAAAAAACAATTTCTAATATGCAGGAAGTAATAGCAAGAGGGGCTAAAGTTTTATTGATTACTAACAAGAGCAAAGACGAAGTTTTTTCAGAAAATATTTGGGAAACTGTATTAGTTGAAAGTGCCAATGATGACTTGTTGCCTTTTTTATTAACTGTTCCATTGCAAAAATTAGCTTATTATTCAGCTCTTAAAAAAGGGTATGACATTGATAAACCTAGAAATTTAGCAAAATCAGTCACAGTTGAATAATAATTAAACTCTGTTACAACACCCCTAGGTTGAATATGAAAAATTGGAAAATAAATAGCTGGAGAAATTATCCTGTAAAACACATTCCTGAATATCCTGATCAAAAAGAATTGGATGGTGTTTTAAGTAAAATTAAAGATTTCCCACCATTAGTTTTTGCTGGTGAGACGAGACATTTAAAAGAACAATTAGCTGATGTTGTCGATGGAAAAGCTTTTTTATTACAAGGTGGAGATTGTGCGGAAAGTTTTGCAGAATTTCATCCTGATAACATTAGAGATACATTTAAACTGATACTGCAAATGTCGTTAGTGCTTACTTATTCGGCATCATTACCAGTTATTAAACTGGGAAGAATTGCTGGACAGTTTTCAAAACCAAGAAGTTCCCCTGTTGAAAGTATTGATGGTGTTGAACTGCCTAGTTACCTAGGTGATAATATTAATGGAATGGAATTTAATGAAAAATCAAGAGTTCCTGATCCAAAAAGACTTTTTAAAGCTTATTCTCAATCAGCATCAACGCTTAACCTTATAAGAGCTTTCTCTCATGGAGGTTTTGCAGATCTTAAAAAAGTACATACTTGGAACTTAGGGTTTATTAAAAATACACCTGCTGCTAAAAAATTTAAAGATTTAGAAGACAGAATTGCAGATGCCCTAGCATTTATGGATGCTTGCGGAATTAATTCTGACTTTAATAGAAGATTAAAAACAGTAAATTTTTGGACTTCACATGAAGCTTTATTACTTCCTTTTGAACAAGCAATGACGAGAGTAGATTCAACAACAGGTGAATATCATGATACCTCAGCTCACTTTGTTTGGATAGGAGATAGAACAAGACAACTAGATGGTGGACATGTTGAGTTTTGTAGAGGAATTGAAAATCCAATTGGAATTAAATGTGGACCAACATTAAAAGCTGAAGACTTGATAAACCTTTGTAATAAAATTAATCCAAATAATGAAAAAGGTAAAATAACTTTAATTTCTAGATTTGGCCATGAAAATGTTTCTAAATTTTTACCAAAATTAATTAGAGCAATCAAAAAAGAAGGTTTAAATGTAATATGGTCATGTGACCCTTGTCATGGAAATACAATTAAAGCTACAACTGGATTTAAAACAAGACCCTTTAATAGTGTTGTCAAAGAAGTAAAAAATGTTTTTGAATGCCACCAAAGTGAAGGAAGTTATGCAGGCGGATTACACATTGAAATGACCGGTCAAAATGTTACGGAATGCACAGGTGGTGCTCAGAAAATATCTGACCAAGATTTATCTAGCCGTTACCATACTCATTGTGATCCAAGACTTAATGCTAACCAAGCGTTAGAGTTAGCTTTTTTAATTTCTGATGAGATTAAAAAAAATGCTGCTTATTCTAAAAAAAATATTAAAGCGGCATCTTAAAGCATTGTATTAAACACAATTTCGTTTAAATTTTAGGAAATGAAACCTTTAGAAAAAGCACAATTTATAAGCAATTGGATTAAAGATTATGTGAACAAGATGCCAAGTAAGGCACAATCTTTAATTATTGGAATTTCTGGAGGAATAGATTCTTCTGTATCAAGCACATTGAGCGCAATGACAGGTATTAAAACAATTGTTTTATCAATGCCTATTAAACAAAAATCATCACAGCATGATTTAAGTTTAAAACACCAAGAATGGCTTGTTAAAAATTTTGATAATGTTGAAGCACACACAATAAATTTAGATAAATTATTTGAAACGTTTGTGAGTACGTTATCTAATTTTGATAGTGAGCTTGGTATGGCAAATTCTAGAGCTAGAATTAGAATGACCACTCTTTATCAAGTAGCAGCTGCAAACAAAGGTATTGTAGTTGGTACTGGAAATAAAGTTGAGGATTTTGGGGTAGGGTTTTATACAAAATATGGAGATGGTGGAGTTGATATATCTCCTATTGCTGATTGTAATAAATCAGAAGTATGGGAAATAGGTAAATCTATTAATATACTTCAAGAGATAATTGATGCTGCTCCAACAGATGGATTATGGGATGATGGCAGAACTGATGAAGGTCAGTTAGGTCTTAAATACGAGGAATTAGAAGAAGCTATGAACAATGTTAATTCAATAAATCGTGAAAAATACGAAAAAATAAGAAAGATGAACTTGCATAAAATGGAACCAATCCCAGTTTGCAAGATTCCCAACTAATCTTATAGATTCACAAATCTATAATTAAAGTATAATTCTAAGATAATGAACATGGATATTTTTTTAACAAACAATCTAAATAATAAAAAAGAAAAATTTGTTCCAATAAATAAAGAAAACATTGGAATGTATGTTTGTGGTCCAACTGTTTATGACAACCCACACATAGGTAATGCTAGACCTCTTGTTATTTTTGATATTTTGTTCAAAGTTTTAAAATCAAAATATGGTCATGATAAAATAAATTATATAAGAAATATTACAGATGTTGATGATAAGATAATTAAATCAGCAAAAGAAAAAAATCTTTCAATATCTGAATTAACAAACAATGTTATTAAAGATTTTAATGATGATTGTAATTACTTAAATTTAGATAATCCAACCCAACAGCCAAAAGCTACAGATCATATTGATCTCATGATTAAAATGATATCAACTTTAATAGAAAAAAATTTTGCCTATGATGCAAACGACCATGTTTATTTTGAAGTTAGCAAATTTGATGATTATGGAAAGCTATCGAATAAAAAATTAGAAGATTTAATTGCAGGATCTAGAGTTGAAGTTTCAGAGAATAAAAAAAAATCAGAAGACTTTGTATTATGGAAACCCTCTAAGGATGATGAACCTTCTTGGGATTCTCCTTGGGGTAAAGGAAGACCTGGTTGGCATTTAGAATGTTCTGCAATGTCTAAAAAATATCTAGGTAACGTATTCGATATTCACGGAGGTGGAATTGATTTAATTTTTCCACATCACGAAAATGAAATTGCACAATCAAGATGTGCGAATGATAGTAAAGTTTTTGCAAATTATTGGATCCATAACGCATTTATTACTATGTCCAATGAAAAAATGGCTAAATCAACTGGCAACATACTTAAGATTAAAGATTTTAAAGATAATGTTGACGGACAAGTTTTAAAACTTGCTCTTATGAGTGCTCACTACAAACAACCATTAGACTGGAACGAAAAGCTCTTAGAAGATTGCAAAAATACTATTGATAAATGGTATGAAGTTTATTTACCCCCAAAAGACAAAATAGTTTTAGATGAAGATATTTTGTCTCCATTATACGATGATTTGAATACACCTGGCTACATTGCAAAGTTACATCAACTTTATGATAAGGCCTTAAAAGGAGGAAATGAAGAGAAAAGTTTATTTGTATTAGCTTGTAATTTTATTGGTATTTTAAATAAAACAAAAGAAGAGTGGATTGAATTTAAAAAGAAAAAATCATCCATTAATGAAGATGACATTTTAGAAATGATTTCACTTAGAAACAAAGCAAGAGAAGATAAGAATTATAAAGAAGCTGATATCATTAGAAATAAGCTTTTAGATAAAGGGGTTTTAATAGAAGACAAAGATGGTAAAACAATTTGGAAACTAAAATGAGCAAAGAACAACTTTTTATATTTGATACAACACTAAGAGATGGTGCACAAACACAAGGTGTAGACTTTTCTGTAGATGATAAATTAAAAATTGCCTCAGCTTTAGATAATTTAGGTGTTGATTATATTGAGGGTGGGTGGCCAGGTGCAAATCCTACAGATACTGAATTTTTTCAAAAAAAACATTCATTTAATAATGCTAAACTAACATCTTTTGGTATGACCAAAAGAACTGGTCGCAGTGCCGATAATGATCCTGGACTATCAGCGCTTTTAAACTCAAACACACCGGCAGTTTGTATTGTAGGAAAATCATGGGATTTTCATGTTGATATAGCACTTGGTATTTCTAATGAAGAAAACTTAGAAAACATTAAAGAGACAGCAAAACACTTTGTTAAAATGAATAAAGAATTCATGTTTGATGCAGAACATTTCTTTGATGGATACAAAGCCAATCCAAATTATGCTTTATCATGTCTTAAAGTAGCATTTGATGAGGGAGCAAGGTGGATTGTTTTATGTGACACTAATGGTGGAACCTTACCTCATGAAATTACAAAAATAGTTACAGAAGTTTCTAAAACTATACCTAGAAAAAATTTAGGGATACATGCACACAATGATACGGGTAATGCAGTTGCGAATTCTTTAGCTGCAGTTTGGGCTGGAGTTAGACAGGTGCAAGGAACCATTAATGGTTTAGGTGAAAGGTGTGGTAATGCTAATTTAATGTCACTAATCCCTACTTTTTTTTTAAAAGAAGATTTTGCAACTAATTTTGAATTAAAAATTAAACCAGACAATATTAAAAAATTAACAGAATGCTCTAGATTGTTAGATGAGATTTTAAATAGAAAACCTAACAAACATCTTCCATACGTTGGTGCTGCTGCTTTTTCTCATAAAGGTGGCCTTCATGTATCAGCGGTTCAAAAAGATCCAAAAACTTACGAACATATTGATCCAGTAGAAGTTGGAAATTCTCGAAACATAGTAGTTTCAGATCAATCTGGAAAATCCAATATAATCTCAAGATTAAAAACTATTGGTATAGAAATAGAGGAGAGTGACCCTAAAATTAAAAAACTTTTAGATGAAGTAAAAGATAGAGAATTTATAGGTTATAGTTATGATGGTGCTGACGCATCTTTTGAATTATTGGCCAGAAGGATTATTAGCAAAATACCAAGGTATATATTGATTAAAGAATATGATGTTTCTGTTAAAAAAGATTCATCAGGCACAATTGTTTCTTCTGCAAAAGCTCAGCTTGAAGTTGATGGTGAAAAAATTATGTGTACCGGTGAAGGAAATGGTCCTGTTAATGCACTAGATAATGCTATTAGACAAAATGTAGATCGGTTAAACAAATACTCTAAATATTTAAAAGATTTAAAATTAGTTGATTACAAAGTTAGAATTTTAAATACAGGTACTGAGGCAATCACTAGAGTTTCAATAGAAAGCACAGACTCAAAAGGCAAAAATTGGTTCACCATTGGTGTTTCAGCAAATATAATTGATGCTTCATTTAAAGCATTGGTTGATAGTTTAGATTATAAATTATTTAAAGATAAAGCTCCAGCAAGTCTTTAATGTCTTTTAGCAATATATCATTTATCTTACATCAACCTCAATTATCTGAAAATATTGGAGCTTGTGCGAGAGCTCTTAAAAACTTTAACTTTAAAAAACTAGTTATTGTTAAGCCAAAACCAATTTTTCCAAATGATAAAATTTTAGCAACTTCAGTTGGTGCAAAAGATCTAATTATTAATGCCAAAGTACATGAAACTTTAGAATCTGCTGTAAAAAAAGTAGATTACGTTATTGCAACATCTGCAAGATTTAGAAATAAAAATATTAAACATATTAATTTAGATGATTTAAAAAAAATTGATTTTAATAAAAAGATAGCTTTTTTATTTGGCTCTGAAGCCTCTGGCTTATCTAATAATGAGATCAGTTATGCTAATTACACTATGCAAATCCCAACTAACCCCAATTTTAAATCTTTAAACCTGTCTCACAGTGTTATTATTATTGCTCATACAGTAGCAAGCATCATTAATTTAAAGGGTGCAAAATATTCTAAATCAAAAAAAGTAACTGTCGCTAGCAAAAAGGATATTCAAGCTATGACTAACTTGTGCATCAAAAAACTAGAGGAAAAACACTTTTTCAAACCCTTGGAGAAGAGACCTATTATGCTTGAAAACTTAAGAAGTATTTTTTCTAAAATGGAGCTTTCTGAGAAAGAAACACGTATTTTATCCAGTGTATTTGCAAGTTTGTCCAAAAAAGGTTGATTGACAAAATAATGAGTAAGTTTATAAACCCACCTATCAAATGACAAAAAGAATAAGCGCTAAACATAAAATAGATAGAAGGTTAAAAATTAACCTATGGGGTAGACCTAAAAGTCCTTTTAATAAAAGAGATTATGGTCCAGGACAACACGGACAAGGTAGAAAAGGAAAACCTTCTGATTACGGAATTCAGCTACAAGCTAAACAAAAATTAAAAGGTTACTACGGTAACATTAACGAAAGACAATTCAGAAATATTTATAAAAAAGCTACCATGTTAAAAGGGGATACGGGTGAAAATTTAATTGGTTTGCTTGAAAGAAGATTAGATTCTGTTGTTTATAGAGCAAGATTTTCAACAACAGTATTTTCAGCGAGACAACTTATTAACCATGGTCACGTAAGAGTTAATGGTAAAAAAGTTAACATTGGAAGTTACGTTGTTAAAGAAGAAGACATAATTGAAATTAGAGATAAATCTAAACAGTTAGCTATAATTGATATTGCTCTAGCTAGCAAAGAAAGAGAAACTCCTGAATACATTAATTTAGATGAAAAAAATAAAAAAGTTACATTTGTTAGAACGCCTAAGTTCGACGAAGTTCCTTACCCAGTAGTAATGGAACCTAATTTAGTAATTGAATATTACTCTAGATAATAAATATTCTTTTTTTTAAAAAATTCTTTTAATATTGTTCTTAAAATTTCAATAAAATTGTGGATTAATCCTGAGTGAATTTTACATAAATTCATTATATATTTTTTCTTATAAATAAAATTTTTATGAGATTTTAAATGCAACTGGCAAGATATCTAAATAAATTGTTCCAGAAAGATGGTTTTCTTTTAATTGATGCAAATTCAAATAAATATATTATAGGCACACCGAAAAACAATAAGCCAATCACAGTTAAAATATTAGATAAAAAACTCCATTATAAATTATTTTTTAGGCCAGATTTATATTTTGGTGAAGCTTATTCTAATGGAGATATACAAATTGAAAACGGAAGTTTAACTGATTTCTTAGATATAGCGCTTATGAATATAGGAAGAGGTGAATTAAATTTTTTTAGTATGTTGATAAATAAGCTTTATGGTTCTTATAGATATTTGACAAACTTTAACTTTATAAAAAAATCAAAAATGAATGTGGCACATCACTATGATCTCTCAGATGAACTATATAGTTTATTTTTAGATCCTAAAAAACAATACTCTTGTGGATATTTTATAAATGAAAATGATACTTTAGAAGATGCTCAAAATAATAAAATACAACATATAATAAAAAAACTTAATATAAAGCCAAATCAAAAAGTTCTTGATATAGGTTGTGGCTGGGGATCTTTAGCTATTGATATTGCAAAAAGTAATAATTGTGAAGTTACTGGAATTACTCTATCCGAAAATCAGTTTAACTACTGTGTTAAAAAAGCCAAAAAGCTTAATTTAGAAAATCAAGTTACCTTTAAGCTAATAGATTACCGTCAGTTAGACGAAAAGTTTGATAGAATTGTAAGTGTTGGAATGTTTGAACATGTGGGTAGGAAATTTTATAAAAATTTCTTTAAGAAAATTGATAATTTGCTTAAAGATGATGGTGTTTCACTAGTTCACACTATTGGCTCAGTTAATCCTCCTAGAGACCCACACCCCTGGATAACTAAGTATATTTTTCCAGGTGGTTATACGCCTAGTCTCAGTGAGGTGGTAACACCTGTTGAGAAAGCTGGATTAATAGTATCTGACATAGAGGTTCTTAAATTGCATTATTCTCACACTCTTAGACACTGGAAAGAAAATTGTATTAAAAATAAAATCCAAATAGTTAATATGTTTGATGAAAAATTTTTTAGGATGTGGGAATTTTATTTAGCTAGCTGTGAAAGTGCTTTTAAGTGGGGAGACCAAGTTGTTTATCAGTTCCAACTAACAAAGAACTATATGTCAACTCCTAATACTAGAGATTATATTTATAAGTAATAAATTATTTTTTAAAATTAATTCTTTTATCCTCAAGGACTTTTTTAAGTTCACCGTTTTCATACATTTCCTTAACGATGTCACAGCCACCAACAAATTCACCTTTAATGTAAACTTGTGGAATAGTAGGCCAGTCACTAAACTCTTTTATACCTTCTCTTAAAGACTGAGATTCAAGAACATTTATTCCTTTGTAATTCACTTCTAAAATTTTTAACATATTTGACACAGCCATAGAAAATCCACATTGAGGAGCATCTGGTGTTCCTTTCATAAATAAACATACTTCGTTGGTGTCTATATGACTTTGAATTAAATTTTTTGTGCTATCGTCCATTATTGTTCCTTTGTTTTAATTGCTAATGCATGAAGTTCGTTACCCATTTTTCCTTTTAAAGAATTGTATACCATTTTGTGTTGTTCAATTTTACTTTTTCCTGAAAACTCTTTAGAGGTTATTGTTGCTGAGTAGTGATTACTATCTCCAGCAAGATCTTGAATTTCTATTATAGCATCTGGTAAAGCTTCTTTAATGAGTGTTTCAACTTCTTTTATATCCATTGCCATTTTAATTTTCCATGTAGTTCGTTAGCCAATTTGTATGTGATTTAATCAAATCGTCAATTGATACTTTTGTCTTATCGTCAATTATTAAATTATCTTCATTTACCAACCCAAGTTCATCAAAATGTACGGAGTTTTCTTGAAGTATTTTAGTAGCATTTTCTAGATCATCTTTACTAATTTCAATAATGTATCTTCCCTGATCTTCACCAAATAAGTATTCAAATTTATTAATTAAGTAATTAGATTTTTTAAGAGTTGCACCTTTTTTACCTTTAATACACATTTTGGAAAGAGCAGTAATTATTCCACCTAAAGAAACATCGTGAGCAGATTTTATAAATTTTTTATCAATAAGCTTTAAAATTGTTTCACCATTATTTTTTTCATTAAAAAGATTAATTTCAGGAGGAGGTCCATTTTTTTCATTTAGAATATCTCTTGCAAATAAACTTTGATCCAAGTGACCCTCAGTTTTACCAATAACTAAAAGTATATTACCAACTTCTTTTAAATCCATTGTAACCATGTTTTGGTAATCTTTAATTAAACCAACCCCCCCAATTGCTGGTGTAGGTTTAATCCCAATATCTTTAGTTTGGTTGTAAAATGAAACGTTTCCAGAAACTACTGGAAACTCTAAGTAAGCACTCGCTTCACCTAAACCTTGAACACATTCAACAAACTCACCCATATTTTCTTCATTTTCAGGACTACCAAAATTTAAGCAATTAGTAATAGCAATTGGTTTAGCACCAACTGAAATTAAGTTCCTCCAACTTTCACAAACAATTTGCTTTCCTCCACTTAAAGGGTGAGCCCAACAATATACAGCAGATGAATCTACAGATGCAGCAACAGCTTTATTGGTACCATGAACCCTAACAACACCAGCATCTCCGCCAGGTTTTTGAATAGTATCTCCCATAACAGTATGATCGTATTGTTGCCAAATCCACTCTTTGCTACACACATTTGGATTAGATAATATTTTGTTTAAAATATTTTTTATTTTTAAGGTTTTAAATTGTTCTTTCTCAACTTTAATTTTTTTAGGTAATTTAGCTTTTTTCCATTTTCGATCATACATAGGTGAGTTTTCAACCAATGTGTTAACAGGAATATCTGCTACCTTTTCTTCATTAAAATAAAGTTCAATCTTTTTACTTTTTGTTGTTTGACCAATTACAGCGAAATCTAAATTCCATTTATCAAATATTTTTTTTGCCATTTCTTCTTTCCCATTTTCTAAAACAATAAGCATTCGTTCTTGGCTTTCAGATAGCATAATTTCATAAGGGGACATGTTTGCTTCTCTACAAGGAACTTTATTTAAATTGATCTCAATTCCTAAATTTCCTTTTGAAGCCATTTCAATACTTGAAGAAGTTAATCCTGCAGCACCCATATCCTGAATAGCAATAATCGAATCTCCTGCCATTAATTCTAAACAAGCCTCTAATAATAGTTTTTCTGTAAAAGGATCTCCAACTTGAACAGTAGGTTTTTTTTCTTCAATTTTATCATCAAATGAAGCTGATGCCATGCTTGCACCATGAATTCCATCTCGACCTGTTTTTGAACCAACATAAATCACAGGTTTTCCTAAACCTGCAGCTTTTGAATAAAAAATTTTATCTTTTTTTACATGACCTAGGGTCATAGCATTTACTAAAATATTACCATTATAAGACTCGTCAAAACTAGTTTGACCAGCAATTGTTGGAACCCCCATGCAATTACCATATCCACCTATACCGTGAACAACTCCACGTAATAAATTTTTAGTTTTTTTATGTTGAGGTGATCCAAAATGAATTGAGTTTAAATTAGCTATTGGTCTTGCTCCCATTGTAAAGACATCTCTCATAATTCCACCAACACCCGTTGCGGCACCTTGATAAGGTTCAATAAATGAAGGGTGATTATGACTTTCAATTTTAAATATTATTGCATCATCATCGCCAATATCAATAACACCAGCATTTTCACCAGGACCTTGAATTACGTTTTTTCCTTTAGTAGGTAAGTTTTTAAGATGAAATCTTGAAGATTTATAAGAGCAATGCTCATTCCACATTGCTGAGAAGATACCAAGCTCAGTAATATTGGGAACTCTTTTTAACAAATTACAGATCTTTTTATATTCATCTTTTTTTAAACCATGATCGATTGCAAGCTGTTCGTTAACTATCATTATTTTAAATTATTAATTAAGTTTTGAAAAAAAATTGAACCATCTTCACCTGAAAGAGCAGGGTCTATCATTCTTTCTGGATGAGGCATCATTCCTAAAACATTTTTTTGTTTATTAAATATACCAGCTATATTTTGTAATGAACCATTTGGATTAGATTGTTCATTAACATTTCCGTTTTCATCAGAATAAAATAAAGCTATTTGGTTATTGTCATTAATTTCTTTAATTTGATCATTAGAGCAAAAGTAATTTCCCTCATTATGAGCTATATGAAACTCGTAGACGTCTTTTTTATCATCTTTAAAATAAGAGTTATCTTTATTGTTAGCTTTTACAAAAACATTTTTACAAATGAACTCTAAGTATTTATTTCTAAGCAGAACTCCTGGCAACAAACCTGACTCAACTAAAATTTGAAACCCATTACAAACTCCCATAACCTTACCACCCCCTTGAGCAAAGTTTAATACCGATTTCATAATTTTTGATTTCGATGCCATACTTCCACATCTAAGGTAATCCCCGTATGAAAATCCACCTGGTAAAACTACTAAATCACTTTTTGGCAGCTCAACATCGTCATGCCAAACCATTTTATTTTTAAAGCCAAATTTTTTTAAAGCAACATCCATATCTCTGTCACAATTGGATCCTGGAAAGGTTATTACGGATGAATGCATTTTTTATTATTGTGATCCAATAATTTTAAAGTCTTCTATTACTAAGTTTGCTAAAAGTTTTTTACACATTTCTTCAACTTTTTTTTCAGCTTTTTTCTTATCGTCTTCTTTAGTATTAATTTCAAAATATTTTCCTTGTCTTACTTCATTAATTCCTTCAAACCCCATACCATCCAGGGTTTGATGGATAACTTTACCTTGAGGATCTAAAACATCTTTTTTAAGAGTTATAATTACAGATATTTTCATATTATTTTCTTTTTTTAACTGATCTTAATTTAGTAACATTAACAGCACTTAAATTTGATTGCTCATGCAATATACCAAGTCTTTTTGCAACTTCAGTATATGCGGGTATTAAATCACCTAAATCTTTACGAAATCTATCTTTATCTAGTTTTTTATCAGTAATACTGTCCCATAATCTGCAAGTGTCAGGACTAATTTCATCAGCCAGAATAACCTCATTTTTCCCATTTTCTTTAAGTCTTCCAAATTCAAGTTTGAAATCAATTAGCTTAATCCCAACTCCTCTAAACATTCCAATCATAAAATCATTAATTCTAAGGATCATT
The DNA here is from genome assembly GCF_059417865.1 of Candidatus Pelagibacter sp. PS_31. Classification (NCBI taxonomy): domain Bacteria; kingdom Pseudomonadati; phylum Pseudomonadota; class Alphaproteobacteria; order Candidatus Pelagibacterales; family Candidatus Pelagibacteraceae; genus Candidatus Pelagibacter; species Candidatus Pelagibacter sp. PS_31. The sequence goes on from NZ_CM182069.1 coordinate 440,902, forward strand.
TTTTTAACTTTTTCTAATTCAGATTTTGTAGCCCAATCAAAAGCTAAAATATGTTCTTCAGCAATAAGTGGATCACCCAATTTATCATCTTTAAGGCAATACTCTAATAGTGGCTGTTTTAAAACTGTTCCATCTTCGATACCTAATCTTTTAGTAATAGAGCCTGTTGCAACATTACGAACAATGAATTCAATAGGCATAATCTCAACTAATTTGATAATTTGTTCTCTCATATTTAGTCTTTTTACTAAATGATTTTTAATCCCAATTTGAGTTAGGTTTGATAAAATATGTTCTGAAATTCTATTGTTTAAAACACCTTTGCCTTCAATTGTTGATTTTTTTAAATTATTAAAAGCAGTTGCATCGTCTTTGAAATATTGAATAACCAAATTTTTATCAGATGTTGCGTAAATTATTTTAGCTTTGCCTTCGTATAATTTTTTACCTTTTTTCATTATTTGAATACTCTTTTAAAAATTAAATCTACGTTTTTAAAATGCGATGAATAATTGAATATAGCTTTTAATCTTTTTGATGAAATTTTAGCCATTATGAATTTATCATCTGATATAACATCAAATAAATTTAGATTTTCTGCAAAACATTTTTTTGCATAATTTTGAACCATTTTGTAAGATTGTTCTCTACTTAAACCTGATTTTGTTAGCTCTAACATTACTTCTTGTGAAAAAATTAAACCCTTAGTTATATTTAAATTTTCAATCATTTTTTTTGGATAGACAATCATTTTATCTAAAATATTACTTAGTCTTGCTAAAGCAAAATCTAAGGTAATATTTGCGTCTGGACCAATATTTCTTTCAACACTTGAGTGAGAAATATCTCTTTCATGCCATAGTGCAATATTTTCAAGAGCAGGGATTACAGCACTTCGAACTATTCTTGCAAGACCTGTTAAATTTTCACTTAGGATTGGATTTTTTTTATGAGGCATTGCAGATGAACCTTTTTGATCTTTTGAAAAAAACTCTTGAACTTCATAAACTTCAGTTCTCTGTAAATGTCTAATCTCAATTGCAACTCTTTCAACTGATCCTGCAATAATTCCAAGAATTGAAAAATAAAAAGCATGCCTATCTCTTGGTATTACCTGTGTTGATATAGGCTCAACTTTTAATCCAAGTTTTTTTGCTACATGTTTTTCAACATTAGGATTAATATTTGCAAATGTGCCAACAGCACCAGAGATTGCGCATGTTGAAATTTCATCAATTGCATCAACTAATCTTTTTCTATTTCTCTTAAACTCTTCATAAAATGAAGCTAATTTTAAACCAAAAGTTATAGGTTCAGCGTGAATTCCATGACTTCTGCCCATGCAAGGAGTGTATTTATATTTTTTGGCTTGTTTCTTTAAAACTTTTAGAATTTGATCGATATCACTGAGTAAAATTTTACCAGATTGAACTAATTGAATATTTAAACTGGTATCTAAAACATCAGAAGAGGTCATACCTTGGTGAAGGTATCTTGCTTTAATCCCTGCTTTTTCAGTAACAGATGTTAAAAATGCTATAACATCGTGCTTAACTTTACTCTCAATTTGATGAATTCTTTTAACGTTTATTTTAGCTTTTCTTCTAACAATTGATGAAACACCTTTTGGAATTTGACCTAATTTTTCCATGGCTTCTGCTGCTGCAACCTCTACATCGAGCCAAATTTGGTATTTGTTTTGTTCTGACCATATGTCAGTTAGTGGTTTTCTAGAATATCGTTCAATCATTAATTATAAGTAAGGGGGCTTAGAATAACCTTTAACAGATTCTGTAAAGATTTCATAACCATTTTCAGTAATACCTAACGTATGTTCAAATTGTGCTGATAAAGATTTGTCTTTTGTAACTGCAGTCCAGCCATCTTTTAGCATCTTTACATCCCATTCACCGATATTTATCATAGGCTCAATTGTAAAAGTCATTCCAGGTCTAAGTTCCATCCCTGTATTTCTTCTTCCGTAATGTAAAATATTAGGTGGTTCGTGGAATGTTGTACTTATTCCATGACCACAAAAATCTCTAACGACTGAGTAGCCTTTTTTTTCAACAAAAGATTGTATTTCATATCCAATGTCACCCAATTTTAATCCTGGTTTTAATAAGTTGATTGCTCTCATCATCGACTCGTATGTAGCATCAATTAAGTTATTAACTTTAACAGGAGTTTTTCCAACACAAAACATTCGACTTGTGTCACCATAATGTTCATCAACTATAGCTGTTACATCAACATTTAAAGCATCACCTTCAACTAAAACTCTATCAGAAGGTATACCGTGACAGACAACATGATTTAAAGAAGTGCATAATGATTTTTTAAAACCTCTATAAAAAAGTGGAGCTGAGTAACCACCGTTGTCCCTAATAAATTCATATCCTAGTTTATCTACAAACTCTGTAGTTACACCTGGCTTAATATTATCTGTAAGCATATCAAGAGTTCTTGCTGCAAGATTTCCAGCAACTCTCATCTTTTCAAATTTTTCTAAATAATCAGGCATTAATAATTTTAATTTTTTTATCTATTTTAATTTCTTTTGAATTTATTTTACATTGATAAGCCAAAAAGTTAACCCCAGCTTTTTTTGCAAGTAAATAATTTTCATAATATTCTTTATCAATGTCTTTTGCTATTTTAAAATTATCCACACCCTCTATTTGGACTAAAAATAATAGATAGGATTTATAGCCCTTTTTAACTGCCTCTATAAGTGTTTTTAAATGCTTTGACCCTCTAGTGGTAACAGCATCTGGAAATTCTGCAGTTTTTTCTTCTCTAAATAAAGTAACATTTTTAACTTCTACAAATATTTTTTGTTTATTTTTTTCAATTAAAAAATCAAACCGTGTTTCTTTATCAAAAAATACCTCAGCTTTGATACTATCATTGTTAGCAACTTCTTTAACTAGATTATTTGTTAAACCATGGAAGGCAATTTTATTTGCAAAATGAGTATTAACACCAACTAAATTTTTTTTAACTTTAACTATTTCAAGGGTATATTTTAATTTTCTTTTTGGGTCATCATTTTTAGATACATAAACCTCATTTCCTTCATCTAATAAGCCCTTCATAGATCCAGTATTAGGGCAATGCGCCGTAACAATTTCCTTGCCAATTTTAACGTCTGCAAAAAACCTCTTATAACGTTTGATCAGTTTGCCTTTTATTAAAGCTTTGGTAAATTCCATATTTAAATTGTATATTTAATAATGAACCAAAATACAAAATTTAATGCAGCAATACTTATTATAGGTAATGAGATCCTATCTGGAAGAACGCAAGACACTAATACCAGCACAATTGCACAATGGTTAAACTCAATTGGTGTAAAAGTTAACGAGGTTAGGGTTATTCCAGATATAGAAAATACAATTATTGAGACTGTTAATCATTTAAGAAAGGTTAATAATTATGTATTTACAACTGGTGGTATAGGACCAACTCATGATGATATTACTGCTCAGTCTATTTCTAAAGCATTTAATCTTGAGTATGAAATTCATAAAGAAGCTTTTAAAATATTAGAAGCTTACTACAAAGTGGGTGAATTTAACGAAGGTCGACAAAAAATGGTATGGATGCCACGTAATGCTAATTTAATATTAAATCCAACAAGTGGTGCTCCAGGATTTAATATAGAAAACGTTTTTTGCTTACCAGGAGTTCCTTCAATTTTAAAATCAATGTTGGGTGGATTAAAAAACAAGATAGTAGGGGGAGATCCAATATTAAGCCATACAATAAGTTTAAAAACTGTTGAAAGTGAAATTGCAAACTCTTTAACCAATGTTCAAGATAACAATAAAGATGTTGAAATTGGAAGTTACCCATTTTTTCATGCAGGAAAATTAGGCGTATCAATAGTAATAAGATCTGAAGATCAACTTAAAATTGATAAGTGTAGCTCTGAAGTATTAGAGTTTGTTAATCAAAAAAAAATAGAAGTAGTTGTTAGATAGTTTAATGCTTTATTTTGCTTACGGAAGTAATCTTAATCATTTTCAAATGAAAAGAAGATGCAAGGACAGTGTCTTTTTAAAAAAAATTAATTTAACTAATTTTAAACTAACCTTTAGAAGCAAATATAGAGCTGCTGATATAGAACCTAAAAAAAACTCAATTGTTCCTGGTGCTTTATTTGAAATATCTAAAAGTGATGAAAAAAAATTAGATGTTTATGAAGATTATCCAGTTCTATATAAAAAATATTATTTTACTTATTATGGTAAAAAAGTAATGACCTATACCATGACTAAAAAAACTTTATTTGCATATCCAACAGAACGATATTTAAATGTTGTAAAGAGAGGTTATAAAGATTGTAATTTAGATAATCGTATTCTTAAAAAAGCATTAAAAGCTTAATTAAAATATTGATATGATTTGCTAACAAAAAGAAGTTGAGTTATAAATAAAAAAAGTTAACAAATGAAAATAGTACATGCCCTCGTGGTGAAATTGGTAGACACAACGGACTTAAAATCCGTGCCTTTTTGGAGTGCCAGTTCGAGTCTGGCCGAGGGCACCACTAGATGAAAGACCTTCTTAGAAGACTAATAAGTAAATTTTCAAAGTATTCAAAAATTTATGAAAATTCTTTCGATTTATTAAGAATTATTAATTTTCATAATATAGATGTGGTTCTTGATGTAGGGGCAAGTTGGGGTGGTTATGCAAAAACATTGAGACGATTTGGTTATAGAAAAAGAATTATATCTTTTGAACCAGTAAGCAAAACACATAGTAAACTTTTAAAAAATTCTTTGAATGATGCTAATTGGCAGGTACACAAAAAAATAATTATTTCAGACAAAAAAATAAAGAAACTTTTTATTAATGTTTCTAAAGACTATGATAATTCTTCTGTATTAAACCTATCTAAACTTCATAAAGAAAATCATCAAAACTCTAAATATACACATAAAGAAGAAGTTGAGAGTGACACGTTAGATAATTTAATAAATTATTATTCATTGAATAAAAAGAATTTAATGCTTAAAATTGATGTCCAAGGAAGTGAGATGAATGTATTAAAAAGTGCCATAAATAATTTATCAAAATTTAAACTAATTCAAATAGAATTAAGCTTACAAACATTGTATGAAGGACAAACTTTATATAGAGAAATCTTAAATTTCATGAATGACCATAATTATGATATTTGGAATATTTTTCCAGGTTATAAAAAAAAGTTAGTTGGTCAATTATTTCAATTTGATGCTGTTTTTTATAATAAATATAATTATAAATATTAATTAAATAATGAATATCAGGAACGCCATCGTGGTGAAATTGGTAGACACAACGGACTTAAAATCCGTGCCTTTTTGGAGTGCCAGTTCGAGTCTGGCCGAGGGCACCACTAAATGAGAGATAAAGTATATTTAGTATTTGATAAAACTAAAGTCTCTCTTAAGATTAAATCAATTCTTATTAAAAAAGTTAACATTACATCTTTAAGAAAGTCCAACATAATAATTGTTTTAGGAGGTGATGGTTTCATGCTTCAAACTTTAAAAAAATTACATATATATAAAAAACCTTTCTATGGAATTAATTCTGGGAACTATGGTTTTTTGATGAATAAGTTTTCTAATAAAAACTTTATTAAAAATTTGAATATCTCTAACAGTGTAAAGATTTATCCTCTACAAATGACTGTGACTAATAAAAAAGATCAAACAAAAAAATCAATAGCTATCAATGAGGTGTCAATATTAAGACAAAGTAAGCAGGCATCATCAATTTCGATTACCGCTAATAAGAAAAATATTATTAAAAATCTAATCTCTGATGGCGTGTTAGTTTCAACACCGGCAGGTAGTACAGCTTATAATTTATCAGCACATGGACCAATTTTAAATTTAGATTCAAGAAAATTAGCAGTAACTCCGATTAGTCCTTTTAGACCTAGAAGATGGAAGGGTACAATTATTAGTGATAAATCTAAAATTTTAATAAAAAATTTAGATACAAGTAAAAGACCTATTAGTGCTGCTGCAGACAATTTTGAGGTTAGAAATGCAAAGACAATTAAAATTCAAGCCAATAAAAAAATTAGCTTTGAATTATTATATGATAAAAATAACAGTCTTCACAAAAAAATAAAGATTGAACAAACACGTAAAGAAACTTCAAATAATTAAGTGATGGTGCCCCCGCACGGAGTCGAACCGCGGACCTATTGATTACAAATCAATTGCTCTACCAGCTGAGCTACAAGGGCATAACCGATTTCTATTAATAAATCTTATACTAATCAAGAATTTTTTTTCAAATAACTTAAATGATGAAACACAATCGCTGCACTATTCGAGATATTTAAGCTTTCTACATCTTTATTTATATCAATTTTAACAAAAAAATCTGTGTACTTTCCAGTATGCTCTCTCATACCAAAACCTTCAGATCCAAACAAAAGAACATTTTTCCCTTCCCATTTGATATCTGTAAAGTCTTTTTCTCCTCTTGCATCAAACCCATAAACCCAAAAATTCTTTTCTCTTAAATTTTTAAGTGTTGAATTTATGTTTGATACTTCAAAAATATTAATATGCTCCATGCATCCACTTGCGGCTTTATACATAAGCTTACTATCAGACGGGAATTGTCTTTCTTTAACTATTAATCCATCTATATGAAATGAAGAAGCACTTCTAATTAACGATCCAATATTTCTAGGATCCGTTACTTCATCAATACAAACAAATGTTAATTTATTTTTTCCTTTTATAAATTCTTTTAAGTCGGGTTGATCAATATGCTCAACTTCTGCAATGTACCCACCGTGCATAATTTGATCTTTAGAGGTATACTTATCTAATTCTTTTTTTGATTTAAAATAAACTTTAACGTCTTCAAGGACATTTTTCTTTGGGTTCTTTCTATGAATATTTTTTTTACTTTCTTCCGTTAAAAAAACTTTTAAAACCTTTCTTTTTGGGTTTCTTAAAGCCTCAATTACAGCATGTTGACCAACGATTAAAAAAGATGATTTATTCATAAAATTATCTTTGTTTTATACGTATTTTCCTCCATTTTCACAGTAAATCTCGTGTTGCAATTGCATAATAAAAATATATAAAACGCATGTTGTTTGAAGCTTTATTGAGCAAGGGGACACTTCCCCAAAAAGGAGGGGTTCCAGAGCGGTCAAATGGGGCGGGCTGTAAACCCGTTGACTTCGGTCTTCGAAAGTTCGAATCTTTCCCCCTCCACCAATCAATAAAATTTTTTATAACAATGGAGTGTTATTCTTGATGTTGTGCGGGTGTAGTTCAATGGTAGAACGCTAGCCTTCCAAGCTGGATGTAAGAGTTCGATTCTCTTTACCCGCTCCAAGAAAAAAAGAAATTATTAATAAAACTAAAACTGAGGTAAAAACGTAATGTCAAAAGAAAAGTTCGTAAGAAATAAACCACACTGTAACATCGGTACAATTGGTCATGTCGACCACGGTAAGACAACATTAACAGCTGCTATCACAATTACATTAGCAGAACTTGGTGGAGGAAAAGCTGTTGCTTACGATCAGATTGATAAAGCCCCTGAAGAAAAAGAAAGAGGGATTACAATTTCAACTGCTCACGTTGAATATGAAACTGAAAAAAGACACTACGCACACGTTGATTGCCCAGGTCACGCTGACTATGTAAAAAACATGATTACAGGTGCAGCTCAAATGGATGGAGCTATCTTAGTGGTTAATGCTGCTGATGGTCCTATGCCTCAAACTAGAGAACACATTCTTTTAGGAAGACAAGTTGGTATTCCTGCAATTGTTGTTTACTTAAATAAAGTAGATCAAGTTGATGATAAAGATATGATTGAACTTGTTGAAGAAGAAATTAGAGAACTTTTAACTTCATACAAATATCCAGGTGATAAAACTCCTATCGTTAAAGGATCTGCATTAGCTGCTGTTGAAGGCAGAGATGAAGAAATTGGAAAAAATTCTATTGTAGAATTAATGAAAGCTGTTGATGAATTTATTCCTCAACCAACTAGAGATATTGACAAGCCTTTCCTAATGCCTGTTGAGGATGTTTTCTCAATTTCAGGTAGAGGAACTGTTGCAACTGGAAGAATTGAATCTGGTGTTATTAAAACAGGTGAAGAAGTTGAAATCGTAGGAGTTACTGCAACTAAAAAATCAGTTTGTACTGGTGTTGAAATGTTCAGAAAACTTTTAGATTCAGGTGAAGCAGGTGATAACGTTGGTATTCTATTAAGAGGTGTTGAGCGAGATGATATTCAAAGAGGACAAGTTCTTTGTAAACCCGCTTCAATTACACCACACACTAAATTTGAAGCTCAGGCTTATGTACTTAAAAAAGATGAGGGTGGAAGACACACTCCATTCTTTACTAAATACAGACCTCAGTTTTACTTTAGAACAACTGATGTAACTGGAGAAGTTACATTACCAGCTGGAACTGAAATGGTTATGCCTGGTGATGATGCTAAATTCACTGTTACATTAATTACTCCAATTGCGATGAGTGAAAAATTAAACTTTGCTATTCGTGAAGGTGGTAGAACAGTTGGAGCTGGAGTAGTAACTAAAATTATAGAGTAAACTCTATAGGAGTGTAGCTCAATTGGTAGAGTGCCGGTCTCCAAAACCGGAGGTTGAGGGTTCGATTCCCTCCGCTCCTGCCAATAAGCTAAACAGTATATTATGAAAAACCCGATAAAATTTATCCAAGAAGTTAAACAAGAAGCTTTTAAAGTTTCTTGGCCTACAGGAAAAGAGACAATGCAAGGTGCATTAATGGTATTTGCTATGGCAGTTATTATGTCTCTTTTCTTTTTGCTTCTTGATCAAGTACTTAAATTTTTATTGGAAGCTTTACTAAAGGTAAGTATTTAATGAAAAATTGGTATATTGTTCAATCTCACTCAAATTTTGAGAATAAAGTTGCTGGATTAATTAAGGAAGAAGCTGAAAAAGCAAAAATTTCTGACAAAATTGAAGAAATTGTTGTTCCAACACACGATGTAACAGAAGTAAAAAGAGGAAAGAGAATTCAAAGAAAAAAGAAATACTTTCCGGGTTATGTTTTGATTAAAAGTGAAATGGATAATGACCTTTATCATTTAATTAAAAACTTAAAGCGTGTAAGTGGGTTTTTAGGTTCAAAGGGCATTCCAGTTCCTGTTTCTGATAAAGAAATAGAAAAGATTTTAGGACAAATAAAAGATGGTGTAGCTCAGCCAAAATCTGGTATAGAATACAGCATTGGTGAAAAAGTTCAGGTCGTTGACGGTCCTTTTGCATCATTCAGCGGTATGGTTGAAGATATAGATGAAGAGAAATCAAGACTTAAGGTTTCAGTTTCAATATTTGGGAGACCAACACCAGTTGATTTAGAATATAACCAAGTAGAGAAAGCAAGTTAATGGCAAAAGAAATTAGTGGATATATAAAGTTACAAATTATGGGTGGCCAAGCTAATCCAGCACCACCAGTTGGTCCTGCGTTAGGTCAACGTGGAATTAATATAATGGAATTTTGTAAAGCTTTTAACGATAAAACAAAAGCTTTTGCTGGAAAACCAATTCCAGTAGTAATCACTGTTTATAAAGATAAAAAATTTGATTTTGAAATTAAATCACCGCCAGCATCACATTTTATTAAAGAAGCTGCCAAACTTAAAGGTGGATCTAAAGAACCAGGCAGAAGTATTGCTGGATCAATTACAAAAAAACAAGCAGAAGAAATTGCAACCCAAAAGATGAAAGATCTTAATGCTCACGATCTCGAGCAAGCGGTAAAAATTATTGCAGGATCAGCAAGATCAATGGGGATAGAGGTTAAAGACTAATGCCATCAAAAAGATTTAAACAATTGCCTGAAAAAACAAAAGATTTAACTGCTGATGTTATTGAAAATTTATTAGCGACTGTTAAAAAAAATTGTACTACAAAATTTGATGAATCAATTGACTTGAGCTTTCAAGTAAACAACAAACAAAAAAAAGGTGAAGTAAATATCAGAACTGTAGTTAACTTACCTGGCGGAACAGGTAAAAAAGTGAAAGTAGCTGTTGTTTGTGAGGATACAAAAGCTAAAGAAGCCAAAGATGCTGGTGCTGATGTAGTTGGTAGCGATGAATTTATAGATAAAATTAAAGCAGGTGAACTTAATTTTGAAAAATTAATCTGTACACCAGGTATGATGGTTAAATTATCTAAGCTTGGAAAAGTTTTAGGACCAAAAGGATTAATGCCTAACCCTAAATTAGGATCAGTTTCAGAGGATATTAAGCAAGCTGTAACAAATGCTAAATCTGGACAAGCAGAAATTAGAAACGATAAAGATGGAAATATTGGTGTAAGTATAGGTAAGAAATCTTTTCATGATGATCAATTACTTAAAAATTTTCATGCTATTTTAGATACTTTAGAAAAAGAAAAAGGAAACCTAACTTTAAAAGGTGATTTAATAAAAAATACTTTTATAACGTCAAGCATGGGTGTTTCGTATAAAGTTAAATTAGGAAAAGCTATATAGTTATGATGAACAAGGAACAAAAAAAGAATTACATTAGTGAAATGGAAACACAGTTTCAGAATAATGAAGCTGTAATGGTAACTCACTACCAAGGACTTACAATGTCTCAACTTGATGAACTTAGAGCGCAAATGAGAGAACATGGCATTAAGTTCACTATAACAAAAAATAGAATTACAAAAATTGCACTAGAAAAAACTAAGTGTAAGGAGCTATCAAATTTATTTACAGGCGCTACTGCAGTTGCTTTTTCTAATGACGCGATAATATCAGCTAGAATTTTATCTAAATTTGCCAAAACAAACGAAAGTTTGAAACTTTTAGGTGGAATTATGGGTAATGAGGTATTAGACCAAGCTGCAGTTCAAAATGTAGCAAATTTACCAACACTTGATGAAGCAAGAGCTAACCTTGTCGGAATTTTGGCTACACCAGCATCAAAATTAGTAAGTATTTTACTTGCACGATCCGAAAAAATGAGTAGTTTGAGCCCAGAAAATTCTTAAAAAACAACCTAAAGAGTAAAAAAAAATATGCCTGATCTAAATAAAATTATTGAAGACTTATCAAGTTTAACTGTTGTTGAAGCAGCTGAACTTTCAAAACAGCTTGAAGAAAAGTGGGGTGTTACAGCTATGGCTGCAGCAGCACCAGCAGCAGCAGCAGGTGGAGCAGCTGAAGAAGCAAAAGATGATTTTACAATCATGTTAATTTCTGCAGGTGATAAAAAAATTAATGTTATTAAAGAAGTTAGAGCAGCAACATCTTTAGGTCTTAAAGAAGCAAAAGATTTAGTTGAGGGTGCACCAAAAGAAGTTAAGTCTGGTGTAAACAAAAAAGATGCTGAAGAGATCAAGGCTAAGTTGGAAGCAGCTGGCGCAAAAGTAGAACTTAAATAAATTAATTAGAAAGATTTCATAACTGGTTAATTTATTAATCAGTGATTAGTAATAAATGCAATTATCTTTTACTCAAAAGAAAAATGTAAGAAAAAGCTTTGGAAAGCTTGCGGAAACTTTATCTATTCCAAATTTAATTGAAGTTCAAAAAAATTCATACAAACAACTTACTGATTTTGACAGTGAAGCTGGAGATTTATCAAAAGGATTTGATAGAGTTTTTAAAAGTATTTTTCCGATAGAAGATTTAAATGATAAAGCCACATTAGAATACGTTTCTTATAGACTTGAAAAACCAAAATTTGATACTGAAGAATGTATTCAAAGAGGATTATCTTTTACGTCAGCACTAAAATGTACTTTAAGATTGGTTGTTTACGAAATTGACCAAGAAAACAATACTAAAGATATTTTATCTGCCAAAGAGCAGGAAGTTTATATGGGTGAAGTGCCTATGATGACTGATAGTGGAACTTTTATAACAAACGGTGTTCAAAGAGTTGTTGTAAACCAAATGCATAGAAGTCCCGGTGTTTTCTTTGATCATGATAAAGGCAAATCACATGCAAGTGGTAAACTATTATTTAATTGCAGAGTTATTCCTAACAGAGGATCTTGGTTAGATTTAGAATACGATGTTAAAGATTTTTTATATTTTAAGATTGATAGAAAGAAAAAAATATTTGCTTCAACTCTTTTGATGGCTTTAGGTTTAACTAAATCAGAAATTGCTGATGAGTTTTATGATAAAGACACTTATTCATTTGATGCAAAAACAGGAAAATGGAAAACAAAATTTAATCCTGAAAATTACAAAGCAAAAAATTTTTCTGAAGAAGTTACTGATGCTAAAACAGGAGATGTTGTAATTAAACTTGGTGATAAAATTAATTTTTTAACTGCTAAAAAGTTAGCTTCAGATGGGCTTAAAGACATTCTAGTATCTCAAGAGTCTTTAATTGGAAAATATTTACATAATGAAGTTAAAGTTAGTGATGATGAAGAAGAAGGTACTTTTGGAATAGGTACAGAGTTAAATGACGCCATTATTAAGCAAATTTTAGAGGCTAATATTAGCTCAATTGAAATTTCTATTACTAATTCTATTAATAAAGGACCTTATTTATTAACAACAATATTAAATGATAAAAATAATTCAAAAAATGATGCAATTACTGAAATTTACAAGGTTTTAAGACCAGGTGAACCGCCAACAGTTGAGATTGCTACACAGATATTTAACAACTTGTTCTTTAGTTCAGACAGATATGATCTTTCTGATGTTGGTAGAGTTAAGATGAACTCGAGACTTAACCTTGAGTGTTCTGATAAAATTACAATTTTAAGAAATGACGACATAATTGCTATCGTTCATAAAATGTTAGATTTACGAGATGGTAAAGATGAAGTTGATGATATTGATCATTTGGGCAACAGAAGAGTAAGATCTGTTGGTGAACTTGTTGAAAACCAAGCGCGTATTGGTGTTTACAGAATGGAAAGAGCGATTAAAGAAAAAATGACAACTCTTGATATTGAATCAGCAATGCCACAAGATTTGATTAACGCAAAACCATTAACAGTTTCTCTTAAAGATTTTTTTGTAAGTTCACAACTTTCTCAATTTATGGATCAAACAAATCCATTATCAGAAATTACACATAAAAGAAGAGTTTCAGCTTTAGGACCAGGTGGGTTAACTAGAGAAAGAGCTGGATTTGAAGTACGTGACGTTCACCCAACTCACTACGGAAGAATTTGTCCAATTGAAACGCCTGAAGGACCGAATATTGGTTTGATTAATAGCTTATCTACTTATGCTAAGATTAATAAATATGGTTTCATTGAAAGTCCTTATAAAAAAGTTCTAAACGGTGTAGTTCAAGATAAAGTTGAATATCTTTCAGCAATGGAAGAAACAAAATATACAATTGCTCAAGCTAATGCAAAAATAGATAAATCTGGAAAAATTTTAGAAGAACTTGTTCCTTGTAGAGAAAATTTAAACTTCGTTTTGTCAAATCCAAGTAAAATTGATTATATTGATGTTTCACCTAAACAATTAGTTTCTGTTGCAGCCTCTCTAATCCCTTTCTTAGAAAATGATGATGCGAACAGAGCTCTAATGGGATCTAACATGATGAGACAAGCGGTTCCTTTATTAAAACCAGAGTCTCCTTTAGTTGGTACTGGAATTGAAAGTGATGTTGCTCTTGATTCAGGTGTAACTATTGTTGCTAGTCGTGATGGTACAGTAGATAAAATTGATGGAAAAAGAATTGTAATCAAAGCAACTGAAGAAACAGATTTCACTAAATCAGGTGTGGATATTTATAACCTGCAAAAATTTAAAAGATCAAACCAAAATACATGTATTAATCAAAAACCACTTGTTAGAGTAGGTGATAAAGTTAAATCAGGAGATATTATTGCTGACGGACCATCTACTAAACTAGGTGAGTTAGCACTCGGAAAAAATGTGACAGTAGCATTTATGCCTTGGCAAGGTTACAATTTTGAGGATTCTATTTTAATATCAGAAAGATGTGTCACGGATGATGTATTTACATCAGTTCATATTGTTGAATATGAAGTTATGGCTAGAGATACAAAATTGGGTGAAGAAGAAATCACTAGAGATATTCCAAATGTAAATGAAGAAGCCCTAAAAAACCTTGATGAATCTGGAATTGTTTATATAGGCGCTGAAGTAAAAGCTGGCGATATATTAGTTGGTAAAGTTACACCTAAAGGAGATTCAGCATCTGGACCTGAGGAAAAATTATTAAGATCTATTTTTGGTGAAAAAGCAATCGATGTAACTGATACATCATTAAAAATGTCTCGAGGAAGCAGTGGAACGGTTGTTGATGTAAGAGTATTTAATAGACATGGTATAGAAAAAGATGAAAGATCTATTACAATTGAAAGAGCAGAAATTGATACTGTTCAACAAGACAAAATTGTAGAGGAAGAAATTCTAGAAAGAAGCATAAAACAAAGAGCTAATCAAATTTTATCAGGAGCTTCTTTATCTAAAAAAATAAAAGATTTAGACGAGGGCACCAAACTTGATCTTGAGACAATTAATAAAATTAATATTAACGATGTATTCAAAATAACAGTAGGCAATGTTAATGATGAAGCGAGTATTGCTCAATTAAAAGATCAATACAATCAAGCAAAACAAGATATTCAAGAAAGATTTGAAGATAAGGTTTTAAAAATTAGAAGTGGTGACGATTTATTACCAAGTGTTATGAAAATGGTAAAAGTTTTCGTTGCGATTAAAAGGAGATTAAGACCAGGTGATAAAATGTCAGGTAGACACGGAAACAAGGGTGTAGTCAGTAAAATTGTACCTGTTGAAGATATGCCTTATAGAGAAGATGGCAGACCTGTTGACATTGTATTGAATCCACTTGGAGTTCCAAGTCGTATGAACGTAGGTCAAATCCTAGAGACTCACCTTGGTTGGGCTTGTAAAGAATTTGGTGAAGAAGTTAAAAGATTAGTTAATGAAAATAATAAAAAATTTGAAAAAACTGAAAAAATTTCATCATTCCTAAAATCTGTTTATGGTAATGAAGTGTTTGATGGAGGAATTGACAAATTAAACAAAACCGAATTTTCAGATTTATGTGAAAACTTACAAAATGGTATAGCTATTTCAACTCCAGTATTTGATGGAGCTAAAGAAAAAGATGTTTCTGAAATGCTTGAGTTAGCAAAATTACCTACTTCAGGTCAAACTAACTTATGGGATGGCAGAACAGGTGAAATGTTTGATAGACCTGTAACCGTTGGTATTATTTATATGCTTAAACTGCATCACTTGGTTGAGGATAAAATTCATGCAAGATCTACTGGCCCTTATAGTCTTGTTACACAGCAGCCATTGGGTGGTAAAGCACAACTTGGTGGACAAAGATTTGGTGAAATGGAAGTGTGGGCTCTTGAAGCATATGGAGCTTCGTACACATTACAAGAAATTTTAACAGTTAAGTCAGATGATGTTGCTGGAAGAGTTAAAGTTTACGAAACAATTGTTAAAGGTGAAGAGAATTTTGAGTCTGGTATTCCAGAGTCATTCAACGTTCTAGTTAAAGAAATTAAATCATTAGCACTAAACATAGAGTTAAATTAAATATGAAAAAAGAATTAACAGATTTATTTAAAAATAGTGAAGTTTCTGAAGCACAAAATTTTAATAGTATTAAAATAACTTTAGCTAGCCCTGAAAAAATTAAATCTTGGACATATGGTGAAATTAAAAAACCTGAAACTATTAACTATAGAACTTTCAGACCAGAAAAAGATGGTTTGTTTTGTGCTCGAATTTTTGGTCCTATAAAAGATTACGAATGTTTGTGCGGTAAGTACAAGCGTATGAAGTTTAGAGGAATTATTTGTGAGAAATGTGGAGTTGAAGTTACAAAATCCAATGTAAGAAGAGAGAGAATGGGTCACATAAACCTTGCTACTCCCGTTGCACACATTTGGTTTTTAAAATCTTTACCTAGTAGAATTTCATTAGCCGTTGATATGAAGTTAAAAGAAGTTGAAAGAGTTCTCTATTTCGAAAACTTCATAGTTATTGAGCCTGGTTTAACTGGTCTTCAAAAAAATCAATTACTTAACGAAGAAGAATTAGCAAAATACCAAGACGAATTTGGTGAAGAGTCATTTGAAGCTGGTATTGGAGCTGAAGCAATTTTATCTATTCTTAAATCAATGGATCTTGAGCTTGAAAGAAAGCTTTTAATTAATACAATTAAAGAAACAAAATCAAAAGTTAATGAAGAAAGATCAATTAAAAGACTTAAATTGATTGAATCATTTATTGAAACTGGTCAAAAGCCAGAATGGATGATTTTAACTGTAATACCAGTTATACCACCTGAATTAAGACCTTTAGTTCCATTAGATGGTGGAAGATTTGCTACATCAGATCTTAATGATCTTTATAGAAGAGTTATAAACAGAAATAATCGTCTTAAGAGATTAATGGATTTAAAAGCTCCAGATATCATTGTTAGAAATGAGAAAAGAATGCTTCAAGAATCTGTTGATGCATTATTTGATAATGGTCGTAGAGGAAGAGTAATTACCGGAACTGGTAAACGTCCACTTAAATCTTTAGCGGAGATGCTTAAAGGTAAACAGGGTAGATTTAGACAAAACTTACTGGGAAAAAGAGTAGATTATTCAGGAAGATCTGTAATCGTTGTAGGGCCAGACCTTAAATTACATGAATGTGGTTTACCTAAGAAGATGGCTTTAGAATTATTCAAACCATTCTTGTATGCTAGATTAAATAAACTAGGATTAGCTTCTACAATCAAACAAGCAAAAAAATTGGTAGAAAAAGAAACAAATGCTGTTTGGGATGCATTAGAACTTATTGTAAGAGAACATCCAATTTTATTAAACCGTGCACCAACGCTTCACAGACTTGGGGTTCAAGCTTTTGAACCTAAGTTGATTGAAGGAGATGCAATTGAACTTCATCCTTTATGTTGTGCAGCCTTTAATGCTGACTTTGATGGTGACCAAATGGCTGTTCACGTTCCTCTAAGTTTAGAAGCCCAACTAGAAGCAAGAATTTTAATGTTATCAACAAATAATATTTTAAGTCCATCAAACGGTAAACCTATCATAGTACCCAGTCAGGATATGATCTTAGGTCTTTACTATTTATCTCAAGCGCCTTTTCAAACTGAAAAGCCAGATGGTTACTTCATAAATAATGATGAAATTGAACATGCACTATCTACAGGTCAAATAAAAGTTCACTCTACTATTGTTTCTAGATTTGAAACATTAGATGAGAAGGGAAACAAAAGAGTTGAAAAACACACAACGACAGCTGGTAGATTCTTATTAGCTAATTTACTTCCAAAACATAAAGATATTACTTTTTCAATGATTGATAGATTGCTTCCTAAAAAAACTGTTTCAGAAATTATTGATAGTGTATTTAGATTTTGTGGTCAGAAGACTACAGTTATATTTTGCGATCATTTAAAAGATTTAGGTTTCAAACATGCATTTAAAGCTGGTATTTCTTTTGGTAAAGATGATTTGGTTATTCCTGTAAATAAAGGACAACTAATTGAAGATACTAAAAAATTAATTGCAGATTATGAAAATCAATATTCAGAAGGTTTAATTACTAGAGGTGAAAAATATAACAAAGTTGTTGATGCTTGGTCAAAATGTACAGATAAAGTTGCTGGTGAAATGATGAGAGGTATTTCAGCTACTGAAAGTACTCCTGATGGCATGAAGATTAACTCAGTATTTATGATGGCAGATAGTGGAGCTAGAGGTTCCGCTGCGCAAATGAAACAGTTGGCTGGTATGAGAGGTCTTATTGCAAAACCATCTGGAGAAATTATCGAAACACCAATTATTTCTAATTTCAAAGAAGGTTTAACTGCACTAGAATATTTCAACTCAACACACGGAGCCCGAAAAGGTTTAGCTGATACAGCCCTGAAAACTGCAAGCTCGGGTTATTTAACAAGAAGACTTTGTGACGTAGCTCAAGATCTTACTATATCTAAAATTAAGTGTGATAATCCAGGTTTTATTGAATTAGCAGAAATTTTGGAAGGTGGAAATGTTGTTGTTAGTTTATCAGAAAGAGCACTTGGTAGAGTTACAGCTTTCGATGTAAAAAATCCAATCACTGGCGAAGTAGTCATTAAAAAAGAAACAATGATTGATGAAGCTGGTTGCGATAAAATTGATGCAGCTGGTGTTAAATTTATCAAAGCTTATTCAGTTATGACTTGTAGCTCTAAACTCGGTGTTTGTGCTACTTGTTATGGAAGAGATTTATCTAGAGGAAAAATGGTTCATGTTGGTGAAGCAATTGGTATGATTTCAGCACAATCGATTGGTGAACCAGGTACTCAGTTAACAATGAGAACTTTCCACGTTGGTGGTACTGCTTCTGTTAAACAAGAGTCTCAGATCGTAACGAAAACAGCTGGAACTTTAAAAATTATAAATTCTAACCTATTAGAAGATTCTAAGAAAAATTTAATTGTAATGGGAAGAAACACTCAATTATCAATTGAAGATAATAATGGAGTTCAAGTTGCAGTTTACAAAGTTGCTTACGGTTCGAAATTATTCTTCCAGAATGGTGATAAAGTTAAAGCAAATGAAAAAATTTGTGAATGGGATCCTTATACAACTCCAGTTATCGCAGAGAAAAGTGGTATAGCTGGTTATGTAGATTTAATTGATGGTGTTTCAATTCAAGAAACAACTGATGATGCAACAGGAATTTCATCTAAATCAGTTATTGATTGGAGAGCTCAATCTAAAAATACTGATTTAAAACCAAGAATTACTTTAAGAGATGATAAAGGGAATGTTATTAAAAAAGCTGATGATAATGAAGCCAGATATTATTTAGTTCCAGATTCAATTCTTTCAGTGAAAGATGGTCAAAAAATATTTGCTGGTGACATAATAGCTAGACTTCCAAAGGAAACTACTAAAACAAAAGATATTACTGGAGGATTGCCTCGTGTTGCAGAATTATTTGAAGCTAGAAAAGCAAAAGATAGCGCAATAATTGCAGAAAATGATGGCCAAGTTTTATTTGGTAAAGAAGTTAGAGGAAAACAAAGAATTTCCATACAACCAGATAATGGTGAACCTTCAAATTATCTAATTCCAAAAGGTAAACATATTAATTTTAACCAAGGTGAAAAAATAAAAAAAGGTGAGTATCTTTTAGATGGACAACCGTTGCCACATGATATTTTAAGAATACTTGGTATAAAAGATTTAACAGAATACTTTGTTAACCAAGTACAAGAAGTTTATAGGTTACAAGGTGTAATTATTAACGACAAACATATCGAAACGATATTAAGACAAATGCTTAAAAAAGTTGAAATCAAAGAGTCTGGCGACTCGTCTTACTTACCAGGTGAAATGATAGACAGAATTAAGTTTGATAATACAAATGAAAAACTAGTTGCTGAAGGAAAGAATCCAGCATCTGGTGAAAGAGTTTTAATGGGCATTACTAAAGCTTCACTTCAAACTGAGTCATTTATTTCTGCTGCTTCATTCCAAGAAACTACTAGAGTTTTAACTGATGCTGCGATTAAAGGTAAAGTCGATCCATTAAATGGCTTAAAAGAGAACGTTATTGTAGGTAGATTAGTTCCAGCTGGAACAGGTCACATTAAGAACAAATGGAATAAGAATGCCATTGATGCCGATAATAAATTCTTAGCTGAGCAAGAGAAAATTGAGCCTTTAGAGACTACAGAAACTCCAGCAAATTAATAAAAAAAACACGTTTAACTTGTAGTTTTAGTTTGACAATCAGAGATTTAATAGTATTTTGACGCTGTTTTTGGTTGGAATGTAGTACCTACTTTACGGAACTAAACGCTGCCACAAAATAACCTGTCAGTTATTTTCACTCAAAAATATATTAATTAATTTAAAAAATTTATGCCAACTATTAACCAGTTGTTAAGAAAAAAAAGAATTAAACCTGTTGCTAGGAATAAAGTTCCTGCACTTCAGAAACAACCTTTGAAGAGAGGTGTTTGTGTAAAAGTTTATACAACAACTCCTAAAAAACCCAACTCAGCATTAAGAAAAGTTGCTAGAGTTAGACTATCTAATGGTTTTGAAGTTACAGCTTATATTGGTGGTGAAGGTCACAATTTACAAGAACACTCAGTCGTTTTAATTAGGGGCGGTCGTGTAAAAGATTTACCTGGTGTTCGTTATCATATCCTTAGAGGAAACCTAGACACACAAGGTGTTGCAAATAGAAAGAAACGTAGATCTTTGTATGGAACTAAAAAAGGTAAATAATTATGTCTAGAAAAAAAACACAACCCAAAAAAGTTGTTACTCCAGACCCAATATTTAATTCTACAATAATCCCTAAATTAATTAACTCAATAATGTACGACGGCAAAAAAGTAGTTGCTGAAAAAATTGTCTATGAAGCTATAGAAAAAATAAAATCAAAAACAAAAGAAGAGCCCATTAATGTTTTTAATGAAGCAATAAATAATATTAAACCAACTGTAGAAGTTAGATCTAGAAGAGTAGGTGGTGCAACTTATCAAGTTCCTGTTGAAGTTAAAACTAAACGTGCACAAGCACTAGCAATTAGATGGTTAGTTGATGCTTCTAGAAAAAGAAAAGACAAACATATGTCAGATAAAATTTTTAACGAACTGTATGATGCTTATGAAAAAAAAGGTTCTGCAGTTAAAAAAAGAGAAGATGTACATAAAATGGCAGAATCAAATAAAGCTTTTGCTCATTTTAGGTGGTAATAAATTATGGCTAGAACACATACATTAAATAAATACAGAAACATTGGTATCATGGCCCATATTGATGCTGGTAAAACTACTACGACCGAAAGAATTTTATATTACACAGGAAAAAGTCATAAAATTGGTGAAGTACATGATGGTGCTGCAACAATGGATTGGATGGAACAAGAGCAAGAAAGAGGTATTACAATTACATCAGCAGCAACAACTTGCTTCTGGAATGATCATAGAATTAATATCATCGACACGCCTGGACACGTTGACTTTACGATTGAAGTAGAAAGATCATTAAAAGTTTTAGATGGTGCTGTTTGTGTTTTTGATGGTGTTGCCGGTGTAGAACCTCAATCTGAAACAGTATGGAGACAGGCTGATAAATATAAAGTTCCAAGAATTTGTTTTGTAAACAAGTTAGATAGAACGGGTGCTGATTTTTATAGATGTGTTGAAATGATTAAGGATAGATTAGGCTGTAAACCTCTACCAATTCAAATCCCTATTGGTATTGAAGCAGATTTATCTGGCGTTGTTGACTTAGTTAAAATGAAAGCTCAAGTTTGGAAAAATGAAGCTTTAGGAGCTGAATGGGAATACAAAGAAATTCCTGATGATTTAAAAGAAATTTCACAAAAATACAGAACTGAATTAGTTGAAATGGCTGTAGAGCAAGATGAAAAACTAATGGAAGCTTACCTAAATGGGGAAGAAATCAAAGAAGAAGATTTGGTAAAATGCATAAGAAAAGGAACATTAAATTTTAGTTTTGTTCCAATAACTACAGGTTCAGCTTTTAAAAACAAAGGTGTTCAACCTTTACTTGACGCTGTAATTAACTACTTACCAAGCCCGATCGATATTGGGTCTATTAATGGAACTAAACCTGGTAGTGAAGATGTTGTTGAAATGAAATTTGATGATGGCACAGGGTTTTCTGCATTAGCATTTAAAGTTGCTAATGACCCATTTGTTGGTTCATTAACTTTTATTAGAATTTACTCGGGAACAATTAGAACTGGAACTGCTGTTTATAATACTTCAAAAGATAAAGAAGAAAGAGTTGGTAGAATGCTTTTAATGCATGCGAACTCAAGAGAGGATATCAAAGAAGCAAATACGGGTGACATTGTTGCTTTAGCTGGTTTAAAATATACGATAACAGGACATACTCTTTGTGATGAAGCTAATCCTGTTTTATTAGAACCAATGGAGTTCCCAGAACCTGTAATCGAAATTGCCGTTGAACCTAAAACAAAAGCTGACCAAGAAAAAATGGGTGAAGCATTAGGAAGATTGGCTAAAGAAGACCCATCATTCAGAGTAACGTCAGATGAAGAATCTGGTCAAACTATTATTAAAGGAATGGGTGAGTTACACCTTGATATTATTGTCGATAGAATGAAAAGAGAATTTAATGTAGAGGCAAATGTAGGTGCTCCTCAAGTTGCTTATAGAGAAACATTACAAAATGCCTCAGAATTTGAATATACTCATAAAAAACAAAGTGGTGGTGCTGGTCAGTTTGCAAAAGTTAAACTTTTGGTTGAGCCACAAGAGCCTGGTTCAGGTAGATCTGTCGAAAGCAAAATTAAAGGTGGTGCAATTCCTAAAGAATTTATTCCTGGTGTTGAAAAAGGAATTGAAACAATTTCAGATGGCGGAATTTTAGCAGGGTTTCCAATGATTGATTATAAAGTTACAATTTTAGATGGATTACATCATGATGTTGACTCAAGTGTTCTTGCATTTGAATTAGCAGGTAGAGCTTGCTTTAAAGAAGCTTGTACTAGAGGAACTTTGAAATTATTAGAACCAGTTATGAGAGTTGAAGTTGTTACACCTGAAGATTATATGGGTGATGTTATTGGTGACCTGAATAGTAGAAGAGGCCAAATCAGTACTCAAGAAAATAGAGGAAATGCAACAGTGATTACAGCTATGGTTCCTTTAGCTAATATGTTTGGTTATATAAATAGTTTAAGATCAATGTCTCAAGGTAGAGCTCAGTATTCAATGTTTTTTGATCATTACTCTAAAGTCCCACAAAATGTTCAGGATGAAGTAACTAAAAAGATTGCAGGCTAATTATTATGGAAAAACAAAATATAAGAATTAAATTAAGAGCATACGACAATAAGATTCTAGATGCATCTACAGAAGAAATTGTAAATACTGTAAAAAGAACAGGTGCCACGATAAAAGGACCAATACCTTTACCAACTAGAATTGAAAGATACACCGTTTTAAAAGGTCCTCACATTGATAAAAAAAGTAGAGAGCAATTTGAAACAAGAACACACAAAAGATTAATAGATATTATAGAGCCAACACCTCAAACTGTTGAAGCTTTAATGAAATTAGATTTAGCATCAGGTGTGGATGTGGAGATTAAAATTTAAATATGACCGAGATTTCATTAATTGGAAAAAAAATTGGTATGACTAGAGAGTTCTATAAAACAGGACGTTTAGTTCCTGTGACTGTTATTAAAATGGAAAAGGCTAGAGTGATCCAAGTTATTGAAGAAGAAAAACGTGGATACAAAGCTGTGCAATTAGGGTTTGGTAAAATTAAAGCATCTAAACTTACAAAAGCAATGAAGGGCTTGTATGCAAAGAAAAATACAGAAGCTAAGAAAAAATTAAAAGAATTTAGAGTTAAAGATACAGAACTATATAAAGAAGGTAACGAATTTGGTCTTGAAATATTTAATGAAGTTAAGTTTGTTGATACAACTTCAAAAACTATTGGTAAAGGTTTCGCTGGAGCTATGAAGAGACACAATTTTGGTGGGTTAAGAGCTACTCACGGTGTTTCTGTATCACATAGATCTCACGGATCTACTGGACAAAGACAAGATCCTGGTAAAGTTTTTAAAGGTAAAAAAATGGCTGGTCATATGGGTGATAGAGTTAGAACTATGCAAAATTTAGAGATTATTAAGACAGATATTGAAAATGAATTGTTATATTTAAAAGGATCAATTCCTGGATCAAAAAATACTGAAATCTTAGTTAAAAAATCAGTAAAAGTTATAAACAAAATGACTATTAATGAAAAAATTGCTGCTGCTGAAGAAGCTAAAAAAACACCAGATAAAAAGAAAAAATAATGAAAATTGATAAATTAAACTTAGACGGTAAAAAAGATTCAATTGAAGTTTTAGATAAAATTTTCTCTGCTAAAATTAACAAAAGATTGGTTGATAACGTATTATATAAAACTAATGCTAATTACAAAGGTAGACACGCAAAAACTAAACAACAAAATGAGATTACTGGATCTACATCTAAAATTTATGCTCAAAAAGGTACTGGTGGAGCTAGACACGCAAGTAGAAAAGCACCTATTTTCGTTGGTGGTGGTGTTGCACATGGACCTAAAGGTGAACTGGCATACAAAAAAAGAAAATTAAATAAAAGTGAAAAAAAACTAAGTATTGCTTCACTAATTACTGAGAAGAATAAACTTAATAATTTGATAATTTTTAGTGATTTTGGAAATGAGATTAAAAAAACTAAAGAAATGCATTCAATTATTAAAAAATTTGAAATTACAAATTCATTAATCATTTTAGATAAATCATCCAAAGAGAAAATTGAAAAGTCAGTTAGAAATATTCCAAATGTTAAAGTTACGGATATTAATCATTTCAGTGCATTTGATATTATAAAGTTTAAAAAAGTAGTTTTTACAGAAAGTTCAATTAAAGAACTAGAAAAGAGATATTCTTAAAATGGATAAAATACATTTATACGATAAAATTCTATCACCAATGGTTACTGAGAAAACTACTAACTTGTCAGAACAAAACAAAATTGTTTTTAAAGTACCAAGAGCTGCAAACAAAACTAATTTGAAGAAAAATATTGAAAAGATTTTTAAAGTTAATGTTACGAAGATAAATATTATCAATAAACAAAATCGAACTAAAGTAGCTAGGGGAAAAAAAGTTAATGTTCAAGGTTACAAAAAAGCAATAATAACACTTAAAAAGGGTCAAAGTATTGACCTAACATCTGGAATTTAAAAATGGCATTAAAAACATTCAAACCGTATACAAAATCAACAAGAGGAACAATCTTAGTTGATAGAGCTGGTCTTTGGAAAGGCAAACCATTTAAGGCTTTAGTTGAGCCAAAAAATTCAATGCGTGGAAGAAATAATAATGGACACATAACTTCTCGTAATATGTCAGGTGGTGGACACAAGAAAATGTATAGGTTGGTTGATTTCTATAGAAAGAAAATCGACATGCCAGGTACTGTCGAAAGAATTGAATATGATCCAAATAGATCTTGCTACATCATGTTAGTTAAGTTTGATGATGGACAACATTTTTACTATTTAGCTCCTCAAAAAATTAAAGTTGGAGATAAAGTTGAAAATGGATCGGAAAAAGAAATTAAAGTTGGAAATTGTATGCCACTTAGAGATATTCCTGTTGGTATCAATATCCATAATGTAGAGCTAAAACCTGGAGCTGGTGGAAAAATAGCTAGATCTGCAGGTACATCTGTTACTATCAGTGGGTTAGATGGAAATTACTCATTAATTAAAATGACCTCTGGAGAGGTTAGAAAAATTGATTCAAGATGCATGGCAACAATTGGTGTGCTTTCAAACCCAGATCAAAAAAACATTAAGATTGGTAAAGCTGGAAGATCA
Source organism: Candidatus Pelagibacter sp. PS_31 (assembly GCF_059417865.1). NCBI lineage: Bacteria > Pseudomonadati > Pseudomonadota > Alphaproteobacteria > Candidatus Pelagibacterales > Candidatus Pelagibacteraceae > Candidatus Pelagibacter > Candidatus Pelagibacter sp. PS_31. The sequence continues at coordinate 466,347 of NZ_CM182069.1, forward strand.
AGATGGCTTGGTAGAAGACCTCATACTAGAGGAGTTGTGATGAATCCTGTTGATCACCCACACGGAGGTGGTGAAGGTAAAACTGCAGGTGGTAGACATCCAGTATCTCCAACAGGTCAATCTGCAAAAGGATTAAAAACTAGAGACAATAAGAGTACAGATAAATTTATAGTTAGAAGAAGAAACAACAGGAAGGATTCTAAAAAATAATGGCTAGATCAGTATGGAAAGGACCTTTTGTTGAAGAGAGCTTGATTAAAAAAGTTGAAAAACAAAAATTAGATCCAAAAAAAATGCCTATTAAAACGTGGTCAAGAAAATCAACAATAATTCCTGAGTTTATAGGGGTTAGTTTTTTGATTTATAATGGAAAAAAATTCATTCCAGTTACTATATCTGAAGATATGGTGGGTCATAAATTAGGTGAATTTTCTCCAACTAGAACATTTTTTGGACATACACCAGCTGAAAAAAAAGGAAAACCAGCTGAGAAGAAAAAATAATTATGAATAAAAAAAAGAAAATTAACAGAACTAAAGTAGATTCAGTTAGATCTGTAAATAATAATATTAGATCTAGTGTTAGAAAACTTAACCCAATACTTAAAGCAATTGTTGGAAAAAAAGTTGATGTAGCTATTAGAGAGCTTCAATTTTCTGCAAAAAGAATTACTAGAGAAATAAGAAAAACAGTTTCATCAGCTGTTGCTAACGCTGAAAATAACAATCAATACGACATAGATAAACTAATTGTTAAAGAAGCATACTGTGGGAAAAAAGTTGTTATGAAAAGATTCAGACCAAGAGCAAAAGGTAGAGCTGCACCAATTTTAAAACCTTATTCAACTATTACAATTATATTATCAGAAGCAAAACAAATGGAGAGTCATGGGTCAAAAAGTTAATCCTGTTGGTTTCAGACTAGGTGTAAACAGAGGTTGGGATTCTGTCTGGTATGCAAAAAAGAAAGATTTTGGAAATTATCTTATCGAAGATTTTAAGATCAGAGCATATATCAAGAAAAATGTTGTTAATTCTGGTGTATCTAAAGTTATGATAGAGAGAACCTCTAATAAATGTTTTGTTACTATTTACACATCAAGACCTGGATTTGTAATTGGAAAGAAAGGTAGCGATATTGATAAAATAAAAAACAATTTATCTAAATTTACTAACAATGAAGTAACACTTAATATTAAAGAAGTTAAAAAGCCGGAAACAAATGCTTATTTAGTTGCTGAAAATATAGCACAACAATTAGTTAAAAGAATATCATATAGAAGAGCCATGAAGAGAGCTATGCAATCATGTTTAAGACTTGGTGCAAAAGGCATTAAAGTTTCTATTAGTGGTAGACTAGGTGGAAATGAAATAGCTAGAACTGAATGGTTAAGAGAAGGAAGTATACCATCACATACTTTAAGAGCAGATATTGACTATGCAGAAGCTGAAGCATTAACAACATTTGGTATTATTGGAATAAAAATTTGGATTTATAAAGGTGAAGTATTCGCTAAAGAATTTAGCCAAGAAACTAACAAGATAGTTCCAAAAGAGGTTAAAGAATAATTATGTTACAGCCAGTTAGAACAAAATACAGAAAAGCTCATAAAGGAAGAATTCATGGAACAGCTACACGTGCTAGCAAGATTAACTATGGATCTTTTGCATTAAAAGCTATGGCGCCAGAGAGAATTATAGGAAAACAAATAGAAGCTGCTAGAGTTGCTTTAACAAGACACATGAAAAGACAGGGACGTGTTTGGACAAGAATCTTTCCAAATATACCCGTTTCAAAAAAACCTGTTGAAGTACGTATGGGTAAAGGTAAAGGAGCTCCTGAATATTGGGCTTGCAGAGTGAAGCCAGGTAGAATTTTATTTGAAATTGATGGTGTTTCAGAAACAATAGCAAAAGAAGCACTTTATAAGGCTTCAGCTAAACTACCTATAAAAACAAAATTTATTAAGAGATTTGCATAATATGAAAAAACAAGAAATTAAAAAATTATCTAAGGACGAAGTTATCAAAAATATTGATAAATTAAAAAAAGATTTATTTAACTTTAGATTTCAAAAAATTAATTCACAAGTTACAGATCCATCTAAAATTGGACAAACTAAAAAAACTATAGCTAGATTAAAAACTACACTAAAAGGAAAATTAAATGCCTAAAAAAATATTAACAGGAGTAGTAACAAGCGATAAACCAAACAAAACTATAACTGTATCTGTTGAAAGAAAATATTCGCACCCAGTATTAAAAAAAGTAGTTAAAGTTAGAAAAAAATATAACGCACACGATGAAAACAATAAATTTAAAACTGGAGACACAGTGTCAATTATTGAGTGTAAGCCTTTTTCTAAGAATAAAAAATTTCAAGTAATGGATGAATCTAAATGATACAAGTACAAACTGAATTATTAGTAGCTGATAACACTGGTGCAAAAAGAATAGAATGTATTAAAGTTTTAGGTGGCTCTAAACGTAGATACGCAAGTATTGGTGATACTATCGTTATCGCAGTTAAAGAGGCATTACCTAAAGGAAAAGTTAAAAAAGGTTCTGTTCATAAAGCTGTTGTAGTTAGAGTTAAAAAGGGAATTCATAGGGAAGATGGATCTAAAGTTAGATTTGATAATAATGCAGCTGTTTTAGTTGATGATAAAGGTGAACCAGTGGGGACTAGGATTTTTGGTCCAGTAACAAGAGAATTAAGAAGTAGAGGTCAAATGAAAATAATTTCATTGGCTCCAGAGGTTTTATAAATGATTAAAAAAGGATTAAAAGTTAGAGTTTTAACAGGAAGAGATAAAAAAAAAGAGGGTGAGGTTATTGAAATCGATAGACCTAATAACAGAGCAAAAGTTCAAGGAATTAACATTGTGAAAAAACATGTTAAAACTACAAAAGAAAAAAAAGGTGGAATAGTCTCTAAAGAGAGCTTCATCCACATTTCAAACCTTAAACTTATTGACGAAAAAGCTAAAACAAAAAAAACTGAGGCTAAGAAATAATGATACCTAGATTAAAAGAACTTTATTACAAAGAAATCCAACCACAGCTTAAAGAAACCCTTGGATATAAAAATACCTATATGGGGCCAAAAGTTGAAAAAGTTGTTATTAACATGGGTCTTGGTCTTGATGGTGCTGATGCAAAAATTATGAAATCTACTGAAGAAGATTTAGGGAAAATTACAGGTCAAAAACCAACTGTGACTAAATTTAAAAAATCAGTAGCAAACTTTAAAACGAGAAAAGGTACAAACGCTGGTTTAAAAGTTACTTTAAGAGGCAACAAAATGTATGAATTTTTAGATAGACTTGTAAATATTGCTTTACCAAGAATTAAAGACTTTAGAGGCTTATCTCCCAAAGGATTTGATAAGTTTGGTAATTATACGTTTGGCATTAAAGAACATATAATTTTTCCAGAAGTTAATTTTGATAGAATTGATAAGATTAGAGGTCTTGATATTGTAGTTGTGATCTCTGCTTTAAATAAAGATCATAGTTTTGCTCTTTTAGAAAAACTAAATTTTCCATTTATTAAAAAAGGAGACAATTAAGAATGGCTAAAGTAAGCGCAGTAAATAAAAACAATAAAAGAATTAAACTTTCAGATAGGCTTTTCAAAAAAAGACAAGCATTAAAGAAAATTGTAATGGATAAAAAAATATCATTAGAAGAAAGATTTAAAGCACAGCAAAAGCTTTCAAATTTACCTCGTAATTCTGCAAAAAACAGAGTTATGAATAGATGCCAAATTACTGGAAGACCACACGGTGTATACAGAAAATTAAAAATATCAAGAATAGCCTTAAGAGACTTGGGACTGCATGGATTAATTCCTGGCATGACTAAGTCGAGTTGGTAGAAAGGATAATATGAGTTTAAGTGACCCAATAGGGGATATGATCGCAAGAATAAAAAATGCACAAGTGAGAAATCACAAGAAAGTAGCATTACCTTCTTCTAACTTTAAAGTTAAGATTGCAGATATTCTTAAAAGTGAAGGATTTATAAAAGACTATAAAATTGAAACTGAAAATAATAAACCCACATTGTCAGTTGACTTAAAATATTATTCTGGAAATCCAGTAATTAGTACTTTTGAGAGAGTATCTAAGCCTGGTAGAAGAATATTTTCAAGTGCTGATAGTTTGCCAAAAATTAATGGCGGACTAGGAATAGCTATTGTATCAACACCAAAAGGTGTAATGACTGATATTGAAGCTAGAAAACAAAAAGTTGGTGGCGAAATAATTTGTAAGGTATTTTAATGTCTAAAATTGGTAAAATAAGTATTTCAATCCCTGAAAAAGTTAAAGCAGTACTTTCTGGTAGTGTTCTTAACATTGAGGGACCTTTAGGTAAAAAATCACTTAATATTGATCTTGAAATGTTTAATCTTGACGTTACCGAAGGAAAAGAAATATCTATCAGCCCTAAAGTAAAGGATCAAAACTCAAAAAGATTATGGGGCATGAATAGAAGCTTAATCAATAATGCTGTTATTGGGTCAAGTACTGGCTATGAAAAAATTCTTGAGCTTGTTGGAGTGGGTTACAGAGCTGCATTAAAAGATAAACAGTTAAATTTACAATTAGGTTATAGCCACGATATTAATTTTGATATTCCTGAAGGAATTAAAATTGTTGTTGAAAAACAGACGGTAGTTAAAGTTAGTGGATCTGATAAACAACAAGTAGGTATGGTTGTTTCAAAAATCAAAGCTTTTAGAAAACCAGAGCCATATAAAGGCAAAGGTATTAGAGAGCAAGGTCAATACATTCTAAGAAAAGAAGGGAAGAAGAAATAATGAAATTAAACACCATTCAAAGAAAGAAATTTAGAGTTACTGGTAAATTAAAAAAAGTTGCATCATCTGATAGATTAAGACTAAGCATATCAAGATCTGCAAAAAATATTTCAGCTCAAATTATTGATGATGTTAAAAACATTACTCTAGTGTCATGTTCTTCTGTTGAAAAAGACATTCGTTCTATGGACAAAGTAAATAAAACAGAAATTTCTAAAATAGTAGCAGAGAAACTTGCAAAGAAAGCCCAAGAAAAGAAAATATCAAAAATATTTTTTGATAGAGGTATATACAAATACCACGGCAGAGTTAAAGTTTTTGCTGAAACACTACGTAAAAATGGAATGGAATTTTAATTATGGATTTTAAAGATAAAAAAGACGACGGTATTTTAGAAAAATTAGTTCACATCAACAGAATTACAAAAGTAGTAAAAGGTGGTCGTAGATTTGGTTTTTCAGCTTTAGTAGTAGTTGGTAATCAAGCAGGTAAAATTGGAGTAGCGCATGCTAAAGCCAAACAGGTGCCTGATGCAATTAAAAAAGCCAATGAAACAGCAAGAAGAGTTTTAATCCATGTGCCGCTAAGAGAAGGTAGAACTATTCATCATGATGTTTATGGTAAAGATGGTGCTGGTAAAATTATTTTAAGATCTGCTCCTAAGGGAACAGGTATTATTGCAGGCGGTCCTGTAAGAGCAGTTTGTGAAGTTTTAGGAATTAAAGATATAGTTGCTAAATCAATGGGTACATCAAACCCTCACAATATGATAAGAGCGACGATGAAAGCTCTTTCAAAACAAAATTCACCAAAGCATATTGCAACAATTAGAAATAAAAAAATTTCTGATGTAATCGAAAAAAGAGGATAATGACTACATTAAATACTACAGGAAAAGTTTTATACAAAAAAAAGATGAGAGTCGGTAGAGGTATCGGTTCTGGAAAAGGAAAAACATCTGGCAGAGGTGTTAAAGGTCAAAAATCTAGATCTGGTGTTGCTATTAAAGCTTTTGAAGGTGGTCAAATGCCTTTATATAGAAGATTACCTAAAAGAGGCTTTAATGCAATTAAGAGATACCAAGCTGTTATTGCAATAATGAACTTGGAAAAAATTCAAACTTTTATAACTGAAAAAACAATTAATTCTGGTGATGTTATTAATATGGCATTACTTAAAAAACTTAAATTGATCAATAAAAATTCACAAAAATTAAAGATACTAGGTACAGGTGAAATTAAAGATAAAGTTAATATCGAAGCTGACTTAATCTCTAAATCTGCTGTAGAAAAATTAGAGAAAGCTGGCGGAACAATACAATTAAAAAAATAATTAAGATATTATGAGCTCTTCTTCTCAAACTAATGATCTTAAAAATCGTATAATCTTTACAATATTTATCTTAGCAGTTTATAGATTTGGTACTTTTGTGCCAATTCCAGGCATTGACCCTGAGCAATTACAAACAATGATGAGTGGTAATCAAAAAGGATTACTTGGAATGTTCAATGTTTTTTCAGGCGGGGCTGTAAGTAGAATGGCTATATTCGCACTTGGAATTATGCCTTATATTTCATCTTCAATCATAGTTCAGTTATTAACTGGCGTATCTGATTATTTTAAAAATTTAAAGGCACAAGGTGAAACTGGAAGAGCAAAAATAACTCAAATCACAAGATATGGAACTGTAATTCTTGCTACTATTCAGGGTTACGGATTATCTATAGGTTTACAATCTTCTGCTGACTTAGTTATTAATCCAGGCTTATTTTTTACTATAACAGCGGTATCAACCATTGTTGCTGGTACAATGTTTTTAATGTGGCTTGGTGAACAAATAACACAAAGAGGTATCGGTAATGGTATTTCGTTGATTATTTTTGCTGGTATTGTTGCTGAAATTCCACGTGCTTTAGTTACTACATTCGAGTTGGGTAGAACGGGCGCTGTATCTACAATTATGATTATTGGAATTTTTGTATTATTAGTCGCAACAATTATGTTCATTGTTTTCATGGAAAGAGCATTAAGAAAAATTTTAATAAATTACCCTAAAAGACAAATGGGAAATAAAATGTACGGTGGTGAATCTTCTCATTTACCTTTAAAGATTAACCAAGCCGGTGTTATTCCAGCAATCTTTGCTTCAGCTTTATTATTATTGCCTGTTACCTTTTCTAATTTTAGTTTTTCAGACAATGATACATTCTTAAATTTAAGTTCATACTTTACACAAGGACAACCCCTTTACATGTTGCTTTATGCTTCTGGAATAATATTTTTTACTTTTTTCTACACATCCATAACATTTAATCCAACTGAGACTGCTGATAATTTAAGAAAATATGGTGGTTTTGTACCTGGGATTAGACCAGGTGAAAATACAGCTTTGTATATTGAAAAAATTGTGACAAAACTTACGACAATTGGGGCATTGTATTTAACAATAGTTTGTTTAATGCCAGAATTTCTAATTGCTAATTATCCAATACCCTTTTATTTAGGTGGAACTTCAATCTTGATTGTTGTCGTAGTTGCAATTGATACCGTTACACAAATCCAAACTAGATTAATGAGCTCTCAATATGAGCAATTAATTAAAAAAACAAAATTCGGAAAATAATTAAGTGAATATAATTCTTTTTGGTCCTCCAGGAGCGGGTAAGGGGACTCAAGCTCAATCTATTGTTAAAAAACATAATTACTTCCAATTATCAACAGGAAATCTATTAAGAGATGAAGTTAAATCTAAAACTGATCTTGGAGTGGATATAGAAAAGCTAATATCTAATGGCAAATTTGTTTCAGATGAGATCGTAAATACTTTATTAAGACAATCTTTAACTAATTTAAAATATAGAGATAGAATTATTTTTGATGGCTATCCAAGAAATGTTGAACAAGCTATTAATTTAGAAGTTTTATTAAATGAGTTTAACCAAACAATAGGGCATACTATATTTTTAAATGTATCAAGAGACATTATTGAAAAACGTATTATGGGCAGAATGACCTGTGAAAAATGTAATATGACGTTAAATGAATATTTTAATAAGGAGCAAATAGAGCTTCATCCTTGTGGTGTTGAACACTTAAAGAAAAGAAAAGATGACAATCTTGAAATTGTTATTTCTAGATATGACACTTATATGTCTTCAACAAAACCAGTGTTAGAATTCTATTCAAAAAATTCAAATTTCACTGAAATTGATGGAGCAGGTGAAATTGATCAAATAACCAATAAAATTAATGAAATTCTTAAGGTTTAAGACGTTGACTTTGGAACATCTTCTTATATAAAAGGCTAAATTTATTCTCAAAAATATGGCTCGTATAGCAGGTGTAAACATTCCGCAAAACAAACTTGTCCACATAGGACTAACGTACATCTATGGTATTGGTAATAAATTTTCTAGCCAAATTTGTACTTCTTTAGAAATTCCTAAAGCAAAAAGAATAAATGAACTTACTGACGAAGATATTTTAAAAATTAGAGAATACATTGATGCAAATTTTAAAGTCGAAGGTGATCTTAGAAGAGATTACTCTTTAACTATTAAAAGATTAATTGACCTTGCTTGTTACAGGGGATCTAGACATAGAAAAAAACTTCCTGTTAGAGGACAAAGAACAAGATGTAATGCAAGAACAAGAAAAGGTAAAGCAATAGCAATTGCTGGTAAAAAATTAACTCCACTTAAAAAATAATTAATTTATGGCTAAAGTAGATAAAGTTGAGAATAAAGATGCTGTTGTAGAAAAAAAAGTAGATAAAAAATCTAAGAAAAGTTCTTATTCCAAAAAAAAGAAAATAAAAAAAAATATTCTTAATGGTATTGCTTATGTACAGTCTACTTTTAACAATACAATAATTTCAATTGCAGATACTAATGGAAATGTAATTTCTTGGGCATCTGCTGGACAAAAAGGTTTTAAAGGTTCAAGAAAATCAACACCTTATGCTGCACAAATTGCTGCAGATTCTGCTGCATCTAAAGCTTTAGAATATGGAATGAAAACTTTATCAGTTGAGGTTAAAGGACCTGGTTCAGGAAGAGAAACTGCATTAAGAGCTTTACAAGCGAGAGGATTTAAGATTCTTTCAATAAAAGATACAACACCAATGCCACATAACGGCGTAAGACCACCAAAAAAAAGGAGAGTTTAATAAATGGAAAGTTTAAATGTAAATGCTAAAAACTGGAAAGCATTAATTAAACCAGCTCAATTAGATGTTAAAATTAGTGATGACAAGTCACATGCAAAAATTATCGCAGAGCCTTTAGAAAAAGGATATGGTTTAACTTTAGGTAATTCTTTAAGAAGAATTTTACTTTCATCAATCAGAGGTGCTGCTGTAACTTCAATTCAAATTGATGGTGTTTTACATGAATTTACATCTATCAAAGGTGTTAGAGAAGATGTTACTGACATAGTTTTAAACGTTAAATCATTAGCTTTAAAAAGCTCATCAGAAACTACTAAAAAACTTATTTTAGATGCTAAAGGTCCTGGAGAAATTAAAGCTTCTGACATAGCACCAGTTGCTGATATTGAAATTTTAAATCCTGATCTGGTTATTTGTAATTTAGATGAAAATACGCATTTTCATATGGAAATGAATGTTGGAACAGGTAAGGGATACGTTCCTGCAGTAATGAACAAGCCAGAAGAACCACCTTTGGGATTAATTGCTATAGATTCTTTATATAGTCCAGTTAAGAAGGTTTCTTACTCTATAAGCACAGCAAGAGAAGGAAAAGCCCTTGATTATGATAAATTAATTATGGAAGTTGAAACTAATGGATCAATTTCTGCTGAAGATGCCGTTGCTTATTCTGCTAGAATTTTCCAAGATCAACTAAATATGTTTGTTAATTTTGACGAACCTGTTGAAGTACCTGTAAAAGAAGTTTCATCTGAGCCTGAATTCAATAAGAATTTATTAAGAAAAGTTGATGAACTTGAATTATCTGTGCGTTCTATGAATTGTCTTAAAAATGATAATATTATTTACATTGGAGATCTAGTTCAAAAGTCAGAAGGTGAAATGCTTAGAACACCTAACTTTGGAAGAAAATCACTTAATGAAATAAAAGAAGTTTTAACTGGTATGTCTTTATACTTAGGTATGGAGATTCCGAACTGGCCACCAGAAAATATAGCTGAAATGTCTAAAAAGTTAGAGGAGCAAATCTAATGAGACATGGAATGGCTAATAAGAAGTTAAATAGAACTTCTGAACATAGAAAAGCTTTATTGAAGAATATGCTTAATTCTTTAATAAAATATGAGCAGATCACTACAACACTTCCAAAAGCTAAATTCTTAAAACCTCAAGCTGATAAAATCATAACTTTAGGAAAAAAAGAGACTCTTCAAACTACAAAAATGTTAATGTCTAAATTACAAGACATAACATCTGCGAATAAAGTAAAAAAAACATTGTCAAAAAGATATGAAGCAAGAAATGGTGGCTACACAAGAATCATCAAAGCTGGCTTTAGATATGGTGACAATGCACCTATGGCTGTAATAGAATTTGTAGATAGAGATGTTGAGGCAAAAAGAGTTGATAGAAAGAAAAAAGATCCAGCTAAAGATAAAACTGAAGAAAAAAAATTAGCTACTGCTTAATTTTTTATATAAAATTATATCATCATGAAAAAGTCTTTTAACGTTGATTCAACGTTTAACGATATGCGTATCGATAGATGGATACGTAATAATCTTGGCAATTACCCTCAAGGTCTAATTGAAAAAAGTTTAAAAAGTGGAAAAGTTAAAATCAATAATAAAAAAATTAAAAGCTCTCATAAAGTAAAGACAGGTGACACTATAGATTTATTCAACTTTGATTTTAAAGAAACAATTGTTCAAAAGACAATTAAATTTGTACCTTCAGAAGAAGTTATTAAAGAAAATGAAGAATTAATAATTGACAATAATGATGATTTCATTGTTCTTAATAAAAGCTCTGGTATTTCAGTTCAAGGTGGAACTAAATCTAAAAAAAATCTTGTAGATATATTTGCTCGTAGTGAAATTTTTCAGGACACAAAACCATTTTCTGTACATAGACTTGATAAAGATACATCTGGAGTTTTTATTATGGCAAAACACAGACAATCCGCTCAGTTATTAACCTCTTTATTTAGACTTCGAAAAGTTCATAAAACTTACCTGGCTATATGCCATGGAGAATTGCAAAAAGACTCTGGTGAGTGGAATGATGATTTAACCAGATATGATAATGATAGAGAGGTAGTTGAAAAAGCTAGAACACTTTATAAAGTTTTAGATAAAAATTCTATATGTAGTCTAGTTGAAATGAAACCAATCACAGGAAGAAAACATCAACTAAGAAAACAACTTTATGCAGTAGGATGTCCAATCTACGGAGATCAAAAATATAAATTTAGCAACACAGATAAAGCAATAAATAAAAATTTAATGCTTCATTCATATCAAATTAAATTTATGATTAATGATAAAAAATATACCTACACAGCATTATTACCAGATTATTTTAAAAAACTTTTAAAGACAAAAAGACTTAGATTTCCAAATTCTTAGAAAAGGTTTCAATAATAATTTCATCTAAATTCTTATAGTCTTGATCTTTAATTTCTTTAAGATTGATTACTCCTTTGTCTGAAATACCACACGGAATAATATTTTTATATTTTGAAAGATCGTTATTAATATTTATTGCAAATCCATGATAAGCTATCCACTTACTTACTCTTACACCTATTGCTGCAACTTTATTAATTTTACCTTTATGGTCAGTCCAAATACCAATGTTTTTTGGATCACCGAAAGTCTTAATATTAAATTTTGATAAACTGTTAATAATCGTCTCTTCAATTAAAGTTATAAATTTTCTTATATCTTTTTTTCTTTTTTTTAAATCTATCACAAAATAACAAATCAATTGACCTGGACCATGATAAGTAATTTTTCCTCCACGGTTTGTTTTTACTAGACTAATATCTTTGTTAAGAATTTCTTTTTCTTCATAACTCGTACCTGCTGAATAAACCTCTTCATGTTCTAAGATCCATATTAAATCCTTTTTTTGACCATTGTTTATCTGCAATAATCTTTCTTCAAGCAGTTTTATTGCATCTTCATATTTTATTGGTTTTATTGACTTTTTAATCTCTATATTCATTTATAAATTGTATTATTTTTATTATGCACTATTAGTGCAAAATTGATTTATAGGTAAATTTATGTCTTTAATAAAAAAAATAAAAGATAAAAAAGTTAATTTTGAGTTTAATAAAGAGTACATAAAAGTTGTTACTTCTAAGATTGCTAACAATGATGCTCAATTTATTACTAATTCTTTTAACGAGATGCACCCTGCTGATGCGGCTGATATAATTGAACATCTTGGTCAAAATGATAGAGAAAGCTTAATTAAACTTAATAATTTCAATATAGATCCAGAAGTTTTTATTGAATTAAACGAGTCGGTGCAGTCTGAAATCATAGCTTATCTTTCACCTGATACTATTGTTAGACTTTTAAAAAATCTTGAATCTGATGATGCGATTACAATTTTAGAAAATGTTGATGAAAAAGATAAGAATACAATATTAAGCTCCTTACCTCCAAAAGATAGATTTGCTTTACTTGAAAGCTTAAGTTATCCGGAAGACACAGCTGCTAGAATAATGCAACGTGAGTTCACGGCCATTCCTAGCAATTGGTCTGTAGGTCAAACAATTGACTATTTAAGAGAAAATAAAGATTTACCTGAGGAATTTTTAGAAATTTTTATTATAGATGAAGATTTTAAACCGATTGGAACCGTTCCATCATCTAAAGTTTTAACTACTTCGAGAGAAACTAAAATGCTTTCTATTATGTCAGAATCTCAACTACTTATTCCGGTTGATATGGACAAAGAAGAAGTTGGTAACGTGTTTGAAAATTATAACTTAAATTCAGCGGCTGTTGTCGATAAATCAAACAAGTTGGTTGGTATGATCATGTATGACGATGTCTTAACTGTATTAAAAGAAGAAGCCGAAGAAGATGCTTTGAGATTAGCTGGGGTAGGGGATGAAGAAATTACTGATGGAGTTTTTAAGAAAACTAGAAGAAGATTTAACTGGCTTTTATTAAACTTATTTACAGCATTTCTTGCAACGTGGGTTATTAGTTTATTTGGTGCAACAATCGAACAAATGGTTGTCCTTGCATTTCTTATGCCAATCGTTGCATCTATGGGTGGTAATGCTGGAATGCAAACTTTGGCTGTAACTGTAAGAACATTAGCAACAAATGACTTAACAAAAAACAATTTTACACAAAATATTTTAAAAGAATTTAATATTGGTATTTTAAATGGCATCATATTTGCAATAATAAGTGCTTTAGTAGTTCAAGTTTGGTTTCAAGACTCTCTACTTTCTCTAATAATTTCCATGTCAATGATAGTTACAATGATTGTTGCAGGTTTATTTGGAATTTTAGTACCTATAACTTTAAAAAAAATGGATATTGATCCTGCTATTGCATCAAGTGTGTTTGTAACAACTATTACAGATGTTATAGGTTTTGTTTCATTTCTTGGTGTTAGTGCTTATTTTCTCTAAAAATTGTCAATTAATCGTACGTTATTAATATAGTAGGCCACAAAAAGTTTAAAAGGTTTGTTCATAATATTTGTGCTTAAATTATGTGTGTTTCTACATTCCAAATATTCAATTTTAATATCAAAATTTTTAGATAGTTCTTCTTTTAAATTAAATATCATTTTTTTGTAATTTTTTTTATTATTTTTAATCTCATTTTTTAAAGATAAAAATTTTTTTGCAATTATTCCTGAATTAATAAAACTTTTCTTATTTAATAAAGAGTTTCTGGAAGATAAAGCTAGTTTGTTTTTTTCTCTGACTGTTTTACATACGTGAACTTTGGTATTGTACTTATTTTCAATATAGTTTTTAACCAAGAAAAATTGTTGAAAATCTTTTTCTCCCATAAACATTTTTTGTGGAGAAATTAATTCAATAAAACGATCCAAAACATCAAGTACACCTTCAAAATGTCCTTTTCTAAATTTTGCACATAATATTTTTTGTGATTTATTTAGCTTAATTTCATTATTTTTTTTCCAATAAATTTGTTTAATGGTTGGCAAATATACATAGTCAACTTTAAGTTTTTTAAGGTAACTCAAATCTTGCTTTAAATTCTTAGGGTATGTTTTGTAATCTTTTTTATTATTAAATTGAGTTGGATTAACAAAAATACTTACTAATGTTTTTTTGCAGTTTTTTTGTGATGTTTTTATTAATGTTTTGTGACCTTTGTGCAAACTACCCATTGTTGGGACAAAACCTAATCTTTTATCTAACTCAATTGCCTTAATTAAATCAGTTTTTAATTTTATTAATTTCATTTGTAATAAGAATATTAATAAGTAAAACATTTATATGATTAAACAAGCTATAATTCCTTTAGCTGGTCTTGGTACTAGACTACTACCACTAACAAGTGTTTTTGCTAAAGAGCTTCTACCTATTAATGGAAAACCAGGGTTAGAATATATTATCGAAGAATGTATTGAGGCTGGTATTAAGGAAATTGTATTTATTATTTCTAAAAAAAAATTGATGATAAAGAAATATTTTTATAATGATAAATTTTATAAAGATATTATCAAGAAAAAAAATGATCCAAAAATTATCAAAGAATATAAAAAAATTCTCAAATATAAAAAAATGATTAAATTTGTTTTTCAAGACAAACCATTGGGAACTGGTGATGCTGTCTACAAGACTAAAAAATTTATTACAGATAAATATTTTTTAATGTTATTACCTGATGATTTGATAATTAAAAAAAACTGCTCTAAGTCCATGATTACTGTGCATAATAAATTTAAAGCATCAGTTATGGCAAGTATGAAGGTTAATAAAAATGATGTATCTAGGTGGGGTATCTACAACATCAAAAAAAAAATTGATAAAAATAATTTTATTATAAATAATGTTGTTGAAAAACCTTCTATAAAAACTTCACCTTCTAATAATGCTGTAATAGGAAGATATATATTACCTAAAACAATTTTTTCTAAATTAAAATCTCTAAAACCAGGTAAAAGTGGTGAATTTCATATCACTGACGCTATCCAAGCTTTAATAGAAGATGATAATCAATTTATCGGTCACAATTTTTCAGGTAAATACTTAGATTGTGGAACAATGAAGGGTTATATTAAATCAACTTTGGAGATTTCTAAATAATGAAACTTTGTATGATAGGAACGGGGTATGTTGGTTTAGTAAGTGGAGTTTGTTTTTCCGACTTAGGAAATGACGTAATTTGTGTTGATAAAGATTTGAATAAAATTGAAAACTTAAAAAATGGTATTATCCCAATATACGAACCTGGTTTAGATGAATTACTCATTAAAAATTATAAAAATAATCGTTTAAAGTTCTCTACGAATTTAAAAGATTCAATTTCAAGGTCGGATATTATTTTTATTTGTGTCGGCACTCCCACTAAAAAAAATGGAAATAATGCTGATTTAAGCCAGGTATACAATGTTGCAAAAGAAATTAGCAAATCTATTAAAAGATTTAAAATTATTATAACTAAATCTACTGTACCTGTGACAACTGGAGACGAAATAGAAAAGATTATTTCAAAAAAAGTATCAAAAAAATTTTTTTCAGTGGTTTCAAATCCTGAATTTTTAAGAGAAGGTGATGCTATAAGAGATTTTACCTACCCTGACAGAGTAGTTATTGGGACGCACAATAAAAAATCTAATAAGATTTTAAAAAATCTTTATTCGCCATTGATATCAAAAGGTGCAAAATACGTTAATACGTCTCGAAGAGCAGCCGAATTAATAAAATATGCTTCTAATGCTTTTCTAGCAACAAAGATTACTTTTATTAATGAGCTAGCCAATTTATGTGAAAAAATTAATGTTAATGTGGAGGATATCTCCATTGGGATGGGGCTTGATGATCGTATTGGCAGCCGTTTTTTAAGAGCAGGTCCTGCTTATGGCGGATCTTGTTTTCCTAAAGATACTAAAGCTATTACAGCTACTGCTAATAAATTTAAAACAAATTTAACGGTTATTAAAAGTGTCATTAAATCGAATGAAAATAGATCATCATTAATGTTAAAAAGAGTTTTTGATATTTTAAAAAATAAAGTAAACAATAAAAATATTTGTTTCTTAGGTGTTACATTTAAGGCAAATACTGATGACATGAGAGATTCTTCAAGTCTAACAATGATCCCTGCATTAATTAAAAAAGGTGCAAAAATAAATTATTTTGATCCTACTGGTGAAAAGTCAGATTTTAAAAAATTTAATAATGTTACTTTTTCAAACAACATTAAAGACGCAATTAAAAAATCAGATTTAATCATTATTCATACAGAATGGAATGATTTTAAAACTATTAATTTCAAAAAAGATGTTAAAAATAAAAAATTCTCAATTTTTGATATGAGAAATATTTACTCTACTAATAAGATGAAAGATCAGAAAATTAAATATTTTAGTATTGGAAATTAATTTAATTCAAAAATAGCATCAACTTCAACTGATACACCAAGGGGCAAACTATTTGTACTAACTGCAGCTCTTGTGTGCATTCCAGAATCTCCAAAAACTGAAACTATTAAATCTGAAGCACCATTTATTACTTTGGGTTGCTCTATAAAGTCTTCTGTTGAATTAACAAACCCTGTAAGTTTTATACAAGATTTTACTTTTGAAAGATCATTGCCACAAGCTTTTTTAACTTGAGATATTATGTTTAGGCCACAACGTTTAGCTGCTTCATATCCATCTTCAGTTTTTAAATCCTTACCAACCTTACCTTTGATTAATTCTCCATTTGCTGCAGTAGAAATTTGTCCTGAGATAAATAACATTTTACCAATTTGTTTTGATGCAAGATATGATCCAACAGGATCTCTTGCTTCTGGCAGTTCTAAGTTTAATTCTTTTATTTTATCTTCATAAGACATGATTATTTCTCCATAATTTCAGTTAATGTTTTACTGTTTTTAAATTTAACAAGCTTTTCTTTTAAACTAGATTTGTCAAATTTCTTTTTTCCACTCTTAGCATTAGTAGTTATTTTATCTTTAAGTTCTTCAACTCCAACCGTTGCTTTTAATTTAAGTTCTGAAGATTTTTCTTTTAGATTTTTTGCTGAACACTCTATGTATTTTGCACTAACCTTTTCAAACTGATTACAATCAATTTTTTCAGCCATAGTTTTAGACATAAGGACTGATGCAATTAATGTTATAAATACTATTTTTTTCATTTCTTTTTCTTTTTTTTAACTTTTTTATTTTTATCGTATTCTTTTCTTTTCTCAATTAATATTAAAGCTTCTTCCATATTAAGTTCTAAAGGGTCTTTTTCCTCTGGAATTGTTGCATTAAGAGATTTATATTTAATATAAGGCCCATATTGCCCTTTCATTACTCTAACAGGTTTTTTGTCTTCAGGGTGTTCTCCTAGATCTTTTATAATTGATGCAGACATTCTACCAGGTTTAGCCTCCGCTATTAGAGTTATTGCTCTATTAAGTCCAATTGAGAAGATCTCCTCAACATTTTCAATTCTTGCTGATTTGTTTTCACATTTCAAATATGGGCCAAATCTTCCTGAGTTTAATATTATATCTTTCTGATTTTCAGGGTTAATGCCTAAACTTTTTGGTAATGAACATAAAAATTTAGCTCTATCAAGATCCACGCTATCTAATGTAATTCCTTTAGGTATTGAGACATTTCTTAAATTATTATCTTCTTTTTCTATCTTCTTTTTTTTTGTTTTCTTTTTCTTTTTTGTTTCAATTATAATCTCTTCTTTTATTTCCTCAATTTTTTCATACTGTAAGTAGGGACCAAACCTTCCATTTTTAAGGTACATGTCATTTCCATTTTCATGTTTACCTATAAATTTTGGTTCAGCTAATTGAGATTGAGCAGCTGCTTTTGCTTTAGACAGGGGTCTGGTAAATTTACAATCTGGATAATTTGAGCAACCAATAAAAGCACCACCTCTAAAACTATTTTTTAAACTTAATGATCCACTGTCACATAACTTGCATTGTCTATTAATATTTCCATCTGCATCTCTTTCAAAAATTAAACTTCCTAGACTATCGTTTAATAGATCTAAAACCTCCCTAGTTCTTTTCTCTTTAACGTCAGATACGTTTTGATTAAAGTCTTTCCAAAATAACTCTAGAACTTTTATCCATCCTTCCTTCCCGGTAGTAATATCATCAAGTTGATTTTCTAAACTTGCTGTGAAGTTATAATCAACATACTTAGAGAAAAGCTTTTCAAGAAAAGCAGAAATTAATTTACCACGATCAGTTGGGTGAAATCTTTTATTAATTGTTTCCGCATATCCTCTTGTAGATATAACAGATATTATACTTGCATATGTTGAAGGTCTCCCAATACCTAATTCTTCTAATTTTTTAACCAAACTTGCTTCTGAGTATCTTGGTGGTGGCTGTGTAAAATGCTGTTCATCTAATAAAGATTCTATATTAACTGGGCCCTTGTTCATTTCAGGAAGGATATCTTCATCATCATCTTTTTTGTTATCCTTCATAACCTTTAAAAAGCCATCAAATTTAATAACAGATCCACTAGCTTTACAAATTGTTCCATTATCATCCGAAGATATCGTTATAGTATTTCTATCAAATTGAGCGGGTTTCATTTGAGAGGATAAGGCTCTACTCCAAATTAAATCATATAATTTATGCTGATCTGGACTTAGGTATTTTTTAACTGTATCTGGTGCTCGCATTATATCTGTGGGTCTAATTGCTTCATGTGCCTCTTGAGCATTTTTAGCTTTTTTTCCAGAGTAACTTGCAGCGTTATCTGGAACATATTCATCACCAAATTCATTTTTTATATATTTTCTAAAAGTATCTATAGCGTCTGTGGACAGGTTAGTGCCATCTGTTCGCATATACGTGATAAGACCAATAGTTTCACCGTCAATTTCTATACCTTGATAAAGTTTTTGAGCTATTTGCATTGTACGTGACGCTCCAAATCCTAACCTACCAGAAGAAACTTGCTGTAATGTGGAGGTAGTAAAAGGGCCAGAAGGGTTTCTATTAACAACTTTGCTAGAGATGTCATTTATATTGAAATTCTTAGATTTAACCTCTTCCATTGCTTTATCAATTTCAGCTTTATTTTTAAAAGAAAATTTTTCAATTTTTTTATCATTCAATTGAGTGATACTTGCTAATATAGAATTTTTATCACTATCGTTGAATTGAATACTTAAAGTCCAAAATTCCTCAGGATCAAAAAGCTCTATTTCATGTTCTCGTTCTGTAATTAATTTTAAGGCAACTGACTGAACACGACCAGCAGATTTAGAACCTGGTAACTTTGTCCACAAAATTGGTGATATATTAAAGCCAACTAAATAGTCTAAGGCTCTTCTAGCCATATAGGCATCAACAAGTAATGGCTCTATTTGTCGAGGGTTTTCAATTCCATGAATAACAGCTTTTTTTGTAATTTCATTAAAAACAACTCTTTCTATATGCTTGTCTTTAATTAATTTTTTTTCATTTAAATATTCTTTAACATGCCAAGCAATTGCTTCTCCCTCTCTGTCTGGGTCAGTTGCTAATATGATTTTTGATGAAATCTTAGCTGCATCTGTAATTTCTTTAAGATATTTTTTAGAAAAACTATCGACTTCCCATTCCATTTTAAAATTATTTTCTGGATCAACAGAACCATTTTTTGAGGGAAGGTCTCTAATATGACCATAACTCGCTAAAACAATATATTCATCACCAAGATATTTGTTGATAGTTTTTGCTTTAGCTGGACTTTCTACGACTACAAGATTCATTACTAAACAAATTACTTAAAAGACTTAGATAGTCAAATCAATAAATTTTAGTCTTAGTTTCTTCTTTGTTTTTCAATCGTTTGACGTTTTCTCTGTGCGTGTAGAATATAAGCACAAACATTATTATGAAAAATATTGAATTATAATTTTCAAAAATTATTAAATACATTGGCACCATTAAACTACCAACTAGTGATGAAAGTGATGAGTATTTTGAAATAAGAAATGTAACAGCCCAACTAATAATAAATACCAAACCCAAAAAAATGTTTATAGAAAATAATATACCAACATATGTTGCAACACCTTTGCCTCCTTTAAACTGAAGCCATATTGGAAAAACATGACCTAAAAATGCACTTAATGATGCAATAAAGATATAATCAGGATAATTAAATTTTACATATAAAACAGGCAATACAGCTTTTGTTATATCCAGTAGTAAAGTTGCGTAGCCTAATGTTTTATTACCTGTTCTAAGGGCGTTTGTAGCTCCAATGTTTCCTGAGCCAATATCTCTAATATCTTTTTTTAAAAATATTTTTGTAAGTATAAAACCAAAGGGTATTGATCCTAATAAATATGAGCTTAATGCAACAATTAAATATTCCATTATTATAACTTAAATAATTCTTCACCTTTTACAAATGTATTAGTGACTTTTCCTTGGAGTTTTTTGTCTTCAATAGATGTATTTTTTGATTTGGAGACAAGCTTATCTTTTTTGACAACCCATGGCTTGTCAATATCAACAATGCAAAAATCTGCTTCATTGCCCACTGAAAGATTACCCTTATTAATTTTTAAAATTTTTGCAGGGTTTGATGTTAAAGCTTTAATGATAGTTTCTAATTTAACAGAGCCATTGTGATATAATTCTAGACTTAATGATAAAAGCGTTTCTATTCCAGAGGCCCCTGTAGACGCTTGTGCAAATGTTAATCTTTTTTGCTCTTCGTCTTCTGGTTTGTGATCAGATACAATAACGTCGATTGTTTCATCTTTTAATCCTTGTACTAGAGCAATTCTATCTTCTTCAGTTCTTAATGGCGGTGATAATTTTAAAAAAGTTCTAAAATCTCCTATATCATTTTCATTTAATGAAAGATTATTTATGGATACACCTGTCGTAAATTTAACTTTATTTTTTCTTTCCTCGATAATTTCTACTGATTTAGCAGCTGAAATCTGTGATATGTGATATCTGCATTTAATGTTTTCAAGTAACGTTAAATCTCTTTCAATAATTATTCTTTCAGCAACAGCAGGTATTCCAGATAATCCAAGTTTAGTTGCAATAATTCCAGAATTAATCATTCCATTTTTGGATAAATCATAATCTTCAGCGTGTTGCATGATCAGTGCGCCTAAGTCTTTAGCTGAATTCATTATACGTGACATTAATCTAGTATTTTGAATTGTTTTAACTCCATCAGTAAATCCAATTATTCCTCTGCTTTGAAGTAAACCAAATTCAGTCATGCTAGTTCCTTCAATATTTTTGGTAAGAGCAGCACTTGGAAAAACATTAATTTTAGATTTGTCTCTTCCACGTCTTTTTAAAAAATCTACTATTGAAACGTTATCTATAATTGGGTCAGTATTAGGCATAGTAACAACTGAAGTAACACCTCCTGCAAGAGCTGCATTACTTAGAGTTCTAAAATTTTCTTTATATTCATAACCAGGTTCACCTGCAAAGACACGCATATCAACTAGACCTGGGAATATATATTTGCCATTTAAATCTATTACTTTTTCTCTTGAAGGAATGTTATTAATATTTACTTTTTTACCAACAGCTTCAATAAAGCCATCTTCTCCAATAATTAATCCGCCGTTCTCATTGATAGAGTTATAAGGGTCAATTATATTTGCATTTATAAAATATTGTTTTTTCATTTATTCACAAAATATTTTTAAACAAGCCATTCTTACTGCAACACCTAGTTCAACCTGTTCCTTAATTACACTTCTGTTAATGTCATCTGCTAATTTAGTGTCAATTTCGATTCCTCTATTCATAGGGCCTGGATGCATAATTAAAGCATCATCTTTCGCATGAGCAAGCTTATCTGGAGTTAGTCCATAATATTCATAGTACTCTCTATTAGAAGACAAGAAAGAACTAGTCATCCTTTCATTTTGTAACCTTAACATCATTACAATATCACAATCTTTCAAACCTTTTTTCATATCTGTAAAAGTATTAACCCCAAACTTTTCTATTTCTTTTGGCATTAAATTTGATGGTGCAATAATGTTAACTTCTGCACCCAGCATATTTAGAAGATAAATATTTGATCTTGCAACACGTGAATGAGTTATGTCACCACAAATCGCAACTCTTAAACCTTCAATTTTCTTTTTACGATTTATAATTGTTAAAGCGTCTAATAAAGCTTGAGTAGGGTGTTCACGGCTTCCATCACCAGCATTAAGTACTGCACAATTTACTTTTTGAGATAAAAGATTACATGCTCCTGAGTCTTGGTGTCTAATTACAATTATATCAGGATGCATTGCATTTAAAGTCATTGCGGTATCTATTAGTGTTTCACCTTTCTTAATAGCTGAATTTGCCATATTCATTGACATAACATCTGCACCTAATCTTTTTCCAGCTAATTCAAATGAACTCTGTGTTCTTGTTGAAGGCTCAAAAAACAAATTAATTTGAGTTTTACCACTTAAGACATTTAATCTTTTGTTTTTACTTTGATTTAATTTGATAAAACTTTTAGCTTCTTCTAAAATAAAATTAACATCATTAATTGATAGATCTTGAATCCCTAGGAGGTGTTTTTGAGAGATTTTAATAGCTTTATTTATTTTGGTTGCCATTAAAATTAACTCTATAACTATTAACCATCACTATGGCAAGTATTAATTATTTAAAAAGTCTATTGCCCCTTGTAAAATAAAGGCTGCAGCATTTTGATCAATGGTTTTAACTCTTTTTGAAACGTTAACGTCTAATAAACTCGATAGATTAAATGCTCCAACTGTTGAAAGTCTCTCATCCCACAAAATTACCGGTAGGTCTATAGATTTTGATATATTTGATGCAACATCATTAACTGATTGAGCGGATCTACCTAGACTGCCATCCATATTAACTGGGTTCCCTACAATTATTCCACCAATATTATTATCTTTAATTATTATCTTAAGTTCATCAATTAGTTCGTTTGTGTTGGTTTTGTTTATGGTTTTAAAGGGTGTGGCTATGGATTGTCTTTCATCACAAATTGAGACGCCAATTCTTTTAGACCCTAAATCTAAACCAATAAATCTCACCTTATTTGTGTGTTTTATTTTAAAATCTTCAATTGTGATCATATTGTATATTTTATACTTAAGTGATAGTTTGCCGACATATTTAATTACCACATGACAATTGATCTTAAAACAATAAAGCATATATCTAAATTATCAAGAATCTCAGTTGATGATGCAAAAGCTAATAAATTAGCTGGAGATCTTAACTCTATATTTGATTTCATTGAAAAATTAAATGAACTCAATACTGATAATATTGAGCCTTTAACTTCTGTTGCAGAGACCACATTAAAATTAAGAGCCGACGAGGTTAAAAGTGAAAATATTAGAGATCAAATATTAAAAAACTCACCGGAGGAAAATGAAGATTTTTTTGTAGTACCAAGGGTTGTTGAATAATGTCTGATATTACATCACTCACATTAACTGAATTAGTTAAAAATATTAAAGATAAAAAGATTTCTTCTGAAGAAACTACCAAAGCTTTTATTGATAGAGGAGAAAAATCTAGAGATTTAAATACTTACATAACTGAAGATTTTTCTAACGCGCTTTTAAAAGCTAAAAGTTTTGATCAAAAACCAAATTTTGATTCAAAACTTCCAGGTGTTCCAATAGCAGTTAAAGATTTGTTTTGTACCAAAGATGTAAAAACTACAGCAGGTAGTAAAATTTTAAATAATTTTATTCCGCCGTACGAATCTACTGTTACTCAAAATATTTGGAATGAAGGTGCAATATTACTTGGTAAGTTAAATTGTGATGAATTTGCAATGGGCTCATCTAATGAAACTAGTTTTTTTGGAAATGTACAAAGTCCAATAGACAAAGGTTTAGTACCAGGCGGCTCTTCAGGAGGCTCTGCATCAGCTCTAGCAGCTAATTTAACGCCTATTACAATTGGAACTGATACAGGTGGCTCTATTAGACAACCTGCTTCATTTACAGGTACCGTTGGATTAAAGCCTACTTATGGAAGTTGTTCACGATATGGAATTGTTGCTTTTGCATCTTCATTAGATCAAGCAGGGCCAATGTCTAAAGATGTAAAAGATTGTGCATTGCTTCAAGAAATAATTAGTACTTATGATGAAAAAGACTCAACATCAATTGATTTTAAAAGAAATGAATACAGTAAAGAATTAACAAATAATATTAAAGGTAAGAAAATTGGAATTCCTAAAGAATATAGAGTTGATGGAATGCCAAAAGAGATAGAGGATTTATGGACTAAGGGCATTGAGTATGCAAAAGATTGTGGTGCTGAAATTGTAGAAATTTCACTACCTCATACAAACTATGCTCTACCCACTTATTATATAGTGGCTCCTGCAGAGGCCTCTTCAAACTTAGCAAGATATGATGGTGTTAAGTATGGTTTTAGATCTAAAGGTGAAAACCTTATCGATATGTATGAAAAGACAAGATCTGAAGGTTTTGGTAGTGAAGTTCAAAGAAGAATAATGATTGGGACTTATGTTTTGTCCTCTGGTTATTATGATGCTTATTATCTAAAGGCACAAAAAGTTAGAAAATTAATAAAAAATGATTTTGATGAAGCTTACAAAAAAGTTGATGCAATTTTAACTCCATCAACACCAAGTGCTGCTTTTAAAATTGGTGAAAAAACTAATGACCCAGTTTCAATGTATTTAAATGATATATTTACAGTTCCAGTGAATTTAGCTGGATTACCAGCAATATCAATTCCAGCAGGAATAGATGCCAAAGGTTATCCATTGGGACTACAAATTATTGGTAAAGCTTTTGATGAACAAAATATTTTAAACATTGCCTATGCTATGGAAGAGAAAATCCAGTTTAAAAATAAAATTACTGACTGGTGGATTAAATAAATGACTAAAGATAATTCAGAATACTTAATCGAAAGACGAGACAATGTTTATGAAGTAGTAATTGGTCTTGAAGTTCATGCTCAGGTTACATCAAATTCAAAATTATTTTCATCTTCATCAACAACATTCGGTGCTGAACCTAATACACAAGTAAGTTTAGTAGATGCAGCATTTCCAGGAATGCTTCCGGTTATTAATGAGTACTGTGTAAAGCAAGCAATTAAAACGGGAATAGGCTTAAGAGCTCAAATTAATAAAAGATCAGTTTTTGATAGAAAAAATTATTTTTATGCAGATCTTCCACAAGGTTATCAGATCTCACAGTTTAAGTATCCAATAGTAGGAGAGGGAACAGTTATTCTTGATATGGCACATGGTCAAAAGGAAGTAGGGATTGAAAGATTACACTTAGAACAAGATGCTGGAAAAAGTATTCATGATATGGACCCACAAAATACATTAGTTGACTTAAATAGATCTGGTGTAGCTTTGATGGAAATTGTAAGCAAACCAGACATGAGAACTCCAGATGAGGTTAGTGCTTATATTAAAAAATTAAGATCTATTATGAGATACCTTGGTACCTGTGATGGAAATATGCAAGAAGGCTCTTTAAGAGCTGATGTCAATATTTCTGTTAGAATTAAAGGCTCTGATAAACTCGGAACTCGTTGTGAGATTAAAAATGTTAACTCAATTAAATTTATGCAAATGGCTATTGATTATGAAGCTAATAGACAAGTTGATTTAATTGAAGAAGGTAAAACAATTGATCAAGAAACAAGATTATTTGATACTAAGAAAAATGAAACAAGATCTATGAGATCTAAAGAAGATGCTCATGATTATAGATATTTTCCAGATCCAGATTTATTACCATTAGAAGTAACAGATGAATTTATAGAAAAACTTAAAAAAGATATCCCAGAATTACCAGACGATAAGAAAAAAAGATTTATTGATGAGTTTAAAGTCTCTGCTTACGAAGCAACAATTTTAGTATCAGATATTGAAACAGCTAAATATTTTGAGGAAGTTGTTGCTAAAATGGGCAAAAACCGAGATATGAAGTTAGCAGTTAACTGGATTACAGGTGAATTGTTTGCTGTTTTAAATAATAAAAATTTAGAAATTACACAAAGTCCAATAAGTGCCAAAAATTTAGCAAAGTTAATTAATCTAATTAAGAATGGAACAATTTCTGGAAAAATAGCTAAAACAATATTTGAATTGATGATTGATGAAGACAAAGATCCTCAAATAATTGTTGAAGAAAAAGGTTTAAAACAGGAAAGTGACCCTAAAGCTTTAGAAGCGTTAATAGATAAAATAATTGATACTAATAGAGAAAAAGCTATTGAATATAAGAATGGTAAAGAAAAGCTATTTGGTTTCTTTGTAGGTCAAGCAATGAAAGTTTCAGGTGGTAAAGCTAATCCACAACTAATAAATGAAATATTAAAGAAAAAACTTCAATAGTCTTAAAATAGGTAGATACAAAGGACTTAAAATACCATGGGTAAGAATCTTGAAACTACAGAAAAACTTGAAAAATATATAAATAATTTTAGTTTGAAACTAAATCCCATTCAGCAAGAAATAATCGATTACAATAATACACTTGGAGATATTAAGAGAATGCAAGTAGCAACATCTCAATGTCATTTTCTTCATTTAATTATAAAAACTTCTAACATTAAAAATGTACTTGAAATTGGTACTTTTACTGGGTTAAGTGCACTTTCAATAGCTTTAGCATTACCAGATGATGGCAAACTTATAGCGCTAGATAAAGACAAAGAAACCAACAAGATTGCAGAAAGTTTTTTTAAAAAAGCTAATCTTAATAATAAAATTCAAACAATTGTTAAGCCTGCATTAGATAGTTTAGATGAATTAAAGAATAGTAAATTTGACATGGTTTTTATTGATGCCGATAAAATGAATTATAAAGAATATTATGAAAGATCACTGAAGTTATTAGACAAAGGTGGATTGATTATTGTAGACAATGTTTTATGGCATGGTGAGGTCGCTGATGAAGATAATTTAGATAAATTCACTGTAAATATTAGAGATTTTAATACTTATGTTGCAAACGATATAAGAGTGGAACAAATCATTGTCCCTTTAGGTGACGGTATGACTGTTTGTAGAGTGATATAATGTTTGATGTTTTTGGTTTTTACAAATTTAAAAAACTCACTTCTTTAAAAAAAAATAAGATTTTACTACAGGATTATTTGATTAAAAAAAATATTCGAGGAACAATAATTATAGCTAATGAAGGAGTAAATGCAACAATCTCAGGAAAAGCTAACGATCTAAAGTCAACTATCACCAAGATTAAAAAGATATTGAATTTTAAAAAGTTTGATAGTGAAAATATTTCAAAAAGTAAATTTCAACCATTTCATAAGCCAAAAGTAAAAATTAAAAAAGAAGTAGTTCCCATGGGTCTTTCTTTGTCATCAAAAAATAAGAAAGAAAATCATATAGATCCTAAAAAATGGAATAAGTTAATTAATGATAAAGACACATTAGTTTTAGACTCAAGAAAACCATTTGAATATAATGTAGGTACCTTTAAAAGATCAGTTAATCCTGATGTTGCTAATTTTAGAGAATTTCCAAAATACCTAAATAAACTAAAAAAAACAAAACCAATTGCAATGTTTTGTACTGGCGGAATAAGATGTGAGAAAGCTTCAGTATTTTTAGAAAAAAAAGGTTTTAAAAATGTTTATCAGCTAAAAGGTGGAATTTTAAATTATTTAAAAAATATTAAAAAAAAAGAAAGTTTATGGAATGGGGAATGTTTTGTCTTTGATAACAGAATCAGTGTTAAACATGGATTAGTAACTGGTACATACTCAATGTGTAGTGGATGTAGAAAACCAGTTTCACCAAAAGATAAGAAGTCTAAAAAATATGAGGAGGGTGTTTCATGTGTAAATTGTCATGATAATTTAACTCAAACTCAAAAAGAGAGATTTCGAATGAGACAAAAGCAAATAAACCTTGCTAAAAAGAGCGGATCGAAGCATATATTTCAAAAAGAATTTAAATAGGAAAAATAATTGTCCAAAGCCATTAAATTAACTAAAGATCCAATTTGGGAATTACTTAGAAAAGTAACCATCCCAGCAAGTGTTGGTTCATTATTTCAAACATTTTATAATTTAGTTGATACATGGTTTGCGGGTAGAATTTCTGCAGAAGCTATAGGTGCTATTGCTAAATCATTTCCCATATATTTTGTTATCATTGCTGTTGGTGTTGGAATTGGTGCTGCAACGAACTCATGTATTGGCAATTTATTAGGTGCTAAAAAAATTAATAAAGCTTCACTATTTATTGCTCAATCAGTAATTTTTTCATTGGTCACTTCTATTGTTGTTACTTTATTTGGATTAAACGCCTCTAATTTTCTCTTGAGCGTTATGGGCTCTGATGCTGCTGGTATCGCTTTAACTAGAGAGTATTTAGATATAATTTTTTATGGAACATTTATAGTTATGATCCAAATCTCTTTAAATGGAGCTTTAAATGCACAGGGAGATACTAAAAGTTATAGAAATGTTCTTATCTTTAGCTTCTTTTTAAATATTTTTTTAAACCCATTATTTATCTGGGGATACGGAATTGTTCCAGCTTATGGTATAGGTGGCCTTGCAATAGCAACTGTTATCGCTCAATCTATTGGTACTATTTATTTAGCCTATAAAATTAACTCATGTAAATTAAGAAAATATTTATCTATTAAATGCTTTATTCCTAAGTTTGTTCTTCTTAAAGAATTGTTCACACAAGCAATGCCAATTATGATTAGCATGTTATTTATTGGAGTAGGTATTTTTAACATCTTATATTTTATTGGACAATTTGGTGATCTTGCAACAGCAGGTTATGGTGCAGCCTTAAGGGTTGAACAAGTCTTCTTACTACCAGTAATTGGTTTAAATACAGCAGTACTTTCCATAGGTGGACAAAACTTTGGTGCTAAAAATTATAACCGTATTAGAGAGCTTTATACTAAGGCATTATTTTTTGGATCATCGTTTATGGCCGTAGCAGGTGTGGTTTTATTCTTCGGTGCAGAGTTTTTTGTATCTCAGTTTACAGATAATGTAGAGGCTATTTATCATGGTGCTATATATTTAAAAGTTGCTGCATTAATAGCTCCTATTTACCCAGTATTCTTTATTACAACAGCTGTCTTTCAGGCACTTAAAAAACCAATTTATAGTCTTTACTTAAGCGTTCTAAGGTTAACTGCATTTCCGTTCTTATCATTATGGTATGTAATTAATATTAGAGGAGGAGATTATGCGGATATTTTTTATACCATCATGGCAACCAATTGGTTTATGGGTATTGCAGTAATCATCTTTATTGGATATTTTTTAAATAATGTTTTTAAACAAAAAAAAAGCCATTTTTCTTATTAGTGTTTCAGCACTAATATTTATTTTAACTATTAACCAAGTCAAATCTCAAACAATCAAAATTGTAGATGGAGACACAATTCATCTTAATGGAGAAAAAATTAGATTTACAGGGATAGACACACCTGAATTAAAACAAACTTGCCTTAACGAAGGAGCTAAGGATCCTTGTGGAATTACAGCAAAACAAATCCTTATTGATAAAATTTCAAACAATAATGTTGAATGTATTAGTGAAGGAAAAGATCAATACAAAAGAACACTAGCCGAATGTTTTGTTAATAATGAAAGCTTATCAAGTTATTTAGTTAGAAGTGGCTATGCATTTGCCTATAGAAGGTATTCAAAAAAATTTGTATCTGATGAAGATTATGCAAGAATTAATAAAATAGGTATGTGGTCAATGGAGTTTGATTATCCTTGGGATTACAGAAAATCTAAGAAAAATTAAAGCTAATAGGGTAGTTCTGTTAACAGGTGCTCCAAAATTCTAGTTAATCTCTTGTTTATTAATTTTAAAGAGCTTTTCACCTAAAGGACTGATTGGGTCTTGAGGTGTGGGTTTGATTTTAGTTTTTTCCTCAACGATACTTAATAGTTTTTTAGCAAGTCCTTGACGTCTAAACATGGGGTTAACAAAAATATACTCCACTTCGGCTGTCTCATTATACCGAACAAAACCAAGTGTAGTATTAATGTTTTTAAAAGTAATAACACCATCATTTAGATCAACATCATAATCTAAATTACTCATTAATTATTACCATCTTGTTTAAGTCTTTTTTCAAATTTTCTCACTAAGAAAGAAACAATTAATATCAAAATTAAATATTCCAAGATTAAAAATGTATAAATTTCTAATGGTCTATAGGTTGATACAACTAATTCATTTGCTTTTCTTGTTAAGTCACCAATACCTATAATTGATACTAATGAAGACATTTTTAATACATATACAAACTGGTTGCCTAATGCAGGAAGGATATTTTTAATTGCTTGTGGAAGAATTACTAATCTTAACCTTTTATAAAAAGTTAAACCCAGTGATGAGCCTGCTTCCCATTGTGATTTTTTAATTGAGTTTATTCCTGCTCTAAAAATTTCTGCTTGAAAAGCACTTTCACTTATTGCCAGCGCAATTATTCCAGACACAAATGGACTGAAACTTAATCCAGTCATTATAGGTAAACCATAATAAATCCATAATATTAAAACTAGTAACGGTATTGCTCTTACAATTTCCACATATCCAATATTTATGTATGTTAAAAATTTATTCTTAGCTAAAGAAGGAATTGCAACGATAAACCCTAAAATTGCAGATATAATTATAGATACTACTGAAATATAAATAGTTGTAGTTAAACCACTTAATAAAAATTTTAGGTTTGTTAAACCTTCAACATTGTTAGGTGATAGAATAAACCAACCCAATTCCTGACCACTACAAGAGGTAAGGGGTAAAATTAAAAGTAAAAAAAGTAAATTTTTCACTCTTAAAGTTATAATGAATTAGAGATTAATATCTAATTTTTTATAAGCTTTTTAAATTATATTTAGCGAGTAGTTTATTAAAGAAACCAGAGGATTTTTTACTTTTGATCCACTCATTTACATAATCATTCCAAACTTGATCATTTTTACTAACCATCATTGCTAAAAAGGCAGGATTTTTTTCTCCATCAGGAACAATTGCTAATTGAGGGTACTTGATAATTAACTTATTAGCCTCTGTTGAACTTGTAATGTTTCCATCAGCTCTACCAGCTAATACTTCTTGAAAGTCTCTTGCAGGTGACTCAACTGATTGTAATTTAGACAAAGGAAAGAACTCTTTAGCTTTTTCCTCTTGAGAAGTCCCAAGTGTTGTAGCAATCGTTACATCTTTATTGTTTAAAGATTTCCATGTTGAATATTTTTTTAAATTCTTTTTAAGTACTAATGGAACAGTTCCATACTTGTAATAAGAATCTGTAAATCCAGCAACTTCTGCTCTTTTTGGAGTTTTAGTGACACTTGTGGAAATATCATATCTTCCTGCGGTAATTCCTGAAACAATTGTTTTCCATTCAGTTGGTACAAAGGTAATTTTCACACCCATATCTTTTGCTAATTCTTGCATGACATCAATATCAAATCCCTTATATTTATTTGTAGCAGGATCTTTCATGGTCATTGGATCCCAGTCGCCTGTTGTTCCAACTTTTAACTCACCAGAGGATAAAATCTGATCAAGTTTTGATTCTGCGTTAAGAGAAAAGGGTAAAAGTGCTAATAGCACCACAAGAAGTATTTTTTTCATAAACTTTTTATAACAATAATTTTAATAAATATAAGCTTATAACCTTGACGCACTATCACTCAACCAAGAGTGTAAATGCTCAGAAAAAGACCTTCTAACAAATAAATTTACCTCATTAATCTCTTTATGATGAATAATTACATCAATATGAGATAATATTGTTTGAACAACTGGTCCTTTTTTTGTTTTAAAATCATTAAAATTGAAAGGGGAACCTGTAGCAAATAAATCAAAAACCTTACCACCTTTGATATTTAACATTACAAATTGGTCGCTAACATCAGTTACAGCGCCCAATTTAACTTTAGATATATTTTTAATTAATTCATCTTCAACTTGATAAGTGTTACTTTCCTCACTCACAGTTTCATTTGATATTAACATCCATTCATCGGGACTTAACCAAAATGCAGTTAATTTCTCTGCTGATGTAGACGTATTAGCCTCAGTGGGTAAAACCATATTAAGATTTTTACCTACTGCAGTAATAAAATCTTTTGTTTTACCTCTTATGATTAATTTCATAATAGGTTTGATTTCTTTAATTTCTAAATCAGAATATGTTATATCCCCTTTAATAGAAGTTTTATAATTAAGCATTTAACCTCAAATTTTCTTTGTCAAAAAAAACAGGATCAACAATCGTCACATTAATATTTTTATTTTCCATTGGGATAAATAATTTTTGACCTAGCATATTTTTTCCACCTCTAACTACTGCTAGGGCAATTGATTTATTTAAATTAGGGCTATAGTAACTTGAAGTTACATGACCTAGCATTTCAACTGGTTTTAAACTAGTGTCAGCAACTATTTGAGCTCCTTCTTCTAAAACTTCACTTGGATTATCTGTCAGTAAACCTACTAATTGTTTTCTATCTTCTTTCATGGTGTCAGATCTATAAAGAGATCTTTTACCAATAAAGTCATATTTCTTTTTACTAACAATCCAATCCATCTGTAAATCTATAGGTGTCATCGTTGCATCCGTATCTTGGCCAACAATAATAAATCCTTTTTCTGCTCTTAATAAGTGCATTGTCTCAGTGCCATAAGGAGTGATGTTAAATTCTTTACCTGCTTCCATGCATTTTTTCCATAAGTCTTCACCATAGTTAGCTTGGATATTAATTTCATAACTATGTTCACCAGTAAAACTAATACGCATAATTCTACATTTAATATTGCCAATTTTTGTATTTTTGAATGACATGTGTGGAAAGCTTTCATCTGAAAGATCAAGATCAGGTATTAATTTATTAAGAATTTTTTTACTATTAGGCCCACAGATGCTAGCTGTTGCATAATGATCCGTTACAGATGACAAATACACATCTAGTTCAGGCCATTCAGTTTGTAGGTAATCTTCTAGTTTTCCTAATACGTTTGCAGCACCACCTGTTGTTGTGGTCATAATATAATGATTTTCATCAAGTCTAGTTGTGACCCCATCATCGTAAACCATACCATCTTCATTAAGCATTAAACCATAACGACATTTTCCAATGGCAAGTTTTGACCAAGCATTTGTATAAACTCTGTTTAAAAATTCTGAAGCATCCGTTCCTTGAATATCAATTTTACCAAGAGTTGAAGCATCTAATATACCAGCGCTATTTCTTGCAGCTTTACTTTCCCTTTGAACGGCCTCATGCATTGTTTCATTATTTTTTGGATAGTACCAAGCTCTTTTCCACTGACCAACATTTTCAAATTCAGCTTTATTTTCTATGTGCCAGTCATTCATTGGCGTTCTTCTAAATGTATCAAAATATTCACCAACATTTCGTCCAACAATTGTTCCAAATGTTAATGGAGTGTAAGGAGGTCTAAACGTTGTAGTTCCAAGCTCACCCATCTTAACACCAGCAGTTTCTGCAATAATACCAAGGGCATGCATATTACCAAGCTTTCCTTGATCGGTACCCATTCCAGTTGTTGTATATCTTTTTACATGTTCAATCGATCTAAAACCTTCTCTTAGAGCAAGTTTAATATCTTTTGCAGTTGCATCATTTTGATAATCTACGAAAGGTTTTGTTTTTCCTAAAACTTTATCGGATGGAAGTAGCCAAATATTTCTAATCTTATTATCTTTAGGACAATTTATTTCTAAATTGTCAAATTCAGTTTCATTTATATTTAAAAATTCTTTTAAAGATTTTGTAGAATTTTTTATAACATCATCTAAATCAAAATCACCATTACAAGAACCAATGCTAATTTGAGCTGATGAATATATATCAGGAATAAATACTTGATCTTTTTCTCTAAATTTTAATTTACCTCCTGATTGAGTAAACAAATGAACGGCTGGCGTCCATCCACCTGCAATTGCTAGGCAATCACAATCAAGTTCTATTTTTTCTGGATTTGCAAAAGATTGACCATCTTCTGACAATTCCATTATTGTAATTTTATTAATTCTTTTATAACCCTCAGTATTTACAACTGTGTGTGATCTATAAACTTTAATCCCTAAATCGTCAGCTTCTTTAGTAAATGCAGTATTAGATTGCTTTCTAATATCTATGATTGCTTCAACTTTAATACCTTTTTTTTGTAATGAAATTGCACTTTCATAAGCTGTGTCATTATTAGTAAAAAATATATTTTTTTGACCAGTTGCAACACCATAATAATCTGCATATTTTTTAACTGCAGATGAAAGCATAATACCAGGTCTATCGTTATTATTAAATACCAGAGGTCTTTCTAAAGAACCAGTAGCAACAATAACCTTTTTAGCTCTAATTTTTAATAATCTTTGTCTTATTTTTTTATTTTTTTCATTCTTAGGAAGGTGATCAGTTAAATTTTCTCTAGCTAATAAATAGTTATATCCATGATAAGCAGCAACACTAGTTCTTGTTTTAATTTCTAGGTTTTCAATATTTCTTAATTCATTAATTTCATTTTCTAACCAAACAGAAGAATTTTGATCGTTTATTTTTACATGATCTGAATTTTGGAAAATTGTAGATCCACCGATTTCATTTTTTTCATCAAGTAATAATGTTTTAAGATTATTTTTTGCAGCAGTTTTTGCAGCTATAATTCCACTAATACCAGCTCCAATAACCAAAACATCACAGTGAATGTATTTATGATCATATATGTCAGGGTCAGGAACTGTTGGAGATTTTCCTAGTCCTGCTGAATGTCTTATAACATATTCATACTTTTCCCAAAAATTAGCAGGCCACATAAATGTTTTATAATAAAAACCAGCAGGTAGAAGTGGGGATAAGAAATTATTTATACCTCCAATATCAAAGTCAACACTAGGCCAACAGTTTTGACTGTTTGCCTCAAGCCCATGATAGATTTCTAGTTCGGTTGCTCTAACATTGGGTTCTGTTAGTGCTGTGTTGTTATTAACTTGTACAATTGCATTAGGTTCTTCAGATCCCGAAGTCATGATTCCTCGTGGCCTATGATATTTAAAACTTCTTCCTACTAAATGAATACCATTAGCTAGCAAAGCTGAGGCAAGGGTATCACCCATGTATCCAAAAAAAGATTTTCCATTGAATTTAAAAGAAACTCTTGAAGTTTCATCGATATATTTACTAGTTGTAACTCTTAAATTTTTTAGCATTAAATTATTTTATAGGAGGTTTTTCACCCATTTTATAAACAGCTTTAATTTGGTCATTTGAAGTATCCCTCACCATGTTAAACCACTTTCTACATCCGTGAGCATGGTTCCATCTTTCAAATTGAATACCTTTAATGTTTTTTCTCATAAATAAGTATTCTGCCCATTCATCATCACTTAATTCCGTGGGTTGTTTAGGTCTTTCAATGTGAGCTTCACCACCAGCTTTAAATTCACTTTGTTCTCGTTCACCGCAAAAAGGACAAGTAATTAAAAACATTAATGAGCTACCGCCGCTGCACCATGTTCATCAACAAGGTCTCCACTGATAAACCTATTTAAATTAAATGCAGCATTTAGTTTGTGTGGTTCATCATTTGCGATTGTGTGAGCAAATAAATCACCTGATCCAGGTGTTGCTTTAAATCCACCAGTTCCCCAACCACAATTAAAGTACAAACCTTTTATCGTCGTTTTACTAATAATAGGACTAGCATCTGGGCAGATATCTACAATTCCACCCCATTGTCGAAGCATTCTCATTCTACTAAAAATTGGGTAAAGTTCTAAGATTGCATTTAATGTTCCCTCAACAATATCGTGACTACCTTTTTGTGAATAGGAAACATAATCATCAGTGCCTGCACCTATTACTAGCTCACCTTTGTCAGACTGACTAACATATGCATGTACAGCGTTAGACATCACTACTGTATCAATAATAGGTTTAACTGGTTCTGAAACTAGAGCTTGAAGAGGTTTACTTTCTAAAGGTAATCTTAAACCTGCCATGTTTGCTAGCACACTTGAATGACCAGCAGCAACCACTCCAACTTTTTTAGTTTTTATAAAACCTTTAGTTGTTTCAATGCCTTCTACTTCATCACCATTTCTTTTAATTCCTTTAACTTCACAATTTTGAATTATATCTACACCCATTTTATCTGCACCTCTTGCATACCCCCAAGCAACAGCATCATGTCTTGCGGTACCAGCTCTTCTTTGTAAAGTTCCACCCAGTACAGGATATCGAATATCTTGCGAGGTATTAATGATAGGGCAAAATTTTTTGACTTCTTCTGTGCTTAAGTAAACTGCATCTATGCCATTTAATCTATTAGCATGTGTTCGTCTTTTTAAATCTCTAACATCCTGTAAGTTATGTGCAAGATTCATCACACCTCTTTGACTAAACATTACATTGTAATTTATTTCTTGAGATAAACCTTCCCACAATTTTAAAGCATGATCATAAAGACCAGCACTAGCATCCCATAAATAATTAGATCTTATAATCGTAGTATTTCTTCCTGTATTACCACCACCAATCCAGCCTTTTTCTACTACTGCAATATTTGTCATATTATGTTTTTTTGCTAAATAGTAAGCAGTTGCCAAACCATGACCACCACCACCAATAATAACCGCATCATATTCTTTTTTTACAGTGGGATCTTTCCAGGCTTTTTGCCAATTTTCATGATAGGAAAAAGCATTTTTGACTAATGAGAATATTGAATACTTATTTTTCATAATATTATTCAAGAATTACTTTATAAATATTGAATATTCAATACAATCGGTTATATCAATGTCGCAGTGGAAGAGTGGGTGAGAGGCTGAAACCAGTCGTTTGCTAAATGACCGTGCGGGGAAACTTGTACCGAGGGTTCGAATCCCTCCTCTTCCGCCATTAAAATAAAGGCTGATCTTTAAAAAAGTCTTTCATTTTAATAGGCTTTTTTTCCAAGATATATCTGTAAACATTGTAGTTTTCCATAACACGTTGAACATAGTTACGAGTTTCTTTAAATGGAATTAATTCAACCCAGTCTACAAAATCAATTTGTTTTTTTTGAGGATCTTTGTTTATTTTTTTCCAGTGTTTAACTCTTTTAGGACCGGCATTATATGCGGCGGTAGCAAAAGGGTAGGCACCATCATATTGTAAAATTAAACCAGCTATATAATGAGAGCCTAGATTAATATTGTATTCAGGATCAGAAGTTAACCTTGATTTTGAATATGGAAGTTTTGCTTGTTTAGCAACTAGCTTAGCCGTATAGGGCATTATTTGCATTAATCCTTGTGCACCAACATGACTGTTTGCTCTCATGTCAAATTCACTTTCTTGTCTTATAAGAGAAAGTATAAAAGCTGTTTCAGGTATTTTTCTGCCATTAACATACTGGGGGACACTTATAATTGGATAATTAAAAGTATTATGAAATCTTTTTTCATATGAGGCTAACTTTGATACTTGGATCGCAAAATCGTATCTTGATATATTTGTAGCAAGTTCAGCTGCTAAAATCTCACTTCCACTTGCAATATTGTCATTAGCTAAATGTCTCAGTATATTTTTGGTATATTTATCTTTATTTAATTCATTTAAAAGATGTGTAATTTTTACAAGCTCTTTATTATAAAAATATTTTCGATACTCATCTTTAACATTAGCTTGTTCTTCAAGTTCAAAATTTTGACTAGGATTGATTTTTAAAAAAGCTAATTGACCATAGTAAGTTGTTAAATATTTTGTTGCTTCACGATACCAATCTTCTGATTGTCGTTTATCACCAATTTTTTCATAAGATCTACCAAGCCAATAAGCGCCTCTCGCCAAACTTATAGGATAGCTAACGTTTTGATAAAAGTTATTGAAATGGTCAACTGCTAAAATAGGGTCATTTAAAAAACTTAATGCAATCCAACCACTTAACCATTCTGCCTCAGCAAACTTTGATCCTTTATCTAGTGAGTGTTGGCTAGCAACTTTATAAGCTGTCTCATATTTATTTTTATAAATAAGAGCTCGTGTCATGATTGCTCTCTCAACCCACCATTTATCTGGTCTCACTAGATAATCTTTATTATTTTTAATTGAAAACAATATTTCAAGTGAACTATCAATTCTGCCTCTTTTTCTTCTCCATTTAAGTCGATCATGATTGAGACCAGCATCATTTTTGAATTTTTGTGGAACATTTTTTATTGCCTGGTCAACACCATAAGATTTGCTCATCAAAATTTGTCTAGCTGTATAAAGTAGTTGATAATCTTTAGGTAAATAAGGAAGCATTCTTTTTAAATCCCAATATTTATTTTCCCATGCTAAATAATCAGCTCTATTTACATAATCTTTTGAGTTTAAATATTTTCTATATTTTTTACTTAAAGACTTCATGTTAGCTCTAGAAAGTTCTGCTGTAATCCAGCCTCTCTTAATTAAAGCAATTCCTTTTTCACTATCTCCAGTTTGTATAAAGCTTTCACCTAATACCAGCATACCATAGCCACTTAAGGGCTCATCAACTCCAAACCAATTAATAATTTTTTTAGGAGAAATTTTATCCGTTGAAAGTTTTTGTTCTGCTAAATATTTTATTCTACTTATTCTTGGGTAGTCTTTATTATTTTGTATAAAAGTTATGTAGTCATAAAACGTAGCTTGGTTTCCTGTTGTTAATAAATGTCTCCATTGTATAAAATTATATATGGATTTATCTTTAGCTTTTTTTGAATTTTTCAATGCAGTTGTCCATTGACTTTTTTCCATTGCCTGGATAGATTTTTTTGCAATATCATAGTCTTTTTGGCTGTAGTATTTTGATCTTTTTTGAACTACAGATTTTTCACTTTTAACTATTAATGGCTTACTTTTAGGAATGAGAAAATTAATTTTTTTTTTATTTTTTTTGACTGTTATGATTTTGACTTCTTCTTTTTTTTGTGATGGTTTAGGTTTAGGTTTAAGGATCCCTTGAGATATCTTTTGCTTCTTAACTTCTTCATCTAAAATAGGTTTTTTTAAAGGAATTATTGATATTTCAGCAGCAAATATATTCCCTATAATTACCAAACTTAATAATAGTGATTTTATAAAAAAAATTATCTTTCTGGGCATAAATTTACTAAATGAATCTTTAAACTATGTTATAAGTATTTATGTTCAAAGGATCAAATGTTGCTTTAATAACCCCGTTTAAGAATAATGAGCTAGATGTTGAGGCTTATATTAAGCTAATTCATTTTCAAATATCAAACGGTACAAACGGCTTGGTTCCTGCTGGGACAACAGGTGAGTCGCCGACATTAAGCCATGATGAACATCAAAAAGTAATAGATTTATGTGTTAAAGAAAGTAATGGAAAAAATATAGTTATTGCTGGTACTGGTTCTAATTCGACTAAAGAAGCAATTTCTTTAACAACTCATGCAGAAAAAGCGGGAGCAGATGCGGCCCTAGTAGTAACTCCATATTACAACAAACCAACTCAAGAGGGTTTATATCAACACTATAAAGCAATAAACGATAAATGTGGGATACCAATTATAATTTATAATATTCCTGGAAGATCTGTAATTGATATGTCTGTTGATACAATGGCTAGATTATTTGAATTGAAAAATATTGTTGGTGTTAAAGATGCAACTGGTGATCTAGATAGAGTTAATCAACAAAAAGATAAAATGGGAACTGATTTTGTTCAACTAACAGGTAATGATGATAACGCTTTAGAATTTAATAACAGAGGTGGGATAGGCTCTATAAGTGTAACTGCTAACATTGCTCCTAAGTTATGTTCTGATTTTCAAAAAGCCTCAAAAATAGAAAATAATGAAAGTAAGCTTGAAGCAATCAGGTTAGATAAAATTTTACAACCCATTCACAGCTCAATGTTTATAGAAAGCAATCCAAGCCCTGTTAAGTATGCTGCAAAACTTCTGAGTCTTTGTGATGATGAGGTTAGATTACCTTTAGTTAAAGTTACAGACCCAACCAAAGATATTGTTAAAGAAGCTTTAGTATCAGCAAATCTACTCTAATGAACAAGAAAGCCAATTCTGGTTTAAAAATTATTTGTTTAAATAGAAAAGCAAGTTTTAATTTTTTTTTTGAAGACTTAATTGAAGCTGGGATAGTTCTTAAAGGGTCTGAGATTAAATCTATTAGAGATGGAAAAGTTAATATTGCAGACTCTTATGCTGTAGAGAAAGACGGTGAAATAGTTTTAATTAACTCTCATATTGCTGCATTTAAGCAAGCCAGTTATTCAAATCATAATCCAACAGATGAACGAAAATTATTATTAAACAAAAAGGAAATTAACAAATTAATTGGTAAAATGCAGAGGGATGGCTTTACACTTGTTCCAACAAAGATGTATTTTAAAAAGGGAAAAGCTAAAATAGAAATAGCAGTCGCAAAAGGTAAAAAACAATTTGATAAAAGAGCTACTAAAAAAAATAGAGACTGGAATCGTGAAAAAGCAAGACATATTAGAAAATCAAGTTAAACAATCATATTTAGCAATAGGATCAAATTTAGGTAATAAAATTACCAACATTCATATAGCCTTGTCTGAACTTAAGAAAAATAAAATTAAGATAAAAAAAGTTTCATCTCACTATTTATCAAAATCTTGGCCAAATCCTTTAATGCCAAGTTTCATAAATATTGTAATAGAAATCGAGACAATCTTAACACCTTTAGAATTATTAAAAATTTGTAACAATATTGAATTAAAATTAGGCAGGGTTAGACTAAAAAAAAATGCTCCACGAACATGTGATATTGATATAATTGATTATGATAAAAAAATTTTGAATATAAATAGTGACAAGTTAATAATACCTCATCCAGAGATGACTAAGAGAAATTTTGTATTGTTACCATTATTTGAGATAAACAGAAGTTGGAAGCATCCAGAATCTAAGATTAATATAGTAAATTTAATTAATTCTTTATCAATTAAAGATTTAAGATCTATTAAACAAATATAAATTGGTGTTATAGTTAAAAATGATTAATTCAGAAGAGTTAATAAATAAAGTTAAAACTTATAATAAATTTTTAAATCCAGAAAAATTAAGTAAAGCATATAATTATGCTGTTAAAGCTCACAAAAACCAAAAACGTGATTCAGGTGACCCTTATTCAAATCACCCTATAGCTGTTGCTTCAATACTTAGTGAGCTAGAGTTAGACAGTGCTACTATTGTTACAGGGCTTTTACATGATACGATTGAGGATACTCACGCAACTTATGAAAATATTAAAGATGAATTTGGTGAAGAGATTGCCAATCTTGTAGATGGTGTAACCAAAATTTCTGTTTTTGAAAATCAAGCAACATCATCATCTAAAGCAGAAAACTTTAGAAAATTAATCTTAGCTACATCAAAAGACATAAGAGTATTACTTGTAAAGCTGGCAGATCGTTTACATAATATGAGAACTATTGATGCTATATCTAAAGTTGAAAAAAAAGAACGTATAGCGAGAGAGACAATGGAAATTTATGCTCCTTTAGCAGATAGAATGGGCATGCATAGAATTAGAGATGAACTTGAAGACTTATCATTTAAAGTTTTGAATAATGAAGCACGTGAACTTATTAAAAAAAGATTAGACGAAATTAAAGAAGACAAAGTAAATAGTTTTAATTCTATTTCTTTACAATTGAGTGAGCTTTTAAACGAACATAAGATTAATGCTGAAATTTTTGGAAGAGAAAAAACTCCATTTTCTATATGGAGAAAAGTTCAAAAAAAAAGAACATCATTAGAGCAAATTACAGACATAATTGGATTTAGAATTATTCTTAATAGTGGAGAAGATTGCTATAAAGCTTTAGGAATTTTTCATCAACACTGGAATTGTATACCAGGAAAATTTAAAGATTATATATCATCACCAAAAATAAATAATTATCAGTCATTGCATACAGCTGTGATAGGTCCAAATAGAAGACCTATTGAAATTCAAATAAGAACAATGCCAATGCATGAATTTGCCGAAAGAGGTATTGCTTCCCATTGGAAATATAAATCATCTGAAAAATTTGATTCATTAACATGGAAAGAATATGACTGGTTAGCTGACCTTGTGGAAATTATTGGTAAAAATGAAAACCCTGAACATTTTTTTGAGTATACAAAACTACAAATGTTTCAAGAAAATGTTTTTTGCTTTACACCAAAAGGCTTAGTTATCAAATTGCCAAAAGATGCAACACCAATAGATTTTGCATATGCTGTTCATACAAAAGTTGGCGATCATGCAATATCTTGTAAAATTAACGGTAACGACAGTGAATTACAAAACATACTTTATAACGGTGACGTAGTTGAAATCATAACCTCTAAAAATAAATCACCATCATTGCATTGGATACCAATTACAAAAACTGGAAAAGCAAGAGCTGCTATTAGAAGATACTGGCATTCTAAAGGTGAACAAAAAGAAGAAAGAATAAAAAAATACAATACAACACTTTGGATTTCTCTCCCAGATCAACCCGGTAAACTTGGCGAAATAACTACATCATTAGGCTCTCATAAACTGAATATATCAAGTGTAGAGATGAAAGAAAAAACTAAAGATTATATTAACTTCAGATTTAATCTTATTATTAGAGACCTGAAAAACTTTACAAATTTTATCAGTGAGCTAAAACAAAAAGATATTAAATTTAAAATCATTAGACATGAGGAAAAAAGGAATGCTTTCACACAAAAAATCTTTAAATATTTTAAAAAAAACTAATGCTCTTTTAGAAGGTCATTTTGTTCTTTCATCAGGTTTGCATTCACCTAAATATATTCAATGTGCCAAACTTTTAAGTTTTCCACATTTAGCAGAAGATATTTGTAATTCATTAGCAAAAAAAATTAAAAAAAAATTTAAATCAATAGATTTGATTTTAGCTCCAGCAATGGGTGGAGTTATTATTGGTTATGAAATTGGTAAAATTTTAAAAAAAGAAACAATTTTTTGTGAAAGAGTTAATGGTAAATTTGCTTTAAGACGAGGTTTTCAAATAAAAAAAGGATCAAAAGTTTTAATAATCGAAGACGTTATAACAACTGGTAAATCGAGTTTAGAGTGTGTTAAATTGATAACAAAACCTGGTGCAAAGCTTATTGGTTTTGCCTCGATTATTGACAGATCGACCAAGAATTCATTAAAAATAAAAAAAAATATTATCTCACATATGAAGATAGATGTTCCAACATTTAAGAGTAATAAATTACCTGAAAGTCTTAAAAATACTCCAATTACAGTTCCTGGAAGTAGATTTATTAAATGAAAAGACTAGGTGTTAATATTGATCATGTTGCAACAGTAAGAAATGCAAGAGGATCTTTTCATCCCGACCCATTTACTATTGCCAAACATGTTATTAAATGTGGAGCAAACTCAGTTACCATTCATTTAAGAGAAGACAGAAGACACATAAAAGATTCTGATGTTGTTAAAATTTGCAAAAGTAGAAAAATAATTACTAATTTAGAAATTTCACTTAACAAAGAAATAATTGATATAGCATTAAAGAATAGACCTAATTTCATTTGTATAGTTCCTGAAAAAAGAAAAGAGGTGACAACAGAAGGTGGATTAAATTTAATTAAAAGTAAGAAAAAAATTAAATCTATAATATCATTATTTAATAAGAAGAATATTAGAACAAGTCTATTTATTGACCCAAACTTAAAAGATATAAAAATTGCAAAAGAATTAAATGCTACTTGTGTTGAGCTACATACAGGAAAAATTTCAAATTTAATAAAAGAAAATAAAAGTTATAAAAATGAATATTTAAAAATAAAAAAATGTTCAGAACTGGGCGTTAAACTTGGTATCGAGGTTCATGCAGGTCATGGTCTTGACTACAAAACTACCTCTATACTAAGTAAAATTAAAGAAATTACGGAATTTAATATTGGTCATTTTATAATTGGTGAGTCACTTACTCATGGTTTAAAAAAAACCATTACAATATTTAAAAAAATAACCAATAAATAAATATGAAAATTCTAGGTATTGGTGTTGATATAGTAGAAAATATTAGAATACATAAATCTTTAAAAAATGTTAATTTTATTAAAAGAGTTTTTTCTAGCTCAGAAATATTGTTAGCAAAAAAAATAACTAATAAAAAATCTTTTTATTCTAAAAGATTTGCTGCCAAAGAAGCATTTTCTAAAGCAATTGGAACTGGTTTCAGAGAGAATTTGAATTTTAAGGATATAACTGTAATTAACGATAAGTTAGGTAAACCCTCATTTGTGGTCACAGACAAAATAAAAAAAATTGTTAAAAAGCGATTTAAAATATCATCCTTTAATTTCTTTCTGTCAATTTCAGATGAAAAAAAATATTCTGTAGCCTACGTGATTTTACAAAAAAAATGATATCAAAAAAAATTATAATCGATAATATTAAAACAATTTTTTATGCTTTAGTTATAGCTATTGTTATTAGATCTCTTTTTATTCAACCTTTTTATATTCCCTCATCATCAATGGAACCAACGTTATTAATTGGTGATAGATTGTTTGTTACGAAATATTCTTATGGTTATAGCAAGCATTCTTTTCCTTTTAGTCCACCAATAATAAATGGAAGACTATTTTATAATAAACCTAAGGTTGGAGATATTATTGTTTTTAAAACACCAGCTGATAACAGAACTGATTATATTAAAAGATTAATTGGTCTCCCAGGAGACAATATTCAATTTATTAACGGCGATTTATTCGTAAATAATAATCAAATATTAAAATCTAGAATTTCTCAAAA
Source organism: Candidatus Pelagibacter sp. PS_31 (assembly GCF_059417865.1). NCBI lineage: Bacteria > Pseudomonadati > Pseudomonadota > Alphaproteobacteria > Candidatus Pelagibacterales > Candidatus Pelagibacteraceae > Candidatus Pelagibacter > Candidatus Pelagibacter sp. PS_31. Next base: position 511,166 of record NZ_CM182069.1, read on the forward strand.
TGATAAAATTTATTGTGGAAATCAAACAATAGATGTTAATACATTTGAGGAAAAGCTTCCAAATGGCAAAACACATAATAGTGTTTATTTAAAAAGTTATAGTTTTGAAAGTTCAGATAACTTTATAGTTCCGCCTCAACACTACTTTTTTTTAGGAGATAATAGAGACTGTTCTAAAGATAGTAGATATTTGACTAGTGTTGGATATGTACATGAAGATAATTTAGTTGGTAAAGCTCAATTTATTTTTTTTTCATCTGATTTTAGAATTGGAAATATCTTTTCTTTTTGGAAATGGCATAAGACAATTAGATTCGATAGGTTTTTTAAGAAAATTATTTAATGAAAACTAACCCCATAAAATTAGAAAAGAAATTAAAGTTAAAGTTTTCTGATCAAAAAATTTTGATTAAGAGTTTAACGCATAAAAGTTTTGACTCAATAAACAACAATGAAAAGATTGAATTCTTAGGGGATAGAGTTTTAGGTCTTATTATTGCAAAAAAATTACTAGAACTTTATCCTGAAGAAAAGGAAGGCGTGCTAGATAAAAAATTTGCTTCATTGGTAAATAAAAAAAAATGTTTAGAAATTGCAAAAAAAATTGAACTAGAGAAATATATTTTAGTTTTAAACCCCAAGAATAAAAAAATTGAAATTGAAGATAAAATTGTAGCAGACTGTTTAGAGGCTTTAATCGGAGCGATCTATCTTGATAAAGGTTTAAATTTTACTGAAAAATTTATTCTTAATTTATGGAGTGAACATATTATTGCGAGCGTTATAACTCAAATTGATGCTAAGACAAAACTACAAGAATATTCACTTAAAATTTTCAAAGTTTTACCTATTTATAAACTAATCTCAAATACAGGGCCTCGACATAAACCTCTTTTTAAAGTTGCCGTTAAATTAAAAAATACTAAATTTTTTACAGCAGAAGGAACTTCTAAAAAAGATGCAGAACAGAATGCTGCTTCTTTATGTTTAGAGGATGTTTTTAAAAAATGAATTGGGACGATAGTGCTTATTTAGTTTCTAAAAACAAATATAGTGAAAATTCAATAATCGCTGAAGTTTTTACAGAAAATCATGGAAAAATTTCAGGGATAATTTTTGGCGGAACCTCAAAAAAAATCAAAAACTACTTGCAAATTGGTAATAAAATTTATGTAAACTATAATTCAAAAAGTGTTGCTAGAATCGGTTATTTCAAAATAGAGATTTTAAAAGCTTTAACACCGCTCTATTTTGATGAAAATCAGAAACTATCATGCATTACATCGGCTATGCACCTTATAAAACTTCTTACTGCTGAAGCGCAATCTAATAAAGAAATTTTTAAATTAATTGATAAATTTTTTGAAATATTAACTTCTGAAAATTGGATTCAAAAATATATTTTCTGGGAGTTAGAACTTTTAAAATTATTGGGATATGATTTGGAATTAAAAACTATGGCTGAAAAAGAAATTGTTGATAGTGAAGTCAATTATTACGTTAAATCCTCATCTGAAAAAAAAAGTATTCCAAATTTTCTAATAGATGAAAATAATAAGGATGTTAATTTAAAAAATTTACTTAAAGGACTTAAGCTTGTTAGTGATTACCTTGAAAAAAGTATTCTAAAACCAAATAATTTAAATCTTCCTACTTCTAGAACTCATTTTATTAATCTTTTAAAATAGTTATCTAATTAAATCGTCAATTCTATCTGCGTAATAGCTTACTATAGCGTTTGCTCCGGCTCTTTTAAAAGCAATCAAGCTCTCTAACACTGAGTTTTTATCTATTAGACCTTTTTTGATACTATTACTTAATAATGAGTATTCACCTGATACTTGGTAAGCGAGAACAGGAATTTTAAAATTATCTTTAACTGTTTTAATTATATCAAGATAAGGCATACCGGGTTTAACCATAACCATATCAGCCCCTTCTTTAATATCTAGCGCCACTTCTCTTATTGCTTCATTGCTATTTCTAAAGTCCATTTGATAATTTTTCTTATCACCCTTTAACAAACCTTTAGAACCAACTGCATCTCTGAATGGACCATAAAAACTTGAAGCATATTTTACTGCATAAGAAAGTAGTTGAACCATTTCATGACCCTCCTTATCTAAAGCTTTTCTTATTTTACCTATTCTTCCATCCATCATGTCTGAGGGAGCCAGAACATCACAGCCAATTTCTGCTTGTAACAATGATTGATTTATTAATACTTCAATAGTTTCATCATTTAACACGTAGCCAGATTTTATTAAACCATCGTGACCATGTGAGGTATAAGGATCTAAAGCTACATCACACATAATACCAATTTCATTTTTATATCTTTTTTTAATATATCGAATAGCCTTACAAACAAGATTGTCTTCATTTAATGCTTCAGTTCCAATTTCATTTTTTTTTGTTTTATTTGTATAAGGGAACAATGCAACCATAGGTATTTTGCTTTTGATTGCTCTATCAACAATAATTCCAAGTTTATCTATTGTGTATCTATAAACATCAGGCATTGTTTTAATGGATTGTTTTGTATTTTTTCCATCAATCAAAAATATAGGTAATATAAAATCGCTAGATGACAGGCTATTTTCTTGAACTAATCTTCTAGACCAATCATTTTTACGACTACGTCTAAGTCTTAAATTTGGGTAATTTCCTGTAATCATGTTTAAATCTGCTTTTAAAATGCGACAAATGTATTATACAAATATATATTAAAAAAGGTAGAAAACAACTGCATGAGCTTAGACAACATTAACATAATTGACTTAGATCTAAAAAAAGATCAAAAAGTTTTAGATTTTAGTGATTTTCAAAAACAAGATATTAAATTTGATATTAATAAACTCCAAGAAGCTTATAACCAAATTGTTCAAACAAGAAAATTTGATGATGGCGGAGGCATTGCTCACTTTGGCGCTATTTGTTTAACACAAATTCCTGGAGATCCAGATTCTATTAAAGGAAGCAAGGCTAGAGGCTCTTACTGGACAAAACCAGACAAATCAGGAAAAGAAGTTACTAGAGATGTTTCAATAGATGAGTCCGCATACTCTGAATTTATACCAGACTATGAAAACACTTATTTCAAGGAAGTATTTGATGCACTTTCTTCAAAATACAAATTAGGTAGAGTTAGAATTTTACTTAAGGAGCCAAGATCAACATTGAGTTGGCATAGAGATCCAGAGCCAAGGTTACATATACCTATAATTACAAACCCTGGTTGCTTAATGGTTATTGATAATGTCGCAAAACACATGCCTGCTGATGGCTCAGTGTGGGTAACTAATAATGTAAAATACCATAATGCCTTTAATGGTGGTGAAGAAAACAGAGTTCACTTGGTAGCCTGTGTTTTAGATTATAAGTTTAATTAAATTGAAAAAAATATTTTTATCCTCTGATCACGCTGGCTATAAATTAAAAGAATTAATTAAACTTCATTTAGAAAAAAAGAAAATTAACTATACAGACTTAGGTCCGTTCAATAGTGAAAGTGTTGACTATCCAGACTATGCTCATAAAGTTGCTAAAAAAGTTAAAACAAACAATAATCATGCCGGCATACTCGTATGTGGCTCTGGGATGGGAATGAATATTGTTGCAAATAGACATAAAAATATACGTGCTGCTCAGTGTTTTAATTTGAAATCGACTAAATTATCAAGATTGCATAACGATGCAAATATCATTACATTAGGATCAAGACTTCTTACTAAAAAAACTGCTTTAAATTGTGTTAGCGTTTTTTTAAATACAAAGTTTGAAGGTGGAAGGCACGCAAAAAGAATTAAAAAGATTTAATTATGTCTAGTGAAAAAAACTATTTAAATGAAAATTATAAAAGCTTTTTTGAAGACAGCTTATCTGTTACTGATCCAGAATTACATAAAGCCATAAGTGATGAGTTAAAAAGACAACAACAACATATAGAATTAATTGCTTCTGAAAATATAGTTTCTCAAGCTGTTTTAGAAGCTCAAGGCTCTGTATTAACAAATAAATATGCAGAAGGATATCCTGGAAAAAGATACTATAATGGATGCGAGCATGTTGATGTTGCTGAAAATTTAGCCATAGAGAGATTAAAGAAAATTTTTGATTGTAAATTTGCAAATGCCCAACCACATTCTGGGGCTCAAGCAAATGGTGCTGTATTTTTAGCGCTATTAAATCCTGGTGATACATTTATGGGAATGAGTTTAAATTCTGGTGGACATATTACTCATGGGTTAAAAATATCAATGTCAGGTAAATGGTTTAATCCTATAGGGTATGACGTTGATAAAGAGTCTGAACTTATTGATTATGATAATGTTGAAAAACTTGCATTAGAACATAAACCAAAACTCATAATTTGTGGTGGTAGCGCTTATTCTAGAGTAATTGACTTTAAAAGATTTAGAGAGATTGCTGATAAAGTAGGGGCATATTTGATGGTGGATATGGCTCATTTTTCAGGTTTAGTTGCTGGTAAAGGTTATCCTAACCCATGTGAACACGCACACGTAGTTACTTCAACAACTCATAAAGTTTTCAGAAGTGCTAGAGGTGGAATTATTTTAACTAATCATGAAGACCTAGCAAAAAAATTTAATACTGCAGTATTTCCTGGTTATCAAGGTGGACCGTTGATGCATGTCATCGCTGGAAAGGCTGCTGGGTTTTTGGAAGCTTTAAGACCAGATTTTAAAGATTATATCAAATCAGTTTTGGCAAATGCCAAAATTTTATCTGAGACACTTAAGAATAATGGTTTTAAAATTTATTCTGGTGGAACTGATACACACTTAATGTTAGTTGATCTAAGACCTTTCAATGTTAAGGGTAATGCCGCTGCTGAAAGCCTTTCAAATGCTAATATTACCTGTAACAAAAATGGAATACCTTTTGATTCTGAAAAGCCAATGATTACTTCTGGGATAAGACTTGGAACTCAAGCTGCAACAACTAGAGGCTTTGGTTTAAAAGAGTTTGAGAAAGTAGGAGAATTAATTACCAAAGTTGTAAAAGGTTTGTCTGAAAACCCTGAGGATAACAGTAAAATTGAAGAAGAGGTTAGAAATGAAGTTATAGGTCTTACATCTAACTTTCCAATCTATAAAAATTTAAAATAATGATTTGTTCAATTTGCAAAAAAGGTGAAACATCAGTAGTAGATTCTAGACCCACAGAAGATGGAACAGCCATAAGAAGAAGAAGACTTTGTGTGTGTGGAGCTAGATTCACAACTTTCGAAAGAGTACAATTTAGAGAAATAATGGTCGTCAAAAAGAATGGAAGAAAATCATCGTTTGATAGAGATAAACTTTCTAAATCAATCTATATAGCATTAAAGAAAAGACCTATTGATACCGAAACTGCAGAAAAATTTATTAGTCGGACTTCAAGAGCTTTAGAAGAACTTGGTCAAAGTGAAATTTCATCAAATACAATTGGCACAATGGTTATGGAAGGTTTGAAAGATCTTGATCCTGTTGCATACGTTAGATTTGCATCTGTTTATAGAAATTTTAGAGAAGAAAAAGACTTTGTGCAATTCGTGGACAAATTAGATGTCTACAAAAAAAGATAAATTTTCAATTAAAGATAAAATTTTTATGGAGCTTGCCTTGAATTTGGCAAAAGCTCGTCATGGACTAACTGGAATTAATCCTTCTGTAGGTTGTGTAATTGTTAAAAATAATAAAATACTTTCAATTGGTCAAACAGGTTTTAAAGGTACACCTCATGCGGAATTTAATGCCATTAAAAATTCACATGAAAATTTAGAAGACTCAAAAATGTATGTGACCCTTGAACCATGTAGTCATTATGGAAAAACGCCTCCGTGCACAAATATTATAATTAAAAATAAAATTAAAGAAGTTGTCTATGGAGTTGAAGATATTGATAAAAAAGTTAAAGGTAAAACTTTAAAAATTCTTAAGTCAAAAAATATTTTAGTAAAAAAAGATTTACTCAAAAAACAAATTAATAAATTTTATGCACCTTATTTTTTTAATAGAAAAAAAAACCTTCCTTATGTTACTGGTAAAATTGCAATTTCTAAAAATAATTTGATATATAGCAAAGATACTAAAAGAATTTCAGATATTCATACTGATAAATTTACACATTTTCTTAGATATAAAAATGACTCGTTAATGATTTCCTCCAAAACTTTAAATAAAGATGACCCAAAACTCAATTGCAGACTAGAAGGTTTGAGTAAATTTTCTCCTAAAAGAATAATTTTAGATAGAAACTTAGAAATTAAAAAGAATTCATATATTTTTAAAACAGCAAATAAAAACAATACTATAATTTTTTATCATAACGCCAAAGCTGAGGTGAAATTAATGTTTAAAAAAAAAGGTATAACTTTAATCAAAAGTAAATTAAATAAAAATAGCTTTGATATTAAATCAATTTTAATGAAACTCTATGTCCTTGGCTGTAGGAATTTATTAGTTGAAGGGGGAAATGATCTATCTAAACACCTTATTAAAAAAAAATTATTTAATGAATTTTATTTATACAAATGTACTAAAAGTTTATCAAAGTTAGTCAATCATAAAGAGATTGGTTTTCTTAAAGAATTAAAGAAAAATTATAAAAATAAATTAAAAATTAATAAAAAGTTAGGCAAAGATGTAATTACACTTTACAAATAATATTATGTTTAATGGAATAATTTTTAATCAAGGTTTAATTACTAAATTTGAAAAAAGATCAAAAGGTATTAATATTTTTGTAAAAGCTGATTTAAAGTTAACACATAAAGATCTGGGTGTATCAGTTGCTTGTGATGGTGTTTGCTTAACATTGATCGATATCAAAAAACAGATAATGGAATTTTATCTTTCTGATGAAACTATACAAAGATCAAAATTTAAATTTTTAAAAATAAATGATAAAATCAATCTTGAACTTCCCTTAAAATTTGGTCAAAAGATATCAGGACATATTTGCCAAGGCCACATTGATGCGGTAGGTAAAATACAGAGTATTAAAAAAATTGATAAATCGTATTTATTTGATTTTGAAATTGTCAAAAAAGAACGAGCAAATTTAATTGATAAAGCATCTATATGTATAAATGGAATTTCTTTAACAATTTCCAAAGTAACCAAAAAAGGTTTTCAAGTTTGGGTTATTCCACACACCTTTAAGCTAACAAATTTATCTTCGTTAAAAAAAGGCAGTCTAGTTAATATAGAGATAGATATCTTATCTAAATACGTTAGAAATTATTTTAATGAAAAAAAATAATTATGCATCCATTGAAAGTATAATAAATATCGCAAAGAAGGGCGGTATGTTTATCTTAGTTGACGATGAGAAAAGAGAAAACGAAGGAGACTTAATAATATCAACCACAGACTCAAGTGCTAAAAATATAAATTTTATGGCAAAATATGGTCGCGGATTAATTTGTCTGGCGCTAGATAGTGTACAAGCAAAACGTTTAAATTTATCTTTGATGTCACCAATAAATCAATCAAGGAATAAAACTGCATTTACAATTTCTATTGAAGCAAAAAAAGGAATAACAACAGGTATCTCAGCAAAAGATAGAGCAAAGACAATTAAAATTGCTTCAAAAAAAAATGCAAATAAGAAAGACATAGTTTCACCTGGACATGTTTTTCCAATTATTGCGAAAGATGGCGGCGTTTTAGTAAGAGCTGGCCACACAGAAGCCTCTGTTGATATTTCAAAACTTGCTAAAAAAAATAACTCTGCAGTTATTTGTGAAATAATGAATGAAGATGGGACAATGGCCAAAGGTCAAGATTTATTCGATTTTGCAAACAAACATAATTTAAAGATAGGTAAAATCGAAGACCTTATTGCTTATCGTTTAAAAAAAGAAAAACTAATTAAACTTAAAAAACAATCAGATATTAAAGTAAAAAATCAAAAATATAAAATTCGAATTTATGAAAACCTTTTGGATGGATCTGAGCATTTTGCTTTGATTAAAGGAAATATTAAAAAAGGGATAATACCAAGAGTTAGAGTAATTTCTTCTAACGTAGTTCAAAATTATTTAATCAATCAACAATTACCAAATTCATTTGATAAAACTTTAAATTATTTTAAGAAATTTAATAACTGTGTTTTAGTTTTTATAAAAGATACAAATTTAAAATCTGTTACACAAACACTTAAGGATTATAAAAATAAAAATTTCTATAAAAAAGGAAATGATAAGCTTATAAGAAATTATGGTATTGGTGCTCAAATAATTAAAGATTTAAAGATTAAAAATATGATATTAATTACTAAGTCTCTTAAAAAAGTTATTGGTTTGGAAGGTTATGATATAAAGATTACTAAACAGGAAATTATTTAATGAAAAGAAAATATTTAATAGTTATTGCTGATTATTATAAAGATATATCAAAGGGTTTACTAAGTAGTGCAAAGAGCATATTACCCAAATCTAGTTTAATAAAAATTATTAATGTTCCTGGTGTTTTTGAAATACCAGTCACGATTTCAAAGAATATTAAAAAATATGATGCTTTTTTAGCTCTTGGTTGTGTTATTAAAGGCCAAACACCTCATTTTGATTTTATTTCTCATTCTTCAACTGATGCAATAATGAAACTTTCTGTAGATAGCAAAAAACCCATTGGTAATGGAATTATTACCTGTCTTAATATGCGTCAAGCTATAGCTAGGAAGAAAAAGGGTAGAGAAGCAGCTCAAGCTGTAATATCTGTTCTATCTCAATAACAATGAGAACTCCATATAATCCCAATCAAAGTCCGAGGGTAATTATTATCCAAAAGTTATATGGAAATTTTTTTAATGATGACACAGACTTAACTTTTCCCAAACATAGATTTAAAAAATTCATTAAGGATGTTGTTTTAGGTACCATTGAAAGAGATGAAGTTATTAAAGAAGAGGTTAAAAAATATCTAAGTGAAGACTTAGAGTTAACTAATTTAGACCAGGTTTTTCAAGTGATAGTAAAATCTGCTATATTTGAGTTTTTATACAAACCTAAAGTTTCTTCCAAAATAATTATTAAAGAATATCTTGATGCATCAAACTTTTTTTTAGAAGATGGTCAAACTAAATATTTAAATGCAATATTAGACAAAATAGCTAAAAAAATAAGAACTACTAATGCATGAATTTGAATTAATAAAAAATTATTTTCAAAAACTTTCTAAAAAATCACCAAGTGCCTTAAATTTGAATGATGATGTTTTTTTTGATAAAAAAAATAAATTAGCAGTATCTGTTGATACATATACAGAAGGCAATCATTTCATAGACTTTAAAAGACCTGATCTTGTCATTAAGAAAATAATTAGATCATCAATTTCAGATTTAATATGCAAAGGTATTAAACCAAAATATTATTTTATTTCTGGTTCTGGTAATAAAAAAAGTTTTTCTAAATTAAATTTATCAAAAATCAGCAAATCACTTAATCAAGAACAAAATAAATATAAAATATTTTTAAGTGGTGGAGATACAGTTTTTTCTAACAAGTTAAGTTTTACAATTACTTCAATAGGTTTTGCCGATAATATTATCTATAGAAACAAAGCTAAACTTTATGATGATGTATATGTCTCTGGAAATATAGGAGACAGCTATTTAGGGCTATTAGTTTTAAAAAATAAAATTAAGCTTAATTCAAGATTAAAAAAATATTTTACTAATCAATATTTTATGCCAAATATTCAATTAAAATTAATTGATCAAATTAAAAAGTTTGCCAATACCTCAATTGATATATCTGATGGACTTATAGCGGACCTTGATAAAATGATTAATAATCAGAAATTATCTTATAAAATTTTTTTAAAAGATATTCCAATTTCAAGTAACCTAAAGAAGATACTTGCTCTTAAAAAACTATCTAAGATTAATTACATTTCTAATGGTGATGATTATCAGGTCTTATTTACAGCTTCTAAAAATAAGATGAGAATCATAAGAAAAATAGCTACTAATTGTAGAGTTAAGCTAACTAAAATTGGCACAATTCAAAGCCATGTTAAAAAATCATCCATTGTAGATAATGAAAATCGGCAAATTACCCTTAAAAATAAAGGTTATTTTCATAAGTTTTAAAAAGTTAAATATTGCCTTTTATTGCTTTTTTTGTATTGTCCGGACTTTAAAGAATAAAATTTAACAACCAAACAACCAAAGGCAAAATGAACTCACTAATAGAAACAATATTATTATTTACCATAGCAGCTGGATCTCTTTCAATCGTTTATGGTTTTTTTACAGGAATGAATATCCTTAATTCAAGTGCAGGAAATGCCAAGATGCAAGAAATAGCATCAGCAATTCAAATTGGTGCTAAGGCTTATTTAGCAAGACAATATAAAACAATTGCCGTGGTTGGAGTTGTTGTTTTAGTTATTATTTGCTTTGTGTTCAGTCCATTAGTTGGTTTAGGTTATTTTATTGGTGCTACATTATCAGGTATAGCTGGTTATGTTGGAATGTTAGTTTCTGTTCAAGCTAACGTTAGAACTGCTGAAGCATCAAGAAAAGGTTTAGCAAGCGGTCTTGCTGTTGCATTTAAATCAGGTGCTGTAACTGGAATGTTAGTTGCTGGATTAGCTTTGCTTGCAATTGCAGTTTATTACTATTTTTTATTAAAAGTAGGTATTGATGACAGAGAAGTTGTTAATGCATTAGTTGCATTAGGCTTTGGTGCTTCTTTAATATCAATTTTTGCAAGATTAGGTGGTGGAATTTTTACAAAAGGTGCTGATGTTGGTGCTGACTTAGTTGGTAAAGTTGAAGCAGGTATTCCAGAAGATGATCCTAGAAATCCAGCTGTAATTGCTGACAATGTTGGAGATAACGTTGGTGATTGTGCTGGTATGGCAGCAGATTTATTTGAAACTTATGCTGTAACAATTGTTGCAACAATGGTTCTTTCTTCGATATTTTTTTATGGTGATTTAAATATGATGATCTATCCTCTAACTATTGGTGGTGCTTGTATTTTAACATCAATCTTAGGAACTTTCTTTGTTAAACTTGGAAAAAGTAAAAATGTTATGAATGCTTTATATAAAGGGTTTGTAGTTTCTGCTGTTTCTTCATTAATAATTTTATACCCTGTTACTGATTATGTAATTGGATTTGCAAGCGAATATACTGTTAATGGTAAAAGCTTTACTGGTATGAGTTTGTATTATTGTGGAATAATTGGTTTAGTTATTACTGGACTATTAATTTGGATTACTGAATACTACACTGGTACTGAATACAGACCAGTAAGAAGTATTGCTAAATCTTCTACAACTGGTCATGGAACAAATGTTATTCAAGGCTTAGCTGTTTCTATGGAAGCTACTGCAGTACCAGCTTTAATTATTGTTGCGGGCATATTAGCAACAAATTCAATCGCAGGTCTTTATGGTATCGCTATTTCAGTAACTACAATGCTTGCATTAGCAGGTATGGTTGTTGCGCTTGATGCTTATGGTCCTGTAACAGATAATGCTGGTGGTATTGCTGAAATGGCTAAATTACCAAATAGTGTTAGAAAAACTACTGATGCATTAGATGCAGTAGGTAATACGACTAAAGCTGTTACTAAAGGTTATGCTATAGGTTCAGCAGGCTTAGGTGCTCTAGTATTATTTGCAGCTTATGTTGAGGACATCAAGCACTTTTCAGGTGTAGCAGGTTCAAAGCTTGAAGGAATTGTTGTAACTTTTGATTTATCAAATCCTTACGTTGTAGTTGGTTTATTAATTGGTGGAATGCTTCCATATTTATTTGGATCAATGGGTATGCAAGCTGTTGGTAGAGCAGGTGGTGCAGTGGTTGTTGAAGTAAGAAGACAATTTAAAAAATATCCAGGTATCATGAAGGGTAAACAAAAACCTGATTATGCTAAATTAGTAGATTTATTAACTTTAGCTGCAATTAGAGAAATGATTATACCTTCGTTATTGCCAGTTCTTTCTCCTATTGTTTTATACTTTGTAATACTAGCTATAGGCGGTCAAGTTGCTGCTCTAGCTGCTGTAGGTGCAATGTTGTTAGGTGTAATTATTACAGGTTTATTTGTAGCTGTTTCAATGACTGCGGGTGGTGGTGCTTGGGATAATGCAAAAAAGTATATTGAGGACGGAAATCACGGTGGAAAAGGTTCTGAAGCACACAAAGCTGCCGTAACAGGTGACACTGTTGGAGATCCTTACAAAGATACTGCCGGTCCTGCTGTTAATCCAATGATTAAAATTACAAATATTGTGGCTTTGCTATTGTTGGCGGTGATTGCTGGTTAAATTAATTTATTTTTTTTTTACCAAGAGGGTCGTTTATTTTTTGTCTTACTGAGTACAAAAATTCATATATAAAATTATTTTTAGAATAACTCATTTGAGTTGTGTCTTCAGAAAATTTTATATAGTTCATGTCTTCTTTAGTAAAAAAAACATTTTTTGATAAAACTCCTCTGTTATCAATATCCAATAGTAAGATGTTATTTTTTAACAATTCTTTTTTCCCTAAATTTGATAGTTTTGAGGAGCTAGTTTGTATTTCCATATAAATCCATAATTCCTGATTAAAAGCCCCTTTTGTTGAAGGGGGCCCTAAAAGTTCAATTATATCGTTTTTATTTGTTTTACCAATTATAAGTTTTTCATTCTTCTTATCTAAAAAATGTACTCCGTGATGTTTTATAACTTTATTTAATGTACAATTTGAAATAAATAAAAAAATAACAATTAAATAAAAATAATTTTTCATGAGCAGAGAATATTTAAATATTTACAACAATTTAGTTAAATTAACTAGAAATAAAGATTTGTATAGGGATTTTAAAAATCAGGATACTTTTTCTGATAGATTGATTTTTTTTTTACTGCATTTTGCTTTCTTTTTGAATGTTTATAAGAAAAATAATGATAAAAAAATACTACAAGAGATTTATGATTTTACCTTCAGACAAGTTGAATTAAGCATCAGGGAAATTGGTTATGGTGACCAATCAATTAATAAAAAAATGAAAGATTACCTAAACTTATTTTATGGAATGATAGACAAAATTCACAGTTGGGATGAATTAGATATTGAATCTCGAAACTCTATTTTGGTAAATTTTTTAGATAATTCATCTAATATTGAGTATTTAGTTAAATATTTTGAAGATTATAGGTTAAATTTAAAAAATAATACTTTAAATTCTTATATAAAAGGTGTAGTTAAGCAGTAATTTTATTATGGCTGTACCTAAACGAAAACAATCACCGTCAAGAACTGGAATGAGAAGAGCTCAGAATATGAAGTTCAAATCTACCAATATTGTTGAGGACAAGAAATCTGGAGAATACAGATTATCTCATCACTTAGACCTAAAAACAGGCATGTATAGAGGTAGACAAGTTTTAGATTCTAAGGAATAAAAGTCCAAAATTAAATGAGCAAAATAATAAAAATTGCAGTTGATGCAATGGGTGGAGATAATTCACCAAAAAAAATTATTGATGGAATTAATCATCATTATAAAAGTAACACTAATACTTTTTATCAAATTTTTGGTGATAAGGAAAAAATCAGAAATTATATAAATGATCAATTACCCACATCTTCATATGAAATAATTCACACTAAAGATTTGGTTAAAGGAACTGATAGTCCTTTAGAAGGAGCCAAAAGAGGAAAAAACACTAGTATGTGGTTAGCCATACAAAGTGTTAAAGAAAAAAAATCTGACATAGTTATTTCTGCTGGTAACACTGGAGCATTACTTGTTATTTCAAAACTTAATCTAAATATGATTGAAAACATTGATAAACCAGCTCTTTCTGCTTTATGGCCAAATAAAAAGAATATGAGTGTTGTGCTAGATTTGGGAGCTAATATCGAATGTAGTCCAAAAAATTTAATTGATTTTTCTATAATGGGATCTTCGTTATTTAAATCGTTATATCCTGATGATACCGCTAAAGTTGCTTTATTAAATATAGGTTCTGAAGAAATTAAAGGTAATGAGATTATCAAAGAAACTTACCAACAATTAAATCAAAGAAATAACACTGACTTTGAGTTTAAGGGTTATATAGAAGGTAATCAGTTAATGAATGGCGATGTAAATGTTATCGTTGCTGATGGATTTACTGGAAATATTGCTTTGAAGACAGCCGAAGGTACTGCAAATTTTATTACAAGTGAATTAAAGAAAGCCATGACAGGTAATATTATTGGTAAAATTTCATCTTTACTAAATATTTCAAATTTAAAAAAATTTAAAGAAAGATTAGATCCAAGACTTTATAATGGTGCAATTTTCATAGGTTTAGATTCTCCTGTTATTAAAAGCCATGGTGGAACAGATTATATAGGCTTTTCAAACTCATTAAGTGTTTGCACTAGAATTGTCACTGGAAATTTAATAGAAAAGATAAGAAACAACATAAGTTAATGCAAAGAACCAACTTAACAAAAAAAGATCTTATAAATTCAATTTATATGCAAATTGGTTTTTCAAAAAATATATCTGAAAATTTGATTGATGATTTTCTAATCACAATAGTAGACAATTTAAAAATAGAAAAAAAATTAAAGCTTTCTAAATTTGGTACTTTTTCTATAAGAGCAAAGAAAAGTAGAATTGGACGAAACCCCAAAACAAAAGAACAAACAACTATATCTAATAGAGATGTCGTTTTATTTAAAGCTTCTAAGGAATTTAAAGATTTGGTAAATTCTAAGAATGATTCATAAAAATAATGACGCTTATAAGTCAATAGGTGAGGTAGCTAAAATTCTTGGTCTTGTAAACAAAAAAAAAGGAACCTTGAATACTCATACTATTCGATTTTGGGAGAAGGAATTTAAGCAAATTAAGCCAAAAATTTTAAATGGTAATAGAAGATATTATAATAATGATACTATTGAGGTTTTAAAAAAAGTTAAATATCTACTCAAAGATCAAGGAATGACAATTATTGGTGTTAAAAAAGTTCTTAATTCTGATAAATCATTAAAACTTGACGAATTACCAAATAATTCTATAAATGCTGATTATAATTTAAAAAATAAACTTAAGAAGATTTCTGATTTAATAAAAAAAATAAAAAGTTTAAAATAAAATGGCAAAAAAAACGCACGTTAAAGTTAGATTAGTACCAGAGGCTAAACCTGATAGTCCTTTTTTTTATTATGTTAAAAAACCTGCGGGTGGTGAAAAAGCTAAAGTTAAATTGTCTGCAAAGAAATATAACCCTTCTACAAGAAAACATGAAATGTTTGTGGAAAAAAAATTACCTCCACACAGTAAATAGTATTATTTTTTTCTAAAATTTCTTTTTTCGTAATCAATAAAAGACCAAATCATATTTTTCCAAATTCTATTAGTGATTTTTGGGTCAATATTAGTTTGTATTGATTTTTTTTTAATTTTTTTAAGTATAAAATTGATCCTTTTTTGATCAATTATTTCTTTTTTATGTATTTTTACTTTTAGCACTTCATTGACTAGAGAAGATCTTTTTTTGATTAATTTAAGTAAATCATTATCAAGTTTATCAAGCTTAATTCTAATCTGATTTAGTTTTTTTTTATTTGTAGGCGACATTTATTCAATTGGTTATTAAGATAATTATTATAAGTATAATTTATGTTTGTAAATAGCGACAACTATATAAAATATTTGAAATTGTGGTTAATAACTTTATTTTCATTAATTGTTCTTATGGTAGCTGTCGGTGGTCTTACTAGACTAACAGACTCTGGTTTATCAATCACAGCCTGGGAGCTCTTTACTGGAATACTCCCACCTATGAATATTAATGAGTGGAATTTTTATTTCTCAGAGTACAAAAAAATTCCTGAATATAAAAATATTAACTACGGCATGTCCTTAGATGAATTTAAAGTGATTTTTTATTGGGAGTATGCTCATAGATTGTTAGCAAGATTTGTAGGTTTGTTTACTTTAGTGCCTTTGCTTTTCTTCACTCTCTATTTTAAAAAAACCCTGCATTATTCTAATAAATATTATTGGATTTTTTTTCTTGTGTGTCTTCAGGGGTTCATTGGTTGGTATATGGTATCTAGCGGATTAATTGAAAATAATGACGTTAGTCACTTTAGACTTAGCATTCATTTATCTTTGGCTTTATTTATTTTATGTTTAATTTTTTGGTATATTTTAGATATTCATAAAATTAAAAAATTTGAAAATAAAATTCCAAATTTATTTTTATTATTTATACTTAAATTGATAGTTTTGCAGATTGTATTGGGTGCTTTTTTATCAGGTTTAGATGGTGGTCTCATCTATAATTCATGGCCTGATATGAATGGTGGTTTTTTTCCAAATGATGTTAGTTATGGTGATTTAATTACTACTCAATTATTTAACAACCCATCAATTATTCAATTTTTGCATAGATCAACTGCATATTTGCTTTTATTTTTTATAATTATTTTAAATTTTATCTATTTTAAAAAACAATATGATTTTAAATATGTATTATTTTTTGATGTTGCTATCTTGTTTCAAATTTTTTTAGGAATTATAACTTTGATTTCTGGTGTAGAGATTACATACGCTTCACTACACCAGCTAGGTTCAATATTAGTTTTGAGTTCTTATTTTTTGATATTATATAAAAACTCTAACTAACTGCTTTCAAATTCCCTTTAGAAGATTTATTTAAAGCTTGGTCTAAATCCTCAATAATGTCATCTATATGCTCAATACCAATACATAATCTTACGTATCCAGGAGTTACACCTGAGGCTAACAATTCTTTTTCTGTTAACTGACTATGAGTTGTTGTTGCAGGATGAATTGCTAAACTTCTTGCATCTCCAATATTTGCAACATGATAAAACATTTTTAAAGACTCGATAAATCTCTTACCTGCTTCAATACCACCTTTGAGCTCTATACCAACTAAACCACCATTTCCTTCATTTAGGTATTTTTTAGCACGATCAGCAATTTTACCCTCATGTTCTGTTGGATAGATTACTCTTGTTACTTCTTTATTTTTCTTTAAATAGTCAACAACTTTTGATGCATTTGAGCAGTGTTGTTTCATTCTAAGAGCAACTGTTTCAAGCCCTTGAATAATTCCAAATGCATTGTCAGGTGATAGGGCAGAACCAAGATCTCTTAGCAATGTAACCCGCGCTCTTACTGCAAAAGAAACATTAGCCCCAGTTAATTCTGGAACCACTTTTCCCCATATAGCTCCACCGTAACTTGCGTCAGGTTCGTTAAATAAAGGTTGTCTTTTGGGATCAGCTGTCCAATCAAAATTACCTCCATCAACTAAAGCTCCACCTACAACTGTACCGTGACCACCTATATATTTTGTTAATGAATAAACTACTACAGCAGCACCATGTTCTAAAGGTTTGCAAATTACAGGGGCAGCTGTGTTGTCCATTATTAATGGTATATTGTATTTTTTACCAATATCAGAAACTTCTTTAATTGGAAAAACTCTCAAATAAGGATTTGGTAAAGTCTCACCATAAAAAGCTCTAGTTTTATCATCAACAGCTTTTTCAAAGTTTTTTGGGTCAGAAGGGTCTGCATATCTAACCTCAATACCAAGTTTACTTAATGTATGCGTGAATAACGAAATAGTACCTCCATATAAATCCGTAGAGCTGACTATATTATCTCCGGCTTGTGCAACGTTTAAAATTGCAAAAGTTGATGCGGTTTGTCCAGATGCTACTGTTAAACAGGCTAATCCTCCTTCTAATGAAGCAACTCTTTTTTCAAGAGCATCATTTGTTGGATTCATTATTCTTGTATAAATATTTCCAAATTCCTTAAGAGCAAACAAATTCGCAGCATGTTCAGTACTATCAAATTGATACGATGTTGTTCTATAAATTGGAACTGCTACTGCTTTGGTTGTTGGATCGCTTCTATAATCACCACCATGTATAGCTATAGTCTCAGGGTTTTGTCTTTTTGTACTCATCTTAATACTCCTTTTTTAGTACTTTTGCTTTATGCAAGGCGTACAATACAGTTCAAATGCGCCTACCGATAATGTGGGTAAAAAATCCTTTTTAGCAATAACTAGCCTGCAATAGGAACAAATCGGCTATATAGAAATATCATTTAAGCAAGATATTGCAAGGGAAATATAAAATTGACATTATATCTAATAATAGTATTAATCCTCGCACAATGACAAAATTTCTAAAAAGTGGTGATTTAAACAGTAACTGGTTTGAGATTGATGCTAAAAATGCTGTAGTTGGCAGATTAGCTTCTATTATCGCTATGATTGTTAGAGGAAAAAATAAAACAACTTTTACACCTCATATGGATGATGGTGATTTTGTTGTTGTTAAAAATGTTGAACAAGCAAAGTTCACAGGAAAAAAATTTAAAGATAAAAAATATTATAGACATACTGGTCACCCAGGTGGAATTAAAGAAATTACTCCTGAAAAATTATTAGAAAAAAATAAACCTGGCGAGACATTAAAATTAGCTATTAAAAGAATGTTACCTGGTGGAGTTCTAGGAAGAAAACAATTAACTAAAGTAAAAATTTATGCTGGTGAAGAACACCCTCATGCATCACAAAACCCAAAACTTTTAGACCTAGGTAAATTAAACAGTAAAAATCTAATAAGAAATTAATATGGAAACAGCAGCTACACCAAATAAAGTATCTACAAAAAAACCTAAAATTAAATTAGATTTTAAAGATAGTAAATACGCAACTGGTAGAAGAAAAAAATCTATTGCAAAAATTTGGGTGAAAAAAGGTACTGGCAAAATTTACGTTAATGGCAGAACTATGGATGAGTATTTCACTAGCGGAAGTCACAAAATGCAAATCACAAGACCATTTGAGATTATAAACCAAGCCACTGATTATGATGTAAGATGTAGTGTAGCAGGTGGTGGACATACTGGTCAAGCTGGTGCAATGGTTCATGGTATTGCTAAAGCATTAATCTTATTTGATTCAGAGAATAGAGCAGTACTTAAGACAGAAAAGCTTAATACTAGAGACTCTAGATCGGTTGAAAGAAAAAAACCTGGTCGTAGAAAAGCAAGAAGAAGCTTCCAATTCTCGAAAAGATAATTCTTTTTTAACTCTAAACTGTTATAATAAAAAAATGCCTAAGCTTAATGTTTTAGTTGCTGGATCAACTGGTTATATTGGTGTTCAATTAATTAAATTATTAGTTAAACACAGCAATGTTAACATTAAATATCTTTGTGGTAATACCTCTGTTGGAAAAAATATCTCTAGTTATGAAAAATCATTAAGTTCAAAAAAATTACCTAAAATTATTAGATACAATAAAGAACTTTTAAAAAACATAGACCTTGTTTTTACAGCTCTACCTAATGGTGAAGCACAAGATATTTCAAATGATTTATTAAAACACAATATATTAATTGATTTAGCTGCAGACTTTAGACTTAATAAAGCATCAAATTATCTAAAATGGTACAAACAAAAACATAGATCTGTCAAAAATATTAAAAAATCAATTTATTCATTACCAGAAATCAATGGTGACAAATTACAGAAATTTAATATTATTGGATGTCCTGGTTGCTACCCAACATCAATACTTTTACCACTTATTCCTTTAGTTAAGAAAAATTTAATAAAAACAGATAATGTTATTATAGATTCAAAATCTGGTTACTCTGGTGCTGGGAGAGGTGTACATAAAAAATATAAGGATAAAAATCTTTATGAATCCTTAAGCGCTTATGGTGTGGGTTTCCATAGACATAACTCTGAAATTCAACAAGAAATCAAAAACTACACTAAAAAGAAATTTTCTTTTACATTCACACCCCATTTAGCACCAATGTTTAGAGGGATACTTAGCACAATTTATCTAGACCTTAACAAAGGTGTAAGTATTAAAAATTTAGAAAATACTTTAAAGAGTCAATATTCAAAAAACAGATTCGTTAAAATTTTAAAAACAAATTCATTGTTAAGTACAAATGACGTAATTAACACAAATAATTGCTCTATAGTAATTTGTAAAACTAAGTATAAAAATAGAGTTATTATTTTATCTGTTATTGATAATTTGATTAAAGGTGGGGCAGGTCAAGCAATACAAAATATGAATATCAAATATGGTTTTAATGAAACAAAAGGATTAATTTGAAATACTTATTTTTATCTTTGATTGTATTTTTAACTTCGTGCTCATTAAACAAAGAGTCTACTTATTGGAATGAAGATCCTATTAAAAAGTCTAATGATGTCAAAAAACTTTCTCAAATATTAAAAAAAACCGGTGATTACAAATCTATGACTTTTGATGAATTTAACCTCTTTCTTAAAGATTATTCAAAAAATGCAGAATACCCAGATATTAACCAATAGATGAAAAATATAATCAACATTGCTGTAGTTGGTCTAGGACAAGTTGGTATTTATTTGTTAAATGAACTTAATACTAAAAAAAAAGATATTGAACTTAAGACAGGAAAAAAAATTAACGTAGTAGCTGTTTCAGCAAGAAGCATTTCTAAAAAAAGAAGATTTAAAGTTAATAAGAAAATATTTTTTAAAAACCCATTAGAAATTTTTAAAAAGACCAAAGTAGATATTTTATTTGAAGCTATAGGTATGTCAGATGGGATTTCAAAAAAAGTTGTGGAAACTGCATTAAAAAATAAAATACATGTAATCACTCCTAATAAAGCACTTATCTCTAAACATGGTGATTTTTTAGGAAAATTAGCAGAGGAAAATAATGTTAATTTAGAATTTGAAGCATCTGTTGCTGGTGGTATTCCAATATTAAGAACCATTAAAGAGGGTCTTGCAACTAACAAAATTTCTAAAGTTTATGGAATTTTAAATGGTACTTCTAACTATATTCTTTCAGAAATGGAAAATTCTAATGATAGTTTTTCTAGCGTATTAAAAAAAGCTCAGCAATTGGGATACGCTGAACCAGGTAACCCTAAATTAGATTTAAATGGTTTTGATGCATTTGCTAAAGTAAGAATTTTGTCTGCTCTAGCTTTTAATACTAAAATTTCAAAACATAAATGCTTAATGGAGGGTGTTGAAAAAATTGAATTAAAAGACATAGAAATTTCCAATCAATTAAATTTACGAATAAAACTTCTTGGCATTTCAGAACTAATTAATGGCCAACTTTTTGAAACTGTACACCCATGCTTAGTTAGTAAAAATTCTTATATTGGTAACGTTGGTGGTGTTATGAATGCTGTTATTCTCGAAGGAAAACCTGTGGGTGAAAGTATATTGCAAGGGGAGGGAGCTGGCCCTGGACCTACTTCTTCATCTTTATTATCAGATTTACTTTCAATTTTAAGAGGTAATATTAAGAAGCCATTTGGCATTCCAGGCACTAAACGTAAATTAATAAAATGTTACAACGTTAATAATTATGTAAATTCACTATATTTGAGATTTGAAGTTAAAGACAAACCTGGAGTTTTATCAACAATTACTAACAGATTAGCTAAGTATAAAATTTCAGTAAAAAGATTAATTCAAACACCTGATAAAAAAAATAATAAAGCTACAATTGTTATTATTACTCATAAAACTAATGAACTTAATTCTAAGAACTGTCTTTCTGTTTTTAATAAAGACAAAAATATTCTAAGATACCCAACATTGATTAGAATTTATAATTAATGGAAATATATCTAAAACTGTTTGAGGTTTTATTTCCTGTCTTTTTTGTTGTTGGTATTGGTTATTATCTTGGCAAAAATAATCCGAAATTAGATACATCTTTTATTACTACCTTTGCAGCAAATATTGGTACTCCAGCAATGATAATATATTCTTTAACATCAACTGGAATGTCTTTTGACATTTTTAAAAATTATTTTTGGTACTATTTGATAGCAATTTTTATTTTTACAATAGTAGGTATAGTTTTTTTATTTTTTTTAAATACTAAAGATATTATTCGTGAGTTACCCCCTTTTGTTATGCCTAATACTGGTAATATGGGTTTACCAATATGTTTATTCGCTTACGGCACTCAAGGTTTGGGTGTCGCTGCTGCAATTTCAGCCTTAATAGTGCTATGCCATTTTACTCTTGGAGTATTTCTTGCTGATAGAAAATTTGATTTAAGTGTAATTCTTAAAAACCCACCTTTTTATGCGATTATAATTTCAGTAATTTTTCTATACTTTAGAATAGAACTTCCTCTCTTTATTGAAAATACAACTTTTCTGCTAATGTACGCTACGATTTTTTTAATATTAATGTCTTTAGGAATTGCTCTTACTCGTTTTAAGGTTTTTTCATTCAAAAAAGCATTTATATCATCAATAGGAAGGGTAATACTTGGCCCAATAATTGGTTTTTCAATAATAAAATATTTTAACCTTTCAGGTTTTGCAGCCGGTGTTCTATTAATTCAATGTTCAATGCCCAGTGCTGTTTTAAATTATCTTGTGGCATCAATTTATTCACCGAAAAAGATTGTAGATAGTGTTGCTAGTACCATTGTTGTTTCAACAGTCATGTCTTTTTTTACTATTCCTGTAGTCGTATTCTTTGCTTTAAAATACTTTAATTAAACTGTATCTATTGGCTTATGAAAGCCATCATATTTAACCTTTTAGCCTGGGTAATGCTTCCAATCATGGATGGTTTTGCAAAATATTTAAGTGCCGATATGCCCGTTTTACAGATCACGTGGGCTAGATATTTTTTTACGGTCGCGTTCACTCTTCCAATAATGTTCTTGTTTTATAATAAGCAGCTTGTTTGGACAGATAAGCCCAAGTTACAAATAATAAGAGGGTTAATACTACTTTCTGCTAATATTTGTTTTTTCTACGCAATATCTGTTATCTCTTTAGCTAAAGCTTTAACGCTTGCTTTTGTTGCACCCTTAATTGTTACAGCATTCTCACCTATTTTTTTAGGTGAGAAGGTGGGTATAAGGAGGTGGACTGCTGTTATCATAGGATTTATTGGCTCTCTGGTCGTTATAAGGCCAGGTTTTGTAGAAATTAACTTAGCTAGTCTAGCTGCATTAGGAACAGGTATAATGTATGGGTTCTATTTAATAATTACACGTAAATTGAGCACTTCAGATAACCCTTTATTAACCTTATTACTAACTGGATTAGTTGGATTAGTTGCTGTTTCAGGATTAATGCCATTCGTTTGGGTTAATCCAAGTGCCTCTCAATGGTCTATGATGGCTTCTATAGGCGTATTTGCCTGCATTGGGCACTTATTTCTTATATTATCCCTTAAATATGCTGATGCTTCCAAATTAGCTCCATTTAGCTACTTTGAAATCATTACTAATATTATTATTGGGTATTATTTCTTTAGTGACTTTCCTGATAATTGGACATTTTTAGGTTTATCCATTATTATTATGAGTGGAATTTATATTTCTAGAAGAGAGTCTTATATTAAATCTAATTAATTAGGTATAACTTGTTTACTAATACTTAATATTATACATTAATAGTATATATTAAATAACTGTAATTATTGATTTAAATATAATATTATAAATTTATGAAATAATAGATAAAATATTATAATTTTTAACAAATAGTTAAATTATAGTTACTAAAATACGCCTAAAAACAAATAAATGTAGCATAAATTTGTTTTTCTATAGTTGAAAAAGTGAGAATTGAGAAATTTTAATTTTTAAGAAATTAAATATAGTTTTATAGCTAGTTAATATGGTGATTTAGTATTGATATTAAATACTTATTTCAATTAATGGGGTCTTTGGTAAAAATTAGATTATTTATGGAGTAGATTAGGTGGCTAAAAAAGCCTTTAAAATCCTCTTTTTTACCACTTCTATAATCGTTGCTATTGTTGACAAGTAGAGCAATGCAGTATGAGAATATACTGTTTAAACGTCCATAGGATGGTCTATTTTAGCTAAAAGTCCATTTGCAGTACAACTGAAGGATGCATTAGAGTAATTAGACAAAAATATGGCTAAATAGCTAAAAAGTATTTAATACCAATGGTTTTTAATGTTTTTTTGGGTTAAAAGTACTATTTTATCAAGACTTTTTCTGATTTCAATAAACGTCGTTTTTGTTGAATTCCACCCTTTCCAGAGTATCCACCGAGACGTCCATCTGATCTGATGACTCGATGGCAGGGTATTTTAGGTGGATAGGGGTTTTTACCCACTGCATTAGCAACAGCTCTGAATGCCTTAGGTTTTCCAATAGCTTTAGCAACTTCCAAGTAGGTTTTAACTTTACCTTTGGGTATTTTCTTTAGGTAATTCCAAACTTTTAGCTGAAACTTAGTTCCCTTTAAGTTCATAGAGTTCAAACCCAGTGTTATTAGCTATTTTATCGTATAATTTCTTTGCATTTTCATTGGAAGAGTGGGTGATCCAACGAATTCCATCCCAATTATTGGCTTTAGATAATGATTTTAGGTGACTAATAAGTTTTTGAGCTATTTTTTGACCTCTAAATTCTGGCTCTACAAACAAATCATCTAAAAAACCAATATATTGGCCCTTAATCGGTCTTGGCATTGTTCTGTAATGAGCAATTCCAACGATTTTACCCTCTAATTCATAGCAAATAGCATTAACATCATGACTTTTATCATGAATCCATCCCCATAAAATGTCTAAAATCCCTGTATTCATTGGGACTTTGTAAAAATTAGCATAACTATTGTATAATTTAGCCCAATTTTCCTTATCTTTTTTCACTAATTTTCTAATCATTTGCTTTAAATAACAACTTTAAATTATTGATATCTATAAACTAATTACCCAAATTTCCAAATCTTGCAGCCTTTTTACATTTTTCAATTTTTTTTATATATGGCTTATAATGTTCTTCGCAAACTTTTAATTTGGCTCTAAATTCATAAGTAGTTCCCATATATGCCGCTGTAGCGACAATGATCGAACCAAAAAGTATGGATAAGATAATAAGATATTCTTTTTTCATTGTCTTAAATTATAGCTATTGACATAAGAAATCACTTAATATATTACTAACGATAATTAAAGGTTATCAATAGTAATATATATATGAATGATATAATAACTGACATAAAAGCATTACAAGATGAAACATTATTAAATCTTAAAAGCTCTAAAGCTAAGAATACAATAAGAGCTTATAAGTCAGATTTTAATGATTTTGGATTGTTTTGCACTCAAAACGGATTCAAATCTTTACCGTCAGAACCAAAAATAATCTCTTTATATTTGACGCAGTTGTCAACTAAAGACTTTAAAATCAGCACCATAAAAAGAAGGTTGGTATCAATAGGAGTGATACATAGGCTTAAAGGTCATTATCTGGATACTAAACACCCTTCTATTATTGAAAATATTATGGGGATAAAACGAAGGAAAGGTAGTAATCAAAAAAGTAAAAAACCATTACTAATCAATAGTTTAAAACAAATAATTAATGTAATAGATGATCAAGATAAACAAGAAATAAAAAAAATTAGAGACAAAACAATTATCTTAATTGGTTTTTCAGGTGGATTTAGAAGAAATGAAATAATCTCATTGAACTATGATGATCTAGATTTTGTTTCAGAAGGCCTAAAAATCAATATCAGAAGGTCTAAAACAGACCAATTTGGTGAAGGCTTTGTAAAAGCACTACCCTACTTTGATAAATCAAAATATTGTCCAGTAAATTCGTTGCAAAAATGGATAGAGATATCAAAAATTAACTCAGGTCCTTTATTTAGAAGATTTACAAAAGGATCAAAATTGTCAGAAAACCGATTAACTGATCAAACAGTTGCTTTATTAATCAAGGAATATTTAATGTTAGCTGGTATAGACAGTAAAAATTACTCTGGTCATAGCTTAAGATCAGGGTTTGCCACATCAGCGGCCGAGTTTGGTGTTGAGGAAAGAAGTATTATGGCAATGACCGGACATAAGTCGAGAGAAATGGTAAGAAGGTACATTAAAGATGCTAATTTGTTTAAAAATAATGCATTGAATAAATTTAAAGTTTAAAACTAATTTTTTTATTTTTAAATCTAAGATAATGAGGACCATATTAGTAGTATAATAAACACTCTTTATTATATTTGTCGTAACAATTACCAGCAATATGATTTCTATTTTTTATTATTGCACATTTAAGATTAAGTTGAGAACTAAGTCTTTCGGTCAAAACGCAGCCCACTGATCCCGCACCTATTATTAATATATCAAGATTTTTTTTCATTTATATCTAATTCAAAAATTGATGGATAAATTCGTTCCAAAAAATGCCCAGACTCATAATCACTACCAACATCCTTATACTCGTTGATAATATCTTTATATATGTCTTTTTTAACTGATAAAATATTTTCTTTATTAGTAGCAAATATTCCATTTAAACTTGTTATATATTTGTTAAGTTTTTTATTTTTAAAATAGTAATTAAAAAAATTATTTAATGGATAAATTTTTGATAATATAAGTTTGTGTTTAATATTTTGAGAAGTAATATGCTCAAATATTCTCATTTTAGGATCAATTATTTTTGGTTTTTCATATTTAAATAAAAAATAACTATCACTCGATGAGTAAAAACCTTTAAATTTTTTCTTGTTAATAGATGCAATTTTATCAAAAACTTTTGTAAAATTTCTAGTTCTATCCTTGATGTTTAAAAAAGAAGCACTGAAAAAAAAATTAATTTTAGATAAATTTTCATAATTTTTGATAATATGAAATAGATATGTTTGATATTCTTTTCCAATATTTTTCAGGTAAATTATCTTAATATTTTTTTTATTTAAAGTTATATCAAAGTCTATGTTGCCTTTAATATATATTGTGATTTTTTGATTACATGGAAGATATTTCAAGTAATCAAAGCTTTCATTATAATGAGCAACTATAAATTCTATTGTATTATTTGGTATAAAATAATTAATTTTATATCTTAATAATTTTAAATATAGAATATATTTATAATATGAAAAATTCATTAATCTTATCAATATTTATTTATCTAACATATTAATGTTTTATACTACAATAATATTAATAACCTATAAAAGTGATGTATTTCTCTTTGAATTTATAAAAAAAATTCCTCGTAATTTTCGTGTAATTATAATTGAGAATTCAAACAATCATAAAATGAAAAAAGATATTGAAAAAAGGTATTCAAATATAGATGTTTACTTAAAAGAAAATAACGGAGTTGGCTCAGCTTTAAATTATGCAGTTAAAAAAATAAAAACTAAATACTTCCTACAAATTAGTCCAGACATTAACTTTGATTTTAACGATATTTTAATTTTTACTGATTTTGCTAAAAAACTTAATGATAGATTTGCTGCAATTGGCCCAAAATTTTTAGATGTCAAAAAGAAGGGTCACAAACAGATATCTGAAAACGTTGAGTATGACTCAATAGATTCTATTCATGGATCATGCATGTTTATAAATAAAGAATGTTATAATAAAATCGGTGGTTTTGATGAAAATTATTTTTTATATTTTGAAGAAACAGATTATTGTTATAGGGGTAAAAAACTTGGATATAAATCATATCAAGTAAATAAATCAAAAGTGCGATCTAAAGGTCGGTCAGTCGACTTAAGTAATGATGATGAAAAAATTTCTAATATTTTACATTGGCATTTTATATGGTCGAATTTTTATTTTAACAAAAAAAAATATGGAAAATTGATATCTTTATTAGTTTTTTTGCCAACAATGATTAGGATAATTTTTAAGATTTCTTTAAATAAAATAATAAAAAATAAAAAACAACTGAACAGATATAAAATCAGATATGATGGTTTAATAAATTCAATAAAAGGAAATAAATCAAGTCTACGACCTTAAATTTTTAAATATTATGACCCCAAGTATTAAATTCAAATAATTTTTTTTTAGAATTAGTTAATTTAATATATTTTCTAGTATGCTTATCAGAAATAATACATTTATTTTGATTTCTGTAATTGAATGTTTCACTAAATTTACAATTGTTTAGAGTAAATTTATGACCATCTGAGTTTATGATAAAAATTTTATAATTCTTATGTTTAAGAAAATTTGTTAAATTATTTTTTCCACTCTCAATTTTCCATGCATCTAGCTTATTATTTATTATTTTATTTTCAATAAATCTTAAAAAAACTGAACCTTTAATTAAAAAATTAGCTGTCCTTATATGAGGATTAGGAAAAGAATAAAAATATTTTTTGTAGAAATTTTTTTTTATAAGATGTGAGAAAAACTTATAAAATTTTTTTAATTTTAGAGATGTATACAAACTTTCATATGAAGCGGATGTTGCTATTAACGTTTTATCATTGAAATGTTTTAATAATTTACCAAGCCATGAATTTGTATTTGGATATGAATGACTATTTAAAAAAAGAATATTGTAGTTTCGATAAAGTTTAGCAACTCTTTTGTAGCTTCCAAAATCATAATCATTTACCGTAGATGGATCAACAAATTCTATATATTTAATATTTTTTAAATATTTTCTTATGTAAATAATTCTTTTGCTATCTATTAGTTTAAAACAAATTAATAATCTATGTGATGCTCCAGATGAATATTTTTTGTAATATTTAGTAAAATTTATTAATTGATATATATTATCAAATTTAGTAAATAAGAAACATACCAAATTTTTTTTGTTCATTAAACTTTTATTTTATTTATTAATTATTCTTGGGAATGGTAGGTGTGTTATAAATTTACCGCCATTATTAATATAAGTTTTTTCTTTTTTAAAAATCTCTTTTTTAAAATTCCAAGCACCCAAAAAAGCATAGTCGTATTTTTTAAGAATATCTTTTTTGTATCCTAAAATTTTAATGTTTTTTCCTGGTAAGAATGTATTTACTTTTTCAGGCGTGGTATCAGTAAAATTTTTAATAAGATCATAATCTATATTACAATAATTTAAAACAGTTACAGCTTTTGCGGTAGCCCCATATCCAATAATCTTTTTATTATTCTTTCTTATCTTATTTAAAATTTTGATAAAAAGTTTTTTCGATTTAATTGATTTAATAGCAAAGTCTTTATAAGTTTTAAATTTTTCTAATCCATTTTTTATTTCTTTATCAATTTGTTTTTTTACTGAGGGTTTTACATAATATTTTTTATTATTTCTTTTTTTAATAAAGTATCTTAAGGATCCACCATGCGTAGGTAAATCTTTTACATCAAAAATTTCTAAATTAAATTTTTTTAACAAGTTTTTTAATGCAATCGCAGAAAAAACATAAATATGCTCATTGTAAAATTGATCATAAGCATTATTTTTAATACACTCTAGTAATGATGGATCTTCTACAATGAGAACACCATCTTCTGACAATATTAAGTTTATAGACTTAAAAACATCATTGAGATTGTTAATATGTGTTAAAGTGTTTGCAGAATATATTAGATCCACTTCTTTAAATTTTTTTTTTATTTTAGAAGAAAGTTCTAAATTCCAATAATCATCATATGTATAATATCTTTTTGCTTTAGTTATTTTAGCTAAATTTTTGCAAGGCTCTACTCCAATAGCTTTATCTTTATTAAAATGAGTTAACAATGCACCATCGTTACTACCAATTTCTAATAATAGTTTAGGGTTAAATTTTTTTTTAATTTCGTTAGATAGTTGTCTAAAAGATGTTCTCATTGTTGATGACATGGACGATCTATATGGATATTTTGAATTAAACATTACAAATGAAGGTATTCTCTTCGAAATAGATACCATTTTCGATTTAGTATTAAAATAAAGTTTTAAATTATATTTAGGTTGTTTTGCAGAATATTTTTTTAAAAAATTGTTTGCTAATGGCTGAACACCTAGATCTAAAAAAAACTTATTCATAATTATTTAAAAAAATCTAAATCTAAACCTACTTTATCTTTTTTTGATAATATTGGATTTTTTCTTGGCCATTTAATCTTAATTTTTTTATCATTCCAATTAAGTGTTTTTTCAGAATTGGCGTCTCGATAGTTAGAACATTTGTAGTTTACTGTGCAAGTTTTAGACAGACACATAAAACCATGGGCAAATCCAGCTGGTATATAAAATGAAAAATCAGATTTATCTGAAATAATAATGCCTACATACTTACCAAAAGATTTAGATTTTTTTCTTAAATCAACAGCAACATCATATATTTTTCCATGTGTAACAGTAATTATTTTTGCCTGTGATTTGTTGGTTTGAATGTGTAAACCTCTAAGAACGTTTTTTTTAGAAAATGACATTACGTCAAAAGGAAATTTAATATTATTCAATAAATTATTTCTAAATGTCTCTCTTAAATATCCCCTACTATCTCTAAAAATTGTAGATTTGATTAGTAAAGGTCCGGGTATTTTAGTTTTTATTAATTTCATTAATATTTAAATTGTGCTTATTTCCAAAATTATAAATATATTTAATATAACAATAATTAAACTTATCTATTATATAATTTATAAAGTAATTAAGATTTTTATTAGGTTTATTGAGTGGTCCTTGATATTTAATATCAGATTTTAAAATGTATTTTTTAAAAAACTTAATACTAATGCCCCATTTTAATAAAAAAATCTTAGCACCCCTACTCCCAGACTCAGTTTTTATTGAGGGATGATTTTTGTATTTTCTGGTTACTATTGAACCGAAATGATAAACTTTAAAATCATTTATTCCTTTGAAAATTCTAACCCCCTCACACCATAATTTCATATTTAAATCTGGATCTGAACCAGTACCAGGAAAAAACTCCTCACTAAACCCACCAACTTTTTCCCACATTTCTTTATGAATTAAATGAGGAGCCCATGTAGAACCTTGAAAATCATAATAATTAGCATCATCAATTTCATTAAGTAGTTTGTCTTCATCAAATGATTTTAAATCACTACCACAATCTAAATCAATTTGACCATTATTAACCATCGTCCCTGATAAATAAAATTTGTTATGACCAATTTTATCAAGTTCATTTTTCAAAACATAATCCCAATTAGGGCAGAAGTAAAAATCATCATGAGCATAAAGTAGATAATTTGTTTTAGATCTTTTAGCAGCCATATTCATACCAGTGCATATTCCAGAATTATGCACTGTATGAGTATAGGTAAAAGAATTTTCTTTTAAAAAATTAAGCGTACCATCCGATCCATCATTTACATGAGGAATTATTTCATGTGTATTATATGTGGAATTTTTTTTTATACTTTCAATACATTTTTTTAAATAATCTAGATTATTAAATGTGGGTATTATAATTGAAAACATCTATTTATCCCAAACAAAAGTATTTTTGCTTTTATAGTCAAATGTTTTAGAAAGTATAAAATCAGCAACTAAGGTTGAGTTTAAAAACTTTAAATAAAATTTTTGTCCAGACTGTGAAATTTTTTTTCTTTCATCTTTATCTTTTTGATATTTACTTAATTTATAACTTAAATCATTAATGTTGCTGTAATTGATAAAACAATTTTCTGGTATAAAATCATTAAAAGATATCTCCTCATCAATAAATGTTAATAATCCATTACCAAATAATTGAGCAATTCTATCACTACTATAATATTTAATAGGCTTTCCTCGGCTTAGATTTAAACCCATTGATGAATTAGATATTTTTTTTAAGAAGTTATCTCCCCAAACGGGCTGAACATTGTTCATGCCATATACGTCAAATTTAATTTTTTTATTTTTTTTCTTAAGTTTATTGATAAATAATTCTCTATTATCATATTTACCTTTTTTTAAAGATCCACGATGAACACCATGACTCATTGCAAAAAATAAATCATTTTCACAATCACTTTCATAATTTTTTAAAATCTCAAAAGATTGGTCACTAGGATTTGGTATATAAAAAGAATTATTAATTTTTTTTGTTATAGAATTAGGATCGGTAGTTACAAATGTTGAATCTAAAAGGTTTCCATGTTTATTAATTCTTTCATTATTCTTAATATAATCTGGTCCATATTTACCTAAAGGATCTAAAAACCATTGAGCAATTTTTAAATTTTTATTTAGATTTTTTAATTTTTGTAATGTTTCACTATCAACGGAGTCAGCGTGACCTAAAATTATACAATCTGCTTTAAAATTTCCATAGGTATCAATTATTGTTTTTTGTAAGGTTTTTTTCCCATCAAAATCATTTATAGATTTGTTCCTACTTATTATGTCCCTATCACTTATAGCTAAAACATTATGTCCCAATCTAACAAAACCATTTTGTAATCTTTTACCAGTATTATAATGAAGGCGTCCGTCAAAACGCTGGTTGAAATTTGTGATATGGATAATTTTATAAATAATATTTTTATTTATATTAAAAATATTAATCTTTTTTTTTGTCAAATGGGAATCTCTCAATATGTCAAAGATCTTTGATACATAGGCATGAGTTAAAATAAAATTTTTATAATTATCTTTTTGAATAGATAATAATCTTTTCTTATTAAGTATAAGTTTTTCAATTTCATTAAATAAAGTTTGACTATTGAGATTTTTTAATATTATTGCAGATTTAGCCGTTTCTGGAAGACCACCCCTATCACTAATTATAACAGCACTTCCCCTGCTTGAAGCTTCTAAACTGGTTCTGCCAAAAGGTTCATTCCATCTGGAGCAAACTACAGATATGCTTATTTCTTTCAGAGTTTTCAATATATATTCATTTTTTTTAAAACCTAATATTTTTAAATTTTTGTGTTTAAATAATAACTTTTCTCTTGGCTCATCTCCAAAAACTTTAGCTGACCAATCAGGATATTTATCTAATATCTTAACTATAGCATCTCCAAATAAATCGTAGCCTTTAGCTTTATTAAGCTTTCCTACAAAAGAAATTATTTTTTTTTTATTATCAAAATTAATTTTTGTTTTAGAGGAAGATTGGTAACACACAGATGTTTTGAGCAATAAATCATGTTTATTTTTAATATTTAAAAAGAAACGATTTTGTGACCATTGACTATTAAAAATAATCTTATCAACGTTATTTAGTAGAAAAATTCGCTCTTTTATAGTTTTGGAACCATTCATTGTTAGAGGATCATTATGAAAGATTAAAAATAATTTATTTATATATTTTTGTTTAATTATTTTTATATAATTTGGTCTATTGTGAACTTCTATAAGTTCTGTATCTAATTTCTTTTGAGCCTTAAGAAAAGTTTCAACATAAATTTTACTAGTACTTTGAAATATTTTTTTATTTAACTCTAAGTTAATATAATTTTTTGATAATTTTTTTTTAGATTGGGTGTTACCAAAAATAAGAATATCTTTGTTAAAAGAACTTATCTTTGTAATATCGTTTACAAATAGTGATACAGCACCTGCATATTGAGGTGAATAATTTTCTTTATAAGGCAATAATATAGAAATTTTCATTTATTATATTTTTCTAAAATCTCTTTTCTTAATACTTTATTGTGTTTTAATTTATATTCAAATGACATTGCTTCATTTTTACTTTTAAATTTTTTTTTATAAATTAATTTCCACTTGTAACCTTTGGTAGATTTTGCGCCTTTATTGGAATTGTGTTTATTTAATCTTTTATCAATATCTATAGTATATCCAACATAACTCTTTTTAGTCCCTGGAGTGATTGATTTAAGCATATATGTAAAATAATACATGAAGATTATGGCGGTCCCTGGGGGAATCGAACCCCCCTTTGCAGGATGAAAACCAGCTGTCCTAACCGATAGACGAAGGGACCACGTTGTGATCTTTTATTTTAAAAGTTATTATTTATCAAGCGCAATTAAGCTACAAGATAAGGTCTCTAATTGTTAATTGAAGAGTTTTTTTATTATTCCAGATATTTTCATTGATTTGACCTATTACATTAATGCTATTTTTATAACTCATTAAGTATTCACCAATCTTAGTGTTAATAGAATTAAATGATATTGATTTAATCGAATACCCTGTTTTTGATTTTAGCATTGTAGATATGTGCTTGTTATTTAATAATACAGGTTTAATTATTTTTAAGTCCTTTATAAGAAATGTTGGTACTGGGTTGCCTGTCCCAAAAGGTTCTAATTTCCTTATATGGTCATAAAAACCTTTGTTAAATGCAAGTGATGAAATTTCTGATTCGTATGAGAAATTATTATGATTTACTGTATTAGATTTTAAAAAATCTTTTAAGATGTAGTTTTTAAAATCTTTTAGGTTGGATTTATTTAGTGTAAATCCAGCAGCCATATTATGGCCACCACCTTTTAAAATTATACCTTGATCTAGTGAATTTTTAATTACACAACCAATATTATAATTATAAACTGATCTTGCAGATCCCTTTAATAATTCATTAGAAGCGGTAATAACAATAGAGGGTTTATTAAAGTAATCCTTTAATCTAGCTGCAATAATCCCTATTAAACCTTCATTAATATTTGGATTATAGTAAATAATTACATCCTTATTTTCTATTTCAATCTTTTTAAAGTCAATTTCTTCTAATATTAAATTTTCAATTTCTTTTCTTTTATCATTTAGTTTAATTAGGGATTTTGATCTATCATTTACAACTAAATCATTATTAGAAGATAATAATTCTGTGGCATATTGTGACTTTCCCAACCTACCACCAGCATTCAATATAGGACCAATTAGAAATCCTAGATCATTAATATTAATTTTATTTTTTTTTTCATTTAATTCAAACAAAGTACTTAGTGGTAAATTTTTTGTTATATCAAAATTTTTAAGAGCATTTAATGCAATTAATCTATTGAGTTTTCTTAAAGGCATAACATCACAGACAGTAGCTAATAAAACATATATCAAATAATCAGACATATTTATTTTAGTTTTGATTTTTTTAATCAGTAAATCTAAAAAAAAATATGTAAGTGTTGTTGCACATAAATAATCGTACTCTTTATAACCATTATCTTTTTTTGGGTTTATAATTGAATTTGCATTTGGAAAAGGCTTATTAATTTCGTGATGATCAATGATTAAAGATTTTATTTCATTCTCATTTAAAAAATCTATTGCTTCATTAGATGTTGAGCCACAATCCACCATAATAATTAATTTAGGCTTTTCTAAGATCAGCTTTTGGAATAGTTTTTTGGTAGCTCCATAACCATCTTTTTCTCTATCAGGTATATAATAAAAAAATGGATGATTTATATTTTCAAAAAATTTAACAAATAAAGATGTAGCTGCAGAGCCATCAACGTCATAATCACCTAAAATACATATTTTTTCATTATTATTGATAGAATTTAGAACAAGGTTAATAGATTGACTGAAATCTTTATTATTTAAAAAAACGTTGTTTAAATCTAAATCTGTATTGATTGTTGCTATTTCATCATTATCAAATCTTCTTGAAATAATTAATCTAGATAAAATTTCACTAAAATTATATTCTTGTTTTAATTTATCAGCAATATTTTGATTAATTTTTTTTTGTTCCCACTTCTTACCTGAGACAGAAATCATTCTGAAATAAGATTTGTTCTCTTTAAGATTTTTGTAAATTTTAAACTTTTATGCGTAACTAATGTTTCGGTTGTATATTTGTTATTATTGATTTTTACACTACCTAACATCTCGCTTGTAGTGATTCCTGTAGAGCAAAATATAGAGTCTCCTCTTATAATTTCATTTAATTCATATTTTCTGTTCAAATCAGTTATTCCCATGTTTTTTGCATCTTTAATATCTTTATCGTTATCAAATATAAATCTCCCTTGAAAATGACAGCCAAAAGCATCAAGGGCTGATGCCGCTAACACTCCTTCTGGACCACCGCCAATACCCAAAAATATATCAACATTATATTTTGGATTTGTCACATACAATGCACCAAGAACATCACCATCAGTAATTAATTTAATATTTATATTTAGTTGCTTTAATTCATCAATTATTTTTTTGTGTCTTGGTCTATCCATTACACAAGCTGTCAGTGATGAAATATCTTTGTTTAGAAAGTGCGCAAGATTTGTTACATTTTTCTTCAATGGAAAGTCTAAATCAACTAATCCTTTTTCAATTGGTCCGGTTGCAATTTTATCCATATAAGTTTCTGGTGCATTAAAAAGATTTCCTTTTTCTGCAATTGCAATAACAGATGTTGCTCCAGGTAAATTATTTGCTGCAAAATTTGTACCCTCTAAAGGATCAACAGCAATATCAAAATAGGGTCCATTTTTATTTCCAAGTTTTTCACCTGTATAAAGCATGGGTGCCTCATCGAGTGAACCTTCGCCAATAACAACTTCACCATTCATATCTATTTTATTTAATTCTGATCGCATTGCGTCAACAGCTGCTTGATCTGCTGCAATCTTGTCCTTTTTGCCAACCAAATAAGAAGAAGCTAGAGCTGCTTTTTCAGAAACTTTTAAAATTTGATCAACATATTTTTTATCGATAGCCATTAATCTTTTTGAGTGATTGATTCAGTAGCATTGATCTTAGATTCAAATTCTTTTAATCTTTTATAAACACTGGCTAACTCAATGATTGTAGGCCATGATCTAAAAATATATTGCATAGACCCCTCTACTCTTCCAAAAGCTCTTATAATTTGCTGCATTACCCCTAATGTCACAACGCCAGCAACTATTGCAGGGGCTAAAAAAACATAGGCCGAGAGAACATTAGCTTGAAGATAAGTTATACGACCTAGATTAAAATAAAAATATCTTAAGTAAGACTTAAAATGAATTTTTCTTACATCATTAAATAATTCATCTAAGTTCTTTGGTCTTACTGTTATATCATCTTCAGCTATAACAAGTAATTTTCTATAAGAGGCTTCATTTTTTTGAAGATCGTATTCTACTCCAACTAATCTTAAAATTGAACCTAATATAATTAAGAAAAGAGTTCCACCTACAGTCCATATAAATGCACCTGTTACCAAACCATAACTCCAATCCCCAAAAAATAAAATAGGTATTCCAATACTTAAACCAAATAATATAGGGGTGAACTCAACAAGCATCATTATTGCTTCTATAAAGCTAGTACCAAGTCCTTCCATAATTCTTGAAAACTTTATTGTGTCTTCCTGAACCCTTTGTGAAGCCCCTTCAATAGTTCGGGCCTTATCATAGACACTGTGATACCAATCAATCATTGCAGTTCTCCATCTGAATAAATAATGTGAGGTAAAGAAAGCAACAACCGTAGCCAAAGCCACATAAATACCTGCTAATGTAATAAATGATAATAAGCTTGCCCAGTACTCTCCAATTGTGATTGAGTTTGGGGCTGCTAAGGCTTTTTGTATCATGTCATAGAACTGACCAAACCATTCATTTATTTTAACATCAATTTGTACCTGAACCCAAAGCGATGAAAGAATAATAAATGAACCAACCCATGACCATAATCGCCATTCTTTTTGAGTAAAAAATTTAAACATTTTTATTTTAAAAAATTATCTGCGTAGGATTTTTTGACCGTTTTTCTTTTTTGAGGTTCAATGATTTTAAAGTCAATTTTATTTTTTTTTGCGTATTCTATTGCTAATTCTTTAGAAGAAAATTCTAAATTTAATTCTGAAAGAGTATTAGAGTTAGTTTCCCAACCCATTAAAGGATTAATTCCTGTATCTTCAGTTTCAAATTCAATTAACCATTTGTCTGATTTACCTAGACCAGACTGCATTGAATTTTTAGTGGGTATATAAATCTTTGCTTTTTTCATAAAATGGTCGGGGCGGCAGGATTTGAACCTGCGACCCTCTGGTCCCAAACCAGATGCGCTACCAGGCTGCGCTACGCCCCGATTGAGGTACTAATACATTAGATATTGATAATTTCAAAGAATAAAGAACATCAAAAATAAGGCTTTTTTACAAGAATCAGATATACATCAATTATGATCATCACTTGCAATAATTGTAATAAAAAATTCGATGTAGACTCAAGTTTAATTCCTGACCTGGGTCGTTTATTGCAGTGTGCTAGCTGTGATCATAAATGGTTTTTTAAAAAAGTAGTTCCTGAAAATACTGTAAGTCCAACTGATGAAGATATTAGTGATGATAATGTTAATATTTTTGAACAAAATAATTCACCGATCAATGATGTAGAAAATGTATCAGATGCGTCTATTGACGAAGTAGAAGTTAACTTAGAAGAAAAAACTAAAGAAAAAATTGAGATAAATAAAGTTGAAAGCACACAAGTAAATATACAGCCAAAAAAACAAAAAAATTTTAAAATATTAAATATTTTTGTTGTATCAATTATTTCATTCGTAGCTTTTATAATTATTGTGGACACGTTTAAATATCCTATTGGGAAAATTGTCCCAAATGTCGAATTTATACTTTATAATCTGTATGAAAGTATTAAAGATATCTCATTATTTATTAGAGATTTAATATAAAATTATGATTAAAAATCTTTCAAAGCCTTTTAAATGGTTTTTTCAATTAGAAGCGGCAAGTGGTCTTGTATTATTAATTGCAGCAATTATTGCTCTGGTAATAAGTAATTCTAGTTTAAGTAATTTATATTTTGATACATTAAATCAATACCTATTTATAGGTATTAATGATTTCGGTTTAAAACTTTCCGTACATCACTGGATTAATGACTTATTAATGGCAATTTTTTTTTTCTTTGTAACACTAGAAATAAAACGAGAGTTCATTCAAGGTGAGCTTTCTAATTTAAAAAAAGCATTGCTGCCAATTATAGGTGCTGTTGGAGGAATGGTCGTCCCTGCTCTAGTCTATGTTTTTATAAACCTTGGTAATTCTGAAACATTAAATGGTTGGGCAATTCCATCTGCTACAGACATAGCATTTTCATTGGGAATTTTATCCTTACTTGGTTCAAGAGTTCCAATTTCTTTAAAAGTTTTTTTAACGGCTCTTGCTATAATCGATGATCTTGGTGCAATATTAATTATAGCTTTTTTCTACTCTGGTGACTTAAGTATAAGTTATTTAAGTTTAATCTTAATTTCATATATTTTGTTACTTACCTTAAATAAATTTGGTGTTAAAAAGTTTATTCCCTATTTGATAATTGGTGCCTTCATGTGGTTCTTCACATATAAGTCTGGAATTCACGCAACAATAGCAGGTGTTCTTTTAGCTTCAACCATACCTCACAGAATTAAAGAAAAAGATTTCTCTTTATTAATTAAATTAGAACATGCAATCAGTCCTTACGTTGCTTTTATGATAATGCCTATATTTGCATTTGCTAATGCTGGCGTGTCTTTGGAGGGACTATCATTAACTTCATTATTAGAACCTGTTCCATTAGGTATTCTTTTAGGGTTATTTGTGGGTAAACAAATTGGGGTTATGGTTGTTTCTTTCATTGCTGTTAAATTTGGTGTGGCTCAAATGCCAGATAAATCTAGCTGGCTAAGCTTATATGGAGTTTCAATTTTAACAGGGGTTGGTTTTACTATGAGTTTATTTGTTGGAAACTTAGCCTTTGCCGAAAATATTCAGTATATTGATGGAGTAAAAATTGGTGTTCTTGCTGGATCCTTACTGTCTACTGTATTTGGATATTTTATATTATTGTATGCTTCTAAAAAATAAGTAATGGTTTATAAAAATAATTTATTAATTCTATTAATCCTATCTATGTTTACATTTTTTGAAAAAGTTGATGCTAAATACGAAAAGCTATTTTTTGATCATTCGATAAAAAATATAAATAATGAAACTATTGATTTAAATCAATACAAAGGAAAAACTATACTTTTGGTAAATGTTGCTAGTAAGTGTGGATTTACTAAGCAATATACAGGCCTGCAAGAACTTTATGAAAAGTATAAAGACAGAGGCTTCTATGTAATTGGCGTTCCATCAAATCAATTTGGTGGTCAAGAACCAGGCACTAATTCAGAAATTAAAGATTTTTGTGAAACTAATTTTAATATTACTTTTCCAATAACAGACAAAACTGATGTTAAAGGTAATAATGCCCATGACTTATATAAATGGGCAAAAAAAAATTATGGTAATTCAACTGTTCCTAAGTGGAATTTTCATAAAATATTGATTAATAAAGAAGGAAAAATACAGGACACGTTCAATTCTTTTATTACACCAATGTCAGATAAGATAACAAAACAAATAGATTTAATTCTTTAAACTAACAGTCAAACCATCAAAACCAGGAATAATATTTTTGGGTAATTTTTTCTTAAGTTTTACATAATCTAAATCGCTATGCATATTTGTTAATATAGTTTTTTTAGGAGTAAGGATTTTAACTATTTCTAAAACCTGATTTAAATTGAAATGAGCTGAATGATTACGGTACCACAGACAATCAATAATTAGATATTCTAAATTTTTTAATTTTTTGTAATCTTTTTTAAAGAATAGACTAATATCACTTGCATAGGCTAATTTATTGTTAATTAAATAGCAAATACTTTTAATCTTACCATGTTGAACAGGTATTGATTCAATTTTAATTTTTTTATCTTTAATTATAAATTCATGTTTTTTTTTAAGGCTATTAATATTCAATGTTGATGGATAACTATAGGATGATTTAAAACAATATTTAAAAGTTGAAAGCAAATATTTCTTAGTATTAGGGTCTGCATAGACTGGAATTTGTTTCTTGTTTATCAAAAAAAATGGTCGAAGGTCATTAATACCATGTGTCTGGTCAGCATGAAGATGGGTATAAAAAACTTTACTAATAGATTTAATTTCATTTTTTAGAAGTTGTGATCTCAAATCTGGCGATGTATCTATTAAAATATTTTGATCATTAAATTTAATTAGAGCAGAACACCTTGTTCTAAAATTCTTTTTATTATTTAAATCACAATCTCCAGAATATCCATCTGCTCTAGGTACACCCATTGAGCTACCACTACCTAAAATAACAAATTTAAGAGACATTATAGATTAAAAAGTTTATTAAAATTTTGAGTAGTTAAATCTGACATTTCTTGATCAGTTTTTTCTTTTAAAATAGATAATTTTTCTAAAGTATATTTAATAAAACTTGGTTCATTTTTTTTTCCTCTCATTGGTATGGGCGCTAAAAATGGACTATCTGTTTCAACAAGCAGTTTATCTAAGGGAATATTTTTAAAAGTTTCCTGAAGCTCTAAACTATTTTTAAAAGTAATTATTCCGCTTGCTGAAAAAAAGGCATTTAATTCTATTAATTTATTTGCAAAATTTAACGAACCAGTAAAACAGTGCATCAAAATTTTAAGTTTTTCTGATTTATATGATTTTAAAATTTCATACGTTTCATCCTCTGCATTTCTA
This sequence comes from Candidatus Pelagibacter sp. PS_31, assembly GCF_059417865.1. NCBI lineage: Bacteria > Pseudomonadati > Pseudomonadota > Alphaproteobacteria > Candidatus Pelagibacterales > Candidatus Pelagibacteraceae > Candidatus Pelagibacter > Candidatus Pelagibacter sp. PS_31. The sequence goes on from NZ_CM182069.1 coordinate 552,403, forward strand.
GAATGTATGATAATAGGCATATCAAGCTCTATAGAAGCCTCTATATGAGCTTTAAAGCTATCAATTTGCCTTTCTTTATTACTATGATTATAAAAAAAATCTAAGCCTGTTTCACCAATACCAATAATTCGTTCATTTTTATTTACTTGATTTGTTATATAATTTTTATCAATTAAATGACTTTTCTCAGTCTCATGAGGGTGAATACCAAAAGTTCCATAAATCATCGGGTCGGTTATAATAATTTTTTTTATCCTATCAAAACTTTCAGGTGTAGTGCATATGGTTAATAATTTTGAGATTCCGACTTCTTTAGATCTTTTTATAACTTCATTTAAATTTTCAAGTAAAGGTTCATGATCTAAATGACAATGAGAATCAATCATGTTTCTTTTCAATTTTTTTAAACATAATATCTATTTTGTTAATTGGTTTTCCAGATATTAGATAGTCATGTTTTGCGATAGATTCAAAATTAATTGCATCAATATTTAAATTAAAAATCTTTAAGGCTTTTTCTATTGAGCTTGGAATTATTGGATAAAGCATAAATGAAATTTTTCTAATCATTTCTAAAGACGTATAGACAATGGTATTTAATCTATCTTTATCATCTTTTTTTTTCCAAGGTTCTTGATCATTAAAATATTTATTTGCTTCAAATAAAGAGCTAACAATGAAATTAATATAATAATTAATATTTTGATTATCAATTTCAGTTCGTATTAGATCTAAATTATCAGTAAATTTATTTAGCATCACTAAATCTTCATCATTAAATTTTACATTACCAGGAACTAATGAAGAGCAATTTTTCTCAGCAAATGCAGTCACTCTTTGACATAAATTACCATAATTATTAGCTAAATCACTATTGATACAATCCTCTAATCTATCTTGTGAAATATTACCATCATTTCCAAATGAAACTTCTTTAATCAAATAATATCTTAATGGATCAAGTCCATAAATTTCGATAATATCTAAGGGATCAAGAATATTTCCTTTTGATTTTGACATCTTTTCATCACCAGATAAAATCCAGCCATGACCATATACTTTCTTAGGTAAAGGTATTTTTGCAGCCATTAAAAATGCAGGCCAATAAACAGAATGAAATCTTAATATATCCTTACCTATTAAATGAACAGATGCAGGCCAAAATTTTTTAAACAGCTCATCATTTGTATCTGGGTAGTTTAAAGCACTTATGTAATTGGTTAGAGCATCAAGCCAAACATAAATTACATGATCTTGACTATTAGGAACTTTGATGCCCCAAGAAAACGCTTTACGGCTTATGGATAAGTCTTTTAACCCACCTTTTACAAAACTAATTACTTCATTTTTTCTGGATTTTGGTGAAATAAAGTCTGGATTTTTTTCATAATGATTTAGTAGTTCATCTTGCCACTTAGATAATCTAAAAAAATAAGACTCTTCCTCTATCCATTCGACCAGAGAACCAGATGAAATGGCAATTTTAACGTTTTCTTTTTCACTAATTTCTTCATCACTGTAATAAGCTTCATCAGAAACAGAATACCAACCAGAATATTTTGATAAATAAATATCATCATTTTTTTCAAGCTCATTCCATAGATGTTGAACTGTTTTTTTGTGTCTTTCTTCAGTAGTTCTAATGAAATCAGTATTAGATAAATTTAATGTTTTTGAAAGATCTCTAAACGTTTGACTAATTTCATCACAAAAAGTCTGAGGATCAATTTTTTTTTTCTCTGCTGCTCGTTGTATTTTTAAACCATGTTCATCAGTTCCTGTTAAAAAATGAACATTAAACCCATCTATACGTTTAAATCTTGCAAAAAAATCAGCAACGATACTAGAGTATGCATGACCCATATGGGGTCTCGCTGAAGGATAATAAATTGGCGTAGTTATATAGTAATTTTTATCCATTTATAACAATTTTGATTTAAATTCTAAAAATAAACTTTCTTCATCTAGATTAAATTTTTCCGTATCATAAATTTTTTTTATAAATTTTTGATAAAAATTAATTAATGTAACCTTAGAATTTGTTATCAGATACTTTTTCAAAAAGAATAGCTGGATTAGATTTATTAATAAAATTTTGACAGATTTATTTTTCTTATAATAATTATTTTCTATTATCGAACTTATAAAACTTGAAATAGTGTGATTTTTTAAATTAATTGATTTTTCTTCAGCAAAATTAAACAAACTAATGATTTCACCAGGTGAATTATAAAAACTTAGTAGGTCATAGTTAATAAAATCAAGTACATTTTTATCCAGTATTAAGTTTGAAATACTTAAGGACTCATTAAATGTAAAATTAATTTTGAATGTTAAACATCTTGATTTAAGTGTGGGTAGTATATTTTTTTCACTGTTATTTATTAAGATAAAAAAAACATTTTCATTTGGTTCTTCAATAATTTTAAGTAATGCGTTAATAGAATTCTTATTTAGATTTTCAACATTATCTATTAAAATAAATCTTGCCATATTATTAAATGTTGACTTATTTGTGTAACTAATCATTTCACGTATTTGACCTACATCAATGCTTTTTTTTTCTGTTAATAAATCTATTAAATAGAAATTTGGATGGGAGTTATTTTGCAAAAGTTTATAGGATTTATTGTCCTTATTGATGCAAAAATTTTCTAAATTATATTTATAATCCTCATTTTCGGACAAAATATAATTGATTAAATGATAGGCTAATGTTGATTTTCCTGATCCTTTTTTTCCAGACAGTAAAATTTTATTAGGCAATTTTTTGCGCTTATATAGTCCACTTAATTCATGAAAAAAATTTTCCATACCATAAATTTTAGTGTTTTCAGATGGTTTTAAATTCATAAATCTAAATTAAGTCGTTAATTTTATTTAATATTATATTTTCATTAAGATCTATATCTAGATTTGAATTTATTCTAATATATTTTTTAGGATTTTTTTTTAATATCTTTATAAAACCATTTTGTACTTTTTCATAAAATTTACTGTTAAATTTATCATATCTGTTAAGCTTTTTTCTTAGCTTAAGCCTTTTTTTCATATTTGATAAATTTACTATATTTAAAAAAGTAAAATCAATTTTAATATTTTTTAAAAGATGATCGTTAATATTTTGTATAAACTTAAGGTTTACACCCATACCATAGTGTTGGTAGGCAATAGTTGAGTCTGAAAACCTATCTATCAATATTATTTTTTTACCAACATTTTTTCTTATAATTTCCATATTTTCACTTCTTGCTGAAAGATAAAGTAGTAAATCAGTTTCTTTATTAAATGTTGATTTGTTATTAAGAATAAGATTTCTTATTTTTTCTGAATTTGCACTGCCACCAGGTTCTCTAATCTGAATAAATTTAATCTTTTTACGTGTTAAGTAGTTAGCAACATTTTTAATATGATGAGATTTACCTGTCCCCTCTATACCTTCAAATACAATTATTGGTTTTTTAGACATCGCCCCAAATTAAAAAATTAATTGATTTCATTATCCTTGAAAAAACATTTAATTTCTTAACATCTTCATAAGCAAGTAAATCATATTCTTCGATAAGTTCACCATCAAAGATTAGCTTTAATTTTCCTAAGATATCATCTTTTTTAATAGGTGCTTGAATTGGACCATTATAATTCAATGATACCTTCAATAGTCTTTTTTTTGCTTTAGGAATAGTTTTGTAGATATCATTTTTTATATAAGTTTTAACAGTATCCTTTTTACCCAACCAAACATCAATGTCTTCTATTGGTGTGTTTGCTTTTGTAATTTCAACCAGGTCAAAATTAGTTAAACCCCATGTTAAAAGTTTGGCACTTTCACGAGATCTATCATTTTTAGTATTAAAGCCACTACCTACAGCTATTAGTCGTCTTCCATTTCTTTCAACAGATGAAGCCAGTGAATATTTTTCAACAGCTAAATAACCAGTTTTAATTCCATCTGCCCCAAGGCTTTTATATAATAATGGATTTCTATTGCCTTGAGTAATGGGGTCACCTCCTGTTCTATCCCAGGTAAATTCTTTTTCTGCAAAATACTTATATTCTTCAGGATACTCTTTAATAAGATAATTAGACATAAGCATAATATCTCTTACAGTTGATAGGTTTTCAGTATCATTAATACCTGATGAATTAGCAAAATTAGTATTATTCATTCCTATTTCTTTAGCTTTCGCTGTCATCATCACTGCAAATTCATCCTCTGATCCAGCTATACCTTCAGCTAACGCAACACATGCATCATTTCCAGATGCAACAATTATTCCCCTAAGTAAATTTTCCACACTAACTTCATCACCAACCATTATAAACATTGAAGAATAGCCAGCTGATGAAAGTCTCCAGGCATTCTCTGATACTAAAAATTTCTCATCTAAATTTAGATCACCACTTCTAATTAAATCAAACGCAATAATTGCTGTCATAATTTTTGTCATTGATGCAGGATAAATTGATTTATCGGCATCTTTTTCAAATAATATTTCACCAGAAAGATAATCTTGTAATATTGCTGTTCTAGCCTTTACATCAAATGCTGCATTTGCATTAGTTGTTAGTAAGAGCGTCAATAAAACTGTTATAAGTCTTAATTTAATCATTTTTTATAATCTCAACATTTTCAAATTCAAGTATGCTTATATCATTAAATGATTTTTGTAGAGAGTTAATGTTATTAAAAGGACCAGCATATACTCTATATTTTTTTTCATTAATTTTTTTGATTTTAACATTTTTAATCATGGTTTCTTTTACGATTCTATCAAGTAGCAATGATGCTGTATTATTAAAATAAAAATCGGCTATTTTTATTTCATAAGAAAATTTTTTACTTAATTCATTTTTAGTATTTGTTTTTTTAGTATTAAGGTCACTAATATTAATATTGTTAACTGGTGCCTTGTTTGCAACTTTTTTTTCTTCTTCAAACGTCTTTGCTCTTTTTGCAACAAATATTGAGTCTTCAAGGACTTCTAAAATCTCTACATAAGGCTCATTTTCATTCAAACCAATTTCATCTGCTATTCTAAATGATAATACTGCATTATTAAATAAAGGATAATCAGCATTACTACCAACAGTGCCTATAATTGATTTGTTATTTAAAATATTGGTAATTTTTACAATTGTATTTTTTTTTAAATTTTTTTGAAAAATAACTAAGCTTCGTTCATCAATTTTTTTGGAAATAACCTTATCATAATAAAACTTATCATTATAAATAAGGCTAAATCCTTTATTTGTAAATGGATTTTCCAATGAATTAAGATTTTTATTTTTGGTTGAGGTAGTTGCTGTGCAGTTATTTAATAAAATTAAACAGCATAGAGTTAATAGTTTTTTATAAAGCATTTTCAAACTTTTCTTTTAATGTGCATACTGCGAGACTGAATCTTAAAGATCTATTCCATTGTAGTATTTTTTCATAATTATCAAAAACTATGTAGGCCGGATCTAAGTTTTGTGCATCTGGTATTATATCTTTGTCTGGCGTTATTATTGATGCAATCAAATTTTCATTAATAGAATTAAAACCATCTTCATTAATTATATATTTCTTTAAAAGTTTGAATTTAATTTTATGGTGAAGTTTTTTTGCAGATGTGTTTAATATATTGCTAGGTATATTCTCTTTTAATTTTACTTTAATGAAACAAGGTTGGTTTTTTTTCCATCCTATTTTATTTATGTAGTTTGCTGCAGATGCAAATGAATCTTTAGTTGATTTAAGCTCAATAATGTTATTTTTATCATAGTCTATTGCATAGTTGTCTATTGTTGATGGCATAAATTGAAAAAAACCAAAGGCACCTGCCCATGATCCATATAAAATGTTATGGTCTATTTTCCCCTCATCTATTAATTGAAGAATAGTAATTAATTCTTTGGTAAAGAAATCAGATCTACGTTGATCATAACTTAAAGTTGCAAGTGATGATAATATATCCATTTTTCCAACATAAGTTCCAAAATTAGTCTCTATTCCCATTAATGCTAAAAGCAACTCTTTCTCAACAAAAAATTTATTATCTACCGAATTTATGAAATTTTTATTTAATTCATAAAGTTTAATGCCCGCACTTACTTTTTGTTTAGAAGTTCTTTTGGATATGTAAGTTTTAGTATCTTCATAAAACTCAGGTTGAAAACGGTCATATTTTATTACATCAGGTAAAAATACAACATCAGACATTGCTAAATTGAATGTCTTTTCTGAAATTTTTTTTTCTAAAGCATGGGCTTTGAAATTAACCAACCACTCCTTAAATTCTTTTTCATTGGCATTTAGTGTTCCGTGAATAAATGTGAAAAATATAATTATAAAATATTTAATTATGTTCATATAAATCTTTTAAATAAATAATTACAGCAATCCATATTAAAATGAAACTTAATGATTTATCGAAAGAAAAAGCCTCATCATAATAAAAAAAGCCCAATAAAAATTGAAATGTTGGGGTTATGTAGAAAATCATTCCAGTGGGTCCAAGGCCACACAACTCAACACCTCTTACATATAGAAATAGAGGTATAACAGTCATTGGTCCAGCTAACATTAGTATAAACATTAATGAAGGCTCGTTAATACTAAAAATATTTAAATTATTTTTAAAAAGTAAAAAAAAAGCAAATAATGCAAATGGTAATATAAAAAGACTTTCTATTAAAAGTCCAACATCGGTATCGACATTTACTTTTTTTCTAAGAAGATTGTAAAAACCCCAACTTAGAGCTACAATTATTCCAACCCATGGTATTGAATGAAAACTTTTAAACAAAAGAAATGATATAGACAGCAAAACAAGAAGTATGGAAAGACCTCTTTTTTTATTAATTTTTTCACCATAAAAGATATATCCTAGAAATACGCTTAAGATTGGCATAATAAAATAACCAAAGCTTGCATCAATAATTTTTTCTGTACCCACTGCATAAATCCAGGTTGCCCAATTTATAAAAATTAGTAAGCTTGAAAAAAATAAATAAATTATATTTCTTTTATTTTTTATAATTTCAAAAAAAATATCCCATTTAGAAAAATAAAAGGTAGTTATTATTAAAGCTACAGATGTCCACACACAACGATGGATCACTACCTCTATAGAACCTGCAAATGAAATATATTTGAAGTAAATAACACCAATAACACCCCACCAAAAAGAACCTAGTGCAGTTAATCCTATACCTGTATTGAATTTTTGCTTTTCCACAGTAATAAATTTATACCTATTAAATGATTATCTGTTTAATTTATCAATTTTATTGTTGAATTAAAAATTTATAATAATAAAACGTTGCTAACGGAGAGATGGCAGAGTGGTTGAATGCACCGGTCTTGAAAACCGGCAAAGGGGCAACTCTTTCCTGAGTTCGAATCTCAGTCTCTCCGCCACTATTCATTTGCATAATTATAATTTTTAAACATCTCTGAAACTTTGTTTAATTCAATTTGAATTGTTAGATTTTGACCTTGATTAAATTTATAAAGATTCTCATCATCAAAGTCTAACAAATCACACAAAAGGGTTAGCTCTTGTTCATTAAACTGATCAATATATTTTTTAGTAAATGAACCTAACAACTTATCCATTTCTTTAGTGCCTCTATAGTTAGCTCTATAAGTTATTTTATTTTTTAAATCCTTTATATTAATGGTCATAATATTTAATATATTACAACTAATATGAAAAATAAGAATAATTTTGATTATTTATTAGCTGATCTAACAAAATTAAATGGTGTGGGTAAAAAAACCATGGAAATTTTGAAGAAAAAAAAAATAAATAATATTTTTGACTTGCTCTGGAGACTGCCTAAATCATATACAGACAGAACGCTTGTTAGTAAAGTTTGCGATCTTCAAATAGGTGTAATCCAAACTATCAGGATTGTTCCATTAAAATATCAATTTCCAAGAGTTAGAAACTTACCTAATAGAGTTAATTGTATTGATGAAACTGGAAAGATTGATTGTATATTTTTTAATAGTCATGAAGGATATGTAAGAAAAATTTTACCACTAAATGAAGAAGTGACAATTAGTGGGAAGATAGGCAATTATAAAGGACGATATCAAATAACAAATCCCACATATATTTCACAAGACAGTTCATTAATTGAAAATATTGATAATAAATACTCATTAACAGAAGGTATTACTGAAAAAACCTATAATAAAATTATAAATCAAATTTTAAAAAACTTGCCTATTTTACCAGAGTGGCACGATAAAGATATTCTAAAAATTTTTAATAATGAAAGTTGGAATGAATCTATAATAAAATTACATGATCCAAAAAATATTGAAAATTATAAATCCGACTTTTATAAAAGACTTGCTTATGATGAAATATTAGCATCTTTTTTAGTTAATTCAGAAATTCGAAAAAAAATTAAGAAAATTAAAAAAATTTCTAAAAACTTCAGTGAAAAAGCTCATAAGAATATAGTTAATAAATTAAACTTTACACTTACCGATGATCAAAAAAATTCATTGGATGATATTAATAAGGATCTAAATTCTAAAAGTAAAATGTTTAGACTTTTACAAGGTGACGTTGGGAGTGGTAAAACTATTGTCGCATTGATTTCTTCGTTGAATGTCATTAGTGCAAGGTTCCAAGTTGCATTAATGGCTCCTACTGAAATATTGGCAAGACAGCATTATACTTTAGCAAAAAAACTATTTTCTAAAGATATAAAAATTGAATTACTTTCTAGTAAGAGTGAAAATAGTGAAAAAAAGAGAATTATAAAAAACTTGCAAAACAATGAAATTCAAATGGTATTTGGCACGCATGCAATTTTTCAAAAAAAAATAATTTTTGCAAACCTTGGTTATATTATAATTGATGAACAGCACAAATTCGGTGTTAGACAAAGAAAACTTTTATCAGATAAAGGGGGTGATAATTGTGATGTTCTTTTAATGTCAGCGACACCAATTCCGAGAACTCTAACTATGTCAGTTTATGGTGATATGGATGTTTCTATTATTAAAGAAAAACCAAGTAATAGAAAAGAAGTTAAAACTTATAGCAAATTAGAAAGTAAAATAGATGATGTTATCAACTTTGTAAAAAAAGAAATAAAAGAAGGAAACCAAATCTTCTGGGTGTGTCCTTTGATAGAGGAATCAAAAAAATTAGACCACCAATCATCAGTTACGAAATACAAATTTCTTAATGAAATTTTCCCAAATAAAGTTGCACTACTACATGGAAAAATTGACAATGAAGAGAAGGAAGAAATATTAAATAAATTTCTTAATAAAAAATATTCAATTTTAGTTTCAACGACAATTATAGAAGTTGGTATTGATTTTCCTAATGCTAATGTAATCATAATAGAAAATGCAAATAAATTTGGATTGTCTCAGTTACATCAGTTAAGAGGAAGAGTTGGACGTGGAACAAAACAAGCAAGTTGTATATTGATGTTTAAGTCAAATCTAAGTGTGAATGCAAAAAAAAGAATTAATATTTTAAAAAACTCTAATGATGGTTTTGAAATTTCAGAAGAAGATATGAAATTAAGAGGTTTTGGTGATTTACTTGGTTTTAAACAAAGTGGAATTAAAAATTTTAGGTTAGCAGACCCCATTCAAAATGAAGATTTATTTTTAATGGCAGAGAAACAAATAAAAAAGATAGAATTAGAGAATACTGATATTAAAAAATATAAAGCTTTACTCAAGTTATATGATCAAGCAGATATAATTAATGATATGGTTTAGCTTTTAGGCTTAGAAGTTCCAGCCGAGACTATAAATTTTGATGCTTCTTCAAATGTCATATCTAAATAGATTAAATCATCTTTTGGTATCATTAATAAAAAGCCACTTGTTGGGTTTGGAGTTGTTGGAACAAAAACATTAACTAAGTTAATATTTGTTTTAGCTTTAATTTCACCTGAATTTTCTTTCGTAGCAAAACCTACGGCCCAAGAACCTTTTCTTGGATACTCGACTAGTACAACACTTTTTTTATTGCCTTCTTGCTCACGAAAGGAATCTGTCATTTGTCCAATGGCAGAATAGATTGTTCTTAATATTGGCATTCTTTTAAACAAATCATCAATTATTTGTAAAAATTTTTTACCTATAAAAGTTAAAGAAAGACCACCAACAACTGTGATAAAAATAATTGTTAAAATTATTTCAATACCTGGTATCGCATAAGGAAGATAAGTATTAGGATTTAGACCTGATGGTACTAATTTAGTAGAAAAATTAATTAAAAATTTACTTAAATAAAGGGTAAAACCAATTGGAATTAAAACAATTACACCTGTAAAAAAATAATTTCTTAATCTTAAAGCAAATGATTTTTTCTTTTTATTAGACATAAAAATTTAATGATAGCTAGAATAAATTACAAAAGATACAGCTATAACAAAAAGTACAACTAAGATTTTATTGTTTAAATTCATAAAAGTATATATTTATATGATTATCAAAATTTTAATAAAATGAATAGAAGAAAATTTTTAAATTATATTGGATGTGGATGTTCGGGCTTAATGCTCAGCGCTTGTTCTACGACCCCAATAACAGACAGAAGACAATTGAAAATTATACCTGAATCAAAATTAAATGCTCAGGCAGCTCAAATTTTTGAAAAAGTTAAAGAAAAAGAAAAAATGAGTGATGACACTAAAACACTCAATGAAATTAAAGATATTGGAAAAAGAATGGAAGACGCAATATCTGAGTATTTTTATAGAGCGGGTCAAAATGATCCAACTGTTAATTTTGATTGGGAGTATATTTTAATAGATAATAAAAAAGTAAAAAATGCTTGGTGCATGCCAGGTGGTAAAATAGCTGTGTACACAGGAATACTTGATGTTACAAAAAATACAAACGGTCTTGCCTCAGTTATGGGTCATGAGATTGCACACGCTGTTGCAAAACACTCTGTTGAAAGAGCTAGCAGAGGAGTTTTATTAAATACAAGCACGCAACTTATTGATATATTTTCTGGTGGGAAGTTGTCACAAGTAAACAGAATAACAGGAATGAATACTGTTGGTTTACTTTCACAAATAGGAATAATGAATCCCTTTTCTAGAACACAAGAAAGTGAGGCTGATTATTTGGGTATGATTTTTGCTTCATTATCAGGATATGATATTAGAGAAACTAAAAAATTATGGGAAAGAATGAAAGAGGCAAATAAAGGCAAAGAGCCTCCTCAATTTATGAGTACACATCCATCATCCTCAAAAAGGATAAAAGATTTATCAGAATGGGAAAATAGTATTATTTTAGACTATCCACCGATTACAATTAGCTAATATTTCAAAGATTATTTTAGTGGTGAGCCCTGATGGACTCGAACCATCGACCCATTCCTTAAAAGGGAATTGCTCTACCAACTGAGCTAAGGGCCCACATATAAATTATTAAAGATGAGATAAATGTTTTTTTTTATTTAATTTTAAAAAAAAACTTTTGGTGAAGTCTTCTTTAAAATTTTTAAATTTCTTTACACTTAAAAACTTAAACAATAAAAAAATATCAAACTTGAATAATTTTTATTACCAAAAAACAATTATTTATTCCATAACATCAGAAATTGCAAATATTTAAATTACAACTTATCAATGTATTCATCATGAAATTTATCAAATGTACCTTTTTTAATATTTTCTCTAATAGAAGACATTAATTCTTGATAAAAGTTGATGTTATGTAGGGTTAAAAGTGTAGAACCTAAGATTTCATTCGTATTGAAGAGATGATTTATATAGTTTTTTGAATACTTGTTAAGATTTAAATTTGAACAATTTGGATCAAGAGGTTCATTATCATTTTTATATTTATTATTTTTGATATTCACACGACCATTCCAAGTAAAAGCTAAACCGGTTCTTCCAGATCTCGTAGGCATTACACAGTCAAACATATCAACACCTCTCTTAACAGCTCCAAGAATATCGGCTGGCGTCCCTACACCCATTAAATATCTTGGTTTATCATCAGGCATAATATTTTTTAAATCATCTAAAACACTAAACATTTCATTTTGACTTTCTCCTACAGCAAGTCCTCCAATAGCATATCCATCGAAGCCAATTTTAATTAAGTTATTAAGAGATTTTGTTCTTAGATTTTTGAATAGACCACCCTGGACTATTCCAAATAAAGCTTTATGTGGATTTAATCCAAAAGCTATTTTAGATCTTTCGGCCCAATATATGGATAGTTCCATGGATTTATTAATTACTTTATAGTCAGTAGTTTTCTTAGGACACTCATCCATGATCATAACAATATCAGAGTCTAAACCCTTTTGAACTCTTATGCTTTCTTCTGGACTTAATATAAATTTTTTACCATCTACATGAGAGTTAAATATTGCACCCTTTTCTCTGTCTACTTTGTTTAATTTAGAAAGAGACATAACTTGAAACCCACCAGAATCAGTAAGTATGGGAAGTTTGCAATTCATAAATTTATGTAGACCACCAGCAGAAATAATTCTATCAACACCTGGTCTGATCATTAAGTGATAGGTATTTGATAAAATTATTTCAGATCCTGTTTTAATAACATCGTCAATAAGGCAAGCTTTTACAGTTGCCTGTGTTCCAACAGGCATAAAAGCAGGTGTTTGAATATTGCCTCTATGAGTTTCGATTACTCCAACTCTAGCAAATTTATCGCTCTGTATGACATTAAATTTGAAATTCTTTAACGCCATGAAATTTGTGAACTAAAATTATTTAAAGCTAATGATTTTATCTGGGTTAGAAACAGAACCGTTATTGTTTTGATCTCCTCTTTTGATTTTATCAACAAGATCCATGCCTTCAATAACTTTACCAAATACCGTATATTGTCTATCTAAAAAAGACGCTTCTTTAAAACATATAAAAAATTGGCTGTTTGCACTATTTGGATCTTGTGATCTAGCCATAGATAGTGTTCCTCTTTCATGAGGTAAATCACTAAATTCCTCTTTAAGATCAGGTAAATCAGAGCCACCCATTCCAGCTCTTCTTAAATCAAATTGATCATTAGAAGAGTTACCAAACTGAACATCACCAGTTTGCGCCATAAAGCCATCAATCACTCTGTGAAATACAACACCATCGTATTTACCATCTTTTGCTAATTGCTTAATTCTTTTGACATGATTAGGTGCCACATCTTCAAAAAGTTCTATTTTAACGTCTCCATCTTTAAGCTTTAAAATCATAATATTCTCCTCTGCGATTGTATTGTTGGTTAGTATAAAAAATAAAATTAAAAATTTTGTTATAAGTTTATTCATATTTTTCTTTTAAAGATTTTATTGTGCTTTTTGTAGTAAATTTTTTGATATCGCCTTTTAGTCTAACTATTTCTTTAACAAATCTTGATGAAATGATTTGATTTTCAACATCAGACATTAAAAAAATTGTTTCTATATTATTGTTCAATTTTCTATTCATTCCAGCTAGTTGAAATTCATATTCGAAATCAGATACTGCTCTTAAACCTCTTAAAATAATATTAGATTTGTATTTTTTGCATAAATCAGTTGTTAATGATGTAAATGAAATAACTTCAATCTTCTTTTTATCAAACTTTAAATCAACAAATAAGGCTTTTTTAATTAATTGTACTCTTTCAAGTGAATTGAAAAGATAATTTTTATTAGCACCATCAGAAGCAGCAATAATAACTTTATCAAATAATTTTAAAGCTTTATTTATAACATCAATATGACCAAAGGTAATTGGGTCAAATGTTCCTGGATATACGGCAACCTTTTTCATTACTCCAAGTTATCATCAATTTTTATTGCTGAAACAACTTTTTCATCACCAGATAATTTAATAATTCTTACACCTTGAGTATTTCTTCCCGCTGTTCTGATTTCTTTAACGGCAACTCTAATCACTCTACCTTTATTTGTTGAAATCATCACATCATCTCCCTCTATAACAGGAAATGACGAACATATACTGCCATTTCTAGGTGAATTAACAATTCCAATTATGCCTTTACCACCTCTATTGGTAACTCTATATTCATTGTTTAAAGTTTTTTTGCCGTATCCATTTTCTGTAATTGATAAAACAAATCTTCCATCAGGTTTAGTATCTTTTTTTATTTTTTCTTTATTTGTTATTGAAAGAGAAACAATCTCATCATTAGGAGATAGCTCTATACCCTTTATACCTTTTGAGGATCTACCCTTAAATATTCTTAGTTTTTTTGATTCAAATCTAATGCATTTACCATTTTTTGTACTTAGCATTACATCTTGATCATCTTTACAAATTTCAACTCCTACGATTTTATCATTGGGATCTAATTTTATTGCAATTTTTCCAGCTGAATTAATGGAAGAAAAGTCTTCTAGACTGTTTTTTCTAACCTTGCCCTTTGCAGTTGCAAAAACAATTTGAAGATTTTTCGTATCACTTTCATCATCAGGGAATGGCATAATTGAACTGATTGATTGATGATTTTTTAAAGGTAAGATATTAAATAAAGATTTACCTTTTGATGTAGTTGAACCCTCAGGTATCTTCCAAGCTTTAATTTTGTAGACAAGTCCTTCTGTCGAAAAGAAAAGAACAGAAGTGTGTGTGTTAACTGATAAAGTTTGTACTACAGAATCTTCATCTCTCGTTGTAATCCCAGATTTACCCTTGCCACCTCTTTTTTGTTGTTTAACACTGCTTAATGCTCCTCTTTTAATATATCCCTGAAGTGTAACTGTAATAATAACAGACTCTTTTTGAATAGTTTCTTCAATATCATAGTTTAAAATAGCATCTATAATTTTAGTTCTTCGTGGTACAGCAAATTTTTCTTTAATAGTTTTAAGCTCTTCACTTATTACGTTTAAAAGTTCTTTTTTGGAATTAATTATTTTCTTATATCCCTTAATTAAATCAGCTAATTTTTTGATTTCGACTTCTATTTCATTAATACCAAGAGCTGTAAGTTTTTGAAGTCTAAGTTCTAAAATAGCAATTACTTGAGGGTCAGATAATGAGTATAAATTTTTCCCCTTCTTGTCTTCGACAAGTGAAATTAACTTTAAAGATTTATTAATTTTCCACTTAGTGTTTAATAATGATTTTTTAGCATCATCAGGAGTTTTTGAAGACCGTATAATTTTTATAATCTTATCTAAATTCTCAACAGATACAGATAACCCAATCAAAATATGAGCTCTGTCCTCTGCTTTTTTTAAGTCAAATTTAGTTTTCTTAATAACAACATCTTCACGAAACGTTAAAAAATTTGTTAAAAACTCTTTTAAATTACATATTTTAGGTTTGCCATCAACGATTGCTAAAGTATTAAAACCAAAAGAACTTTCTATCGAAGTATTTTTATAAAGTAATCGCTTAATAGTTTCTGGCTCAACACCATTTCTTAAATCAATTGCTACTCTAATCCCTTCTCTATTAGACTCATCCCTAATATCTTTTATTCCTTCAATTTTTTTCTCTCTAACGAGTTGGGCAATTCTTTCATTTAAAACTGATTTATTTACTTGATAAGGTACAGATGTAATAACTAGTCTTTCTCTACCATTTTTTTGTGCTTCAACACTTATTTCACCTCTAATTTTAAATGACCCACGACCCACATTATATCCTGCTTTAATAATTTCTTTCCCAATGATGACACCACCTGTAGGAAAATCAGGACCTGGAATGTGTTTCATTAATTCTTTAATCTTAATATCTTTATTTTCAATTAAGGCTAATGTTCCATCAATGATTTCACCTAAATTATGTGGAGGTATGCTTGTTGCCATTCCAACTGCTATACCACCAGCTCCATTAACCAATAAATTGGGATATTGAGCGGGTAAAACTGATGGTTCTTTTTCTGTTTCATCGTAGTTACTCTTGTATTCGATGGTATCTTTTTCAATATCGTCTATTAAGTATTGCGAAACTTTAGCCAATCTAGTCTCAGTATATCTCATAGCCGCAGCTGGATCTCCATCAATAGATCCAAAGTTACCTTGGCCCTGAACAAGAGGTAAACTCATAGAAAAATCCTGAACCATTCTAACTAGAGCGTCATAAACAGACTGATCTCCATGTGGGTGATATTTACCAATTACATCTCCAACTATTCTTGCAGATTTTCTAAATTGTTTTGACCAATCGTAACCACCTTTATACATGGCAAATAATATTCTTCTATGAACAGGTTTAAGTCCGTCCCTAACATCAGGAAGAGCCCTACTCACAATTACACTCATCGCATATGACAAATACGATGAACTCATCTCATCATGCATTGAGATAAGTTTAATATTTTTATCTTTAGGTATTTCTGTGTCTTTCATAGAAACTAAAATGGAATTTCGTCATCCATATCATTTGAAGTTTGTGGACTATCTTCAAAATTATTAGCAGGTGCTTGTGTGTTATCATTTTGGATTCCACCACCTGTATTGCCTCCACCTAACATTGTTAGTGAGGAGTTATATCCTTGAATTACAATTTCTGTAGAATATTTGTCTTGTCCAGATTGTTCATCTTTCCATTTTCTAGTAGCTATTTGTCCTTCAACATAAATTTGAGCTCCTTTTTTTAAATATT
The DNA here is from genome assembly GCF_059417865.1 of Candidatus Pelagibacter sp. PS_31. Classification (NCBI taxonomy): domain Bacteria; kingdom Pseudomonadati; phylum Pseudomonadota; class Alphaproteobacteria; order Candidatus Pelagibacterales; family Candidatus Pelagibacteraceae; genus Candidatus Pelagibacter; species Candidatus Pelagibacter sp. PS_31. The sequence goes on from NZ_CM182069.1 coordinate 568,987, forward strand.
GTTGAACAACATTTACTAACCCATCATTGAATACAACTATTCGGTGCCACTCCGTCTTTTCTTTTTTTTCACCTGTTGTCTTGTCTTTCCATGATTGACTTGTTGCTAAACTCAATCTTGCAACGCTTTTGCCGTTTACCATTTGTTTAATCTCAGGGTCTGCGCCTAAACGCCCAATTAATAATACTTTATTTAAACTTCCAGCCATAATATTTTATAAGTGTTTATTTATTTATTTAGTTTTTATATCACAATATAAACTCAATATTAATTTAATTAATTTAAAGCAACTAAAATTATGATCAAAAAGATAGTTATCAAGGGTGCAAAGGAGCATAATTTAAAGAATGTTTCTGTAGAAATACCCAAAGATCAATTTGTTGTTATTACTGGACTTTCCGGTTCTGGAAAATCTTCATTAGCGTTTGACACTATCTACGCAGAGGGACAAAGAAGATATGTTGAAAGTTTATCTGCTTATGCTCGTCAATTTTTAGATAAAATGAAAAAACCTAACGTTGATCTTATTGAAGGATTAAGTCCAGCGATAGCTATTGAACAAAAAAATACATCAAAGAACCCAAGATCAACTGTTGCTACAGTTACAGAAATTTATGATTATATGCGAGTGCTCTATGCGAGAGCTGGTGTGCCCTATTCACCCTTTACTGGAAAACCAATAACATCACAAACAATTACACAGATTGTCGATTTAATAAAAAAACTTCCCAAAAAATCTACAATTTATATATATGCGCCAGTGGTCCGTGGCCGTAAAGGTGAATATAGAAAAGATATTTTAAGCTATAAAAGAAGAGGCTTTAGAAAAATTAAAATTGATGAGGTTCTTTATGACATAGATAAAGCACCTGAATTAGATAAAAAACTTAAGCATGATATATCTGTTTTAATTGACAGAATTGTTTTGAACTCAAATCTAGGAAATCGTTTAGCTGAAAGTATTGAAACAGCTGTAAATTTATCAAATGGTCTTGTATTTGTTGAGTACGAAGACGAAACTTTACCTCAAAAATTTAGAAAAATTGAAAAATTAATTTACTCAACGAAATTTGCATGTCCAGAAAGTGGTTTTACAATCGAAGAAATTGAACCAAGACTTTTTTCTTTTAATAGTCCATATGGGGCGTGTGCTGAATGTGAAGGTATTGGTATTAAATTAAATGTAGATCCAAATTTAGTAGTTCCTGATGAAAAAAAAAGTATAGCTGATGGTGCTATAGAACCGTGGGCTAAATCAACCACACTATATTATGCTCAAACATTAGCCTCTATTGCTAAGCACTATGGATTTTCTTTAGATGAAAAATGGAAAAAATTACCCAAAAAATTTAAAGATGTGATTTTATTTGGATCAGACGAGGAAGAAATAAAATTTGTCTATGATGATGGATATGAAAAATACTCTCATAAAAAAACTTTTGAAGGTGTCATAAACAATCTTGAAAGAAGATTTCTTGAATCTGACAGTGAGTGGAAGAGAGAAGCTATAGCGGAATATCAATCGGATTCTGCATGTGAAGGTTGTAATGGTAATAGACTAAAAGAGGAAGCTTTATGTGTTAAAATTGATAATCAAAATATAAGCGATGTTACAAAAAAATCTATTTTAGATGCTGCTAACTGGTTTAAAGGGTTGGAACAAAATCTTGATAAAAGACAATTTAAAATAGCAGAACATATTCTAAAAGAAATTAATGAGAGGTTAACGTTTCTTTTAAATGTTGGGCTTGAGTATTTAACTTTATCAAGAGAGTCCGGGACTCTTTCCGGTGGAGAAGCACAAAGAATTAGGCTTGCTTCGCAAATTGGTTCAGGATTGACAGGAGTATTATATGTTCTTGACGAACCTTCTATAGGTTTGCACCAAAAAGATAATGTTAAACTAATTAATGCATTGAAAAGACTAAGAGATCTTGGAAACACAGTAATCGTTGTTGAGCATGACACTGAAACTATGGAAAATGCTGACCACATAATAGATTTAGGACCAGAAGCTGGTACTAACGGTGGTGAGATCATTGCACAAGGAACTTATAACGAGATACTTAAAAATAAAAATAGCATCACTGGTCAATACCTATCTCATAAAAAATATATAGAAATTCCAAGAATTAGAAGACTTGCTAAGAATGGTAGATTTGTAGAAATTAATGGAGCTAGTGGAAATAATTTGAATAACGTTAATCTTAAAATTCCAACAGGAAGCTTTACTTGTGTTACTGGAGTTTCTGGCAGTGGTAAATCTACATTGATATTGCAAACATTATATCATGCATTAAATTTAACCTTAAATAACAAAGCTAGAAAAGTTCCAAAAGCATTTAAAGGTTATAAGGGTGTTGAACTTATAGATAAGATAATTGATATAGATCAATCACCAATTGGAAGAACACCAAGATCAAATCCAGCAACCTATACCGGAGCCTTTGGGCCTATTAGAGATTGGTTTACGGCACTACCTGAGTCAAAAACAAGAGGATATAAACCTGGAAGATTTTCATTTAATGTTAAAGGTGGAAGATGTGAAGCTTGTGAAGGCGATGGCGTAATTACATACGAGATGCATTTCTTACCTGATGTTTATATACAATGTGATGAATGTAAGGGAACTAGGTATAATAGAGAAACTCTTGAAATAAAGTTTAAGGACAAAAGTATAGCCGATGTATTAAATATGTCTGTTGATGAAGGATGTGAATACTTTGAAAATATTTCAAATATAAAAACCAAACTATTAACATTAAAAAAAGTTGGGCTTGGTTATATAAAGATTGGACAACAGGCTACAACATTATCTGGTGGAGAGGCTCAGCGTATTAAGTTGGCCAAGGAACTATCGAAAAGATCTACAGGAAGAACTATGTATATTTTAGATGAACCAACTACTGGACTTCACCAACATGATATTAAAAAATTATTAGAAATACTACATACGTTTGTGGCTCTAGGAAATACTGTTGTTGTTATTGAGCATAATTTAGATGTGATTAAAACGGCTGATTATATTGTTGATATGGGTCCTGAGGGTGGTGTCAAAGGAGGAAATATTATCGCAGAAGGTAAACCTGAGGATATTATAAAAATAAAAGGTAGTTACACTGGGGAATTCTTAAAACCTATGCTGGAAGAAAAATTTAAAAAGAAGTTAAAGATTTAAAAAATTAGTGTATAGTGATTCTAATTATGGGTAATTTACTATCATCTCTTCCAAGGACAATTCATGCATCATTAGCTTTAGCTATTATCCTTTTTCTAGGATTATTTTTTGATAATGGTGGTTTTGATTTTGATACAATTTTTTGGAGCTGGTTAACAAGATTTATTCACGTAACGGTTGCTATTATGTGGATTGGACTTCTTTGGTATTTTAACTTTGTACAAATTCCAAACATGCCTAAAATTCCTGACGAACAAAAACCTGCTATAGGTAAAGTTATTGCGCCAGCAGCTTTGTTTTATTTTAGATGGGCAGCTTTACTAACAGTATTGTCTGGATTAATTTTAGCTTATTTAAATGGTTATTTGCATGATGCTATGACTTTAGGTGGTGGAAAAAGTACAGCTATTGGTATTGGAATGTGGCTTGGCTTATACATGGCTTTTAATGTCTGGTTTATAATTTGGCCAAATCAAAAAAGAGCACTAGGTATTGTTGAGTGCGAACCTGATGTTAAAGCAAAATCAGCTAGAACAGCAATGTTGTTTTCAAGAACAAATACTCTTTTATCGTTACCAATGTTACTTTCAATGGTAGCAGCTCAAAATCTTTATTAAATCTATTCTGTATCTTCTTTTAGGATTGTTTTTTGGGACACTCTAAGTTTCACAAGTATAGGATTAGCTATATAAATTGAAGAATAAGTTCCAAATACTACACCCATTATCATAGCTAGTGAAAAACCTTTTAATATTTCTCCACCAAATAAATAAATTGAAACTAAAGCAAGCAATGTCGTGACTGATGTAATTATAGTTCTAGAAAGTGTTTCATTGATTGAGATATTTGTAAGTTCATAAATCTTGATATCAGAAAACTTTCTTAAATTTTCTCTAACTCTGTCATAAATGACAACGGTATCATTCATTGAATAACCAACTATAGTTAAAACGGCGGCAACTATTGATAGATTTATTTCCAAACTAAATAGTGAAAAAAGACCAAGTGTTATAATGACATCATGAAATAGGGCTAAAATAGCACCTAAGCTAAATTGCCATTCAAATCTTATCCATATGTAAAATAACATTGCAGCTAGAGATAGTGCAATTGCAATAATACCAGACTTTAATAATTCAGAACTAACTTTTGGACCTACATTTTCAACTCTTCTGAAATTAAAAGAACTCCCCAATGAAGATGTTAAATCTTTTTTAATAACTTCTATAGCATTTGCACTTGTATCTTTTTTCTCTATTTTGATTAAAAAATCATTTTCATTGCCAAATTTTTTAATATTAAAATCTCCTAATTTCATTTTGTTAAAAGATTGCCTTAAAGAAGTAACGTTAATATTTTTATCGTTAGACCTTAGTTCTATTAAAGTTCCACCTTTAAAATCTACGCCAAAATTAAGTCCTTTAAAAAATAATAATAGAACAGATGCAATAACTAAACTTAAAGAAATTAGATTAAATAGTTTATAAAATTTATTAAAATTAATCATTATATTAGTTTAGTCTTTTCTTTATTTCTAACGACATAAAGGCCAGTAAGCATTCTTGCAATAAAATAAACTGAAAACAGTGTTGTAAAAATTCCTACAGCTAAAGTCACAGAGAAACCTTTAACTGGTCCAGAGCCCATAAAGAATAAGATTACAGCTGCAATTAATGTAGTTATATTTGCGTCTATAATTGCAGTTTTTGATTTCACATAACCTGTATCAAAGGCTATAATATTATTTTTTTCTTTCTTGCATTCTTCTTTAATTCTTTCAAAAATTAACACGTTAGCGTCAACTGCCATACCAACCGTTAAAATGATACCTGCTATTCCAGGAAGTGTTAATGTTGCTTCAAATAAAGTTAAAATACCGACTAAAAAAAATAAGTTAATTAATAGTGTTATGTTAGCAATTAGACCAAAAATTCTATATTTAACAAACATAAAAATTATCACTAATAAGAAACCAATCATAAGGGCGATAACTCCTGCATTAATTGAATCTTGACCAAGGTCAGGTCCAACTGTTCTTTCTTCGATAATGTTAAGTGGCGCTGGTAACGCTCCTGATCTTAGAAGTAATGCCAAGTCTGTTGCAGATTGAAATGTAAAATTTCCACTGATCTGACCATTTCCACTTGCTATAGTATCCCTTATTACTGGAGCACTAACAATTTTACCATCTAGAACAATTGCTAATTGTTTGCCAATTCCTGTACTAGTTGCTTTACCAAATCTTTTTGCCCCCACTCTATCAAGTGTAAATGATACTACTGTTTCGTTGGTTTGATTATTCATTTGTGGTTGAGCATCCAATAAATTCTCACCATTTAAGATTATTCTTTTGCTAACCATTGCTTCGCTAGTTCCATCTTCAAATTGAAGCATTTCAGTACCAAAAGTGTCATTATTATTTTGAGTGACAAATCTAAATGTTAAATTTGCAGTTTTTCCTAAAAGTGATTTGATACGCATGGGATCATCAAGACCAGGAAGCTCAACTAGAATTCTATTATTACCTCTTTTCAGAATATTGGGTTCATTTGTACCTACTTCGTCAACTCTTCTTCTAACTATTTCTATAGCTTGATCTTGTGAAGATGTTTTAATTTCAATAAGTCCATATTTTGATAGAGTTAGCGTAAATTCATTATCTTGAATATTTACATCAAACTGATGTGATTTGTATTGAAAATAATAAGGGTTAATATCACTTTCTTTATCAAGAAAAAAAGATTGAACCAACTCAATATTATCATTGGGTATACTGAATATTATTTTTTTATCTTCAATTCTTAGATCGTTAAAAGATATTTTCTTATCTTTTAAAAAATTTCTAATAACAGTTGTTGTATTTTGTAATTTTTGAATTTCAACGGGTTCATTATCAATTTCTAGCAAAAGATATGATCCGCCTTGTAAATCTAAACCTAGATTTATCTTTTTAGAAATAAAACTGTCTTCAGGGTTTTGAAAATTTGATGCAGCAATAAAAATAAAAAAAATTGATACTAAAGAAACTAAGGTAATTCTTAATTTGGAAAAGTATAACACTTTAGTAAAATGTTATTTTTTTACTTCAGGGGAGTTAAGTAATCCTTGAATACCTGTAGATTTAATAATTTCTACTTTAACGTTGTCAGCAATTTGCACTTCAACTTTTTCATTATCAATAATTCTTTCAACTGTCCCTATAATACCAGCAGAAGTTACAACCTTATCTCCTCTTGATAAGTTTTCTACCATGGCTTTATGCTCTTTAACTTTCTTTTGTTGAGGTCTTATTAAAAAAAAGTAAAAAATAACAAAAATTAAAATTAGTGGTATAAATTGGCCTATTCCTTGATCCATAATTCTCCTTAATTAAAGTGAATTCTTACAACATCTATCTAATTAAAACAACTTTAAATCTTAACGATTTTTTCAATATTATTCATGTAAGGCTTTAAAGCTTCTGGCACTAGAATAGACCCGTCTTCTTGTTGATAATTTTCTAATATAGCAACTAATGTTCTACCAACTGCTAAACCACTGCCGTTTAAGGTGCCAACAAGCACAGTTTCTTTTTTTTCGTTTTTATATCTGGCTTTCATTCTTCTAGCTTGAAATGATCCACATGAAGAGCAACTTGAGATTTCTCTATATTTATCTTCTGATGGAAGCCACACCTCAATATCAAAAGTTTTTTCAGCACTAAAACCCATATCACCAGTACATAAAACAATTTTTCGGTATGGAAGTTTTAGTAAATCTAAAATTTTAGTTGCACAATCAGTCATTCTATCAAGTTCTGGTAAGCACTTATCAATTTCAACAATACTCACCATTTCAACTTTGTAAAATTGGTGCTGTCTAATCATTCCCTTAGTATCTTTACCATAACTTCCAGCTTCTTTTCTAAAACAGGGTGTTGAGGCAACCATTCGCATTGGAAGTTTTTTTTTATCAATAATTTGGTCTTTTACAATATTGGTTAAAATAACTTCAGCAGTTGGAATTAAAAATTTTCTGTCACTAGAGTCGTCTAATTTAAGTTCAAACTGGTCATTATCAAATTTAGGTAATTGTCCCGTACCATACATAGTAGCATCTGTTGCAATTAATGGCGGGGATATTTCTTCATAACCATTAGTATTCACATGTGTATCAAGCATAAAATTTGATAAAGCTCTTTCTAGCATGGCCAATTTATCTTTTACAAAAACAAATCTTGAACCAGTAGTTTTCGTTGCTAGATCAAAATCAAGCATGTTTAAGTCTTCACCTAATACATAATGTGATTTAGGTTTAAATTTAAAATTTGGTATTGTTCCTGATTTAGAAATTTCTACATTTGAGTTTTCATCTTTACCTGTAGGAACGTCTGGATGAGGTATATTTGGTATTGATGACAAAATTGTTTCCAATTCATTTTTAACACTAGCTTGTAATTTACTAATATTATCTATTTCAACAGTTATCTTTTTTGATTTTTCAAAAAGTGATTGATCTTTAGACTTTGAGATATCTTTTTTTTCTTTTTCAAGTAATTCTCTTTGTTGGATGTACTCTCTATTATTCTCATCCAACGATAAAATCTTATCTACATCTATTTCTATAAATCTTTTATTCAAAGCTTTTTTAAAAGCCTCAACATCATTTCTAATTTCTTTAATATTATGCATTTTTTTTATTTTTCTTATCAATAATGTTTACAGAAAATATAGATAATTCATATAAAATCAATAATGGTATTGCTAGTCCAATTTGAGTTATGGGATCAGGTGGTGTTAATAGTGCAGCTGCAGCAAAAATCATTACAACGACATATTTTCTTTTTTTTCTAAGAAATTCAGCATCAACAATACCTACTCTAGCTAATAAGCTAAGGACAACAGGTAACTGAAAACTTATACCGAATGCAAAAATTAATTTCATAACCAGAGAAAGATATTCGCTAACTTTAGCTTCCAATTGAATGGGTAATCCTGTTGAAGCTCCTGTACTCTCAAAAGAGAGAAAAAACTTAATAGCTAGTGGCATTATTAAATAATAAACAAGCATGCCTCCTAGAAAAAATAATATAGGCGTTAAAACTAGATAAGGAACAATTGCAATTTTTTCATGCTTATAGAGTCCTGGTGCAATAAATTTCCATATTTGTACCAATATATAGGGACATGTAACAAAGAATGCTGCAAAAAAAGATACCTTTAAGTATGTTAAAAATGTTTCCTGCAAAGCTGTAAAAATTAACCTTCTATCAGTTCCACTTTCATTTACTGCTTTAGCAAAAGGCTCAACTAAAAAACCATATAAATGTTCTGAAAAAAAATAACATCCAATAAAAAAAATGAATAAAAAAATAAAAGAATGAATTAATCTTTTTCTAAGTTCAGTTAGATGGCTTACAAAACCGCCTTCATTTTCAGATTTTGTCATTATCTTTTTTTTCTTCTATAGGTTTTTCTATTTCATTAGAATTGATATCAAGGTCAGCTACCTCATTTTGTATATTGCTAATATATCTTTTTGTGGTTCCAATCCACGAACCAACTTTTTTTAACATATAGGGGAAGTCCTTGGGTCCAATAACAATGATTGCAACAGCAACTACTATTAAAATCTCAAACCAGCCAATAGTGGGCATTTAATCTATTCTTTGTCTTTGCTATCTTGATTATTTTCTGAAACATTTTTAGGCTCAGGTTCGTCTGTAATGTCTGTAGCCATACCTTTTTTAAAACTTTTTATACCTTTGGCTACATCGCCCATTAAGCTAGATATCTTGCCTCTACCAAATAAAAGTACAACAAGAATAACTACGATTGCTATTTGCCAAATTCCAATGCTCATAATATTTTATACCTCTTTTAAATTTATTTTTAAAGTAACTTTTTACTTTTCTTCGTCTGGACTTAGTGTTCCACCTAACATCTCATCGATATTTTCATAAATATCCTCTTTTTTTTCAACTTGTTTCTCTTTGTAAAATTTACCAGTACCAAATATTGCATTATCAATATTTGAGCTATCAATAAGACCGGCAGATCCCAATTCGTCAACTGTAGGTAAATCAGACAATTTTTGAAGACTAAAATGACTTAAGAAATCATCAGTTGTTCCATACTGAATTGGTTTACCGGGTACATCTTTACGGCCTTGTGGTTTTACCCAATTTAGCTCCATTAAAATCTCAAGTGTGTTTGTTCCAAAAGCAACACCTCTTATTTCTTCTATTTCAGCTCTAGTAACAGGTTGGTGATAAACAATTATTGCTAATGTTTCAACTGCAGCTCTTGATAATTTTTTTTCTACAGTTTTTTCTTGAGACATAAGGTTCGATAAATTTTCAGAAGTTCTAAAAGACCATTTATTAGAAATACAAACTAGATTAATTCCTCTTAATGAATATTCTTTTTGTAATTTCTGTAATGATTTTAAAACATCAATTTTTTTTGAAATTTTAGATTCGATAGTGTCAATATCTAATGGTTCAGCAGCAGCAAAAATTATTGCCTCAACTTCTCTTTCGCCATCATTCATTTTTGATGGGAAAGTAACTATATTGTTATTTGTTTCTTTTTTTATTTTTGTCATTTTAATTCTTTAATATAAATATCATCAAATAAGTTTTCTTGCTTTATAGTCAGATTGCCCTCTTTAACCAGCTCTAAGGAACCAGCAAAAATTCCTGCTTTACCGGTTGTTTTAAATTTTGAGCCACTTTTAAATGAAGAAGGTATTAGTTCATTAATATTTCTCCAATCAATTAATTTACCAAAGAATTCTTTTATTCTTTTGATGCCATCTTCAGTGGTAAAAACTGGAAGTTTAGGAATATTCATCCTTTGAAAATCTTTGGTCATAATAATTGAGGAATAAGATTTTAAAAGTTCGTAAAGATTTAGTTTATATTCAGTACTATATATAGATCGTATATTTCCTTTAATTCCTCTAGTTCTTATTTCTCTACCAAGTCTTTTTCTTTGTAACATTTGGTCAGAAAGTAATCTAATCAATTCTAATTTTTTTAATTGTAATTTTAATTTTTCAGCAACTTCTAAAACTTTAAATTCTTCTTCTGGATTTCCTGGCAACAAAAGTTTTGATTTAAGATAAGTTAACCATGTAGCCATCAACAAGTATTCTGATGCAGATTCTAGATTTAGATTTTTTTCATTAGTAATATAATTGTGAAATTGATCAGCCAGTAATGTTATAGAAATATTCTCAAGATTAACTTTTTGAGCTTTTGCCAAATCTAATAACACATCAAGTGGGCCGTTATAATTATCAAGATCTACATTAAAGTTTTTAGAATCAGAATCGGCCATGACAAATATTAGCTTATAATCTTATAAAATTGTGATGTTTTTTTTTTAATAAACTTACTTATAACTGGTGAATATAGGGCTACATCATTCATTTCTTTTAAATTTCCATTACAATGAAGAACTAAATCACAACCTGCACTAAAAGATTTCTTTGTATTAATTGCTATAGAGCCTTTTAAACTTTTCATTGATATATCGTCGGACATCAAAATATTTCTAAATTTAATTAGATTTCTTATTAATTTTATAATTTTCTTCGAATGTGTTGCGGTATTAACTTTGTCAATTTTTTTATAAATAAGATGTGCTGTCATTGCAAATAAACTGTTTTTATTTTTGAATGCCAAAAAGTCATGATTATTTAAATATCTTAATTCCTTATTGATTGTAGGAGTTTTTTTATGACTATCGACCTTTGCTAAACCATGTCCTGGTATATGCTTTATCACAGTGGCAATTTTATTATTATGAAACTCTTTAATACAAATATCTCCAATTTCTGAAACAATCTTTGCATTGTCTGAAAAGGCTCTGTCACCAATTATTGCACTTGATCCTTTGGATCTAACATCAAGGACTGGTAAAGTATTTATGTTAATTCCTACATTTTTTAATAATAAGACAGTTTTATTGATAAACTTTTTATATTCGATATAAAATTTTTTTTTATCTTTAAGATAAAGATTACCAAAAAATTCTCCAGTAAACTTATCTGCTTTAAAAAATTTTTTTAATCTATTAACTCTACCACCCTCTTGATCAATTAAAATAGGATATTTTTTATCATTGAATATTTTTCTAATTTGACCTGTTAATTTTTTTAATTGTTCAATATTTTTAATATTTCTTGAAAAAAGTATTATTCCCCAAGGCTTGTGTTTAATTAGAAATTTTTTTTCACTAGTCAATAATTTAGTAGATTTTAAACCAACTATGAAACTTTTACGATTATCCATCATTATTAATTAGTTCCCAAAACTTGTAATTCTTTTTATTTTTATCTATGGTTTTTTCAACATATTCAACAATATCAACAGTATCACTTTTAAGTATAATAAGATTGCGAGAATAATTTTCAGTTTTATCCTCAATATTTTTCAAAGATCGGTATGAATTTTTTTTATTTTCATTTGAAAAATAATATTTGAAAGATAGAAAAAAAAATAAAATTATAACAATCAAAAATAAAAGATATTTAAGTTCTTTTAACATTACATTTTTTGAGGAGTGTCTACTCCAACAATATCCATTCCAGATTTGATAACATTAGATATAACTTTTAAAAAAACTAATTTATCATTTGAAATTTTCTTTTGTTCGTTAATAAACCTTTTTGATTGATCCTCTTTGCCCATATTCCAATAAGAATGAAATTCTGATGATAGTTCGTAAAGATAAACTGGTATTCTGTGGGGTTCAAGTCTTAGACTTGCAGCTTCAATACACTTAGGCCATTCTGCTATTTTTTTTAATATCTTTATTTCATCACCCGTATATGCAAATTCGTAATCTTTTATATTCAAATCATTTTCTATATTAAGATTTACGTGTCTAAAGACAGATGATATTCTAGCATAACAGTATTGGACATAATAAAGTGGGTTATCTTTAGATTTTTCTTTAACTTTTGTAAAATCAAAATCTAACTCTACATCGCTACTTCTATTAAGCATAATAAATCTCGTGGCATCTTTACCAACTTCGGCTATCAAGTCTTCAACTGTTATATAGTCACCTTTTCTTTTTGACATTTTAAAAGGTTTTCCATCTTTAATTAATTTGACGAGTTGACTTACTTTACAAATCAATTTTTTTTTATCTCCTGATAGAGCTTCAACGACAGAAGTTATCCTTTTAATATAGCCAGCATGGTCAGCCCCTAATATATTAATAAGTGTATCGTAATTTCTATTTAATTTATTATCATGATAGGCAACATCACTAGCAAAGTAAGTCCACGATTTATCAGACTTTTGAAGTGCTCTATCTTTATCGTCACCAAAATCTGTTGATTTAAATAAAAGTTGCTCCCTTTCTACCCAGTTTTCATCATCTTCACCTTTGGGAGCCTTAATTTTTCCACTATAAACAAGCTTTTTTTCCTTTAATTTATCAATTGCTTTCTGAACTTCATTATTTAAGACAATATCAGTTTCACTTGTAAATCTATCGTGCACTATTCCAAGATTTGATAAATTATTTTTAATCAATTTTAAAGATTCTGAAACCGATAATAAAGTTAGTTCTTTTGAAACATTTTCAAATTTATCAAATTTTAAAACTTTATTAGATTTTATAATATTTTTAGCAATACCAACTAAGTAATCACCAGGATATAAATCAGAGTTTTCAATTGGGAATTTTTCATTAAAAAGTATTTCCCTAATTCTAAAAAAAACAGATTTTGTAAAATTTATGATTTGATTACCATAATCGTTAACATAATATTCTTTTGAAACATCATGCTTGTTAAAAATTAATATATTTGAAATAACATCTCCCAATATTGCACCTCTACAATGTCCAACATGAAGAGGGCCAGTGGGATTAGCTGAAACAAATTCTATAAGATATTTTTGTTTTTTTTCTTTATTATTGACACCGTAATCCTTGTGATTTTGATTAATACTTTTAATAAAATTATTCCAATATATTGTCTTAAATTTAATATTAATAAATCCTGGTTTTGCTGCAGAAATAGATTCTATTTTTTCATCTTCATTTTTAATTAATTCAATTAAAATATTTGCAATATCAATTGGAGATTTTTTATTAGCCTTAGAGAGCACCATGGCTACATTGGTTGATATATCGCAGTCAAAATTTGATGGTGGTATATCTACATTAATTCCATTTAAAGATTCAGGTAATTCTAAAGAACCATCTTTATTAAGCTTTTTAATCAAGATTATTATTTTATCCAAGTAGAGATCAAAAATGTTCATTAAATACCTTTATTTAAATTGATTGCATATCTATCTGTCATACCTGAGATAAAATCAGCTATTGCTCTATTTAGATCATTCTTTAATTGATCATCGTTTAAAAATTTTTTGGGCTTATTCTTAATTTTATAAAAGAGTTTATTAATAATCTTTTTTCCATGATTATTTTTTAATAATACTTTTTTATTGTTATACATTTTGCTTCTAAGGAAAAACCTAACTTCTTTTTCAATTTTAAGAAATTTACTTGAAAAACACACTATAGGATCATCTAAGTTATAAACATCTTTTAAAGATTTGACTTTATTATTTTTTAAATTATTTTTAGTATTCTTAATTAAATCTCTAACCATTAAATCAATTGAATCTCGTATTATTTGATATATCAAAATATCTTTATTGTTGTTTTTAATATTATTTTTGTGTGATTTATAAATATCTTTAAAAAAATTAATTTCAATCAAGTCGTTTAAATTAAACATTTTAGCTCTAATTCCATCTTGTATGTCATGATTATTATAAGCAATGTCATCTGAGATTGCTGATATTTGAGCTTCCAATGAACCAGAGTTAGTAAAGTTTATTTTATTCTTAAAACTTTTTAATCCAATCAACCTATTAACTGTGGAGAGATCATCAATTGCGCCATTGTGCTTTAATAATCCATCTAAAGTTTCTAATGTTAAGTTCAGGCCTTTAAATTTAAGGTATTTATGCTCAAGAAACATAACTATTCTTAAGGTTTGAAGATTGTGGTCAAAGCCTCCAAAGTTAACCATACATTCATTAAGAGCATCTTCTCCAGCGTGTCCGAACGGAGTATGCCCTAAGTCGTGAGCCAAACTTAAGGTTTCAGCTAGATCATCATTTAAACCTAAATGTTTAGCTATTGATCTTGCAATTTGCGCAACCTCAATTGAATGGGTAATTCTAGTTCTAAAATGATCCCCTTCTGTGTTAACAAAAACTTGTGTTTTATGTTTTAACCTTCTGAATGAGGCACTGTGAATAATTCTATCTCTGTCTCTTTGAAATGGAGTTCTGTAAAGTGAATTAGCTTCTTTAAAAATACGACCTTTGCTTTTAGATAAAGCTAAATTTGAGTAATTATTCATACTTTAAATTTAATAAATTGATATTATATTAGTATTATCAGTGTTGTTATATGATTAAAGAAATTAAATTTACAGATAAAGCTATAAAACAGATTAATAATTTGTTGTCTCAAAAAGATCCAGGGTCATTTTTTAGAATCGCTATTAAAGGCGGTGGTTGTTCAGGTTTTCAATATGAGTTTACTTTTGACAAAAAATTAGAAGCTGACGACTTAAAACATGAAAATATTCTTATAGATAAAACTTCAGCAGACTTATTAAAAGGTTCAGAAGTGGACTTTGTTTCAGAACTAATTGGCGATCAATTCAAGATCACTAACCCACAAAGTAAATCTTCTTGCGGTTGTGGTGTTTCTTTCTCTATATAATGATTATTACATCTTGGAATGTTAATTCTGTTAGAGCAAGAATTGAAAATATTAAAGAATATCTTCAAAAATTTTCTCCAGATGTTGTTATGATGCAGGAAATTAAAACACAAGATGAGACTTTTCCCTATGATGATTTTTCAGCATTAGATTATGAGAGTCATGTATTTGGACAAAAAAGTTATAATGGTGTTGCTATTATATCCAAACACAAACTAGAAAATGTTAAAATAGATTTGATTAAAGATAAATTGAAACAATCTAGGATTATTTCAGCTGAACTAAAGCATAAAAAAAAAAATATTCAACTGATTAATATTTATACTCCAAATGGTAATCCTGTAGATACTGATAAATACACTTATAAAAAAAACTGGTTAGATAAATTAATTAAACAATTAAAAACTCTTTCAAAGAAAAATGAAAATATTATCTTAGCTGGAGATTTTAATATTCTTCCCTCAGCTGAAGATGCTTATAATATTAAAGGGTTTGAAGATGATGCTTTATACAGACTTGAGATACGAAAAAAATTTAGAGAAATGATTAATCTGGGTTTTCATGATGCCTACCGTCACATTCATGGTGAAAAGGAAGGCTATACTTATTGGGATTATATGAGAGGTGCTTGGCAGAAAAATAATGGATTAAGAATTGACCACTTCTTAGTATCAAATTCTTTATTAAATATAGTAAAAAATGTTAATATTAATAAAGACCCAAGAGGAAAAGAAAAACCCTCTGATCACACACCTATTGAAATTGAATTAGCTTAAAGATTTAATTTTATTAACGAGTTCTTCATTAATATTTCTTGGTCCTTTATTTAATCTATTTTTATGTCTTCTTTCTCCTGGAAGCCTAACACCCTCCATAGCTGACATTTTACTAAAAAATTCATCTGCGTGTTTATCCCAACCTTTACTAGAAATTTTATCTGGTGAGATTGCCATGATAAATTCACCTCCACTTGGGGGACCACCATCGTTATTATCTTTTGCAGCAGTTTCAAAACTAAAATTTTCACCTATTAATGCTCCAGCTAATAATTCAACCATCATTGCAATACTAGATCCTTTATAGCCTCCAAAAGGAAGTATAACTCCACCATCAGCTATTTCTCCAGGATCGGTTGTTTCTTTACCCTCTTTAGTTAAACCCGTTCCAAGGGGAACTTTGTGCCCTTCTCTTTTTGCAATTTGAACTTCACCCATTGCCATTGAAGCAGTTGCCATATCATAGACAACAGGAGTTTTACCAGGTCTAGGCCAAGCAAAAGAAATTGGATTTGTCCCATATAAAGGTTTAGTAGCACCCGCTGGTGCAACAGCTGGTTTATAAGATGTGCAAGCAATACCAACAAGTCCTGCTTCAGCAATAGCTTCAGTTTCAGGCCAAAGGGCTGCCATGTGATGTGAATTTTTTATGGCAAGAACTGCTACACCATTTTTTTTTGCTAATTCAATAACTGCAGGTAATCCTAAACTTAAAACCATAGGAGCAACTGCATTGTTGCCTAGTACTTTAATAATACTTGGAGCAACATTTTCTAATTCGGGTCTTGCCTTACCATTAATCTTTTTACTTTTTAAGCCTGCTACATAAGCTGGTAATCTAAACAAACCATGAGAAACGGAACCATCTCTTTCAGCTCTCATAATAGTATCCGCTAGAATACTAGCATTTTCCTCATCACAACCATTAGCTAATAGTGTTTTTTTGGCTAGTTCTAAAATTTCTTTTAATGTTAAGGGAACTGTACTCATCCCAATATTAAATATTATTTATGCTTGCTTTTCAAATCTTTTTTTAGATCTTCATGATCACCAACAACATTATGGTATTGGCTTTTCGTTACATATTTTTCTAAAAAAGGTACCGCTAATAAAGGTAAGAAGCCTCCAAGAACAATTCCAAAGGCAGCACTTTTTAAATTTGGATCAAGTAATGCTGCTATAAAGTCTGCTATAATATGAGCTAAAACTATTCCAATTATTCCAGCAATTGCACCATTAGAAACTAATTTCAAAAAACGGTTTATGCTCCAACCTGAATAAAAACCAATTAATGGTATTAACGTATGAACAAAACCAAATACAAATCCTCTTAATATTCCATATTCCTCTATAAGTTCTTCTAAAAAGTGAAGAAATTCTGGTAATTCATGTGCGTGTTCCATTAGTTACATCTCCTACATATCGTTGAGACTTCAAGCTGAAAATCGCTGAAGTCATATTTTTTGATTGGGTTTTTTTTAAATATTGTTTCAAATAATTCTGATTTAAGCTCTTCTGTGTCTCCACAATCTCTACAAATAGCTATAGATGGATTATGCTTAACATGCTCATGACTACACAATACATAGGTCTTATTTTGATTAGATTTATGTATCTTATCTTCTTCAATTAGTTTTTTTAAAGATCTGTAAACAGCCATTGGCTGTATCTTTTTAAATTTTTGAAATTTATCTAATATTTCATAAGCCGTTAAATGCTTTTTAGATTTCTTAATTATATCAAAAACTATATCGTGATTATTCATTTTGTTATGTTATAACATAACATTTTTTTATGTCAATACCCCAGTAATAAAGGTTTTTGTTTGTTCTATAATTGTAATAAATTCCTAACAAAACTTACATTTAAAGGAGACTATGCTTATAAAAAAATACCTAAAATGGATCAGCACTGCTTTAGTATTAACTGGAATATTATTAACTAACTTAAATATCTACCCTATTAACATCTACTTCCATGGTCTTGGAGTTATTGGTTGGACAATAGCTGGTTTTATATCAAAAGATAAAGCTATATTAACAAACTTTGGGTTACAGATACCATTATTTTTAATTGGAATTTATAAAATTATTTTTTAGGATCAATTGAACTGAACAAGCTGTATCTTATATCTTTACGTAGCTGTATTAATTTTATTTAGCACGACCATACACATCTTGAAACCTGACAATATCACCTTCTTTTAATATCGATCCAACTTGTGCTTCAATAATTTTAACAGGTTTGGTGCCTTTATTTTCAATTCTATGAATTGCTTCTAATGGAATGAATATATGATCATTTTTTTTTCTAAAAAAACTATCTTTATTAAGTGTAATTTTAGGCGTTCCTTGAGTTACAAACCAATGTTCTGATCGATGATGATGTTTTTGTAAACTTAAAACACCTTTAGGCTTAACAAATAGTTCTTTGATTAAAAAACCTTTACCTTCGAATAAATTAACGTACCTACCCCAAGGCCGGTAATAAACATTTTTTTTCTTATAATATTTATTCTTATTTTTATCATACATTTTTAAGATCTCTTTCCAGCTGCCAAGATCTGACCAAGGAATGTCTAATTTAATAGCATTAATTTGCTTGGTTTTTTCTAAAATTGCATAATCAAAAGATTTTGCTGTAGCTTTTTCAAATGAAGCTTTATTTAAATAATAAGTGTTATCTTTAAGTTTAGCTTTTGAAACAGCATTAAGACAATTTTTATATATTGTAGGTTGGTATTTTTTAAAGTTATTTATTATTGAATCTTTTCTCAAAAAAAACATACCAGAATTCCAATAACCTTTTTGTTTAATGACTTGTTTAGCTTTAGCTTCTATTGGTTTTTCAATAAATTTTGTTACTTTATTAATATTTCCTTTAATTTTTTTTGTTAAAAAATAACCATATTCACTTGATGGAGATGTTGGTTTAATCCCAAAAATGAAAATATTTTGATCTGTTAATTTGGTTTTATTCTTATTAATTGCTTTATTAAAAATACTACCTTTTTCAATTAAATGATCTGCTGCAAAAAACATTAAGGGTTGTTCATTTGGAATTTCTTTAATTAATGCTGATGTAAGAATTGCTGGTGCTGTATTTCTTTTAGCAGGTTCTAAAACAATTTTATATCTACTTAACTTATGTTTTTTAAGATGTTTTTTTACTTCTTTTAAATATTTGAGATTTGTACTTATGATCGGCGCATCAAAAGTTGAAGATTTAACTCTTTCAAGAGTTTTTCCTAATAAAGTCCAATTACCAAAATCAATAAATTGTTTAGCTTGATGATTTTTAGAATTAGGCCAAAGTCTAGTTCCTGCTCCGCCACATAATATAACGGGTCTAATTTTCATTAAATATCAGCGTAAACTTTTACTTCTTTTCTTTTACCAGGATGTGTTGGTGCACCTAAATAAGCGGGACCTACTGTTTGAGCATATTTCCAAATAGTACCAGATCCAAAGCTTGATTTTTTTGCTTTCCACTTTTTATGTCTTGTGGCTAATTGTGATTTAGTTAATCTAACGTTAATAGTTCCTTTTTTAGCATCTATATCAATTACATCACCATTACGTAAAAGAGCTAAAGGACCGCCTAAGGCCGCCTCAGGGCCAACATGACCCACACAAAAGCCTCTTGTGGCACCTGAAAACCTTCCATCAGTAATTAAGGCAACCTTCTCACCCATACCTTGACCATAAATAGCACCCGTTGTTGAAAGCATTTCTCTCATACCAGGTCCCCCAACTGGTCCTTCATAACGAATGATAATTACATCACCTGCTTTATATTTTTTATTTTGCACACAAGCCATTGCAGCTTCTTCATTATCAAAACATCTAGCTTTTCCAGTGAATTGTAATTTCTTTAAACCAGCAATTTTAACAATTCCACCATCAGGGGCTAAGTTACCTTTAAGACCAACAACTCCTCCATCTGGTGATAAGGGATTGTCATATGCTCTTAGAACTTTTTGCTTAGGATTAAATTTAATATTTTTTAAATTTTGTTTCATCGTTTTTCCAGTAACAGTCATGCAATCACCATGAATAAAACCACCATCAAAAAGAGTTTTTAATAACATTGGAACTCCACCAGCTAACCACATATCTTTTGCAACATATTTTCCACCTGGTTTTAAGTCTGCAAGATATGGAGTTTTTTTAAAAATTTTAGCTACATCCATTAAATCAAACTTAATTCCAATTTCATTAGCTATAGCTGGTAGGTGTAAAGCAGCATTTGTCGATCCACCAGTAGCCGCTACAATTGTTGCAGCATTTTCTAAAGATTTTTTTGTAACAATGTCTCTTGGACGAATATTTTTTTGTAATAAATTCATTACAGTCTTGCCACTTAATAATGCATACTTATCACGTTCTTCGTATGGAGCAGGTGTTCCAGCTGAATAAGGTAATGCTAAACCAATAGCTTCAGAAACGCAGGCCATAGTATTTGCAGTAAATTGACCTCCACAAGCGCCAGCACTTGGACATGCAACCAATTCTAATTTTCTTAATTCTTTAGCAGTCATTTGCCCTGCTGAGTGTTTTCCAACCGCTTCAAATACGTCAACAACAGTTACATCTTTACCTTTGTATTGACCTGGAAGTATTGAACCACCATAAATAAATACACTTGGGACATTTAATCTAACCATTGCCATCATTAAAGCAGGTAAAGATTTATCACATCCTGCAATACCAACCAATGCATCATAACAATGACCACGTACAGTAAGTTCAGTTGAATCAGCAATTACTTCACGAGAAATTAAAGACGATTTCATTCCCTCATGACCCATCGCAATACCATCAGTTACTGTTATTGTACAAAATTCTCTAGGAGTACCACCTGAGGCTCTAACACCTTTTTTAACCGATTGAGCTTGTCTCATTAAAGCAATATTACAAGGAGCAGCTTCATTCCAAGTTGACACAACACCAACAAAAGGTTTTGCTACATCTTTTTCAGTTTCACCCATCGCATAGTAAAATGATCTATGTGGAGCTCTATCAGCACCTAATGAAGTATGTCTGCTTGGTAATTTCTTTTTATTAAATTTTGCCATTATATACCCTTTATAGTTATTGATATTCTCTCAACATCATTTTTTAAATTATTATAATTAGTTTTTTCTTGATCAACAATATCTTTTGGTGCTCTATCAACAAAGCTTTTATTAGCTAATCTTTCTGATATCTTATTCATTTCCTCTTGGTATTTATCTTGTCTTGTAGTTAAGTTTTTTTTGATTAATTTTAAATCAACATCTTCATCAAAATATACTTTAAACAGATCACCAGAAACCATCAATGTAGCCGCTGGTTTGTCTAAATCTTTATTATGTAAATTTCTAATGCGACCAAGTTTTTTAAGAATAATTTCATTATCAATAAAAAATGATTGCTCTTTTTTACTAACAGTTTCTATTGAAATATCTATAAATGACCCAGGGCTTACACTTAATTCATTTTTAAACGATCTTAATTCTGAGACTATACTTATAATCTTCTTTACTTGATTATTAGATGAATCACTTTCAAGCTCTCCAGAAGGCCAATTAGCTAACATTAAAAAGTCTTTACCCGAGTTATCAAATTTATTATTTAGCCAAATTTCTTCAGTCACGAACGGAATAAATGGATGTAATATTATTAATATTTGTCTAAACACATAAGCAGATACCTGTCTTACTTCATCTTTTGCTTTTTCATCTTCTGAAAATAGGATTGTTTTAGATAGTTCTAAATACCAATCACAATAAGAGTGCCAAGTGAATTGATAAGCATTTTTTGCAGCTTCATCGAACCTGTAATCTTTTAGATTTTTTTCAATTTTATTTTTAGTTTCTATAAGTTCAGAATAGATCCATTTATTAATATTAATTGATAAACTTGGTTTTTCATCAATTTTAGAAAAATCACAATTATTGGTAATTAAAAAATTATTTGCATTCCATAATTTATTTAAAAAATTTCTATAACCTTTAACTCTATCTTCAGAAAGTTTTACATCTGTTCCAGGTGATGCCATTGAAAGTAAAGTAAATCTTAAAGCATCTGCACTATATTTTTCAATCAAATCTAAAGGGTTAATTACATTTCCTTTAGATTTAGACATTTTCTGTCCTTTCTCATCTTTAACAAGGGCGTGAACATAAACATCTTTAAAAGGTTCTTTGTCTAGAAACTCCATTCCAAACATAATCATTCGAGCTACCCAGAAAAATATAATATCAAATCCTGTAACAAGTACTGATGTAGGGTAAAATTTATCAACATATTCTTTATCATCAGGCCACCCTAATGTAGCAAAGGGCCATAAGCCTGATGAAAACCAGGTATCTAATACATCTGGATCACGAATTAAATCTACTTCTTTATTGTAGAATTTTTTGGCTTCAGCTTTTGCTTCGTCTTCATTTATTGCAACGAAGATTTTTTTATCTGGCCCATACCATGCTGGTATTTGATGTCCCCACCAAAGTTGTCTTGAGATACACCATGGCTCAATATTGTTCATCCATTGAAAATAGGTTTTTGACCAATTAGCAGGAAAAAAATTAGTTTTTTTAGAGTTAACTATATCTTTAGCTTTAACTGATAATTTTTTTGCATCTACAAACCATTGTTCTGTTAAAAAAGGTTCAATTATCGAGTTAGATCTATCCCCATAGGGAACTTTATTCTTTATATTTTCTTCCTTAACAAAGAATTCTTTTTCTTTAAGTTCTTTTAAAATTCTTTTTCTAGCTTCAAATCTATCAAGGCCAATATATTCTTTGGGGGCATTATCATTAACTTTACCACCTTCAGTAAAAATATTTATGATTTCTAAATTATTTCTTTGTCCAACTTGATAGTCATTAAAATCATGAGCAGGTGTTATTTTTAAAGCACCAGTTCCCATTTCTGGATCAGCATAATCATCTTTGATGATTTTTATTTTTCTTCCAACAATTGGAACTGTTACAAATTTATCAACTAAATGTTTAAATCGATCATCTTTAGGATTTACCGCGATGGCTGTATCACCCAACATAGTTTCAGGTCTAGTTGTAGCTATAGTTATAAAATCACTAGAACCTTCAATTGGATATTGAATGTAATAAATTTTAGAATTAACTTCTCGTTGATCAACTTCTAAGTCAGATATTGCAGTTTTTAAAACTGTATCCCAATTAACTAGTTTTTTATCCTTATAGATTAAACCTTTTTTATGAAGCTCTACAAAAACTTTTAAAACTGATTTTGAAAGATTTTCATCCATTGTAAAAGCATTTCTCGACCAATCACAAGAGCAGCCTAATTTTTTTAGTTGATTTAAAATGATATCACCATGCTCTTCTTTCCATTCCCAAACCTTTTCTATAAATTTTTTCCTTCCAATTTGATTTTTATCAATACCTTCAGTGGTTAATTTTTTCTCAACTAAAGCCTGTGTAGCAATACCTGCGTGATCTGTTCCTGGTTGCCATAATGTTTCGTAATTATTCATACGGTGATATCTAACCAAAAGATCTTGAATTGAATTATTCAAAGCGTGCCCCATATGAAGGCTACCTGTTACATTGGGTGGAGGTATAGCCACTGAAAATTGTTTCTTATTTTTAATGGGTTTAAATAAATTATTTTTTTCCCAATAAGAATAAATCTTATCTTCAACATCTGTATGTATGTATTTGTCGTTACTCATGGTGATAATAAGTTTATAATTTAATAATATGATTTAACAATAATCATTTTGAAAGCTTATTTGGTAGACTAATTTTATATATTTAATATATAAAAGGCTCTCTATTTGTTTTAAATTGAGATGAAAAGGCATCGTGGCGGAATGGTTACGCAGAGGATTGCAAATCCTTGTATCCCAGTTCGATTCTGGGCGATGCCTCCAAAAAAAATGTTGTTTTACTCTTAAAAAAAAGTAAGTTGTGTTTTTAATATTCCTCGGTAGCTCAGTTGGTAGAGCAGTTGACTGTTAATCAATTGGTCGCAGGTTCGAGTCCTGCCCGAGGAGCCAAAAAAATTACTTTCTTTATTATTGATAAATCTTATTAAAAAAGAACTTAAAATTATTAGTTTATTTATATGAAAATATTTAAATTTATTGGGGTCTTAAACTATGATTTATATTAGCCTACTTTTGAAACTCCAATATTTGAAATTTGTAAAGATTTACTAAATTTTAGTTTTTGATCGTTACTAAGTTCAGAATATAATTTAACTAAAAAATTATAATTTACATTCATGTGACCTTCTTGAGATCTTTCTAGATTTATTAAATATTCTGAAAAATCTTCAAAAAAATAATTTACTGGAACTTTTAAATAATTTGCTAATTGAAGAAGTCTTATTGAGCTAACTCCATTAGTTCCTTTTTCATATTTTTGAATTTGTTGAAATGTAACATTAATTGCTTTTGCTACTTTTGTTTGTGTGAGACCTAAAGCTAATCTTCTTAGCTTTAATTTGTTACCTAAATGTTTGTTGAAATTATCTTCCATTAAGACCCCTCTTAAAGTTTGTTTTTAAAAACATATTGAACTAATTTTTGACTGTTATCGCAACACAAAAATTTATTTATTTTATAAAGTTAAGTAGAAAATAACAAAATGTGTCAAGAACTTATAATATAAAATGAAAAAATAAAATTGTTGAACTATAAGCTTTAAAAAGACTTATAAAATTTGGCTTAAGAAAAGTTTAGTACGATCACTTTTAGGATTAGCAAAAAAGTCTTTAGTAGTGGCCTTTTCTACAATCATTCCTTCATCCATAAATATCATTTGGTCAGCTACCTCTTTAGCAAAGCCCATCTCATGAGTTACAACAATCATTGTCATACCTTGTTTTGCTAAATTAACCATAACATCTAGTACCTCTTTAATCATTTCAGGATCTAACGCAGAAGTAGGTTCATCAAATAACATAATTTTAGGTTCCATACAAAGTGCTCTTGCAATGGCAACTCTTTGTTGTTGTCCACCCGATAATTGACCTGGGAATTTTTGAGCTTGATCTAAAATTTGTACTCTTTCAAGGTGTTCTAAAGCTAATTGTTCTGCATCTTTTTTTGGCATTTTCTTTACCCAAATTGGAGCTAACGTACAATTGTCTAAAATAGATAAATGAGGAAATAAATTAAATTGTTGGAAAACCATTCCAACTTCAGCTCTGACTTGTTCTATATTCTTTGTATCTTCTGAAATTTCAGTGCCATCAACAATGATTGATCCTTTTTGATGCTCTTCTAGTCTATTAATACATCTAATTAATGTAGATTTTCCAGATCCAGATGGTCCACACACAACAATTTTTTCTTTAGGTTTAACTTCAAGATTTATTTCTTTTAATACTTGAAAGTCCCCAAACCACTTGTTTACATTTTGAATTTGAATAATTGAATCTGACATAATTTATCTATCTGTTTTATATTTTAATTCTAATTTCTGGCTATATTTACTCATACTATAACAAATAATCCAGAATATTATTCCGGCAAATACGTATCCTTCCATCGAAAATCCTAGCCATTCGGGATTAGTTTTAGCTAAATTTAACATACCAACTACCTCTAAAAGACCTACTACAAAAATTAGTGGTGTATCTTTTACAAGTGCTAAGAATGTATTCGCAATTCCTGGAATTACTAATTTTAAAGCTTGTGGAAGGATAACAAAAATATGAAGTTTCCAGTAACCCATCCCAAGTGACTTAGCTGCATCATATTGGCCTCTTGGAAGAGCTTGTAGTCCTCCCCTTATAACTTCAGCTGTATAAGCCGCTTCAAATAAAGTAATTGCTACAACAACTCTAATTAGTTTATCTACATATGTTCCATCAGGTAAAAACATTGGAAACATTACAGCTGACATAAATAAAACTGTAATTAAAGGAACACCTCTCCAAAATTCAATGAATGAAAGAGATGAATATTTAACAACAGGTAAATCAGATCTTCTACCAAGAGCCAGCATCATGCCAATTGGAAAACAAAAAATTAATGAGAAAAAAGAAACTATAAAAGTTAAAGATAAGCCACCCCACGCACCTGTTTCAACCCACTCTAGTCCAAAAGAACCTCCTGAAATCAAATAGTAGATTAAGATAAAAGAAATAATTGGTAATATAAGGGTGTAATAAAGAGAAAGATAATTTCTAAATTTAGCAGGTACAAAAAATCCAGCTGCCATAAAGGCTAATACAGCAATAAATGTAATGTTAATTCTCCATTGTTCTGCATTAGGATACATTCCATACATAAATCTATTAAACCAAACTTTAATATAAACCCAACAAGCACCACCACCTGTACACGCTTCTTTAGTGTCACCAGAAATATTAGCATCAAAAATGAACCAATTTAATAATGGAGGAAGTGAAAATATTATAAGAAAAATAATACACAAACTTAAAGCTGCGTTAAAATTACTTGGGTTAATGTTTTTATTAAGGCTATCTAAAATTTTAATACCTGAAAATTCAATTCTAATAAAATGAAGACCAATTACCCCAAAGATTAAGGGAGTAAAAAAGTTAATAAACCTAGGTAAGAAAGAGGTAATATTTGTACCAAAGAAATTATTTAAACAAAAATCAAAAATACCTAAGAAAAAAAATAAAATTCCAATAATAAGAGAAGTATTTCTATTTATTTGAATTTTAGCTTTTGGTAAATCAAGATTTTTTGAATTCATTATTTTTCCTTTATCGCTATTCTTTGGTTGTACCAATTCATTAGTAATGAAATTGCTATACTAATAGTTAAATATGTGGCCATTGTAATACCAACAATTTCAATTGCTTTTCCTGTTTGCATCATAGCAGTACCCGCAAAAACTAAAACTAGATCTGGATAAGCAATTGCTGCTGCTAAAGAAGAGTTTTTGGTTAAATTTAAATATTGATTAGTAGTAGGTGGTATAATTATTCTTAACGCTTGAGGCATAATTACTAATTTCAAAACTTGGCTTGGTGTTAAACCAATTGATGCAGCAGCTTCTTTTTGCCCTTTGCCAATACCTTGAATACCTGCTCTTACATTTTCTGCAATAAAAGTTGCCGTATAGAGAGTTAAGGCTAAAGTTAACGCAATTAGTTCAGGTGGTATACCCATACCCCCATCAAATGTGTAAGAAGATTGTGACATTTTTCTTAATTCTGGAAAGCTAAAAGATAAATCAACACCACCTACTAAAAATGTTAACAGTGGTAGACCTATAAAAATAGCTAATGAGACAATTAATACAGGCAACTGTTTTCCCTCTTGTTCTTGTTTCTTTTTTGCAAATTTGACAAAAAAGAAAATTAAAATCATTGCAGCAATTAACGTTGTAAAAAAAATATCGAAATTTGTCCAAATTGGAGCTGGTGTATAAAGTCCCTTTATGGTCATAAAAGATGAACCTAATAATAATGTAGCATCTTGAGGCATTGGCAGAGCTCTTAGGGCTGCAAAATACCAAAAGAAAATCTGTAATAATAATGGAACATTTCTAAAGAATTCTATGTAAAAAGAAGCAGTTTTTCTAATCAAATAATTTGGGGATAATCTTGCAACACCAACAATAAGACCCAATAATGTAGCTAAAATAATTCCAATGAAAGCTACTAAGAGTGTATTTAATAATCCAACAAGATATGCTCTTGCATAAGAGTGTGACCCATCATAATCAATTAAAGAAAATTGTATATCAAATGATGCCTCTTGGGTTAAAAAACCAAAACCAAACTGAATACCTCTTGTATCCATGTTCTCTTGAGCATTCATGGTAAAGAAACCAAATATTAAAACTATAAATAATAATGTTAATAGTTGAGGTAAGATTTTTTTTAATTTCATGTGATGAGTATTATAAAAAAAGGGCTAGATAAATCTAGCCCTTTTTATGTTTTGTTAGATAATAATTATCTTGCTGGTGGTACGTATAGTAGTCCACCTTTAGTCCAAATTTGGTTTGGACCTCTGTCAGGTAAAATACCAGTATCAGCGATATTTCTCTTGTAGCTTTCTCCATAATTACCAACTTGTTTGATAATTCTTAAGCTCCAATCGTTATCTAAACCAAATGCTGCACCTAATTCACCTTCAGAACCAACAAGTCTTTTGATTTGTGGGTTTTCAGAAGTTTTCATCATGTCAGCGTTTGCAGAGTTAATACCGTACTCTTCAGCTTCGATCATTACGTTTAGTGACCATCTTACGATGTCTTCCCAAACTGCATCACCTTGACGTACAACAGGTCCTAGAGGCTCTTTAGAAATAGTCTCTGGTAACACTACGTGATCATCAGGGTTAGTCATTTTTGTTCTTTGTGCTGCTAGACCAGATTTGTCAGTTGTGTAAGTATCACATCTGCCTGAGTCATAAGCTGCAACAACTTCATCAGCTTTTTCGAAAGCTACTGGCTCATAAGAAATTCCTTTTGAATTAAAGAAGTCTCTCATGTTTAGTTCAGTTGTAGTACCAATGTTAGTACATGCTGAAATTCCATTTTTGAATTGGCTCGTAGAAGTAATTCCTGAGTCTTTTCTTACCATGAAACCTTGGCCATCGTAGAAGTTAACTCCAACGAATGTTAAACCAATGTCAGCATCTCTAGAAAGTGTCCAAGTTGTGTTTCTTGATAAGATATCAATCTCACCAGAAGTTAGAGCTGTGAATCTTTCTTTAGCACTTAGTGGAGTGAACTTAACTTTGTTCGCATCACCTAATACTGCAGCAGCAACCGCTCTACATACATCAACGTCAACACCAGTCCAATTTCCAGCAGCGTCAGCATTTGAAAATCCAGGTAGACCTTGAGATACACCACATCTTACGAAACCTTTTTTCTGAGTGTTCTTAAGAGTTTTTGACTTCTTAGCGGCCATTGTTTCTGTTGTAAAAGTAAACAGAACTGCAACCATAGCAACTAGAGAAGTTAATTGTTTTACGTATTTAAACATATTTTATTCCTCTGTTTTATTTATTTATTTGTTAACAAATAATTCAAAATGATTTGAATTAAGTGAGATGTTTAGCATTTTATAACTAGCATCAAAATAAAAATTTTGTTTTTAGAATTATTCTAACAATATGTGGTGCTACATTAAGAACAATGTGTCACATATAGTGATGGTGCGCTCTGGTGGACTCGAACCACCGACCCTCGGTTTAGAAAACCGATGCTCTATCCAGCTGAGCTAAGAGCGCAAATTAATATTAGTATATTTATAGTACGAATTTAATTTTTAAAAAGAAATTTTTTACAAATAATTAATAAAGTTAGAAGCTCTAGTCTACCAATAATCATAAATAAAATTAGATAATACTTAGTGATAAAATGTAGATCATAAAAACTAAAATCAGCCAACCCAAACATTGAGGAGTTTACTGTATTCATTATGGTTAATATTGAGAGTTTAAAAGAGCTTTCAAAATCAATTCCGCTTAAAGTTAATAAAAATGTTAAAATTAATAAAGAAATTATAAAAACTATTACAGATAAAAAATATTTATAAATTTCATCTAATTTGAATGTATCTTTTGAAAACAAGTGTTTATTTATGTAAATATTTTTAGGTCTACTGTAAGAAAGAATTTCGTTAATTGAATATTTAAATAAAGAATAGATTTTTAAAAACCTAATACCAGAACTTGTCGAAAAAAAAGATCCTCCAATAATAACAAGTATTAGAAAAACAAAAGATAAATTACTAGAAGAATTATTAAGAGAAAAACCTACATTAGAAATACTACTTGTTAAGGATAAAAATAACTCACTAAAATTATTTTCAAAATTTAAAAATACAAAAAAAATAATCAACAAAAATAAGAAATAAAACAACAGATGAATATCTTCATTAAAGAAATTAAGATTATGGTTTTTTGTAAAGATTAAATTGTAAATTAAAAAAATACTAAAAAAGGAAGATAATAATAAAATTGATATAATTATAACTTGAGAATTATTGACCAATAAATTAGACAAATTATTAGATGGTAAAAAACCACCTGATGAAATTATGGTCATTGCTAAATTTAGAGAATTAAATAACCTAATATCAAATAAACTTAAAATTATAAAAATTGAAAGTGTAATTAATGAATAAAATAAAAAAATTTTGAATGCTTGTTTGAATGTTTCAGATTTATTAAAAGATAAAAAATTAGTTAAAGATTTTTTAAAACTATGATCAAAAATATCAATTAAAAGTATTATAGAAAATAAAAAATAAAGACCCCCTATCCATTGAGATGCAGATCTCCATAATATTAAGCTTTGATCAATATGATTAATATTGTTAAAAATAGTAAAGCCTGTTGAGGTGAATCCAGAAATTGACTCGAAGATAGCATTAACAAAAGTTAAATTATAAATACTAAAATAAAAAGGTATAGAAATAACTAATGGTAATAAAAAATAACCAAGAAGTATTGTTAATATTTTATCATATATAGTTATTTTTTTTTCATCATTATTTTTTGAATAATAAAATAATATTGTTAAAAGAATAGAGACTATAAATGTAATTATGTAGGTATTTAGATTTAGATAGAGGTTTAGATAGTAAGAGTAAGTGATATTAAAAAAAGCTAAAATTGAGACTATTCCAAAAAAAACACTCAAGTAAATGAGTTTAAAGTATTTCATTAAATTAAATAGAGCTTATACGAAACATGTTTTCTACAACATGTAAGAAATCTTTATTAGCCAAAAGAACAACAATATCCTCTTTTTTAAATACAAAATTTGATCTAGGGATAATTACTTCTTCACCTCTTAAAACTGCACCTATTCTTATTTCATCTGGTAAGTTAGAATTTTTTAACTCTTTATTTACTAACTCTGAAGTTTCAATAATTTCAGCTTCTATAATCTCACATTCACCATTCAAAATACTATAAGCATTTTCAATAGTGCCTTTGTGAATGTGTTTTAATATACTTGATACAGTATTCATTCTAGGATCAATAAAATCATCAATTTTTAAAGAAGATTGTAAAAGAGAATAATTAGGCTTGTTAATTAAAGCCATAGTTCTTTTGTCACTTAATTCATCATTGTCTTTAGCAAATTTTTCAACCAATACACTTATCATTAAATTATCTTCGTCGTCATTTGTCAGAGCCAAAACAGTTTGAACCTCTTCTAAATTTGCCTCCAATAAAACTTCTTCATCTAAAGCATCTCCATTTATAACAATTGTGTTATTTAATTGACTTGCAATAAGTTCTGCTCTTTCCTTATCTTTTTCTATTATCTTAACTCTTGCAGAATCAAAACTTTCTTCTAAATTTTTTGCTAAGTTAAATCCTATATTTCCTCCTCCAATTATTAAAATTTTATTAGAAATTTTTTCTGTATGACCAAAGGCTGCTAAGGTTTCATTCATTTGTGAGGCATTAATTACAACATAAGCTTTATCTTCTTTAAGCATTACATCCGTTTTTTTTAATAAAACAAATTTTTCATCTCTAATTACTCCCATTATATTAGAATTAAGTTTTGGAAATTTTTTTGTAAGTTCATTAAGTTTGATATCTTTTATTGGACAATTTTCATCTATCAAAATCTCAAGCAATCTAATTTTATTATTAGCAAAAGGAACATTATCTAGTGAACCAGGGGCTTCTAGTTTTCTTTGAAGTGACTTTGCTATCTCAATCTCAGGTGAGATAATAACATCTATTGGTAAATTTTCTTTATTATAAACTTTTGTAAATTTTGGATTTAAATAATCTTGTGATCTGATCCTTGCTATTTTTTTTGGAACATTAAATATTGAAAATGCAATTTGACATATCAACATGTTAATTTCATCATTACGAGTTACTGCGATAATCATATCAGCTTCGGTTGCGTTTGCCTTTTCCAAGATTGATGGATAAGTAGCTTTGCCCACAATAGACTTTACATCTAGTGTGTCATCAATCTTTTGTATATCTTCACTGGATTGATCAATTATGGTTATTGAGTGTCCTTGCTCACTTAAAATTTTTGCTATAGTAAAGCCCACTCTACCAGCTCCACAAATTATAATATTCATTTAGTTTAATTCCTTGATCCCTAAACCTTTAAGCTTTCTATGTAAGGCAGATCTTTCCATTCCAATAAAATCAGCAGTTTTTGATATATTGCCATTAAATTTTTTTAATTGTGTAGTTAAATACTCTTTTTCAAAATTTTCTCTAGCTTCTTTTAATGGTATAGATAAAGAGTTTTCTGATGGTATATTTCTAATATCAGGTGTTTTTAGAGATTCTTTAATAATATTTGAAATTTTATCATTATTATCAGGCGAAAGTATTGCTATTCTCTCTATTAAGTTTCTTAATTCTCTAACATTTCCTGGCCAATCATAATTGAGTAAATATTTATTGTTTGTATCAATACTTAGTTTTTTTAAATTATAGTTTGTTGAAATTTTTTCAGAAAAATATTCAACTAACAAAGGTATATCTGAAACCCTGTCTTTTAAAGGGTCGATGTTAATTTCAAATACATTAAGTCGATGATATAAATCCTCTCTAAAATTACCATTTTCTATTTCTTTTTTTATATCTTTACTAGATGAGCATATAATTCTTACATCAACATTAATATCATGGCTGCCATTAATTCTTCTAAATTTTTGATCTATTAAAACTCTTAAAATTTTAGATTGGGTATCAAGTGGGATTTCAGAAATTTCATCTATTAAAAGTATACCCTTTGTTGATTTCTCTAAAGCGCCATAAGTTATGGAGCCATTATTTTTTTCTTCACCAAATAATTCTAATTCATATTTTTTAATATCAAGTAATGCGCCATTCAGAATAACAAAAGGACCCTTCTGTCTTTTGGATTCTTTATGTATTTTTCTTGCTATCAATTCTTTACCTGAGCCGGTAGGACCATTGATAAAAATTCTACTTTCGGAAACTGATATTTTATCTATTTGATCTTTTATTTTTTTAAAATTGTCACTAACACCAATTAGTTCATAAGAATAAAAAAGTTTACCTTCAAATTCTTTATTCTTATTTTTAAGATTTAAATTTTCAACAGCCCTATTAATAAAATTTAATAATCTTTCCTGATTAAAAGGTTTTTCAATAAATTCGAAAGCACCAGCTTTTAAAGCTTTGATTGCCATTTCAACATTCGCATGACCTGTAATTATTATAACTGGAATATTTTTATCCTTATTTTTGATGTGTGATAATAGCTCTAAACCATCATTATCACTTTTATCTAACTTAACATCTATTATTGCAACATCTGGGAGTTTTTTATCAATCTCATTTAATGCTTGATTATAGTTTGCAGCTAATCTTGTTTTGTAACCAGCTTCAATTATTAGATCATTAATAATGTTTCTAATATCTGCATTATCATCAATAATTAATATTTCAGTACTCATTATTTTGTAAATGTAATTTCAATTTTTGCACCCTTTTCAAGTGATATAAAATTTATTTTACCATTATGATCATTTATTATTTTATTAACAATAGACAAACCTAAGCCCGTACCTTTTTTTTTGGTTGTAAAATAAGGATTTAGAATGTCTTTTATATTGTTTTTAAATATCCCAAATCCTAATCCATTATCGATAATTATGAAGTTAATTATTTCCTCATTCTCATTTATAGAAATATCGATTTTTCCATTAAAATTAACATTATCAATTTTCTTATCCTGTATACTTTCAATAGAATTTTTAATTAAATTGAAGAAAACTCTACTTAATTGTTCACTATCAGAGTTTAAAATAATTTTAGATTTACTTGGTTTAAAATCAATTATGATTTCATTATCTAATTCATTTATTAATTTAACATTATCTTTTATCAAAGAAACTAAGTTGTTATTTTTGAGAATTGGTTTTGGCATTCTTGCAAAATCTGAAAATTCATTAACTAAATTTTCAATTTGTTTAATTTGCTTTCCAATAATTAATAAACTTTTGGAAAAATCTTCTTTTTCATGATCTGCTATTTTTTCAGAATATCTATTTTTCAATTTATCGATAGTTAATTGAATAGGTGTGAGTGGATTTTTAATTTCATGAGCTAATTTTCTAGCTAAATTTTCCCAAGCTTCATGTCTTTCTTTTATTATAATTTTTTCTTGTTGTGATTTTAATTTATCTATCATTAAATTAAAATTTTGATTTAAAATCTCCATGTCTTTATCAGTTTTAATTTCTGGTACTTTAATATCTAGATTACCTTTTCCAATATTAGAAGATGCAATAATTAAATTATTAATAGACCTAAAAAATCTTGATGAAAATCTTATAGCTATTGATATGGATAAAAATAATAATAGTGAAACTATAACTAGATAAATAAATACAAATGATATCTTAATCCCAGTTTGTTTATTTAAAACTGTGTAGTAAAAATTAAGAGCTTCTTGAGATTCTAGTAAATATTGAGAAATTTTTTTATCTAAATACTTTACTATATATAAATACTTACCTTCAAAGTTTTCAAGCTTTATAATGGATGCTGTTTGATTTTTATAAGCATTAATAATCTTAAGTGGTCTTTTATCATTTTGGACCATTTCTAAAGCATCACTTAAAGGAGGTGTATATAAAGTAGTATCTTCTAAAGTTGATAAATATAAATTTCCATTACCTTCGATAATATGAACTTCATCCATACCTCTAATTAGTTTTTGAGTTTTAAGAAAACTTTTAAATTGATTAATATTTGTATTTAAAAAATTGATACTTTTGTTTAAATCAAATGCTATTAAAATTATTTCTGATTGTGTTTTTGTTCTAACTTCCTCAGTATAGCTTTTTGCAATTTCATAAGAATTATTAACAGCTGTTGTTATTTTTTTATCTAAATATTTATCAAGAGCAAATGAAAGGAGAAATAATGAAAATAAAGAAATTAAAATCGAAGGAATTAAAGTAAATAATGCAAAGAATGTTATATATTTTCTATTGGCTTTAGAGCCACTTACATCAACATCTATCTTTAAAGAATTTCTTACTTCTGAAAATATCATAAAAAAAAGAAGTATTAACAATGCAATATTTCCAATTAATAATAGTTGGAGATTGTCATCAGATAATTTTAAAAAACTTTTATCAATAAACGTTAAAAAAGTTATAAAACCTATGAATAAAGTAATTAAAAATACTACAATGATGAATATATTTTTTTTAATAAAATCAATCATTTTGAACAATATAATGTGTTATATATTTTTATCATGAATAGTTGCTTTATAATACTTGCTGGAGGTGAAAGTAAAAGATTTAATTCAAATATTCCAAAACCCTACACAAATTATAAAGGTAAACCTTTATTATTGCATTCAATTGATAAAGCTAAAGTTTTTAATAAATTTAATAAAATTGTTCTGGTAGTAAATAAAAAACACAAAAATTTTATCAAGAACCTTAATATTAAAAACATCAAAATTATCACAGGTGGAAAAACAAGAGCAGAGTCTGCTTATAATGCCTTAAAAAGTATTAAAGAAAATAATTTTAAAAATGTAATAATTCATGATGCTGCAAGACCAAATTTTTCTTTAAAACTTTTAAATAAATTAATGAATGAATTAAAATCAAATGATTGTGTAATTCCTGCAATTCAAACTGCAGATACAGTTAAGCAGAAAATATCAAATAATGTTAAAAATTTAAAAAGAGAAAATATTTACTTAATCCAAACACCTCAAGCTTTTAACTATAAAAAACTTTTTGAACTTCAAAATAACAAAAGTAAGGAAGTTACTGATGATGCTAACTTATTTGTAAGAGCTGGTAAAAAAATAAAGATTATAAAGGGCGAAACTACTAATAATAAAATTACAATAAATTCAGATATTAAATTTAATAATTTAATAAAATTTGGAATAGGTTTTGATGTTCATAGGTTAGTGCCTAACAAAAAACTTTATTTAGGTGGGGTTAAAATACCCTCACCTATTGGCACATTAGGTCATTCTGATGGAGATCCTGTGTTACATGCTGTAACAGATGCTATACTTGGAGCGTGTTCTATGGGTGATATTGGTGAAAAATTCTCAGATAAGAATAAGAAATTTAAAAATATTAGATCTACAATTCTATTAAGTGAAATAATTAAGCAAACTCTAAAAAAAGGCTACCTAATCAATAATCTTGATATAAATATAATTACTCAAAAACCTAAAATTCAAAAATATAAAAAAAAAATAATAAACTGTATTGCAAAAATTTGTAATATCTCTCCCACTCAAATTAATATAAAAGGTAAAACAACTGAAAAGTTAGGTGTAATTGGTAAAGAAAAAGCTATAGCTTGTGAAGTAATAGCTTCTGTTATTAAAAATGATTAAATCTTTCAACTCATTATTAGTTACTATGTTTGGTCTTGGTAAAATTAGATATATGCCTGGAACATTTGGGTCACTAGCGACTGTAATTATTCTTTATCATCTATTCCACACTCTAAATATTTCACCAAATATAATTTTATTTGGCTTGATATTAATATTTATTTACTCATTTTATGCCGTTTCAAGTCATATAGAAAATAGTGAAAATAAGGATCCAGGTGAAATCATAATTGATGAATTTTTAGGTCAATCGATACCCATATATCTTTATGAGATATCTCATGGAACAACAAAAGATGGGGGTGAAGCTATTGTTTATTATACTCTATTTTTTATTCTTTTTAGATATTTTGATATCATGAAGCCATTTCCTGTAAACTTTTTTGATAAAAACTTTAAGAATAGTTTTGGTGTAATTATGGATGATATCTGTGCTGGTTTTTATGTGGTTCTAACCCTTGTGTGTTTCATGATTTTAAAGAATTATATTTTATAATGAAAAATATTGTAAAAAAATTAATCAAAAAAAAACTTAAAATATCTTTTGCCGAGTCATGCACAGGAGGGATGTTAGCTGCATCTATTACTTCTATTAGTGGTGCATCTAAAGTATTCAACATAGGTCTTATTACCTATTCTAATCAAGCAAAAATCAATATTTTAAATGTAAATAAAAGTATTATCGAAAAATATGGTGCTGTTAGCGCTGAATGTTGTGAGGCTATGGTTAAGAATTTAGCAAAGATATCTAAAGCTCAAATAAATGTATCTGTCACTGGAATTGCAGGTCCTAATGGTGGAACTAAAAACAAACCCATCGGATTAGTCTATATAGGAGTAAAAAGATCCAATAAATTGGTGATAACAAAAAATATTTTTAAACAAAAAACAAGAAGCTCAATTCAAAAAGCTTCAGTTAAAAGGGCCTTGGATATTGTTAGCTCTTTAATTTGAGCAGTTTTTTAAATTTTTTATACTGTTTCAGCTCTTTTTTGAAAAGCATCAGCAATTTTATTTAAACCAAATTCAAAAGATTTTTCCATTAACAAATTTAAAAACTTATTTTTAATT
The DNA here is from genome assembly GCF_059417865.1 of Candidatus Pelagibacter sp. PS_31. Lineage (NCBI taxonomy): Bacteria > Pseudomonadati > Pseudomonadota > Alphaproteobacteria > Candidatus Pelagibacterales > Candidatus Pelagibacteraceae > Candidatus Pelagibacter > Candidatus Pelagibacter sp. PS_31. The sequence continues at coordinate 606,091 of NZ_CM182069.1, forward strand.
TCAAAATCAACATCAAAATAAACCTCAGTGATGTTATTATTTTCTATAAATTTCCAATTATTTTGTAAGTGTTTTAGTGGTCCATCTAAATTAGTAACATTAATCGTGTCATCTTTTTTATTAAATCTAACGTCACTTTTATAAGTATCGCTAAAAGGACCCTTTCCAATTGTTAAATCTGCTATGATTAAAATTTGATTATTTTCATCTTTTCTATCGTAGACTTTTGAGTCTAGGCAAAAAGGGATGAATTCTGGATATTTTTCGATATCCAAAACAAACTCAATAAGTTTATTTTTTTTTTTATTTATACTTCTTTTAACTGATGCCTTAGGCATTAATGATTGTTAATTCTATTATGTTGAAGTTTAGCAAAATCTTCATCTGCATGATAGGAAGATCTAGTTAAAGGTGTCGATGAAACTAATAAAAATCCTTTTGATTTTGCAATAGTTTCTAACTCTTTAAATTCATCTGGATGGTAATAACGATCTAAAGGGTGATGTCTTACAGAGGGTTGCAAGTATTGACCAATAGTTAAAAAATCTACATCAGCTGCTTTTAGATCATCCATCACTTGAATGATCTCCTCTTTATTTTCACCTAATCCAACCATTAATCCTGATTTTGTGAAAACATTTTTATTAACTAATTTTGCATTCTTTAAGAGTTCTAATGATGAAAAATATCTAGAGCCTGGTCTTACTTTTAAATAAAGTCTAGGCACAGTTTCAATGTTATGATTAAAAACATCAGGATTAGCTTCTAGTACTTTTTTATAAGCATCTCCTTTTCTTAGAAAATCAGGTGTTAAAACTTCAATTGATGTATTAGGATTTTTTTTTCTTGTTTGATCAATTACCTCAAAAAAATGATTTGATCCTCCATCGTCGAGATCATCTCTATCAACGGAAGTGATTACGACATGTTTTAAATTTAATTTTTTTACGGCTTCAGCTATTTTAACGGGTTCTAATGAGTCTAGTTTTCCTGGCTTGCCTGTTTTTACATCACAAAAAGCACATGCTCTTGTGCAAGTATCACCCATTATCATAAATGTTGCATGTCTTTTGCTCCAACATTCTGTGATATTTGGACAGTTAGCTTCCTGACATACCGTTACTAAATTATTATTATTAACAATTGTTTTTGTTAGAAAAAACTCTTTACTATTAACAAGTTTAGATCTTATCCAATCAGGTTTTTTTTTGATTGGATTTAAAGGTTTGTTAACTTTTTCTGGATGTCTTGGCTTAGTTGTCATTCTTTTTAATTATATAAAGGGTCTCTCCTTCTTTGCCAAACATAAATTTTTCTCTAATTAAGGTTTCAACATAATCTAGGTCTAATTTAGTACTTAATAAAGAGTTTTTAAATTCAAGCTCTTTGATTTTATTAGATAAATTAGCTTCTTCAATTTTTAAATTAACTAAAATTTCTTTTTTTTTAAAATAAGAAAAAAGACCTCTTTCACCATCTAGAAGGTTAAAGAAAAAATAAAGTATTAAAAAAGTAGAGATTAATAAAAAATAATTTTTTTTTAATTTCCCCAGCATTAATGAATTTTACTCATTGATGCTTTTTTTCCAAGCTCTTCTTCTATACGTAATAATTGATTATATTTTGCAACACGTTCTGATCTAGCTAAAGATCCAGTTTTTATTTGATTTGAATTTGTACCTACAGCCAGGTCTGCTATAAAAGTGTCTTCGCTATCTCCAGATCTATGAGAAATTATTGTTTTATATCCAATAATTTGTGCAAACTTTATAACTTCAAGTGTTTCTGAAACTGTTCCTATTTGATTGAGTTTAATTAATATAGAGTTTGAAGAATTATTTAAAAAGCCTTTTTTAAGTCTTTCTAAATTAGTTACATACAAATCATCTCCAACTATTTGCACATTATTAGTATTTTTCATTAATTTACTCCATGCCATCCAATCATTTTCTCCAAATGGATCTTCAATAGATTTAATTTTGTATTTATTTATTATTTTCTTATATTCTTTAATAGATTGATCTACCGAAACAAATTTTTTTGAATGAATAGAATACTTATCTTTCTTCATTAATTCATTTGCCGCTACATCTAAGCAAATCGAAACATCTTTGCCATTTTTAAAACCAGACTTATTAATTGCAGCAACAACTAAATCTAAAGCTTTTTCATTATTACTAATCATTGGAGCAAAGCCCCCCTCATCTCCTACAGATGTTGACAACCCTTTCTTTATAATTAGCTTTTTTAAGTTATTAATTACAACAAAGCATATTCTCATAGCTTCTGAAAAACTCTTAGCTTTATCGGGTCTAATCATGAACTCTTGAATTCTTAATCCGTTATTAGCATGTGCTCCACCATTAATAATATTCATTAATGGATATGGTAATTTATAATTATTTTTTACTAAAAAAGTTTTATACAGTGGAACATTCTTAATCTTTGCTGAAAGCTTTTTAGCAGCCATTGATACAGCTAAAATTGCATTAGCACCTAAATTTGTTTTTTGCCTAGTACCATCAAGATTAATTAAGATTGTATCAATACGTGTTTGATCATGAATATTTGTACCTATTAATTTTTTTGAAATTTTCGTATTAACTAAATTGACTGTACCTAAAACACTTTTACCTAAATATTTTTTATTGTTATCGTCTCTTTTTTCAAATGCTTCATAAGTTCCGGTTGAAGCACCCGATGGACAAATGGCAGACGCACTTAATTTTTTTGAATAAACTTCAGCTTCAATTGTGGGGTTTCCTCTACTATCAAAAACTTGACGAGCTTTAATCTTTAAAATCTTACTCATTTATTTTTTAATCAGATTATCTATTTCAAATAATTGAGATAATAATTTTTCTAATTTATCTAATGGAACCATGTTAGGTCCATCAGATGGAGCATTATCTGGGTCTTGATGTGTTTCAATAAAAACACCCGCAACACCTACAGCAACCGCAGCTCTTGCTAAGTACTCAACAAACTCTCTTTGACCACCACTAGTCTCGCCTAGGCCTCCAGGTTGTTGAACTGAATGTGTGGCATCAAAAATAACAGGATAACCATTTTTTGCCATTATGGGTAGAGATCTCATGTCAGAGACAAGAGTATTATAACCAAAGCTTGCTCCTCTTTCTGTAACTAAAATGTTATTATTACCCGAGTCTGAAATTTTTTTTGTAACATTAACCATATCCCATGGTGCTAGGAATTGACCTTTTTTAACATTTATAATTTTATTCGTTTTTGCAGCAGCAATTAATAAATCTGTTTGCCTACATAAGAAAGCTGGAATTTGTAATACATCAGCATAAGGAGCTACTACAGAACATTGCTCAGCATTATGTATGTCTGTTAAAATCGGAACATTTAATTCTTTTTTAATCTTATCAAAAATAGGTAAAGATTGTTCGAGACCCGCACCTCTTTGACCCTTTAAACTTGTTCTATTAGCTTTATCAAATGAGGTTTTATAAATAAAACCCATATTAAATTTTGAAGTAATTTCTTTGATTTTACCCGCCATATCCATGGCATGTTGCTCGGTTTCAAGTTGGCAAGGACCCGCAATAATGCAAATTTTATTATTATTTGCGATTTCAATATTTCCACAATTTACTTTAATATTTTTCATTTATAATTTTTTGCAGCCTTGATAAATGATGAGAATAAAGGATGTGGTGCTAAAGGTCTAGATTTAAATTCAGGATGGAATTGAACTGCTATAAACCAAGGATGGTTTTTTAACTCAATAATCTCTGGCAGTCTTTTATCTGGAGATAGCCCTGAAAAAATTAAGCCATTTTTTTCAAATTGGTCTTTATAGCTTATATTAACTTCGTATCTATGTCTGTGTCTTTCTTGGATTGATCTTGATTTATAGATTTTTTTAATTAATGAATTTTCTTTTAATTTAGCCTCATAAAGACCAAGTCTCATCGTACCACCTAGATCTTTATCTGTTCCTTTTATTAATTTTCCATCTCTATTCCATTCTGTAATTAAACCAATAATTGGAGTACCGGTGTTTCCAAACTCACTTGATGTAGCTTTTTTAATTTTTAACTTATTTCTAGCAAATTCAATAATAGCCATTTGCATTCCAAAACAAATTCCAAAAAAAGGTATCTTTTTTTCTCGTGCAAACTTAATTGCTTCAATTTTACCCTCTGTACCTCTTTTGCCAAATCCTCCTGGTATTAAAATTCCAGAAACTCCCTTTAATTTATTTTTTATTTCAGAAATTTTTAAATTTTCAGAATCTATTCTGACTAAGTTAACCTTTAAATTGTTATCAATACCACCATGAGTTAGTGCTTCATCTAAGGATTTGTAAGCATCCTTAAGGTCAACGTATTTACCAATTATTGCAATATTAATAGATTTTTTTGTTTGTAAAACTATTTTTGTAATCTTTTTCCAAGGATTTAAATTAACTTTTTTCCTTGATTTAATTTTAAAATATTCAAGCACCTGTTTATCTAAGTTTTCTCTATTGAAACTAATTGGAGCTTCATAAATAGTTTTAACATCAACAGTTTGAATTACATTTTTAATATCCACATTACAAAATAATGATATTTTTTTTCTATGATCTAATGGAATAGGTCTTTCCGATCTACAAATGATGATATCTGGTTGTATACCAAGGCTTCTTAATTCTTTTACAGAATGTTGTGTAGGTTTTGTTTTAATTTCATCTGATGCTTTAAGGTAAGGAACTAAAGTTAAATGAACAAATAAAGCATTTTTTTTACCCACATCATTTGCAAATTGTCTAATCGCCTCTACAAATGGCAGGCTTTCTATATCCCCTACTATTCCACCTATTTCACAAATAACAAAATCTTCTTTGGATGAATCGTGTTTGATAAATTGTTTTATACGATCAGTAATATGTGGAATAACTTGGACAGTTTTTCCTAAATATTCTCCTTTTCTTTCTTTTCTAAGAACATCGCTATAAATTTTTCCTGTTGTAATATTATCTGATTTTTTTGCAGACACTCCTGAAAATCTTTCATAGTGACCTAAATCTAAATCTGTTTCAGCTCCATCATCGGTTACAAAAACTTCTCCATGTTGAAATGGGCTCATAGTTCCTGGATCTACATTTAAATACGGATCTAGTTTTCTAATTCTAACTTTGTAACCTCTTGATTGTAATAGATAAGCTAATGATGCTGAAGAGAGACCTTTACCAAGGGAAGAAACCACACCGCCGGTGACAAAGATATATCGCGCCATGGTAGTATCTTATAGACATTAAATATGAAAATGGAAAGAAGTATTTTATGTTAATTATTTATCCATTTTAAGAAAACATATAAATTTTCAATAGATATCAAATTCGTATTCTATCACTTTATCACGACATTTAGTTATTAGAAACAGTTGTCCCTCTTCCTCCGCCTTCCAATTTGCAAAGCCTAATTCATTTCCACTACTATCTTTTTTTCCAAGAGTTACTTTACCTCTCTGATCATATTTATCTCCATAATAATATGCATTGGGTGAAGCAGCATCAAGAACAGTATAACCAGTGTAGGGATTAGTCATCGTTTTAAGTGTTGATCTTGAATCTAATTTTGTCTCTTGCCCTCTTGCAGCGGCAAGCTCTCTAATTCTATCCATATTACCAAGTTGATTTACAGTAAGCTTGGCTAATATTTCTTCTGAAGTTGCATTTAAGTTTCTGTTATAGTTTTCTTCCTCCAAATTACCACAATCATATTCTCGAGATTGTTGTGAACTCCACAAAAAATTAATTGTTGGGTTAAGCTCACACCACATTATATTTTCATAAACAGCTTTAACTATGGTTCTAAAATTACCTTTGCAAGCTGTTTCTTTAGCCCCAGCTGTATACCCATTATAAGCAACAACCCCGACAGATGATAAAATACCAATGATGGCAACTACCACTAATAATTCAACTAAGGTAAAACCTTTTTTATTATTTATAACTTTCATTTTTAAAATTATAATTGATTTGATGTATTTTTTTATATCAAAAGACGTCCATTTTAGGTTTAATAAACTAATGATATTTAAAAACCACTTTCTCTTACAAGAATAGCAATAATATTTTTAAACAATTTTGTAAAAGGGCTGTATCGACTCCCTTCAATATGAACATAACCAGGTAATTCGAATTGAATTTTACTACGTTTCGCAAGTTTGAAGTCTGCAATATAATGTGCTGTTTGTGGACGATATTGAAATTTTCCTCCTGTAAAATTTCTTATAGCAACTGGACCATTATGAATTGAGCTTAATGAAATGTAAGGAAGATTATTAACAGCAGATAAATCTAGTGATTTTGAAACTAAATAAACTTTATCATGAATTCCATCGTTTGGAATAAAGACAGCTGGGTTTTTTTCTAAAAATCGATCTATTTGTTCTTCTTTAATAAATCCTTTTACTTTTCCAGTACCGAATTGAACAATACCTAAAAGTTGATCTAAATTACTAACCCACATATCTTCAGATAAATTATAAAAATCTTTTATCTTTCCTTTAATGGGTGCTTTAATTAAAAGCTTATTTTGAACTTTTGTAAGACCAGATAATTCTGTTTGTAGAGCAATTAATCTTTGTTGTAACGTTAAGTATTGATCCATATTTCCTGCTGAATTACTTAATCGATTAATCTTTGTCTTGATTAGTTTTATATTTCTTCTTAATGAAATAATTTCATTCTCTAAATCAGGCGAATAAAGTTCAATTAGATTTTGTCCTTTTTCAACTTCATCATCTTTTTCAACTAATATTCTTTTAATCATTGAAGGATAAGGTGCGTAAATTTTTAAATACTGCTCAGAAATATATACTGCAGGTATTTTTAAAGATGACTTCCAGGGTAAGAATAAAACCATTAATAAAGCAGTAATAATGATTAAAGTTCTTTTGGTTTGTTTGTTAAATTTTATTTCAGATTTTAATTTGTACCAATTATTCACTTCACGAATTACCGGTAACATAATGAACCAATAAATTTCAACCGCAAACAGTATGATTCCTAAAAATTTAAATGCTAGGTGATAAACTAAAAGTGCAATACCTAAAAATAGAAAAAATCGATACAGCCATGTCGCCCAAGCATAAACGATAAAAGTCCATCTTCTTGAGGGGTTAATTTCTTCTGGAGGACTATGATTAAGACCAAATAAAGTTTCCCTTATTTTCCACCTTGCAAGAGCAAATGAACGAGGTTGTAAATTTTCAGCTTTTAACCAATCGGAAAAAACATAGTAGCCATCAAATCTCATGAAAGGACTTACATTAATCGTTAAGGATGAAATCCATGATGTTGTTGCAATGAAAAAGGCTGCACTTTTAAATCCACCCTCAGGTAAAATTCCCCAAATAAAAGTTGCAAATAACGCTAGATGTAATTCTGTAAGTATACCACCAAAGTTAATTAATAATCTTTCTTTGTGATTTCTAAGTCTCCAAGCATCAGTTGTATCGGTATATAAAAATGGAAAAAAAACTAAAAAAGCTATTCCAATTGCAGATACTCTACAGCCATAGTGTTTTGCAATATAAGCATGTCCTAATTCATGAAGACATTTTACAAAAACTAAAGTTAAGAAATAAAGCATTAACCCTTGAAAAGAAAAGAAATATAGAAAAGTACTTTTAAAGGTTTCAAATTGTTGAGCGACTAAAAATAAACCAACAAAACCAAAGAAGTAAGTAATATTTCTAAATCGTTTTGAACCAAAATATTTTACATATTTTAAAGTTTTAGAAAGCCAATTGTCTGGTTTAAATAATGGAATTTTAAAAAATAGATAACTGTGTATTAAATATAATAACCAGCTCTTCTTCATGCTATTTTTTTGTTGTAGTAAATAGCTAATGTTTTGACCGGAAGGTTGGACAATTAAATTATTTTGGTGAAGAAAACTAATAAAACTTTTTATTTCATCTTCACTGGTTTCAATTCCTGATGAATTAATTTTCTTTTCAAAGTTTTTAATATCTTCACCTCCACTCCAGTTTTTAATAAGTTTAAAAGCCGTTAAACCAAGTGTGAAGTATTTATTTCGAATTGCATCATATAAAAGCCATGCGGGTGAACCATCTTCACGGCTATTACCACGAAAAACTTCTAAATCTTGTCTTAGATAAGGAACGATCATATTCCTATAAGTTGTCTTACAAAAGTAATTGGTTTTCTAAGAACATAATAGAATAGAAAAACCCTTGAACCATAAACTTTAGCCGTTCCTCTCAATCCTATTCTTGGAGGTTTTTTTCCCTCAAAACTAGCTCCTAATTTATAAGATAATATTTCTTCAGGAGACAAAGAAGGTTCGTAAGAAGATCTTAAAAGTTTTCCTTTTAACGAGCTAATTGGATTGATGTCTAAAAACACTTTAACTTTAGAATTTTCTTTAATCACTAACGAGTCTTTAACCGGCAACCATATCAAAAACTCAACTTCATCAGGATTTGCAACAGTCATAATTTTTTCACCCACTGCAACGGGTCGTCCTTGCCAATCATTTTTTTGATCTACAATTGCAATTCCTTTTTGTTTTGCAAATAATTTTGTATTTTTTAGCTTTTCTTGTGCTGATGCTACTTCTACTTTTTTTAATTCAACTTGTGCCACTAATTCTGCTAATCGAGCTTTTTCCTCATTATTCGTAAAGGATGATTGTCTGCTTCGAAGAAGTTCTTTTTGAGCTACTTGAAGGGATTGGTTTGTAATATTTAAATTATTCTTAAGTTCGATATCTTCTAATAAAACCAATAAATCACCTTGCTTAATTTTATCGTTATTACTTGCTACAATATTTTTAACCACCCCATCAAATGGTGAAGTAACTAAGCTTGGATTTTTTGCTATAACCTCAACTGGAGCCGTACTGGTTATTCGAATAGGTAAAATTAAAATTATAAAAATAGCTGCATAAATTTTCCATGATTTTTTTCCAGTTAAATATTTTTTATAATGATTTTTAATTGAAAAATCTTTTAAGAACGAATTAAAAGCATGACCATAAGTTGAAGACAAATGTCCGGCAAGTTCAATTTCGTTTTCAGAAAATTTTTCACTTCTTACTAATAATAAATAACCTTGTAGGCCTTTTTGAGGTGAAATAATTGGAATAAATAAAATGTTTTCGGGTAAATTTTTTGGTTTCTCAGAATTAATATTTTTAGCAATTTTGTCTAATTCTAAATTTTGAATTTCTTTATCACTTAACGATTTATCGTTGTTCACAAAGTTTTCTATAAAAGTAAGTAAAGGTGACGTTCTATCAACTGTAGCTAAATCAGAGGTTGCTTTAATATTAAATTTATCCGCTGGTGTTTTTAATAATAAAAACGCACTGATATAATCGATAATTTGTCTTGTCTCATTTGCGATTACAAAATGTAGTTCGTCTTGAGATCTTGCTTCTCTTGCTTTTTTTTCTAAACCAAATAACCGAGCAACTTTTATGTTTTTATCTTCACTCAAAATTTAACGATCCCACTCATTCCAGGTATTAATGAATCGTATTTTTCATTAAACTGTGCTTTTAATTCTATTGTTTGACTAATTGCATCCACTGTAGCTCCTAAACTAATAACGGTTGCATCTAACGTTTCTCCAGTTTCATCAATAATGATTTTTACGTTATGTCCTTTTTTTAACCATTTAAGCCAATTACTTGGAGCAACAATTTCAGCTTCTAATAATCCATCCCCAACAATGTCCATTAAGGGTTGTCTTTGTTCTATACTGGTAAAAATAGTTGTATAAACATCCATCACTTTTCCATCATAAGGAGCAATGATTTCACATCGATCCACATTTAAAGTTGCAATACTCAATTCTGCTTTAGCCTTTTCATAATTTGAAACTGTTAATTGGTATTGAAGTTTACCAATTGATCTTAGTTCTAATAATTCTTTATCATTTTCTAATTGTATTCTTGCACTCTCATGTTCGGCTTTAATTACATCTTTTTGTGCTTTATAAATTTCACAATCAAAACTAATCAGCACATCCCCTTCTTTAAAGGCATCCCCTAATAAAAAATTAATACTTTGAACTCTTGCAGCAATTTCACTGGAAATGGAAACTTTCTCCGTTGCGCTCACTAAACCTCGAGCTTCCCTTTCTTCAGAATGAACAGGGTTTAAAAATGATAAATAAATGAATAATATAAATAGTAATTGTTTCATGAGGCTAAGTTATTTTATAGTCTATTAATAAGGTCATTACCATAATCTTCCCAATCATTAAATTCTTTATCTAATTGGTCGCTTAAAGTAACAAATTTATTATTTTCACCCCCATCAAAATTTTGGGATACATTTTGCTCTTGTAAATCAATTTCTAAATCTTTTACAATAATTTTTCCATCCTGCTCAATAATAAGTTTTAATTCTAATTGAGAAACATCTTCAGGTGGATTTTCTGCAATAATTTGACCCGTTACAGGATCATACTCAAGCCAGTCAGGTACTTCGGTTCCATCTTTAAGAACAAGTTTAGTATTATTAAAATTACCTTTTAGCTCATTGGGCAAATCTATAATTAAATCATTTCCAATATTTAAAGGTTTAAGTTGAAAAATTGTTTCTGGTTTAAACGTTTCAATAATTTCATTGATATCTGCTTGATTGTTAAAATTTAATGTTTTGTTAAATGATCTTTCAACTAATCCATCTTCATTTTGTTTTACAATATTAACCGTACCGTCTTCATTAACAGTAATTGAAGAATTTGTTCTTTTTGCTTGTTTGATAATTTTTCTATCTTGTTTTATTTTTTCAGGATCAATCTCAACTGCAATTTCTCGAGTTTCATTGTTTTTATCCGTTGCAATAATCATAATTTCAACTTTATCTACACCTTCTGGAATATTTGTGGTTGTTTGACCTGTTTTAGGATTAATTTTAATCCACTCAGGTAATGCAGAACCATCACTCATTTTTCCATCAAATTTAACAATCTCATTGTCGGCTTCATTCATGACACCAAATTTCAATTTTAAACCTTCTTGTTTGTCTTTAACTTTAAGGTTTGAAAGTTCTCCTTCAGAAATTTGAAGAGAGTCTGTTTCGGCAACTAAATCAACTAATTTAAGACCTTGGGAATAATCTGTTTTTCTTGCAGTTTGTTCAAATTCAAAATTATTTAAATCAAATTCTGTTGATTGATTTAGTTCTGTGAAAGTATTTTCAACTTGAACCCTTGCTTCCATTCTAGCTTGATTTATAATAATTCTTTCAGCTTTCTTTTCTCTAATTTCTTTAACAACACCACCACCATTTTGTAATTTTAATACAATTGAACTTGTATCCGTAACACCACTACCATCTCTAACTGTATAATTAAAATATTCATAAACTATTTCACCTGGATCCAATGTATCTTTTAAACCTTCATTAACTATATATGTGTAACTACCATTTGAGTTCATTATCAAAGAACCATAAGTTCCAATTAATGCCTCCCCTAATGTTCCAGCAGTACCTGAGCCTTCCGTTGATCCTGTTCTTATCTCAGTTACTATTGATGTATCATTTGAGTCTGGATCAGTATCGTTAGTTAACACATCTTTTTCAGAGTCATTTGTGACTGTTAAAGTTGAAGTTGCTGCTATATCAATTGTATTACTATCATTAACACCAACTGGGGCATCATTAGCACCTGTAACCGTTATAGAAAGTTGTCCTGTATCTGTTCCACCATTACCGTCAGAGACTGTATATGTAAAATAATCTATTCCAGTTTCTCCACTACCTAAAACATCATTAGGCGTATAACTATATGTTCCATCTGAATTAATTGTTAAAGATCCATAAGTACCAGTTAAAGGTGTAGCTATTGCTCCAAATGTTCCAGAGCCAGACTCTGTTCCTGTTCTTATGCCTGATATTTCTAATGTATCTCCCTCTGTATCTGTGTCGCCATAGAGAATATCTGAAGTCCCGTCTGTGACTGTTGTAGTAGTGCCTTCTGTTGCGGTATTCGTTTCATTATCAGCAACTGGATTATCATTTATAGCGGTTACGTTAATTGTCATAGTGTAACTTGAAGCACTATCTGCATCGCCATCATTTACAGAGAAACCAATTGTTGTATAAGGAGATCCATTTTCATCTGCAGTAGGATTTAATCTTAAATAACTATTTGAGATATCTGTTGCAGTTATTACTTGATTTAAGGTTACATCTACCCAGTTTGATCCATTGTAATACTGCAACGCACCAGCGTCTTCTAATGTTGTAATTTTTACACTTACTAATGCATCGTCATCATCTGCATCTGTGTAGCCAAAATCAGATGTTGAAAATACATATGGTGTATCCTCTTCTGTTGAAACTGCATTGTTTGATGCTGTTGGCACATCATTAACACCAGTTACTGTAAAGATTAATGTTGCAGTGTCTGTCGCATTACTATCTGAAACTGTGTAAGTGAAACTATCTGTTGCAGTATCTGAGGCATCTAAATCGTCTGACGCTGATTGATCAGCTACATAAGTATATGTTCCATTAGCACCTATTTTTAATGTTCCATAAGTTCCAGTAACTGAAGTAAAATTGCTGTTATAAGTACTACTTCCAGCAACTGAACTATTGGATCCACCTGTTACTGCAATTTGAGTTACTGTTAAAGTGTCACTATCAGCATCCGTATCTCCATGTAAAACATCTGAAGTTCCATCGGTGACTGTGACCGTTGCATCTTCATTCACTGAATTAATTTCGTTGTCAGCTACTGGAGCATCATTTGTATTGATTACATTAACGGTCATTGTATACGAAGATGAACTGTCCGCATCTCCATCATTTACAGAAAAACCAATTGTTGTATAGGGTGAGCCTGTTTCATTTTCAGTAGGATTTAATCTTAAATAATTATTTGAGATATCGGTTGCTGTTATTACTTGATTTAAGGTTACATCTACCCAAGCGCTACCATTATAATATTGTAATGCACCAGCACTTTCTAATGTTGTAATTTTTATACTTACTAATGCATCATCATCATCTGTATCTGTGTAGCCAAAATCAGAAGTTGAAAATACGTAAGGGGTATCCTCTTGTGTTGAAACTGTATTGTTTGATGCTGTTGGAATGTCATTAATTCCAGTTACTGTAAAGATTAATGTTGCAGTGTCTGTTGCTGTTCCATCCGATATTGTATAAGTGAAACTATCTGTTGCAGTATCTGAAGCATCTAAATCGTCTGAAGCACTTTGATCCGCAACGTAAGTGTATGTTCCATCAGCACCAACAGTAAGTGTACCGTATGTACCTGTAACTTGAGTCCCACTTGAATTATAAGAACTTGAGCTTGCAACTGAAGAATTAGAAGCTCCTGTTACTGCAATTTGAGTTACGGTAAAACTATCATCATCATCAGCATCACTATCATCATCCATTAATAAACTTGATCCTGAACTTCTTGTAACTGTCGCATCTTCGTTAACAGCATCAGTATCATTGACTGCAACTGGAGCATCATTGATACCTGTCACTGTTATTGTAATTGTTGCAGTATCCGTTGCCGTTCCATCTGAAACTGTATAAGTAAAACTATCTGTTACTTGGTCGTTTAAATCTAAATCATCAGCAGCACTTTGATCGGCTACATATGTATATGTTCCATCACTTGCTAAAGTTAAAGTTCCATAAGTACCAGTTAAACCAGAACCAATTGAGCCTGCAGTTCCACTTCCGCCTTCCGCTCCAGTTCTAATTGCTGAAACTGTTAGAGATGCGCTGTCATCTACATCCGTATCTCCATGTAAAACATCTGAAGTTCCATCTGTGACTGTAAGTGTTGCATCTTCATTTACTGAATTTGTTTCATTATCCGCAACTGGAGCATCGTTAATTCCTGTCACTGTAAAGATTAATGTTGCAGTGTCAGTAGCTGTTCCGTCTGAAACTGTATAAGTGAAACTATCTGTTGCAGTATCTGAAGCATCTAAATCATCAGCAGCACTTTGATCTGCAACGTAAGTGTATGTTCCATCAGCACCAACTTTTAATGTTCCATAAGTTCCAGTAATTGAAGTAAAATTGCTATTATAAGAACTTGAGCTTGCAACTGAAGAATTAGAAGCTCCTGTTACTGCAATTTGAGTTACGGTAAAACTATCATCATCATCAGCATCACTATCATCTGCCATTAATAAATTATCACCTGAAGTTCTGGTAACTGTTGCATCTTCGTTAACAGCATCAGTATCATTGACTGCAACGGGAGCATCGTTCACTCCGGTCACTGTTATTGTAATTGTTGCAGTATCGGTTGCTGTTCCATCTGATAGTGTATAGGTAAAGACATCTGTTGCAGTGTCTGAAGCATCTAAATCATCAGCTGCACTTTGATCTGCAACGTAAGTGTAAGTACCATCAGCACCTATAGTTAAAGTACCATAAGTTCCAGTAATTGATTGACCATTTAAATAAGTGGTGCTCGATGTAACGCTTTCTGTGTTTCCATTTGTATGAGCAACGTTAGTTAAAGTTAAAGTATCTGATGAATCTGGATCTGTATCATTGTCATCTATTACTCCACTTGATGCAGATGAAATGGTTGTAGTAGCATCTTCATTAACACTAGCTGTATCATCAGTAGCTGTTGGAGTATCATTAACTGCTGTTACATTTACCGTAATAGTATTAGGTGTTGAACTACTTGCATCACCATCATTTACTGTAAAATTAAAAGTAGTGTAAGGAGATCCATTCTCATCTGCAGTAGGATTTAATCTTAATTTATTAGCAGCAATGTCTGTTGCTGTTATCACCTGATTTAAAGTTACATCTACCCAAGCGCTACCATTATAATATTGTAATGCACCAGCATCTTCTAAAGTTGTAATTTTTACACTTACTAATGCATCATCATCATCTGCATCTGTGTATCCAAAATCTGATGCTGAAAATACATAAGGGGTATCTTCGTTTGTAGTAACTGCATTATCAGATGCAGTTGGCACATCATTAACACCAGTTACTGTAAAGATTAATGTTGCAGTATCCGTTGCCGTTCCATCTGAAACTGTATAAGTAAAACTATCTGTTACTTGGTCGTTTAAATCTAAATCATCAGCAGCACTTTGATCGGCTACATATGTATAAGTACCATCAGCACCAACAGTAAGTGTACCGTATGTACCTGTAACTTGAGTCCCACTTGAATTATAAGAACTTGAGCTTGCAACTGAACTGTTTGATCCACCTGTTACTGCAATTTGAGTTACTGTAAATGCATCATCATCATCAGCATCACTATCATCTGCCATTAATAAACTTGAGCCTGAACTTCTGGTTACTGTGGCATCTTCATTTAATGCATCAGTATCGTTGACTGCAACGGGAGCATCATTGATACCTGTCACTGTAAAGATTAAAGTAGCTGTATCCGTAGCTGTTCCATCTGAAACTGTATAAGTAAAACTATCTGTTGCAGTATCACTTGCATCTAAATCGTCTGACGCTGATTGATCTGCAACGTAAGTATAAGTACCATCAGCACCAACTTTTAATGTTCCATAAGTTCCAGTAATTGAAGTAAAATTACTATTGTAAGAACTTGAGCTTGCAACTGAACTGTTTGATCCACCTGTTAGTGCAATTTGTGTAACAGTAAAACTATCATCATCATCAGCATCACTATCATCTGCCATTAATAAACTTGAGCCTGAAGTTTGTGTTACTGTTGCGTCCTCATTAACTACATCGCTATCGTTAACTGCTACAGGAGCATCATTAATTCCTGTAACTGTAAAGATTAATGTTGCAGTGTCTGTCGCTGTTCCATCTGAAACTGTATAAGTAAAACTATCTGTTGCAGTATCTGAGGCATCTAAATCATCAGCTGCACTTTGATCTGCAACGTAAGTGTAAGTACCATCAGCACCTATAGTTAAAGTACCATATGTACCCGTTACTGATCTACCATTAGAATTATATGAACTTGAACTTGCAACTGAACTATTTGATCCACCTGTTACTGCAATTTGAGTTACTGTTAAGGTATCACCACTATCAACATCAGTATCTCCATGTAAAACATCTGAGGTTCCATCAGTCACAGTTACTGTTGCATCTTCATTCACTGAATTAGTTTCGTTGTCAGCTACTGGAGCATCATTAACAGCAGTAACGTTTACCGTAATTGTATTTGGAGTTGCGCTATCTGCATCACCATCATTTACTGTAAAATTAAAAGTAGTGTAAGGAGATCCATTCTCATCTGCAGTAGGATTTAATCTTAATTTATTAGCAGCAATGTCTGTTGCTGT
The DNA here is from genome assembly GCF_059417865.1 of Candidatus Pelagibacter sp. PS_31. Classification (NCBI taxonomy): domain Bacteria; kingdom Pseudomonadati; phylum Pseudomonadota; class Alphaproteobacteria; order Candidatus Pelagibacterales; family Candidatus Pelagibacteraceae; genus Candidatus Pelagibacter; species Candidatus Pelagibacter sp. PS_31. The sequence goes on from NZ_CM182069.1 coordinate 622,380, forward strand.
TATCACCTGATTTAAAGTTACATCTACCCAAGCGCTACCATTATAATATTGTAATGCACCAGCGTCTTCTAATGTTGTAATTTTCACACTTACTAATGCATCGTCATCATCTGCATCTGTGTATCCAAAATCAGAAGTTGAAAATACGTAAGGGGTATCTTCTGCAGTAGAAATTGTTTTATCTGAAGCTGTTGGTACATCATTAACACCAGTTACTGTAAAGATTAATGTTGCAGTGTCTGTCGCTGTTCCATCTGAAACTGTGTAAGTGAAACTATCTGTTGCAGTGTCTGAAGCATCTAAATCATCAGCAGCACTTTGATCGGCTACATATGTATATGTTCCATCTGCACCAACTTTTAATGTTCCATAAGTTCCAGTAACTGAGGTAAAATTATTGTTATAAGTACTACTTCCAGCAACTGAACTATTGGATCCACCTGTTACTGCAATTTGAGTTACTGTAAATGCATCATCATCATCAGCATCACTATCATCTGCCATTAATAAACTTGAGCCTGAACTTCTGGTTACTGTGGCATCTTCATTAACAGCATCAGTATCATTGACTGCAACTGGAGCATCGTTAATTCCTGTCACTGTAAAGATTAATGTTGCAGTGTCTGTTGCCGTTCCATCCGATATTGTATATGTAAAACTATCTGTTACTTGGTCGTTTAAATCTAAATCATCAGCAGCACTTTGATCTGCTTCATATGTATATGATCCGTCAGCTCCAACAACTAGAGTACCGTATGTTCCAGTTACTGAAGTTCCATTAGAATAAGTAGTGCTTGAGTTTACACTTGAATTTGATCCACCTGTTACTGCAATTTGTGTAACAGTAAAACTATCATCATCATCAGCATCACTATCATCTGCCATTAATAAATTATCACCTGAACTTCTGGTAACTGTTGCATCTTCATTTAATGCATCGGTGTCATTGACTGCAACTGGAGCATCATTGATACCTGTCACTGTAAAGATTAATGTTGCAGTGTCTGTTGTTGTTCCGTCTGAAACTGTGTAAGTGAAACTATCTGTTGCAGTATCATTTAAATCTAAATCATCTGCAGCACTTTGATCGGCTACATATGTATAAGTACCATTTGCGCCAATAACCAGTGTACCATAAGTTCCCGTTACAGAAGTTCCATTAGAATAAGTAGTACTTGAAGTAACACTTGAGTTTGAACTTCCAGTAACAGCTATTTGTGTAACTGTTAAAGATGAAACTGTATCATCACCATCTACATCTGTATCGTTATCTTGTGTAACTCCACTTGAAGCTGAGGAAACTGTCAAGGTTGCGTCTTCATTTACTGAACCAGTATCGTTATTAGCAACGGGAGCATCGTTTGCTCCAAGAATTGTAATTGTAATTACTCCAATATCTGTTGCTGTTCCATCTGATAATGTATAATTAAATGAGTCTGTGACTGAGTCACCTGCATCTAATGCATCCGCTGCATCTTGATTGGCTACATAAGAATAAGAACCATCTGCTGCAATGGTTAATTGACCATACGTTCCCGTTAAAGCAGATCCAATGGATCCTGCTGTTCCTGAACCTTCACTTGAGCCTACTCTAATTGCAGTAACAGTTAGAGATGCACTATCATCAGCATCACTATCTGTATGAGAACTTGAACTAGTATCAATAATATCACCAGAGTGTTCACCTGTTGCATCATAACTTCCTGATAAATTGGCATTAGCACCATTTGAAACTGTTAAAGTTCCATCTTCGACAATAACTCCTACATCATTTTGTGCAACTGGAGCGTCATTAATTCCGGTTACTGTAAAGATTAATGTTGCAGTGTCTGTTGCTGTTCCATCCGATATTGTATATGTGAAACTATCTGTTACTTGGTCGTTTAAATCTAAATCATCAGCAGCATTTTGATCAGCTACATATGTATATGTTCCATTAGCACCAACAGTAAGTGTACCATAAGTTCCTGTTACTGTTTCTGGTGAACCAGAATTATAAGTACTATTTGCAGTAACTGCGTTATCAGAGCTACCAGTAACTGCTATTTGAGTTACTGTGAAACTATCATCATCATCAGCATCGCTGTCATCAGCCATTAATAAATTATCACCTGAAGTTCTGGTAACTGTTGCATCTTCATTAACTGCATCAGTATCGTTGACTGCAACTGGAGCATCGTTAATTCCTGTTACTGTAAAGATTAATGTTGCAGTGTCTGTCGCTGTTCCATCTGAAACTGTATAAGTAAAACTATCAGTTGCAGTATCTGAGGCATCTAAATCATCAGACGCTGATTGATCAGCTACATAAGTATATGTTCCATTAGCACCTATTTTTAATGTTCCATAAGTTCCAGTAACTGAAGTAAAATTGCTGTTATAAGCACTGCTTCCAGCAACTGAACTATTTGATCCACCTGTTACTGCAATTTGAGTTACTGTTAAGGTATCACCACTATCTGCATCCGTATCTCCATGTAAAACATCAGACGTTCCATCTGTGACTGTGACTGTTGCATCTTCATTAACTGAATTAGTTTCATTATCTGCAACAGGTGCGTTATTTACATTTGTAACATTTACCGTAATTGTATTTGGAGTTGCGCTATCTGCATCCCCATCATTTACTGTAAAATTAAAAGTAGTGTAAGGCGAACCATTTTCATTAGTAGCTGGATTTAATCTCAACTTATTAGCAGCAATGTCTGTTGCTGTTATTACTTGATTTAAAGTTACATCTACCCAGTTTGATCCATTATTATATTGTAATGCACCAGCATCTTCTAAGGTTGTAATTTTTACACTTACTAATGCGTCATCATCATCTGCATCTGTGTATCCAAAATCTGATGCTGAAAATACATAAGGGGTATCTTCTGCAGTAGAAATTGTTTTATCTGAAGCTGTTGGCACATCATTAATTCCGGTTACTGTAAAGATTAATGTTGCAGTGTCTGTTGCTGTTCCATCCGATATTGTATAAGTGAAACTATCTGTTGCAGTGTCTGAAGCATCTAAATCGTCTGACGCTGATTGATCTGCAACGTAAGTGTATGTTCCATTTGCACCAACAGTAAGTGTACCATAAGTTCCTGTTACTGTTTCTGGTGAACCAGAATTGTAAGTGCTGCTTGCAGTAACTGCGTTATCAGAGCTACCAGTAACTGCTATTTGAGTTACTGTGAAACTATCATCGTCATCAGCATCACTATCATCTGCCATTAATAAACTATCGCCTGAAGTTCTTGTAACTGTCGCATCTTCGTTAACAGCATCAGTATCATTGACTGCAACTGGAGCATCGTTAATTCCTGTAACCGTAAAGATTAAAGTAGCTGTATCAGTGGCATCACCATCCGATATTGTATAAGTGAAACTATCTGTTGCAGTATCATTTAAGTCTAAATCATCAGCTGCACTTTGATCGGCTACATATGTATATGTTCCATCTGCACCAACTTTTAATGTTCCATAAGTTCCAGTAACTGAAGTAAAATTGTTGTTGTAAGTACTACTTCCAGCAACTGAGCTATTTGATCCACCTGTTACTGCAATTTGTGTAACGGTAAAACTATCATCATCATCAGCATCGCTGTCATCAGCCATTAATAAACTATCGCCTGAAGTTCTTGTAACTGTTGCATCTTCATTTACAGCATCAGTATCATTGACTGCAGCTGGAGCATCATTCACTCCTGTCACTGTTATTGTAATTGTTGCAGTATCCGTTGCGGTTCCATCTGAAACTGTATAGGTAAATACATCTGTTGCAGTATCACTTGCATCTAAATCATCTGCAGCACTTTGATCAGCTGCATAAGTATAAGTTCCATCCGCTGCTAAAGTTAATGTACCATAATAACCTACAACAGCATTTGTTCCAGCTGTTCCACTGTTTCCGTTTGCAGATGATGCACTTCCACCACTTTGATTTGTAGCTGATGTATGAGAATAAGTTGTAGCTGTTAAAGTATCGCCACTATCAACATCGGTATCTCCATGTAAAACATCTGACGATCCATCGGTAACGGTTAATGTTGCATCTTCATTGACTGAATTAGTTTCATCATCTGCAACAGGTGCATCGTTAACTGCTGTTACATTGACTGTAATTGTATTAGCTGAGGCACTATCTGCATCGCCATCATTTACTGTAAAATTAAAAGTAGTGTATGAAGATCCATTTTCATTTGCAGCTGGGTTAAATCTCAATTTATCATTACCGATATCCGTTGCTGTTATCACTTGATTTTCAGTTACATCTACCCAAGCTGATCCATTGTTATATTGTAAAGCACCTGCATCTTCTAATCCTGTAATTTTTACACTTACTAACGCATCATCGTCATCTGCATCTGTGTAGCCAAAATCTGATGCTGAAAATACATAAGCTGTATCCTCATTTGTAGTTACAGTTTTATCTGCAGCAGTTGGTACATCATTAATTCCTGTTACCGTAAAGATTAATGTTGCAGTGTCAGTAGTATCACCATCTGAAATTGTGTAAGTGAAACTATCTGTTGCAGTGTCTGAAGCATCTAAATCATCAGACGCTGATTGATCTGCAACGTAAGTATATGTTCCATTAGCACCAACAGTAAGTGTACCATAAGTTCCTGTTACCGTTTCTGGTGAACCAGAATTATAAGTACTGCTTGCAGTAACTGCATTATTTGATCCACCTGTTACTGCAATTTGTGTAACGGTAAAACTATCATCATCATCAGCATCGCTGTCATCAGCCATTAATAAACTATCGCCTGAAGTTCTTGTAACTGTTGCATCTTCATTTACAGCATCAGTATCATTGACTGCAGCTGGAGCATCATTCACTCCTGTCACTGTTATTGTAATTGTTGCAGTATCCGTTGCGGTTCCATCTGAAACTGTATAGGTAAATACATCTGTTGCAGTATCACTTGCATCTAAATCATCTGCAGCACTTTGATCAGCTGCATAAGTATAAGTTCCATCCGCTGCTAAAGTTAATGTACCATAATAACCTACAACAGCATTTGTTCCAGCTGTTCCACTGTTTCCGTTTGCAGATGATGCACTTCCACCACTTTGATTTGTAGCTGATGTATGAGAATAAGTTGTAGCTGTTAAAGTATCGCCACTATCAACATCGGTATCTCCATGTAAAACATCTGACGATCCATCGGTAACGGTTAATGTTGCATCTTCATTGACTGAATTAGTTTCATCATCTGCAACAGGTGCATCGTTAACTGCTGTTACATTGACTGTAATTGTATTAGCTGAGGCACTATCTGCATCGCCATCATTTACTGTAAAATTAAAAGTAGTGTATGAAGATCCATTTTCATTTGCAGCTGGGTTAAATCTCAATTTATCATTACCGATATCCGTTGCTGTTATCACTTGATTTTCAGTTACATCTACCCAAGCTGATCCATTGTTATATTGTAAAGCACCTGCATCTTCTAATCCTGTAATTTTTACACTTACTAACGCATCATCGTCATCTGCATCTGTGTAGCCAAAATCTGATGCTGAAAATACATAAGCTGTATCCTCATTTGTAGTTACAGTTTTATCTGCAGCAGTTGGTACATCATTAATTCCTGTTACCGTAAAGATTAATGTTGCAGTGTCAGTAGTATCACCATCTGAAATTGTGTAAGTGAAACTATCTGTTGCAGTATCATTTAAGTCTAAATCATCAGCTGCACTTTGATCGGCTACATATGTATATGTTCCATCTGCACCCACTTTTAATGTTCCATAAGTTCCAGTAACTGAAGTAAAATTGTTGTTGTAAGTACTACTTCCAGCAACTGAGCTATTTGATCCACCTGTTACTGCAATTTGTGTAACGGTAAAACTATCATCATCATCAGCATCGCTGTCATCAGCCATTAATAAACTATCGCCTGAAGTTCTTGTAACTGTTGCATCTTCATTTACAGCATCAGTATCATTGACTGCAGCTGGAGCATCATTGATACCTGTCACTGTTATTGTAATTGTTGCAGTATCCGTTGCGGTTCCATCTGATAGTGTATAGGTAAAGACATCTGTTGCAGTATCTGAAGCGTCTAAATCATCAGCAGCACTTTGATCAGCTACATATGTATATGTTCCATCACTTGCTAAAGTTAAAGTTCCATAAGTACCGGTTAAACCAGAGCCAATTGAGCCTGAGGTTCCACTTCCATCTTCAGCCCCAGTTCTAATTGCTGAAACTGTTAAAGATGCACTATCATCAGCATCCGTATCTCCATGTAAAACATCTGAAGTTCCATCGGTGACTGTTAATGTTGCATCTTCATTTACTGCCCCTGTTTCATTGTCTGCAACTGGTGCGTCATTGATCCCTGTAACTGTTATTGTGATTGTTGCAGTGTCTGTTGCTGTTCCATCACTTAATGTATAATTAAATACATCAGTTACCTGATCACTTGCATCAAGGTCATCTGCTGCATCTTGGTTTGCAACATATGAATAGGATCCATTTGCATTTAAAGTTAATTGACCATACGTTCCTGTTAAAGCTTGACCTACAGTTCCTGCATTTCCACTACCTTCTACCCCACCAATTCTTACAGCAGACACCACTAAACTTGCGCTATCATCAGCATCGGTATCATTATTATCAATGATATCTCCTGAACCATTGCTAACTGATAAAGTAGCATCTTCATTAACTGAACCAGTATCATTTGTTGCAACTGGAGCATCATTGATACCTGTCACTGTAATAGTTAAATTTGCTGAAGCACCATCTGCCGTATAGACAAATACATCTGTTACTACGTCATTTAAATCTAAATCATCAGCAGCACTTTGATCGGCTGTATAAGTATAAGAACCATCCGCACCAATTACTAAAGTACCATAAGTACCCGTAACAGAAGTTCCGTTAGATGTATAAGTACTACTACTAGCAACTGTTGAATTTGATCCACCATCTTTTTTAATATGGGTGACTACTAAACCATTAGTATCAGCAGCATCATCATTTAATACATCGTCTTGAGAACCAGTTTTAGTAATTGTTGCATCTTCATTAACACTATCCGTGTCATCTGTTAAAGAAATTGAACTTGCAACGGTAAAAGTAATGCTACCTACGTCATAGGCAAATGATCCAGAAGCAGTTTCATCATCACGAGTTGTAAATGTAAAAATGTCTGTTGCAGTTGCACCGTACGCGATATTATTTGTTGAACTTGCTGTATAAGTATAAGTACCGTTTGCTGCAATATTTAAAGAACCATAAGTCCCTGATACTGCTGAACCAACTCCAGTATTATTTGTAACAATTGTATTATTTGAACTTTCATTTCCAGATGCAACACCAGTTACCACTAAAACACTATCATTATCATCGCTGTCAGCAACCCCGTCATGAACATCGCCAGAACTTGTTCCACCTGCAGCAACTGTTGATCCAACGGTTGCATCTGTAACATTTGGTGCAGCGTTAACCGATATAGTCATTGTGTAAGGTGATGAACTGTAATCTGTTCCATCGTGAACTTTAAAACCAAACGTTGGATTACTTTCAGAGTTTGCAACTGGGGTAAATCTTAATCTATTATTACTAATATCTGTTGCTGAAATTTCTTGGTTCAATGTAACATCTGCCCAAGATGATCCATTATTGTATTCTAAAGCACCCGCACTTTCTAATGTAGTAATTTTAACTTTTGATAAACTGCCACTTGTATCATCGTCAGCGAAGTTAAAATCGCTTACTGCAAATACTTTTGTAATATTGAGTGGAGTTCTATCCCCTGCTGTAGATGCTTGATTATTTTCATTGATATTAACAGTTCCATTTGAAGCCGTTGGTGCATCATTGATACCAGTTACTGTAATTATTAATGTAGCTGTATCAAACCATGTATTATCTGATACGGTATAAGTAAAACTATCTGTCACAGTATCACTTGCATCTAGCGCATCAGCTGCTGCTTGATCTGCAACATAAGTATAAGATCCATCAGCTCCAACTTTTAATGTTCCATAAGTTCCAGTAACTGTTGTAAAATTACTATTATAAGTACTACTTCCAGCAACAGAACTATTTGATCCACCTGTGACTTTAATTTGTGTCACCGTTAAAGATGAACTATCATCTGCATCTGTATCATCAGCAACTAATAATTTTGATCCTGAGCTTTCAGTTATAGTTGCATCTTCATTTACAGCATCTGTATCATTAACTGCAACTGGTACATCATTGATACCAGTTACTGTAATTATTAATGTTGCTGTAGATGTTGCTGTTCCATCTGAGACTGTATAAGTAAAACTATCTGTCACATTATCACCAACATCTAGTGCATCCGCTGCAGCTTGATCTGCAACATAAGTATAAGATCCATCAGCACCAACTTTTAATGTTCCATAAGTTCCAGTAACTGTTGTAAAATTACTATTATAAGTACTACTTCCAGCAACAGAACTATTTGATCCACCTGTGACTTTAATTTGTGTAACTGTAAGAGATGAGCTATCATCTGCATCTGAATCATCTGCAACTAATAATTCTGATCCTGAGCTTTCAGTTATAGTTGCATCTTCGTTAACACTATCTGTATCATTAACTCCAATTGGGTCATCGTTCACTCCTGTAACAGTAATTGTAATATTGGCAGTATCTGTTCCACCATTTCCATCTGAAACTGTATAAGTAAATACATCTGTAACAGTGTCGCTTGCATCTAAAGCATCAGCTGCAGCTTGATCCGCAACATAAGTATAAGTTCCATTAGCACCAATGACTAATGTCCCATAAGTTCCTGTAACCGAAGTTCCGTTGCTATGATTGGTTCCTCCACTAACTGAACTATTTGATCCACCATCTTTTTTAATTTGAGTAATAACCAATGATGATGCGCTATCATCGGCGTCCGCATCTGTATCATTATCTTGAGTTACACCACTTGATGCTGTTGAAACTGTTAAAGTTGCATCTTCATTAACTGACCCTGTGTCATTTGTAGCTGAAGGTGCATCATTAACACCTGTGACTGTAATAGTTAAATTTGCAGTATCTGTTCCACCATTGCCGTCTGAAATAGTATAAGTAAATACATCTGTAACAGTGTCGCTTGCATCTAAAGCATCAGCTGCAGCTTGATCCGCAACATATGTATAAGTTCCATCAGCTCCAACCGTTAATGTTCCATAGGTTCCTGTGACTGATGTTCCGCTTGAATTATATGAGCTTCCTCCAGATACGGATGAATTACTTCCACCATCTTTTTTAATTTGAGTAACCGTTAAACTATCACCATCAGCATCTGAATCATCTGCATTTAATAAACCTGAACCTGAGCTTTGAGTAACTGTTGCATCTTCATTAACACTATCAGTATCTGCAACAGCTGAAGGAGCATTGTTACTACTATTAACTGTAATTGTTAAAGTAGCTGTATGTGTTGCTGTTCCATCTGATAATGTGTAAGTAAAAACATCGGTTCCAGTACTTGAATCTGCAATGTATTGATAAGTACCGTCTGCACCAACTCTCAAAGTTCCCTTGCTACCAGTAACTGATGTGTAACCTGAATTATAAGCAGTTCCTGGATTAACAGCAGTTGCACTTCCACTTGCTGTGGTTGCAACAATACTCGATACACTTAATGAAGCACTAGCATCTGCATCCGTATCCCCATGTAAAAGATCTGAAGTACCATCAGTGACTGTTAAAGTTTGACTTATATCAACTGAACCTGTTTCAGCATCTGCAACAGGCGTATCATTAATTCCATTAACAGTAATAGTTAAAACTGCCATATCCGTTTCACCTTGTCCATCTGAAACTGTATAATTAAAAGTGTCAGTTACCACATCACCTGGATCCAATGCATCCGCTGCATCTTGATTTGCAACATAAGTATATGATCCATTTGCAGCAATTGTTAATTGACCGTATGTTCCTGTTAAAGCTGAACCAACAGATCCTACGGTACCCGATCCCTCACTTGATCCTACTCTAATTGCAGTAACTGTAAGAGTATCGCTATCAGGGTCTGTATCATAATTAGCAGTTGAACTTGTGTTAATGACATCTCCTGAATGTTCGCCGCTAACATTTACTACATTAAAAGGTGAAGCTAGATTCCATTCTTTAATTTTTGCTGGATCACTACTACCATTAAAACTAAAGAATTTTGATCCATCATTGTTAAAAGTGATAAATTGAGTAGGGACTCCATTACCAGCAGAACCAGTAGTTTCACCAGTTTCAAAATAGGTGCTCGTGTCGTTAAAGTCAGCATTTGTACTTGCAGTCTTAGGATCATAAGCAGTTGACAATGACCACTCTACTATTTTTGCTGTAGAACCAGAATTTACTCTTTGATGAACTGTAAATAACTTTGTGCCATCGTTATTATATTGCATACCAGTAATAGAGGAGTATGAACCATAGTTTGAGATACCGTAAGAGTTATGATGTGCATACCAAGATGTGTCAGTTCTTGTAGCAGATGAAGTATCAAAAGAAGTACTTAAAGTATATTCGTATATAGCCGCCATTCTACTAACAAATATCTTTGAACCATCGTCATTAAAAAGAAATGAGTAAAAATAATCACTCCCACTCCCTATCTGAAGGGAATTACCCGCTGTTACAGTGCTGGTAATATCGTAAGGGGTGCTTAAAGTGTATTGATAGATATAATCTGTCCCATAACTTCTCTCATAAAGAACAAAAAGCTTTGTTCCATCGTTATTAAATCTCATATCTTCGTTGTCCATAGACCTTGTGCCTCCAACAGTAATATAATCACTACTTGAAACTGAAGCAGTCGATACATCAAAAGGAGTTGACAATGTGTATTGAAAAAGGGCTTTATCTCCAGAGTAACCATGAGCATATCCTAATGTGTACATTTTTGTTCCATCAGGATTAAAAAGTAATGCGTTAATATCAGCTTGAGTAGTAGGAGGATTTAAGTTTGAACCTGCAATAGTAAGGCTATCGCTATCATCGTAAGATGCTGAAGCAACACTTGTTAAATTATCACCATCTGCAACAGTTAACGTTGCATCTTCATTTACAGTTCCTGTATCATTACGTGCAGTTAGATCTTGGCTAGCAATAACATTAATTGTAAGGGTTGCAGTAGATGTAGCGGTGCCATCAGATACGATATAAGTAAAGACATCTGTTATATTTGCATCCCCTGCATCAAGGCCTGATATATTTGAATTTGCAGCATAAGAGTAAGAACCATTAGAGTTAATTGTTAAAGTACCGTACTGACCTGTAACTGTTTCTGAGTTACTTGAAAAAGTTGTTTGTGCATTTCCACTTGCTGTCGTTGCGGTGATACTAGTAATAGTTGCTGTTGAGCTTGCATCTGCATCGGTATCATTGTCCGTAATATCTCCAGTATGATTACCGGTGCTTGTTCCAGAACTAGCAGCCGCACTATTTGCAACAGTTAAAGTTCCACCTTCTTTTATGTAACCTGTATCATTAACTGCAGTTGGATCATCGTTTGCTCCAAGAATTGTAATTGTAATTACTCCAATATCTGTTGCTGTTCCATCTGATAATGTGTAATTAAATGAGTCTGTGACTGAGTCTCCTACATCCAATGCATCCGCTGCAGCTTGATTGGCTACATAAGAATAAGAACCGTTTGCTGCAATGGTTAATTGACCATAAGTACCTGTTAAAGCTGAACCAATGGATCCTGCTGTTCCTGAACCTTCACTTGAGCCTACTCTAATTGCAGTAACAGTTAGAGATGCACTATCATCAGCATCACTATCTGTATGAGAACTTGAACTAGTATCAATAATATCACCAGAGTGTTCACCTGTTGCATCATAACTTCCTGATAAATTGGCATTAGCACCATTTGAAACTGTTAAAGTTCCATCTTCGACAATAACTCCTACATCATTTTGTGCAACTGGAGTATCATTAATTCCATTAACAGTAATAGTTAAAACTGCCATATCCGTTTCACCTTGTCCATCTGAAACTGTATAATTAAAAGTGTCAGTTACCACATCACCTGGATCCAATGCATCCGCTGCATCTTGATTTGCAACATAAGTATATGATCCATTTGCAGCAATTGTTAATTGACCGTATGTTCCTGTTAAAGCTGAACCAACAGATCCTACGGTACCCGATCCCTCACTTGATCCTACTCTAATTGCAGTAACTGTAAGAGTATCGCTATCAGGGTCTGTATCATAATTAGCAGTTGAACTTGTGTTAATGACATCTCCTGAATGTTCGCCGCTAACATTTACTACATTAAAAGGTGAAGCTAGATTCCATTCTTTAATTTTTGCTGGATCACTACTACCATTAAAACTAAAGAATTTTGATCCATCATTGTTAAAAGTGATAAATTGAGTAGGGACTCCATTACCAGCAGAACCAGTAGTTTCACCAGTTTCAAAATAGGTGCTCGTGTCGTTAAAGTCAGCATTTGTACTTGCAGTCTTAGGATCATAAGCAGTTGACAATGACCACTCTACTATTTTTGCTGTAGAACCAGAATTTACTCTTTGATGAACTGTAAATAACTTTGTGCCATCGTTATTATATTGCATACCAGTAATAGAGGAGTATGAACCATAGTTTGAGATACCGTAAGAGTTATGATGTGCATACCAAGATGTGTCAGTTCTTGTAGCAGATGAAGTATCAAAAGAAGTACTTAAAGTATATTCGTATATAGCCGCCATTCTACTAACAAATATCTTTGAACCATCGTCATTAAAAAGAAATGAGTAAAAATAATCACTCCCACTCCCTATCTGAAGGGAATTACCCGCTGTTACAGTGCTGGTAATATCGTAAGGGGTGCTTAAAGTGTATTGATAGATATAATCTGTCCCATAACTTCTCTCATAAAGAACAAAAAGCTTTGTTCCATCGTTATTAAATCTCATATCTTCGTTGTCCATAGACCTTGTGCCTCCAACAGTAATATAATCACTACTTGAAACTGAAGCAGTCGATACATCAAAAGGAGTTGACAATGTGTATTGAAAAAGGGCTTTATCTCCAGAGTAACCATGAGCATATCCTAATGTGTACATTTTTGTTCCATCAGGATTAAAAAGTAATGCGTTAATATCAGCTTGAGTAGTAGGAGGATTTAAGTTTGAACCTGCAATAGTAAGGCTATCGCTATCATCGTAAGATGCTGAAGCAACACTTGTTAAATTATCACCATCTGCAACAGTTAACGTTGCATCTTCATTTACAGTTCCTGTATCATTACGTGCAGTTAGATCTTGGCTAGCAATAACATTAATTGTAAGGGTTGCAGTAGATGTAGCGGTGCCATCAGATACGATATAAGTAAAGACATCTGTTATATTTGCATCCCCTGCATCAAGGCCTGATATATTTGAATTTGCAGCATAAGAGTAAGAACCATTAGAGTTAATTGTTAAAGTACCGTACTGACCTGTAACTGTTTCTGAGTTACTTGAAAAAGTTGTTTGTGCATTTCCACTTGCTGTCGTTGCGGTGATACTAGTAATAGTTGCTGTTGAGCTTGCATCTGCATCGGTATCATTGTCCGTAATATCTCCAGTATGATTACCGGTGCTTGTTCCAGAACTAGCAGCCGCACTATTTGCAACAGTTAAAGTTCCACCTTCTTTTATGTAACCTGTATCATTAACTGCAGTTGGATCATCGTTTGCTCCAAGAATTGTAATTGTAATTACTCCAATATCTGTTGCTGTTCCATCTGATAATGTGTAATTAAATGAGTCTGTGACTGAGTCTCCTACATCCAATGCATCCGCTGCAGCTTGATTGGCTACATAAGAATAAGAACCGTTTGCTGCAATGGTTAATTGACCATAAGTACCTGTTAAAGCTGAACCAATGGATCCTGCTGTTCCTGAACCTTCACTTGAGCCTACTCTAATTGCAGTAACAGTTAGAGATGCACTATCATCAGCATCACTATCTGTATGAGAACTTGAACTAGTATCAATAATATCACCAGAGTGTTCACCTGTTGCATCATAACTTCCTGATAAATTGGCATTAGCACCATTTGAAACTGTTAAAGTTCCATCTTCGACAATAACTCCTACATCATTTTGTGCAACTGGAGTATCATTAATTCCATTAACAGTAATAGTTAAAACTGCCATATCCGTTTCACCTTGTCCATCTGAAACTGTATAATTAAAAGTGTCAGTTACCACATCACCTGGATCCAATGCATCCGCTGCATCTTGATTTGCAACATAAGTATATGATCCATTTGCAGCAATTGTTAATTGACCGTATGTTCCTGTTAAAGCTGAACCAACAGATCCTACGGTACCCGATCCCTCACTTGATCCTACTCTAATTGCAGTAACTGTAAGAGTATCGCTATCAGGGTCTGTATCATAATTATCAGTTGAACTTGTGTTAATGACATCTCCTGAATGTGAGCCATTAACATCTTTTAATTCATACGGAGACTCTATGTCGTAAGTATATATAGTTCCATTACCAGATCTGGCTAAAAATACTTGAGAACCATCAGGTTTAAATTCGAAGCCATTTATATAGTTCATATTATGAAGTAACTCTTTTTTTAAAGTAGCGCCAGTTAGATCAAAACCAGTTGAAAGATCATATTGAAAAAGTTTTTTTGATGGTTCACTTGTTACAAACATCTTAGTACCATCATCATTAAATTCTATGCCCTTTACATTGTTACCAACGTCTGATGAAACATCTAAAGTATCTACCAGAGTAAAAGTACTGGAAAGATCAAAACCTACAGAGAGAGAATATTCTCTAATTCCACCATCTGTATTTCCTAAAAATAGTTTTGTTCCATCACTATTAAAAGAATGTCCTGTTGGGTAAGAAGAACTAAAACTAAAAGGTCCTCTATTGCTTTCCAAACTCAAAGTTGATAGATCGTAAGCAGTTGAAAGTGAATATTCATACATACGATAACTAGAGTCTCCATTTACTATAAATAACTTAGTCCCATCATTATTAAATGATAAACTCCATGCTGTAGTATAAGTACCTCCTAAATAATCAGCTTGATGAGTTGCTGTGCTTGTGTCGTATGCCGTTGATAAAGTATAATATCCAACATCATCACCATTAGCACCAATAGTAAACATCTTCGTTCCATCATTATTGAATGTAATGTCTCTTGGATACGATTCTTGAGAATTAATACTTGTTGTTCTTACCAAAGAAAGTGCTGTAGCACTATTTGCATCAAGATCATCACTGACAGTAAGGGTGGCATCTTCATTTACAGTTCCTGTATCATTACGTGCAGTTAGATCTTGGCTAGCAATAACATTAATTGTAAGGGTTGCAGTAGATGTAGCGGTGCCATCAGATACGATATAAGTAAAGACATCTGTTATATTTGCATCCCCTGCATCAAGGCCTGATATATTTGAATTTGCAGCATAAGAGTAAGAACCATTAGAGTTAATTGTTAAAGTACCGTACTGACCTGTAACTGTTTCTGAGTTACTTGAAAAAGTTGTTTGTGCATTTCCACTTGCTGTCGTTGCGGTGATACTAGTAATAGTTGCTGTTGAGCTTGCATCTGCATCGGTATCATTGTCCGTAATATCTCCAGTATGATTACCGGTGCTTGTTCCAGAACTAGCAGCAGCACTATTTGCAACAGTTAAAGTTCCACCTTCTTTAATGTAACCTGTATCATTAACTGCAGTTGGATTATCATTGATACCAGTAACTGTGATAGTTAAAGTGGCTGTTGCACCATCTGCAGTATAAGTAAATACATCTGTTACTTGATCATTTAAATCTAATGCATCCGCTGCTGTTTGATCGGCTGTATAGGTATAAGTTCCATCCGCTCCAATTTTTAAAGTTCCATAAGTTCCAACAACACTACCAGGCTCTCCACTAGAGTCTGTGTATGTAGAACCAGACTCAATGGTATCTGCATTTCCATTTGTATGAGAAATATTTGTAACAACTAAACCGTTAGTATCAGCAGCATCATTTGAAATAACTGTGCCTTCTGAATTTGTTAAATGAGTAACTGTTCCATTTTCAGCAACAGCGTCTGTATCAGCTACTAAAGAAATTGAACTTGCAACAGTGAAAGTAATGGTACCTACATCATAAGCATGCGAACCTGCATTTCCACTTGAACCTTCATCATCTCGGGTTGTAAATGTAAAAATGTCTGTTGCAGTTGAACCGTAAGAAATGTTATTTGTTGAACTTGCTGTGTAAGTATAAGTTCCGTTTGAAGCAATATTCAATGAACCATAAGTTCCTGAAACTGCTGAACCAACTCCAGTATTATTGGTTACAATTGAATTATTTGAACTTTCATTTCCAGATGCAACACCAGTTACCACTAAAACACTATCAGCATCATCACTATCAGCAACACCATCATGAACATCACCTGAACTTGTGGCACCTGCAGCAACTGTTCCAACTGTTGCATCTGTAACATTTGGTGCAGCGTTAACAGATACTGTCATTGTGTAAGCTGATGAACTATAATCTGTACCATCATGAACTTTAAAACCAAACGTTACATTACTTTCTGAATTTGCAGCTGGAGTAAATCTTAGACGATTATTTCCTATATCTGACGCTGTTATTTCTTGATTTAAAGTTACATCAGCCCAAGATGATCCATTAGATGAATATTCTAAAACACCCGCACTTTCTAAAGTAGTAATTTTTATTTTTGATAAATTATCACTATCACCGTCTGAATAATTAAAGTCCCCAGCTGTAAATACTTTTGTAATATTAGATGGAGTTCTATCCCCTGCTGTAGATGCTTGATTGTTTTCATTAATGTATACTGTTGAATTAGATGCAGTAGGTAAAGTGTTTTCTTTGACTATTACCCTTATAATATCCCCACCATTTCCATTTTTAGCTCTTACTCTTAACCAATTATTTGTTCCTCCGGAGCTTGCATTAGATACTGTAGCACTATCAATACTTGTACTGATATCAGCATCATCATCAAAGTATTCACTTCCATCCTCAAATACTCTTCCACCAGTAAAGTTATTTTCATCTGTTTCATATCCATTATAATAGTCAGCATCACTATCACCATAAGTGTCATTAATAGTGTAAGCTGTTGATATGTTATTTGTGCTGTTTGGAAGTGTATTGTCGGGACCTAAAGTATATTTTGAACTAAAAAATACACCAATGATTTCTCCATCAAAAACTATTCCACCAGTTTTATAATTTGGATTTCCATTTTTATTTGTATCAGTAAAATATACATAATATGAACTTACTGTGGCACTTGATAAACTCGTATTTTGATTTAAAGTTCTAAGACTCGTACTTACATCACCAGTGGTATTATTGGCTGATAAGGATTGATTTCCACCATCTATATCCACTTCTGAAACATAGGTGTTGGTAGAAATTGAAAGTCCACTCTTTTCTCTATACACAAACCAATCATATGTTGATGAATTACCATTATCATTTGCATCTTTAGTCAGATCAGGTGTTGTATCTGTTTCAATTTGAGTTCCAAAAATATGAGAAATTCCAACTGAGTTTGAACTTGAAGACATATTACCCCAAGAAACTAAATCATGGTTATATCCTCCTATCTTAAAATTTTGAGTTTCAATTATTCCAATTTTTTTCTCTAAAACCCAATCTCCACCTTTACCAGTCAAGTCATCTGATGCTGCAATATCTGCTTTAGTAATCTCTGATATTTTTTTAATTAAAATTTCACCTTGTTCAGTAGAAGCTACATTACAACCATAAAATAAAATATCTCCACTTGTGGTTAACGATTGACCGATGGATGCTAAAGTTGATTGGTAATTAGTGATGGTATCGTTATTTAAAAAAGCATTACCAAATAAAATTTGTCCAGCACTACCGTGACCGATGATGTGCAAACCATCAATATCTTTTCGATCATTTAAAATTTCACTAATTCTTTTAAATCCATCTTCATTGGAGTTGATTAAATAAAACTCAGTGTTTTCTTTAAATGAATTAATAATGGTTTCATAATCAGAGACAGCACTATCAATAAAGACTACATTTTTTTTGTTTTGGTCTCTTGCAGTGTTTGCAAAAGGAACTTCATTGTTGTCTTTAGTGGTATCGATTATTTTAGAGTTTTTTTTTATCTCTTCTTGATTGCGTTCATCAATTAAATCTAAAAAGGTTGAGGCCCCTGCTCCATCGAGCATTATCCTCTGCTCAAGGGCTTCTATAAATATTTTCTGTTTCTTTTTAGGTTTTTGGGTCAATTGGTTCTTCGTCTAATTTTACCAGTTATTGTTTGTCCTGGTTTTGCAATTGATTTATTGGGTGTCTTTCTAATACCTCCAATTTTACCTGTTATAGTTTGTCCTGCTCTTGCTTTAACCACACGAGGTAATTTGTGCGTTTTAGGTGCATTCAATATGTTTCCTGAAACTTTTTTTTTATTCGAGGCAACTTTAACCTTAATATTCTTTGTAATTTTTTTCATTAGATCTCCTTAATTTATTGGATTTTTGAAGCTTTAACTATTTCAGCTTTTTCTTTTAATGTGGTACCTATTATTTTTGCTAAATCTTTTTGGCTCTTTAAAATTGGATCCACTATCAAAGTAAATTGATCATCAACTGTAGAATTGATATTTTTTGCATTAACAATGAGCTCTATTTCATGAATGTCACCTTTTAGTACCGAGTCTATTAAAAACGCTCTTTGCGTTGGTAAAAAATCTATCCAACTAGGTAATGGTTGATCATTTGATAATCTTGCTGAATATTGTACAGAACCTTGACCTTCAAGTTTGAACGTTTTATCTGAAAATTCAAATTTTTTATAATTTTCATCAAATTGTTTAGCAACTGGATTTTGTTTTTGAATAGGTTCTGTTACTTTTGCAATGTATTTTTTACCTAAACCACTAAATTTATTCTTAATTTCATATGCAAATAATTCCGTACCCCCTACTATGGTGTCTCTTGTAGTAATATCAATTCCAACTGAGGTATAAACTTGTGCAATTGAATGTTGCATTTTAGAAAATGAAATGTCTCTTCTTAGTTCAGCAACAAGAGTACCCGCTTCTTCTCTAATTAATTCTAACTCACCAAATCTTGCAATTTTTTGTGCGTTTCGAACTTGGTCGGCAATTTTTGTTGAAACTTTTAAATAACGTTCAGCCGTATCATATTCTTCCATGCTCATTTGAAAATCGATATTTGCTAAATGAACTTGTGATAAAATAGCCATAGATAAAGCAAGACGTTGTTCTTTAATAATTTCTGTATTTGCCTCATTCATTTTCTTAATCGATGGTGCTCTAAAGACATTTAATAAGTTTGCGCCAACTGAAGAACCAAATTCAAAATTTGATTTATTTTGTAGATAATCATTTGAAGAACTTGTGAAAGCTGCGTTAATATTAAAATTAGGTAACAAAGATCTTAATCCAACTTTAGTTTCAGCAACGGATATTCTTTCTTGATATCGATTTTCTAATAACTCTGCTCTACTAACTAAAGCATGTTTTTCCATGTTTTTTAAATCCATGTCTAAAATATTGATAGGTTGATTGGTTGCTACTAATTTATAGCTTTGGTTGGGCAACAATCCCATTAAGGTTCCTAATTCAATTTTAGAATTAATTAAAGTTTGTCTTTGTGTAATAAGAGCTCTCTTTATATCTAGCAATTCTTTTTGATACAAAAGTGCATCCATTGGTTTTTGTAGCAACATCTCTTCTATTTTTTGAGAGTCGCTTAAAGCTATTTTTACTTTTTTAATTAAAGGATCGTATTTTTGAATTAACTTATCTGCAGAAAGAGCATTCCAATAAGATCGAATAACTTCTTTTGCAATATTGTTAGCTGATTTTTTTTCTATCTCTTTTGCAATTAAAAATCGATCGCTTGTTTGCCCTGCTCTGATATAAGACAAACCAAAATCAAGTGCGTTCCAAGCAAAACCTATATCTTGATCAACGACATCTCTATTTCGTGATGTAGAGTATGTAGACCCTTTGGATGCTGCTATATCATTATTTCCAACAGTTGCACTTGTGGATGATTGATAATTGTCACTTCCAGAATAACCTGCATTAGCTGACATGGTTGGTAACATGTCAAACTTTACGTCTTTCAATTGACGGTCCGCTAATGCGGTTTCGAATAATTTTACTTTTAAATCTTTGTTATTTTCGATTGCAAGGGCGATCGCTGTATATAAATCAATGTCTAAGTTTTTTTGTAATATTTCATTTTGCTTTCTAATTTTTGAAATTTTTTCAATATCTTCATCAGCAGATTTCTTTAAAAAATCAAAAGAAAATGGCAATGGGCCTCTATTGGCGCACGAAGCCAACAAGCTAAGGCTTAAGATTAATACAATTTTTATAATTTTTTGGTACACGAACTCTTTATAAATCATTAGAAATATTCTAATAAAGGTTGAGTGACCAGTTTGGGGTTTTAAAGGTAAAAGTGTTTATTTCTTAAACTTTTTTTTAATTTTTTAATTATTTTCAGGAATTGAAGGTGTATCACTAGACTTTTCTTCAATGATATCCAAAACTGATTCAGTAGGTGTTAACTCACCTCTAGATATAATTGTTAAAGCTAAGCTACAAATTATAAATAAAGTTGCAACTACTGCAGTAGCCTTCCCCATAAAATTACCTGCAGATCTGGAAAGCATAAAATTATCCTGAGAGACACCTATGCCAAGAGCACCACCTTCTGATTTTTGTACAAGTATCAAAAGTACAAGTATTGTTGCTAGCACTAAGTTGACTACTAATAAAATATTTTCCATGTGGCTTAACTATACGTTTTTTTGACTATATCAATAAATTTTTTAGCACTTTGAGATGCACCACCAATCAAAAAACCATCAATATTATTAATTTTTTTTAAGTTTGTAATATTTTCAGGGTTGACTGAACCTCCATATAAAACTTTTGGCAATTTATCTCTAAATTTACTTTTAATAAATTCTATAGTTTTAAAAAGATCATATGATTTTGGTATAATGCCACTGCCAATAGCCCAAACAGGCTCATAAGCAATAAAAATATTAGATTTATTTTTAATATTTTTTAGACCAATTTTAATTTGTTTAGATAAAATTGAACGTGTCTTTTTTTTTCTTTTTTCACTTAAAGTTTCACCAATACAAAAAATAACTTTTAATTTAGCTTCGAGAGCACTTTTTATTTTTAGATTAATTAGTTTATCACTCTCACCTTGTTTTCTATTTTCAGAATGACCAATAATTACAAAATGCGCACCAATGTTTTTTAACATACGGGAATTAACATGGCCAGTGTGAGCACCATAATCTTTGCTTTCATGACAATTTTGTCCACCAATACCAATTTGACAATTATTAAATTTTTTAGCAAAAGAACTTATTAAAGTATTTGGAGGGCAGTAAATTAATCTACCTCCCTTTATTTCTTTAGATTTTGAAAATCTAATAACTTTATCCAATGTATTTAAAGAAGATAAATTCCCATACATTTTCCAATTAGCTACAAAATACATATATTTATTTGTCATAATGAAAAATTTAATCTATAGCTTGGTATTTTAAAGATCAATAAATTAATGAAGTAATGATAAATCCTTTTAAAAATTTTTCTAAAAAGAAAATTGGTGGTCTACTACTAATTTTTGTAATTATAGTAGCTTTTGGTTTTGGTGGTTTTGGTGGAGGATTTAGCACTGGCAATCAAAACAACATAGCTAAGATAAATAATACTAATATTTCTACACAAGATTTTATGGATTATTTAAATGAATCAGGATTAAGCCAACAGGTAATTAAAGAAAATATCGATAAAAATATTATAGAAGAACTTTTATCTACATTAGTATCCACGACTCTTCTTGATCTTGAAATAGAAGAACTTAATCTTTCAATCACAGAAGACGTATTGATTAGAAAAATTAAAAATAATAAAAATTTCCATGATGAAAATGGATTATTTCAAAGAACATTATATGAAAAATTTTTATTAACAAATAATTCTTCTGCAGCCATGTTTGAAATACGCTTGAAAAATAATGAACTTCAAAAACAATTATTTACCTACATAAGTGGTGGAACAAAATCACCAGAATTTTTAATTAATAAATTTTATAAAGAAAATAACAAAAAATTAGATATCGAATATATCGATCTAAGTACCTTTTATAAAAAAAAGGAAATGTTTACAGATAACGATATTAAGTTTTTCGTTGAAGAAAATGCAGAAAAATTAAAACAAGATTATATTGATTTCTCTTTTGTTGAAATTAGCCCAAAAAACTTACTAGGTATTGATGATTTTAATCAAGCATTTTTTGATAAAATTGACGATATAGAAAACCAAATATCAAAAAATATTGACTTTAAAACTATAGTTAAAAATTTGGATATTTCCCCTACCGAAGTTAACTCATACATAAATTTTGATAATAAAAAAATAATAGAAAATATGATCTATAATTCAAGAGAAGATAAAATTGAAATTCTTGAAAATAATGGTGCTTATATTTTTTACAATATAAATAATTCAATCTCTAAATTGCCAGATCTTGAAAATCCTATAATTAAAGAACAAATTACAAATCTTCTATTTCAAAAAGAAAAGCTTGAATTTAATAAAAATATTTTAGAAAAAATTAATAAAAAAACATTCAATCAAGTGTCATTTGATGAGTTTGGTAAAAACAATATAAAAGAAATTAAGCTAGATTCTATAAATGATACTAAAAAATTTGAGACAAACTCAATTCAAATACTCTATTCTCTTCCTATTAATTCTTTTACATTAATTGCAAACAATGAAAATGATGTGTTTATTGCAAAGACTATAAAATACGAAGAAAAAAACATTAACAAAAATTCTGCTAATTTTGGAAAAATATCTTCTGAAGAGGGAGCTCAAAGTAAAAATAATATTTTAAAATCATATGATTTATTTTTAAATAACAGATACCAAGTTGTTGTGAATGAAAAAACACTTGAGCGAGTTAAAAATTATTTTAAATAATGTTAAACAGAAACTTTAATGATTTTAAGTTTCAACATAAAAGAAACAAAAATCAAATCCTCTACACCACTAGGAAAATAAGAAATGATGACGAAATCCTAAATCTAATAGATAATTTTCTTCTAGAAAAAAATAGTTTTGTTTTTGAATCCGTAGAAAAGGGAAAAATAAGAGGTAGATACACTATTTTTGGTAAAAACCCTGATAAAATTTGGGAGTTCAATAATAATAATTCATATTTAGTTACAAACAAAACTAAAAAAAGAATTAAAGGAAAACCTGAAAAAATTATAGAAAAGATAATTGAAGAATTTAAATTTAAGATACCATCAGGTCTTCCTCCTATTAGTTCATTAATTTCTGGTTATTTTTCTTATGATTCAATTAGATACATAGAAAAAATTCCAAACAAATGTAGAGATGATTTAAAACTACCTGATGTAAGGCTTTTAAGACCAAGGGTGTTAGTTGTCCACGATAACTTGAAAAAAAAGATTTTTTATATTGTTAATATCTTTAAGGATGAAAAAATTACAAACTATAAGAATAAATACCTTGAAATTGAAAAACAAATAAATGAATTATTAATTCAAGCTTCTCTCCAAAAAAAAGATTTTAATAAAGCCATTGTCAAAAATATAAAAATTAAATCTAATACAACCAAAAATAAGTTTTTAAAGATGGTAAACAAAGCTAAAAAATACATAAAAATTGGAGATATTTTTCAAGTCGTCTTAAGTCAAAGGTTTGAAGCTAAATTGTCTAAAAGACCATTAGAAATTTATAAAAAACTTAGAATTACTAACCCATCTCCATTTATGTATTTTTTTAATTTTGATGATTTTCAAATTATAGGCGCTAGTCCAGAAATTTTAGTAAGACTAAGAGATAACAAGATTACTGTTAGACCAATTGCTGGAACTAGACCTAGGGGTAAAGATTTAAAAGAGGATAACTTTTTTGCAAAAGATTTGCTTAAAGATAAAAAAGAACTTTCTGAACATTTGATGCTACTTGACTTGGGTAGAAATGATGCTGGTAAAGTTTCTAAAATAGGAACTGTTAAAGTTACAGATAGTTTTATGATCGAGAAATACTCTCATGTAATGCATATAGTTTCCAATGTGATGGGTATTTATAATAATAAAATTTCAAAATTTAAATCACTACTTGCTGGATTTCCTGCAGGGACTGTTTCTGGTGCACCTAAAATTAGAGCTATGGAAATTATTGATGAGCTAGAAACCACTAAAAGAAAAGTATATGCTGGGGGTATAGGTTATTTTTCTGCGAATGGTGAGTTTGACACATGCATTGCATTAAGAACTGCTGTTGTAAAAAATAAAAAATTTTATGTCCAAGCTGGTGCAGGAATAGTAGCTGACAGTAATCCAATTAAAGAATACGAAGAAACTGTTAATAAAGCCAAAGCTTTAATGAATGCATTAAAATAATGAAAATTTTATTAATAGATAACTATGATAGTTTTACATTTAACTTATATCACTATGTATCATCACTAGGCGTTAAAGTTGATGTGGTTAGAAATGATAAAATCACCCATACACAAATACTAAAAATTAAATATGACAAAATTATTATATCACCAGGACCAGGTAATCCAAATCAATCAGGAAATTGTATTAAAATAGTAAAAGCACTTTATAGAAAAATACCAATTCTTGGAGTATGTTTAGGTCATCAAATTATTGGCCAAGTTTTCGGTTCAAAAATTATTCAAGCAAAAAAGTTAATGCATGGGAAAACTAGTTTTATAAAATCAAAAAAAATAGGTATACTTAAAAATCTTCCCTCTAAATTTGAAGCTACAAGGTATCACAGTCTTATAGTTGATAAAAAAACGTTATCTGATCATCTTGAAATTACTGCAGAAACTGAAGATGGAATTATCATGGGCATAATGCATAAAAAATATAATATTCACGGTGTTCAATTTCACCCTGAAAGTATAAAAACTACCATTGGAATTAAAATATTAAAAAATTTTATTAATTACAAAAGTAAATGAAAGTTTTCATAGATAAATTAAAAGATAAACAAGACTTATCGTTTGCTGAAAGCAAAAATGCTTTTGAAATACTAATGGATGGTAAAGCATCAGATGATGAGATATTTGATTTTTTAACTCTACTTTCATCTAAAGGTGAGAGCTCAGATGAAATTGCTGGAGGGGTTTTTGTATTAAGAGATAAATCTAAAAGAGTTAACGTTAATGACTGTATTGATACATGTGGAACGGGTGGAGACGGTATGAACACACTTAATATTTCAACCGCTTCAGCACTACTTCTATCTAGTATGGGGATAAAAGTTGCAAAACATGGCAATAAAGCTGTTTCCTCTAAATGTGGTTCAGGAGATGTTTTGGAAGCTTTAAATATAAAGATAGATTTAGAGCCTAAAAATATTGAGGAACAAATTGAAAAAAATAACTTTGGTTTTATGTTTGCACCTAACTATCACAGTGCAATGAGATTTGTTGGTCCTACTCGAAAAAAAATAGGAAAAAGAACAATTTTTAATATGATTGGTCCCTTAAGTAGTCCTGCACTAGTTAACAGGCAAGTAATTGGTGTTTTTGATAAAAAACTATTAAAAATTTTTGCTAATGCTTTGAATAATTTAGATATTAAATTTGCCTGGATTGTAAATAGTGAAGATGGATTAGATGAAATATCACCCTATTCAAAAACTAATGTTGTTCAATTAAAAGATGGTAAAATTTCTGAAATATTAATTGATCCTATAAAACTAAATATAGGTGCAAATAAATTTGAAGATTTACTTGGTGATGATGCAAAATTTAACGCAAATAAAATGTTAGATATATTCAAAGGTGAGGATAATGATTTTTCAAAGGCTGTTTGTTTAAATGCTGCAGCAGGTCTTATCGTTTCAGAAAAATATACAATTTTTATTGAAGCTTATAACGAAGCAAGAACACATATATTGTCAGGAAAAACATACAATGACTTAAAGGAAATTCAAAATGTCTAAAGATGTACTAGAGGAAATTATTAAAAAAAAAATTGAAAAAGTTGATTTATTAAAAAAATCAATTTCATTAAATTTTTTAAATGAACAAATAGATCAAAATAAATCATTTATTAACTTTAAAGATAAAATTCAAAACAACATTGATAATAATAAAATCTCTCTAATTGCAGAAATAAAAAAAGCAAGCCCATCTGCTGGTATTATAATTGATGATTATAACCCTATAGAAATAGCAAAAATCTACAATAACAATAAAGCAACATGTTTATCAATTCTTACTGAAGAAGATTTCTTTTTGGGCAGCCTAAGTGACATTAGTAAAGTGAAAGAAAAAATAAATTTACCTGTTTTATGTAAAGATTTTTTTATTGATAAGTTTCAAGTACCTCTTGCAAAAAGTTATGGTGCGGATGCAATATTAATTATATTAGCTGGTGTCTCTGACGACCTTGCTAATGAATTATATGAAGAAGCAATGAGACTTAATATGTCAATAATTGTTGAGGTCCATACAATTGAAGAAGCCGAAAAAGCTCTTAACTTTAAAGAAGCATTAATTGGAATAAATAATAGAAATCTTAAAACTTTAAAAACAGATCTTAATACAACTTATGATATCTATAACGTCTTAAGTAATCACTCCTCCCCTTTAATTTCTGAAAGCGGCATTAAAACAAAGGAAGAACTTCTTTCTTTAGAGAACAAAACAGAAATAAAAACTTTTTTAATTGGTGAATCACTTTTAAAAAATTTAAATAAAAATTCTATTTTTTCCATTCTCTAGTAAAATAAGCCCCTATTTTAAACATTTTTTAGCTATTGCAGAATTAAAAGAACACTTGTAGAACAGATTTTGTACTTTATTTGTTCTTATGCTAACTAAAAAACAAAAAAACCTGCTTTTATTCATCAACAAAAAATTGAGAGCCTCAGGTGTATCTCCTTCATACGAAGAAATGAAAGATTCTTTAAATTTAAAGTCTAAGTCAGGAATACACAGATTAATAAGTGCCTTAGAAGAAAGAGGTTTTATTAGAAGGTTGGCTCACAAAGCTAGAGCTTTAGAGGTTATAAAACTTCCTGAAACAGCTTCTGCTAATGATATTTACAATAGCTTTTCACCTAGTGTTATTAAGGGTGGTCTAGATACAGAAAATACTAACTTAAATGAAATGGAAATTCCTGTATTAGGTAGTATAGCAGCAGGAACACCTGTAGAGGCAATACAAAATGAAGTTTCTCGTATACCTCTTCCAAGCAATCTTGAAAAAAACGGTCAATATTTTGGTCTAAAAGTTCAAGGTGATTCAATGATTGAGGCTGGCATTAATGAAGGTGATACTGTTATCATAAAAAGATCTGACACTGCTGATAACGGTAAAATTGTAGTAGCTTTAATAGATGAACACGAGGCAATGTTGAAAAGAATTAGAAGAAAAGGAAAAACTGTAGCGCTTGAAAGTGCTAATAGAAACTATGAAACCAAAATATTTGGTCCAGATAGAGTAAAAGTTCAAGGTATTCTTGTATCTTTATATAGAAACTTCTAAGAAAATAGTCTAAAAATCATTGATGTCAAAAGTAGCAACAAGATTTGCTCCCTCTCCTACTGGAGCTCTTCATATTGGTGGTGTAAGAACTGCCTTATTCAATTGGCTATATTCTAAAAATAAAAATGGGACCTTTCATCTAAGGATTGAAGATACAGACAAGGAAAGATCTAAAGATGAACATAAAATTCAAATTATCAAGTCTTTAAAATGGATTGGTATTGAGCATGATGGTGATGAATACATTCAATCAACTAAAATTGATGATCATGTAAATGTAGCTAATGAACTGCTTAAAAATGGTCATGCTTATAAATGTTATTGTTCAAGTGATGAAATAGAAGAGCAAAAAAAACGAGCGAGACAAAAAAAACTTCCTTATGTTTACAATAGAAAATGTAGAGATCTTCAAGAGTCTAATGCGCCTACAATTATCAAACCAGTAATTAGATTTAAAAGTAAAATTAAAGGAACTTCAATTCTAAAAGATTTGGTGCAAGGAGATGTTGAAATTGAGAATACTACAATAGAGGATTTTATAATATTAAGAAATGATGGAACGCCAACATATAATTTATCTGCAACCGTTGATGATCATCAAATGAATATGACCCATATCATTAGAGGCGACGATCATAAGATTAATACATTCAAACAAATGCAAATATACTTAGCAATGAAATGGGAAGTTCCTCAATTTGCACATATACCTCTTATTCATACAATAGAAGGTAAAAAATTATCAAAAAGAGATAATGCATCAACTTTAGATGACTACTCCAAAATAGGAATAATGCCTGATGCATTGAGGAATTATTTACTGAGATTGGGCTGGTCTTTTGAAGATAAAGAAATATTCACTCTAGATGAGAGCATTAAGTACTTTAACTTAGAAGGTATAGGAAAATCACCATCTAAACTAGATATGAGTAGAATTCTATCAATGAACGAGCATTATATTAAAAATATTGATGAAAATGATTTATTTAATCAACTAATAGAATACTGCAAATTATATAAGAGTGAAATTAAGTCAGATAAAAAAGATAAGATCAAAAAATCTCTAACTTTCTTAAAAAATAAAGCAAAAACATTAGAAGATATATTTAATAATGGTCAATATATTATTGTCGATGAGATAAATTTTAATCAGGATGACATTAAGATCGTTGATGATAAGGCAAAAAAAATCATTTCTGCTTTCAATGCTCAATTTGCTATCATAGATAAAATTAGCAAAGAAACATTGGAGCCAATAATAAATGAACTAATTAAATCAAATAATACAAATTTTAAAGGAGTTGGTCAGCCTTTAAGAATAGCTTTAACAGGTTCAAAATTTGGACCTGGCATATATGATATAATTATTTCACTTGGAAAAGAGGAAGTTATAAAAAGATTAACTAATAAGAAACTTAGTTAATACGGAAGAAGCTTCATCAGAAGATGAGGTTTTTGATCTAATTTTAGTTAAAGTTTCATCACACTCATTGATTTGTTTTTTCATTAATTCTGGATTTTTTAAAAAATAAACAACAGAGTCGTAAATCTCTTTAGCATTACATTCTTTTTGTATTAATTCAGGAATTATCTCTTTGTTGTTAATAATATTGATGATATTAGCAAATTTTGTTTTCACCAACATTTTAACAATTAAAAAATTCAAAAAATTCATTTTATAAATAATTATAGAAGGAACTCTTGCATTACAAATTTCAAGAGAAACAGTTCCAGATTTAGAAACTGCAAAAATAGATTTATTTAAAATTTGTTTTTTAATATTTTCTTCAGAAATGACTTCAACATTTTTTAAATTTATATTATGAATTTTTTCACTAATTAAATTTTTATTATCCTCAGTAGTATGAAAAATAAAAGTAAAATTATTAAATTTTTTATTCATCATATTAATAAAATCTATCAAGATAGGTAAAAGTAAATTAACTTCCGACGATCTACTTCCAGAAAAAAGAGAAATAATTTTTTTATCATTAGATATGATGTTATTTAGATCTATTTTGTTTTTTGACTCTTCTTCTAGCAACGGATGACCGACAAAAGTATTTGGAATATTTTCTTTATCAAAGTATTTTTTTTCAAAATCAAATAATAATAAAATATGATCTAAAAACTTTTTAAATTTTTTTACTCTGCCCTCACGCCATACCCATACTTGTGGTGCTACATAATGAATAGTTTTTATATCATTGTTTAATTTTTTAACTTTTTCTGCAACTCTTAATGTAAAATCAGGACTATCTACACTAAACAAAATATCTGGATTAAATCTTATTATCTCTTCTACAGTTTTATCTATTTTATTCTTTATTTTAAAAATATTTAATAAAACACTTGTAAAGCCGATGTGGGTAATTTCCTTTAGCTTAAAAATAGATTTTATTCCTAACGAATTTAAATGTGTTCCACCGACACAAGCATATTGAATATTTGGATTATTTTTTTGGACTTTGGATATGACTTTAGAGGCAAGTTTATCTCCAGAGGGTTCACCAGTTAATATAAAGATTTTTTTCATTTTACTGAGATAAACATCTTATTTCTATTCGCAAATTTTATGCATTTGATTTTATCTAAAAAAACATGTTGTTTGTTTTTTATAACTATACCCTTTAAACCAGCAGTCTTACTTTGTTTGATAGTTTTTAATCCTATCGTTGGCAGATCTACTCTCAAGTCTTGTTTTTTTTTGGGAAACTTAACTAATACTCCATGGTTTCTAAATATTTTGCTTTTGCTTTTTTCAAGCATTTTTTTAGTCCCACCTTTTCCTTCTATAGAAATCACTTTTTTGTTTCTAACTACAACAGCTTGGCTAAAATTATATTGTCTTAAATTATTTAATGTTTTAATTGCTATTTTAATATCTAATTGATCTTGTTTGTTTGGTTTTATCTTTGAATAGTTACCTTTCGTTAAAGATAATTCGGGATTAAATTTAAGAGAATTTTCTGTTTTAATCTTATTTTGAGCAAATATCTTAATAATTTCTTTAAGTATCGCTGCATCTCCAAGCTTTGAGGCTTTGATTATTCTTGGTATATAATAAATTCCTTTTAAATCTAATTTTAATTTAGAAAAGTTTGGTTTATTTACTTTTCCAGCAAATAAGACTTTTTTACAGTTATTTTCCCTAAGAATATTAATAATTTTACCGAATTGACCCATGGATACAGCAAAAGAATTTTTATCTTTCTTAAATTTCTTTGTTTTTGATAAATCAATTATCAAATATTTTATTTTATTTTTTTTAATTGTTTTTAGAATTTCCTTTGGAAAATCAGTATCACCAAAAATTAATCCTATCATCTTATGAAAATGGTGTGCAAATAGATCTTTTTTTATCTTTTGTTATAAATTTAATTACATCTTTAACTAACTGATTTTCTTGAAAAGAACCATTCAATTTACTTATATTTTCATTAATATTTTTTGTAGCAAAAATTTCTTTGTAAGCGTCACTTAAACCTAAGATATCCTTGTTTTCATACTTAGCTCTTCTCAACCCTATTAAGTTCAATCCTTGCAATGAATTTCTATTTCCAGTAGACAATCCATAAGGTATTACGTCATGTAACACACCCGTCATTCCACCAATCATTGCCATTTTTCCAATCCTAGTGAATTGTTGAACAGCGGAATTGCCGCCAATAACAACATGGTCCTCAATAATTGCATGACCACCTAAAGGTACATTATTTGCAATTATTACATTATTACCAACATGACAGTCATGAGCGATATGTGATGAAATCATAAATAAACAATTATTTCCAATAACTGTTTTACCCCCACCACTAACTGTACCAGGGTTTATTGTTACATGCTCTCTAATTTTGTTATTATCACCAATTATTAAATTAGTAGGTTCACCATTGTATTTCAAGTCCTGTGGATCATTAATTGAAACAAAAGGATAAATCTTATTTCCCTTTCCAATTTTAGCACTTACAGAAATATTAACATGAGAATGAATGATAGTATTTTCATCAATTTCGACATTTGGACCAATTATACAATATGGACCAATCTCAACATTTGAAGCTATTTTTGCTTTTGGATCTATTATTGCTGTTTTATGGATCATTTATTATCTTTGATGAATTTTTTTAAATCTTTAGCAGGATAACCCATTTGTTTAGTATTATCAGGAATATTCTTTATAACACCGGATCCACCTCCTATTTGTACATTATTACCAATTTTTAAGTGTCCAGATATTCCTGCTTGACCACCAATCATCACATTATTTCCTAATGTAGAGCTTCCAGCAAATCCAACTTGACCAGCAATGATGCAATTTTCTCCGATCTTATTATTGTGAGCAATATGAACTTGATTATCAATAAAGGTATTCTTGCCAATTACAGTATTAGACAAAGAGCCCCTGTCTATTGTAGATCCACAACCTATTTCACAATTATCTTCAATTATCACAATTCCTATGTGAGGATATCTAGTATTTCCATTTTTATTTGGGAAAAAACCAAAACCTTTTTTTCCAATTACACATCCATCTAAAATATAAACGTTATTTTTAATTAAAGTATTTCTGATGATAACATTAGATCCAATTGAACAATTATCACCAATGATTACATTGCTTTCAATTATTGAATTATGCCCTATTGAAGAATTGAGCCCAATTTTAACATTTTTTCCAACCAATACATTTTGACCATGTTTCACAGTCTTATGTAAAATTGTTTTTTCAATATTTTCAGTTTGGGGATCAAAATCATCAGTAACAGAATCCGGATAAAATATTTTAGTAATTATAGCAGTAGAGATAAGAACATTATCAACCTCAATAGGTTTACAATTATTTGGTAATATACTTGATAATTGCTTAGTAGTTAAACAATAAGCAGCTTTAGTGATTGAAGCCACAGCTTCATATTTTTTTGAATGAAAAAAAGTAATATCTGTATTCGATGCTGTAACAAGATCCTTGATATCTAAAATATTTGTTTCTACATATTTATGTTTATTATTAATATTTGCAGAAATTAAGATATCATCAATTTTTATAGGACCTTTATTCTTAAAAAATGGATTATTCATTGATAAAGTTTTTTATCAAAAATTTTAAAGGTTTGCTTATCAAGAATTATTACTAATTATTTTTTATCTACGATAGTAGCTGACCATAGAGCGTCAGCCATTTTTTTTCCATCAACAAATGCTTCACCCTTATACTTCCAGACTCTTCCATGAGATCTAATTGCTTCTATATTTAGTTCTAGCTTACAGTCTGGAATAACTGGGTTTCTAAATCTTGCTTTTTCAATACCCATTAAAAAAACAAGTTTGTTTTCATAAGTTTCTCTATCAATACCATGCGCGGTAAGAGCTGCAGCTGCTTGACCAAAAGCTTCAACAATCAAAACTCCTGGCATAACGGGATTACCAGGGAAATGTCCTTGTACAAAAAAACTATCTTTCTTAACATTAACAATTGCCGTTGCAGAAAATAATTTTTTGATATTAATTAATTCTTCTATAAGAAGCATGGGCTCTCTATGAGGTAATAAATTGATTATTTCTTTTTTATTTAATTTATTGGTCATAATTATTGTAATTCTATACTTTTAATTTTTGAATTCAAAATTTCAAGTATTGGACTTGTAATATCTAATTCTTTTTTACCTATTATGATGCCCTGTTTTGGAATGATGTATGAGATAGAATTTTTTTTAGCATAATCTGCAAGAATTGGAGTAAGTGACTTAGTTAGATTTCTTTGGGCAACATTTTTTATTTTTGTAATTTGATTAATTGTTTTATTTCGAGATACTTTGTAGTCTTCAACTTTTTTTTTAAATAATTGTACTTCAATGAGGTATTCTTTTTCGCTTAAAATATTTTTTTTTGAAATTATATTCTTTTCTTCAATTTGTAAATTTTTTTCAATTTCTTCAAATTTTTTTTTATTAGATTTTTTTTTTTCATCTAATTTCTTAATGATTGACTTCCCAGCTAGTGAATTATTCATCAAATAATCTATATCTAGATAGTAAATATTATTATTTGATAGAGCAATATTTGTATAAAAAAGAATAAATGCTGTGGTTAAATAAATACAGATTTTTTTGAAAGTCATTAAAATGTTGTACCAAGGTTAAATCTAAAACTTTCGGTTTTATCAGTAGAGCTTTTAGTAATTGGTTGAGACAATGAAAAATTTAGAGGTCCAATTGGTGTTAATAGATCCATTGCGACTCCTGTTGAGCTCCTAATTTTATTATTATCATCAATAGCACTATCATAATCGACACCCCATACATTAGCAGCGTCAATAAATAGAGAAAAATCTATATTTTGAAAGGATGGTAGAAGTTTAGGTAGTGTAGCACTGAAATTTAGAGCAGAAATATAATTACCACCAATGTAGTCATTATTTTCGGTTGGACCAATTTTACCAGATTCGAAACCTCTGAGTTTACTGCTAGGCATAAATAACCTTTTTGAGATTCTTACATCCTCATTACCAAGTGAATTTACAGCTTTTCCATAAAAACTAACTTTCGTAACCATTTCTGATATTTTCTGGTATCTGGTTGACTCAAATGAATTAACAATTTCATAATTATCTGACATTACTGGTAGTTCCTGTTGAAATATATTTCTAAAACCTTCATCTGGTCGAAATCTTTTATTTGTTAAGTTATAGTCTAAAGAATAGTTAAAATAACTATCAAAATAATTTCCTTCTTGTTTTTTAAGAGATGTTGATGCAGCGCTTGTTGTTTCAAGTTTTTCGTAGGAGATATCAACCTCAGGTCTAAAGTATAAATTTTCAAATTGTTCAAAAGAAGTACCTAGGGATACACCTAAATCTGATGTTTTGTAACCAAAGTCAGTTATATTATCAGTACTGGTACTTCTTATAGAGGTAAATAAAGAGTTATCTGAATAATTAAAATTAGGTTTTTCATATATAAATTGTCCCTTAATAGAATTTTCTGAAAATTGTAAATTTGAGTTTAATTTAATCCCCTTCCCTAAAAAATTATTTTCTTTTATACCTCCACCTATTGTGCCGCCTGATGTTCCAACACCAGCACCTAAAGAAATTTCTCCAGTAGGTTTTTCTTCAACAGTAAGATTTACCACCTTAAGACCTTCGCTAGAACCTGGAACAATATTAGTTTCTACTTTTGAAAAAATATTTTTTGCTTTAATATTATTTACAGATTTGTTGAATAAAATTTCATTATAAGGATCACCCTCATCTACTATTAAAGAGTTTCTAATAACCTCTTCAATAGTATAATTATTTCCTAGTATGTTAATTTTTTCAACATAAAATTTTTCGTTATCTTTTAAAGAAAATGAAATGTTCAATTTATTATTATCTATTATTGTTTCTTCTAGTGACGCATCAATAAATTGGTATTGTTTAGTAAGCGCTATTTTATCAACTTCTCTTAAAATTTTCTCAACTTTATCTAATGAGTACTCTTGATTTTTTAAATCTACTAAGGATTCATTAATTTTAGTAAAATATTTTGAATCGTAGTCTTCAGATAATACTAAAATTAATTCGTTAAATATAAATTTTTCACCAGAATTAATATTGAAAATTAACTTAAAAGAATCTTCATTATTAAATTCTACAAAAGAGTTTGTTATTTCTACGTTATAATAGCCATTATTTTTATAAAAATTTGTTAATAGTCT
The DNA here is from genome assembly GCF_059417865.1 of Candidatus Pelagibacter sp. PS_31. Taxonomy (NCBI): domain Bacteria; kingdom Pseudomonadati; phylum Pseudomonadota; class Alphaproteobacteria; order Candidatus Pelagibacterales; family Candidatus Pelagibacteraceae; genus Candidatus Pelagibacter; species Candidatus Pelagibacter sp. PS_31. The sequence goes on from NZ_CM182069.1 coordinate 657,658, forward strand.
TTTGTCTAATTCTATTCTTTCAGAATTAAGATAAATAGATTGTGAAATAAATTTCCAAAATTTAGACTCTTCAGAGGTGATAATATTCTTAAGTTTTCTATCTTTCATTTTTTTATCTCCAATAAATTGGATTTCATGGATTTTAGCTCTTTTGCCTAAATTTATATCGTAAGTAAGTCTTGTAGAATTTTGTTCTTCATTTAATGTGGAGGTTGTTTTAACATCAGCGAAGTAATATCCGCTACTTTTCAAAATATTCTTTACTAAATTTAAATCTGATTGAAACAATGTTTCAATATAAGAACTACGGTTTTTTAATTTAATCTTATCAAATAATAGCTCAGTTAATTTTGTACTTTTAATACCATTTATTTGGACATCTTCAATGATTGGATTTTCAATGACGGAAATCTCTAAGATTGAATTATTAATTTTTAAGTTAATTTCTTTGAAAAAATTTGTCTCATAAATATTCTTAAGTACTGTATCTAAGTCATCGTCATTGTAACTTTTGTTAAAATCTATATCGCCGAAAATGATTATAGATTCTTTAGATATTCTCTTATTACCATCCACCTTAATTTCACTTATATTTTGAGCTATAGATAAAGTGGAAATAAAGAATAAAATAAAATTAATTCTTATAATTGTTTTAAACATAAGGTTTTATATAGTTAATTTGTTAATTTTCAAACTTACATAACTGTTCAATTTGATGATTTCATCAATATTTTTGACCTTAATTTTTTTAAATTTTGTGAATTCCTTCATTTTGATTATTTTCAATAAGAAAGTTGATATTTGATTAAATGTTATTTTTTTCTTTAAAAATAAATCAACCAATTTGTCGTTCGCACTTACTATAACAGTTTCAAATAATGAGTCATTGTGTGGCATCTTCTTTAAAATTTTTACAACTGGAAATTTAGTAGTATCTACCTTTGTAAAATTAAGTTTACTTAATAGATTAAAGTTAAGTTTTTGCGTTCGAATTTTTTTTTCATACTTGCTATAAAAAGAGTTAAAAATTGGAATTTTCATATTTGTATCGTGTATTAACATTTTAGTTAAGCCATTATTAAATTTAATAATAGCATGAACATAGGAAGCTGGGTGTATTAAGATGTTTAATTGACTATACTTATAATTAAAAATTTTTTTAGCTTCTATAATTTCAAAAACTTTATTCATCAATGTTGCAGAATCTATTGTTATTTTTTTTCCCATTTTCCAATTAGGGTGATTAAGCGCCTGTTTTATAGTAATTTTTTTAAACTTATTTAAATTTAATTTGTTAAAGGGTCCCCCTGATGCTGTAATAAATACTTTTTCTATATTAATATTTTTAGCATCATCAATTAAAGACCATATTGAAAAATGTTCTGAATCTACTGGTATAAATTTAACTTTAAATTTATCTAATTCTTTTTTTATTAATGACCAGCCACAAATGATAGACTCTTTATTGGCTATTGCTATATTCTTTGTAAACCTAATTGTTTTTAAAGTGGGGCTTAAACCATCCAAACCAGAAATTGCATTTAATATATAGTCAGCTTTTTTTTTATTAAAAATTTTATGTATTGAATCATAGTTATTATAAATATTAATTTTTTTATTTTTAAGTATTTTTTTAATTTTTAAAAAACTTTTTTTTTCTCCAACAACAATATTTCTAACTTTAAAAATTTTTAATTGTTTAAGCAATTCATTAATATTTCTATTTACAGATAATAATAAAATGTCACAATTTTTTTTATCTTTTTTAAGTATGTCTAAAAAAGATTTACCAATTGAACCGGTCGAGCCTAAAAGTACTATTTTTTTTCTCATATTAGTTTAAAAAATTTAACAAAAGTATACCTAGCGGCACAGCAAAAATTATGCCATCCATTCTGTCAAGTAATCCTCCGTGACCAGGAAGAAGATCGCTAGTATCTTTAACTCTAGCTTTTCTTTTTAAAAAAGAGATGAATAGATCCCCTATTTGGGAAATTAAAGAAATTACAATTGTTAGTATTATTAAAGTAAGCAAGTCGTATATAATTACTTCATTATAAAATATTGGTATTAAAATCATCGATAAAACAATTGAACCAATGGATCCTGATATAGTTTTATTAGGGCTTATTTTAGTAAGTTTTTTTCCTTTAAAAGTTTTTCCAAATACTAATCCACCAATGTCAGATAAAATTGCAATTAAAACTGAATACAATAAATATATTTTTAAATCTGTATAATCAGATTCTATTATAAATATAAAATAAACCAAAATAGATAAATACAGTAATGAAGCTGACTTTGATATATACCTAAAAAAATGGTCCTGATATCTATTGCCTTTTATAATTTTAGAAATCAATGCATAAAATTCAATCCATATAATTATTGCTATAATCATTATTGAACCAATCATTATAAATGTATAAAAATACATTGCTGCCAATAAAGAAAGTAAAATAATAGATGTGAATATTCTTTTTTTTAATTCGTTATTCATCATATTGAGCCAAAATTTCTTTTTATGGATTTAAATTTATTTAATATTTTCTTAAAATCATTACTTTTAAAGTCAGGCCATAATTTTTTTTCAAAGAAAATTTCTGTGTATGCCAACTGCCATAGCATAAAATTACTTAGTCTCTGAGTATTTCCAGTTCTTATCAAAATATCTGGATCTATTATATTTTTTGTAAATAAATTATTATCAATATTTTTTTCATTTATTTTAATTTTTTTTTTCCTGATGTTTTTTATAGAGTTAATTAATTCACTTTTGGAACCATAATTCAATGCAACATTTACCTGTAAAGATGAATTTTTTGATGTTTTTAATTCTGAATTTTTTATAATTTTTCTTAATCTAATGGGTAACTTATTTATCTCTCCTATAAATTTTAGTTTAATTTTTTTTTTTAATAGGTTATCAATTTTATTTGTCAAAAAATTCTCCAATAAATTAAATAAATAATTTATTTCTTTTTTTGGTCTTTTCCAATTTTCAGTTGAAAAGGTATAGAGTGTTAAATATTTAATATTTATCTTTAAACATTCATCAATAACAGACTCAACTGTATATAACCCTGCTCTATGACCTGCGTTTCTTGAATTTTTATGTTTAATACCCCACCTTCCGTTTCCATCCATGATGATGGCCACATGTTTGACTGGGTTCATATGGTCATTATTTCTTTTTCTTTGGCTTCAACTTTAGTATCTATGATTTTAATATGCTCATCCGTAAATGTTTGTACTAATTTTTCATTAATCTTTTCATCATCTTCACTAATTATTTTTTCTTTAACTAAGTTTTTTAAATCATCATTCGCTTCTCTTCTAATATTTCTTATTGAGATTTTACACTTTTCACCCATAGATTTGATTAATTTTTTAATCTCAGTTCTTCTTTCTTCATTTAAATCTGGTACGGGCAACCTAATCAATTGTCCATCGATTTGAGGATTTAAACCTAATTCTGATTTTTTAATTGCAGTATCAACAAGTGGAACATTATTAAGATCCCAAACTTGTATGTTAATTGTTCTAGCATCCGGAGTTGTTATGCTTGAAACTTGATTTAAAGGCATCGCTTGACCATAAACTTCCACCTTAACAAGATCTAACATTGAAGCATTTGCTCTACCTGTTCTTAATGATGTTAATTCTTTCTGAAAAACCTCAATGGTTTTATCCATCTTCTGGCTGTATGTTTTTTCATTAAACATTTATTCACCTATTTTAATTCTAAGAAAATTGTTAATCTTTAAATCTGGTATGTTTAGTTCTTTTATAATATCTTGAACTTTCTTTTTTGGTTCCATAACCCATGCTTGTGTTAATAATGCATTTTCCTCTTTAAACTTATTCATTTTACCTAAGCTAATTTTTTGTGCAATCTCCTCTGGTTTTCCTGAATTTTTTAACTCCTCTGTAACAAGATCCTGTTCTTTTTGAAGAAGGTCTTTATCAATTAAATCTGAACTTAAAGCCAAAGGATTTGAAGCTGCAATATGCATTGAAAGTTGTTTACCAAATGCTTTAACATCTTCACTATCGTTTGAGGTCTCAAGTGAAGTTATGACTGATAATTTAGACAAATTATCTTTAACTACAGTATGCAAATAATTAAAATTTTTAGAACCTGGTTGGCTAAATGTTTTAGCTTTACCAAGTGTTATCTTTTCTCCCATTTTTGCAATTAATGCAACAAGGCTATCTTCAACTGTTTCTCCATTTGCCATTTTTGACTTATTGAGTTTCTCTAAGTCAGACGAATTTTGATTATTTAATTCACTTAATTCTTTCGCAAAAGATACGAAGTCATCATTTTTAGCAACAAAGTCTGTTTCACAGTTAATTTCAATAACAGATATTTTGTTTTCATCACCTGAAGTTGCAATAACACCTTCTTTAGCATCTCTTGACATTTTTTTTGATGCTTTAGAAATTCCTTTTACTCTTAAAATTTCAACAGCTTTATCTAGATCACCTCCAGATTCTTTGATTGCTAAATTACAATCTTTAAATCCAGCACCGGTTGCTTCACGTAATTGTTTTACTTTTTCTATATCACTCATGTTAATTTAGTTTTTCCTTATCTTTTTTTGAAAATTTAGCATCTAACTTCTCTCTATCAATCTCCTGAATAGTTTTTGATGAAGTTTCTTTTGTTTTTGTCTCATCAACATCTGGTTTTTCTTCAGATTTAGATGGAGCAGCTTTTTTTGCATTTTCAATAGTTTCTTTTACTAAATTACAATACAAATCAATTGCTCTTCTAGCATCATCATTACCAGGAATTGGGTAATCAATACCATCAGGGTTAGAATTGCTGTCAAGTATAGCACAGATTGGAATACCTAATTTAGAAGCTTCAGCAATAGCTAGAGATTCATAATTAGTATCAATAATAAAAACTAGATCGGGAACCTTTTTCATTTCTGCAATTCCACCTAATGCTCTTTCTAATTTATCTTTTTTAACACTCATCTTTAATAGTTCTTTTTTTGTAAAGCCTCTATTTTCAGCTACAAGATCAGCCTCATATTTTTTCATCTTTTTAATTGATCCTGAGATTGTTCCCCAGTTGGTTAGCATTCCACCTAACCATCTGTAGTTTACAAAGTATTGTCCAGTTTCTTTTGCAACTTCAGCAATAGCTTCTGATGCTTGTTTTTTTGTAGATACAAAGAGAATTTTGCCATTATTGGCTATCGTATTGTAAACTTTTTCCAAAGCTACATTGGTTAATTCTAATGTTTGAGTTAAATCAATAATATGAATTGAATCTCTTTTTCCAAAAATGTATTTTTTCATCTTTGGGTTCCATCTTAAGGTCTTATGACCTAAATGAACGCCTGCTTCTAATAGTTGTTGGATAGTTAGACTTGGTATTTTCATATTTATTCCCGGTTAAGCCACCACAGTAATTTCCATTTAAGGACCGGAGGTATAAAACCACAAACTGTGTGCGTGTTAATTTAATTTAAGAGTTATTTACAAATTATTCATGGAACAAACAAGTCTTTTTTAATGAATAATTGTCAAAATATCTTTATTTCTGATGATATTAATAGCTTTCCTGTCAATTAGACGCTTGTTTTTCAATTTAAAGCTAATCTCATTGTTTTTATCAGTTATATTAATTTTTACCTCAGTTGTCCCCTCTTCATTCACTAAATCAGATATTTTATCGATGTCTTTAATTGATTTAATATTAAATACGATTTCATTAACAGGCTTATTAAAGAGATCCTTGAGAGAAGCTATTTTTTGAACATTTATTCTTTTAAATCTATTCTCATCGTTAGAAATGGTTTTGATCAAGGTTATGATTAAAGAGCTACCCTCAACTAAAGCCTCTCTATTAAGTTCTAAAATATCTGAAAAAATAAAGAGCTCAAAAACACTAGTTAAATCAGTGAACTTAATAACACCGTATGAATTACCTTTTGCAGTTTTTCTTTCAGTGATTTTTAAAAGTGTAGCTGCGATATTTGCCTCTTTTATTGTATCATCTAAATTAAACTGTGCATAATCGACAATTTTATAGTCGTCAAAAATTTCTTTGAATTGATTTAAAGGATGGTCAGATATAAAAAAACCGATAGCTTCAAATTCTCTTGATAAACGATCCTCAAACTTCCAATCTTCAATATTTAAAACTATTTCATTATCCTGCTCTTCATCTGAGCCAAAAAGATCAATTTGATTTGCTGCTTTGTTTTCATAAATATTTTTTGTTTTTAAAATAAAATTTGGAATAGAATTAAATAAGGCTTGTCGATTGTTATCTATATTATCAAAAGCTCCTGCTTTAACCAAACCTTCTAATTGAAGTTTATTTATATCTTTAGGATTAACTCTATTTAAAAAATCATTTATAGATTTAAAATCTCCATTTTCATTTCTTTCTTTAACAACATTTGATATTGCTTCATAACCAACACTTTTAATTCCACCGAGTGCATAATAAAAATTATTGTCATCGAATTGAAAATCTGCAAAACACTTATTAATATCAGGTCGTATAACTTTAATATTAATTCTTTTTAGTTCTTCATGGAATTCACCCAATTTATTTTGATTTGAAATATCCATTGTCATAGAAGCTGCAAAAAACTCTTTAGGATAATAGGTTTTTAAAAAAGCTGTTTGATAGGAAATTATAGCATAAGCAGCAGCATGACTTTTGTTAAATCCATATTCAGCAAATGGTTCAATTTTTAAAAATATACTAGCTGCAACTTCTTTGCTAATTCCATTTTTCAAAGCACCAGCAATAAATCCCTGTTTCTGCTTTTCTAATTCAGCTCTTTTTTTTTTACCCATAGCTCTTCTTAAAATATCTGCCTCACCAGCGGTAAAACCAGAGAGTTTTTGCGCTATTTGCATCACTTGTTCTTGATAAATAATAACTCCATAAGTAGGTTTTAAAATATCCTCAAGTAATGGATGCAAATAATCAGGTGTTTGTCTTCCGTGTTTACAGTCATTGTAAATTGGTATGTTGCTCATAGGTCCTGGACGGTAAAGAGCAACAAGAGCAATAATATCTTCAATATGGTTGGGTTTCATTTGCAACAAAGCTTCGCGCATACCAGCACTTTCAACTTGAAATAATCCAACAGTATTACCAGAAGATAAAAGTTCAAAAACTTTTTGATCATCAAAATCAATATCTTCAATTTTGAAATCTTTAACTTTTTTATTAATCAATTTTTGTGTTCTATTAATAACTGTTAAAGTTTTTAATCCTAAAAAATCAAACTTGATTAAGCCAGCATTTTCTGCTGAATACATATCAAATTGTGTTGATGGCAACAGCAAGTCTGCTGCAGCATCTTTGTATAAAGGTACAACTTCTGTTAATTTTCTATCAGCTATTACAACACCTGCTGCATGAGTTGCTACATTTCTATTTAAACCTTCTAATTTTAAAGAAAGATCAGTTAATTTTTTTACACGTGGGTCTTCATTAACTAATTTTTGAAGTCGTGGTTCACTATTTATACACTCTGTTAGACTCTGAGGTCTAGAAGGGTCAAAAGGGATCATCTTTGAAATACTGTCAACAAAACCATATGGTAAGCCTAATACTCTACCAACATCTCTAATAACCATTCTTGCTTTTAATTTTCCAAATGTAATTATATGAGCAACACTATCTTTATATTTTGTAGTTAAATATTTAAAAACAAGATCTCTTTTTTCCTCACAAAAATCTATATCAAAGTCAGGCATTGATACTCGATCAGGGTTTAAAAATCTTTCAAATATTAGATTAAATTTAATCGGGTCAACATCAGTAATGGACAAACACCAAGCAACTAGAGAGCCAGCCCCAGAACCTCTACCAGGTCCTACTGGAATATCGTTATTTTTAGCCCATTTAATATAATCAGATACAATCAAAAAATAACTTGGATATTTCATTTCGATTATGATTTTTAACTCATGATCTAGTCTATCTTTGTATTTCAAAAATTTATCATCTGTTTTTAAATTGTTTTCTTCAATTTTAAAAACTTTTTGGAATTTTTCTTTTAATCCGTCTAGCGAATCTTTTTTAAGCATTTCATCAGCATTGCCTCCTTTTTCAGAACTAATATTTGGAAGTACAGGTTTTGAAAACTGTGGTCTAAAATTACATTTAAATGGTAAATTGAAGTTATTTTCTAAAGCTTCAGGAAGATCTGAAAATAGCTTTGACATTTCTTCATTAGATTTAAAATAATGCTGGTTGCTATATTTAATTCTATTTTTTTCATTAACATAAGTTTTAGAACCAATGCACGTTAAAGCATCATGAGCTTCGTGCATGTCAGGTGTTAAGTAATAAACTTCATTTGTAGCTATAATTGGTATTTGAATTTTTAAAGATTGTTCTAAATTGAATTTTTCAAAAGCAATTTCGTTTTGATCACCATGTCTTTGGATTTCTAAGTAAAAATTATCATTAAATTTTGATGATAAGCTTCTATATAGTTTTGATATTTCATCTAAACGACCTTTTTCAAATAGTTTACCGAATAACCCTTGAATAGTTCCAGAAAGTAAGGACACACCTTCAGTGTCTATTAAAAGATCTTTTACATCTAAATGAGGGTCAGATAATGCATCATTTTCAAGGTAAGACCTTGAGGAAAGTTCAATAATTTTCTTATATCCATTTTCGTTAAGAGCTATTAGGGGTAATAGCCCTGTTGTATCTTCAAATCTAAAATAAATTTGAGTGCCAATAATTGGCTGTGTACCAACCTTAGAAATATTTTCAGCGAACTCTAATGCACCACATAAATTAGATGTGTCTGAAATGCCTAAACAAGGTATTTTTTTTTCTTTACAAAAATCTTTTAAGTTATCAATTTTGATAGCACCTTCACAAATTGAATATTGTGTGTGAATTTTTAAGTGATTAAAGTTTTGATTATTTAATTCTGGCATTGATAGTTTTTATATTACCATCAATCATTTCTAATTTGCAATCAGCCATATTAGCAAAAAATCTATTGTGAGTTGCATAAATTATTAATCTATTTTTATTTTTTAATTTATATAAAACATTAAAAACCTCTTTAGCAGTAGTATGATCTAAGCTGCCAGTAGGCTCGTCTGCTAATATAATTTCAGGTTCATTAATTAGTGCTCTAGCAATTGCAATTCTTTGCATTTCACCTCCTGATAGTTCAGATGGAAAATGAGCTTCACGTGATGAAAGACCCATTGTTTTTATAATTGCTTTTGCTCTTTCAATTGAATTTTTTTTATCATTAGTTAAAGCTAAACCAGCTAAATAAACATTCTCTAATGCTGTAAAATCTGGAAGTAAATTATTTTGTTGATAGATAATACCAATTTTACTTGATCTGATTTTATCATTTTTTGCATTTTCATTAAAGTTTACTGGTGTTTTATTAATTAACAATGAACCAGTGGTAGGTTTATCTATTAGTGACAAAACATTTAATAATGTAGACTTTCCAGATCCAGATGGACCAACTAGAGAATAAATCTTACCTTTTGTAAAAGAATAATTAATTTTTTTTAAAACATTTATTTTTTTATTGTTAGAAAAAGATTTAGATATGTTCTTTAAGGATATCAAATTATTCATACTTAAGTCCTTTAACAGGGTCTAATTTTGAAGCTTTTATTGCTGGAAAAATTGAAACGATAATAGTTATAAAAATTGAACAAAGAGAAATTATAAAAATTGAAGTTGGGTTTATTTCAGAGGGCATTGTGCTCAAAAAATAAATCTCTTCAGGAAACAGGCTAATATTAAATGTATTACTTAAGAATTCTCTCAGGTTATCAATGTATAAAGAAAATATTACACCTAAAAAGACTCCAAAAAGTGTTGCTGTAGTTCCAATAATAACACCAACAAGAAAAAATATCTTAACAATAGACTTGTTCAGGACACCAATGGACTTAAGGATAGCTATATCTCTTGTCTTGTTTTTAACCAAAATTGTAAGACCCGAAATAATGTTAAAAGCAGCTACTATAATAATCAAAGATAAGATTATAAACATTACATTTCTTTCAACCTTTAATGCAGAAAACAATGGGCTATTCATATCAGCCCAACTATATACAAATTCATTTTTGAATATTTCTTGAATTTTACTTTTTGCTTCTTCAATATTTGATGGTTTGTTCAAATAAATTTCTAGGTTACGCTCTTCTTTTTTAAAACTAAAAAAGTTTTCCAATGTTTCTAAATTTATAAAAGCAATATTTGCATCAAAATCCGCTAAACCACTATCAAAGATAGATCTAATGATAAAAGTTTCTTGCCTAGGTAAACTTCCTATTATTGTTTCAATGCCTACTGGAGACATTATTGATACTTTATCTCCTACACTAAGATCTAAATTAAAACTTAATTCTTTACCTATTGATATCGAATTCTTTGTTAATTGGTTTGATTTACCAATTAAGTTTCCTTTTTTTACAACATCAAGTTTTAGAAAGTTTTCTCTACTATAACCTCTCAAAATTAAACCTTTTGTGTAGTTTTTGCTAATAACAATTGCTTCACCAGAATTACTAAGTATTAATTCTTTTGAAATTAATTTTAGATTTTCACTATTTAGTTTTTCTAAATTAATAGAAGTCTCATATGGCTTAACAGTGACATGAGCATTAAACCCTACAATCTTATTAATTAACTCACTTCTAAAGCCATTCATAACAGACATCACAATAATAAGTACAGCAACACCAAGGCTAATTCCAATAAATGAAAAAATGGATATTATATTTAAAAAACCGTCTTTTTTTCTGGTTTTTAAATATCTAAGTGTAATTTCTTTTTCTAATGCAGAAATCAATTTTTTAATTTTTGTTCAGTTAAAATTTGAGTTATTTGATCTAGTGTTAAACTTTTTGGATCCTTTCCGATCTCTTTAAACTCTAATAAATTATCTTCTGAATTTTTTCCTAAAATTATTTGATAAGGCACACCTATCAAATTAAATTTTTTAATTTTAGATGAAAGATTTTCATCCATATCATCAATAATTGTATCAATATTTTTACTTTCAAAATGTTTAAAAAGTTTATTTGCTTTATCTAATGCCGATGTATCATTTTTGTTAATCATAGGTATTATTGCAAGTTCGTATGGTGCTACAGAAAATGGCCATTTCATTATTTCATCTTTTTGATCATATTTAGCTTCTATAATTGCTCCAACTAACCTTGATACACCAATTCCATAAGATCCCATTTTAACAAAATCTTTTTTGCCACCTGGAAGGTCTACAGCTGCATTTAAAGCTTTTGAATACTTATCTCCAAAATAAAAAATGTGACCTACCTCTATACCTTTTGTAATTAGTCTATTTTCTTCTGACACCTTTTCTTCAAATTCATTTTTATTAAATTTTTCATCGGCTACAGCGTAATATTGTTCATATTTTTTTCTTAAGTCTTGTAAGGATTGTCTATCTAATACAGTTCCTTCACTACCTAAATCAAAAACTCTTTTATCTGTAAAAATTTTACTTTCTCCTGTATCTGCTAAAATAATAAATTCATGAGATAGATTTCCACCAATTGGTCCCGTATCAGCTGCCATCGGTATTGCTGAAAGTTCTAATCTCTTAAATGTATTTAAATATGAGAAAAAGAATTTATTATACGAGAATGTTGCATCTTCGTCATTAACGTCAAACGAATATGCGTCCTTCATATAAAACTCCCTACCTCTCATTATTCCAAATCTTGGTCTAACTTCATCTCTAAATTTCCATTGTATATGATATAATAATTGAGGAAGTGATTTATAAGATTTAACACTTGATCTAAATATATCTGTAACTAACTCTTCATTGGTTGGTCCATAAAGCATTTCTCTACCTTGGCGGTCTTTAATACGAAGCATTTCATCACCATAATCGTCATAACGACCACTTTCTTTCCAAATATCACTGGGTTGTATAGTTGGCATAAGTATTTCTTGGGCACCAATTTTATTTTGTTCTTCTCTTACTATTTGTTCAATTTTTTTCATCACCTTAAAACCTAAAGGTAGCCATGAATAAATACCTGCTGAAGATTGTTTAATCATACCAACCCTTAGCATTAACTGATGTGATTTAATTTTAGCTTCTGATGGGTTATTTTTTAATATTGGAATGAATGACTTTGAAATATACATTTTTAATTAATTATATATCTTAAATTTAAATATTCATATTTTATCAATAAATAAATTATCACGAAAATAACTGTTGTAATACCAGTACAATAAATGAATTTTTTTAGCATCTTAGGATTTTCAGGAGAACCTGCGTCTTCACCATCAATTTTGATAGATTTTTGTCTATTTACATCAATTGGAAGGATTGTAAAAAAAACTATCCACCAAATTATTATATAAATTATAGCAAGACCTGTTGCACTCATTTAAATTCTTACTAGGTTGATATTGATAAATGGTCTTTTACCAGTGAAATCTTTAGCACATTTTCTACATGTTATTTTTAAAGCATCAATTAAATTAAATTCTTGCTTTTTACTTTTTATAGAAAAAGTTCTAGTTGTTTTTTCGATTGCTTCTTCTAATTCGTATATAAACTCATCAACATCATAAACAGGCAGTCCTCTAAAAGTTAATACGGGTCTTTTGTGGATATTGCCTTTTGCAGTAATTAAAATAGTAACCTCCATATATCCATTTGCACTAATATTTTTTCTATCTTTAATTGATTGAGCATCTTCTTCTACACTCATATTACCATCCAAATAAAGTCTACCGCTTGGTGCTTTATCAAAAACATGTGGTTTACCAGGCGCTAATTTTACAATATCTCCATTTTCAACTTGAACAGGATGTGGAACTTTCATTTCTTTAGCAAACTTCATATGTTCAATCATATGTCTGTGTTCACCATGAACAGGAACTGCACATTGAGGTTTTACCCAATCGTACATCTCTCTAAGATCATCTCTATTGGGGTGTCCAGAAACATGAACAAATTCGCTTTCTTCTGAAATAACTTCAACACCATCTTTAACTAGTTGATTTTGTAATTTATACAATTTTTTCTCATTACCTGGAATAATTTTTGAAGAAAAAATAACAGCATCATCTTTTTCAATGAATACATCTGGGTGAGTATTACTAGAAATTCTCATTAGTGCTGCCATAGGTTCCCCTTGGCTACCTGTGCAAAGATAAACTATTTTTTCTCTAGCAATTTTTTTTGCATCACGCGCATCGACAGGTTCAATAACATTTTTTAAATAACCACATTGTCTTGCTGCTTTAAATATTCTATGCATGGACCTTCCTACTAACGATATTTGTCTACCAGTTTTTTCTGCACAATAAAAAGCTGTTTCCATACGTGCAACATTTGATGCAAAAGAAGCCATAACAATTCTTTTTTTAAGGCTACCCATGATATTTAATAAGCTTTTTCTAACATCTAACTCTGAACCAGCTTTACCCATGCTAAATACATTTGTTGAGTCACAAATCATAGCAAGCACACCCTCATTACCAATTTCTTTAAGTCTATCTGAATTGATCTTTTCACCAATAAGTGGCTCAGGATCAATCTTCCAATCACCAGTATGCAGTATTACACCTGCTGGAGTTTCAATTCTAAGACCATTAGGCTCAAGGATTGAGTGAGTTAGAGTTATATATTCTATTTTAAATGGATCTAAATTTACTGTTCCATTTAATTGAACTATTTTGAGAAACTTGGTTACATCTATATTTTTTTCTTTAAATTTTTCTTTTATTAAAACTGCAGTAAATGGAGTTGCAAAGATTTTACATTTAAGTTGAGGCCAAAGATGTGCGATCGCACCAATATGATCTTCATGTGCATGAGTTAAAATAATACCTAAAAGGTCATCTTTTTTATCAACAATAAATCCAGGATCTGGGTAAATAAGATCAATACCGGGTAAAGTATCATCAGCAAATGTAACCCCAATATCAACCATGATCCATTTATGCTCACCAGGTTTACCGTAGGCAAATAGGTTCATATTCATACCAATTTCTCCGGACCCTCCTAGAGGGCAAAATAATAATTCATCTTTCATATTTATTTAATTAAAGTAGTGGCTCTGATTAGGCCTTTAATTGTTATGTCTTTATTTAATGTAACTTTCGTTTTTATTGAATTTTTGAATAAACCAGAAAATCCTCCAGTAATAATAATTTTAAAGGACATCTGGGTCTCTTTCTTAATTAAATTAACAATATTGTCAATTAAACCCTCATAGCCCCAAAAAAAACCAGCTCTAACAGCACTAATAGTGTTTAATCCAATTACTCTATTTGTTTTTTTTAAATTGATCTTTGGAATTTGTGATGCTTTATCGGTTAATGTATCCAATGAGAGTTTAACACCAGGTGCTATAACGCCACCATGATAAGTGTTTTTAATCAAGACATCAAATGTGGTTGCAGTTCCAAAATCTAAAATTATAAAATTATCCTTATTATTAATAATGCTAATTGCATTTGCTAATCTATCTGAACCAATTTGTTTATAATTAACTTTAATCTTAATCAATTTATTTAACTTAAGTTTTTTTAGTTCGAGACACTTAATTTTATAAACTTTATTAAAAAAGCTTTTAACTGCATTAAATTTTTTTGGTACAACGCTGCAAAATAAACATTTATTAATTGATTTATTTTTTAAATTTAGGCCAAGTAAAGATTTATTAAGTGAGGGGTGATTTATTTTTTTTGTTAACAAAGTAACACGTTTAATGATAATATTTTTAGAATTTACCAAACAAATTTTAGTTTCCGTATTTCCTATATCACCAACAATAATCATTTTAAATTTCTATCTAAGTTTTTTATATTAAATTCAGGAAACATTGGAATAAAAGTTTCATAAATTTTTTTTAACCTTAAAGCAGCATAATTAGGGGTAATTTTGATACCAGTTAAGTCAAACAAATTTGTAGTTAAATAGTTTTTTATAGTTGGACTCTTAGTCAAATTTATACCCACTCCAACAACAATATATTTTTCACCAGATTTAGTTAATATTTCTTGTAAAATACCTGAAATTTTCATTCTATTTATTAATAAATCATTTGGTTTTTTAATTGTAATTTTACCATTATAAAATTTTGATAATAATTTTTTAACTAAAAGACAGTTAACTTTTGTTAAATCTTTCAATGATAATTGGACTTTGTTAATTTTAAAAAAAATACTAACAAATAAATTTCCTTTAAAAGAAGTCCATTTTTTTCCATATTGACCCCTTCCCTTTTTTTGCTTTTCAGCAATTATAATTCCAGATTTATTATTGGTTTTTTTAATTATTTGTATAGCTAGATCGTTAGTACTATTTACAGTTTTAAAATTGAACTTTTTTAATTTCATTAAATAATATTAATTCTAGATACAATTTCCACTAATTTGCTTGGAAAAATAAAATATAAGAGAATTAATAATGTTGAAAAAGTCAGGGATCCTTTTAGCCAAATATTATGATCTGTGTCATAACTTTCCTTTTCTTTATCAAAGTAAATAACCTTAATTATTTTGAGATAATAAAATGCAGCTATTACCGTTGATAAAAGACCTACAATAGCCAAGAAGTACATTGACTGCTCTATGACAGCTTTAAAAATATAAAATTTTGCAAAAAAACCAGCTAGTGGAGGAATGCCAGCTAATGAAAAAAGGATAGCTAGTAATGATAAAGATAAAATTGGATGATTTTTTGATAGCCCTGATAAATCATCAATGGTTTCATAGTACGCATCATTTCTCTTTAACATCAACAGGCAACTAAAAAAAGCAAGATTCATAACCAAGTATATCGACATATATACAATGGAGCTTTGAATGCCTTCGTTTGAACCTGTAGACAAACCAGCTAGAGCATAACCCATATGACCAATTGAACTATATGCAATCAACCTTTTAAGATTATTTTGACCAATTGCAGCAATAGCACCAAAGATCATAGAGGCGATTGATAAAAATATTAATATAGGTTGCCATTGATCGATCATATTAACAAAAGGTATATATAAAAATCTTATGAATACCGTAAGAGCAGCAACTTTTGGTACAATTGCAAAGAATAATGTGACAGCAGTTGGAGAGCCTTCATACACATCTGGTGCCCACATGTGAAATGGTACAGCTGATATCTTAAATGCCAAACCAACAAGTATAAAAACAATTCCAAATGTTAAACCATAATGAGATGAATTCATTACATCACCAATAACATTAAAATTAGTTGATCCAGAAAACCCATAAACCAAAGAACATCCATACAACAATAATCCTGATGATAAAGCACTCAAAACAAAATATTTTAGTCCAGACTCTGAAGACTTTAATTGATCTCGATTAAATGATGCTAACACATATAAAGCTAAAGATTGCAACTCAAGACCTATATAAAAAACCATAAGATCATTTGAACTGATCATTACCATCATGCCTAAAATTGAAGAAAGAATTAAAACTGGATATTCTATTAAAAAAATCTTAAATATTTTGAGATATCTTGTTGAAATTGATAAAACAAATGCACCTCCTAAAATAGTGAGTATTTTCATAAATGATGAAAGATTATCCACAACGTATCCATCATTAAATAGTGAAATATTTTGATCTAACGGATTATTAAAAATTAAAATGCCCGTAATAAGTAAAGAACCTACTGCTAGATTATGAATAATATTTGAGCTATTCTTTTTATAAACTCCAAGAAGCAATAAAAACATTATAGACAAAGATATAAATATTTCAGGTAGTATAAAATTTAAATTATCCATTAATTTTGTACCTCTGTTATATTCATATTTAAGTTAAAATTGTACATCTCTATTAAATCTTTTACAGAAATTTCAATCGTATTAATAAGAGGTTCTGGATAAAATCCAAAAAATAAAACTGGTATTGCTAAACACCACAAAATAAATTTTTCTGAATTATTAAGGTCAGGCATTTTTAAAAGTTCTTTATTTTTAATCTCTCCAAATACAACTCTTCTATATAGCCACAACATATATGCGGCGCCAAAAATAACACCTAAACTAGCTATAACTGCTACTAAGAAATTATCTTTAAATGCCCCCATTAGTATTAAAAATTCACCTATAAAACCACTAGTACCGGGTAAGCCTAATGCAGCTAAAGTGAAAAGCATAAATAATATAGAATATTTAGGCATAACCGAAACTAAGCCACCATAAGTTGCTATTAATCTGGAGTGCATACGATCATAAACAACTCCAACACATAAAAACAATGCTGCTGAAACCAAACCATGACTTATCATTTGAACTATACTTCCTTCAATACCTTGTTGGGTAATTGTAAAAATACCTAATGTAACAAATCCCATGTGTGCAACTGAAGAATACGCTATTAACTTTTTCATGTCTTCTTGCATCAGCGCAACAAGAGATGTGTATACAATAGCAATCAAACTCAAGGCATAAACAAGAGGCGTAAATAAATCAGAAGCTACTGGGAAAAGTCCTAAAGAAAACCTAATAAACCCATAACCAGCCATTTTAAGTAATATAGCTGCAAGCAAAACAGAGCCAGCAGTAGGAGCTTCAACGTGTGCATCTGGCAACCAAGTGTGTACAGGCCACATTGGAGTTTTCACAGCAAAAGAACTAAAGAAACCTAACCATAATAAATTTTGATATTTGGTGTCTATACCAAGTTCATAAAGCTGAGTTATATCTGTGGTTCCTGATATCCAGTAGATCGAAATTATAGCAATTAGCATTAAAACAGAACCAAGTAATGTGTATAAGAAAAATTTAAATGCTGAATATACTCTTCTTGCTCCACCCCATATTCCAATTATTAAAAACATAGGTATCAATCCAGCTTCAAAAAATAAATAAAATATAACAAGATCAAGAGAGCAAAAAACACCAATCATTAAACTTTCCATTACTAAGATAGCAATCAGGAAATCTCTAAGTCTGTCTTTAACAGTATTGTTAACTGAGATTATACAAAGTGGTGTTATTAGCGCAGTTAAAACTATAAATAAGATTGATATTCCATCAATACCTATCTTATAATTAATAATTCCCTTTAACCATTCTCTATCTTCAACAAACTGAAAATCAGAAGTAGTTGGGTCAAACTGATACCAAAGATATAAAGAAATTAAAAAGTTAACAAACGATGTAAATAAAGCAACATATTTACCTGTATTAGAATTCTTATCTTTAGAAAATAATAGAAACAAAGAGCCCACTACAGGAAGTAAAATTAAAGATGATAAAATTGGAAAATTCATTAATTTAAAATTAAAAATGTTAATAATGCAGAAAATCCTAATAATATCATAAATGCATATTGATAGATAAATCCACTTTGAAATTTACTTGCTTTTAAAGATAACCTATTAATCAATGAAGAAACTCCATCTGGTCCAAATTTATCAATAATTTTAACATCAACCACCTTCCAAAAAAATATTCCTAATTTTTTTGAAAACTTAATAAACAAAACATTATAAAGTTCATCGAAATACCATTTGTTTATTAAAAAGTTATGTAATGGTTTATTGGATTGAGCAATTCGATTTGGAATATCTTTATCTTTAACAAATAAATAATAAGCAATTGGAATGGAGGTTAATACAAGTGCTGGTGTAGTTAAAAGAAACAATAAAGGAGGGTGTTCTGTACTTAATGGATTTAAAAATTTAATTGAATCTCCCCAAAAACTATTTCCACCACTATTGCCAATGAACAAATCCTTAAATAAAAAACCAGCAAAAATAGCTCCAATAGCAAGTATAAATAAAGGTAAAAGCATTACTAATGGGGATTCGTGCATTTCGTTAATATTAATTTTTTTATTATTATAATCTCCATGAAACGTTTTAAAAATTAATCTCCAAGAATAAATTGATGTTAAAACAGCAGTCATAATTCCTACACCTGCTGCATAATATCCTGTTGTATTTCCTTTAAGATACGCAAATTCTATAATTGCATCTTTTGAATAAAAACCAGATAAGAATGGAAAACCAGTAAGAGCTAATGTTCCAATAATCATAAATATATAGGTGTATGGAAGTTTTTTATAAACACCTCCCATCTGATTAATATCTTGCTCATCTTTAAATGAGTGAATTACAGATCCAGAACCTAAAAAAAGTAAAGCTTTGAAAAAGGCATGAGTAAATAAGTGAAACATAGCAACATTATAAGCACCTACTCCTGCCGCAAAAAACATATAACCAAGCTGACTACAAGTTGAGTATGCAATTATTTTTTTTATATCAGTTTGCACTAAAGCTACAGTTGCAGCAAAAAAAGCTGTAGTCATTCCAACAACAGTAATTATATTTAGTGTAAGAGGTGAGTATTCAAAAATTGGAGAACATCTTACAACTAAAAAAACACCAGCTGTAACCATGGTAGCCGCATGAATTAAAGCTGAAACTGGTGTGGGGCCTTCCATGGCATCTGGCAACCAAGTGTGTAAGAAAATTTGTGCTGATTTACCCATTGCACCTATGAATAAAAGAATACAAATTAAATCAATTGCTCCAACATTCATTCCTAAAAATAAAAGTTTTTTTTCAACAATTTGTGGAATTTGATTAAAAACTTCTACATAGTTTACAGTACCAAATAAATAAAAGATTAAAAAAATTCCTAAAGCAAAGCCAAAATCACCTACTCTATTTACCACAAAGGCTTTTATTGCAGCTGCATTTGCTGTTTCTTTTTTAAACCAAAAACCAATCAAGAAATATGAACAAAGCCCTACACCCTCCCATCCAAAAAATAGCTGAAGAAAATTATCAGAGGTAACCAATGTTAGCATTGAAAAAGTGAAAAGTGACAAATAAGCCATGAATCTTGGCTTATGTGGATCATGAGACATATAACCAATTGAGTAAATATGCACTAAAGCTGAAACTAAAGTTACAACAACAAGCATTACAGATGATAAAGCATCAACTTTAATAGACCAATTAACATCTAAAGTTCCAGAGTTAATCCAAGTTGCTACAACTACATTACTTTCATATCCGTTAACAATTACTTGATAGAATAATATAATTGAAAGTAACGCTGAAATTGACACAAAAAGACTAGTTACAATTTCTGAATTCCTATCACCTAAATATTTACCAAAAAAACCTGAAGTTATTGAGGCTAATAATGGAAGAAATATTAAAGCTAATTCCATATTATCCTTTTAAACTGTCAATTTTCTCAACATCAATTGTTGATGAGTTTCTATAATAGACAACAATAATTGCTAAACCTATTGCCGCCTCTGCCGCTGCAACAGTTAATATAAAAAGAGTGAATATTTGACCAGAAATATCGTTTAAAAATATTGAAAATGAAACTAAATTGATATTTACAGCTAATAAAATAAGCTCAATACTCATTAATATTACTATAATATTTTTTCTATTTAAAAATAATCCGACTATGCCGATAGTAAAAATTATTGCAGCCAATGTAAGATAGTGACCTAAACCTATACTAATCATCAGATTTAACTCCTTTATTGTTCTCAACATCAATTAATTCAACACCATCTGATCTTTCACGAGATATTTGACTAAAATAACTTTGTCTTTTAACTCCAGATCTTTGTCTGAATGTAAGAACAATAGCACCTATCATTGCAACTAATAAAATCATTCCACTTAACTGAAAAACATGAATGTAATCTGTATATAGAACGTAACCAATTGAATGAGTATTGGTTATATTTTTATCTATTGTTAAAGACATTGCCGAGACAAGATCAGGTTTATATTTCCATCCACCAATTACGATTATTAATTCAAAAAATATTATAACACTTACTATTAGTCCAATAGGTATATGCTTTGAACTTTCCTGCGCACTAAACCACTGGTTTTTTTGTTGAGCTACATTTAACATCATAACTACAAATAAAAATAAAACAGCAACCGCACCTACATATACAATTAACATGATCATTCCCAAAAACTCAGCACCAATCATTATAAATAGACATGAAATACTTATGAAATCTAAAATTAAAAAGAAAACAGAATGAACGGTGTTTTTAGATACTGTTACCATTATAGCAGAAACAATTGCTATAAAAGAAAACGTATAAAAAAATATTGCGTGTGCTAACATGATTATCTGTGAGTGTTATCAGCTTTAATATTGGCTGCTAAAACATTTTCCCATCTATCTCCATTATCGAGTAATTTTTCTTTGTTATAATATAGCTCTTCCCTTGTTTCAGTTGAAAATTCAAAATTAGGCCCCTGTACAATCGCATCAACTGGACAAGACTCTTCACAAAGACCACAATAAATACATTTCATCATATCAATATCATATCTAGTAGTTTTTCTACTACCATCAGCTCTTTCAGAGGATTCAATTGTGATTGCTTGAGCTGGACACACAGCTTCACATAACTTACATGCGATACATCTTTCTTCACCGTTAGGATATCTTCTTAAAGCATGTTCACCTCTAAATCTTGGGCTTATTTTCCCTTTTTCAAAAGGGTAATTTATTGTTTTTTTAGATTTAAATATTTCTTTGATAGCGATATTTAAGCCACCTAAAAAATCTAATAAAAAAATTGTTTTAAATATTCTTGAAATTTTCATAATTAATTAACCGGTAATAAGTTGAAGTAAAACAAATAACTAGCTGTTAGAACTACCCAGGTTAATGATAATGGTAAAAATATCTTCCATCCTAGTCTCATTAATTGATCGTATCTATATCTTGGAACAATAGCTTTAACCAAAGCAAACAAAACAAATAAGAATAAAATTTTAAAAATCATCCAAATTGCGCCTGGAATTAAGTTAAATGGATAAAGATCAATAGGCGATAGCCACCCACCTAAAAAAAGTATTGACCCCATAGCGCACATCAAAAGAATATTTGCATATTCTCCAAGCCAAAACATTGCATACATCATGCCTGAATATTCAGTTTGATAACCCGCAACAAGTTCTGCTTCTGCTTCAGGCAAATCAAATGGCGGTCTGTTTGTCTCCGCTAATGCAGAAATAAAGAAAATCACAAACATTGGAAATAATGGAATTATAAACCATAAATTTTCTTGAGCCATAATTATATCGTTCAAATTTAAAGAACCAACACAAAGCAAAACGTTAATAATAATAACTCCAATTGATACTTCGTAAGAAACCATTTGTGCGGCAGATCTAATAGCGCCTAAAAAAGGATATTTTGAATTTGAAGCCCAACCACCCATAATAATTCCATAAACACCTAAAGAAGAAACAGCAAATAAATAAAGGACACCTACATTAATATCTGCCAATACTTGAGTTGTGCTGAATGGAATAACAGCCCACGAAACTAAGGCCAAAGTCATAGTTACAATTGGTGCTAGTATAAAGATTACTTTATTTGAACTTGAAGGAATTATAACTTCTTTAAAAATATATTTTAATGCATCAGCTAATGATTGAAGCAAACCAAAAGGTCCAACAACATTAGGTCCTTGTCTTTTTTGTACAAAGGCCCAAATACGTCGGTCAAGCCACACAATCATAGCCACAGAAACTAAAACAGGAACTAATAAAAATAATATTTTGTAAGTTTGTAAAAAAATAATATTAAGATATTCCATAAATTAACCTTCTGTTCCTGTAGACTTTAAATCCGCTTTTAAATGTCTACACTCAGACATAGTTTTTGAAGCTCTAGCAATTACATTTGAATAATAATAATCATTATCTATTTTAATCAATTCATTTTCAAAAATTAATTCCTTAACTTTTGATGAAGTTAAAGAGTTATTTTTTTCAATATGTAGATTTATTTGATTAATTAAACTGCTATCCAGCTCATCTTTATCATTAAATAATTTTCTATGATTCATGGACTCTGCAAGTTCATTTATTATTACCCAATCCTCTTTTGCAAGTTCTGGTGGATAAGATGCTTTGTAGGCTTTTTGTAATTTACCTTCTAAATTTGTAAAATAACCATTTTGTTCTGTATAAGCAGCCCCTGGCAAAATAATGTCTGCTATTTCCGCTCCTTTATCTCCATGAGAGCCTTGATAAATAATAAACTCATTTTTTTTTTCAAAATTAATAGCGTCTAGACCTAGAAGATAAACAATTTCAAACTTGTGATCTTCCAAGTCTTTCAAAACTTCATTATCACCATCAGTTGTTTTATATACCCCAAGATCAAACGCACCTACCGTGGATGCATTTTCAGAAATTATATTTAAAGCATTCCAATCATTGGAAAGTTTATTATTTTCATCTAAAAATTGCTTGATTGATTCAAAAATATATTTAGATGATTTACTTTTTAGTGCAGATTGACCCATTATAATCATAGGTTTCTTTGCTTGTTTAATTAAATCAGATACCTCATGTTTACCTTCGATAATTTTTTTAACAGTTTCAGTGTTTCCATCTAAAGACTGGTAAGGGTATGTAAGGTCACCTACTTCATTTAGCGAAATAATTTTAGTTTTGTTTTGAAGATAGGATTTTCTAATTCGGGCATTTAAAATTGTTGCTTCAAATCTAGGGTTTGTCCCTAAAAGGAAAATAAAATCAGCTTCTTCAATTCCATTAATTGATGAGTTGAATAAATAATTTTCTCGCTTTTCTGGATTTAAATAACTGTAATTATCTCTAGACTCTATATTTTGAGAACCTAATGTTTTATTAAAAAATTCTTTAAATATATAAAGTGTTTCCATATTGACTAAATCACCAGTTAACCCACAGATTTTTTCTTTATCAGTGTTTTTAAACTTAGATTTAATTATATTAAAAACTTCAGACCATGATGCTTTTTCAAATTTTCCATTATACTTAATGTAAGGTGTATCTAGTCTTTGATTTGATAAACCATCGCAAGCATGTCTTGTTTTATCAGAAATCCATTCCTCGTTAATGTCTTCGTTTATTCTTGGTAAAATTCTCTTAACTTCCCAGCCATAGGTATCAACTCTTATATTAGAGCCAATAGCATCCATAACATCAATAGATTCGGTCTTTTTTAATTCCCAAGGTCTTGCTTCAAAAACATATGGTTTAGATGTTAAAGCTCCAACAGGACACAAATCAACAACATTAGCAGATAATTCTGATTGCATTGATTGCTCAAGGTAAGTAGTTATTTGCATATCTTCACCACGTCCTATTGCTCCTATTTCTGGTACACCAGCAATTTCTGTTGCAAACCTAACACATCTAGTACAATGGATGCACCTTGTCATTTGAGTTTTAATTAAAGGACCCATATTTTTTTCAGGAACTTGTCTTTTATTTTCTTTAAATCTAGATTTATCTACCCCATAAAACATTGATTGATCTTGAAGATCACATTCGCCACCTTGATCACATACAGGACAATCTAATGGGTGATTTGCAAGTAAAAATTCCATCACACCTTTTCTTGCTTTTTCAACAAATTCAGTATTCGTTTTAATATTCATACCTTCAGCAGCAGGCATCGCACATGAAGCAACTGGTTTTGGAGATTTTTCCATTTCAACTAGGCACATTCTACAATTTCCAGCAATTGAAAGTTTTTCGTGATAACAAAATCTTGGAATTTCAACTCCAGCTTTTTCACAAGCTTGTAAGACTGTTAAGCCATCTTCAACTTCAACTTCAATATTGTTAACTTTTAATTTAGGCATTTTTTTTATCCAATAAATGTTGATCGACTAAATAAGGAACTTCATTATTTTTTTTTATTGTTGGTTCAAAATTGTTTCGTTCCTCAATTTCTTTTCTAAAATGTCTTAACAAACCCTGGACAGGCCATGAAGATCCTTCACCAAAAGCACAAATAGTATGACCAGCAATTTGATTTGTAACATCACCAAGCATTTCTACTTCATCTTTTGACGCTTCTCCCTCAGCCATTCTTTCTAACATTCTCCACATCCATCCAGAACCTTCTCTACATGGTGTGCACTGTCCACAACTTTCATGTTTATAAAATCTAGCAATTCTTGCCATACATTTAATAATATCTTGATCATTATTTATTACGACAATACCTGCGGTTCCTAAACCACTTTTCTCAGCAACAAGTGAGTCAAAATCCATTGTTAAAGTTTCACATGTTTTTTTTGGTATAATAGGCATAGAAGATCCACCTGGTATTACTGCTTGTAGATTATCCCATCCACCAATTACTCCGCCAGCATGTACTTCTATTAACTCTTTAAGAGATATACTCATTTCCTCTTCAACGTTACATGGTTTATTAACATTTCCAGATATACAAAATATTTTAGTTCCTGTATTTTTCGCTTTTCCTAATGACGCAAACCATTTACCACCTTTTCTCAAAATCGTCGGAACAACAGCTATAGTTTCCACGTTATTAATTATTGTTGGACATCCATATAATCCTATTAAAGCTGGAAAAGGAGGTTTTAATCTTGGCTGACCTTTTTTACCTTCGATGCTTTCTAGAAGTGCTGTTTCTTCACCACATATATAAGCGCCTGCTCCATAATGAATATAAATATCTAAGTCCCAGCCAGTACCAGAGGCATTTTTTCCTATAAGTTTTTTTTCATAAGCTTCATCGATTGCTTTTTGAAGTTTTTGTCCGTCAATAAAATATTCGCCGCGTATATAAATATAGCAAACATGGGCCTGAACTGCGTAAGCAGCAATCAAACATCCTTCTATTAATTTGTGAGGTTCAAACCTTAAAATATCACGATCCTTACATGTGCCAGGTTCAGATTCATCACCATTTATAACTAGATAGTGAGGTCTAGAACCAAGTTCTTTTGGGGCAAAAGACCATTTAAGACCCGTAGGAAATCCAGCACCACCTCTTCCTCTTAATTCCGATGATTTAACTTCTTCTATAATCCATTCTCTACCTTTTTTTATTATTTCAGCAGTATCTACCCAGTCGCCTCTATTTTTTGAAGACTCAACATCTGAACCTTTATCATTATATAGGTTTTGAAATATTCTATCTTTATCGTTAAGCATTTTTTAAATCCAAAAGTGTTTTTCTGTTATTTTCAGGTTCATTATTAACTCTTCCTCTATAAGATCCTGGCTTTGGCGTCTTACCGTCAAGTATCTCATCTAAAATTTTTAAAGTTTTTTCTTTATCTAGGTCTTCATAATAGTCATCATTAATTTGCATCATTGGGGCATTAACGCATGCACCCAAACATTCAACTTCCATCCATGAGCATGATTTATCAGTGGATAATTCATTTTCATTTTCTGAAATTTTTTCTTTGCATGCTTCAACAAGTTTATAAGCTCCTCTGATCATGCATGGTGTAGTTGTACAAACTTGAATAAAGTGTTTTCCAACTGGTGATAGGTTATACATTGTATAAAAAGTGGCCACCTCATAAACTTTTATATAAGGCATATCTAAAAACTTTCCGATATATTTCATTGCTGCAAGTGGTATCCAGTTATCATTTTGTTTTTGAGCGATATATAGTAATGCCATTACAGCGCTTTGTTGTTTTCCTTCTGGATATTTGGAAATCATTTCTTTTGCTGCAGCTAGACTATCTGCTGTGAATTCAAATTTTTCTGGTTGCTCTTTTGCAGGTTTTCTTAAACTCATTATCTATCAACCTCTCCAAAAACAATATCTAACGAACCTAAAACAGCAGGTACATCAGCAAGCATATGTCCTTTAATCAAATAATCCATTGCTTGTAGGTGAGAAAAGCCAGGAGCTCTAATTTTACATTTGTAAGGTTTGCTGGTTCCATCAGATATTAAATAAACACCAAATTCACCCTTTGGTGCTTCAACAGCAGTATAAATTTCATCTTTGTCAACACGATAACCTTCAGTGAATAATTTAAAGTGATGAATTAAAGCTTCCATTGATTGTTTAATATCTTTTTTAGGTGGAGGGCTAATTTTTCCATCTAATGATTTAATTGGTCCTTTTTCCATTTTACTTAAACATTGTTTGATTATTGAAACACTTTCTCTCATTTCTTCAATTCTACATAAATATCTATCAAAACAGTCTCCATTTTTTCCTACTGGAATTTTAAATTCTAGTTGTTCATAACAGTCATAAGGTTGAGATTTTCTTAGATCCCAAGGAACTCCAGAGCCTCTAATCATAACACCGCTAAAAGAATAATCTAACGCATCTTCCTTGGTTACAATTCCTATATCAATATTTCGCTGTTTAAATATTCTGTTGTCAGTCAATAATGTTTCTAGATCATCTATTATCTTCGGGAACGACTCACAAAAATTACCTATATCCTCTTCAAGACCCATCGGTAAATCTTGATGAACACCACCGGCCCTGAAGTAATTGGCATGTAGTCTTGAACCAGATGCTCTTTCATAAAATGTCATTAATGTTTCACGTTCTTCAAAACCCCATAGTGATGGAGTTAAAGCGCCTACATCAAGAGCTTGAGTTGTAACATTTAATATATGACTTAATATTCTTCCAATTTCACAAAACATTACTCTGATTAATTGGGCTCTAATTGGAACATTTATCTTTAAAATTTTTTCTATAGCTAAAGCAAAAGCATGTTCCTGATTCATTGGAGCAACATAATCAAGTCTGTCAAAATAAGGGACTGCTTGCATATACGTTTTATTTTCTATTAACTTTTCTGTTCCCCGGTGTAGAAGACCAATATGTGGATCAGCTTTTTCAACAACTTCTCCATCTAATTCTAAAATTAATCTTAATACACCATGTGCTGCAGGGTGCTGTGGTCCAAAATTTAGATTTAATGTTTTAATTTTTTTTGTCATTTTCTAGGTCAGTTTGATCTTTAATATATTTTGTTCCTTCCCAAGGGCTTTCGTAATCAAAATTTCTATAATTTTGCTCTAACTTAACTGGTTCACTAATAACTTTCTTTTGATCTTCGCTATATCTAACTTCAGTATGACCGGTTAGAGGAAAATCTTTTCTTAAGGGGTGTCCTTCAAAGCCATAATCAGTAAGTATTCTTCTCATATCTGGATGGTCTTTAAACTTAACTCCATACATATCAAAAACTTCTCTCTCCATCCAATTTGCTGCAGGATAAATGGGTGTTAATGATGGAATAACTTCATTTTCACTTATTAGGTAACTTAATATAATTCTTTGATTAAATTCATGACTTAAAAACAAATACACAACTTTAAAACGTTGAGCATTTTCAGGGTAATCAACAACTGTAATATCAATTAACTGTCTAAATTTTGTATTCTCGTTACTTTTAATAAATAACGTTACATCTATCAAATCTTCATTATCAATATTAATATATAACTGTTCATGTCTAATCTCAGTTTTTTTAATTTTAGTTGTAAGTTCCGAGTTAATTTTTTTTTCAAGATCAATTAAATTTTGCATATAAATTATCTTTCAAAAGATCCTTTGTTTCTAATTTTTTTTTGTAATTGCAAGATTCCATAAAGTAATGCTTCAGCTGATGGAGGACATCCTGGCACATAAATATCCACAGGTACTATCTTATCACAACCACGGACTACAGAATAAGAGTAGTGATAATAACCACCACCATTTGCACAACTACCCATCGAAATAACATATCTCGGTTCAGGCATTTGATCATAAACTTTTCTTAATGCCGGTGCCATTTTATTAGTTAAAGTTCCAGCTACAATCATAACATCAGATTGTCTTGGTGACCCTCTTGGTGCAGCACCAAATCTTTCTAAATCATATCGTGGCATTGCTGTTTGCATCATCTCAACAGCACAGCAAGCTAAACCAAAAGTCATCCAGTGTAATGAACCAGCTCTTGACCAGTTTATTAAATTATCAAGTGAAGTTGTGATAAAACCATTTTTACTAAAGTCTTCAGCAAGTTTTTTAAATTCTTCAGGAATTTCTTTATTTTTATTTTCTAAGTTCATAATCTAAAATTTTATTCCCAGTCTAGTGCACCTTTTTTCCATTCATAAATAAATCCAACCGTAAGAATGAATAAAAATATCATCATTGAAGTAAAGCCAAGACCTCCAATATTGCCCAATGATATTGCCCAGGGAAAAAGGAAAGCTATCTCTAAATCAAAGATTATAAATAGAATTGCCACTAAATAAAACCTTACATCAAATTCCATTCTTGAATCTTCAAAGGGTTCAAAACCACATTCATACGCAGATAATTTTTCTGGATCTGGATGTTTTGGTGATAATATTAAGTTTACAACAACAAAAGCACAACTCAGACCAAGTGCAATAATCAAAAATATAATAATTGGTAAGTAATCTTTTAAAAATTCTGAAAGCATTTGAGTCTATATAGCAGTTTTTACCTCTTGTTGAAGGGTACTTACGTCACATTTTTAATAATATAAATGTTAATTAATAGGGAAAAAGTGGCGGGAGTGAAGGGACTCGAACCCTCGACCTATCGCGTGACAGGCGATCGCTCTAACCAACTGAGCTACACCCCCACTTTAGTTGTTTTGGTGGGCAGTAAAGGACTCGAACCTTTGACCCCCTCGGTGTAAACGAGATGCTCTACCAACTGAGCTAACCGCCCAAAACAAGCGCTACTATTACATCAAGGAATAGATAATGTAAATTGGTAATTATTGAATACTGGCTTGAGATTTATCATTAGATTGAGAAATTTTCTCAACCTCGACCCACTCAACTCTTTTTAATTCTTTTGTTAAAGCTATTTTTAATACTTCGTCAGCATGCTCAACAGGAGTAATTTTTATATCATCAATAATTTTCTTAGGCATATCAACAAGATCTTTTTCATTTTCCTTCGGAATTATAACTTGTTTTATCCCAGCTCTGTGTGCTGCTAATAATTTTTCTTTTAATCCACCAATTGGCAATACTTGACCTGTTAATGTTACCTCGCCTGTCATTGCAACATCTCTTCTGACGGGGTTATTTGTGATTGCAGAAACTATTGAAGTGACCATACCAATACCTGCTGAGGGTCCATCTTTAGGAGTGGCTCCTTCTGGAACATGAATATGAAAATCCTTTTTTTCAAATAAAGGAGGAATGATTCCATAATCTAAACTTTTTGATCTAATAAAAGATTTTGCAGCTTTGATAGACTCTTGCATAACCTCACCTAATTTTCCTGTAATTTGCATTTTGCCTTTTCCTGGCATTATAACAGTTTCAATTTTAAGAATTTCCCCACCGTATTCAGTCCAAGCTAAACCAGTAACAACACCGATTTTATCTTTACTTTCAAGTTCACCAAATTTAAATTTTTGAATTCCTAAATAGTCTGGTAAATTTTTTAAATCAATTTTAACTTCTTTCTCTTCTCCAGAAACCACTTTCTTAACAACTTTTCTAGCTACTTTTGAAATTTCTCTTTCTAGGTTTCTTACACCAGACTCTTTTGTATAGCTTTGGATAATTTCTTTAATTATATCCTCAGATAAAGTCATTTCATTTTCTTTAACTCCATTATCTTTAACTTGTTTGGGTAGTAGATACTTATTTGCAATATTAATTTTTTCATCTTCTGTATAACCAGCTAATCTAATGACTTCCATTCTATCTAATAACGGTGGTAAAATATTCAAAGTGTTAGCTGTAGTAACAAACATGACGTCAGATAAATCATAATCAACTTCTAGATAATGATCATTAAATGTTGTGTTTTGTTCTGGATCTAATGCTTCTAACAAAGCAGAAGATGGATCTCCTCTATAATCATTTCCAATTTTATCTATTTCATCAAGAAGAATAAGTGGATTTTTTGTACCTGCTTTTTTCATCATTTGAATAATTTTACCAGGTAAAGAGCCTATATAAGTTCTTCTATGTCCTCTTATTTCCGCTTCATCTCTCATACCACCTACAGAAACTCTTACAAATTCTCTGTTAGTAGCTTTTGCAATTGATTTTCCTAATGATGTTTTACCAACACCTGGAGGACCAACTAAACATAAAATTGGACCTTTAATCTTTTCCATTCTTTTTTGGACTGCTAAAAATTCAATAATTCTCTCTTTAACTTTTTCTAAACCAAAATGATCTGCATCAAGAACTGCAAGTGCTTTTTTCAGATCAATATCAACTTGGCTTTTTTTATACCAAGGAAGATCTGTCATCCAATCAAGATAATTTCTGATAACAGTAGCCTCAGCAGACATTGGGCTCATATTTTTTAACTTTTTAAGCTCAGCCATACATTTCTTCTCAACATCTTTTGGCATTTTTGCTTTAATAATTAATTTATTCAAACTTGAAGTTTCATCTTTTCCATCTTCGATTTCACCCAATTCCTTTTGAATAGCTTTAAGTTGTTCATTTAAATAATATTCTCTTTGAGTTTTCTCCATTTGAGTTTTAACTCTTCCTCTAATTCTTTTTTCAACTCCAATAATACTGGTTTCATTCTCCATTATTTTAATTATAGAATTAAGTCTTTTCTTAACATCTATAGTTTCAAATATTTGTTGCTTCTCTGAAATTGTAGCTGTTAGGTGAGATGCGATATTATCAGCAATGTGTGATGCATTAGTTAACTTTTTAATATTATTAATCGTTTCACTTGATACTTTTTTATTAATTGAAGTTAGTTTTTCTAATCTTCTTACAGCAGTCATTGCTAGTGGTATTAAGTCTTCATCTTTAGTTACTACATCATGGTGATGAGCATATTCACAAATAATAAATTTCTCATTATCTTTAAAATCTAAAATTTTTACTCTTTTACTTCCTTCAACTAAAACTTTTACTGTACCGTCTGGTAATTTTAATAACTGAAGAATATTACCTTCACAACCATACATGAAAACATCAGTTTTTTTAGGGTCATCTATTTCTGAATTTTTTTGGGTAACTAGAACAATTTTTTTGTCCTTTTTCATAACTTCATTTAAAGCGGCAATAGATTTATCTCTACCAACAAATAATGGAACTACCATATTTGGAAATACAACAATATCTCTTAACGGTAATAAAGGTCGTTCAATTTTTACATCCATCATCTAAATATGGATATTAAATATGATATTGCAATAGCTATTTATTACTTATTAACGTGAAATTAGGCAGCAGAGGTTTTGTCAGTCTTTGTTTTGCTAATATTTTTTGAATGAACTATGATTGGTTGAGATAGTCCTTTGGCCGCACTAGCGTCTACAATAACTTCCTCCACATTGTCTTGACTTGGAAGATCGTACATTGTTTTTAATAAAATATTTTCTAAGATTGATCTAAGGCCTCTAGCCCCAGTTTTCTTATTAATTGCTTTTTGTGCAATCTCTTTGATCGCATTTTCTTTAAAACTTAACTTAGCTCCATCTAATTTAAATAATTCTTGGTATTGTTTAATTAGCGAGTTTTTTGGTTCTTGTAGTATTTTAACTAGAGATTTTTCATCAAGATCTTCTAATGTAGCTATCATTGGAAGTCTTCCAATAAATTCTGGGATTAAGCCATACTTTAACAAATCTTCAGGTTCTAAAGTTTTCATCCACTCACCTGTTTTTTTATCATCTGTTTTTTTTACATTTGCACCAAATCCTATTGATGTACCTTTATCTCTTTGAGATATTATTTTATCTAAGCCAGCGAATGCTCCACCACAAATAAACAAAATATTTGTTGTGTCTACTTGTAAAAATTCTTGTTGTGGATGCTTTCTGCCACCTTGAGGTGGAACGCTCGCCACTGTCCCTTCCATAATTTTTAATAGAGCTTGTTGTACACCTTCTCCAGACACGTCTCTAGTTATAGAGGGGTTTTCTGACTTTCTGCTAATCTTATCAACTTCATCGATGTATACAATTCCACGTTGTGCTTTTTCAACGTTGTAATCAGCAGCTTGTAATAATTTTAAAATTATATTTTCAACATCTTCACCAACATAACCTGCTTCTGTTAAAGTGGTTGCATCTGCCATTGTGAAAGGAACGTCAAGGATTCTTGCTAGAGTTTGAGCTAATAAAGTTTTTCCACAACCAGTTGGACCAACTAAAAGAATATTTGATTTTGAAAGTTCAACTGTTTTGCTGGTTTTAGTCTCATAATTAAGTCTCTTATAATGATTATGAACAGCAACTGATAAAACTTTTTTTGCGTGAGGCTGCCCAATAACATAATCATCTAATACAGCACAAATTTCTTTAGGCGGTGGTAACCCATCTTGATGTTTAACAAATGTGTCTTTACTTTCTTCTTTGATGATATCCATGCATAGTTCAACGCATTCATCACATATAAATACAGTTGGACCTGCAATAAGTTTTCTAACTTCATGTTGGCTCTTTCCACAAAAAGAACAGTAAAGAATATTTTTATTATTTGTTGTCATATAATTTATAAACGAATCAGTAAAGTTACTTTAATATAGAAGACTCATACTAATCAAGTATCAGTTTAATGGGGTGTCAAGATGTTGTGTATTAAGATCTATTTTCAACTACTTCATCTATCAAACCAAACTCTTTTGCGGTATCTGGAGTCATAAAGTTATCACGTTCTAGTGCTTTCTTCACATCATCAACAGATTTTCCAGTATGTTTTGAATAAATCTCATTAAGTCTTTTTTTCAAGGCTAAAACTTCGTTAGCATGAATTTCAATATCTGTAGCTTGTCCTTGAAAACCAGCAGAAGGTTGGTGAACCATAATTCTAGAATTTGGCAAAGAAAATCTTTTACCTTTTTTACCTGCAGCTAATAAAAATGAACCCATTGATGCAGCTTGACCAATACATAATGTTGAAACATCTGGTTTAATGTATTGCATAGTATCATAAATTCCAAGACCTGCTGTCACTAGTCCTCCAGGACTATTGATATATAAATTGATTTCTTTTTTTGGATCCTCAGACTCTAAAAACAAAAGTTGAGCTGTAACTAAAGATGCTACGTTATCATTTATTGGTCCTACCAAAAAAATAATTCTCTCTTTGAGAAGTCTTGAATAAATATCATAAGCTCTCTCACCTTTATTTGATTGTTCAACAACCATAGGTACAAGAGTATTCATTTGATCTAATAAGTTTGTTGTCATAAGTTGATTCTCTTACTTATACAACTTGTGATTACTTTTTACTAACTTTTTTTGTTGAAGGTTTTTTAGATGCTGAGGGTTTTGGTTTTTTTTCAATTTTAGTAGATTTTGAAGCTTTTTTTTCCTCAGGATGATCGTGGTCATGATTGTGGTCATGTTCATGATTATGATCTTGTTTTTGATGTTCCTTTAAAATTTTTTCTGCTTCCTCTTTGCTAATTTCTTTTTTAGATGGTTTTGCTTTAGTTTTAATTAGATTGATAATTTTTTCCTCATACACGGTTCCTCTTAAGCTAGCTAATGCTGATGGATTTTTTTGATAAAATTCCATAACCATCTTTTCTTGGCCAGGCATCATTCTAAGTTGTTTTTGAACTTCAGCTTGAACTTCTTGTTCAGTTACTTTGATTTTATTTTGTTCACCAAATTCATTTAAGATCAACCCAACTTTAATTCTTTTTTTAGCGATTTCCTCAAAATTTTTTCTACTTTTTTTAGAATCTTCTTCAGTCATACCTTGAGATAAAATCTTAACTTCTTCTTCAATTAAGTTTTCCGGAATTTCATCCACTTTAAAATTTTCAATTTCTTTTAAGATTTGAGTTTTTGCCAATTTATCTAGAGAATTTTTATATTCATCATTAATTTGTTTACTAACTAATACTTTTAAATCAGCAAGATCTTTTGCACCTAAGTTTTTAGCAAAAACATCATCTATTTTTACTTCCTCTGATTTTTTTACTTCTGTAATCTTGCAAATAAAATTAGCTTTCTTATTTGCGTATTCTTTTTGTGGATAGTTTTCAGGCAGCGTAACGTCAACAGATTTTTCATCATTTTTTTTAACGCCGATAAGCTGCTTATCAAAGCCTTTAATAAATAAGTCCTTACCTAGAATTAATTGAGTATTTTTTCCTTCACCACCAGTAAAATCTTTTCCATCAATCGTTGCTTTGTAGTCAAAAATAACTAAATTTTCCTCTACTGCTTTAACATCTGCTGCAACTTCTTTAAAATTGTTCTGACTTTTGGCTATTTCTTTAATTCTTTTATCTGTTTCGTTTGTGTCAATTTTAACTGAATATTCGTCAAATTTAATATTTTCAACAGACTTTAACTCTACCTTTGGAAGTTCTGTTATCGACATTACATATTCTAAATCTTTATCTTCACCATAGGTTTTAAGATCAAGCTTTGGTTGTCCAGCTGGTTTAATTTTATTATCTTCTAAAGCCTTAACTGATGTATCTTTAAGAACTTTATCTAGCACTTCACTAAAAATTGCTTGGCCAAATTGTCTTTTTAAAACTTCTTTAGGCACCTTCCCAGGTCTAAAACCTTTTAAGTTAACAGTCTTTTTAATTTCTTCATATTTTTCATCCATATAAGAATTCATAGTTTCTTTATCTATGAAAACTTTAATGTCTTTATTTAAACCTTTTTTATTTTCTACTGTAACTTTCATAATTTTTTAAGCTTGTTGGTAGGCGAAAAAGGACTCGAACCTTCACATCTTGCGATACTGGTTCCTAAGACCAGCGCGTCTACCAATTCCGCCATTCGCCCACAATTCTTGTGGCTTTATATAGGATAGTTTCTATTTGTCCAATGACAATAATAATGAAATATATTAATAATTAATTATATTTACTAGTAATTTAAAAAAAATGATTATTTCTCCATGTATAAGTATATGTAAAACAGATCCTCAAACAGGATATTGTTATGGATGTGCAAGAAATAATGAGGAAAAAAAAATGTGGAAAATGCAAGAAACTACAGAAGAATGGAAAAAATCAAACTTAACAATCATTCAAACACGTTTGAGTGGCTGGCAATTAGAGAGTTTTAAAGAATCTTATGGTCATAAGATTGAAAATGGAATTTCACTTTATAAAAAGAATTTAAATAATGAGTAAATCTACTTTAGCTATATTAATTTATGTTGCGGGGTTAATCTTTGGAGCGTTGGTTTTAAATATATGGAGTGCAGAAACTGGACCCAAAGCTTTTATAGGGATAATTTGGACAGCAATTTTATTAATTGCACTTTTTTATGCTGACAAACATGAAAAAAAGTAAAAAAATAATTTTTTTTGGTATATTTTCAATCTTATTAGTAAGCTTCCAGACATTTGCTTTATCTGAAATTATGCATTTAACAGGCTGTAAGAATTTAAAAGATGGTTTTATTAAAAATGAATATATTTTAGATTTAGAAAAGTCTTTAATGAAGAGAAATTATATTTATGACAGTAAAACTTTTAAAAAATATAAATCTACTGATCTTAGTGTTAAACAAGAAAATTTAATTGAAAGATTTATCTATGAAGATGAGAACTTAATACTAACAGACAAAATTGGTTACCCACAATTTTATACCCAACTAGTTTTTGAAAAAAAAAAACCATTAATTAAAATCAAAACAGTCATAAATGGAGAACAAGGTATCTCAAAAATTTCAACATGTGATAAAGTGGAAGTTTTCGTAAAAGAAAGTTAAGATTTTTTACTTTTCTTATTTACTTTACTTGTAAAGTTTATTTTTTTTGAACCAAACCTAGTATTGGTTATATTGCTTCTATGTTTAGCATAAGCTTGTTTTTGAGCTAACTTCATAGCTTTTTTAGATGACATTTTATTAGTTTATATTTTTTAAAAATTTTGTCGAGCAAGAACATTAAAATTTTTGTCTGAAATGATTATCTCTCCAGAAGAAGTTGTAATATTTAGCACTTCTTGAATTGTTACATAATGTGTTACTAATACTAAATTGTTATCAGCGTTCCATTCATTAATATATTTTTTTAAATCATAAATTTGTTTATTTTTATTACTTGCAAATTTTGCACTAAAAAATGAATTTAAAAAACTTTTTGTTTCATATTTATCAAAAGCATGTTGAGCTGTATGTTTACATCTACACCACTCACTAGATAACACTTTATCAATTTTAATATGATTTTCTGAAAAAAACTTCCCAATATTTTTAGATTGTTCAATACCCTCTATGCTTAAATTTCGTTGGGTTTCACATTTTAATATATCAAAATCTAATGGATCACCTCCACCTGGTGCAATTGCATGTCTTATAAATATTAATTTTTTACCTTCTTTTAACAAACTTTGTATTTCATCATTTGAATTTGCTTTTACTGAAATATTGAAAGATAAAAGTATTAATAAAAAAAATTTTATAAGATTCATATATGGATATAAAAT
Source organism: Candidatus Pelagibacter sp. PS_31 (assembly GCF_059417865.1). Lineage (NCBI taxonomy): Bacteria > Pseudomonadati > Pseudomonadota > Alphaproteobacteria > Candidatus Pelagibacterales > Candidatus Pelagibacteraceae > Candidatus Pelagibacter > Candidatus Pelagibacter sp. PS_31. The sequence goes on from NZ_CM182069.1 coordinate 694,874, forward strand.
TCAAAAAATTAAATAATTCAATAGTTAAATGTAAAAGTTGTCCTAGGTTAATTGCGTTTAGTAAAAAAATTTCTATAGAAAAAAGAAAACAAAATATGAAAGATACTTATTGGGCTAAACCAGTTACAGGATTTGGTGATATTAACGCTAAACTATTAATAGTAGGTCTGGCGCCTGCAGCTCACGGGGGTACTAGAACAGGCAGAGCGTTCACTGGAGATAAATCTGGAGATTTTCTTTTTAAATGTTTATTTAAAGCTAACATATCGAATATATCAACTTCTACGCATATTGATGATGGTTTAAAATTAAATAAAACCTATATTACAAATATTCTTAAATGTGTCCCTCCAGAAGATAAACCTATAAAAAATGAATTATCCAACTGTTCAACATTTTTTAAAAATGAATTGATCTTATTAAAAAATTTAAAAGTTATTATAGCGTTAGGTAAAGTTTCGTTTGATAATTGTATAGAATTTTATAAAAAAAATTATCATTTTGATAAAAAACTAATCTTCATACACGGTGTAAAATATTTATTACCTGATAATAAAATTCTAATTCCTAGTTATCACCCTAGTCCAAGAAATGTTAATAGAAAAATAATTAATACACAAAAAATGGTAAGCTTGTTAAAGAAGGCTAAGAAAATTATTTAATTTTTATACTATCGCAAAAATAAGGTTTAAAAACTTTAAAAATGTCCTCTGGAACTTTTATAGGTTTTCCATTTTTATCTACAAAAACTAAATGTACTTTTGCCTCAACAATTAATTCGTCATCTCTAGAAATAAATTGTGACATAAAAAAAGAAGTTTTTGTAATAGATTTAACAAAGGATCTAATTTTTAACTCGTCTTCAAGATAGGAGGGTTTTTTGTACTCGATGTTACAAGATTTAACAACAATTAAGGCTCCATAATCTTCTTTAATTTTTTTATTATTAAATCCGATTGTAAACAATGCTTCTGTTCTTGCTCTTTCAAGAAACTTCAAATAGTTTGCATAATAAACAACACCACCTGCATCGGTGTCTTCATAATAAACCTTTATATTGTGAAAAAAATTTTCGTGCATGAATTTATACTATCAAAAATAAATATTTTTAGCATCAAACTAAGATATAATATAACAATGAAAGTTTATATTATTTGGCTTTTAGGTGTAATTGCTTGGAATTATTTGGTCCCTGATGCTGCACCCATTGAAGATGTAATTGTTGCAGTACTTTTATCTTTTTTAAGTATTGGTCTTAAAAAAGTATTTAAATAATCTTATTCAGCTGAAAAATAAATATCTTGATAATAAGAGATAGCTTTTAATTTCGAATTATCAGTGTCAGTCATTATAGCAATACCTGAAATTTCTGTAACATCAATTTCATGAAGTTTCTTAAAATCTTTTTGCACATTTGCTTTAACAGTAACCCATGTATTTTTGTTATTTTTTGTAGTTGAGAGAACATAATCAATAGATTTTTTTGTATATGGACTTGGCCAATATTTTCCAACATCATTATTACTTGAAAAAACATAATTAATTGCCCTGTTAGATAATGGTGTAGAACCTGTTTTTTTTATTACAAAAACTCTAGCAGCATAATCGTGCCCTTTTTTACTATTTTCAATAATTCCAGATAAATCTTTCTCAACTTTCCATGTAATATTAATAATAGGAGTTTTATTAAGATCAATTCTAATTTCTTTTCCCAAGCCTGACCCAACACCTTCAGCCTCTGCTCTTATAAAGTTACCATTTTCGTTAGACCCAACAGCCCAGCTGGTCTCTCCTTTAACTTTTTTAACTTTTAATGTATTTAGCTCATCGTTAGTAAAATCGAAAACGTAAACATTTTCAGCTAACAAAGGTTTTGTTATTAAAAATAAATATCCTAATAATATTAAAAAAAATTTCATCAGTCTGAGGGTATATCTAAATTTAATTTTAAAACAATATTTGAACACACTTTAAGCATTAAATTATCAATATTGGATACTATATAAATAGAATGAAATTAATTTCTATATTTGTTTTATTAATATATTGGTCCATAATTCTACTGGCACCAGTTATTTCTAAAGAAAGTAAGTCTCTTAATGTTGATTCTAAAGTGCTAGTTAGTAAGTAGAACGACCACCACTAATATCAAAAACAGCTGCTGTTGAAAATGAGTTTTCTTCTGAAGCTAGCCAACAAATTAATGAAGTAAACTCTTCTATCTCTAAAAATCTACCTCTAGGAACCTTAGAAAGCATTCTGGCAACATGTTCTTTTGACATTTGATCAAGAATTCTTGTTTTTGCACCAGCTGGGGTAACAGCGTTTACAGCTATATTTTTATCAGCCAGTTCTTTACCTAATGATTTAGTTAAACCAATAGCTCCTGCTTTAGCTGAACTGTAGGCACTAGCATTAGCGTTACCATCCTTGCCAGCTACAGATGCAACATTGATGATTCTACCATAATTATTTTTAATCATATTGGGCACAACACACTTACAACAATTAAAAGTCCCCATTAAATTAATTTGTACTATTTTATTCCACTCATCAACATCATAATCCCATAGAGAGGATGTCGAACCTGTAATACCAGCATTATTAATTAAAATATCAATGTTCGTAGATTTTGTTATTTCATCTACAGTTTCTTTAACATTTTTATAATTAGAAACATCAACAACTTTATAAGACAGATTTGGGTTGTTTAGTTCTTGAGTAGCTTTTTTAAGTTCATTTTCATCTATATCCCAAATAATAGTTTTAACACCTGAGCTTAAAAATCTTTTTGCTATATCAAGACCAAAACCTTGAGCTCCACCTGTGATAATTGCTGTTCTATTATTTAAATCAAACTGATGCATTAGTTTATTTACTAGCTAAAAGATAATAAGTCAAAGATGATACAAATGCTCCAATGATCCAAGAATAAGAGTGAAAACTCATTAAACTTTCATTCCAGATAGTTGAGGCTGCAAAAATAAAACCTAAAACTAAAGAGTAGATAGCTTTCAAATGCCAGCCATTAGAATAAAAATACATGCCCTTGTCGTCTAAAGAAAAAATCTCATTGTTATTTAAGTTAGTTTTTTTTAATAGATAATAATCAACAACCATAACACCAAATAATGGGCCAAAAAAAGAACCAAGGGTATCTACAAATGCTAATATTCCAATCTGACTTAATAATGGTAACCAAAGCATACCAACAATAAAACCAATAACAGTAATAACAATAGCAGATTTTTTTAAATCAAGAGTTTGAGGAAAAAAATTCAGTAATGAATTTTGAGCTGGAACATAATTTGCTATTAAATTTGTTGATGCAGAAGCAAAAATAATAAAAAATAAGACAATCACAGTTAACTGAGAATTGTCAATTTTACCAATGATATCTGTAGGATTTGTTAAAATTCTTTCCATGAGTTCTAAATTTTTGTTTAGAAAAATATCTGATCCAATGACTATAAAAACTGCAAAGAAAGAAAAAATTATCAAATTTAATATTAAGCTTAAGTTTCCTTTTTTTAATTCACTCTCATTTTTTACATATCTACTAAAGTCACCGTAGTTGACTATAACTACTGAAAAATAAGCAAATAAAGTTGCTGCCACAGTAATCAATGGAGCAACATTGCTACTATTTAAAATGTTTTGTATCGAAAAAATATCAAGAAATGCAGCAGAAGTAACCTTAACATCATAAAGAAAAACTGTTAAAAAAAATATAAGCATTCCTGAATAAACGGTAATCGCAGAAACTTTTATTATAAGTCTATTAAACTGATGGCTTTTACTAAATAAAAAAGCTTGTAATAAAATTGCAAAAACAAATGCTATCCAATCAATTAAATTTAAACCAAAAACAAATACTAAAAAAATATCCTGATCTAAAAGTGAATTATCAATAGAATATAAGGTTATTCTAATTAAGTAGCTAAAAAGTTTTGATAAAAAATATGTTTGAATTCCAAACATGAAAATTCCAACCAATCCTCTTAATAGAGCAAAATATTTAGCTCCTTTTATTCCAATCGAGGTTCTTAAAATTACTGGAAAAGGAAGTCCATGTTTTTGAGATGGTTTACCAATTAAATTTGCAAAGAAATAAACAAATATTGAAGCAATTAAACTTCCAGTTAAAACTACAAAAACATTTAATTCATAAACTAAATAAAGTGAGGCAATTAAAGAAAAGGCAATCAAACTTTGGATATTATTTGCCCAAAAATAAAACAGATCTTTCCAATTCCAATTTTTATCATTTGGATTAACTGCAACTAATTCCCAGTTAATTAGAGTATTTTTTGATTTGATCTGATTCACTAAAACTATAATAAACTAATAAGTTCTACTGTCCATATAGATAGGTTGGTAACCATAAAGCTATTTGTGGGAAGATTATTATTAAAATCAATCCTATAATTTGAATTACCATAAATTGCATCATGCCGTAGTAAATATCTTTAAGATCCCACTCTGGAACAACACCTTTAAGAAAATATGCTGATAAGGCGACTGGTGGTGAGAGCCAGGCTGTCTGGAGATTAACTGCAACAAGTATTGCAAACCAAGTTAAATTAAAACCAAGCGCTTCTACTAAAGGCAATATGATTGGAACTATTATCATTACGATTGGTACCCATTCTAGAGGCCAACCTAAAAGAAAAATTATAACCATAATCATTGCAAGAATTAAGTATCTGTTCATCTCTAGACCAAGTAAAAATTCTGTAAGAAGCATGGGTGTTCCAAGTCTTGAAAATACAGCTCCAAAGAAGTTAGATGCAGCAACTAAAACCATAATTAATGCTGCTATTTCTAATGTTTTAACAAGAGAGTCTTGTAATTTTTTGAAAGTTAATTTTCTATAAGCTAAAGCTAAAAGTAAAGATCCCATAGCTCCACACCCTGCAGCCTCTGTTGGTGTTGCAAATCCAAACAAGATACTTCCAAGAGCAGCAAACACTAATGCTGCAGGTGGAACTAATCCTAAGAAAAATTCAACCCAAACTTCTTTCATACTTGTTGCTCTTAATTCTTTTGGTAATACGGGTCCTAAACTTGGATCTATCCAACATCTAATTGTTGTGTATGCCGCATAAAGAGTTGCAAGCAATACACCTGGTATTATTGCTGCAGCGAACAAATCTGTTACAGGAATTTCCATTATTGGACCCATCACAACAAGCATAATGCTAGGTGGGATTAAAATTCCAAGTGTACCACCAGCAGTAATAGTTCCAGCTGCTAATCTTACATTATATCCTGACTTATTCATTGATTTTGCAGCCATGATCCCAAGAATGGTAACTGATGCACCAACAATTCCGGTTGCTGCAGCAAAAACTACAGAAACGAAAAGCACAGCATAATAAAGTGAGCCTCTTACTTTAGCTAACATGAGTTGGAAAGCTGAGAATAATCTTTCCATTAATCCAGCTTGTTCCATCATAATTCCCATAAAGACAAAGAGGGGAACTGCAGCAAGTGTTTGCTCTGTCATGACCATAGAAAACTGCAAGGTCATTAAATAGAATACTAATTTACCAAATCCCAAATAACCAAATACAAAACCTAAGAAAATTAAGGTAAATGAAATTGGAAAACCTACAAAAATTGAAAAAAGCATTACTCCTATAAGAATAAATCCTAATAAAGCAGGATCCATAAATTCAGCTAACATTATTTCTCCTCTCCAGGCCACTTACCTTTAGTAGCTGCCCAATAACTTTTAAATAATTCCGATATCCCTTGAACAATCAAAAGAATAATTCCGACAAACAAACAAGCTTTAATTGGCCACATATAAGGCATCCATGCTGTGTCCATACCCTTTTCACCTCTCATGATAGACTCTTGAAGAAAGCCAGTTGACATGTAAAGAAATACACTTAGTCCTGGAAAATAAAATATTAGGTAAAGCCAAAAATCTATCCTTCCTTGGTTTTTGGTTTTAAAATTTCTGTATAAAAAGTCTGCTCTTATATGAACACCTTTTGAAAGCGCATAACCAGCTCCCAACATAAATAAGGCTCCATACATAAATCTACTCATGTCATAAGCCCACATAGTCGGTGCATTGAAAAGTTTTCTGGCTAAAACTTCATAAACCATTGCAAATATTAACGGTATAGTAATCCAGCAAACTGTGTTGCCAACCCATTTATTAAATAAATCAATTTTTGTAATTGCTAATGCCATCCACTTAGGCATATTTCTTGGCATTTTACCTGAACCACCTCTTCTTTCAGCAATCATTTCATCTGAAATGTCTAGTTTCATAGGCTTTATAGATTTAAGAGGTTTTTTAGATTTGTGGTTTCTTGGCATAAATATTTAAAAAAAAACTAAAGCGGATCGTAAAATCCGCTCTAGTTATATTTATTTTTTATCTAAATACTACTTTAAAGTAGCTGCGTGAGCCATTCCTAGCTTAGCATTAGACATTTGAGATCCAGACCAGAAAGGAACTGCAATATCAGCAAACGCTTTTTGAGAGTCCCAAACTTCTTTAAAGAATTTGTTCTCATTAGCATTTTTTTCTAGACTTGCTTTTGCAGCAGCCATATATGCTGGGAAATAATCTGCTGGAGTATCATGTAAAATCACACCGTGTTTTCCAGTCAACTCAGCAAGAGCTTTTCCGTTTTCATATATTCTGTAACTCATAGATTTTGATAGAGATGCATTCGCAGCAACTTCTAAAGCTTTTTTCTCTAAAGCAGACATCTTTTTATACTTAGATCCTGTAATGTAGAAATCAGCATTTACTACTACTTGGTGAAGACCTTGTAGATAGTAATGTTTTAGAACTTTCTGGAAACCGAATGTCATGTCTGGCTTAGGACAACACCATTCAGCAGCATCAATTGTTCCTGCTTCAAGTGCTGGTAAAATATCTCCACCACCCATTGCAACAGAAGCTACACCAATGTCTTTATAAGTTTGGCCAGGAATTCCCGGAGGAGTTCTGAACTTGTACTTTCTAAAGTCGGCCATGCTATTAATTGGCTCTTTGAACCAACCTAAAGCTTCAGGTCCTACTGGTTGTAACATAAATCCTTTGATGTCTCTTCCCATCTCAGACCATAGTTGGTCGTAAAGTTCTTTACCACCACCATATTGGAACCAAGATAAAAAAGCGATGTTATCGATACCAACACCTGCACCTGCTACTGGCGAACCAAATAACATAGCTGCTGGGTGATCGCCTGACCAATAGTGAGTCCAAGCAAAACCACAATCGATTAATCCTTTATCAACTGCATCTAAAGTTTCTTTTACACCCACTACAGATCCAGCTGGCATAATTTCGAACTTAAGCGATCCACCAGTCAATTCTGTTACTGTATCAGTGAAGTCTTTCAACATTACCACTTCATCAGCTTTTGAACTAATTACTGTTTGACACTTAAGAGTTTGTGCAGATGCACCCGTTACTGTCATTACAGTAAGTAGAAGCGATCCAACAAACAAAGATATGATTTTTTTCATATTTATATTTCCTCTTGTTGTGTTTTTTTATAAAAAAACTACCTTTTCAAAAATAAAAAATTAAAACAAGTCTTAATATTAATAAAATACTAATTATAAGCATTGGTAATACTAGAATTTTAATTTTTACTATTATAAACATTCTAAATTGATGGAAAGTTTTGATTATATTATTTTAGGAGCTGGATCAGCAGGTTGTGTTCTTGCAAATAGACTGTCTGAAAGTCCAAAAAACAAAGTTCTTTTAATTGAGGCTGGTGGCAAAGATAATTACCCATGGATTCATATACCAGTAGGATATTTCAAAACTATGCATAACCCCAATGTTGATTGGTGTTATAATACAGAACCGGATGAAACTATGAACAATAGGTCCATAAGGTATCCTAGAGGAAAAACTCTTGGAGGTAGTTCATCAATAAATGGATTACTTTATGTTAGGGGTCAACACAGAGACTACGATGTTTGGAGGCAGCTAGGAAATAAAGGCTGGAGTTGGGAAGATGTATTACCTTATTTCATCAAAGCTGAAAATCAAGAACGAGGAGAAAGTGAATTTCATGGTGTAGGAGGTCCTTTGTCTGTTTCTGATCAACGAATACAATTGCCTTTATTAAATCAGTTTCAAAAAGCGGCTGAGGAATTTGGAATTCCAAAAACTAAAGATTTTAATACAGGAGACAATCATGGCTGTGGTTATTTTCAAGTAACAGAAAAGGATGGCTTTAGATGTAGTACTGCTGTTGGTTATTTAAACCCAGCTAAGAAAAGACCTAATTTAAAAATAGTTACAAAAGCTCACGTTAAAAAGATTAATTTTGAAAACAAAGTTGCTAAAGAAGTTGAGTATTGGATTGAAAATGAAATATTCACTATAAGTGCAAATAAAGAAATTATCTTATCTTCAGGAGCAATTGGTTCTCCACAATTACTACAAGTATCTGGAGTTGGAAATTCAAATAAATTAAAGGAACTAGGAATTGAAATGGTACATGAATTAAAGGGTGTAGGTGAAAATTTACAAGACCATTTAATGTTTAGACCAATATATAAAATACAAAATATAAAATCTCTTAATAAAAAAATTAATAGTTTATTTGGTAACTTGTTAATTGGATTAGAATATATCTTTAATAGAAGTGGGCCCATGACTATGGGTGCAAGTCAGATGTGTATGTTTGCAAAAAGTGATCCTTCATTAGAGCTGCCTGATTTACAATGGCATGTTCAGCCAATGAGTATGGATACATTGGGAGCTACCAAAAACCATGATTTTCATGGTTTTACTCCAACAGTTTCACAAATTAGACCAACTAGTAGAGGTCATATTAGTATAACGGATAAAGATTCACGAACTTACGCAAAAATAAAAATGAATTATTTGTCGACAGATGAAGATAGAAGAATTGCAGCAGCTGGTCTTAAATTAACAAGAAAAATTGTTTTAGAATCTGAGACATTTAAAAAATTTAGCCCAGAAGAATATCGACCTGGAATTCATTTAACAGAAGATGAAGATATTTTAAAAGCAGCAGCAGATTATGCTCAAACCATTTTTCATCCTGTTGGAACATGTAAAATGGGTCAAGATGATATGGCCGTTGTTGATGATCAGCTAAAAGTTCATGGAATTAAAAATTTAAGAGTAATAGATGCATCAATCATGCCCAATATCACCTCTGGAAACACTAACGCACCTACAATAATGATTGCAGAAAAAGGTGCTGATATGATATTAAGCAGCTGATGTTTGCAGAATTATTCGGGCCTGAACAACTTATAATTTTAGGCCAAATTATATTTATCGATTTAGTATTAGCTGGTGATAATGCCATTATTATTGGAATGGTTGCCTCTAAATTTCCACCCGAACAAAGAAAAAAAGTAATTTTTTGGGGGATAGGTGGTGCAGTAATTTTAAGAATTATCTTAACCATGTTAACTGCTTATTTATTACAAATAACAGGATTAAGATTAATAGGAGGATTGCTTCTTCTTTATATAGTCTACAAACTCTACACAGATGTAATCAAAGGTCAGTCAGGTGATGAAGATATTAAAGTAGATAATTCAAGCTTTATGAAGGCTATATGGACAGTTTTACTTGCTGATTTTACGATGAGTTTGGATAATGTTTTAGGTGTAGCTGGTGCTGCTGGTGATCACTATGCATTATTAATATTTGGTTTAGCTTTATCAATAATTCTTATGGCAACAGCTGCTACTGTAATTTCAAGATGGATTAATGAATATAAATGGATAGCCTGGATTGGTTTAATTGCTATACTGGTTGTTGCTATCGAATTAATTTATACTGATTTAAAGTTATTTATTTAAATGTACTTACAAAAAATAAATCTTAAAAACAAATATGCATTAGTTACAGGTGCTGGCAAAGGATTGGGAAGAGCCTGCTCAATTGCTCTAGCTGAAGCTGGAGCTACAATCATTGCTTTAAGTAGAACTCAATCAGATCTTGATAAACTTGAAAAAGAAATAAAAAAGATAAAAGGTAAAGTTATCAAAGTTAATTGTGATGTAATGAATTACGAAGATCTTAAAGAAAAACTAGATAAGATTAAGATTATAGATATTTTGGTTAATAATGCTGGGACAAATATTCCAGAACCTTTTGAAAAGATTAAACAAGAAAGTATGAACTACTTAGTAGATTTAAACCTTAAAGCTGCTTTTAATGTTGCTCAATTAGTTGTTAAAAAAATGTTAAAAAATAAAAAAAGAGGTGGATCTATTATTAATATGTCATCTCAACTTGGTCATGTTGGAATGTCTGGTAGAAATGTTTACAATATGACAAAATTTGGTATTGAGGGTTTGACTAAGGGTATGGGTGTTGAGCTTGCAAAAAACAATATTAGAGTAAATACAGTGGCCCCTACTTTTGTAGCAACACCGATGGTTAAAAGATTTTTTAAAAATAAAGAATTTAAAAAACTAGCTTTAGGGAATATTCCTATGGGAAAATTAGCAACAGAAAGTGATGTTGCAACAAGCGTTTGTTTTTTAGCTTCATCCGCTTCATCGATGATTACAGCCACATCAATCCTAGTAGACGGTGGATGGACAGCAAAGTAATATATAGATTACTTTCATTAGTAGCGTTATTTTTTTCAACTCAATCTTTTGCAGTAGAGTTTCAGGGAAAATTCATTCAAGGACATTACATTATTGGAAAAACTGAGCCTGGGTCATCAATTTTTGTAGATAAAAAAAAAGTTAAAGTCACAAAAGATGGTTATTTTGCATTTGGAATTGAAAAAGATAGAAAATTTGACATTACAATTACTGAAAATAATAACAAAATTATAAAAAAAATTAAAAAAAGAAAATATAATATTCAAAAAATTGAAGGCTTACCTAAAAAAAAAGTTACACCACCTGAAGAATTTTATGCAAGAATAAAAAAGGAAAACAAATTAATAGCTGACGCAAGAGAAATTGAAAGTGACTTACAGTTTTTTAAAGAAAAGTTTATTATCCCAGTTGATGATGCAATAATTACTGGTGTTTATGGTAGTCAAAGAATTTTAAATGGCATACCCAAATGGCCTCATTATGGTTTAGATTTTGCTCAAAAAAAAGGTACTCCAGTTAAAGCAATGAATAACAGTGTAGTTACTCTAGCTGAAAAGGACTTATTTTATACTGGAGCAACTTTAATATTTGACCATGGTCATGGTGTTTCAACTCTTTACATGCATATGGATGAAATTTTTGTAAATGTAGGTGATCATGTTAAAAAAGGAGATATCATTGCTACAGTTGGTTCCTCTGGTAGATCAACAGGACCTCATCTTGATGTAAGACTTAATTGGTTTGGTACTAGACTAGATCCTGCAACTATATTAAACATTCAATAATGAAAAAAACCATATTAGAAAAAACAGCAGATAAATTAGTTAATGCATTTGTTAACAATAAAATTATTGCACCACTCCCAATAAAATTTACAAAAACATTAAGTGAAGCTCAAAAGCTAAGAAAATTATGTGAGAGTAAAGTTAAAGATCCAATAATAGGATTTAAAGCTGCAGGGACAGGTATACCTGTCATGAAAAAACTTAAAGAAAAAAAACCTTTCTATGCTGCAATCTTTAAAAAGAATTTTATAAAAAGTGGAAAAAAAGTAAAAATTAATAAATCAACTTTAGGTATAGAGCTTGAGGTTTGTTACCTAATTAAGAAAAACTTTTTCTCATCAAAAGGATTAATTACAACGAAAAATATAACAAAACATATTTCTCACATGGCAGCTTGTATTGAGGTTATTGGTTACAGGCAAAAGAAAAAAGGCATTACTAGTTTTGGAGATTTATGTAGTGACTTTGGTGCTAATGTTAAGTTTTTAATTGGGCAAAAGAAAAAATATAAAAAAATTAATATTGGAAATTTAAAGACAAATATTGCTAATAAAAAAATTGGACAAAGTATTAATGGAAATACAAATACTGTTTATATAAACCCATTAAACTCACTTAGATTTGTTTTGAATGAATTAAAAAAAGATAAAGTCACTCTTGATAAAGATTTTTATGTATTTACAGGATCGACTGTTGGTGTTGTTCCAATCCTAGGTAAAGGTCTTTATACTGGAAAAGTAGATCAACTAGGTTCAGCTAAAGCTATTATTCATTAATTTTAGATTTTCATTTAAAAAACCTTAGTTTTTAACAATAATTTGGGTTCGTTTTACCAAAAAAAATCTTAATTTAAGGCTACTTGTGATTAATATTTTTAAAAGTTATAGTTTTTATTATGGCACTTCATTTTAGCAAACAAGAATTTGAGAAAAGAAAACTGGCTACATTAAAATCAATGAAAGAGCATAATCTTGATGCTCTTTTAATGTTTCGCCAAGAATCTATGTTTTGGCTTACAGGCTACGATACCTTTGGTTATGTTTTCTTTCAAACATTAATACTGAACAATAAAGGAGATATTATTCTTTTAACAAGGGCTCCAGATTTAAGACAAGCACAAAATACATCAAACATTGAAGACATAAGAATTTGGGTAGATAAAGACCAGTCTAACCCTGCAGATGATCTTAAAATAATTTTAAATGAATTAAATCTAAAAGATAAAAAAATTGGAGTTGAATACGAAGCTTACGGTATGACAGGTCGTAATGCTTTAAGACTTAATAAATCTCTAGAAGGTTATTGTGAAGTAGAGGATCAATCAGAATTAATTACCAAACATAGAGTGGTTAAATCTATTGAAGAAATTGTTTATGTAAAAAAAGCTGCAGAACTTGCTGATCAAGCGCTAGATGAAGCTTGGAAATATGCAAAAGCTGGTGCTAGTGAAGCAAAAATTTTAGCTGAAATGCAAAGAGTTGTTTTAGAAGGTGGCGGTGATTATCCAGCAAATGAATATATTATAGGCTCTGGGCACAATGCATTATTATGCAGATATCAATCTGAGAAAAGAATTTTATCAGATACTGATCAATTAACTATTGAATGGGCTGGGACTTATAAACATTATCACTCTGCAATGTTTAGAACTATTCCTATTGGTAAAGCTGATCCAAAGCATATTAAGATGCATGAGGCATGTCTTGAGGCTTTGACTAATTGTGCAAAAACTCTAATACCGGGAAAAACTGCGGGAGATGTATTTGATATACATGCTAAAACTTTTGATGATCGTGGGTACAATAAATCAAGAATGAATGCTTGTGGCTATTCATTAGGGACAACCTTCTCACCCAATTGGATGGACTGGCCAATGCTATACACTGGTAATCCTTATGTAATAACTCCTGGTAATGTCTTCTTTATGCATATGATCTTAATGGATTCAGATAGTAAACTAGCGATGAATTTAGGTGAAACCTATTTAGTGACAGAGAATGGTAATGAGAGATTAGGTAAGCAAAAGTTGGATTTGGTTGTTCTTTAAATTAAATCATATTGATACTGTCTAGCTTTAACAACATCTTCTGGAAGACTTAACTCCACATCATCTAATCTTATAGATTGATCTTTATTAATATTTTTCTTAACAATTGCTCCATCAGTTAAACCAAGAGGTAAAATTTTTTCATCTTTTGATTTTTTAGAAGTAATTAATTTCCCTCTAGCACAAAAACCGCCCTCGCCGTCTAATCGATCTCCAATTTTTAAATCTTTTTTAGCATAAGCTGCAACATCTGCATTATAATTTATAGTTTGACCTGTTGCTTTTTGATCAAGTGCAATTGCATATATTGATTGAGCAAGTTCTAAACCAATATAATGATATGGCCTCCATATAGCTGAATAACTGCCAGACAAATCGGTCACCATTCCATAATCTTTAAAGCAATTTTTGACATATTGATTTTGAGCTTTAATTACTATGTAAACACCCCATCTAAGATCATTTGGAATATCTTTTTGATTTAAATCAATGCTAGATATCACCTCCACTTGACCTTCATAATCAATTAATCCTCCTTCCACTTTTGGAATTAATTTTTTAGCAATATCATAAACTCCAACAGGTGGAAAAGTTAATCCATTGCTTGGGCATTTTAAATTTGATGCATTACTGACTGCACACATTTCAATTGCAGATTTATCTCCACATAAAAAACTATTAAACATTTTAGGATTCATTCCAGATTCAATTTCAGCACGTTCTTTACTTAAACCGTAGTGACCCCAAACTGTATCTGGTGTTGAGTATTCAAAATCTGGGTGGTACTTCGTTCCTTTTCCTGCACAAACTACAGAAAAACCGTTTAACTTAGCCCATTCAATCTGCTCCATAATTAATGAAGGTTGATCACCATATGCCATTGAACAAATAATACTGTTTTCTTTTGCAAGATCAGCAAGGTATTTCCCACAAGTAACATCAGCTTCAACATTTACCAATATGATGTGTTTTTTATTTTTAATAATTTTTACAGCATGAACTGTTCCTATAATTGGATTTCCAGTAGCTTCTATAAAAACTTCAACATCTCTATCAATTGCCTCATCTAAAGTAGTTACAAAATTTATTTTATTAACTGTCTCTGTAGTTAAACCGCTCTTAAGACAGTTTTTTTTGGCGTTATCAATATTAATATCAACGATAGTATCAATAGTAATTTTTTGTAATTGATTGTATTGAGCAAGAAACATACTTACAAATTTTCCACAGCCAATGAATGCAACTTTTATCGGTTTTTTTCTGGATTGTAGTTTAGTATTTAAAAACATTTGATCACGATATACTATTTTTTTATAAAATTGATGATACTTTTTGTAAGTGTATCACTTATAATTATAGTTCCTTTTTCATTTGGGTGCATACCGTCATCTTGATTAAGTTCAGGTTTTAAAGCAACACCCTCTAATAGGAAAGGGATTAAATTTAGTTTATATTTTTCAGCTAAACTTGGATAAATATTATCAAATTTTTTTTTATAACTAATTCCATGAGTTGTTGGAGCAATCATTCCTGCTAAAATTATTTCTATATTTTTTAATTTTGCTGTTTGAATAATTTTTTCTAAATTTTTTTCAGTCTCGATTGGGCTTATTCCTCTTAACATGTCGTTAGCACCCAATCCTAAGATCATTAAGTCAATATTCGGTTGAGATAAAGACCATTCAACTCGATTTAATCCTCCAGCAGATGTGCTTCCAGATACACTTCCATCAATAATTCCAAGATCATAACCACTATCATTAAGATTATTTTGAAGGACAATGGCTAAATGTTTTTCCTGTGGAAGACCATAGCCTGCCATTAAGCTATCACCAAATAAGATAACGTTTTCTAGTGCATTGACGTTTATGCTCACTAGACAGACGGCAATAATTTTAATAATAAATCTTTTAATCATGGACAGTCTTCTTAAGCTAAAAAACGTTAATCTTAAATACCAAACTGTTAATGATACTATTAAGGTTTTAAAGAGTGTTAATTTAGAAACTAAAAAAAATGAGTCTATTTCAATAGTGGGTGAAAGTGGATCTGGAAAAACTAGCTTAATCATGCTTGCTGGTGGACTAGAGAAAGCAACCTCTGGTAAGATATTTTTTGAAGATCAAGAAATATCTAAAATGAGTGAAGATGAAGTTTCTAAAATTAGAAGAAAAAATATTGGTATTGTTTTTCAATCTTTCTATCTTATTCCAAATTATACAGCTGTTGAAAATGTTGCTCTAACCTTAGAGTTAAATAATTTAAAAAACCCTACTAAACGAGCTAAAGAGTTGTTGGATCGATTTGGACTAAAAAATAGATTTAATAATTTACCTAGTCAACTTTCAGGTGGTGAACAGCAACGTGTAGCGATTGCTAGAGCTATAGCCATGAAACCTAAACTAATTTTGGCAGATGAACCTACGGGAAATTTAGATAGTGAAAATTCACAAATGATTGCAGATATTTTATTCAAATATATTAAAGAAGAAAAATCATCTTTAATTATGGTCACCCATGACCCAAAACTTGCAAATAAAGCAAAAAGAAAAATTAAAATTAAAGATGGAAAAATTGTCTAAGCTTTCAGAGTACAAGTTAACTTTGATATATGCCTTAAGAGATTTGAGTAGAAATTATAAAAAAATTTCTAGTATTATTCTAACACTCTTTATCAGCTTATTTATCCTAAGTTCAATTTTCACCATTGAAGATAGTTTGAATAAAGAATTAAATAACAATTCAAGAGCACTTTTAGGTGGAGATATTGAAATTGACTATAATCGTAATGTTGGCAACTTAGAATTAATTAACCAAGTTAAAGAATTTGCTACTGTTTCACAAATGGTTGAGTTTAGCACCATGATCTCGACTACCAACCAATCTAAAAATAAATCAATATTTTCTAGAATTAAAACAGTAGATCAAAATTACCCATTATTTGGCAAGGTAGGCTATGAGCCAAATGGTGCATTTGAAAAATTACAAACTATAGAGAATACAATCCTTGTTAATGAAAACATTTTCAAAAATCTCAATTTAAAAATTAATGATAAAATCAAAGTTCAAGATCAGTTGTTTACTGTAATTGGTATCGTAAAATCAGTACCTGATATTGGGGGTGCTTTTGTATTTGGTGATTTTGCTTTAGCTGGCAAACAAACATTAGAATTATTAAAACTTAATAATCTGGGGAGCTTTTTAAACTATGAGTATAAAGTACAATTTAATGAGGGAGATAATCCAAAAGCTTTATCTAAAAAAATTGAACAGTTATTCAAAGATGAAAAAAAGGTTAGACTTAGATATCACGAAAAATCTGACGGCCCTTTAAAGAGAATAATTGATAATTTCTCTCAGTTCTTGTCCCTTGTATCAATTAGTGCAATGCTAATTGCAGGAATTGGAATTGCTAACACGTTACTTTCGTTCATTAATCAGAACAATATGTCTATAGCAGTTAAGAAGTCTTTAGGCTTTTTCTCAAAAGATATTAAAATAGTCTACTATTTACAATTGCTTATTCTACTATTCATAATATCAACTGCCGCCTACTCTTTTAGCTTCTTTCTTGTCCCTATTGTTGATGTTTATCTGTCAGCTGGTCTTGGATTAAATATTGAAGGTAGTTTTTCTATTCTTAATTATTTCAAAGTTTTTTTGGTAGGGTTATTAGTATTAATCATATTTTCTATACCAACCATTAATGCAATTGATCAAGTTAAGGCATCAAACTTATTTAGAAATGTATTTCAAAACCTTCAATTTTATTATTCAAAAAAATCAATTCTTTTAAGTCTGTTATTATTATCAATTTTAATTTCTTTATTTACCATCAGTTCTGCTCGACCTGTTTATAGTTTGGGTTATTTTGGAGCTTTCTTTGTTTGTTTATTAGTCTTCTACTTATTATCAAACTTGATCATTAAATTATTTAAAGGACTTAAAGAACATCCAAATATTTCAATTAAAGTATCAGTTAAAAATATTACTCAAACTAAAAGTATTACCCCTATAACTATTATGTCTTTAGGTTTAGGGGTCACTTTACTATTAACTTTAGCTTTTGTAGGTTCAAATTTTAAAAGAGAAATTGCTAAATCTATACCAGAACTTGCGCCTGATTATTTTTTCATTGGTATTCAAAGTGATGAAAGACAAATATTTGAAGATTTAATTTTTAAAATGGATAAAGAAGCTAACCTTGAAATTGTTCCAATGGTTTCAACAGGTATTGTAAAAATAAATGGAATAGATCCAAATACTTATATCGATTCAAGTAATGATAGCCACTGGGTGATCAGAAATGACAGAAGGTCTTCTTGGGCTGATAAAATTTTAAAAGATAACCCAATTGTAGAAGGCAAATGGTGGGATCTAGATAGACCTGATAAACTTCAAATTTCACTTGATAGTAAAATTGCTAAAGATTTTGATATTAAAATTGGTGATATTTTTACTCTTAATATTTATGGACGTGAAATTGAAGGTGAAATAGTAAATTTTAGATTAGTAGACTACAGAGATTTTACTATTAACTTTGCAATGTTATTAAATCCTCAATTTGCAAAAAATATACCTCACGAATATTTGGCTACTTCAAAATTTAAAAGTTTAAAGAATTTTAACGAAACTGCTTTACTAGATAAAATGCCTAGTCTTTCTATTATAAAAATTACTGATTACTTGGAGAAAGTAACAGATCTTTTAAACAAAGTGTTTATTGCTGTAACCGTTATCTCTGCAATAACTATAGTCATTGGTTTAATTGTTATATCAAGTGCAATTATAGTTCAGGGTAAAATTAAAGAATTTCAAAATTTAATATTCAAAATTTTAGGTTTTTCTAAAGTTGAGGTTATACTTTCTTCAATTATTGAGTTTTTTATAATATTTACATCCATAATTCTAATAGCTCTCTTTTTTGCGGTCATAGGTTCACAATTTATCATTGAAAATATTTTTCAAATTACTTGGAAGTTTGATTTAACAATATTTTTGCAGGTAACTATTGGAATTGGACTAGCTACTTTAATCTTAATTATGATTACTAATTTTAAGTATTTAAGCCCTAAGGTTTATCCACTTATAAGAAATCAATAACTACACATCAGATCGAGATCTAAACCTCTCAAACATCAATCTTGTTTTAACCCCAATATTTAAAAAAGGTTGGGGTGGAAGCCAAGTAGGTTTGGTTCTAGATTCTATTATTTTAATTTCATCACTATTTTCATTACTTGCTTTAATTGCTATCTGTTCACCAAATAAAGTTCCAACTCCAATACCAGAACCATTATAGCAACCTGCCACAAAAACATTATCTTGTACTTTTTCAAAAATTTGTGAACTATTTCTAGTTCTAGATACAACTCCAGACCAACTAGATTGAATAATATCATCTGCTAAACTTGGAAACCTTTTTTTGATACCGAGTTTTTGATTTAAAGATCTTTTATCCAACTCTGGTTTAGACATTTTAAAAGGGCTATGAACTTCTGCGGTATTTCTAATTAAAATTCTTTTATCTTTTGTCATTCTAATAGTTGCTCCCATTGGTCTAACAGGCAGCACACCCCACTCTCTAGGCTCACCAATAGACTTATACTCTGTATCAGTTAATGGTCTTGTCATGCTTGCAGTTAAGGTTAAGGGGAAATTATAATTATTTTTAATACCAAGTGATTTTAAAAATCCATTTGTGCAAAAAATAATCTTTTTAGTAATTATTTTATGATTATTAAATTTAGAAATAATTGTATCTTTATTTTTTGACCATTCATTTAATTGAGTATTTTCTAATAGCTCAACATTATCTGGCAAAGTGTCGATCATAGCTTTAACAAGTTTTCCAGGATGTATTAAAATTCCGCCCTTAGTATAAAGTGCTAAGTTATAAAAATTCGTACCTAATCTTTTACCTAAATCATCTTTATCAAAAATATTATGTTCAAAATTTAATTTTAATAATGTTTTGCTAAAATTTTCTAGTATCTTTCTATCTTTTTCATTTGATGAGGCAAAATATTTTCCACATTCATTCCAATCACAATCTACCTGATGCTCTTTAATAAACTTTTTTACAACATCAATTCCTAATTTATAAATGTCTGTTTTCTTTTTATAATTAGAAAGTTCTTTATTTGAGGTGAAACCATCATTAAGGGTCGTATCAACTAAATATCCTGAGTTCCTTCCACTTGCACCCTCACCTGCTAATTGGGCATCAACAATAATAATTTTTTGATTTGGGTGTAGTTCTGATAATTTTCTAGCAGCAGACAAGCCTGTATAACCTGCACCTATAATTAGCCATTCACAGGATTTTTCTTTATCTAAAAATTTTATATTAGACCTTCTATCAAGGTCATTAATCCAACTACAGCTAGTATCATTAACCACTTTCATGTAGTGAGATTATGACAGATAAGATGTTTTTAAAAGATCTTAAGATACTAAAGAAGGTTGCTTGATCATGTCTTCTTTTTTAATCCCTGCAACTTTAACTGGTCTTTTCATAGCATCTCTTCTGAAAGGCTCTCCCAGTTCTTGGTTAAGAATTACTTCAATAAATGTTGTAATCCCTTTCTTTTGATCTTCACATGATTGCTTGATAGCAGCAGTGGTCTCTTGCATGGTTCGAACAGTGACACCTTTTAATCCACAAGCATCAGCAACTTTTGCATAACTTAATTCTGGATCAAGCTCTGTTCCAACGAAATTATCATCAAACCATAAAGTAGTATTTCTTTTTTCAGCACCCCATTGGTAATTTCTAAAGATTACCATTGAAATTGCTGGCCATTCTGGTCTAGCACATGAACTCATCTCATTCATGCTAATACCAAATGCACCGTCACCTGCAAAACCAATTACTGGTGTATCAGGACATCCAATTTTTGCTCCAAGAATTGCTGGAAAACCATAACCACAAGGACCAAATAATCCTGGTGCTAAATATTTTCTACCTTTTTCAAATGTTGGATAAGCATTTCCAATTGCACAGTTATTACCAATATCACTTGAGATAATTACATCATCAGGCATACCTGCTTGAATTGCTCTCCATGCTTCTCTAGGAGACATTCTGTCTGCATCTCTTTTTCTAGCTTCTGCATTCCAAACTGTACCTTCATCATCATCTTCGTGATCTAAACTTGATAACTCTTGTAACCAAGCAGATTTAGTTTGGTGAATTGTATTTTTTCTCTCTTCTCTATTTGTATCTCCTGCTGTTGGAGAAAGTTGAGCTAAAATTTGTTGTGATACTAATTTTGCATCCCCACAAATACCAACTGTGACTTTTTTAGTTAAACCAATTCTATCTGAATTCATATCAACTTGAATAATACTTGCATCTTTAGGCCAGTAATCCATTCCATAACCTGGTAATGTTGAGAAAGGATTTAATCTTGTACCAAGTGCAAGAACAACATCAGCTTTCTTAATTAATTCCATTCCAGCTTTTGATCCATTATACCCTAAAGGTCCAGCTGCTAATGGGTGACTTCCTGGAAAACTATCATTATGTTGATACCCTGAACAAACTGGAGCATCTAATTTCTCAGCTAATTTTTTACAATCTTCAATTGCCCCACCAATTACAACACCTGCGCCAGATAGTATTACTGGAAACTTAGCGTTTGATAATAAGTCAGCTGCTTTTTTAATTGCATCAACTCCACCTGCTTGTCTTTCAAGTCTAACAATTGGAGGAAGATCTATATCAATTACTTGTGTCCAATAATCTCTTGGAACATTTATTTGTGCTGGAGCTGATCCTCTAATCGCTTTTTCAATTACTCTATTTAATACTTCTGCCATTCTTGAAGGGTCTCTAACTTCTTCTTGATAGCAAACCATATCTTTAAATAAATTCATTTGTTCTACTTCTTGAAAACCACCTTGACCCATAGTTTTATTGGCAGCTTGAGGTGTTACTAGTAATAATGGTGTGTGATTCCAGTATGCAGTTTTAATTGGTGTTACAAGACCGGTAATTCCAGGACCGTTTTGAGCAATAACCATTGACATTTTGCCAGTAGATCTTGTGTAACCATCAGCAATTAATCCACCGTTTGTTTCATGAGCAACATCCCAAAAGGTAATTCCAGCATCAGGAAAGATATCTGAAATAGGCATAAAAGCTGAACCGATAATTCCGAATGCGTGTTCAATTCCATGCATTTGTAAAACTTTTACAAAAGCTTCTTCTGTTGTCATTTTAGTCATAATAATTAGGCCTTCCTGCTTAAGTTGTTAAAAAAATCTATAAATAATTTGTTAATTTTAAAGATTAATATATAAGAATTAAAAAATTTCAAACAAACAAATCGACACAATTATGGCTACAGATATTATTATACACGACGAGAAAGACAACGTAGGAGTAGTTGTTATTGATAAAATTACTCCAAAACAAGATTGCGCATGTTGGATTATGGAGAATGATAAAACAGTTCAAATTCAATCAGTAGATGAAATTCAATTAGGACATAAAATTGCAATGGTTGACCTTAATGAAGGTGATACTATTTTGAAATATGGTCATGATATTGGAAAAGTAGTTAAATCAATCAAAAAAGGTGAGCATGTTCATGTTCACAATGTAAAAACGAAGAAGTGGTAAAAAATATGGAAATTCCAAAAAGTTTTTTAGGTTATAAAAGAGAAAATGGCAGAGTTGGTACTAGAAATCACGTAATCATCTTACCTGTAGATGATATCTCTAATGCTTGTGCTGAAGCTGTAGCAAATAATATTAAAGGCACAATAGCCCTTCCCCACTCTTATGGAAGACTTCAATTTGGTGCTGATTTAGATTTACACTTTAGAACAATGATTGGGACTGGGAAAAACCCTAACGTTGCTGCTGTAATTGTTATTGGAATTGAACCCAAATGGACAAAAAGAATTGTTGATGAAATTGCTAAAACTGGAAAACCAGTTGAAGGATTTCACATTGAAAGAACTGGTGATATTGGAACAATCATGAAAGCTTCTAAAAAAGCTCAAGAATTTGCAATGTGGGCTTCTGAAAAACAAAGAGAAGAGTGTCCTTTAAGTGATTTATGGATTTCAGTTAAATGTGGTGAATCTGATACAACATCAGGTCTTGCTGCTAACCCAACAGTTGGAAACTTAATGGATAAATTAGAGCCATTAGGAGTTCATTTATGTTTTGGTGAAACCTCAGAATTAACTGGGGCTGAAAAAGTTTGTGCTACACGTGGTGCCACTCCAGAAGCTTCGGAAAAATTCATGAAAACTTGGAGCGATTACAACGACTTTATTTTAAAAGAAGCAACAGATGATCTTTCTGAAAGTCAACCAACTGCAGGAAATATAGCAGGTGGATTAACTACAATTGAAGAAAAAGCATTTGGAAATTTCCAAAAAATTGGAAATTGTAAGTTTATTGATGTTTTAGAGCCAGCTGAAGAGCCTACTAAAGGAAAAGGATTATACTTTATGGATACTTCATCTGCTGCAGCAGAGTGTATTACACTTCAAGCAGCTGCTGGATTTAACATTCATTTATTCCCAACAGGTCAAGGTAATATCGTAGGTAATCCAATTGAACCTGTTGTTAAGTTAACTGCCAACCCATTAACTGTAAAAGGTATGGGTGAGCATATTGATTGTGATGTATCGAAAATTCTATCTCGTGAAATGAATTTATCACAAGCTGGTGACGAATTAATCAAATCAATGATTAGAGTTGCTAACGGTAGATTAACTTGTGCTGAAGCTTTAGGTCATAAAGAGTTTGTTATGACTAAACTTTACAGAAGTGCTTAAAAATTTATCTATAAAGTAATGTTATTTAAAAAATATCTGGTCATTTTGCCAGGTATTGTTTTAGCGTTTGTTCTCTACAGTTTATCTCAAGGATTTAATAATATTATTGGTATTGAATTATTAGGTTACGATAAAAGTCCAATATCGACAGCCATGATTGCTATTTTACTTGGAATGCTTTTTGGAAATATATTCAAAATGAGAGATAACTTTGTAAAGGGTTTGGACTTTACTCAATCATATATTCTCAAACTTGGAATAATTTGTTTAGGAATTCAATTAAAACCTTTTGAGTTTTTAGAATTTGGAGCAGTGGCTATACCTTTAATTATAATTTGTATTGTAACAGTACTAATAGTTATAAAACTCTTAATTAAAAAACTTAAAATCCCAACAAGAATGGCTTACTTAATATCTATTGGTAGCACAGTTTGTGGGACAACAGCAATTATGGCAACTGCTCCAGTAATTGGTGCAAAAAAAAATGAAGTATCATATGCAATTGCTAACATCACTTTGTTTGGGATTTTATCGATGCTTATATATCCTTATTTTGCTAATTATTACTTTGATGCTGAACCAATGTTTGTTGGTTTATTTTTAGGTACATCAATTCATGAAACATCGCAAGTTGCTGCAGCTGGACTTATTTATGATCAACAGTTTAACAGCCCAGAAACATTGAATATTGCAACAGTCACAAAATTAATAAGAAATACTTTTTTAGTAATAATGATTCCATTATTTGCATTTCTTTATAATAGAAACAATGTTGTTAAAAAAAATTACTCAATATTGGCTATTTTCCCTTATTTTGTAATAGGTTTTGTAGCTATGATAATTTTAAGAAATATTGGGGATCAATTTTTTTTAAACTCATATAATAATTTATGGCTAGAGACAGTTGATATTATCAAATCATCTTCAAAAGTATTTTTAACAATGGCAATGGCTGCTATTGGTTTATCTACAAATCTGAGAGATCTTAAAAGCATGGGTTACAAACCTTTTTTAGTCGGATTTGTAGGGATGGCGACAGTAGGTTTGGTAAGTATTTTGAGTATAGAATTATATATTAACTTTTTAAACTAAGACTTCTTCAGTAACATCTTTTTTTTGAAATTAGAGAAAATACGTCTAATAAGAGCAGCACCTACACCCAATAGAATTGCAAACATAATTGAAAATAATCCGTAAAAGAATGGCATGTCTTCTGAAAATTCTAAAATAAATAATGAGAAAAAATTCAAATCTGCATTTAAAACTTGTATTATTTCTTTTTCAGTTTGTTCTGCAAAAAAAGTTTCATAGGCAATAGCTATTCCAACTATCAATAATAAAATTGCCAGTAATGCTTTTAAACCAGAACTATCAATTTTTTCACCAAGTTTCTGTCCCGCTTGAACCCCTACAATTGATCCAATAACTAACATAAATACCAACATTAAATCTATAGAACCAAAATTAATTGAATGCAAAAAAGTAACTATGACACTGACAAAAATTGTAACAAACAAAGAAGTTCCTGGAACTAATTTTGTTGGCATTTTAATTATATAAATCATTGCGGGTACTAATATAAAAGCACCACCTATACCCATTATAGCGGCAATAAATCCTACAACTAAACCAATTATAATTGGAGTAAAAATACTTTCGTATAATTTTGATTTTGGAAACCTCATTCTTAATGGAAGACCATGTATCCAATAATGAACGTGTAATTTTTTTTTAACTACAAGATTTCTTTTTGCTCTGTCTATTTCTCTAAGACTTTCAACCAACATTAATGTACCAATAATTGCAAGTATATACATGTAGGCTAAAGAAATAACCGTATCAATTTTTCCAATACCTTTAAAATATGTAAAAGTGTAAATACCTAAAGCAGTTCCAATTGTTCCACCAATAACAATCATAAGACCCATTTTATAATCTAAAGTATTTTTTAAATAATGAGTTGTTGATCCTGATACTGATGTTGCAAGAATATTGTTAGCTTCATTTGCAACTGCGTACGCGGGAGGTACACCTAAAAAAATTAAGAATGGCGTCATTAAAAAACCTCCACCAACACCAAATAAACCTGAAAGCACCCCAACAATTGCACTCAATAAAAGTATTTCAATCGGGTTAACAAATACTTGAGCTATAGGTAAAAATACATCCATAAAAAATTAATAGTTGTTAAAAAACAAACTAATTAAATGTGATAAAAGTTCCAACTAAAATAACACCCCAATAAGCAGCTAAGCTAACAAAGATACCTGTTTTGATAATAGTTGCCTTAAAATCTGAAATTTTTTTTAATATTTTTATGTTGGAAATTGACATTACAACCGTCAATACACCCAGTTAATTATTTGTCAAATAAATATTTAATGTAAAGTGATTTTTTTTATTAGTAGATTGTTGCTCCAAAAACCTTAACATCATCACCCTCAACACCAAGCACCAATCTTCCTAGGAACTCACCTTCAATCTCTTTACTTCTTTGTTTAAATAGAACGGTGATATTTTGACCTCGTCTTAAACAACCAAATGCTTGGTAGTCTTCTTTTAGGCTTGTTAAAAGCTTATTATTAGCCCACTGTTTTCCAAGCTCTACTTCATTTGCTCCAAATAACATTTGAGTTCCAAAGTCCTTAGTAAAACCACCATAATCTTTCATATTGGAAGTTTTAACAAGATTATCCCAAATAGGATTAGCAATTGCTATAATCTCATCATCAGATTTCTCTAAAAGATTCATAATTTAAGTTTAACTGTTTTAAGAAGCTTTTTTCTTCTCGTTCTCGTCAACTATGTGGTAAACCGGCACTTTCTCAAGAGAGAATTTACCAGTTTTAGGATCACGTCTAGAAACTGTTAAACAATGCCAATTGTCATCATCAAGTTTCATATGATCACCTCTATAATAATAGCCAGGCCAACGTGTTTCTTCTCTAAACATTGTGTGTTCAGTTACACATTGAGAAGTTAAAGCTCTGTGTTTTAATTCCCAAGCTCTCATAAGTTGGTGCAAATCTTCAGCTCCTACTTTTTCTAAATCTTCCTCTAACCAAGCAAGTAATTCTAGGCCTCTTTTAAGCATATTACCATTTGTCATGTAGTTAGTTGCAATACCACCAACATATTCGTCCATAATTCTTTGTAAACGCTGAAGACCTTGAATAGGAGAAATATAACTTGGTGAAACTGTTCCACCTGTGATCTCATTTTGAGCTACTTGGTAAGTCTCTAAAGGTTTGAATACAGCAGTTTTAAAGTCCTCGCATTGTTTATCAGTAACTTTAATACCTTCTGCTTTTTTATCTTGAATATATTTAACAGCAGCTTTTGCAGCTAAACGACCTTCAGTAAACGATCCAGAAGAAAACTTATGGGCACTTCCACCTACAGTATCACCTGCACCAAAAAGACCATCAATTGTTAACATTCTGTTATAACCCCAGAAATATTCTGGTGGAGATAAATCTTCAGGTCCACTAACCCAAGCTCCAGAGCATGTTGCATGAGAACCCATAACATATGGCTCAGATGTAGTTAATTCTGGATTTGTGTATTTGGGATCTATGTTTTGAGATGCCCAAACAACCGCTTGACCAACAGTCATACCTAAAAAGTTTTCCCAACCAACTGTTTCTAAATGTGGATCTTGGAATGCTTCAGTAGTTACCATATGAATAGGTCCACCACCTGCAATAGTTTCTTGTATAAATGCGTGGTTTCTTAAACATGTTGGTGTTGGATGGTGATCAATATACTCACCAACTAATTCTTTAGTTTGATCATACCATTTCTTTTCATAATTCTCTCCATTTGCATTTTGAGTATATGTTTTAAGGTGCAAGAAATATGCTCCAACTGGACCATAACCATCTTTAAATCTACATAACACAATTCTGTTTTCCATTTGTGTCATTTTAGCTCCAACAGCGATAGGTAATGCATAAGCTGAACCATTACTCCATGGTGCGTACCAAGTTCTTCCCATTCCTTCTCCGACTGCTCTTGGTTTGAAAATGTGAGATGCTCCACCTGCTGCAACGATTACAGTTTTTGCTCTAAATACATGGAAATCACCAGTTCTCATATTAAAACCAACAGCTCCACCTACTCTATTTTCTTGAGCCTCATCCATTAAAAGATGAGTAATCATTATTCTGTTATAAATTTTATCAGCTGATTTTTTTGCAGCCTCTGCAACGATTGGCTTATAACTTTCACCATGAATCATGATCTGCCATTTACCTTCTCTAAGGTAACGACCTGTTTTTTCATTCTTCATCATTGGTAGACCCCACTCATCAAACATATGAACAGTTGAATCAACGTGACGAGCCATGTCATAACCTAAATCTTCTCTAACCATACCCATCAAATCATTACGTGCATATCTTACGTGATCTTCAGGTTGGTTTTCACCCCACTGCATACCCATATAACAGTTAATAGCGTATAAACCTTGAGCAACTGCTCCACTTCTATCGATGTTAGCTTTTTCAACACAAATAATTTTCATGTCTCTTCCCCAGTGCCTAGCTTCAAAAGTAGCACCAGTTCCAGCCATTCCACCACCAACAACTAGAACATCGCAATCTTCAAAATGTGTTTTATGCTTAGCCATTAGTAGTAAACCCCTTTTTTAAATGAATCTTTTGGCACTACCGGTAATTTACCATCAATATTTAAACCATTAGGCTCTGTGTAAAGCATTTGAGAATTGATCTCACCTTGATTAGGTTTTTCACCTTCTGCTAATTTAGGAATAAATTTTCCCCAGGGTTTTGTTGTAATTGGAGATACAAAATCTTTTGTAGTTCCATTTCTAAATTTAATTTTCCAAGAAATAGTTCCTTTTTCTTCTTCTCGTCTAACTCTTACACTGTGACCCATAGGAGCAAAGTCAGCATAACCACGAACATCAATTGCGTGATTAGGACAAGCTTTTACACAAGAATAACATTCCCAACAAAAATTTGGTTCAATATTTACTGCTCTTCTAATATTTTCATCGATGTGCATTATATCTGATGGACAAATATCCACACAGTGACCACATCCATCACATCTTGTCATGTATACAAAAGTTGACATATTATATTACCTCTCTCTTTTTAATAATGTTTTGGTTGTTCTCTTTTAATTCCTAGTCCAAATTGTTTTGGTGCATCTGCAAGTGGAGGAAGATTGTCTCTTGATCCATCTGCTTCTGCTAAGTTTTTTTGGATTGCTGCACCAGGTTTATAAATCATATGTGCAAATTTTGACCAATAAACTCCCCCAAATAAAACAATGTTTGAGGTAATAAATAAAATTAAAAATAAATATCCTAATCCAGCTGATCCTGATGATTGAAAGTATGACCAAGCTAGTCCAGTAGTAGCACATGCAAGAAGTGCTAAAACAAATAAATCAGCTTTAATAATTCTATACCAAGGATGAGCTTCTGCTAACACATCTACTCTTAAAAATAACCAAAACCAATATCCACCCACACAAGTCATAATTGCTCCGACATGCCAAATCATAGGCCAAATTGTTGGTGCAGCAGTTCCTGTTCCAGTGTAACCAAAAATTAATACAACAGATGCAACCCAAAATAAAATAGTTCCATACATTCCCATAACGTGTGCAACTCTTCTTTTACCAGCTCCAAGCTCTGCAGTAGTTGCGATATCATGAGCTACAGTTTTTAAAATAATTGACGTTTTTTCTCCAGCTCCTAATTCTCTTTCAGCTGCTAATTTTGCTTTTTTTGCATTATTAAAAAAGTAAGTTACATTTTTATGATGGATCATCTGAACTATTGTTCCAATAATAATTAAAGCAATCATAGCTAAAACAAAAAATTGTATGGCTGCAGGAGATATAGTTTCAGCTAAAACTGAAAAAGGGTTAATTGACATCATAATTAGTAATACCTTTATTTAGAATCTATGTTGATTGTGATTATTTAGTACAGATGAAATAATAGATCAACCGTTTTATATGGGTTATTTTACCATATGAGGTTTTACACCTTACGCTTGTAATGCTGTTTCTTTGGTATAACCGACCGAACTCCTCCTTGTGGGTTATCAACATCGCCTTCTCTACGAGGAATTAAATGAATATGACAATGCAAGATTGATTGTCCAGCAATAACTCCAGCATTTGTTCCAATATTAAATCCTTTAACTGAAGGATCTTTTATCAATATTTCCTCTTTAATTTGTTTGATTAAGTTATTGCACGCAATCACTTCATCGTCATTTAAATCAAAATAATCCATAACATGCCGTTTTGGAATAATTAAACAATGGAATTCGGACACGGGATATGTGTCATAACTAGCATAAGCCAAATCATTTTCAGCAGCTAGCCCACTTTGTTTGGAGTTACAGAATAAACAAGGATTATTTGGGTCAAACATAATTTTATCTATAGATAGAACATTTATTAACTTCATTTTTATAAAAATTAGATAGTTTTTTATAAAATTTAAAACTTTTTCTCTTCCACTTAATTTCATTAATATTTTTTATTGATGCAACACCTTTTCCAGAACCAATGAGAAGAATTTCACTAAATTCTGATAAAGTTTTTATCAATATATCTTTGTTAATAATCTTACCTAATTTTTTATTAAAAAATTTATAGGTAATGCCCTTATAAATATTATTTATTGGAGAGTATACTTTATCATCTTTTATAAACAGCATATTTGAAGTTCCACTTTCTAAAATCGTATTCTTGTAACAAAGACCAACATCTGAAGTGGTATTATCCATTTTAGATAAATGTTTTAATATAAAGTTATATTTAAGATTTTTGAATTTAGGGTCAAATCGTTTGTGACGGATAAGCTTTAAATTAAAATTTAATTTAGGAGTTTTTCTGTCTCTCAAAGAAATTGATATCATCTTTTTATTTACTGCAACTCTAAGAAGATGATTAAAAGATCTTTTTTTATCAATATTCAGTTTGATTAATTTAAGAATATTTTGTTCAAGATTTGAGTTATTTAATTTATAAATTTTTAAAGACTTAATTAAATTTTTAATATGTTTTTTAAAAAAAAGTATTTTAGCAGGTTTACCAAAAATCCACATCGTAGTGAATACACCATTATCACCCCAAAGATCTTTAAAATTAATCTCTTTGTAAGTTTTATGCTGATAAGATTTTTTTAATAAGTAAGTTACCATTTTCAGTTAAAAAAGATTCAGGGTGAAATTGAAAGCCATATATTTTCTCTTTATTATTTTCTATTGTCATTGCTGTATTTGAAATACCACACCTCATTGTAATTTCAAAATTTTTTGCAGCAAACGGCTCTTTTAATTTTAGAGAGTGATATCTACCTACAGTAAATTGACTATTTTTTTTAAACAATGAATTTTTGCTAGTTACTTTTATTTTAGATTGAAAACCATGGTAAATCTTTTTTTGTTCAACTATTTTTCCATTTTCACAATGAAGAATTTGTTGAAACCCAAGACAAATTCCAATAATTTTTTTTTTACCTTTAAATTTTTTATAAATCTCAGAACTAATTGGATAATCTTTTGGAGCACCTGGACCTGGTGAAAAAACAATAATATCTGCTTTTTTTAATTTATTTTGATTTATTTCATTAAAATTAGTGCAAACGACTTCATCAAAATTTTGAAATTGATGTACTATGTTTTGAGTAAAAGAGTCATGATGATCGATAATGTATATCATTTATAAAGATCCATTAATGACTTTGCTTTAATATAATTTTCATTAAATTCATGAGCTGCATTACTGTCAATTACAACACCAGAGGCCACAGAAATTTCTGATTTACCTTTAAAATTTAATATTGATCTAATAATGACATTAAACCTCATATCTCCATTGAACTTTAAGTAACCAAAACTACCTGTATAAATATTTCTACTTTGTTTTTCCTGTTTGTTTAACAAATTTAATGTACTAATTTTAGGACATCCTATTACAGATCCTCCCGGCATCATTGCTTTTATAATCTCTAATGAGGTAGTTTTATTCTTGAGTTGTCCACCAATTAAACTCACATAATGATAAAGATCTTTATATTCTTCAACTATCTTCTTTTTTAAAATTTTTACTGAACCTGGTTTACAAATTTTAGATAAGTCATTTCTTTCCATATCAACAATCATGTTGTGTTCTTTAGATTCTTTTAAGTTTTTTCTAAAAAAAGTAAGGGCTTTATTTTTATTTAATTTTTTAGTTTTCTTTAAAGTGCCTGCAATTGGTTTTGTTGTTATAAAATTATTTTTTTTTGTTATCAAATTTTCAGGTGAACAACTTATTATTGAATAATTTTTATCCTTAATCATAAAGGCTTCAGGCGCCATATTACTTTTTACAAGTCTACTAAAAAAATCTAAAGCATCTATTTCTGATTTATTACTATATTTAGTACAAATTTTAATCTGATATGTTTCTCCAGATTTTATTTTCTTTTTAAATTTATCAAATATTACCTTGTAGGATTTTTTATTAATATTTATTTTGAATAAATCATTAGACTTTAATGATCTTGTTTTTTTATGCTCAAGGTTGTTTGGAAGTTTTATTTTTGTTTCAGGTTTGTAAAATATTCCTTTAGGGAAATTTATTGTTTTTTGTTTTTTTATTTTTACGTCAATTAAATTATTTAATATTTCATAGCCAAAAAAACCAATAAACAGATCTGTTTCTTTATCAGGAAATCTCAATCTATTATTTTTGTTAATAAATTTTTTAATGTTATTATTGTTTAATATGATCTTTTTCGAAAAGTCTGTATAAAGATCAAACCCTTTATCTGATTTATAGATTATAAAGGGTTTCTTTGATTTATTTAAATCCAGTAAGTAGTTTTTCTTATTCAATTTCTATTCTGTTTTTAGTCTTAGAACTGCTTGTTCTTTAATTGGTAGATGTATTATTGCTGCAAAAACAGATAAAACAATTGCTAAATACCAAGCATAATCATAAGAGCCATATAAATCATGAAATAATCCTCCAAGGAAAGCTCCAAAGAATGAGCCTACTTGATGGCTTAAAAAAACTATTCCATATAATACACCTAAATATTTTGTTCCAAAAATATGAGCAACTATACCACTTGTTGCAGGCACTGTTGATAGCCACAGAAAACCAAAACTTGCACCAAAGATAAATGCATTAATGTTACTTGCTGGTAGAAATATGAATAATATAATTGAAACTCCTCTCAACGCATAAATAGAGCTTAAGATAATTTTTTTACTAATTTTCGTAGATAAATATCCACTTAATAAAGAACCAAATATATTAAAGAGACCAATTAATGATAAAATTGCAGCAGCAGTCCAACTTTCTAAACCTCTATCGATTACATATTTTGGGACATGGGTTCCAACTAAAGTTATGTGAAAACCACACACAAAAAAGCCAGATATAAGCAATATGTAGCTTTTGTTTTTAAAAGCTTCTTTTAAAGCGTCAAAAGTACTTTGGTCGTTAGGTTTTTCAATAGACTGAGCAGCAGATGGAGATCTCACAAAAAAAGCTATTATAAGTCCAATAATGAGGAATATTGTGAATACAAAAAGTGTATCGACCCATCCATTTTTAATTAAAGAATAACTCGTATAAAGAGGAGAGATAAAATACCCCAAAGAACCAACAGCAGTCACAATACTCATTGCTATTGTTCTGTTTGATAATGGAAAATGCTTTCCAACAATTGACATTGGAATACTAATTGCAGTTCCACCTAAACCAATTCCAACTAAAAGTCCTAAATCGATTTGAAAAAAAATTCCAGTATTTGGACCAGCGTATAAAAAGTAAATCCCTAAAATATAAAAAACAAAAGCTAAGCAAATTGCTTTATGTCCACCATATTTATCTGCAATGGCTCCAAATATAGGACCTGTTAAACCCCACATTAACATTTGAATACCAATTGCTAATCCAGATTGAGTTATTGAGATATCTAGGTCATTTTTAAAATCCATGAAAAACAGACCAAAAGTTTGTCTAACTCCAAGAGAGATTAAAACAACAACACAGGCTGCAATCAGCGTTATTAAAGCTGTTTTATTTTGAATAAATTTTTCTGAATTCATTTAACGTATTTAAGAGATTTTTTTAAATCATCTATGAGGTCTTTTGGATCCTCTAAACCAATATGTAATCTAACTAAATGTTCATCTTTTGCTAATTTTAGATATTCTCTATTACCTTGTTCACGTTTATCTTGATATAACGCAAGGCTTTCAAATCCACCCCAACTATATCCATAACCAAATAATTTTAAAGAATTAACAAACTTAATTACAGAGTTTTTGTTTTTTGATTTAATTTTTAGACCCATCAATCCTGAGGCACCAGAATAATATTTCTTCCACATTCTAAAATTAAAGGAATCTTTTTTATGAGGATATAAAAGTTTTATGTTTTTGTAATTAGATAAAAACTCAGCTACTTGTTTTGCACTTTTTTCATGTTTGTCTAATCTAACATCTAAAGTTCTAAGTCCTCTTGTTATTAAATACGCATCATCAGGACCAAGCCTTAAACCAGTAATCTTATTCGCTTTATCAACTTGTTTAAAAACTTTTTTATTAACAGCTAAACTTCCACCCATAACATCTGAATGACCTGAATAATATTTGGTAGCCGATACAATTGACATATCAAAACCAAGTTTAATTGGTTTTAGAAAATAAGGGGTTCCCCATGTATTATCAATTACTGAAAAAATTTTATTCTTTTTTGCAATTGATACTATTTTACCTAAATCTTGAAAATCAAACGTATTGCTTCCAGGGTTTTCAACAAAAATTAATTTTGTTTTTTTTGTAATTGCTTTTTCTAAAGTTTTCAAATCATGTGGGTCATAAAAAACAGATTTTATATTAAATTCTTTTAGAAAATCTTGAGTTAAAATTCTCGTAGGTGAATATGTTGGATCTGCCACAATAATTTCATCACCAGGACGAACAACGCTAAAAATAGATAAAAAAACTGATCCGAATCCAGTTGGTGTTAAAAATACATGGTAACATTCTTCCATTTCTTTAAGTATTTGTGACAAAACATGGGTTGTTGATGTTCCTTGTCTTCCATAATCAAAATGTCCGCCTGTTGGATCTTTTTTGCTCTTATCCTGCATTTTTCTAATATCTTGCATGGATTTGAAGATAATAGTTGAGGCTCTCACTACAGGAGGGTTAACTGACTGATTGTGGTAATCTTTTGCCGTATGTTTAAGGAAAGTCTTGAATGATTTAGTCATAAAAAATTTGATAAGTTAAGGGGACAATGCTATATCCCTCGAATTACGTCAATAAAATTAATAATAGGATAATATGGGTTACCCAAAAAAACATAGAGGCCGAAGAAAACAGGGTTCTAAAAAAAGAAGAGCTAAGAGAAAAAATAAGAAAAAATAGCTCTTTGTAATGGACGAGATTAAAAAAGTTAAATCCATAAGCATTTGGGTGTTCATTGTTCCATTCGTTGCAATAAATACCTGTCTAGTATTAATTACGCAGTTTCACGCGATATTCCCTAACCAAGAACACATAGTCCATAATTCGTTATGGCCTTATATAGATGGTGGTCTTTCTATTAGTCGAGCGGCTAGGCCTTACCCAAGCTGGTTGATATTTAAACCAGCAATGTTTTTGACATCATTTTTACTTATCAAATACTGGTATTTTAACCGAGACATAATATTAAACTTTAACAAAGACTTTAAACATCTTAAGAAAATAATTTTTTTTGGTGTGGGCTCAGCTGTGGCTCTGACTATTCATTCAATATTTCTTGGAATTGAATTTGATAATAATTTATATAAATTATTCAGAAGAATAATAATGCTAGTATTCATTATATTCGAAATTACAGCGCAAGCTTATCTAGTGGTCGCACTATATTCAGTTAAAGAAAAACTATCTAAGTTTATAAATATTAAAATTCTAAAATTAAAATTAATTTTAGTTTCAACATTAATTGTTGTTGCTGTAATTGCTATTCCAATAATTAGTTGGCCAGGAAATACATTTAAGTTTGTCAAACATGCACTGGAGTGGGATTATTTTTTAGGTGTTATAACTTTTTATTTATTAACTTATTTCATGTGGAAAAAGAAAAATTAGTTTGTAATCCATCCACCACCAAGAACTTTATAACCTTTATTATTTTTTGAATAAAAAACACATGCTTGACCTGGTGCAATGCCATGTTCTTCTTCCAATAAATTAACATTAGCTGAAGTATTATCTATATTTATCTTAGCCTTGATTAATCTTCCAGTAGATCTAACTTTCACAAATAATTCTTTTTCAAAATCTTTTCGGTCGTTCGTAATAATATTTAAATCTTTTAAATTTATTTTTGTTTTAACAAGATATTCTTTAGTTCCAACAATAATTTCATTTTTATCTGCAATGATTTTTACTACATACAATGGGTTTTTGTCAGAGACACGAATTCCTTTTCTTTGACCAATTGTATAGTTAATAATACCATCATGAACTCCTATTACTTCACCATTCATGTTTTTAATATTACCTTTACTAAAAGAATTTGGTCTAAATTTTTCTATAACTGAGGCGTAATCTCCATTTGGTACAAAACAAATATCTTGGCTATCAGGTTTGTCTGCAACATTAAGATCTAGATCTCTTGCTATATTTCTTGTTTCATCTTTAAGAAGGTTGCCAAGTGGAAATCTTAAAAAATTTAATTGATCTTTTGTTGTGTTAAATAAGAAATAACTTTGATCTCTATTTAAATCAATTCCTCTGTACATATCTGTGTTATTTTCATCTGTGATACTTTTTACATAATGACCAGTAACTAAAGCATCAGCTTTTAATCTCTTAGCTTCTTCAAACAAATCAGTAAATTTAACTGTTTTATTACATTGTACACAAGGTATTGGTGTTTCTCCATTTAAATAACTATCTATAAAATTATCAATTACACCCTCTTTAAATTTGTTTTGATAATATAAAATTTTATGTTCTATCTTTAATTTGTCAGCCACTCTTTTGGCATCCATGATGTCTTGTCCTGCACAACATTGTTTTGAAGATGCCGTTTCTTTACTATCGTTATAAAGTTTTAAAGTTATGCCTATGACATTATACCCTTCATTTTTCATCATTGCTGCTACTGTCGAAGAATCTACTCCTCCTGACATTGCAACAACAATTAAAGTATCTTTGGGTTCTTTTGCTATTCCAATTGAATTCA
Organism: Candidatus Pelagibacter sp. PS_31; assembly: GCF_059417865.1. Taxonomy (NCBI): domain Bacteria; kingdom Pseudomonadati; phylum Pseudomonadota; class Alphaproteobacteria; order Candidatus Pelagibacterales; family Candidatus Pelagibacteraceae; genus Candidatus Pelagibacter; species Candidatus Pelagibacter sp. PS_31. The sequence continues at coordinate 731,339 of NZ_CM182069.1, forward strand.
ATTTTGTCATATTTAGTGATATTTATTAGTATATTCACTATAAGTAAATTAAATGATTTTAGATTATGAGCCAGGTGACAAGGTTACCAACAAAAATAACAAAGATTGGGGCATAGGTCAGGTACAATCAATAATAAATGGTAAAGTTACTGTAAATTTTGAAAATGCTGGAAAAAAAGTGATCAACTCAAAAGTAATTCAATTAGAAAAATTATATAAATGAACCTTGAAGAAAAAAAGAAAATTACCCTTTCACTTATAGATACTTTTAATAAAGCAAGTCAGGTAGCTTTAGATTTAAGAAAGGCTGGCTTAAAAAAAGAAATTAAGTCAGATAATACCCCAGTGAGTAATGGTGATATTGAGGTTAATAAAATATTAACAAATAAAATAAAAGAAATAACTCCTAACATTTCAATTGTTTCAGAAGAAAGTGCAAACCACAAAATGGATATTAATCTAAATAATTTTTGGTTAATCGATCCGATAGATGGCACTAGGGATTACATTAATAATCGTGATGAGTTTACTTTAAATGCAGCATTAATTTTAGACAAAAAACCTGCAATTGGAATTATAACAGCTCCAGCAAAGAAAAGAGTATTTTATTCTTATGGCCTATCTCATAGTTATGAACTAATTGACAATCAAGAAATTTCTTTAATGAATAAAAAAAAAGACTTTGAGGGGTATACGGCAGTAAGCTATTCAAGTGAACTTAAACCTGAAATTTTAGAAATTCATAAAAAATATAAGATACAATCTTTTCAAAAAATGAAGAGTTCATTAAAATTTTGTGTAATTGCTGCTGGTGAATTTGATATGTATGTAGCTGAACCAAGAGCTTGTGAGTGGGATATTGCAGCTGGTCATGCGATCCTTGATCACTCAGGGGGGGAAGTGACTGATTTTAATTATAATGAAATACTCTATGGAAAAACTGAATTTAAAAACCCAAGTTTAATTTTAAAAAGTAAAAACGTATTATAATGGATGAGCAATTAAGAATAATTTTAATAATTATAGTATCAGTTTCGATCTTTGGTTTATTAGTTTTTATATTTGTTAAAAATGTTATTAAAAATAGAATTCAGTCTCTTGTTGAAGAAGAAGAAAAAGAAAAAAAATTAAAGTAATCTAATTATTTTAATATAGTCAGCTTGATCAATATCCATGATCCTTTTAGAGGTTTCAAAATCAAAACCATTTCTTGCTAGTAAAGCAATATCCTTTTTGTAAAATAATACTCGATTATCCTCTACTCTCGCTGGTCCAATTCTCTTTTTTTTACATATTTTTATTCCAGAAAAAAAATCTTGGTCAGAGTTATCCTCTTTAATCTTATCTATTGTTTCTTTAATGTAACGATCATTAATTCCCTTTGTCATTAGATAGTTTCTGATTTTATTAACCGAACTACCTTTTTGAATTAAACTTCTAGACTTGCTTTCAGAATAGAATTTGTCATTAATAAACTTACTTTTTTCAAGATCTTGTAAAACAACATCAATTAAATCTGTAATATCTTGTTTTTTAATATTTTCTAAATTAGCTTTTAGATACTTCTTTAATAGATAGGTTCTAAGCTGTTGTTTTGACGGGGCATATCTTTCAATATATGCAAACGAGAAATTTCTCATCTCCTCTACTGTAACTTTTAATGTTTTTTTTCTATTTCTCATATGAATCTTAATAGCTTATTATATAATACACTAAAAAATGATCGATCAAATCTATACATACTTTACAATTGAAATGATTTTTCTTTGGTTAAATCTAGGTGTCTTGCCTTTTTGGTTGATATTAGTCTTCTTTCCACAGTCACAGATATGTAGAGTTTTTATTACGTCAATTTTTCCTTTTATTATTTTAAGTTTTGCCTACGGTTATTTAACTTATGTGCTGTTTAACGAGGGCTATGACTTTATTAAAAACTTTGAATTATATTTGGGCTTAGATTCAATTGGTTATTTATTCAATGATAAATCCTTCTTAATTTTATTTTGGACTCATTTTTTATCTATCAATTTATTTTGTGGTGGATGGATTGTTAAGGACTCACAAAAATTTGGTATCAATAAAATAATAATGTCTTTTCCATTATTAATAACATATTTTATTGGTCCTATTGGACTTACTCTTTATTGGATTATAAGAATTTTTTACGCAAAAAGAATTAATCTATATGACTAAAGAAATAGATTTCTATTTTGATTTCATAAGTCCTTATGCATATTTAGCTTACAAAAAGATCCAGTCGTTACCAAAAGATATTAGAATAAATTATAAACCAATTTTATTAGGTGGTCTTCATAATTTAGAAGGAATAACAGCTCCAGCATTTAACAAGCATAAGTTAAAACATATGATTAATGACTGCCTATTAATTGCAAAAAAATATAATTTTGATTTTAAGTGGAATTCTAAATTTCCTATAAACTCATTAAATATCATGCGTGGATATTTTAATATTAATTCATCAAAGAAAGATCAATATATTAAAATAATGTTTGATGCTTATTGGAAGGATGATTTAGATATCTCTAATGAAGAAATTTTAATACAAATACTTGAACAGTGTAAAATTGATAAAGATATTTTTTTTAAAACAATTAAAGATCCTATTTTTAAAGAAAAATTAAAAGATGCCACTAAAAATGCTCATGAAAAAGAAGTTTTTGGAGCACCCACTTTTATTGTTAATAATAAAATATTTTGGGGACAAGATCGTCTAGAATTTGCTTTAGACGAATATAATAAATAGTTTAAACTATTTTAAAATCACTTTGGCTTATTGCTGCAAAGCCCCCATCAATGTGGGATACATTTTCAAAACCCATTTCTTTTAAAGATTTGGCTGCAAGAGCAGATCTTAGGCCACCAGCACAAAACAAAACCATTTCTTTATTCATGTCAATTTTTCCACTTTTAAAATAAGGACCTTCTGGATCTAACCAAAACTCTAACATTCCACGAGGTATATGATTTGAATTTTCAATTCTACCTGTTTTATCCAGTTCACCCTTTTCTCTAATATCAATTAAAGTGCATTTATCCTCATTCGATAACTTTAATGCTTCGTCGGCAGTAATAGTTTTAACCTTACTTAAAGCTTCAGAGACTAGAGTTTGTGATGATTTAATAGTCATAATATTATAAAGAAATAATTATAAACAATTACATGAAAAAAAACATCCTTAAAAAATTATTTATTAAACTTTCAAAAATTCTTGGTTACGAGATAATTGATCAAAGTGACTTTAGCTCACCCACACTCGAGAAACAATTAAATGAAAATCTTTCAATTATTAATGAAAACTCAATTATTTTACCGCTTGGTGAGGTAAAAATTACTAAAAAAGTTAGCTCTGTATTAATTATATTTAGAACTAATACTGATGTGGAAATATGGGATCAGAATAAAAGAAGATTATTTGAACAACCAAAAATTGAATATGCTTTAAAAGCTTTAAATTCATTAATAAAGTCAGTTAACTTTTCTATAAAAAAATACCCAAACATTAAATTTAAGACAATAATTGTTGATGATAACTCTAAAGAAGAAAATCTAAATAAATTAAAGAAGCTTATAGATCAAAGTAGTTTAGATATAAGTATTACTCCTTTAAACCATGAAAAATACAAAGATACAATCAAACAACAAAAAAATGATCAAACTTTTTCTAATTTAGCGAGCCTACTTCAGTCTTTTGAGTTAGCAAAAGAATATAGTGAGGATTTAGTTTTCTTTGTTGAAGATGATTACTTACATTTTGAACCTATGATGGAAGAAATGATTGCATCTTATGAAAGAATTGCTTCACAATTAAATAGGGATATTTTTATGTGTCCTGCGGATTATCCATACCTTTACATGAATAATGAAAAAACTAATATTTTAATTGGTAATAAACGTCACTGGCGAACAGTTAATCAAACTTTATGTACATTCATGACAACAAAAAGTTTGCTCAATAAATATTGGGAAAATTTTTATAACACTTGTTTAGATAGACATGAGCCCTTTGAAAAATATTTAAATAATATTTATAAAAAAGAATTTTGTATTTCACCTATAAAAAGTTTATCTTTACATTTAACTAATGTTAATTCTAGTTATGGATTATCACCATTTATTGATTATAAAAAATTATGGGATGAAAACGATATAACTAATGCTTAAAATTAATTCTAAAGCACCTTTATTTAAATTAAACTCAACAGATGGTGAAATTTATTCTTTAAAAGATTCACTTGGCAAATATGTAGTTCTTTATTTTTACCCTAAAGATGACACTCCAGGATGCACAATTGAGACTAATGATTTTAATAAATTATTACCTAAATTTAAAAAACTGAATTGTGAAATATTTGGGATTTCTAAGGATGATCTAAAAAGCCACCATAAATTTAAAGAAAAATTTAAAATCAAATTTGATCTTTTATCTGATGTGGAGCTTAATATTTTAAAAAAATACAAAGTTTGGGCTAAAAAGAAATTTATGGGTAGAGAGTTTATGGGAATAGTGAGAACAACTTTCTTAATTGATCCAAATGGTAAAATAGTTAAAATTTGGGACAATGTAAAAGTTAAGGATCACGCTAAAGAAGTGTTTGATACCCTAAAAAACTCTATAAATTAAAAAGGCCCCAATTAAGGGGCCTATTTTCTAACTATAAGAGAGATAGTTTTTTATTAGTCTCTGATTGCGTAAGCAATTACTCCTGTTTCAGTAACATCTGTACCTTTGGCTTGAGCTTCTTTACTCAATCTAATTCCAAAGAGACTATTCATAATCGACCAGATTATGTAAGCCACTACAAAAACAAAAATATTAATTGATAAAACACCAATTAACTGTGCTCCGAATGTTGCGTCTGCGTTTGTCATTGGCACTATTAAAGTTCCAAAAATACCCGCAAACATGTGAGCTGGAATTGCACCTACTACATCATCAAGTTTAAATGAAAATAGTAGTTTAGTTCCAAATACAACTATCACACCACCTACAGCACCAATTAATATTGCTGCTAATGGAGATGGTGCTAATGGTTCAGCTGTTATTGCAACTAACCCACCAATTGCACCATTTAACATTTGTATTACATCAGTTTTACCAAACAATAATCTTGTAACTACGGCTGCAGCTAACACACCTCCACAAGCTGCTAAATTAGTATTAATAAAGATTGTTGAAATAGCCACTGCATCAGCAAATGAACCTAATGCTAGTTGAGAACCACCATTAAATCCAAACCAACCTAACCATAATACAAACACACCAATAGTTACTAGTGGTATTGATGATGCTGCAAATGGTTGAATTGCTTTTGGATTACCTTTGCTATCAAATCTTCCAAATCTTGGACCAAGTATTATAATACCAGCAAGTGCAGCAGCACCCCCAGTTGAGTGAACTAGGGTTGATCCAGCAAAATCAGAAAATCCGATAGTTGCTAACCAGCCTCCACCCCATTGCCATCCCATTACTATAGGATAAATAACACCAGATAAAATTGCTGCAAATAAAAAGAATGGCCATAACTTAATTCTTTCAGCCATTGCTCCTGAACAAATTGAAACTGTTGTTGCACAAAATACCATTTGGAAAAACCAGTCTGATCCAGCAGAGTAACCTGCCTCAAGTGAACTAGAGTCTGACCAAGGTGTAAAAGTGCCTATATATCCACCTTCTGGTATACCGTATGCTAAATTGTAACCAACTAACCAAAACATAATTCCTGAAATTGCATACAAACCAATATTTTTTGCACAAATTACAGAAACACTTTTAGAAGTAACCATTCCCGACTCAAGCATTGCAAAACCTGCCGCCATGAACATTACTAAAAAACCACAAATTAAAAATAGGAGTGTATTAAATACAAACCCTACTTCAGCAGAAATAGTTGTTTCTGCTATTCCAGCACTACTCATGTTTATTAAAAAAAATAAACTAATAAGTGGTACTGATATTTTTTTTATTATTTTTATCATTAAAACCTCCATGTTTAAGTTTTCACTTATATTTTGGATGAACTTAAAAACTAATGTTGATTAGGAAATTTAGCTATGCAGTGATTGCATATGGTAACAGCCTTATTACATTTCTGTAAAAGGCTGTTAATGAATTTACTATTTAATTACTTATTAAATATTTCTTTAAGTGCTTTAGCTGGTAAGAACTTAACTTTTTGAGAAGCTCCGATTTGGATTTGCTCTCCAGTTCTAGGATTTCTTCCAACTCTAGCTTTTCTTTTTGCTACTTTGTAAGTTCCAAATCCAGCAATTTTCACTGTATCGTCACCTTTTAAAGCATCTAGAATAGTGTTTGTAATAGTATCAAAAGTACGCTCAGCATCAGCTTTACTTAGGTTTAAAGAACCTGAAAGTTGTGCTATTAATTGTTTTTTGTTCATTTATTTAGCTCCGGTTTTATTGGTTATTTCCACATAATTGACATTAAACCTCATAAATCAAGCTTTTTGTTAGTGTCTCTTAAAAATAAAACCCCAATATATAGTGATTTATTAAATAAACGTTGATTTCAAAGGATTATTTAAGAAATATAATTATTAAAAAACTTAAATAAACCAACGTCTTTTAGGTCATTAAACGTTGTAAAAAACATCAATGATAGCAATAAAAACATTCCGATTCGAAAAAAACCTTCTTGAGTTTTTTGTGATAATGGACGCCCTAATACCTTTTCAATTCCGTAAAACATTAAGTGCCCACCATCTAACATTGGAATTGGGAACAAGTTTATTAAACCTAAACTAATAGAAATATACGCCATAAGGCTTATAAAAGGTAAAATTCCAAATTCTGCAACTTGTCCGCTAATTTTTGCTATTCGAATTGGACCACCTAACTGTGAAGTGTCACCATTTCCAGTGAGCATGCTTCCAATATATTTAAGAGAAGAAGTGCTTACATAATAAACTTCATTAACTGCATAAAACAGCGCTTTGGTAGGACCGAGTTTAACGTGATTTACCTCATTGTTATAAGCACCAAGTTTAATACCAACCATACGTTTGCTGATTTTGTTTCCAAGATTATCTTCGCCTTCAACAATATTCGGTTTTACTCTAAAGGTTAAATCTTGATCAAATCTATTTACTGTAAAATTGATAAATTCATCAGTAGACATCATAATATATTTTGAAACATCCATAATGCTTGTAACCTCGTTGCCATCAATAGAGACCACAATATCATTGTCTTTAAGACCAGCTACCATTGCAGGACTATCCTTTTGAACTTCGTTAATTACAGCTGGTGTAAAATCTTTTCCAAAAAAGGTATAAACTGAAAAAAATATCAGAATTGCTAATAAAAAGTTAGCTAAAGGACCACCAAATACAATTAAAGCTCGTTGATATAAAGGCTTTAGTACAAACAGTTTATCCTGATCTTCTTTACTATATTCTTTTATAATTTTGTCATTATCAGCTTGGCTATAAACATTTCTATCACCAAAAAACTTAACATATCCCCCAAGAGGTATGACACAAACCTTCCAACGAGTTCCTGATTTATCATTCCAACCAAACATTTCTTTGCCAAAACCAATTGAAAAATCAGTAACTCCTACACCGTATCGTTTAGCAAAATAATAATGTCCATATTCATGGATAAATACCACCACAACAATTAAAGCAATGAAAGGCAATATATAAGATAGCATAATAATCATATTCTAACTGACTTTAAGGTCATTCTCAATAGTCAATTCATTTCATAAAATAAACAAACTAATGACAAATAAAAAAAATTTTTGTATTTTAATTTTATCAATTAATTTTTATGCAAAAAAAATATAAAGCAATGGTTCTTTCTTGTATGGATCCAAGGTTCCAATCCCTAGTCTATAAATTTACAAAAAAAAAGAACTTAACTGGAAAATATAGCTCATTTACTATTGCAGGTGGAGCCATCGGTGTTACTCATTATAAATTTAAAAAATGGCATCAAACTTTTATTGATAATTTATCAGCTTCAATTGAGCTTCACAAAATAAGCAAACTCATTGTTATAAATCATGAAGACTGTGGGGCGATTAAAATTGCCGAAGGTAAAAAAGATTTAGATGAGGATGAAATTCACAAAACTTCTTATCAAAAACTAAAAAAACTATTAAATAAAAAATTTCCTAAGCTTCGATTAGAATTTCATATCATGAAATTAAATCAAACGATTATAAAACTTTAGTAGTTATTAATCTTAAAATGAAAGCGAGTTAACTTTTAATATTGTAGCCTTTTTTAAGCAAGATAGACACAAGGGTAATACAAACCATTAAAAAGAAAACCATCGAACTAATACTAATCCAAATATCAAAATCAGAGACGCCGTAGAAAGAAAATCTTAAGCCATCAATTAGATAAACTACTGGATTAAAATATGAAATTGTTTGCCAAAATGGTGGCAGCATATCAAGAGAGTACAAGCTTCCTCCTAAAAATACCATTGGAGTAATGACTAATGATGGAATAATCGACATCTGCTCAAAGTTTTTACTAACTACGCCAATTAAAAATCCAAATAAAGCAAAAGTAAAAGAAACTAATACTAATAAAAATATCATTAACATTGGATGCATAACACTCACATCAGCAAAAAAAGAGGCGGTTGCATAAATTACAGCACCAACGACTAAAGTTTTAGTGGCTCCTGCCCCCACAAAAGCTAGAACGGTTTCAAGTGTTGAAATGGGTGCTGCTAAAATTTCATTAATAGTTCCATTAAATTTTGGAAAAAAGATTCCAAACGAAGTGTTACTTATTGATTGAGTAAGGAGTGTTAACATTAATAAACCTGGTACAATGTAAGACCCATAACTAACCCCATCAATTTTTTGAATATAATTTCCAATAACTGAACCAAAAACAACAAAGTATAATGATGTAGATATTACAGGTGAGAGAAGAGATTGACCTATAGTTCTTATAAATCTATTCATCTCATGAACATAAATAGCTTTAAAGCCGTAATAGTTAAATTTCATTATTCTCCTTTACTAAATCAACAAATATTTTCTCTAATGTACTTTGTTCTGTTTTTAAATCTTTTAACTTTAAGCCAGTATCTTTTATATCTTGCAATAAATCAGTAATACCCGTTTTTTCAGCCTGAACATTATAAGTATAAATTAATGACATCTGCTCTTCACTTATTTCAAGATTATACTTAGATAAATCTTCTGGAATTTCTGTAATTTTTTTCTGCAATTCAATGGTTAGTTTTTTGTGTCCCATTTTCTTAATTAATTCTTTTTTATCCTCAACTACAATAATTTCACCTTGATTAATTACAGCTACACGGTCCGCTATGGCCTCAGCTTCCTCAATGTAATGAGTAGTTAAAATAATTGTGACCCCTTTTTTTCTAAGGTCATCAACAACCATCCACATATCTCTTCTAAGCTCAACATCAACTCCGGCTGTTGGTTCATCAAGAAATAATATTTTAGGTTCATGAGATAAAGCTTTTGCAATTAAAACTCTTCTTTTCATTCCGCCTGATAATTGTCTTAATCTTTGATCTTTTTTATCCCACAAACTTAAATCTTTTAAAATTTTTTCAATGTGTTCTGGTTTAGTTGCTTTTCCATACAGTCCTCTTGAATAAGATACGGTATCAAAAACAGTTTCAAAAGATTCTAAATTTAATTCTTGAGGAACAAGCCCTATTCTTGATCTTGTCTCTCTATAATCTTTTATAATATCATAATTATCAATTGTGACAGTTCCTGAAGTAGGTGTAACAATTCCACAAATAATACTGATTAAACTAGTTTTGCCCGCACCATTTGGTCCAAGCATTGCAAGAATTTCACCTTGTTTTACTTTAAGGCTAACATTATTAAGGGCTTTAAAGCCATTATCATAAACTTTTGATAAGTTGTTAATGGATATTTGAATCTCAGACATTTGTTAAGGTGTATATAGTTACTTATACACCTTTTACAAATTATTAGGTCTATTTTTTAGATCCTTTTATTTTCCAAAATATTACGGGCAAAAAAGTTGCAATTATAAAAGATAAAAACAACAATGATTGAGAGACAAAAGCTGGAAAAGTATCTGCTGGTAAAATTATACCAACTAACAAACTCTTTGAAAAATCAGGAGCTGGAAATAAAAGAAACCCTCCAATTAATCCAATAATAATTGAAATATATGCCGTTTTTTCATTCAACTTTTTATTATAGAAACTATAAAAAACAGTAAGTACAAACGCACAACAAAATAAATCAGCTAATAAGAATAAGTATAAAACACTGAACCCTTTTGAAGCAATTGCAAAAGCTATAATTGAAAGTACTACTATAAAATATTTTGAAAGAGTTAAGTAATTAGTTTTCTTATTTAAATTAAAAGTTGCTTTACCATCAACCACTATTAAGCTTGATATTGCATTGACTAATGTATCAACAGTACTAATTGTCAATGATAAACCAAGGATCACAATTATTAATGATAAAAATTCTGTCTGTTCACTTAATAATAAAGAAAAGAAACCAAGATCGGGAATAACTTTTGGATTAGCTGATACTGCAACTAAACCACTAAAGCCCATAAAAAAAACAATTGGAATAATTACAATAAATGCAACAATCAAACTTTTCTTTAAAACTTCGTTATTTTTTGCTGCATAAACTCTTTGCCAATTTCCTTGATGAAAAAGATTAGTTGCAGCAACCGCGATAAAGAACGTTAATCCTGCAGTATAGTTTGGAATATAACTCGCACTTAATAAGTGAGGACTTTTTTCTTTAATAAATGAGAAAGAAAACTGATCTCCTGTAAATGATGTTAGATAAAATACTGAAATTAATAATAAAGTTACAATTACTATCATTTGAATATTATCTGTAAAAATTGAAGCTCTTAATCCACCGTATAAAGTGTAAGCAAGCGTTGCGATCAGAATAATTAAAGAGGTGACCCAAAGTTCAGTTCCTGAAATATAATTTATCAATATTGCAACTGCAGTAACTTCAGCGCATAAAAAGACGAACATATAAAATACTGTCATAAGCAAAATAAGTTTAAATAAACTCTTACCAAATCTTTTTCTTAAAAATTCAATTAACGTTGAACCTTTCGGAAATTCTGTCCTTATTTTTTTTCCAAGTGAAATTAAAAAGATCATTGGAAAAGCGGTGCCTAATGCATAACCAATCACAGCTCCAATTCCACCCCATGTTGCAGCAGATGCTGGACCAAATAAAATCCAAGCCCCAAGCGCAGATGCAATTAGGCTTGTTGTTAGTGAAAAGAAACCAATGTTTCTATTCGCAGTTAGATAATTGTTAATTCCTTGATATTTTTTAGAGTAAATTAATCCAACTATTGTAAAGATTAAGCTTATAGTTATGACGAGTGTTAATGATGTTGATTGACTTATAAAGTATGCTTTATCCATTGTTCTCCCTTTCTGAATTACCGGACAGGTTATTAGGGTTTATTCTCAGTCAGTTACGACACCCCTGACAATTTTTATAGACTATAATTTAGAATATTAAAGAGAAACTTAGTGTTTAGTATCTAATATTTCTAAAGGTAATGGTGCTTCAGGGTACTTTTCCTTACACAATTTTTCATAATTTTTGCAAAGAGTACTTACTGTTTCATGTGCTTCATCTTTTGAAGTTAAAAATTTAATTAAAGTATCTCTCTCGAGTTCAATTTCTTTAATATCTGCTCCTCTTAAATATTCACCAGTTTCAACTTCCCAGTAGGTATCATTTAATTCACCAATATCTAAAGTATTAAGTTTATTCTGGAGTTCAATAATAATCTCATCGTTTGTTTTACTATCTTTCATTGGAGAGTTAACTAATTTTCCTAAACACTTATCCTTAAGATCATCTAAAAAGGTATTGTAAGGTTTGCCTTCAGCTAAACCTTGAAAGTGATTACTTTCAAAGTATTTGTTGATTGCAGCATTGGTTGAAATTTTATTCTTCCCCTTAGCAACTGCTACTTGAACGTAAACTTCCTGACTAATATACTCATTTAGATACTCTTTAATTTTATCAGATAGCATTTTATAAATTTTTACTTAATAAGCTTAATTGTATAATTCATCAAATAATATAGACAAGCATTAATGATTTCAAAAAAATATTATTCAATTATTTTTGTATTTTTTATTAGTTTGGGAATGTCAGTATTTATGTCTTGTGTAATTACCATTGTTAACACTGGTCTTGAAGGAGATTTTCTTCATCGTTGGGGTACTGCTTGGCTATTTGCTTTTCCACTTGCTTTCTTAGCTGGAAATTTTTTTTCACCAATCTCGAGAAAGCTTACCGATAAACTAACTAAATCTTAACTTTTCAATCTTAAATTTTTAGGATCGAATGCTGGCTCTTCAATAATTTTTGATTTTATTTTTTGTCCCTGAATATCTATTAGAAATTCAGTTCCAACTTTTACTAAATTAGAATTCACATATGCAAAGGCTAAACTTTTGTTCACCCTAAATCCATAAGCACCAGAAGTAGTTAAGCCAACTCTTTCATTGTTATGGTACACTGGCTCATTACCCAAAACATCTGCTGTATTTGTCTCTACCTCTAAATAAACTAGTTTTATTTTAATTCCTTCTTTTAATTTTTTATCAATTACTTTTGATCCAATAAATTCACTTTTTTTATCTAAGTTAAAAAACCGATCTAAACCTGCTTCAACTATACTAATTTCAGGAGTTAATTCAGTTCCCCAACCACGATATCCTTTTTCCATTCTCATTGAATTCATAGCATGAGATCCAAAATTTATTATTTTTAAATTTTGACCTGCGTCCATTAACAAATCATAAAGTTCTTCTAATTTATTCATTGAAACGTGAAGTTCCCAACCTAATTCTCCCATGTAATTCACTCTTAAAGCTAAAACTTTTATATTATTAATTTCAATTTCTTTTGCTTTTAACCAAGGGAAATTTTCATTTTCAATACTTTCCTTTGTGGTTTTTGCTAGTACTTCTCTTGATTTTGGACCAATTAATCCAAGAACACCATATTCATTGGTAATATTTTTAATATCAACTTTTTCATTTTTTAATTTATTTTGATTAAACCAATCTAAATCTCTTATTTCAGATAATGCTGCAGATAAGCCATAGTAATGATTTTCTTTTACTTTAGTGATAGTTAGCTCACTTTGAATTCTACCAATTTTATTATTTATATGTGTTAAGGCTATACTGCCATTTTTTTTTGGAATAATATTTGAGCAAAGTCTATCTAGAAAAGTGGAGCTATCCTCCCCTGTTATTTCATATTTAGAAAAAGTGCTTAAATCTATAATTCCAACATGTTCTGAAACATGCTCACATTCTTTTTGAATTATAGAATGTATGTTGTTTCTACTATAGCTTAACTCTTCTGTTATATTTTCTTTATTAAACCAAGCAGGTTTTTCCCAGCCATATAAATCGTAATATTCAGCTCCTTGATCTTTTAATTTTTTATAAATACCTGATGTTTTCATTGGTCTTCCAGCTGCAACTGTCTCGTGAGGCATAGGTGTTACATACATTCTTCTGTATTGCTCTTTTGATTTCTCAATTGAATAATTTTTATTAACCCAACTCATGTATCTACGAGGTTCAAATTCAAGCATATTAATTTCAGAGTCTCCATGAACAATTTGTTGTGCCATATATTTTCCAGCTCCTCCACCATGAGCTATTCCAATACTAGCTGCACAAAACATCCAAAAATTTTTAAGACCTGGTGCAGGTCCTGCTAAAAAATTGTCATCTGGTGTGTGTGTGATTGGTCCACAAATTATCTTTTTAATACCCACATCTTTAAATTCAGGAATTCTATCCATCCCCTTTTCGAGATGTTTTTCAATTCTATCTAGATCAGGCTCAAGTAATTCCATGTCAAATTTCCAATCCATTCCATCTAAGGCCCAAGCTTCTACATCTTGTTCGTAAGGACCAATTAATAATCCTTTTCCTTCTTGTCTTAAATAAGATGAGGAATCTGGATCTCTTACAACAGGAAGTTCTTTTTCTAATTTTTCAATTGCTGGATGAGACTCAGTTACTAAATATTGGTGAACCATATTAATACTTGGAATGTTTTTTAGTCCAGCCATTTCACCCACTTCAGGACAAAAACTTCCCGCAGCATTTACAACGTGCTCACAAGTAATTTCACCTTTTTCAGTAATTAACTTCCATTCCTTTGATGGTAATTGTTTAATGTTTGTTACTCTATTGTTACGATAAATTTTAGCACCAGCATCTCTTGCACCTTTTGCCATTGCGTTCGTTGTGCTTGTGGGGTCTGTATATCCATCTTCTGGTGTGTAAAATGCACCAACGATTCCATCTAATTTAATAAATGGATGATATTTTTTAATTTCATTTGTGGTAATAATTTCACAAGGAGAGCCTACTACGTCTAATATACCTTTTGTGTGATGGAACCATTCAAGGTCTTCTTTCTTGTAAGCAAGCCTTAAACTACCCGTTTCATGAAAACCTGTTGCTTGACCAGTTTCTTTTTCTAAAGATTTATATAAATTTGTTGAATGTAAATGGATTTTTGCAAGGCTTAAACTGCTTAACATATGAGGACATTGCCCAGCTGCATGCCAAGTTGATCCTGAAGTAAGTTCACTCTTCTCAATTAAAACAATGTCTGTCCAACCTTCATTAGTTAAATGATATAAAAGACTAACACCCATTATACCACCACCTATAATGGCTAATTTTGCATGAGACTGAATTTTATCCATGATCAATAAAAGATATCATTCAAGAAATGGATTTACTATTTAAATTTTATTTAGTGCTCAGCTCTAAATTTTGAGTGACAAGATTTACAGCTACTCCACATATATTTTCCAAGAGTTGCTTTAACATCATCTGCTCCATCAATAGCAGATGTTAACTCAATCATATTACTTGAAGCTTTTGTCATTAATAAATTAAATTCATCTTTATTCTCCCAAATAGAAGGCAAAGCTTCTGTTTCAAATCCAGTTTTTGAATTTTCAGGAAAGAGATCTAATAATCTTTTATAATTATCACTCATTTCAATCATTAATATTTTTGCTTCATCTAAACTTCCATTAGATGCAAGACTATTAATTCTTTTTGCCGTTTTGTAATTTTTACTAAAAATAGATTGTCTTTCTTTAATGATCTCTTCTACTGTTTGCTCAGAAAAAGCACTGAAAGTATAAAATAATATAAAGATAAAAAATAAAGTGTTTTTAATTAATGTCATAATATGTTTAATTTAAACATGTCTATATTTAATAACATATCAAAATATGGATTACTTGCCAAATTAATCCATTGGCTAACTGCCGCAGGATTACTAATTCAAATACCGCTAGGCTTTTACTTGGTAGATTTAGACTTTGATCAAACTAGGGTTGATATAGAAAATTATCATATATTATTTGGATTAATCCTATTTTACACAACTCTAATAAGGCTAACTTTTAAACTATTATCTCCTACACCAAATTTTAATGACAATGCTTTTCCTGGTCAAAAACTTCTAGCAAAGTTAAACCACTTTTTTTTATATTTAGCTTTATTAACAATAACTATATCGGGTATTTTTAAGAAATTATTTAATGGTGAAAGTTTAGTTATTTTTTTCAAAAAAGTTAATCTAATTTATAATTTTGAACTCTCAGAACAGTTTTATTCAATTCACATATTAGCAAACTACATTCTAAGTGGTTTAATAAGTCTTCATATTCTAGCGGTACTGTTTCATAAATTTTTATTAAAAGAGAATATTTTAAAGAGAATTTTGTAATTTTTAATTATCAAATGCACATCTAAAACCAACATAGATTGCATAAAAGTTCGAGGGTTTATATTGAACTCCATTAATACTGGTCTTTGAACCTCCATACCACCAGGAGGCCCCCGCTGTTAAAGAATTATTTTTTTCTTGATCATCCACCCACTCCCAAACATTACCACCCATAGCAACTAATCCATTTACGCCTTCTGGCAATATTGTGACATCTACATGCTTGTCATAATTTAATAAACCTTGGGAGTTCATTTCTTTAGCTATATCTCCACTAGGGTATCTATAAGTTTTTTCTTTAATAAATTTATCAGACTCAAATATTTGAGTGTAGGCAGCATAGGACCATTCCTCAAATGTAGGTAATCGGCCATTCATAAATTTACAATAATTTTCAACTTCAAATCTACTTAGATGAACAGCGGGCTCTAATTCACTATCAGGTTTTTTTCCATAAGGTGTTTTAAAATTCCAATTATCACGTTTAACCCAACCAGCACCCCATTCGTAACCTCCACCATTTTTTTCAGCTTCTGTAATGACTTCGTTTTTAATTGTATAATTATTAAACTCCATAATTGTTACTTCATATTTATTTAGTGAAAATTTTCCAAAGTTAATTTTCTCATTTTCAAAACTAAATACTTTAATTGGCAAGATTAATACAAATATCGAGAAATACTTTATACTTTTGTAAATATTATGCATTTAAGCTTATCGTTGAATAAAATATTTTTTTTATATTTTAGGTTAATTTCATTAATACCATTTAAAATTTGAAGTGAACTAAACTTTAATAAAGTTGATATATAGCGTTGTCTTATCATCTTTAAGTAAATATTTTTTTTGATATTAACTTTAAAATTAAATTTGATGATAGTTTTTTTAATATTAAGTTGAAGTAGTTTTTTCCAAATAAGATTGTCTCTTTTAAATGATTGAGTAAGTTTTTGTTTCATCAAAGAAAATGTGGGTATTTCATTATCTTTTGTATCTAAGGTTAAGATTAAAATAATTCCTCCAATGTTCAAACTAGAATATGAGTAGGCTAAAATCTTCTTAATATCCTTTAAATTAAACAAATGAATAGTTTGCTTGATCAGTATTAAATCAAATTTTTTTTTATTATTTTTGAGATATTTGATTGCATTTGTTTTTTTAAAAATGATTCTTTTGTCAAAATCTTTGTGATTTTCAATATCAAGTCCAACAGGCTTATTAATTAATTTGAGTTTAGAGGATAACGAACCCATTATCTTACCTCGGCCACAACCAATATCTAGAATTTTTGAGTGTTTAGTTAGTTTTTTTTGTTTTAATAAAAAATTATTGAATGATTGGATATATTTAGCTGATGAAATCCAAGTTTTGTTATCCCAATTTTTTATACTTAACATTACCTAATTTAAAACATTTTAACTTATATTTAAATAAAGTATTAGTAACTCATGTTTAAAAAGTTGCATATATTTCTTGGCGCAACTGTTGCAGATGCAGCAGCCCGACCTTTGCATTGGGTCTATGATGAAAAAAAACTAAAATCTTATATTAAAAGAAAAAAAAATATTGCATTCTTTAAACAAAATAGATCTCCGTTCTACTCTATAAAAACAGGAGAAGTTTCTGGTTACAATGATGTGGGTCAAGTAATGTTTAAAACATTAACTAAGACCACTAATCATAAAGAGGTTATTAAACTTTTTAAAAAGAATATTGTCAAAAATTTTGGACCAGGGTCAAAATATTGGAAAAATTTATCTTTAAGAAAAAAATACAAAAAAATTAAGTGGAAAACAGCCATGAAAGGTCCATGGATCCATCAAAATATTTTAGAAACTATCAAAAATATTAAATTAAAAAAAACTATCACAGGTGGGACTAAAGTTAACGAGTCTGATGGGTATTGTGCAAGCCTACCCTTTTATTTTTCAAATAATTCGGAGCAGAAAACAAAACAAGTTATAAAAACGGTTGCTAATGGCAAAATTAGCGAACAATTTGCATTGGCAAAACTTAAGATTATTGATTTAGCTGATAAGGGGGACAAGGATCCAGTTAATAGCTTTTTAAGAAAAAATATAAAAAATAAATACTTTAAAAATGTCATTGAAAACATCAAAAAAGTTAAAAAGGTAAAATCAAAACCCCACAATTTCGTTGTAAAGAAATTTGGTAAAGCATGTAGTTATCCAGGCACTTTTAATGGAGGAATACATGCAATCATAACCTCTAAAAGTTTTAAAACTGCAGTTATTAAAACAATTAAAGCTGGTGGATGCAATTGTTCACGTGCTAATTTTGTCGGTGCTTATTTTGCAGCTTATAAAGGTTTAAAAGGTATTCCTCAAGATTGGATTAAAAAAACAAATCCTGCAAAATCTATACTGAAATTTATTGCTTAAATGCAAAACCCTTCAATTAAATACATTTTAAAATTATCTATTCCAATTTTCTTTGCAAATTTGGCCATTCCATTAGTTGGTATTATTGATACTGGTTTAATGGGTAATCTTGGTAACTTGTCATACTTATCAGCAACTTCTGTTGCTGCTAATTTATTTTCTATGATTTTTTGGAGCTTTGGGTTTTTAAGGATGGGAACTGTGGGTCTGGTTTCACAAGCGTATGGTAAAGGGGATTATACAGAAGTATTTAATATTATTGTTCGAAATTTATTCTTTGTTTTATTAATTTCATTGATCTTAATTTTATTACAAAGTTATATATTTAATCTAAGTGTGGGTATTTTTAATTTATCAGATACTACTAGGCAATTTTATCAGGATTACTTTCAAATAAGGATTTATTCAGCGCCTGGTGAGTTAACACTTTACATTATAACTGGTTTATTTGTTGGATTACAGAAAACTAAAATTTCAAGTTTAGCTGTTGGTCTTTTTTCGATTTTAAATATAATTTTAAGTATTATCTTAGTTTCAAAATTTGATTTAAATATTAAAGGGGTTGCTTATGGAACTTTAATCTCAGCACTTATAATTTCAACCACTTTTCTAATTTATACATTTTGGTATCTAAATAAAATGTCTAAAATCAATATCAATATTAATGAATTAATAGATCTAAATAAACTTAAAAACATTTTTAATATTAATCTAAATATATTTGTTAGAACTATATTATTAACCTTTTCATTTTTTTGGTTTACTTACCTTGGCAGTCAAATTGGTGAAGACTACATTGCAGCAAATGCAATTCTTATTAACTTGGTCTTTTTGTCTGCTTTCATTCTTGATGCTTACGCATTTTCAACTGAAGGTATGGTTGGTTATTCCTTGGGTAAAAAAGATATAAACTTATTTAAAAAAATTGTTAAAAACTCTTTTATTTTAAGCACTCTTACTGGATTAATCATTTCAATAATTTATTTTTTTATTAACAAACACGTCATTATACTAATGTCTGATATTGTAACTATTAGAAATCTAAGTTCTTCTTATGCAGTATGGCTAATACTAATGCCTTTAATTTCATCATTTTGCTATCAATTTGATGGAATATTTATTGGCGCATCACAAACAAAAGAGCTTAGAAATGCCATGATTTTTTCTGTATTTTCTTATCTATTAATGTCTTTATATTTAACAAAATTAATGGGTAATACTGGTATCTGGATATCTTTATGCTTATTTATGGTGCTAAGAGCTTTATCTTTATTTTATTACTTAGACAGAATTTATTTAAGATTTCGTAAAGTTTAATAAATTTAACTAGCACCAATATGATGATATTATAAATAAATGTTATTTCGACAACTCTTTGATAAAGCTTCAAGCACATTTACATACCTAATAGCTTCTGCAAAAGGCAGAGAGGCACTTATTATTGATCCTGTGTTAGAAAATGTTCCACAATATATTAAACTTCTTAAAGAACTAGATTTAAAGTTAGTAAAAGTTATTGATACTCATATCCATGCTGACCATATCTCAGGTATTGCCGAACTAAGAGATAAAACAAATTGCGTTACAGTAATGGGTGACAAAACCCCTGCTGATGTGGTTGCAATGCAAGTTGCCGATGAAGAGACAATTAAAATTGATGGCTTAGAATTACAGGCAATTTATACCCCAGGTCACACCATAGAAAGTTTTAGCTTCTTATTGAATGATAGGGTTTTCACTGGAGATGCATTATTAATTAGAGGAACTGGTAGAACAGATTTTCAAAATGGAAATGCAAGAGATTCGTATAATTCTATTTTTAATAAACTTTTAAAACTTCCAGATGAAACATTAGTTTACCCTGCTCATGATTATAAAGGAGAGATGGTCAGTACCATAATAGAAGAAAAAAAATTCAACCCAAGACTGCAGGTAAGTTCTGCAGATCAATATATCGAAATTATGAATAATTTGAATTTGCCTAATCCAAGTATGATGGATGTTGCAGTTCCTAGTAATTTACAATTAGGAATAGATTTTAATAGACAAAAAGTAAATAACGGTGTCGAACCAGAAAAATTTAATGAAATTAAAAATGATGCTCAGTCAATTTTAATTGATCTTAGAGAGCAAAATGAAATAGATAAAGATGGTATGATTAAAAATAGTAAAGTGGTTCGTTTTCCAGAAATTAACGAGTATCTACAACAAAATAAAAATACTTTAAAAGATAAAAGAATTTTATTTTATTGTGCACATGGTCATAGATCAACACTCGCAGTTCAATTATCAAAATCTTATCAATTTACCAATTGTTTTCACTTAATTGGTGGTCTTAAGAATTGGAAAAAAGAAGGTTTAGATTTATAAAATTAGAATTTAATAACTTAACTTTAAATTTAATCTTTTAAATTTATTTCTAAAACTAAAAAATAATTTATTATGATTACCAGTATCTTTTTTAATTGTTTGTTGCCATAAGTGAACCATTTCATGTGACAAGGTATTTAAAAATTCCATTTTATTTTTATATTTAGGCATCATCTCGAGTACAAATTTATTTGTACCTTTTCTATAAGAGATATATTCAACACATTGCCCTGATCCTCTTACTATTCTTTTAATCATTACATCGTTAAAAGGATTGAGTTTGTTATTAAATAAAGATTTATTAAAAATCTTAAAATAATTTCTAATGTCTTTAAAATTAGTATTATATTTTTTCTCAGACTCTATTGTGTCTCTAAGTATTCTTTTTTTTGTTCTCACAATGTAGCTATCTTTAACGATTTTCTTTTTTTTCATTTTTATAGAATATGTAAATAAGTGTTATTAAATGCGTATAATTTCTGACTATCTACTACTAAAACTGGAATATACAAGATAATAAAATCTTTAAAAATACGAATGTTTTTAACTTTATTATGATGATGTTATTTAAAGATTAAAGAGATTGAATAGCAAAATAAATTTTGTCTTTATTCATTTGACCGATGCTTCTATAGACCTCTTTGTTATTTTGGTAAATTACAATTGTTGTCCAATAGTCAATTCCTAATTGTTTTGCAATAGTCTTATCCTTTTCTTGCTCAAAGCTTAAAAAGAGGATGTCCTCAAAGTCTTTTTCGGCTTGATTCAGGATCTTAATTTGAGCCTTACATGTTGTGCATGTTTCATTCCAAGAATTTATAACAACTATTTTTCCATCAAGTTGCGCTTTTTCAAAAATTTCATTATTAAAAGTAGTACTTTTATCTACAGCAAATGAGTTAAATGAAATCAGTGTAAAAATTATGATGAATATTTTTTTCATAGTCTTAATGTATAAGATACATGGTTAATTAACAACTCATTGTTTTATTTTATAACCCCAATTTGTTTCTGTCTTGATATGATAATTAAACCACTAATTATAATAATTAATGCTCCAATATAACTATTAGTCGAAGGAACTTCATCAAATAAAAAATATCCATAAATAATGCCCCATAAAATCACTGAATATCTAAAAGTTGATGTAACAGACACAAGTGCAATCTTGATAGTTGCAATTGAAAAAATATAACCCATTGCTAAAAAAAAAGCAGAAATAAATAAAATAAAAATATCTTTTAACGTAAAATCATAAAATTTGTAAATACTTAATATTCCAAAAAAAATAGTCACAACAAAACATGTCATAAATGCAGTTTGAAGACTGTGATAATCTTTTTTAAAATTTTTTGTGTACATGTCTCTAATTGAAAGCATGATTGCAGCTAAGATTGGAAATATAAAATAATAACCAAACTCTAATTTCCCTGGATTAACAACTACAACCACTCCAATAAAACCTAAAATTACAGCACTCCATCTTCTCCATCTTACTTTTTCATTCATAAAGATTGCCCCAAATGCAGTTAAGATAATTGGTGCCATACTTAATAGAATATAAACTTTTGCAAACGGTAGTAAGGCAATACCAATAAAAAAAAATAATGCGGCTAAAGATTCAAGAAGCCCTCTTATCTTTAGTTCTGTCGAAGAAAAAATTAACTTAAAATTTAATTGTTTTTTTATGTAAAGAAATAATACTATAAATAGTAGTGTAAAAATCCCTCTTATAAAAATTATTTGATTTAAAACAAATATTTCATCGAAATGTTCATATATGTTTTTTACAAAAGCATCATTTGTTGCAAATGAAAACTGACATAAAAGCATATAAAGTATGCCCAATAACTCATTGTTAATTTTAACTTTAGGAAACATTTTGTGAGTAAATATAGGCTTTTTTATTGGTAATATACAAAAATCAAGAACCAATATGAGGCTAGTCCAACAAGAATAGTTGCAATAATACTTCTACTAAAATATCCAATAATTATCGCAATTATAGCTGCTAGTATCTTAGGATTACTATCAATGTCTATAGACCCTGTAGCATTAAGAAATATAGGAGGGAATATTATTGCCGGAAAAATGGCTGATGGAACGTAAGACAAAACTTTTTTTGTCTTTTCGTTTAGAATATCTTTCTTTAAGAAAAAAATCATAGAAAATCTTGTTAAGTAAGTCAAAATTCCACAATAAATAATTGTCGTCCAATGCATTATTTTTTCTTCTGGTCAATTAATGTGATTATAGTAGCAACCGATAAAGCTGTGAGTGTTGCTATAATAATGTAAGCTTGAAATGGTATTGAATTATACCCAACAGTTGCAACAATTCCTGAGACTAACATTACAATAATATTTTTATACTTTCTAAAATCATCAATTAACAAAGCTAAAAATGTTAAAGAAATAGTAAAACTTAAACCTAACTCTTCAGGTACTACTGATCCAAGAACTATACCTAAAATTGTTGATATCTGCCAAATAGTCCAACAGGTAAAACCAGCTCCTAATAAGTGGTAATGTTTAAATTTATTTTCTTTATTTTTTTTAAAATAAATATTTGAAACAGCAAATGCTTGATCAATTAATACATAGGATAATATAATTTTCCAAGTAAGCCTTAAGTGAGATAGATATTCAGAAAAAACTGCACCGTACAACAAATGTCTAGAGTTTACTGCCGTAACTGATGTTATTGCAACTAATGATGATGCACCTCCAGAAAATAATTGCAATAAGACAATTTGAGAGGCTCCACCAAAAATTATAATAGACATACCAAATGTCATATACGCGCTCAAACCTAGCTCCATTCCAATAACACCATATATAATTCCAAATGGAACTACCGGTATCATTAAAGGACTTACATCAATAATCCCTTTGGATAATGTTTTTAATCTATTATTCATTTTAATTTAAGATTTTGTATTAGAAACAAACTATATGATCAATATTAATAGGACGCTTGATACCAAATTTTTCATCTACTTCATGTTGATGAATATGGTGGGAATGGACAAACACTGGTATTAATTTATTACTTGTAGTTTTAAGGGTGTAGATAAAATTTGTTCCCCTAAATTTTCTATCTACTACTTCTAATTTTAAGTTACTTTGATCATCATGTTCTAGATCTTCAGGCTGCAATAAAAGTTGAACTTCAGACCCTTTTGGATAATGTTTTATAAAATCTCCAGTTATTGTTCCAAGATCATCATTTTCTAAACTATTTTCACCTGTAACTTTTGCTGGGATTAATATGCCTCGATTTAAAAAATTAACCACCTCTATTGAGTTTGGAAAATGGTAAACATTATACGGATCATCGTATTGTTTAAGTTGACCATCTAAAATTATTCCACATTTTGTTCCCAAATAAAAAGCTTCGTATGAGTCGTGCGTTACAATAATTGTTGTAATTTTATGTTCTGTTAAAATTTGCTTTAATTTAACCTGTATTTCTTCTTTAAAGTTCTGATCAACATTTGAAAGAGGTTCATCTAATAACAATAAATCAGGATTAGATAGCAAAGACCTTGCTAATGAAGCTCTTTGAGCTTCTCCAGAACTTATCTGATGTGGATATTTATCAGCAATGTGTTCGATATGAAGAAGCTTATTTATTTCATTTAAATTTAAGCCTTTCTTCTTCTTTTTATTTCTATCAGCACCAAATTTTATATTTTCTAAAACCGTATAATGGGGAAAAAGTGAATTGTCTTGAAACCCCATAGAAATATTTCTATTTTCAGGTTCAATATGAGTTTTATCAGATGATAAGATTTTATTTTTTAAGATAATCTTTCCTGATTGTATTTTTTCCAAACCTGCAATTGTTCTAAGAATAGTAGTTTTACCAATACCTGATGGGCCTAATAAACAAACAATGTCTCCTTGATTTTCGATTGTAAGAGACACATTATTTACTTTGCTCTGAGCACTTGCTGCAAATGTTACATTATTTATTTCTAAAAAATTTTTTGTCATAATTTTAATCCTTAAGGATATATCTAGATGTAATTAAAATAAAGCAACTTGCAATAAGAATAAGCAGTAATGATGGGGCCGCTGCAGCTTCAAGTAAATCTTGGGAAGCATAAATGTATGCTTTTGTTGCAAAGGTTTCAAAATTAAATGGTCTCATAATTAGAGTAATGGGTAATTCCTTAATTATCTCTATAGTTAACAAAATACCTATTAATAAAACTGAATTCTTTAAATAAGGAAGGTGAATATTTCTAAATGTTTTAAATTTTGAATAACCAAGAAGATATGCGCTCTCATCTATAGAATAATTAATTTTTAGATAGCCAGATTTAATTCCGTTATTAGCTAAGGAATAAAATCTTATAAAATAAATTATAACCAATCCTAAAATAGATCCAATGAAAATAGATTTTATCGATTCTGTTCCAAGGTAATTAATCATATTTAGATCTAGCCATGAAATAAATGTTATAAAAGCAACAGCTAAAATAATTCCAGGTATTGCATATCCAGAAATAGAAAATGTATTTAATGCTTCTAAAAATTTACTTTTTGAAACTCTACTTCCATAGTTTGAAATAAAGGCCAATAATATCAATACACAGCATGCTAAAAAAACTAGCAATATCGTATTTGAAAATAATTGAATTAAATTTAAATCTAATAAATGTTTGGGAAAAATAATTGTCCAATATAACATTTGAAAAACTGGGAATAAAAAACTTAAGAAAAATACTAACGTACAAAATAAAAACGCTAAAATTGATTTATAATTATATAAATGAATTACAGATTTTGATTTAAATCCTCCTTTTGAAGATGTGTGATATTGAGCTTTCTTTCTAGATAAATTTTCTAAGACAAACAACCCAAGTATAAAAATTAACAAGTAAGAGGATAACCTGTTTGCCAAAGTGAGATCGTCAAAAGATATCCAAGCATTATAAATACCTGTTGTTAAAGTGGACACTCCAAAAAATGAAACTGAACCAAAATCAGATAAAGCTTCCATTGCAACCAAAGAAAGACCAGCAACTATTGCAGGTCTTGCTGAAGGTAAGATTATCTTAAAAAACGATTTTTGTTTTGAAAAACCAAGGTTTTTTCCAAGTTCTAGTAAGTTTTGTGACTGATAATGAAATGATGCTCTAGTTAATACATAAACATAACCAAATAGTGAAAATGATATTGAAATTATTGCACCTAACATTCCATCAAACTTTGGAATATGAGCGTTGTAATTTCCCTCGCCCAATAAGTTTTTTAAAATTGAAAAAGCCGTTCCATAGTTTTCAAAAAAAGCAGTTAATGAATATGCATAAATATAGGCTGGTACAGCAAATGATAAAATTAAAGCCCATTTAAAAAAATTAACTCCTGGAAATTTGTAAAATGAAACTAAATAAGCACAACCAACTCCTATAATAAAAGTTAAGGTTAAAACACCTATTAAAAGTATTAATGAATTGTAAATATAATCTAAAAGAAAAGTATTTTTTAAAACTGTTACATAGCCTCCAGTTGTTTCAAAGAAACTACTGAATACAGTTATAATGGGTACAGCTACAATTATGGATATGACAAAAGAACTAAAATACCAAATGTTAATCTTATTACCCATTTTTTAACAACGCACTAATAACATCAAGCAGGGTAATTAACTTAATATTAAAAGCGCGCTGTGTTATAACCTCTTTATTTCCACTTCGCGTTAAGCATTATCTCTAATGCGATAGCTTGATTTTTTCCGTAATTAGCTACTTTAGTTTTAAGGTCTTGTTTAAAATTAAACCCCATTTGTGTAATTAATCCATGAGGCTCAACACCTTCAATCATTGGATATTCATACGTATTATTAACAATATGTTGTTGAGCATCTTTAGTTAATAAAAACTCTAACAGTTTAATTGCGTTATCTTTATTTGGAGCATATTTTAATATTCCACCTCCACTAATATTCATATGTGTTCCTCTATCACCCTGATTTGGGAAAAATGGTAATACTTTTTTTGCAGCCTCTTGTTGCTCTGCACCTTTACTACCAGAAAGCATAAGTGCGTAATAATAAGTATTTGCAACAGCAATATCAGCTTCGCCAGCTGCTACAGCTAAAATCTGAGCTCTATCATTTCCCTTTGAGTCTCTAGCCATATTCTTAACCAAATTTTCTGCCCAAATAGTAGTTCTCTCTTTTCCATTATTATCTATTAATGAAGCTACTAGAGATTGATTATAAATATTATTAGATTGTCTTATAACAATTCTACCTTTCCACTTAGGATCAGCAAGACCTTCATAAGTCAATCCATTAAGATCATTGTCACTTACTCTCTCTGGAGAGTAATAAATTATTCGTGCTCTTTTAGCTATTCCTGTCCAATTTTTAGATCTAAAGTTTGCCGGTACTGCAGATTTAATTGCTGGCGACATAGAGTTTTGAAACATCCCTTTTAAATCGAAAAGTCCTAACTTTCCAGCATCAGCTGTAATATAAAGATCAGCTTTTGAATCTTTTCCTTCTTCTATAATTCTTTTTTGAAGAGATTTATCTTTGCCGGATATGACATTCACTTTAATTCCAGTTTGAGATGTAAATTTATTGTAAAGCTGGATATCTGAATCGTAATGTCTTGCACTAAAAACATTAACTTCATTAGCTAATGTCATGCTTTTAAAAAAACTCAAGGTTAATATAATAAGTATAATTTTTTTCATTTTTTCCTTTATTTTTTACCCTTGATTAGTTTAGAATGCTTATTATTAACATTGCGAATGATTATCAATCGCATTTATTGACGCAGTTTACAATGGTTAATTAAGTTAATATCCGGATAAGCAGATTACTTAAGAAAGACATGAATGCATAAAACCCTATAAAGAAATTGCAGTACATTATTGAGACAGCCCGGTTTCTAACTCTTCTTTTTCTTACAAATGGCTTATCATCAAGGTCTGAAACATCTCTTTCTCCAATTACTTGATAGTCATATGACCAACGCCATACAGAATTACCAAAACGTTCATCTGTATTATTGTAATAGATAATCCAAGCAACAATGTATCTGTGAGAAATATAGAGAATAATTAAAAGTAAACTACTTATAAGCATCTAAATATATAATCATATTTAGAAAGCTTATTAAAGACTAATTAAAACTGTTCAGATTCTGTTGATCCTGCCATAGCAGTTGTAGAACTTTTTCCACTACTTATGGTATTTGAAACTGCATCAAAATAAGACGTTCCAACTTCTCGTTGGTGTTTAACACTTGTGTAACCATCTTTTTCTCTAGCAAATTCAAGCTCTTGGATTTTAGAATAAGCCGTCATTCCTTCTGTTTTATATCTTTCAGCAAGTTCAAAAATTGCAATATTTTGAGTATGAAATCCTGCAAGAGTAATGAACTGAAATTTATAACCCATCTCACTAATTTTTTGCTGAAATGTTGCAATCTCAGCATCTGATAAATGCTTTTTCCAATTGAACGAGGGAGAACAGTTGTAAGCTAATAATTTACCAGGAAACTTTTCATGAATTGCATCTGCAAACTTTTTTGCTTCCTCAAGATTTGGTGTTGCAGTTTCACACCAGATTAAATCTGAATAAGGAGCATAAGCTAAACCTCTGGAGATTGCTTGATCAATTCCATGTTTAACATAATAAAAACCTTCTGGTGATCTTTCACCAGTTAAAAATGGTTTATCATTTTCATCAAAATCATTCGTAATTAATTTTGCAGCATTAGCATCAGTCCTTGCTAAAATTATTAAGGGTACATCTGCAATATCCGCTGCAAGTCTTGCAGCTTTTAAGTTTTTAATCATAGTGCCAGTTGGAACTAAAACTTTTCCACCCATATGGCCACATTTTTTTTCGCTAGCTAATTGATCTTCAAAGTGAACTCCAGCCGCACCTGCTTTAATAAATTTTTTTGCTAATTCAAAAACATTTAATGGACCACCAAAACCTGCCTCACCATCTGCAATAATCGGCAACATATAATCTGTTCTATCTTTTGATTTCATTTCACCATCTTGTAATTCCATATGCTGAATTTGATCTGCTCTAATTAATGCATTATTCATAGACTCAACTAATTTTGGTGCACTATCATATGGATATAAAGATTGATCAGGATACATTTCACCAGCTGTATTTGCATCAGCTGCTACTTGCCATCCACTTAAATAAATTGCTTTTAATCCAGCTTTCGCATGTTGAATAGCATGGTTTCCCGATAGAGATCCCAATGTATTAATATAATTTTCAGAATTTAACAAATCCCATAATTTTTTGGATTGGTGTTTACACATAGAATATTCAATTTTGATTGAACCTCTTAATCTCTCAACCTCTTCTTGGGTATAGTCTCTTTTAATTCCTGCAAATCTTTTTAAATCGTATGAGATGTTCTCAGCACTCATTTAGTCCTTTACTGTTGTGTTGTGAAAATATTTAAGTGAACGAATTAATTACTGTCGTTGATTTGATCAACTAAAGCATCCATTCCACTTGAACCCCAATCACAGTAATCATCTCTCATATAGATGCCTTTTGCATTATATTGAGAAATGTCTTCTTCTCTTATGATTTGAGCTTCATTTTCAGTGTTTTTTATTTTATCGTCCATGTAAACTTTATAATTTACTAAATTTACAAATTCCAACAAAATCGTTAAAAGCCTTGTAAAACAACATAATTTATTGTAAATTTAAATTTACAAAATTTACAAATAACTAATATGAGTCAATTAGATATTAAAATAGGTCCAAAAATAAAAGCTTTTAGAAGGCAGTTAGGGCTGCAAGCTAATAAGCTTTCAGAGGATCTGGGAATTTCTCCAAGCTATTTGAATTTAATTGAAAGTGGAAAAAGAAAAATAGATGGAGATTTATTACTTAAGGTTTGTGATAAATTAAATATCCAACTTTCAGATTTAACTTCAAAATCAGATATTAATTTAGAAAATACAATTTCAGAAATTTTAGATGATAAATTATTTGAAGACTTAGATATTCTGGGTCCTGAAGTTAAAGATCTTGTTGGCACAAACCCTAAGATCGGTAGAGCTCTTGTTAGATTAGGAGATATTCTTAAAAAGAAAGATCACGAACTAATTAATAAAATAGAAAAAATTTCAGGTAAGATAGTGGATAATAGAAAAAACTCTTTTCCTGGAGAAGTAATATCTGATTTTCTTCAACAACATAAAAACTATTTTCCGAAATTAGAAGAATTTGCAAATAAAGTTTTTGATAAAATTCAAAAAAATAACAGAACTCGATATATTGCGTTATGTGAGTATTTAAATAAAGAATATTCAATTACAGTAAAAGATATTTTACCTGAAGAAGGAAAGCCTTTTTCTAAAATCTATAATAAGAGCAAAAAAGAACTTTTGTTAAGTGATTATAGTTCCCTAGAAACAAAAAAACTTCATGCTGCTGCTCAAATTGCACAAGAAGGTGCAATGAAAGATATTGATAATTATTTATCGAAATTTTCTTTTCCATCAGATGAGTCTAAAAAATTAACTAAAGTTGCTTTATTAAATTATTGTGGTGCTGCAATTTTAATGCCCTACAAGCCCTTTCATGCTGAATGTAAAAAATTAAAGTATGACTTGGAACTTTTACAAAATACATTTGCAACTTCTTTTGAGCAAGTTGCTCATCGTGTAACATGTTTACAAGATCCAAAATTACCTGGAATTCCTTTTCACATGTTAAGAGTTGATATGGCTGGAAATATTTCAAAAAGATTTTCATTATCAGGAATTGATATACCAAGATATGGTGGTGCATGTCCTAGATGGAATGTTTATTCAGCCTTCACAAGACCCGGTGTTATTCAAGCAGCAGTAAGTAAAATGACTAATGGTGAAAAATATGTGTGTATTGCAAGAACAGTTGAAAAAGGTGTCGGACGATTTGGTCAATCAAAAAGTATTTTATCAATTGGACTAGGTTGTGATGCCAAATATGCAAAAGACTTTGTCTATACTGAAAACATTAATGTAAGTGATAAAACTACAGAAATTCCCATTGGTGTATCTTGCAGAACTTGTGATAGATTGGATTGTCCACAAAGAGCCTTTCCACCTTTACACAAAAAATTTGATGTAGATATCAATTCTAGAGGTGTTTCAGTTTATGTTAATGACAAGTCTAGTTAATTAAGACTTCCAATCACCAATTTTACTAAACAAAAAGTTCCTAAAAGCGGTTATTCTTGCTGTGTTTTTAAGTGATTGAGGATAGACAAAGTGAGCCTCTGTTATAGGTCCTTCTGAATTAGGAAGTACTTTTATTATATTATTTGAATTTGAAACTAAATACTCTGGAAGTGCTGCAAGACCTACGCCTGCTTCAACTGCCAAAAGTAAACCCATAACACTATTAACTTTCATTACTGGTTTTCTTTTTTTACCATCTTTAATTCCAAGCTTTAAAGCCCAATCTGGATCATAGACGGGAGATGGTGCTCCTTTTCCAAATGAAATAAATTTATGTTTATTAAGATCTGAAATGGTTTTCGGCATCCCATGTTTTTCTAAATATTTATTAGAGCCATAAATATAATATTTTAAATCCACTAATTTTTTTTGAATATAATTGAGCTGCTTAGGTCTTCTCATGAAAATACCTATATCTGCTTGTCTCGTACTTAAATCCAATTCCTTATCTTCAAAAATTAATTCAATTTCTATTTCAGGGTTTAAAGTCATAAATTCTTGAATACGAGGTGTTAACCAGTGGGTACCAAAACTTCTAACTGTTGTAATGGTTAATTTACCTGTTGGTTTATTTTTTTGATCTCCTAAGGTTGACTCAACTTCTTTTAATTTACTAATTACATCATGGGCTGTTTTAAATAAATATTCACCATTTTCAGTTAATGTAAGACCTCTAGCGTGCCTTTCAAAGAGTTGCACTTTAAGATCTTGTTCTAACGATTGGATTTGTCTACTAATTGCTGATTGACTTAAGTTTAGGTTTATTGTTGCGTTAGTGAAGCTTCCCGCTTCTGCAACTGCATGAAATATTTTTAATTTATCCCAATCCATTATTTATTAAGATCAACTATATATCTTCCAGATGTTTCACCTTTTAACATTTTTGGATATATGTCTATTAAATCTTCTAAGCTTACTGTCTTTATTGATTTTTCTAATTGTTCAAAATCAATAAGACTTTTAACTTCACTCCAAACAAACTCTCTTCTTTTAATAGATGCTGTAACAGAATTAATTCCCCAAAGTTTAACACCTCTAATAATAAAAGGCATAACTGTTGTATTTAATTTATAATCAGAAGCGTTTCCACAAGCTGCAACAATTCCATTGTCTCTAGTTTGAGCAAGTGCATTAGCAAGTATCTTTCCACCAACTGTATCAACAACACCGTCCCACAAACCTTTGTCTAATGGTCTAGCGTCTTTATCTAAATCTGCTTTATTTATTATGTTTTTAGCACCTAATGATCTTAAGTATTCTTCATTTTCAGCTTTTCCAGTAACAGCTGTAACATCATAACCAAATTTATTTAAAATCATCACTGCTATACTTCCAACACCGCCAGATGCACCAGTAACTAAAACATCTTTAACTTTTTCACCTAATAGAAGTTCTTCTCGTGCTTTGATTGCAAAAGAGCATAATAATGCTGTTAGTCCAGCAGTCCCTAAGATCATTGCCTGTTTAGATGTAATGTCTTTTGGTTTTTTAACTAAGTAATCTCCATTAACTTTTGCTAACTGAGAATAACCACCAAAGTAAATTTCACCCACTCTCCAACCTGTAAGGATCACTTCATCCCCTTTTACAAATTTTGAATTATCACTTTCTAAAACAGTGCCTGCAAAATCAATTCCTGGGATATGTGGAAATTCTTTTACTAATTTTGCCCCATTATTTAAAATAAGTGCATCTTTATAGTTTAAGTCTGAATAATCTACTTGAACAAGTACATCTCCATGTTTTAAAAATGATTTATCTATTGATTTTACTTCTCGTGTAAAATTTTCACTTTCTTGATTAACAATTAGTGCTTTAAAATTATCCGACATGTTTTTCTCCCTTAGGAAGGTTACTTACTAATAAATCTTAAATATCTATTCTGAATACTTAAATCTTTTTTAAACTCTCCTAAGAAATAATTTGTAACGGTTGTTGCATTTTCTTTTTTAATGCCTCTCATCGTCATACATTGGTGTGCTGCATCAATTGTAACAGCAACTCCTTTTGCATCTAATGAAGTCATTAAAGCTTGAGCAACTTGCATTGTTAATCTTTCTTGTGTCTGTAATCTTTTTGAAAAAACTTCTACTACTCTTGCAAGTTTACTTAAACCTACAACTCTTTCATTTGGAATATAAGCAACATGTGCTGTACCAACTATTGGTGCCATGTGGTGCTCACAATGACTTGATACTGAAATATTTTTTTCAACAACCATGTCATCATAACCTTCAACATCACCAAAAGTTTTCTCTAAAATTTTTTCAGCATCTTCAGTGTATCCACCAAAATATTCTTTAAATGCTT
The DNA here is from genome assembly GCF_059417865.1 of Candidatus Pelagibacter sp. PS_31. Classification (NCBI taxonomy): domain Bacteria; kingdom Pseudomonadati; phylum Pseudomonadota; class Alphaproteobacteria; order Candidatus Pelagibacterales; family Candidatus Pelagibacteraceae; genus Candidatus Pelagibacter; species Candidatus Pelagibacter sp. PS_31. The sequence goes on from NZ_CM182069.1 coordinate 764,470, forward strand.
TAACAACTCTTTTTGGAGTTTCTAATAATCCTTCTCTACTAGGATCTTCACCCATCCAAGCTAAAATAGTTTTAAAAGCCTCTTCAGCTTCTTTGTCAGAAACTTTTTTGGTATCTAAAATCTTGCTATCTGTGTCTTCGACTAATTTCATAAGGCAACTTTATACAGTAAATCATTGTTTTTAAAATATTTAATATATCTAACAATATGCTACATAATTACCTAATTATGTTTAAAAAAAGAGAAAATATAGTTGAAATCGAAGAGGGCAAACTCCTTTCACCAAAATTTGATAATGATGGATTAATTCCAGTTATTACAATGTGTTCAAAAACTAAAGATGTTTTGATGCATGGTTACATGAATGTTGAAGCTTTTAAAAAAACCATTGAGACTAAAGAAGCTCATTATTTTAGTAGATCTAGACAGCAAATTTGGCACAAAGGCAAAACTAGTGGCTTTACTCAAAAAGTAACTGAAATTAGAATTGATGATGATCAAGACTCTATTTGGTTAACGGTTGATATTGGAGATGGTTCAAGCTGTCATGTTGGGTTTAGATCATGTTTTTATAGATCAATTCCACTGGGCCCAATTGAAAATGGTAGAGAAATTGAAATGAAATTTGAAGAAAAAGAAAAATCATTTGATCCAGAGGTTGTCTACAAAGGCCAACCTAATCCTACAAAAATTTAAATGAGTGACAATCAAAAAAATGTTCTTGGTGAAGATCTAGAAGAGTGTTCTAACGACCCTTTAACTGGATGGCATAGAGATGGTTGTTGTAGTACTGATGAAAATGATCACGGTGTGCATACAGTTTGTGCAAAAGTTACAACAGAATTTTTAGAGTGGTGTAAAGAAGCTGGGAATGATTTAATAACTCCTCATCCTGAATTTGGGTTTCCAGGTCTAAAAGCTGGAGATGGTTGGTGTGTATGTGCTAGTTGGTATGCAAGAGCTGCCGATGCTGGAAAACCATGCCCTGTTTATTTAAAAAGAACACATGAAAAAACTTTAAAGCTTGTTTCAATGGAGGTTTTAAAGAAAAATGCTATTGATTTATCTTAATTAATTTAATTATCTTTCATTAAACTTAAATTATAAATACGTGAAGAAAATTTAGATAAGTTGTTTAGGGTATTTTTTTGTACGTTTAATATTTTTTTTTGGTGAACTCCTGTTATAGAATAATGTTTTTTACTGTTTATTGTTAAAAATTTTTCTTTTAATAATATATTTAATTTTCTAAAAACTGTAGCTCTTGGAATGCCTGTAATATCTGAGATAGACATTGCGTTAACACCTACTTCCTCCTTTTGCTCAGCAAAGAAGTACTTTTCTAAGTAAAATTCTTTATTCATTTCACTATTATCATTTTTTTTTGAGTGCAAAGCGTGATTGACTAAACAAATGCCATGAATATGAAAGGATTCTAGATCGCCATAAACTTTTTTAAATCCTAATAACATAGGCATTTGCATTTCATAATAAAGTTTCCAAACAAATGAAAAATATTCCTTGCTTGTTTCTGTTAAACGTTCACTGCTGAATGGTTCTGATATTATCCCTTCTTCAACACATACATTTGAAAGAGTTGATAAAAATCTCGTCATTCTTTTTATTGTTTCTTCAGGTTTAATGCTTGGCCAAGTGTTTCTATCAATTATAATCTTTCTATTTACTCTTTTTATTACGCCGATTTCTTCTAATTCATTAATTTTTCTTCTAGCAGTTTCTTTTGGTATATTAAGTGATTTGGATATCTCTATTACATTTATTGTTTCTATTTCAACCTCATTTTGATCAAAATACTCCTCATAATTTAACTTCACAAAATTCTTTGAATAAGCTTCAAATGTGTTCATCAATAAATGCATAATGATCATAAATTTTTCATAATCATGAAAAGTTCTGTAAACATTATTAACCCAAGCTAATTGTAGTGGTGCCCAAACAGGCATTATCGAAACAAAGTTTTTCTCAATTACTTCTCTTATATTCTCACTCCGAATTTGCTTTGATATTTCAGGAAGTGATTTAGACATAAAATTATATTATAACCCAAAATGAACATAATTAAGATTAAAGTCAACCCAAAATGAACATCAGGTGAATTGTGTTGTTTGTAGTTTGATGGTTTATTAATTGCATGAGTACAGAAAAAATAATTAGTACTGAAATTAATAATCCTTCTTCTTTGGCGACCCCCGAAAAAAGTGAGGAAGTTTCGTCATCTGGAAGAGTAGATATTAATATTCTTTTAAATAGAGCTAGAAAAGTTAAAGAAAAAGAAAATCTAACAAACCTAGTTTTTGTTGGATTAACGTCTTGCCTAATTATTGTTGCCGGTATTATCTTATCCTTTTAACTACATATTTCCGTATTTAGGCCCACCACTTCCTTCAGGTGTTACCCAAGTAATATTTTGAGAAGGTTCTTTAATATCACAAGTTTTGCAATGAATACAATTTTGTGAATTTATAACAAATTTATTTACACCGTTTTCATTTTGAACTTCATAAACACCTGCAGGACAATATCTTTGTGCCGGTTCATCAAATTTTTCTAAAGTATAACTAATTGGTAAATTTGGATCTTTTAGTTGTAAGTGTACGGGTTGATTGTCGGTATGATTTGTTCCTGTTAAATAAACTGAACTTGTTTTATCAAATGTGATCACGTTATCTGGTTTGGGATAATCTATTTTTGGCATTTCATTTGCTGGTTTTAAAGTTTCATGATCAGCATGTTTGTGTTTTAGTGTAAATGGTAATTTACCTCTAAACAAAATTTGATCAATTCCTGTAAATATTATTCCTAAGATTAAGCCCCAACTAAAACTTGGCTTAACGTTTCGTGCGCTATGTAATTCTTCATAAATCCAACTTTTTTTAAATTTATCTTCATAAATTGATAAATCTTGTTTTTCTTTTAAATGTTCATTTATAGTTTCAGCAGCAATCATTCCACTTTTCATTGCAGTATGAGACCCTTTAATCTTAGGCATATTTAAAGTTCCTGCATCACAACCAATTAATAAAGCACCAGGCATAAACATTTTTGGTAAACTTTGAAATCCACCTTCAATTAAAGCACGTGCACCATAAGAAATACGTTTTCCACCTTCAATTATCTTTTTAATTGCAGGGTGAGTTTTAAATCTTTGAAATTCATCAAACGGTGAAAGATGTGGGTTTTTATAATCAAGACCAATTACATAGCCTAAAAAAACTTGTTTGTTTTCTGCATGATACATAAAGCTACCACCATAAGTATTGTTATCTAATGGCCACCCTGCTGTATGCATTACCATTCCCTCATCATGATTTTGTTCACTGATTTCCCAAATTTCTTTAAAACCAATTCCATATTGTTGAGGGTCTTTACCTTCTGATAAATTAAATTTTTCAATTAATTGTTTTCCAAGATGTCCTCTGCATCCTTCTGCAAAAACCGTAACTTTTCCTAAAAGTTCTATGCCTGGTTCAAAGCCATCTTTTTTGTTGCCATTTTTATCAACTCCCATGTCTTGAGTTGCAACTCCCTTAACTGACCCCTCTTCATTGTATAAAATTTCACTTGCAGGAAAGCCTGGAAATATTTCAACACCTAAGGCTTCTGCTTGTTCTGCAAGCCATCTACATAAGTTTGCTAAACTGATTATATAATTATTATGATTTTGTTGAACTGATGGCAGTAGCCATGTCGGCCAGCTTAATGATTTAGATTTTCCTAAAAATAAGAATTTTTCTTTAGAAACCTTAGTTTTTATAGGTGAATTAAGTTCTTTCCAGTTTGGTAATAGCTCATCTAAAGCTCTAGTTTCAAAAACATTGCCACTTAAAATATGAGCTCCTATTTCGGATGCTTTTTCAAGTAGGCAAATATTTAATTCTGGATCTAATTGTTTGAGTTTAATAGCAGTCGATAGTCCTGATGGGCCACCACCAACAATTACCACGTCATACTCCATTGCTTCTCTAGGCATATGGTAATTTTTTATATTATTTGTTATTTTTGTATAGTGTTTAATTTATTCAATTCTTCTAGGAATTGAGGGAGAGCTTCAAACAAATCAGCCTCTAAACCGTAATCAGCAACACTAAAAATAGGTGCCTCTCCATCTTTGTTTATTGCGACAATAATTTTACTTTCTTTCATACCAGCTAAATGTTGAATTGCTCCAGAAATACCAACTGCAATATATAGATCTGGCACTACAACTTTACCCGTTTGACCAACTTGATGTTCGTTACTTATGTAACCTGCATCCACTGCTGCACGCGAAGCTCCTATTGCAGCATTTAATTTATCTGCAATATCAGTAATTAATTTAAAATTGTCACCATTTTGCATACCTCTTCCACCTGAGATCACAATTCTTGCAGTTCCAAGTTCTGGTCTGTCTGATTTAACTTCTTCTCTTTTAATAAATTTAGATAACGTAAACTCTTTTATCGAATCCATTTCTTCAATGGGTGCTGATCCACCTGAAGTTTCACAAGGTTCAAATGAAGTTGGTCTAATAGTTACACATTTTTTTTTATCAGTGCTTTTTACAGTTGCAAATGCATTTCCCGCATAAATAGGTCTGATAAATGTATCTGGAGATACCACTTTGATTATGTCACTAACTTGTGATGTGTCCATTAAAGCTGCTATTCTTGGCATTAAGTTTTTACCAAATGTATTAGCCGAACTAATTACATGTGAATAATTTTCAGAAACTTTAACAATCAATGGTGCAAAATTTTCGGGTAGAAAATTTTCATAATGAGTGGCTTCAACTTGTATTACTTTTTTAACCAAGGGTATTTCAGATAAAACTTTTGCAACATCAGAGCAATTGTTTCCTATTAGTAATGCATGAACATCACCATCAATTTGTGATGCGGCTGTAATAGCGTTAAGAGTAAAAGGTCTTAATTCTTTATTATTATGTTCAGCAATTAATAAAATTGACATTATATAACTTTCGCCTCATTTTTAAGCTTTTGCACAAGTTCAGCTACACTTGATACTTTAATTCCAGCTTTTCTTTTTGGTGGCTCTTCAACTTTAATTTGTTGAACTCTTGGTGTTGCATCAACACCTAAATCTGCAGTTGTCATTTGATCTATTGGTTTCTTCTTAGCTTTCATAATATTTGGTAGAGATGCATAACGCGGTTCATTTAATCTTAAATCACAAGTAACTACCGCTGGAACATTAACTTCAATAGTTTCTAAGCCTTCATCAATTTCTCTAATTATTTCTAATTTATTGTCTTTAATGTCAATTTTTGATGCAAAAGTTGCTTGAGGCCAGTTCAATAAAGCACTCAACATTTGTCCTGTTTGGTTGCAATCATCATCAATTGCTTGTTTACCCATAAATACTAGATCAGGTTTTTCTTTATCAACAATTTTTTGTAATATTTTAGCTACTGCTAAGGGTTCGACTACGCCATCTACTTTAACATGAATTCCTCGATCAGCACCAACAGCTAATGCTTTTCTAACTGTTTCTTGTGCTTTTTCTTCACCAATAGTAACCGCAACTATTTCTGTTGCTTTACCTGCTTCTTTAATTTTTACAGCCTCTTCAATTGCATTATCATCAGGTGGGTTGGTTGACATCTTAACATTATCCGTAACAATTCCTGTGCCATCTTCTTTAACTCTGATTTGAACATTGTAATCAATAACTCTTTTTACAGCGACTAATATTTTCATTATGCTCTTAATAAGTTGTTTTCAGGATCATATGGGCTTTCTTCTAAAATTGTACAATCGTACATTTTACCAAGAATATCAATTTTCAATTTTTGCCCTGGTGTCGCAATCTCTGGTTTGACCATTCCTAATGCGATTGATTTTCCAAGTCTAAATCCAAAATCTCCACCAGTTGCACGTCCTATAACTTTTCCACTATTATAAATTGGATTATTTCCTAAAACATCTGCATCTTCTATATTGTGAACTTCTAAGGTAACCAATTGATTTGAAAATCCTTTTTCTCTCCATTTATTCAAAGCATCTAGTCCTATAAAATTTCCTTTGTTGGGATGAATAAATCTATCTAACCCAGATTCGTAAGGTGAATATTCAATTGATAATTCTGTGCCAACAAGTTTATAAGATTTTTCAAGTCTCAAACTATTCATTGCTCTAATTCCATAAGGCTTAAGACCTAAATCTTTTCCAGCTTCCATTAATCTATCAAAGATGTGATTTTGATATTCAATTGGATGATGCAATTCCCAGCCAAGCTCACCTACAAAGTTTACTCTCATAGCGTTAACTGGTGCATTACCAACATCAATATTTTTTGCACTCAACCATTTAAAATTTTCATTTGAAAAATCATCTCTTGAAACTCTTTTCATTAGTTCTCTAGCTTTAGGACCAGATACAACTAGAACTCCCATACTGTTTGTTAAATTTTCAAATTGAACACTACCATCAGTTGGCATCCACTTTTGAATCCAGTCATGATCTAATCTTTGGTTTGCTCCTGCAGAAACTAAATAGTAACTTCCCTCAGCTTCTTTCATGATTGTAAATTCAGAGTGCACTCCACCCTTAGTATTAAGTGCATGACATAATCCAATTCTTCCAATTTTTTTAGGAAGTTTGTTTGCAACTAAATAATCTAAAAACTCTTCAGCACCAGGTCCTTTAATTCTACATTTAGCAAATGCCGTCATATCTAAAAGACCAACATTCTCTTTTACATTTTTGCATTCTTGCTCAATTGCTTTAAACCATTTTGATCTTCTAAATGACCAGTCATCTTTTTGCTCCATCCCGTCAATTGCGAAGAAGTTGGGTCTTTCCCAACCAAATTTTTGACCAAATACTGCGCCTAATGCTTTCATTCTATCATAACAAGGTGATGTTCTTAATTCTCTAGCAGCCTCTCTTTCTTCATCTGGATAGTGAACTTTAAATACATGATTGTAAGCTTCTTCGTTTTTTTCTTTTAAATAAGATTTTGTTGCATAATCACCAAACCTTCTTGGTTCAACACCAAGCATATCTATTGTAGGCTCACCATCAATTATCCATTCTGCAAGTTGCCAACCCGCTCCTCCTGCTGCAGTTATTCCAAAACTATGTCCTTCATTAATCCAAAAATTTTTCAATCCCCATGCAGGTCCAACAATTGGGTTTCCATCTGGTGTATAACAAATTGCACCATTATAAACTTTCTTAACTCCAACTTCTCCAAAAGCTGGTACACGGTGAATAGCTCCTTCTATATGCGGTGCTAATCTATCTAAATCTTCTTGAAATAATTCATACTCTGAATCTTTTGATGGCCCATCAACATAACAAGCTGGTGCACCATCTTCGTATGGTCCTAATATTAATCCACCTGCTTCTTCTCTCATATACCATCTGCTGTCGCTATCTCTTAAAACTCCCATTTCAGGTAAGCCATCTTTTTTTCTTTTTACGATATCTGGATGAGGTTCTGTTACAATATATTGGTGTTCAACTGGTATTACTGGAATATCTAATCCAACCATTTTTCCAGTTTGTCTAGCAAAGTTTCCAGAACAAGAAATTACATGTTCGCATTCAATAGCACCTTTATCTGTTTCAACAATCCAGCCATCTTTAGTTTGTTTCATTCCAACTACAGCTGTGTTTCTATAAATCTCTGCACCTAAATTTCTAGCACCTGTTGCCATTGCTTGTGTTAAGTCAGCTGGCTGAATGTATCCATCTTCAGGGTGTTGGATTGCTCCAAGTAAATCTTCTGTACGGCACAATGGCCAAATTTCTTTTACTTGATCTGGTGTTAAAAATTTTACATCCACACCAATTGTTTGAGCAACACCTGCATATTGATGATACTCATCCATTCTATCTTTAGTGCTTGCTAAACGAATATTTGATACGACACTGAAACCAACATTTTGTCCTGTCTCTTCTTCTAATTTTTTATAAAGATCCACTGCATACTTATGAAGCTGTCCAACCGAATAACTCATATTAAATAATGGAAGTAGACCTGCTGCATGCCAAGTAGATCCAGATGTTAATTCTTTTCTCTCAATTAAAACAACATCAGACCAGCCTTTTTTTGCTAAGTGATAAAGAGCACTAACTCCTACTACACCACCACCAACTACAACAACTTTAGCTTTAGATTTCATTAACACGATTCCTACTAAATTTTCATTACGAACGAAACAAAATTCGTTTACCCTCTAAATTAAATTGAAGATCCTAGGGGCATTGGAGCGGACACCATTGTGGTCAACCAGCAATCTTTGAAGGGACCATCTATTTTATACTTTTCAACCTGCCATTTAAATTTGTAATAGGATTTGTCTTTTCCAAGAACACTAACTTCAAACAAGGCTACTGAATTGTTAAGGTTTTCTTGAACAATTTCATGATCTAAATGATCTAATAATATTTTATATGACTTGCCCTTCAGCATGGTCTTAAATCTATCTAAAGGTCCTGTGCTTTTTCTATTACTAGGATGAGCAAATTCCCAGGTTTGTTCAATGCCATTATCTATGGTGGGAGAGTTGTTTTTTTGTAAACTTTTCAACTGAATTTCCACAACCTGGTATGGCTCAATATTACTATTAGGCTTTATTAATTCTGCTTGTGAAATTGTAAGACTTAGAAAGTAAATTAATAAGGTTTTATATATTATTTGCTGTCTTTTTAACGTCCTCAAGAAATTCTTTTCGTTTTTCATCTGTTACAAACGGTACTGCAAAATATCTTCTGTATACAATATTATAAATGCCACACATATGAAACACACCTCTTTTTAGCCTTCTAATAGGTAAATTTAAAAAAAATGTTGTAACCGCTAACCTTGGGGATCCATAGGTACAAAAGATTATAGCTTTTTTATCTTTTAAGTTTCCCATTGGATAACCATAATTTCCAACTAATTTTTTAAATGTGTAAGCCCATGGGGGTGACAAAACTTTATCTATCCAGCCTTCTACAATAGCTGGCATTCTAAAGTTCCAAATAGGTGCAATTAGAACAATAGTATCACATTTCTCAATACGTCTTCTATGATCTAGAACGTCTTCTCCAGCTTGTTCACCAGCAAAAACTGGGTTGAATCTATCTTTATATAAATCTACACAATCAACTGTATTACCGTTTTTTTCTGCTGTTTTAATAAATGTATCTCTAATAGCTGCATTAAAAGACTTTTCATTATAGTGCCCATATAAAAGAAATATTTTTTTCATTACATTAAGGGTGTATAGACTAGAAAAATTAAAAATCTATGAAAAATTTTTACGTAGTTGCTGGTATTCATAAAGATCCAAATAAAATTGAAACTATCATTAAAGATACAGAAAAAAAATTTGGACCTTTTGAGGAGATTGAAGCTAATAATTTAGCTAAGAGTTTAATTCAAAAAAATATAGATGATTTTTATCATCGTGCTTGGGTTGTTAAATCTAATAATTTAACCAAATAAAACCCAACAAACATAAAGATTACAAAACTTACAGAATTTAAATTTAATAAAGCCAGTGAAGCTATTGCAGGTCCTGGACATAATCCAGCTAAGCCCCAGCCTGCACCAAAAAGTGATGAACCTATAATTAATTTCTTATTTAGTTCTTTATTATCTGAATAAGAAAATTTATCAGCAAAAATTGGTTTCTTATTATTTTTAAATAAATGAAAAAATGGTGAAGATATTATTAAAGCTCCAATCATAACAAATGCTAGTGATGGGTCCCATTCTCCAAAAATATTTAAAAAACCTAAGACTTTAGCGGGATCTATCATCTGTGAAACAGTAAGACCTATTCCAAAAATTATTCCACAAATTAAAGACATAATCTTATTCATATTAAATTTTTTAGCAAAACAGTTAAAATTCCAACAATCATAAATGTTACTGTTGCAATAATTGATCTTAAAGAAAATCTTCCAATTCCACTGATGCCGTGTCCACTAGTACAGCCTCCCCCTATTCTTGTACCAGCTCCAACCAATAAGCCTGCAATTGTTAATAAATAAAATGAGTTTGAAATTGTGATATTGATTTCCTGTTGAGTAAATATTTTATAAACAATAGGTCCGATAATTAATCCAATTAAAAATAAAAAATTATCAAATCTATTATCTTTTGAAGTTAAAAAATTACTGGCAATTCCACTTATTCCAATTAATCGACCATTAAATACAAAAAAAATAACTACTGCTAAACCAATTAAGGATCCACCTAGAAATGCAGAGATTGGAGTAAAATTAACTATATTCATTTAACTTTGTAATACTGGAAAAGCTGGGTTTATATTTAAAAAAAGCTTTTGATATTCCATTTTTGTACATCTATTTTCAATATACTCAATATCATTACTCTCCACTAATTCTTTAGCATCAATGCTTCTAATTCCAAGTTGTAACCAAAGAACTTTAGCTCCAATTTTAACACTCTCTTCAGCATACTTGTTAGCTTCTGCAGATGGTCTAAATACATCTACGATATCAATAGGTATATTAATATCTTCAAGTTTTTCAAAAACTTCTTCTCCTAAAATCTTTTGACCTTTTGCACTTGGATTAACTGGAATAACTTTAAAGCCATATTTTTGCATGTACTTCATCACTATTGTTGATGGCTTTTTATCATCTTTACTAACACCCACCATCGCTATTGTTTTATACTTTGAGAGAATTTCTTTTATTTTATCGTTCACTACTTATGTTTCCACTTAGGTTTTCTCTTTTGTAGAAACGCTGATATGCCTTCTTTAGCATCCATTGCCATCATATTTTTAGTCATCATTTTACTAGTGTACGCGTAAGCTTTTCTCAATGGCATTTCTAATTGATTATAAAAAGTTTGTTTTCCAATTTTAATTGTAAGACTTGATTTTGAAGCAATAGTTTTTGCAACTTTTAGCACTTCATTGTTTAATTTTGATTTAGAAAAATGATTATTAATTAGTCCAATTTCTTTTGCATAATTTGCTTTAATAGGATCTCCCGTTAACAGCATATGCATCATTCTTTTTCTATTAACCTTTCTACTAACAGCAACCATCGGCGTGCTGCAAAATAAACCGATATTTACACCTGGTGTTGCAAAAATTGCATCATTAGAACTATAAGCTAGATCACAACTTGCAACTAACTGGCAACCTGCTGCAAATGCTGCTCCATGAACTTTTGCAATAACTGGTTTTTTTCCTTCAACTATTTGAAGCATCAACTTTGAACAAAGATTAAAAAGTTTTTGATATTTTTCTCTTTTCTTTAATCCACTTACTTCTTTTAAATTGTGACCCGCACTAAAACCTTTTCCAGACCCTTCAATAATTATTACCTTAATATTTTTGTCTTCATATAATTTTTTAAAAGCTTTAATTAAATCTCCTAAATTTTTTAATGAAAGAGCATTATATGTTTTCGGCTCACTAATTATGATTGAGGCAATATCTTTATTTAAAAGTTTAATTTTAATATTACTTAAGTTTGCCATCTTCTCTCATTTTGGCTCTAATTTTTGTTGCAGAGATTTGTTGAATTTCTTCTGACAAAACAACTTCTTCTATTTTGTAACCAACTCCTCTTCCGTAACAAATATTAGTAATATTAGGAACCATCATTATTTTAAATCTTCCTTCAAATTCTGAGTTTAACTTTTCTTCAATATTTTTTTTAACTGTGTCAAAATCAAATGGATTATCGTCAACACCTTGAACGTCTCTTATTTGAATGCAAACTTGACCTGTTTTTTTAATAATTTCTTGAAATAAAGCATAGTGACCATCATGAAATGGTTGCCATCTGCCAAGCATTTGTGCTGTTGGTTTTTTATTATCCCATTCGTAAACCATTATTTTATCTCCTTTATTATTATCGGTGCCCAATGTTTAGCATCTTGAGTTGTAACCTGACAATCAAATTTTTCAGGCTTTACAAACATCTTGTTAGTATCGTCAAAACGTCCTTCTTTTATTGTATTTACCCAAACTATATAATCTGCAGGAAACAAGTTTCTTGCCTCTGGTGTTGGGCAAACAAAGTCTGCTACAACATAATTTCCATCATCTTTTAATTTTTTTGCAAAATCTGCCATTCTACTTGCTTGTCTTGTTCTGCCTTCTTCTGAAAAATCCCAATCATTAGCTTCTTTTCTAACTTCATCAGCATTAAGTCTTTTAGCATTTAGTAATGGAGCAATTTCATTTGCTAAAGTTGTTTTGCCAGATCCTGGAAGACCCATAATTAATATTATTTTCATTTTAAACTAAGTTTGTTGCAACCCATTTATGAAATTCATGTGTAGGGTTATCCATTATGGGTGAAAAATTCCCGCCATTATATACTGGTGAATTTCTACCTTCTTGCATACCCTCAATAGCTTTTATATCCTCAATCATTACTTCTTTCCAAAATTCTGAATTTTTTTTTCTCATCTCAGCAAACTCAGATCCATTTGCACTATCATCGCCAACATAATACATCATTAAATGCTCTTTAGTCTCACTAATAGACTTTGGCTCTAACCAAAAAACATAAAAATGGTCTACATGAAGACCAATCATTACGTTTGGAAATAAAGCAATATACTCAGCCTTTTTGAATAAGTCTTTAGGCCAATTTGGAAAATTATTGAAACTTTGATTTCCTTTAACAGGTTGATCATATTTATTTGTTCCTTGGCCAGCAAATCTATTTGGTAAACCTTGAATATGGTAATGATCACTAATATTTGAAACTTTATTTAATTCAGGATGTATCCAAGGCAAGTGATAACTTTCACAGTAATTCTCTATTGCAAACTTCCAATTACACTTAACATCAAGACTGAAGTATCCATGATCTTTTGAGTGCTTAAGTAATTTTTGATCTTCCTTAGATATAAATTTTGACCATCTTTCTTCGAGAGGCTTAATATATTCATCAAACTCTAATTCATTACCATTTATATTGATAAATATTATATCCATCCAAATTTTGGTTTTAACCTCTTTTAAATTACTTGATGATTTATCGAATTTTTCTGTCTCATGAATATTTAGGCCTCCTATGTGAGGTGTCGCAACTAACTTTCCATCAAAATCGTAGGACCAGGAGTGGTATGGACATCTTAAGACATTTTTCAAAGCACAAGGCTCATCTAAAAGCTTGAAGCCTCTATGGCTGCAGACATTGTGAAATACCCTTATTTTTTTCTCTTTATCTCTTAAAATAATAAGAGGGATGCCTAGTAAATTATAAGGTTGAGCGTCTCCTACATTTGGTACAGAACTTCCAACGCCAATCACCGTCCATTTATCCTTGAAAATCCTCTCTCTTTCAATGTTTAGATAGTCGAAGCTAGTGTAGCACTCATTTGGTAGGCCATGGGCTTTATCGATGGGGTTCCCAACCACTCTAATTTTTTCCAAGTCCAAGATTTTTGAAAGTTCAGGATTTTTAAGATTTTCAGACATTAAAAAAAATTATCACCAGCACAATTTTTGGCAACAAATATTTTTATCCACAAGATGAATTTCTTTGACAGCATATACAAAAAAGATAATCATCAGAAAAAATGAATTTTTCACTTGAGGTTGGGCCTCAAACAGATCTTGATACACTGCCACCTGTTAAGGATGTTTATGTAACTATGCTCCCAGGAGGAGACTATAAAGAGACAGCTAACCAAACAGCGGCGTTAGTTAAAAAAGGATTTAATCCAGTTCCACATTTTCCAGCAAGATCAATTACGGATGATGCTCAGCTTAAAGATTACATTGCAAGATGTAAAGATGTGGGTGCTAAACAAGCTTTAGTTATTGGAGGAAGTAGAGAGCCAGTTGGAAAATTTGATAGTTCAATTCAAATTTTAGAAACAGGATTTTTTGATGGAATTAAAATAGGAATAGCAGGACATCCAGAGGGAAGTCAGGATATTTCTGATAAAGAATTAGAAAAGGCTATGATAGATAAAAAACCTTACGCCGACTATATAGTGACCCAGTGGTTATTAGAAAGTCAACCTATCGTAGATTTCATTTCTAAGCAGTCAGTACCAGTGCATGTAGGAATTACTGGGCCAATGAAAATAACTAGCTTAATTAAATTTGCTAATATTGTCGGGGCGAAAAATTCTATAAATTTTCTTAAGTCTAATTTTAGTAAGGCATTAGATTTATTGAAACCTAAAGACCCTAATGAATTAATTGGGAAAGTGAAAGAGTTTACTGGTAACTTCCACATTTATACATTCGGCGGCTTGAAGGAAACAAACAAGTGGTTGAAGGAGAACGGTTATGTCTAATGAATTTGACTATACTAAACTAAATCATGTAACTTCAGTTGATCAATCAGATCGTGAAGTACCATACAACTTAAGACAGAGTGGGCCTACAAAAGTTGAAATGTTAATTTCAACAAGAGTAAGAAAATCTCCGTATTGGCATTTATCAATGCAAGCAGGTTGTTGGAGAGCAACTGTATACAATCGTATTTATCACCCAAGAGGATATGTAAAACCCGAAGATGGTGGAGCGATGGTTGAATATGAGGCAATTAAAAATCACGTTACAATGTGGAACGTTGCTGTTGAAAGACAAATTAGAGTTAAAGGTCCGGATGCAGAAAAGTTTACTGACTACGTTATAACTAGAGATGCAACTAAAATCTCACCCATGAGAGCAAGATATGTAATTTTATGTAATGCTTATGGTGGTGTTTTAAATGATCCTATTCTTCTTAGAATTTCAAAAGATGAATTTTGGTTCTCACTATCGGACTCTGATATTGGAATGTATCTTCAAGGTGTTAACGCTGATAGAAGATTTGATTGTGCTATTGAGGAAATTGATGTTTGCCCAGTGCAAATTCAAGGACCTAAATCAAAAGCTTTAATGAAGGATCTTATTGGAGATCAAGTGGATCTAGATAACATGCCTTTCTATGGTTTAGCTGAAGCAAAAGTTGGTGGCAGAAGTTGTGTTATTTCACAATCTGGTTTCTCAGGTGAAGCTGGGTATGAAATCTACTTAAGAGAAGCAACTAAATACGCTGATGATATGTGGAATGCTGTTCTTGAAGCTGGAAAAAAACATAGCCTAATGGTTATCGCCCCTGCTCACCACAGAAGAATTCAAGCTGGAATTCTTTCTTGGGGACAAGATATGGATCATCAACACAATCCTTTCCAGTGTAACCTTGGTTACCAAGTTTCACTATCTGGCAAAGGTGAGTGGAATAAAAAAGCTGACTATGTTGGAAAAGCTGCATTAGAGAAAATGGGTGCGGATCTTAAGGCTGGTCAAAAACCTTACAAACTTCAGTTAGTAGGTCTTGAGTTGGGTGGAAAACCAATTGAAGAATATGCTCCTGACTTTTGGTTAGTGTCACCTGAGAGTGGTGGAGATCCTGTAGGATTTATCACATCACCTTGGTATCACCCTGAAAAAGGTCAAAATATAGCAATGGGATATGTGCCATTTGATGGAACATTAAATGCTAATGGTTTCCCTAAAGGTAAAGTTGGAACTAAGTACAAAGTTCACTTACCCGCTAAATATTCTGACACACCAGGAACGCCTGTTGATGCTGTGGTAGTAGATATTCCATTTACAGAATCTTTTAACGCAAACACAAGAGAAGTCGTTAAAGGTTAAATTAATTATTTGGGGGAGGTTAATTCTCCCCCACTAATAATGACAAAATCATTCCTAATCGTAATTTGCATAATAATAGTAATTGCTTTAATACTCTTTCCACTATTTGTTTCTTACAAAGCACAGAAAAATAGTAAAAAAAATAAATAATGTTTGGTCAATTTTTAAATATAGTTGTTCGGTCTATTAAATTAGATAAATCTCTTTACAAAGATAATAAAAACTTTGGTGAAGCTGCAATATATTTTGCAGGGCTTATCATGATATTAGACGGGTTAGCAGGAGCAGTTGCTGCAAACACTGTTATTAAAACTGCTATTGCAATGTCTGGTTTAACTGCCATTCTTACTTGGTTTGTATGGGGATTATTTATTTATGTGATCGGTGTAAAATTATTTCCAGATAAAGACACTAAAGTTTCATTTAAAAAAGTATTAACAGCTGTTGGGTTTGCTCATGCACCGGGGCTTTTAAGATTTTTTGCTGTCACACCAGATTTAATGATCCCAATAATATTTTTAACTCAGTTTTGGATATTTGCTGGATTAATCATTTCAACAAAACAAGTTTTAAATCTAAAGTCTAATTTTAAATCTTTTGGAATAGTCTTTTTAGCTTTTTTAATAATTGCTTTTCTTTCAATATCATTTGTGATGAGTAAAATGAATGCTCTACCCATTAGCAATATTAGTTAAATTGGAAATATAGTTTTTGAAAGTTTACAAGAGTTACAGGTTTTAAATCCTGTTAAAATTAAATTTTGAGAAACACTTTCATCTTCTTTTTTACATTCTTCACAGAAATTATCAATTTCTTCAAAATTTTCTTTGATTTTACTCAGGTCATCTTCATTCATGACTTTTTTAATCCAGCTTTTTTTACAAAATAAAGTCCAACTAGTACTGCAAATAATGAAACTAAAACTTTGTCTGTGATTAGTTCATCTAAAAATATATAACTTAAAATAATTCCAAAAATAGGTATCAAGTAAGAAACTTGTGATTGAAATATTAACCCATTATCTTTTAAAATTTTAAACCTTAACAACCAAGCGATACCAGTTGAAACCATTCCTAAATATACAACAGAGATTGAAGATTGAATACTAGGAGTTGAGTTCCATGGTTTTTCAATAAAACAAACTAATGGTAATAAAATTATAACAGCCCAAATTAATATAGATCCTGTTACGTTTTCATTTTTTTTCTTACTAATTTTAAGAGTTAAAACACCACCAACAACATAACAAGTTGACCCAAGTAATATTAATAACGCAGAAATAAAATTATTGTCATTGATTAATATATTATCTGAAAACAGATAAATAATTCCTGAAAAACCAATTAAAATTCCAAATGTTTTAAGGGCATTAAATTTTTCATTTTTTGTGTAAAAATGACCTAATACAGTTGAGCTTAATGGTGTTGTAGACATTAATATTGCAGCTAAATTACTTTGTACAGATTTTACACCGTAAGCTATTAAGAAAAAAGGTAATACCAAATTGACAAATCCTATTATAGCAAACCAATACCAATCTTTAGAAAATGCTTCTATTTTTATTTTTTTGTAAAAACATAATAACAATACTGGAATAGATCCGAAAAAAACTCTCAAGAATGCTATTGTAATTGGTCCAAAAGATTCAGTTGCAATTTTGATATTAAAAAAAGCTGATGCCCATATTAAAGCTAAGATTACTAATAATGTATAATCAATTAATCTAGGTTGTCTCATTCAATTATATCTTCAACTTTTCCATTCGTAATCTTTTGAATATCGTTATAGTTTGTTTTAAATACACAGTTTGGATGTCCTGCTGCTGCAAACAATTCATTAAACCTTTCTAAAGAATTGTCTATTATAATTTCAATTTTCTCTAAATGACCAACGGGCGATACACCACCTATTGTATAGCCAGTTTGTGTCTTAACTTCTTCTGGTGATGCCATTGAAATGTCTTTTTTATCTTTAATCTTTTTTAATTTATTTAATGAGCACCTCTTATCACCTGCCACTAAACATAATATGAAGGTATTTTCTGTTCTAAATAATAAGCTTTTGACAATTGCACCTACATCACAAGCTAAAGCTGTTGCTGCATCCTGTGCAGTTCTTGCTGAATTTTTTAAAACTATAACCTCTAGGGATTGGTCGAAGTTTTTAAGAAATTTTTCAGCTCTTTTAACGGGTTCTTTATCTAATAAGCTCATATTTCAACTAATAATTGATTGATAATTTAACAAATAATGTTGTAATTCATATGTAAAAAACGCATAGGTGATATTTATTATTCAAGCAATATTATTAAAGAAACATTTGTTATTAATTGACCACAAAATTTAAAAAAGGAGAAACTATGACTGCTGCCAATGTTTTAAAATTCATGAAGGAAAAAGAAGTTGAGTTTGTTGATTTAAGGTTTACTGACCCTCGAGGAAAACTTCAACATTTAACAATGGATCACACTATTGTTGATGAAGATATGTTAAATGAAGGTGTATTTTTTGATGGTTCATCTATTGCCGGTTGGAAGGCAATTAACGAGTCTGACATGATTTTAATACCTGATACTTCTAGAATGATTATGGACCCTTTTACATCTCATAATACCCTAATCCTTTTTTGTGATATTCTAGATGCCGTTAAAAGATCTCCTTATGAGAGAGACCCAAGAGGAACAGCTAAAAAGGCAGAGGCATATTTAAAAAAATCTGGCATTGGTGATAAAGCTTTTTTTGGTCCTGAACCTGAATTTTTTGTTTTTGACGATGTTAGAATTAATAATGACCCAAACAATACTGGTTTTAAAATAGATAGTAAAGAAGGTCCTTATAATTCTGGAACGGAGTATGCAAATGGAAATATGGGTCATAGACCTCCAGTAAAAGGTGGTTACTTTCCAGTTCCTCCAGTTGATAGCGAACAAGACATGAGAAGTGAATATTTAAAAAGTTTAAAAGAAGTAGGTATTAAAGTTGAAAAACATCACCACGAAGTAGCACCAAGTCAACATGAGCTTGGTATGTACTTTGGAACGCTTGTTGATCAAGCTGATAATGTTCAATTATATAAATATGTAGTTCAAATGGTTACACATTCATTTGGAAAAACAGCAACTTTTATGCCAAAGCCGATTGCGGGAGATAACGGTTCAGGTATGCACATTCATCAATCAATTTGGAAAGACGACAAACCAGTTTTTTCTGGTGATGCTTATGCAGGGTTATCTGAAACAGCACTTCACTATATTGGTGGTATTTTAAAACATGCAAAAGCAATTAATGCTTTTTCAAATGCTACAACAAATAGTTACAAAAGATTAATTCCAGGTTTTGAAGCCCCTGTTCTACTTGCTTACTCTGCAAGAAATAGATCTGCTTCATGTCGTATACCAATTTCATTAAGTAAAAATGGTGCAAGATGTGAAATAAGATTTCCTGATGCTTCAGGAAATCCATATTTAACTTTTGCTGCTATGCTTATGGCTGGTTTAGATGGAATTAAAAATAAAATACATCCAGGCGAATCTTTTGATAAAGATCTTTATGAATTGCCTCCAGAAGAAGTTAAAAACATTCCAACTGTTTGTGGATCCTTAAGAGAAGCAATGGAAAGTTTAGATAAAGATAGAGAATTTTTAACTGAAGGTGGTGTATTTACTGACGATCAAATTGATGCTTACATTGCATTAAAATTTGAAGAGATACATAGATTTGAACACGCACCTCATCCTGTAGAGTTTGAGATGTATTACAGCAGCTAAAACTAATTATTGTCTAGTTGTTGCGATTGTATCTTTGTTAATTCCTTTTTTAACAACGTAATCCTGTGTGCCATTAGCACCAGTGTTTACTTCTTTTCTAAGAGTTTTAAAAAAAGTTCTTTCTTTAAGTGACTTTTCTAAAGATTTAACAAGATTTTTAAATTCAAATTTATTCATGACTATTTAATACCATAGATATGTGATATTTGCAATACTGATATGCGTTTAAGTAATGTTATACTTTAAATGACTCACCACAACCACAACGTTCAGATTCATTGGGGTTATTGAATACAAATGATGATGAAAATTCCTCTTTTTTATAGTCCATTTCAGTGCCTAATAAGTACATAACAGCTGCAGCATCAACAAAAACCTTAACACCTTTGTCTTCAATTATTTCGTCTGAAGGATTTATTTCTTTTGCATATTCCATTACATAAGACATGCCAGCACAACCACCAGACTTAACTGCAACTCTAACGCCAATTGAATTCGACTCAACTCCAGACATAATTTCTTTAATACGACTTGCAGCATTATCACTTAATTTAATGATAGGACTCATTATAGATTTAACTCCAATTTAGCAGCTTCCGACATCATTGATTTTTCCCAAGGCGGTTCAAAAACTAAATCTAGATCAACCTCTTCAATGCCTTCTACTTGCATTGCACTATCCTTAACTTCCTGAGGTAAACTTTCTGCAACAGGACAATTTGGTGTAGTCAAGGTCATTATTATTTTAGCTTTAGACTCGTTTACCTTAACATCATAAATTAAACCTAATTCATAAATATTGACCGGTATCTCTGGGTCATAAATTTTTCTAATTTCAGCTATTACTTGTTCTCTTAAATCCATAATTTAATCTAATTTTTCAGTATTAATTTCTTCTTGAGTATTGTCAATTGCAGAAATTAAAGTATGCCATGATAAAGTCGCACATTTTACTCTCATTGGATATTGTTTTACTCCAGACAAGCACATTAATTTAGTTTTTTCATCTTCTTCTAGGTTTTTTGATTTTAATTCAGGATTTTCCTTAATCATACCTAAGAAGTCATTTACAATTTCTTTAACTTCAACTTCTTCTTTTCCTTTAATTAAATCAGTCATAATTGATGCTGAGGCCATTGAAATTGCACAGCCACTACCTTCAAATGAAATATCTTCTACTTTTTTATTTTCATCAAGTTTTAAAAATACATGTACATTATCACCACATAATGGATTCTTGCCCATTGCATCTTTATTAAAATTTTCTGTTTTTCTTAAGTTGCGCGGGTTTTTACCATGCTCTAAAATTATTTCTTGATAAAGTTCTTTTATATTCATTAGATATTAAAAATTTTCTTACAGTTATTGATAGAATTATTAAGTTGATCTAAATCATCTTTTGTATTGTAAACACCTAATGAGGCACGAGCGCTTGCAGGTATACCTAATTTGTCATGTAGGATTTGACAACAATGATGACCCGCTCTAATAGCGACACCATCTTCATCCAATATTGTAGCTATATCATGTGGATGAACACCCTCTATAGTAAAAGATAAAACTGCTGATCTATGTTTTGGGTTACCAATTAATTTAACTGAATTATTTTTTCTTAAAATTTCTTGACCATACTGGATTAATTCTTGCTCATGTTTAATCATGTTTTCAATTCCGATTTTTTCTAAAAATTTTATAGATTGATCAAATGCTATGACTTGTGCTGTAGCCATCGTGCCAGCTTCATATTTATTAGGTAAATCACCATATGAAATGCAATCTTTTTTTACATCTTGAATCATTCCACCTCCACCTTGATAGGGTGGTAATTCTTCTAACCACTTTTTCTTTGCATATAAAACACCAAGACCAGTAGGCCCATACATTTTGTGACAAGAAATAGCATAAAAATCACAGTCTATGTCTTGCATATCAAGTTTTAAATGAGGAGCACCTTGGCATCCATCAACTAAAACCGCAATACCTTTTGAATGAGCAAATTCTGTTATTTCTTTAACTGGTAAAACTGATCCTGTTACATTTGATAAGTGTGTAATAGCAATTAATTTTGTTTTTGATGTAATTTTTTTTTCAATACTTTCTAAAGTAATTTCTCCATCATCATTAATTTCAGCAAACTCAATCTTTATACCTTTAGATTGCCTCAAAAAATGCCAAGGTACGTAATTAGAATGATGTTCAAGTTCTGTTATAAGTATTTCATCCCCTTCTTTTAAAAATTTTTGACCATAGGTATTAGCTACAAGATTAATTGCCTCAGTTGCGCCTTTAGTGAATACAATTTCATTTTTATCTTTAGCGTTAATATATTTTTGAACAGAAGATCTTGTATTTTCATAAAGATTAGTTGCAGCTACTGCTAAGTAATGAACGCTTCTTCCTGTGTTTGAAAATTCATTTGTATAAAAATCATTAACTCTATCAATTACAGATTGTGGTTTTTGAGATGAGTTAGCGCTATCAAGATATACAAGATCATTATTATGAACTTTATTATTAAATATTGGAAATTCTTTTTTAATATTTTCTATACTCACTCTACAACTCCCATCATATCTTTGATTAAATTTTTGATTTCTAAATCTGTAATTGTTTCAACTGCATCCATTAGAAAACCATTAATCAATAATTCTTTTGATTGCTGATGACTTAGACCTCGAGACATTAGATAAAATATTGAGTCTTCGTCTAAGTTACCCGAAGTCGATCCATGCGAGCATTTTACATCATCTGCATAAATTTCAAGTTCAGGTTTACCATCGAATTCTGTATTTTCATTTAAAAGTAAAGCTTTACTTAGTTGGTACCCATTTGTTTTCTGTGCTTTTTGATCAACAAAAATTTTACCTTGATAAATACCTTTGGATTTATCATTTAAAACCGTTTTGATTAATTGATAGCTTTTTGTATTTTCTGCCAAATGATTTATGTTCGTTTTAATTTCATGATGTTGTGAGTTTTTTAAATTTATCACACCATTAATAAATGCTGAACTGTATTGATCATTTAAATTACAATTTACTTCATTTTTGATAAATTTAGATCCTGTTGAAAAAATAAAATTTTCAGAGATACTATTTTTTTCAAGATTAATATTATTATAAAAATATTTAATATTAGAATTAGTTTTATGATCAATTTTATAGCTTTTAAGGATTGAATCTTGAGCAATATCAAAATTTTGATTAATATTAATGAAATTATTTTGAGAGTGATCATCAAATATAGTAACTAATTTCAAGCTACTATTTTTTTCTAACTTAATATCTGTTCTTAAATTGAGTGCTGTTGAATTAACATCCTCAGTAGTAATATTGTATAAAATTAATGGCTTATTTAATGAATAATTCTCCTTAACAATAATACCAATATGTGCACTAGCTAGAGCATGATTTAAGGATACTAATGGATTAATTTCATTAGTATTGTTGCTTAAATCTAAATCATTATTAATTAAAACTTTAGTGTCATCCTCATACTTGATGTCTACTTTTGAAATAACTCCATTAATAAAAATTATCTTATTATGTTCAAACTTATTAATTAATGATATTTGATCTTTAGTCTCGTAAGTCTTATCATCATAAAAAATTAAATTTTCAATATTCGATGAGATAATTTGATTTAAATCAGAAAATTTCCAATCTTCAATTCTTTTATTTGGAAAGCCTTTATCAATAAAACTTGTTAAATTTTTTTTTCTAAACTCAACATTATTTTCAGATAATTTTAAATTTTCTGTCATCTTATTGAAATCTGATTTTAATTGTTCAATCATTTAACTAAGAGTTTCGTAACCTTTGCTTTCTAATTCCATTGCCAATTCAGATCCTCCAGATTTAACAATTTGACCATCAATTAAAACATGAACAAAATCTGGTTTAATATAATCAAGTAATCTTTGATAGTGGGTAATAATTAAAAAAGAACTGTCTTTACTTCTTAATGCATTCACACCTTCAGATACTATTTTTAAAGCATCAATATCAAGTCCTGAATCTGTTTCATCTAAAATAGATAGCTTAGGATTTAGTATAGACATTTGAAGTATTTCATTTTTTTTCTTTTCTCCACCAGAAAAACCTACATTCAATTGTCTACTTAATATTTTTTCATCAAATTTTAATTCTCCAGCTTTTTGTTTAACTAATTTTAAGAATTCAATAGCATCTAATTCTTTTTCACCTTTAGCTTTTTTAATTGCATTTAAAGATGTTTTTAAGAATATATTGGTATTAACCCCTGGTATTTCTAATGGATATTGGAATGCTAAAAATATTCCTTTATGAGCTCTTTCTTCAATTTCTAAATCTAAAAGATTTTCATTAAAATACTTTACTTCACCAGTTACAGTGTATCCTTTTTTCCCTGAAAGAACATTTGATAGAGTGCTTTTTCCAGATCCATTAGGTCCCATGATTGCATGTACCTCTCCTGGTTTAATTTCTAAATTTAAACCTTTTAAAATTTCTTTATTATCAATATTCGCTTTAAGATCTTTAATTGTTAACATTAACCAACACTCCCTTCTAAACTAATTCCTACTAATTTTTGAGCTTCAACAGCAAATTCCATTGGTAATTGTTGAAGAACCTCTTTACAAAAACCATTAACAATTAAACTCACAGCCTCTTCTTGATTTAAACCTCTTTGATTACAATAGAACAATTGTTCATCACTAATTTTAGATGTGGTTGCTTCATGCTCAATATTTGAGCTAGAATTTTTATTCTTTATGTATGGAACAGTATGCGCTCCACACTTATTACCCATCAAAAGAGAGTCGCATTGAGTAAAATTTCTTGCATTGTCAGCATTTTTTGCAATATCCACTAAGCCTCTATAAGTATTATCTGCAAATCCAGCTGAAATACCTTTTGATATTATTTTGCTTTTTGTATTTTTACCCAAATGAATCATTTTAGTACCTGTATCTGCTTTTTGATGATTGTTTGTTATTGCTATTGAGTAAAATTCTCCTACAGAATTATCACCCATCAATATACAGCTTGGATATTTCCATGTAATTGCTGAACCTGTTTCAACTTGTGTCCAAGATATTTTTGAATTTTTTCCTTTGCACAAACCTCTTTTTGTTACAAAATTATAAATTCCACCTTTTCCATCTTTGTCTCCAGGATACCAATTTTGTACAGTTGAATATTTTATTTCAGCATCATCTAGTGCAACTAATTCTACATTTGCTGCATGTAATTGATTTTCATCTCTCATTGGTGCTGTGCATCCTTCTAGATAACTTACATAACTTCCTTTATCTGCTATGATTAAAGTTCTTTCAAATTGACCTGTTTCAGTAGCATTAATTCTAAAATAAGTTGAGAGTTCCATCGGGCATCTTACACCTTCAGGAATATATACAAATGACCCATCAGTAAATACTGCAGAATTAAGTGTTGCAAAATAATGATCTGATATTGGAATTACAGACCCTAAATATTTTTTTACTAATTCGGGATGATCTTGTATAGCTTCAGACATAGAACAAAAAATAATTCCTTTTTTATTTAGCTCACCCTTAAACGTGGTTGCAACAGAAACAGAATCAAATACAGCATCAACTGCTATTCCATTAAGTCTTGCTTGTTCTTGAAGAGGTATTCCAAGTTTATTATAAGTTTCTAATAATTTTGGATCTAACTCGTCTAAACTTTTTGGTTTGTCATCCATGCTTTTTGGTGCTGAATAATAATAAAGGTCTTGATAATCTATTTTGGGATATTTAGGTTTTTGCCAATTAGGTTCTTTTAATTGCTTTAATCTTTCAAAGGCATTCAATCTCCAATCAAGCATCCATTGTGGTTCTTTTTTAATATTTGAAATAAACTTAATTACTTCTTCATTTAAACCCTTGGGTGCTCTAGTATTTTCAATATCAGTTGAAAATCCATATTTATAATCTTTTAATTTTTCTATTTCTTTTTCTCTTGCATCCATTTTAATTTCTACTTTCTGAAGAATTGCTTATAAGATCTTTTAAATTTTTTTGTTCGAAAAAATGATTGATATGAACTTCAAGTTCGTCCCATAAATTATGAGTGATACATTTCGTAGTCTTACTATTGCATCCTTTTTTAGATTCCTTCTTGCATTGAACAGTTTTAACTTCTTCATCTACGGCACTAAGTATGTTTGCTAATTTAATTTCTTCTGGTTCTTTGTTTAAGATATAACCTCCATTAGTACCCCTAATACTTTTTACGATATTATATTTTTTTAACTTAGAAAAAATTTGTTCTAAAAAATCCAAAGAAATACCTTGTCTTAACGATATATCTCTTAAAGATACTGGATTAACACTATTGAACTTAGCAAGATCAGCTAAAGCCATTACTGCGTATCTACCTTTTGAAGTTAATTTCATATTATCCTTATTTAAGTGGGCTTTTTATACAAACCTGACTAAATTAGTCAAGTATACAATACATAAAAAAGATAACATATTGTCGCTTAGTTATGATATGTGTATTTTTTTTTGAGAATAATAATCAATATCATTTATGGACAATAAAATAGTTGAAGTTTTTATACCTGGGCCTGCTGGAAGAATGGAGGCCAAGTATTACAAAAGTGAAAAAATTACATCACCAATAGCGTTAGTATTACAACCTCATCCTCAATATGGAGGAACAATGAATAATAAAGTTGTAGTTGATACATTTCATACTTTTATGGAAAATGGATTTTCTGTATGTAGAGTAAATTTTAGAGGTGTTGGAAAAAGTGATGGTGAGTTTGATAATGGTCAAGGTGAACTGGCTGATGCTGCTGCAGCACTAGATTGGTTAGAGCGTGAAAATTTTGATAACTCACAATGTTGGGTTTCAGGATTTTCCTTTGGGTCTTTAATTGCAATGCAATTATTAATGAGAAGACCAGAAATAAATAGATTTATTGCAATTTCGCCACAACCAAATGTTTATGACTTTTCATTCTTATCTCCATGTCCTACTTCAGGTTTAATGATTTATGGAAAAAAGGATGAGTTAGTTCCCTTAGAACATATTGCAGATCTAGATAAAAGATTGAGTGCCCAAAAAGGTATTAAAGTTGACTTTCAGGCTATAAATGATGCTAATCATTTTTTTACTAAAACAGAAGACGTATTAGTAAAATGTTTAGATAAATATATCAAAAAAGAATCTGCTTTATTTTAATCTTAATAGTTTTTAACTAAAACTCCACCTATTGATGGTTTTTTGACATTTGTAGTATTGGGGAATGAAATTACTTTTTTAAGTGCAGACCTAATTGCAAGATAAGCAAATGCTTGGGACTCGATGAAATCACCATCAATTTTATAATCATCAATTATTTTTAAAGAAATATTTTTTGGTAGTCTTTTTCTTATGCTCTCCATTAATGAAAGGTTTTTTCTTCCACCACCACAAACTATTATTAATAACTTTTTATTTTCTTCACTGTTAATTGATTTTAAAATTGATTGATAAATTATTATTGCTGTAAAATCTACTAATGTAGATAAGCCATCCTCATATGTGAGACCTTTTACAAAACTTAAATCAAAATCTTTTATATCAAATGAAAGTTTTTTTTGATTGCTTATATTGTCAAAATTATCAATCGCTTGATTTAGAATAACTTCACTTGTTTTTCCTATATTTGATGCTTTTCCATTTTCATCATATTTCATTTGTGTGTGTCTTCTAACCCATTCATCTAAAAGACAATTACCAGGACCTACATCAAAACTTTTTAAATCTTTATTATTTTTTGAGATAACAAGAGTAATATTTGCGATACCTCCTATGTTTAAAACACAAGCAGGTTTCTCTATTTTATTCTGGTTTATAAGTAAGTTATGAAAGATTGGAGCTAATGGAGCTCCTTGGCCTCCATTATGAATGTCATTTTCTCTAAAGTTATAAACTACATTTTTTTTTAAAAGACTTGATAGTAAATTGCCATCTCCTATTTGTTTTGATATTTTTTCCTGAGCATTGTGAAAAATTGTTTGACCGTGAAACCCAACTATATCTACATCTACTCCTGCATTCTTTATAATTTCTTTGCTAATTTTTGCATGAAATAAGGTAATGTTTCTCTCGAGCTCGTTAATTTGATAAGAATTAGCTTTTATATCTTTTATTGAATTTATTTTATCTCTGAGATTTAGTAAGTTTGAATAAATTACCGCATCATACTCAAAATATTTATCAAATATAGGCTCATAGTTACTTTCACCATCTGATTTAATAATTGACGCATCAACCCCATCCATAGATGTGCCACTCATTAACCCTAAAGAAGTATAAAATTTTTCCATTCTTATTTTTAAAGTAAATATTGTATATTCTAGATAGCATATTTATGAATAAATTTTTAAAAGAATTTAAAGATCGTGGTTTCTTTTACCAGTGTACAGGTGAAGAAAATCTATCTCAATTATTAGATAAAGAAAAAATCAGAGCTTATATTGGTTTTGATTGTACAGCTGAAAGTCTTCACGTTGGTAGTTTACTTCAAATTATGTGTCTTAGATTGCTCCAAAAACATGGCCACCAACCAATTGTTTTATTAGGAGGGGGTACTACTAGAATAGGTGATCCATCCGGAAAAGATAAAACTAGGACAATTTTATCTGAAAAAGAAATAGAAAAAAATATAAATAATATTGAAAAAATTCTAAAAAATTTTTTAGATGATAAAGATCCAGAGACAAAACCTATATTTGTTAATAACTACACATGGCTTAAAAATTTAAATTATATTTCTTTTCTAAGAGATGTTGGAAAACATTTTACAATTAACAAAATGTTGAGTTTTGATAGTGTCAAAATTAGATTAGAGAGAGAGCAGTCATTAAGTTATATGGAATTTAACTATATGATTTTACAAGCATATGATTTTTTAGAATTAAACAAAAAAGAAAAATGTATGCTTCAAATTGGTGGCTCTGATCAATGGGGTAATATTGTTAATGGAGTTGATCTTATAAAAAGATATTCAAATAATCATGTTTACGGTTTAACGACACCTCTTATTACATTGGCATCAGGTGCAAAAATGGGTAAAACTGAATCTGGAGCTGTTTGGCTAGATAAAAAATTTCTTTCATCATATGACTACTGGCAATTTTGGAGAAATATTGATGATCGAGATGTCTTAAAGTTTTTAAAAATTTTTACAGATATTAATGTTGATGAAATTGAAAATATTAAAGATGACAATATTAATGAGTTAAAAATTTTACTTGCCAACAAAGCTACTTCTATGTTGCATGGAGAAGATGAAGCAAGTAAATGCCAAGAAACAGCCAAACGAACATTTTCTGAAAATTCATTAGGTGATAATCTACCAATCACTCAAATTAATAAAAAAATGTTAGATGATAATATAAGTATTCTAGATTTGGTAATTTTATCAAAATTAGAAGCTTCTAAAAGTGAAATTAGAAGATTAATTAAAGGGAATGGAATTAAAATAAATGGTAAGGCTATTTCTGATGAAAAGTTTTTAATTACTGAGGATTTATTTAAGGGTAATTTAATTAAACTCTCACTTGGTAAGAAAAAACATATTAAAGTTGAGTTAATTTAGTTTTTTTTAATTTTTTCTAAAGTTCTTGTTATAAATCTAGGTGTTAGTGTTTTAATTGGATTAACTGTTGTTGATAAATTCTTTGGAGGTCCTTTTATTTTAAAACTTACACCAAAAACACCTTCACCCGTTTTTTCTCCTATTAGTATTTTACCCAGTAGTGGAATTGAGGCTATAGATCTATTTATAGTTGTTGCTGGAACCAATGTTCCTCTCAAGCTAACCAATTTCTTTGATTCAATATAACCATCCATTAATATAGAAATAGCAGGTCCAATTGCATACATTTCTTCAATATTAGTAAAATCTTTTTGACTTGAATATCTCATTTCAAAATCGGTAAATCTTATTCCCTCACCCGTTAAAAGATCTGCAATACCTTGAAGTGACGCTAGGCTTAAAAGCTTAGCGAAAACAGGTACCTCTTTAACTTTAAAGTTATCAATAATTAATACAGAATTAGAAACACCATCTTTTTTTATAGAATTAAAATTTAGATAACCTTCTTCAAATCCTTTAATGAAATCATATCTTTTAATCAAAGGTTTTGGGTAGTTTGAAAAGAATTTTGTAATAGTTTCATTTTGGTTATTAGTTTCAATAGATAAGTTCATTTTTTTATTGTTAGAAAAAGTAGATGCTAGATTTAATTTATCTAATTTATTATTTTTAAAAGTGAAGTATCCAGCTAAGTTTTTAGTATAATCGTTTTTATTTATATAAGTTGTGCCTATTTTAATATTAAATTTAGAATTAAAATTTTCAAAAATTGTAGTACTTTCATCATCACTCATGCTGTTGCTAATTAACTGTGTTGCATCAAAACTTTTACCATTTATGGAAAAATTAGATTTATTTTTTTTTAGCTCTAAATTGTTAAGAAGATCATTTTTATTTCGATAATTAAGTTTAATGTAACTTAAATCTTTAACTTTAAAATTTTTACTAAATATTAAATCTTTAATTAAAATTTGATTATTTTTTTCTGTTATAGAAATATCTTTTAATATCAATTCTTTATTTTTTTTGTAAATACCTTTTAATAAAATTTCTGAACTGTTTTCTTTTTTCTTCTTATAATCTAAAAAATTTATTGTTAATGGATTATTTTTAATATTAAGGTTTGTATCAAATGTTATTTCTCCCGCATCTTTAATAACGCTGTAAGATAATTGTTCAAACTCGTTGCCAATATAGATATCTCCATCTCCCACAATATCCAATATACCTTTAATTAATTTAATTTTAATTTTATGATCTTTAAATTTAATTTGTTCTGCATAATTAGGTAAAAAAATTTTTAAATTAAGGGGATTTTTAACTATTTGAAAATTTTCTAAGTTTAAGTTGGTCTCTAGTTTTAAATCTTTTAATCTTAATTTTTTGCTAACATTGAAAGAAAAAATATTTACAGAATTAAAGTCAATTTTTTCTATCTCTATATTGTTTGGTAAATTACCAAGTATAGGTTTTAATTTGTTTATATCAAAATTTTGTTCTTTATTTGCCACCTCTCCATCAACAAAAAATATATCTTTCTTTTTTTCAATTGTGATTAAGGGTGATTTTAATTTTATACTATTAAGATTTGTTTCTATCTTTTTTAATGTTAGCTGATTGTTGCTTATATTAAATGAAAGGTTTAAATTATCAATTTCAACCTTGTTAAAAATATTAAATTTTGCTTTTTTGACAGTCCCAGTTATTTGATAGTTGTTTTTTATTTCTCCATCTAAATCAAATTTAAGATTTATATCTGCAGAAATTAATCCCTCTTTAGTGATATTATCTAAAACAAAAAGTTGTGGTGAGCCTTCAACTGCTCTTGTTAATGAGATTAAATCTTTGATTTTAATTTCTTTTGTTGAAATTTTTAAATCATCAATAGAAAACTGATTACTTATAAAAGATTTTAATGAAATATTGCTAGTAATCTCTTTTAAATCTAGACTTTTATCTTCCAATAATATTTTGGGGTTTTTTGTTGAAATATTGATACTAAAATTCAGTGGGTTTAATAGATAATTAACCTCATTTAATGAAAGATTAATTTTTTTATTAATTTTTGAAACATTCTTTATAATTTCTTTATTAAACTTGTCAGTTTTTACTCCATAGATGCTCAAGTAAATAACAATTGCCGCAAGGGTTATTATTAATATTGCAAGAATTTTAACTATTCTTTTCATTATTTCACTTTATATAAAGAACTTTCTAAAAAATCATCAATCTCACCATCTAAGATTTTATCAGGATTTGAGCTTTCAAAGTTAGTTCTATTATCTTTTACCATTCTGTATGGGTGAAGTACATAAGATCTAATTTGATGACCCCAACCAATTTCTGACTTGGAAGACTCTATTGTTTGGCTTTCTTGTTCTTTTTTTTTTAATTCAAAATCATATAGTCTTGCCTTAAGCATATTCATACAGGTATCTTTATTTTTATGTTGAGATCTTTCATTTTGACATTGAACTACTATTTTAGAAGGTAGATGGGTTATTCTTACCGCACTATCTGTAGTATTCACATGCTGTCCTCCTGCTCCACTTGATCGATAGGTGTCAATACGTAAATCTTTTTCATTAATTTCTATTTCAATATTTTCATCTATGACTGGATAAATCCAGATACTTGCAAAACTGGTATGTCGTCTAGCTCCAGAATCAAAAGGAGATATTCTAACCAACCTATGAATTCCGGACTCGGCTTTTAACCATCCGAAAACATAATCACCCTCAATTTTAATAGTTGATGATTTTATGCCTGCTTCCTCTCCCTTATGTTCGCTAATTAATTCTGATTTAAAATTCTTAATATCTGACCATTTTAAATACATTCTTCTTAACATTTCTGCCCAATCCTGGCTCTCTGTTCCACCAGCACCGGCATGAATTTCTATATAGCAATCTAAACTGTCAGTTTCATTTGACAAAAAACATTTAGTTTCATTTTTTTTAGCTAATTTTTTTAAATTTTTAATACTCTCAAGAACTTCGTTTATGACAGATTGATTTTTTTCTTCTAAAGCAAGTTCGTTCAATTCATCAAGATCAATTATTGATTTAGATGAATTTTCATATGAATTTATTAATTCTTCATATAATTTTTTTTCTTTAATAACTTTCTGAGAATTTGCTTTATCTTGCCAAAAATTAGCTTCTAATATTTTTTGGTTATTCTTTTCTAATTTTTTATGAATATCATTTTTTTCAAAGGTACTCCTTAACTCTTTGATTGATTTTTTCTATTTCAGATTTATAATTTAAATATTCGTTGTCCATTAGTAGAACCTTAATATATTATTATTTTTTAATCTATTATTAATATCTTTATTTGATAAATTTTCTACTTTCACTTCTTTATAAGCTTCAATAATTGTTCTTCTTGTACCAATTTCAGCTTTTTCTCCTGTAACAGGATTAATAACTTTCATTAAAATATTTTTTGCAACTTTAAACGGTCTTGCATCTTCTTTTTTTACAGCTTTTTTTACAAAACTTTTAAAAATTGGTAATGCTGTTTTTGCTCCTGTTTCATACCTTCCAAGTGATCTTGGATTATCTGAACCTACATAAACTCCTATTACTAATTTTGAAGTAAATCCTATAAACCATGTATCTGTATTTCCATTTGTTGTGCCTGTTTTTCCGGCCAAATCCAAATTTAAATCTTTTAAATTTTTTCCTGTCCCATTTTGAACAGTTCCCTCCAATATCGAGGTCATTTGATATGCTGTTTCTGGGGAAAATATTTGCTCAAAACTGTCCTTTATATTTGGATAATTGTTACTTAAGTGAGATATTTGATCACAATTTATACACTCTCTCATTTCATTATTAAAAATTGTAATCCCTTCACTGTCTTGAATTCTATCTATCATTATTGGTTTAACTAATTTTCCTCCATTAATAAATGAAGAGTATGCAGATGTTAGTTTCAATAAAGTCGTCTCTGCAGAGCCTAATGAAATTGACAAAAGCTCACTAGGATTTTCATAAATACCGAGTTTTTTTGAAAAATTAACAATTTTTTTAACTCCAAGATCTTGTGCAATTCTGACAGTCATCAAGTTTCTAGATTTTTCTAACCCCATTCTAAGTGTTGATGGTCCATAAAATTTTTTACCGTAGTTTTCAGGTTTCCACATTTTTAAATCAGATCCTTGCTCTAAAACTAGTGGTGCATCTAAAATTAAAGTTGATGGTGTATATCCATTCTCAAGAGCTAAAGCATAAACAAAAGGTTTGAAAGCAGAACCTGGCTGTCTTAGTGCTTGTGTGGCTCTATTAAATTCACTTTTTTTAAAGCTAAATCCTCCGCTTAGAGCTAATACCCGTCCAGTAAAAGGGTCCATAACAACAATCCCTCCATTAACTTCTGGCAGTTGCCTTAAGGCAAATATATTTTTATTTATGTTTTCAGTATAAATAACATCTCCAATTTTCAATATTTCATCAAAATCTTTTTTTATCCACGAGATGTTTTCGTACTTAATAATTCCTTTTTTTTCATATTCCGTTTCAATTTCTATTGAAAATTTATCTATCTTTTTAACTATTGCTAAACCCCAATTAATTGATCTTTCTAATCTAAATTTATCTAAATCTTTATTCCATTTTTTTAAATTTTTAATGTTAGTCAATGGACCACGCCACCCTTTTCGTTTATCGTATTCAATAAGACCTTGTCTCAATGAGTCAGTTGCAATTTTTTGCAAGCTAATATTAATAGGTGTACTTATATTTAATCCTTGTTTGTAGACTTTATCAAATCCTAATTTTTCAACCACATTTTTTCTAATATCTTCTACGTAGTAACTCGTATCTTCTGTAAAAATTTTTTTTCTTTTTTTTAATATTATTTTTTTTGACAAAAGTTCTTTTTGATTTTGTTTGCTTATATAATTATTTTCAAACAAATTGTTTATAACGAGATCTCTTCTAAATTTTGCGAGTTCTATATTTTTATACGGGTTATATCTACTTGGAGCCTTTGGCAGAGCTGCTAATAAAGCTGATTCTTCATAATTCAATTCACTAATTGATTTGTCAAAATATTCTAAGCTAGCAGATGCAACACCATAAGTGCCTTCACCCAGATATATTTGATTTAAGTATAGTTCTAATATTCTTTCTTTTGAAAGAGCTCTTTCTATTCTAAAGGCAAGAATTGCCTCTTTAATTTTTCTATTTAAACTTACTTCGTTTGTTAATAAAAAATTTTTTGCCACTTGTTGAGTTATCGTTGATGCGCCTTCCAATCTTCTTGATGCAACTACATTGGAAATGTTATTAATTATTGCTCTTAATACTCCTTTGGCATCTACTCCTGGATGCGAATAGAAATTTTTATCTTCTGCAGACAAGAAAGCATTAATCACTTTTTCTGGTATTGATTTATAGGGTACAAATATTCGTTTTTCTGATGAAAAATCATTCACCAACTCACCATCCCCTGAGTAAACTTTACTAGAAACTGATGGTTTATAATTTTTGAGGAATTTATAATCTGGTAAATTGTTAGAAAAAGCCCACAAAACAGCTAATACAGAAAATGCAGATAACAAACCAACACTTAAAACTACTATAAATATATTTTTAATTATTCGATGCATTTTAGTTTAATATATATAAGAATTTGTTAAAGTTAAGGCATCAGAATTCAAACAAAATTTAAAATTATTTAAATATAAAATGAAACAATTAATCAAAAATATATGGAAAAAAATTTATACATTGATGCTTCGCATCCAAATGAAACAAGAGTTGTACTTAAGTCAGGTGAAAACATTGAAGACTACGAGTACGAAGGCTTAAAAAACAATTTAATAAAAAATAATATCTACCTTGGCAAGGTAAGCCGAGTAGAGCCATCTTTACAAGCTGCATTTATTGATTTTGGAAGAGATAGACACGGTTTTCTATCCTTTAACGATATTCAATCTGACTATTATCAAATACCTCAGAGTGATTTAGCAAAAATAAAAGAAGAAGAAGAAAAAGCCAGAGAAGAACTATTAAAAAAAAGTGAGCTAGAAGAACAAAAAAATATTAACGAGGGTAATCTTGATATTAATGATCCAGTTGAAGTAAAACTTGAGTCTGAATTTGAAACAAATGATCAGATAACAGAAGGGAGTGATACTCCAATTACAGATACCACTCAAGTAGATGAAGATAAAGAGCAACCTTCGCCTGTATTACACGGTAGAAAATCTGAAACAAGATTTAGATCTAGAAGATATAAGATTCAAGAAGTTATAAAACCTAATCAAGTAATTTTAATACAAGTTTTAAAAGATGAAAGAGGACAAAAAGGTGCTGCGTTGAGTACTTTTATTTCTATAGCAGGTAAATATATTGTCCTAATGCCCAATACACCAAAAGGTGGTGGCATATCTCGTAAAATATTTAACCCAGGAGAAAGAAAAAAAATTAGAACTATTTTAAACGATATAGTTATTCCGAAAGAAATGGGGCTTATTGTAAGAACTGCAGGATCAAACAAAACAAAAAATGATATTGATCATGATCTTCAAACTTTGATTAAAACTTGGAATGAAATTAAAGAAAATGCATTAAACTCTATAGCTCCATCATTAATCCATCAAGAAAGTGATATTATAAAAAGAACTTTGAGAGATATGTATGATGAAAGTACAAATAGTATCGTCATTGAAGGTAATGAAGGTTACAAAAAAGCCCAAAACTTTATGAAGTTAATGATGCCCTCTCATGTAAAAAAAATAAAAAAATATAGAGAAAAAGTTCCTTTATTTTTTAAAGAGAACATTGAAGAAAAATTAAATCAAATTTATGACTCAGAAATAAAACTAAAATCAGGAGGTTACCTAGTTATAAATCCAACTGAAGCACTAGTTTCAATTGATATAAATTCAGGAAGCTCTATTAAACAAAAAAATGTAGAAAGTACTGCTTTAGACACTAATCTTGAGGCAGCAGAAGAGATATCTCGACAAATAAAAATAAGAGATCTGTCTGGTCTAATTATTATTGATTTTATTGATATGTTGAGTTTTGGAAATAGAAGGTTGGTTGAGAGAAAACTTAAAGAACAATGCAGAACTGATAGGGCAAGAATTCAAATTGGAAGAATTAGTACATTTGGACTTTTAGAAATGTCCAGACAAAGATTAAGAGAAAGTGCTGTAAAATGGAAAGTTACTCTTACAGATGAGTCTTTTGCAATGAAGATTCTTAAATTAGTCGAGGTTAAAGCTGTTTTAACAAAAGCAAAATTTGTAGAACTTAAGATTTGTGAAAAGATATCGGACTTTATGAAAGAAAACTTTATTGAAGATTTAAAGTATTTTGAAGAAAAAAACTTAATTAAGATCGATATAATTGCAGATAATAGTCTTATTATTCCTGAATACATAATTGATCTTCAAAACAAAACTAAAAAAACAATAGAAATAGTTCAACATATAGAAAAGTTAAAAAATCTAGAAGAGCAAAAAAAAGAAGTTAATTCTTTTGAAAGTCCTATTAAAAAAAAGCCTTATAAAAAAAAACCTTTTTTTAAAAAGAAATTTTTTAAAAAACCAGTAGCCTAAATAATTCCAGTTTTTGGAGAAGATGCGCTACCGTAAATAGATTTTTCTATACGACCTGCTAAATAAGATTGTCTTCCTGCAATTACTCCATTTTTAAATGCCAATGCCATTTGAAATGGTTTTTTAGCTTTAGCAATTGCAGTATTAGCCAATACTCCATCACAACCTAACTCCATGGCAATAGCTGCGTCTGACGCTTGTCCTAAGCCAGCATCAATTATCAAAGGAAGTTTTGTTTGGCTTCTTATTATTTTTATATTTGTTGTATTTTGAATTCCAAGTCCAGATCCTATAGGTGCTGCGAGAGGCATAATTGCACAAGCTCCTACATTCTCTAATCTTTTAGCCATTAAAGGATCATCATTACAGTAAACCATTACTCTAAATCCTTCTCTAGTTAAAACTTCTGTAGATTTTAATGTTTCAATCATATCTGGAAATAAATTTTTTTTATCTCCTAAGACCTCAAGTTTTACCAGTTTCCATCCACCAATTTCTCTTGCTAAACGTAAAGTTCTAAGAGCTTCTTCAGAATTAAAGCAGCCAGCAGTGTTTGGTAAGTAAGTTATTTTTTTTGGATCAATGTAGTCCATCAATAAAGGTTTTTTTTTATCAGAAATGTTTACTCTTCTCACAGCAACAGTAACAATTTCTGCTCCAGATAATTTAATAGCTTTTGCACATTCTGCCATACTTTTATATTTTCCAGTTCCAACTATTAATCTGGAATTAAATCTTTTTTTATCAATTATTAATTTATCATTAACCAATTTTATCCACCTCCAATAAAATGAACAATTTCTATTTTGTCATTATTTTTTAGTTTTATAGTTTTTAAATTATTTTTATCTATTATTTCTTGATTTAATTCAATTGCTACTTTTTTAAGAGGTATTTTTAGTTCTTTTAAAAAAATTAAGAGGCTTAAATTTTCATTTATTGTTGAAAATTTACCATTTAATTTAATTTTTATTTTTTTTATTTTTTTCATAATGTATAAGAATTTGATGAGTAATAATATTATAATTATTAATGGTCCTAATCTTAATCTATTAGGTGAAAGAGAACAATCACAATATGGATCAATAACTTTTGATAAGTTAAAAGAAAATTGTTTAGGTAAAGCTAAAGATTTAAATATTAATTTAGAATTTTCCCAGTCAAATATAGAAGGTGAAATAGTTACAACCATCCAAGAGGCTAAAAGTAAATTTGATGGTATAATTATTAATGCTGCAGGTTTTACACATACATCTGTAGCTATCAGGGATGCTTTAGATATTTATAAAAAACCAATTATTGAACTTCACATATCAAATATATATAAAAGGGAAGAATTTAGACACAAATCTTTAATCAGCGATATTGCTACTGGTGGAATTTTTGGTTTAGGTGATAATGGTTATATTTTAGCCATAATTGCAATGCAAAACATGTTACAGAAATGAAAATAGATAAAAATATCATTAAAGAATTAACCGACTACTTAAATGAATTCAATTTAACTGAAATTGAATACACTGATAAAGATACTAAGATCAAAGTATCAAAATCGAATCCATCTAGTTCAAATCAAACTGTAAGTGTTGCTGCTTCAACACCAACCCTTGATACGGTTAAGTCGACTGTTGTGTCTGGAACTGAAGTTAAATCTCCTATTATTGGTACAGCTTATCTTGCGGCAGAACCTGGTGGTAAAAAGTTTGTAGAAGTTGGTAAAAAAATTAAAAAAGGTGAAACGGTTATGATAGTTGAGGCTATGAAAACTATGAACCATGTTCCATCAACAACAGATGGAATTATAAAAGAAATCTGTGTAGAAGATGGCCAACCTGTTGAATACGGGCAAACTATTATCATCGTCGAGTAATGTTTAAAAAAATTCTAATTGCAAACCGAGGGGAAATTGCAGTCAGAGTTATAAGAGCTTGCAAAGAATGGGGTATAGCAACTGTTGCTGTTCATTCTGATGTTGATAAAGATAGTATGCATGTAAGACTGGCGGATGAAAGTGTATGCATTGGCTCACACCAACCTGCAAATAGTTATTTAAATATCCCAGCTTTGATGTCAGCAATAGAACTTACAAAAGCAGAAGCAGTTCACCCTGGATATGGTTTTTTATCTGAAAATGCAAATTTTGCTAAAGTACTAGAGGAAAATAACATTAAATTTATTGGTGCTTCTTCAAAACTTATAGAGATGATGGGAGATAAAATTCAAGCAAAAAAAATTGCTAAAGAACATGGTCTACCTGTTATTGAAGGTTCTGAAGGCGGAATAACAGACATAAAGGAAGCCAAAGAACTTTGTAAAAAAATAGGCTTTCCAGTTCTGATTAAAGCATCCGCAGGTGGTGGTGGCAAGGGAATGAAAATCGTTCGTAAAGAAGAAGAATTTGAAACATTGTTTTCAACAGCAAAGTCTGAAGCACAAAAATATTTTGGCAATGATGAAATTTATATTGAGAAATTTTTCCAAAATCCAAGACACATTGAAGTTCAGGTATTATCTGGAAAAAATAGAACAGTACATTTACATGAAAGAGACTGCTCAGTTCAAAGAAGACATCAAAAATTAATAGAAGAAACTCCTAGTCCAGTTTTAACAGATCAGATCAGAAAAGATCTTTTTGAAAGAACTGTAAATATGGTTAGTAAAATTGGTTATGAGGGGGCTGGAACTGTTGAATTTATATATGAAGATGGAAAATTTTATTTTCTAGAAATGAATACCCGAGTACAAGTAGAGCATCCTGTAACTGAAATGGTAACTGGTATTGATATTATTAAAGAGCAAATTTGGATAGCTTACACTGGTGAAACAGCTTTAAAACAAAGTGACATTAATCCTAGAGGGCATGCCATAGAATGTAGAATTAATGCAGAGGATGCGAGTAAAAATTTTCAACCTTCGCCTGGAACTATAGGAATGTGTCACCAACCATCAGGTTTTAGAACAAGAGTAGATGGTGCAATTTTTCAAGGTTATAAAGTTACACCATTTTACGATAGTATGATTTGTAAAGTTATCACACACGGAAGAAATAGAACTGAAGCAATACAAAGAATGAATCGATCTTTAGATGAATTTGTCATTGAAGGAATAACAACAACAATACCTCTTCATAAAATTTTACTAAATCATAAAAAATTTATTGAGTCAGACTTTAATGTTAGCTGGCTAGATAATGAAAAGGTATTCTAATAACATCTTGTTAACCAAATATCATATACTGGGTGATCAAAAGGATTTACTGCAGGACTAGATGAAAAGGTCCACCCATTAAATATAAACACTTCGTTGTTATCTTTATTAATCGTATCTTTAACCTGAATATAAGCTGTTATTTCTGGGTTGTCATCAAATTCAGAATTTTTACATTTGAGACTTTTTATTAATAAACTTTTAAATCTTGTCTTCTCTCCTATCTTTAATTTTAAAAGATCAGTCTTTGAGCTTACTTTATCTAAAATCTTTATTTCTACAAATTTTCCCTCAATATTTTCATTAGCTAATAAGGGTGATGATATGCTTGTTAAAAAAAAATAAATTAAAAGGAATAAGAAGCTAACTTTTCCAGATTGTATATTTTTTTTTAATAGGATCATTATTTTTATTAGGATGATAGGCATTCTCAGTACCCGTTTGATTTGATTGATGCGGTTTTTGCCAATCATACTTTTTCAATTCATGATTGTTTTCAATTCTATTATTAGTGAAATGCATCCACGAGTACCATTCATTAGGGATTTTCGATGCATCAATTTCATCATTGTAAATCACCCATCGTTTTCCAGATTTACTTTCGTAATATTTGTTGCCACTAGAATCTTTTCCAGCAAGTTTTCCGTAAAAAATAGTTTTTAATTTTGTACCTAGAGTTTCTTGGTTCCACCAAATGAAAATTTTTTTTAAAAGTGTCAACATATTATTTTATTAATTCTTCAATCCTAAATTGTATTATTTAAATTAGACTAAAGTAAGGATTTGTATATAAATTAATTATCTTACGATTCAAAATAAAAAATTAATTAAAGGAAAAATGGCAAAATATTTAGTAGAAACTTATTATACTTGTAGCTTTAAAGTTAATCATTATCTGGATGATATTAATGAAACAGAGTTGGCAAATCTTGAAAAACGGGACGATGGAAAATTTGAAGTTTTAGACGTTAAACTTGATACAAGAAAAACAAAAAGTTTAGATGCAAATAATAAAGTAACCGAAACTAAAAAAATAGATATTATTACTGAGCAAAGCAAACCTAAGGTCATTTCAAAAGAAAATAATACTAATTTTGTTAAAAAAAT
Source organism: Candidatus Pelagibacter sp. PS_31 (assembly GCF_059417865.1). Taxonomy (NCBI): domain Bacteria; kingdom Pseudomonadati; phylum Pseudomonadota; class Alphaproteobacteria; order Candidatus Pelagibacterales; family Candidatus Pelagibacteraceae; genus Candidatus Pelagibacter; species Candidatus Pelagibacter sp. PS_31. The sequence goes on from NZ_CM182069.1 coordinate 805,345, forward strand.
TAACGAGGGTGTCAGTAAAAGATTTAGTATGCCTGATAGAAGAAAAGGTTACATCCAAAAAGCGACAATTGGAGACCATAAAGTTTATCTCCACACTGGTGAATATGAAGATGGTAAAATTGGAGAAATTTTCATAGATACAAGTAAAGAGGGTGAACTGGTAAAAGCTTTGATGAACAATTTTGCAATAGCAATTTCACTTGGTCTTCAATATGGCGTTCCTTTAGATGAGTTCATCAGTGCTTATGTTGATACTAAATTTGAACCATCTGGAAAAGTACACGGTAATGACAGAATAATGAGCGCTTCTTCAATACTTGATTATATTTTTAGAGAATTAGCAATTTCATATCAAAATAGAGAAGATCTTGCTCACACTCCATCAATTGGTGGATCAGATAGATCTTTACCTGAGGAAGAAAATACTGAGGATCAAAATCAATTACTTAAGATTATAAAAGATGTTACTAGCAAAGGTTTTGTTAGAAATAACTACAAAAAAAATCTTGTTGATCTATCTGACGTTAAGATAAGCTTAAAAGGTAAAAAGTAATATTATTTTTTCAGTTTTAAAGCTAAACCAAGCTCTTTAAGTTGCTCTTCGTTAATGTTTGATGGAGCGTTCATCATTAAGTCTTGAGCATTTTGATTCATTGGAAACATTGTAACTTCTCTAATATTCTTTTCATTTGCTAATAACATTACAATTCTATCGATACCAGGTGCTATACCACCATGAGGTGGGGCTCCATAACTTAAAGCATTGATCATTCCACTAAATTTTTCATCAACTTGTTCTTTTTGATATCCAGCAATCGAGAAAAGCTTATACATCAATTCAGGCACGTGATTTCTAATTGCACCAGAAGATAGCTCTATCCCATTGCAAACAATATCGTATTGGTAGGCTTTAATATTAAGAGGATTATCAAAATCAATATCTTTTAAGTCTCCTTGAGGCATTGAAAACGGATTGTGACTAAATTCGATTTTATTAGTTACTTCATTTTTTTCAAACATTGGATAATCAACAACCCAACAAAATGCGAAAGTATTTTCATCAATTAATTTTAAATCTTTAGCAATTTTATCTCTAGCCAAAGAGGTTATTTTTTCAACATCATTTATTTTGCCACAAGCAAAAAATATACTATCCCCTATTTCTGCTCCAGTGATTTTCATAATTTCCTCTAGTGCTTCTTTAGAAAAAAATTTTCCCACCGGTCCTTTTGCTGAAATATTTTCTTCTTTTTCAATTGTAAAATAAGCAAGACCAGACGCCCCTTGTTCTTTTGCCCACTTATCAATATTATCAAAAAAACTCCTAGGTTTATCTTTTGTATTTTTTGTTACTATACATCTCACTTTAGAACCAGATTTTACAAGCTTTTTAAATATCTCAAACGTAACATCATCACGTGTAAAAATGTTTGATAAATCTGAAATTATTAATGGGTTTCTTAAATCTGGCTTATCTGATCCATACTTAAGCATAGATTCCTCATAAGGTATTCTTGGAAATTTTTCATACATCAATTTTTTTTCAGAAAATTTTTTAAAAACATTGACTATTAGTTTTTCAACAACTTGAAAGACATCTTCTTGTTCAACAAAAGACATTTCTAAATCAAGCTGATAAAATTCACCTGGACTTCTATCTGCCCTTGCATCTTCATCTCTAAAGCATGGAGCTATTTGAAAATATTTATCAAAACCAGAAACCATAATAAGTTGTTTAAATTGTTGTGGCGCTTGTGGCAGTGCATAAAATTTTCCAGGATTTAGTCTACTTGGTACTAAAAAATCTCTTGCACCTTCAGGGCTAGAGGATGTTAATATTGGTGTTTGGAATTCCAAAAACCCAAGTTTAGACATCTCGCTTCTGATAAAAGAGATAACTTTTGACCTTAAGATAATATTGTCATGAATTTTTTTTCTTCTTAGATCTAAGAATCTATACTTGAGTCTAATTTCTTCAGCATACTCTTGGTCACTAAAAACTGGCATTGGTAACTCCTTGCAAGTACCCAACACTTCAAATGAATTTATATTAACTTCAATCTCTCCAGTTTGAAGATCAGTGTTAATAGTTTCTTTTGTTCTCTCTACAACCTTACCATTTATCTTAATTACGCTTTCTAATTGAATTTTTTCTAATGAATTAAAATTTTCATTACTTTTATCTATGATGCATTGAGTCATTCCATAATTGTCTCTTAAATCTATGAATAGTAAATTTCCATGATCTCTTTTTTTGTTTATCCAGCCTGATAAAACAACATCTTTACCACTACTATCTATTGTTAACTCACTACATGTATGTGTTCTATATTTATTCACTTATTCCTCAAGAGCTTCATTAATAATTTTAAAATCGATAGATTTCTTTTTTTTTAAACTAATCTTGTCAATTTTATATATGAATTCAAATATTTTGCCATACGATCTCTCAATTCTTTTAATAATAAAGTTAATCAGCTTTTTATCTAAAGTAATTTGTCTGTCTGATAAATTTTTTAATATTAATGCAAACATTAGCTCATCGTCAGGGTTTTGAATATTTGCAAAAAGACAGTTCTTTGTTCTAGATCGAAGATCTTCAAGTTTAAAATTGATCTCAGATATTGGTTTCATTGATGTGACTATCAAAAACTTATTATCTTGATCTATTATATTAAAAAGTGAATAAATCAGCTTCTCATTTATATTTAAATTTAAATCCTCTAAAACAATATTTTGGTAAGGTTTAATGGATTTAATGTTTTCGTCATTTAATGAATTAACATCAATTCTAATGCCATTAAATTTTTTCAAAAAAATATTAACCAGGTGACTTTTTCCTGAAAATTTTTCACCATTAATGTTTAAAAAATTTTTTTCCCACTTTGGCCATTTGTTAATCATTTCAAAAGCATAAAAATTACTCTTTCCAACATAAAAATCATCATCTTTAAAGTTTTGTTCATAATTAAAATCTAATAATAATTGATTTAAATTTTTCATTTTAATATCCACATATTATTCTTCATTTCTAAATCAAGGTTCTTTTCTTTCATATCATTTAAAAATATATTAGGAGTGCCATTATAAGTAATTTTATATTGAATAATCTCGCTATTAAAATTCAAAATACTAAAGTCAGAAACTAGATCTAAACTATAAAGCACCTGTTCCAACTCTATAATTTTTTTAGTTTTTTTGGAATTAATAGATATTGTTATAGGAAGTTTTATGGAAGTATTAATTTCATTATTTTTTTTCCATTGATCTTCATAAAGCTGTTTTAAATTTTCAACAATATTAGAAAGGTCATTATTATTCAAAATATCTAATTTGGGATAGTTCTTATTTTGAATTTTCAAGCTGTTATTTAAATTAATTTTTGAAAGTGTTCTTATTCTGTTGCTTTCTTTATATATTATTAAAATTATATTATCTTTAATATCATATTTATTAATTAGATTTGAAAAATCATAAGTTTCAATATCTTTTGAGATTTTTTGTAACTCTATCAAATCTTCAATATCTTCACTTGGTAATAAATAATCTAACAAATCATAAGAGTTTTTTTGTTCATTCCATTTATCGTAAAAAATATTGTTATTAAAAAGATATATATTGTTATTTTTAGTTTCTATAAGGATAGGAAATAATAGGACCTTATTTCTTTGGGGTATTGATGGAAAAATATTTTTATTTTCTAAAAATTTAAGAATTTTTTTTTTATTAAATGTTGTTTCTAAATTTGCAAAATACTCATTATTTATAAATTTTTCATCACTAATGGTGAAAGAATCAATCATGCCCTTAATTTCTTTTATAGAAACATTTTTAATCTTTTTTCTATCACCAGAGGTTGTAATCATTGAAATCAAATCAAAAAAGGAAGTTTGAAATCCTTTGTCAATAACGTTATTTTTTTTAAAATTTAATTCAAATGGAGAGGATATTTCAATTTTAGATACCCTAAATGCATTTGCATTTGAATAAGTTGTGGAAAAAAATACTATTAATAGAGAGAATGAAATAAAATAAATATATACATTCAGTAATTTATAAAATTTATTAATTATTTGCATATACTATACTAATGAAAAAAGAAAAATTTACCTATGAAAAAAGTGGTGTAAACATAAATGCTGCTGATAATTTTGTTAAATTTATATCGTCAATATCATCAAACAAAAAAGGCCAAAAAAAGTTTAATAATATTGGTGGCTTCGGCTCTATAACTAATATTCCAAAAAATCTTAAAAATCCTAAAATTGTAGCTTGCACTGATGGTGTTGGTACAAAAGTAGAGATTGCGAATTTACTCAATAAATATGACACAATTGGCATTGATTTAGTTGCTATGAGTGTAAACGACCTAATTGTTCAAGGAGCAAGACCACTTTTGTTTTTGGATTATATTTCTATTAATAAAATTGATTTAAACAAATTAAAATTGATCCTCAAAGGAATAGTAAGAGGCTGTAAAATTTCAAGCTGTGAATTGGTTGGTGGCGAAACAGCAGAGATGCCAGGTACCTATGAAAAAGGTAAATTCGATATAGCAGGTTTTGCGGTAGGTTTGGTTGATGAAAAAAAAATATTATCAAAGAAGAATATAAAAAAAAATGACTTAGTATTGGCTATACCATCGAGCGGTGTGCACTCAAATGGTTATTCTTTAGTTAGGCATGTGCTTAATAAAAAAAAGATTAATCTAAAAAAAAATTCATTTTTAAAAAAAGAATTACTGAGACCTACAAAAATTTATGTCAATGAAGTTCTAAATTTAATTGATAATAATCTTTTAAATGGGTGTGCAAATATTACCGGAGGTGGCCTAGCAGATAATATTAAGAGAGTTATTCCAGATAAATTAGTCGCTGATTTAGATTTAAATAAAGTTAGAACTAAAAAAATTTTTAAATGGTTGAAGCAAAACAACATTGATGACGAAGAAATGTTAAAAACATTTAACTGTGGAGTTGGTTTTTGTTTAATAGTAAATCCTAAAAACTTAAATAAAATTACTAAATTTTTTACAAAGGAATTTAAACCCTATGTTATTGGAAAAATAACTACAGGAAAATATAAAGTTAAACTTAATGGTAAAATTGACTGGTCCTAAAAAGATTAAAACAGCAGTATTTATATCCGGAACTGGAAGTAATTTAAAAAATTTAATAAAATTTTCTAAAATAAAAAATTCACCAATATCCATAGATTTAATTTTTTCAAACACTTCAAAAGCCAAAGGTTTAAAATTTTCAAATCAATTTAATATAAAAAAATATGTATCAAGCTTTAAAAACTACAAAATTGCTGAAGCAAAAATATTAAATTTATTAAACAAAGAAAATATAAAGTTTATTTGCCTTGCAGGTTTTATGAAAATTTTATCTAGAGGTTTTATTAAGAAATTTAGAGGAAAAATAGTTAATATACATCCTTCTTTACTGCCAAAATATAAGGGGCTTAATACTCATTTAAAAGCAATACAAAATAAAGATAAGGTAGCTGGTTGTACTGTTCATTTTGTAACAGCAAAACTTGATTCTGGAAAAATAATTCTACAAAAGAAAGTTAAAATTTCAAAAAAAGATACTTCTATTTCTTTAGCTAAAAAAGTTTTAAAACAAGAGCACAACCTCTATCCAGCGGCTATAAAAAAAATATTTAATTAATCTTTAAAGAAAAAATTAATTTCAATTTTAGCGTTTTCAACACTATCGGAACCATGTACAGAGTTTTTATCAATAGAAATTCCATACTTTTTTCTTATAGTTCCTTCTGCAGCTTCTTCTGGGTTAGTTGCACCCATTAATTCTCTATTGCCCAAAACTGCATTTTCTTTCTCTAACACCATCACAACTATCGGTCCTGAAGACAAATAAGCACATAAATCATTATAAAAAGGCTTAGTTTCATGAACTTTATAAAATTGTTCCGCTTCTGCTTTTGTTATCTGAATTTTTTTATCTTTGATAATTTTAAAACCTTTTTCTGTAAACATTTCTTTGATTTCATTATCTAAATTTCTTTCAACAGCATCAGGTTTAATGATTGATAGTGTTTGCTCTATATTACTCATAATTATCCTCTATTAGTTGGTTTAATAATCTTACTCCATAGCTAGTCGCACCACCCGAATTTAAAGCACCTCCATATTTTGAAAATGCCATACCAGCTATATCTAAGTGAGCCCAAGGTGTTTTATTTAAAATAAATCTTTGTAAAAACTGTGCTGCAGTTGTAGATCCTGCACCACCTACATAATTGATATTTTGCATATCTGCATTTTTTGAATCTATAAGTTTGTCATAGTTTTTATGTAATGGCATTCTCCATAATTTTTCTTCAACTTTATCTCCAGCTTCTAACAACTGTTTTGATAATTTATCATCGTTTGAAAATAGACCCGCATATTCAGAACCTAATGAAACTATGATAGCCCCTGTTAAAGTTGCTAGATCAACCATAAACTTAGGTTTAAATTTTTTCTCAGTAAAGGTTAAAGCATCAGCCAAAACTAATCTACCTTCAGCGTCTGTATTTAATATCTCTATTGTTTTACCACTGTAAGATTTTACAATGTCTCCAGGCCTTTGAGCGTTTCCACTAACCATATTCTCGACAAGCCCTACAACACCAACAGCATTTATTTTTGCTTTTCTTATTGCTAAATTTTTCATTAATCCCACTACGGTAGCTGAACCTGCCATATCATAGGTCATATCTTCCATAAACTTTGCTGGTTTTAAAGAGTAACCTCCAGTGTCAAAACAAACACCTTTTCCAACAAATGCTAAAGGCTTAGAATTATTTTTTGCTCCATTCCATTCCATTGTTACGAGATATGATCCTCTAATACTACCTTGCCCTACGCCAAGTAAGGCGTTCATTCCAAGTTTTTTTAATTTTTTTTCATCGTAGATATTTATTTTTAATCCAAATTTTTTAAGTGCATTTATTCTTTTTGCATATTCATCTGGGTGTAAAATGTTTCCTGGTTCAGACACAAGGTCTCTTGCAAAAAAACTTCCTTCTTCTATAGCTTTAAATCTTAAATGATCTTGAGTAGATATTTTATTCTTTTTTCCTATAACATTTATAGAAATAATTTTTTTATTTATTTTAGATTTGTAAATATTAAATTCATAGGATTTTAATTTTAATCCATGAATAAAATAACCTACAAAATTTTTTATTTTGCTGTTGATTGTATCTGAGTTTACAAAGTATTCATTTTTCTTATCATAGTTAATGTAACTATTAAATTTAGCTCCCAAATTTTCTATATCCGATATTTTAATATTTTTCTTAATAGACACTAAAAATACTGTTTTTTTTGAATTAACTTTAAATAAAAGAAGATCTTTTTTTAAATCACTATTTTTTAGTAGGTCAGCTATGTATAAAAATTCAGAATTTGAAATATATTTTTTAAGATCTTTAATATTGAAATTCTCATCAACAAATAAAACAAGATTTTCAAATGGTTTATTAGCAAGTTTCTCTAAATAATTAATCTTAATAGACATAAATTTTTAAATACAATCTGAGATAGATGGATGCTATATATGAATAAATTTATTACATTACAATGAAAAAATTATTATTTGCTCATTTTTTAAAAGATACCTTCTTTTTTTTTATATTAATGAGTTTATCTCTAGGTTTAATTGTATGGGTAATTCAAGCAGTTAATTATCTAGATTTTATAACGGAGGACGGACATAGTTTTAAAGTTTATCTCTCATATACTTTATTTAACTTTCCAAAAATTATTCATAGAATTTTACCTTTTATTTTCTTTGTTTCCTTGTTCTATCAAATTAACAGATATGAATTAAAGAATGAATTAATTATCTTCTGGACTGCAGGCATAAGTAAATATCAATTTATTAGAGTAATTATGGTTTTTTCATTAATTTTTGTTATTTTTCAAATAATCATAGGGGCATATGTTTCACCTAACAGTCAGGATAAGGCTCGTAATTTCATAAGAAATTCTAATATTGATTTTTTTCCATCTCTTTTTCAAGAAGGTAAATTCATAGATGTGGTAAAAAACTTAACTATATTTATCGAGTCAGAAGAACCAAAAGGAGTTTTTAATAATATTTATCTTAAAGAGGTAGATAAAAGAAATACTTCAATTTCAAAAGTTATTTATGCCAAGAGAGGTTTTATAAAAGAATTAGAAAATAAAAAATATTTAGAGCTATCTGATGGAAATGTAATTAATATAGCGGGATCTAAAAATAACAATTTTTCATTTGAAAAAATAGATTTTAATTTAACTCAGTATGGAAGTAAAAGCACTTCCTATCCCAAAATTCAGGAATTAAGCAGTAGACTTTTGCTAAAGTGTTTAAATTACTACAATCAAAATAAAGTAAATCAATTCAAAAGTGAGATTTTAACTTGCCAGGAAAGTTCTATTAAAAATATTAAAGAAGAACTTTTTAAAAGGTTTTATAAGCCTATATACTTGCTTCTGCTGTCTCTCATAGCATGTCTTATTTTTTTTATATCAAAAGAAAATAAAAAATTTACTCTTTATAGATATATAATATTTTTTATTGGTATTGTTGCTATAATTGTTTCTGAAATGTCTTTAAGGTACTCATCTAATAATATTTTTGGACAATATTTTTTTATAACTTTTCCAGTTTTCTCAATTCTTAGCTTGTACTTTTTTGCATATATTAGATCAAAGAAAAATTACTGATGATTAAAACTTTTGAATTATATTTAATATTACTTTTTACAAAAAAAATTTTGAATGTTTTTTTTATTTTCTTAGCATTAATTTTTATTCTTAATTTATTTGAAGAAATTAATTTTTTTAAAGATCTTCAAACAAACATTTTTTTTCCAATAATATTGAGTAGTTTAAATGCTCCAGCTACTCTTTTTGAAATCTTTCCTTTTATTTTTTTAATTGGAACTCAATTTTTTTTTCTAGATATAATTGATAAAAATGAGCTTGAGATCTTAAAGATTAATGGATTAAGCAATATCAGAATTTTAAAAACATTATTTATTACATCACTTCTATTTGGTTTTATTTTAATAACTATATTTTATGCAATATCTGCTAAATTACAGTTTATTTATTTTGATATAAAAAATTCATACTCAAATGATGATAAATATTTGGCAGTTGTTAAAGAAAGTGGTCTTTGGATTAAAGATGAGATTGATAATAAAATATATATTATTAATGCAGATGAAATATCAAATAATTCATTATTCAATGTTTCGATTCATGAGTTTGATAATAATTTTCAATTAGTTCATATAATTAATTCTGAAGAAATTGATATTTCCAGTTATGAATGGATTTTATCTAAGCCAATACTTTTTAAGGATAATAAAACTACGCAACTTAATGAAAAATATTTTATTAAAACACACTTTGATATTAAAAAAATAAATAGTTTGTTTGATAATTTGTCTTCTTTAAATTTTTTTCAATTACTAAAATTAAGAAATGATTACAAGTCTTTAGGAAATTCTACCAGAGAAGTTAATATTCATTTGCATAAGCTTTATTCTCTCCCATTATTTATCTCGATTATGACAATTCTTTCTTCAATAATAATGTTTAATAATAAAAGGAACACTTCTATTATTTTTCATTTATTGTCGGGGATATTATTTTCGGTAATTGTTTATTATTTGTCTTATTTGTCTTATCTAATGGGGGAAAATGGTAAAATACCAATTATATTATCAACATATCTTCCATTTATGATATTGATACTCTTTAGTTTAATTGGAATTGTAAGGTTAAATGAAAAATAACTCAAAATTTTTAATATTTTTATTTTTTTTTGTAGTTTTAATTATTAATAATAAAGCTTACGCAAATGAAATTATTTTTAGCACTTCAGATTTAAATATTACTAATAATGGGAGTATTATAAATGCTGGAATAGGTTTTGCATACTCCAAGTCTTCTAATATAAAAATTGATGGTCAAAGTTTTAAATTTGATAAAAGCTCGTCAATATTAATTGCTAATAAAGCAAAGGTTATTTTACCTGAAAAAAATATTGAAATTAATGCAGATAAATTAATTTACGATCAAAAAATTTCATTAATTAAGGCAATAGGAAATGTTGAAATTAAAGACCTTGTAAACATTGTTACATTTAAATCTAAAGAGGTTTCTTATAACAAAATAGAAGAAACAATTTTTTCAAATGTCAGATCTACTTTTTATGATAAAGCTTTAAATAATTTTACTTCAGAAAAGTTTACTTATACTTTAAATGATAGTTTGCTAAAAATATCTGGAGCAAATATTTTAGATGTGCAAAATAACAAATATTATATTGAAAAAGCATATATAAATTTATTAACCAATAAATTAATTGGAAAGGACATATTTTTAGATTTTAATAATTTAGCTGAAAACAATGATCCAAGAATAAAGGGTAAAACTGTTAAAAGTGACAATGATAAAACTATTATAGAAAAAGGTGTTTTTACAACCTGTAAAAAAAATGACGATTGTCCACCCTGGGAATTTTTAGCTTCAAAAATTACACATGATAAAAAAAAAAGACAATTAATTATGAAAATGCATGGTTAAAAATTTATGATAAACCTGTTTTTTATTTTCCAAAGTTTTTTCATCCTGACCCAACTGTAAAAAGACAATCTGGATTTTTGATGCCTTCTTTTACAGGGTCTAATTCTACTGGCTCAGCATTTACACTGCCATATTTTCATGTGCTTTCTAACAATAGAGATTTAACATTTGCTCCACGACTTTATTCAACGAATAAAATACTTGCACAATCTGAATATAGGGTAGTTAATGCAACTTCAAAACATACTATTGATTTAAGTATGTTAAGTGAAAAAGATAATTCTTCTCAAAGTCATTTTTTTTCAAATAGTCAAAAAAAATTAAACTCAAAGTATTTTAATAATCTAGATTTATCAGCTGATTTACAATTTACTTCTAAGGATACATATCTAAAAAATTATAAATTAGACTCTCCTCTTATAAACAATGACACTGGAACTTTAACGTCTACAATTAAATTTAGTGCTTCAAAAGAAGATTTAAGTTTGGAGGCTGATTTTATAATCTACGAAAATCTAAGTGATGTACCAGATGGAGACAAATATGAATATGTTTATCCTAGCTACAATCTTAAAAAAGATCTCTACTCAGACATGTTAACATCCGGAAGCTTTAATTTAGACTCAAGTGGCTTCATTAAAAATTATGATACTAATGTTTTTGAAAAGGTTATTGTTAATGATTTTCTTTATAGTTCTTACCCTAGATTTACTAATGTGGGCTTAAAAAATAATTATAATATTTTATTCAAAAATATTAATACGGACAGTGATAATTCAAAAAATTATAAAAATAACCTTGATTCAAAAATTGCAACTTTGATTGAATTCAATTCTTCTTATCCAATGGAAAAAAAGACTAACGATTACTCAAACATGCTCAAGCCTATTATTTCAGCCAGATATAGTCCTAACAATTCTAAGAATGCAAGAAATGAAGATAAAAGAATTGATGTGAGTAATGTTTTTGCTCTTAATAGACTTGGATCAAGTGACTCCGTTGAGGGAGGTGGATCGTTAACCTTTGGTACTGAATTTTATAATAACGATTCTTCTGAAAGAGAGGTTCTTAACTTAAAAGTTGCTAACGTTTTTAAATTAGAAGATGATCAAAATTTACCTGTAAATAGTTCACTGGGCAATAAAACCTCAGATATAATGGGAGAACTGAATTATAACCCCAATGATTTTTTTAGTCTTAACTATAAATTTACTCAAGATCAAAATTTAAAAGATACAAATTATCAAATGTTAAAAAATGAATTCAAAATTAATAATTTTGTAACTACTTTTGAATATCTAAACGAAAACAATGGTATAAATAAAGATAGTTATTTATCAAATAAAACTTCATACAATTTTAAAGAAACAAGTAGCTTTATTTTTGAAACAAGAGAAAACAAGAAGACCAATGCAACAGAGTTTTACAATTTAATGTATCAATATAGAAATGACTGCTTAATTGCAGCAATTCAATATAATAAAGATTATTATACAGATAGAGATTTAAAAGCAAATGAAAGTATATATCTAAATTTAACTATAATCCCATTTGGAGAAACAAAGTCTCCAAATCTTAAAAAATAATGCCTAAAGTAAAATTTATTTTATTTTTATTTTTATTGCTAATAATAAGTTTTAAACCAAGTACTGCTGAAAATTTTTACATCGTATACAAAGTCAATAATGAAATTATAACAAATTCTGACATAGAAAAAGAATACCGATATTTAGTATCACTTAATAATCAATTAAAAAATTTAGAAAAACAAAAAATTATCGAACTATCAAAAGAGTCAGCACTTCGAGAAAAAATAAAAAAAATAGAATTAATAAAATATTTTGACTTAAAAACAATAAATATAAATATTGATAATTATCTAGAAAATTTTTATAGAAACTTAAATATGAAGAATAAAAAAGAATTTAAAGAATACCTGCAAAGTAACAAAATATCATTAAACTATGTCCAAAAAAAAATTGAAATAGAAATATTATGGAATCAATTGATATACGATCGATATATTGATCAAATTAATATTGATAGAAATCAACTAAAAGAAAAAGTAAAAAAATTAATAAGTACAAAAAAGCAAAAAAAATATTCTCTATCTGAGATTTTATTTGACATAGAAAATAACTCAAATTTTGAAAAAAAATTAGAAAATATTAATCAAAGTATAAGCGAGATAGGATTTAAAAACACTGCCAATATATACAGCATATCGGACAGCTCAAAATTTGGAGGTAAAATTGGATGGATAGAGGAACAGAAATTATCAACAAAAATTTTAGAACAATTAAAAACACTAGAAGTTGGCCAATACACATCTCCTCTGCAAGTAGGTTCTTCATTTTTAATTTTAAAAATAGAGGAAATTAAATATGAAAATGCGATAATAAATGAAGATGAAGAGTTAAATAAGATGATTCAATTTGAGACCAGCAAACAACTAGATCAATTTTCAAAAATATTTTATGAAAAAATAAAAATTAATAGTTTCATAAATGAATTATAAACCTATATTAATTGTTGCAGGTGAGCCAAATAGCATTTTTTTAGAAATATTTTTTAAAAGCATTCAAGCCCATCATTATAAAAGCCCTTTAATAATTATTGCTTCAAAAAAATTACTTGAGCAACAAATGATTAAATTAGGATTTTTTTTTGAAATCAATACTATTGATCAAAATTTTAAAAAATTTAATTTACTAGATAATAAAAAAATTAACTTAATTAATGTAGAGTATAAATTTAAAAGTTGCTTTGAAAAAATTTCTAGTAAATCTAATGATTACATAAAAAACTCTTTTGAGTTAGCATTAAAAATTATCAAGCGAAATAAATTATCTAAATTTATTAATGGACCAATTTCAAAAAAATCTTTTTTAAAAGGTAAAGCTTTAGGTATTACTGAGTATTTAGCGAAAAAAACAAAAAATAACAATAAAGTTGTGATGCTTATATTTAATAATAAACTATCTGTTAGTCCACTTACAACACATTTACCTTTAAAAGATGTTCACAAACAAATCTCAAAACAAAAGATATATCAACATGTTAAGCTTATTGATAAATTTTATAAAACAAAATTTAATAAACTGCCAAGGATAGCAATAACAGGTTTAAATCCACACTGTGAGAGTAATTTTAAAAATTCTGAAGAAGATAAAGTGATAATTCCAGCTATTAAGAAATTGCGATTAAAAAATAATAAAATAAATGGTCCATTTCCAGCTGATACTATATTTACAAAATCATTTTTAAATAAATATGATGTAATTATTGGTATGTATCATGATCAAGTACTTTCTCCTATGAAGGCTTTATTTGGTTTTGATGCAATTAATATTACTTTAGGTCTACCATTTACTCGTATTTCTCCAGATCATGGTCCAAATTATTCAATGCTAGGTAAGAATTTATCTGATCCAAAAAGCTTAATTCAAGCCTTAAAGTTTTTGGACAAATAAGTGTTCATAAAAGCAAAAAAAAGTCTTGGCCAGAACTTCTTAATAGACAGAGAGGTGCTTGAAAAAATTATATCCATAACAGATATTACTAACAAGGAAGTTTTGGAAATTGGACCAGGCAGTGGAAATCTAACTACATACATTTTAAAAAAAAAACCAAAGAAACTCTATGTTGTAGAAAAAGATGATGATTTAGCTATATTGCTAAAAGAAAAGTTTGATACTGAAATTGAAATTATCAATGATGATATCTTAAAAGTATCTGAAAGTAACATCTCGGAACAAAAACTATCTGTCTTTGGTAACTTACCTTATAATATATCAACAGAAATCTTATCTAAATGGATTCTTAATATTGGCTCAAATTTTTGGTTCGATAGTCTCGTTTTAATGTTCCAAAAAGAAGTTGCTGATAGAATTATATCTGAATTTAATAACTCTAATTATGGCAGACTATCAATTTTATCTAGCTGGAAATTAAATGTAAAAAAGATATTAGACATTAAACCACAAAGCTTTTCGCCAAGACCTAAAATAGATAGTTCTTTACTTTTATTTACTCCTAAAGAAAATTTTTTTGAATTAAAAGATCCTAAAAATCTTGAAAAAATTACTAGAATATTCTTCAGTCAAAGAAGAAAAATGTTAAAAAAACCCTTTAATCAAGTTTTTGATAATGGAAAAGAAGTTGCAGAAAAATTCGGTATTGATCTTAATCTTAGACCACAAAACCTTGAGCCAGAAGTATATTTTAAACTTGTAAAAGAATATGAAGATTTAAGAGGTTAGTTTTTCAACATGTTTTCTAATGAAATCTTTATCGTAATCTTTCGAGCCATTGTTAATTTCAGCATCAATTAAACTGCTAATTTTAGAATAACATTCTTCTAGATTGTCATTAATAATTACGTAATCATAATTAATCCAATGCAAAACATCTCTACTAAACTCTTTCATACGTTCTTCTACTATTAGTTTATCTTTCATGTCTCTATTTGATAATCTTTCAAATAGTATCTCTTTGCTAGGAGGTAAAATAAAAAAAGTAATTAATTTATAATTTAATTTTTTATTCTTGATTTGATCAGCTCCTTGCCAATCAATATCAAATATTACATTTTCACTTTTTTCTAATTTTTCAATAACTGGTGTTCTAGTTGTTCCATAAAGGTGGTTAAACACTTTTGCATACTCTAAAAATTCTTCATTTTTTATTAAATTTTCGAATTTATCATGATCAACAAAGTAGTAATCTTTGTCTGCAATTTCGTTTAGTCTAGGTTTTCTTGTGGTATGAGAAACTGAAATATGAAAATTTTTATTTTTAGATAGGAGTTTTACTAAGGTTGTTTTACCTGCCCCAGATGGGGATGATAAAATTACCATTATCCCATCTTTTTTTATGGACATTTAATTTCTAGTTTGCTTTTCCTGCTATAAAGTTAACAGCGTCACCTACAGTAAGAATTTTTTCAGCTTCACTATCTGAAATTTCTGAACCAAATTCCTCTTCAAAAGCCATTACTAACTCAACTGTATCTAAACTATCTGCTCCAAGGTCATCTATGAAGCTCGAATCGTCCAACACTTTAGCTTCATCAATACCTAAGTGATCTGCTACAATTTTTTTAACTTTGCTTGAAATATCTTCTGACATAATGTTCCTTTTTGTTATATTTCGTTAATAGTTCAAAAAGTAGTTTTGTCAACCCAAATACATACCACCATTAACATGTAATGTTTCTCCATTAATATAGTCTGACTGATCTGAGCTTAAGAAATTAACAGCATTAGCAATATCTTCGGGTTTACCTAGTCTATTAGATGGAATTTTAGCAATTATTGTTTCTTTAAATTTTTCATCTATTTGGTCTGTCATAGCAGTACTAATAAAGCCTGGGGATATGCAATTAACATTAATATTTTTTTTTGCATATTCAATTGCTAAGCTTTTTGACATTGCAACTATACCTGCTTTAGATGCAGTATAGTTTGCTTGTCCAACATTACCAGTATGCCCAACAACAGAGGTTATATTGATAATTTTTCCAGATTTATTTTTAAGCATCTTTTTAATCGAATATTTACACATTAGAAATGTAGAAGTTAAATTAATATTTATAACTTTTGACCACTCTTCTAAGCTCATTCTAATAGTTAAATTATCTTTTGTAATGCCTGCATTATTAACAATGCAATCTAAAGATCCACCTAGTTCTTTGGTAGCATTTTCTATAAATTCTTCGATTTTATCATGTTGAGAAATATCAAATTTAAGAATTTTTATATTATTAAATTTTTCTTTTAACTCTTCTAGTTTTTCAATTCTTGTACCCGTAGCTAAAATATTTGCACCATTTTGGTTTAGCTTCTCAACTATTGAATTACCAATTCCACCTGAAGCACCTGTGACTATAATATTTTTATCTTTTAAACTACTCATTGATATTAATTAACTTTATATCCTCTTCTGTATTTATTGCACTAACTTTAACATTTTTGTCAATTCTCTTTATTAATCCAGATAAAACTTTGCCTGGTCCTATTTCAATAAACTCTGTAACACCCTTCTCAATCATTAATAAAACACTCTCACGCCAACGAACACTACTTTCAATTTGCTTAACTAGTAATTCTTTTAGTTCATTCGAATTAGATATTTCTTTTCCTGTTACATTTGAAATAAGGATGTTTTTAGGTTCATTAAAATTTAATTTTTCTATTTCTTCTTTCATCACAAGTGTTGCATTATTCATCAATTTACAATGAAACGGAGCACTAACTGGTAATTTAATATTTTTAATATTTGAAGCCTTCAAATCAACCATAATTTTCTCCAGGTCTTCAATTTTTCCACTCAAAACGATCTGACCTACAGAATTGTCATTTGCAATAAAGCATTCGTATTTATCTTTATTCTCATCAATAATTTTTTTTATTATTTCAATTTCAGAACCCAAAACTGCAACCATTCCACCCACTCCTTTTGGAACAGAGTTTTGCATCGCACTACCTCTAATTTTTAATATCTTTAAAGTATCTGAAAATGACAATGACCCAGCTGCGGTCAATGCAGAGTACTCTCCTAAAGAATGTCCTGCATAAAATTTTGCTTTATCTAAATCAATTTTAAACTCTTCTTTGATTAACTTAAATATTGAATAACTTAGCAAAAATATTGCTGGTTGTGTATTTTCAGTTAAGTCTAATTCTTCCTTGGGACCATTTAAGATAAGGTTTGATAATGAGAAACCAAGAGTATCATCTGCTTCCTTGAATAGATCTTGAACTAAGCTATATTTAGCATGTAGGTCTTTACCCATTCCTACTAATTGTGAGCCTTGACCTGGAAAAATAACAGAAAACATTTAAATATCTAAAGTTTATTATGGTTTTAAGTGTTGTAATTCAATAATTATAATAGTATATCCTCACTTTTTATTAAAGAACAATTATGAATTTATACGAACACACAATAGTTGCTAGACAAGATACTAGCCCAGCGCAAGTTAAGCAATTAACTGAAAAATATTCTAAAATAGTTGAAAAAAATGAAGGAGAAATAGTACAAACTGAAGATTGGGGTTTGTTAAATTTAGCTTACATTATTAAAAAGAATAAAAAAGGCATCTATATGCACTTTAAGATTAAAGGTCCTGGAAAAATTATTGATGAATTAGAAAAAAATGAAGCAATTGATAAAAATCTTCTAAGATATATGACGGTTAAGGTTAAAAAATTTAATTTAGAGGCTAAATATTTTTCAAAGAAAGATGAATACGAAAAAAAAGAATATAAAAAAGAATATAATAGAGACTAATTATGCCATCAAAAAAAAGAGCAGGAAATAAAAAAAAAGGTAGTCAAAGTAACTTTGCAAAACTAAGTATTTTTCAACCTAATAAATACAAATTTAAGAAAACTTGCCCTTTATCTGCTAAGGGTGCTCCAGAAGTTGATTATAAAAATATCAGATTGTTAAAAAAATATATGTCTGAAAATGGTAAAATTTTACCATCAAGAATTACGAATGTTTCACAAAAAAAACAAAGAGAGCTTTCTCTATCTATTAAGAGAGCTAGAAATTTAGCGTTAATTTAAATGAAAGTTATACTTTTAGAAAATTTAAGAAGAATTGGATCTATTGGAGAAATCATAGATGTTAAAAGAGGGTTTGCTAGAAACTTCTTAATATCAAATAAAAAAGCTCTTTATGCTTCAAAAGAAAATATTGCAGAAGTTGAAAAAATTAAGTCTGAGCTAAGCAAAAAAGATACTGAAAAGAAAAAAGAAGCTCAAAAAATTTCTGAACAAATTAACAATAAAGAATACGAAATTAAAAAATTAAGTACTGAAAATAAAGAATTGTATGGATCAGTTAAACCAACTGAAATTTCAAAACTGATATTAGAAAATGACAAACTAGACATTAAACCTTCAATGATACAACCAATAACTGAAATTAAATCAATTGGTAAATTTAAGGTTAAAGTTATTCTACACTCTGAAGTAGATTCTGAAATTACTATTAATGTAGTTACAGCTGATACTATTCAATAATTATACAATTTTTTCCCCAGCATATATTTGTTATTTTTTTAAATCTTAATTGAGATAAGATTTGTTCATGGAAAATAACCTCAGCCTAGTTAAAGATACTTTTAAAGAACTTCCAAACAATATTGAAGCAGAGCAGGCTGTAATTGGATCAATATTAGTTCAAAATGAAACATTTGATGAAATAAATACTATTGTTTCTAGTGTTAACTTTTATGACCCAATGCATCAAAGTATTTTTTCAGCAATTGAAAGCCTAATTTACAAAGGGATGCTTGCAAACCCTATAACTTTAAAAAATTATTTTGAAAATGAAAAAGACGAATTAAATGTTCCTGAGTATTTAGTTAAAGTTACAAAATTTTCTACTCCTCCAAGACAAGCAATAGAATATTCAAGAATTATTTATGATATGTTCGTCAGACGTGAACTAATTAAGATATCTGAAAATACAATTGATGCTGCAAAATTAAATGCTCTTGATGTTAATGGACAAAATATAATTGAAAACTCAGAAAGATTATTGTTCGATCTTGCTGAAAAAGGTTCTTTCAATTCATCACTTATTAAATTTGATGAAGCGATGAAACAAACTATTGAGATGGCTTCAGCTGCTTATCAAAATGATGAGGGGATCGTTGGCGTTCCTACTGGCCTAAGAGACCTAGATGATAGACTGGGTGGGCTTCATAATTCAGATTTAATTATTATTGCAGGTAGACCTTCAATGGGTAAAACTGCTTTAGCAACAAATATAGCCTTTAATGCTGCTCAAAAACTACAAGAAAGTGGAAAAAAATCTGCGGTAGCTTTCTTCTCATTAGAGATGTCTTCTGAGCAATTATCAACTAGAATTTTAGCAGAACAATCTAGAATTAAATCAAACGATATAAGACGTGGAAGAATTTCTGATGAGCAATTTGATAAATTTATTGAGACTTCAAAAAATATTTCTGAACTCCCTTTGTATATAGATGAAACGCCAGCTATCAGTATCGCTGCTATGAGCAACAGAGCAAGACGTATTAAAAGATTATTTGGTTTAGATTTGATTGTTGTAGATTACATTCAATTGATGAGAGGATCTGGAAATAATAGAGATGGTAGAGTTCAAGAAATTTCCGAAATTACACAAGGCCTTAAGGCAATGGCAAAAGAACTTAAACTTCCAGTGATAGCTCTATCACAGCTATCAAGAGCGGTAGAACAAAGAGATGATCATAAACCTCAGTTATCAGATTTAAGAGAGTCTGGATCAATTGAACAAGATGCTGATGTTGTAATGTTTGTATATAGAGAGGCCTATTACTTAGAGAGAAAAGAACCTAGACCTGCAACTGTTGAGCATGCTGAATGGCAAGCAAAAATGAATGAAGTGTCAAATCTAGCAGAGCTTATTATTGGAAAACAAAGACACGGCCCAACGGGTAATGTTATGGTAGAATTTGAAGCAATGTTTACTAAATTTAAAGATACTCAAATTAACTAATATCCAATATATTAGCTGTGAATGCCGTCTCTATTTTATCAAAATATTGTTTTAAAAAATCCTAAATCAATTTTTATATTACTGTTAATTACTCTCTTAAGTTTTGGGTATTTTTCTAAAGATTTTAGGCTAGATGCCTCATCTGATACTTTGTTAATTGAAGGGGATCCTGATCTTGAGTATTTAAAAGAAGTCACTGAAAGATATGGCTCTAAAGAGTTTTTAATCTTAACTTATTCTCCCAATGAAGGAATGGTTACTGAATCTTCTATTAATAATCTTTTAAGTTTAAAATATAAAATCCAAAGTCTAGATTGGGTTCATAGTGTTATTACACTACTTGATATCCCTTTATTAAATAATTCAGAAGCACCTCTTCAAGAGAGATTGGAAAGCTTTAAAACTTTAAAAGATGAAGGTGTTGATACTGAAAGAGGATTTAATGAAATATTAAATAGTCCAGTTTTTAGAAATTTTGTAATAAGT
The DNA here is from genome assembly GCF_059417865.1 of Candidatus Pelagibacter sp. PS_31. NCBI lineage: Bacteria > Pseudomonadati > Pseudomonadota > Alphaproteobacteria > Candidatus Pelagibacterales > Candidatus Pelagibacteraceae > Candidatus Pelagibacter > Candidatus Pelagibacter sp. PS_31. The sequence goes on from NZ_CM182069.1 coordinate 825,947, forward strand.
GAGGATGGTAAAACAAGTGGCATTATTGTTTATATAAAAAAAGATGAACTAAAAGATATTGAAAATAAATCAGCTCAAGAAATTGAAGAATATAAAGATACTTTAAAAAAGAAAAATCATGAAAATATCACCCAAATAAGAGAGGTTATTAAGTCCTATGGAGATGTTGGAAAAATATACTTAGGAGGTATTCCAATGATCACTGATGACATGATGTCATTTATTAAAAGTGATATTATTGTTTTTGGTCTAGGAGTTCTTTTATTTATTATTGCTACTCTGTGGTTTATATTTAGAAAACTAATATGGATTATTGTTCCAATTAGTAGCTGCTTTTTTTCAGTTTTAATTATGACAGGTCTACTTGGTCTTTTAGGCTGGAAGGTTACTGTTATATCCTCAAACTTTATTGCTTTAATGTTAATTCTAACTATGGCAATGAATATTCATATGAGTACCCGGTTTCTACAATTAAGAGAAGATTTTCCAAATTTAGATAATTTAAAAATTATTATAATGACAACTAGCAAGATGTTTTGGCCTATTATTTATACAGTTCTTACAACTATATGTGCTTTTCTATCTTTAGTATTTAGTGGCATAAAACCTATTATTGATTTTGGGTGGATGATGACTTTAGGATTAATAACCTCTTTTATAATCACATTTACTTTACTCCCTACTCTATTGAGCTTTATGTCTAGCAATAAAGTAAAGATTAAAGAAGATGCAGACTCTAAAATTACTTCTTTTTTTGGTAAAATTTCTATTAACAATAAAAGTATAATTTTTTTAGTAACAGGTTTGGTTATTGCCTTAAGTGTTGTTGGCATAGGTAAGCTTGAAGTTGAAAATAGTTTTATAAATTATTTTAATAAAAATACTGAGATTTACAAAGGTATGAAACTTATTGATGAAAAACTGGGTGGCACGACGCCTTTAGAAATTATATTAAAATTTCCAAAAAATATCATAGTAGAGACTACCGAAGATGATGAATTTGAAAGCTGGGATGATGAAGATAGTAAAGATGATGAAAAATACTGGTTTACAAAAGACAAAATTGAAAAAATTCAAAATGTTCATAATTATTTAGATAATCTTCCTGCAGTTGGAAAGGTTTTATCATTTAGTTCAATTATTGAGGTTGCTACACAGTTAAATAATAACAAGCCCCTTGGAACCTTAGAAATGGGTGTGCTTTATTCAAAAATTCCAGAAACTATAAAAAAAGATATTATAGACCCTTATATATCCATAAAAGATAATGAAGCTAGGATAAGCCTTAGAATTATTGACTCACAGGATGGTTTAAGAAGAAATGATTTAATAAACCAGATAAATTTTGATCTAGAAAATAAGCTAAAACTTAACAAAGAGGAATTTAAGTTAGCTGGAGTTTTAATTTTGTTTAATAATTTACTCCAAAGTCTTTTTAAATCTCAAATACTCACATTAGGTTTAGTAATGGTTGGAATTTTTGCAATGTTTATGATTTTATTTAGAAATTTTAAACTATCTCTTATTGGTGTTGTTCCTAATTTTATTGCAGCTTTCTTTATTTTAGGAATTATTGGCCTGCTTGGAATACCCCTTGATATGATGACTATTACTATTGCTGCAATCACAATAGGGATCGCAGTAGATAATAGTATTCACTACATTTATAGGTTTAAAGAAGAGTTTTTAAAAAATAAAGATTATAATAAAACACTAAAAGTTTGTCACTCAACAGTAGGTGTTGCAATTCTCAATACTTCGATAACCATTGTCTTTGGTTTTTCAATTTTGGTTTTCTCTAAATTTATACCCACAATTTATTTTGGTGTGTTTACTGGTTTAGCAATGTTACTTGCAATGATTTCAGTATTAACTTTGCTGCCCTCTCTTCTGCTAATTAGTAAACCATTCGGAAAATAATATTATTATGCTTGATGCTTTAAAAGATTTTTATCAAGTGGTGTCTTTAATAGATCTAATATTTCTAATCATTACAATTTTTTCAGTTATCAAGTGTTATAGTAAAGGTTTTGTTTTAAGTTTATTGTCAGCTTCAAAGTGGGTATTGGCTTATGTTGTAACTTTAATTCTATTTCCAAAAGTTAAGCCTTATTTTAAAAATATAATTGATAGTGAATATGTCTTAGATATTACGCTCGGCATAACTATTTTTGTTTTAGTTATCTTTATTGTTCTAATTGCAAATAAGGCTATTAGTAAGACGGTAAAATTTGTTGGACTAGGAAGGCTCGATTCTTTATTTGGGTTATTTTTTGGATTTATTCGAAGTTATGTAATCTGTATTTTTTTATTTTCAGCTATAGATATTGTATATAATTATAGTAAATGGCCGATTAATACTGATAAATCATACGCCTTTCCATATATAGAAAAAGGTAGTAATTATTTATTAAAAGAGTTTCCAAATGAAAAAAACTATCAAGATTCTAAAGAAAAAATTCAAGATTTATAATCCTAAATTAAATGAAGAATGCGGTGTATTTGGTATAAGCAATAGTGATGATGCTGCTGCTCTAACTGCATTGGGTCTTCATGCTCTTCAACATAGAGGTCAAGAAGGTTGTGGAATTGTATCATTTGATGGAGAAAAATATCATTCAGAAAAAAGATTTGGTTTGGTTGGAGATAACTTTAATAAAGAAAAAGTTTTAAAAAATTTACTTGGAAAATATGCTATCGGTCATAACAGATACAGTACTACTGGTGAAAATACCTTAAGAAATATCCAACCTTTTTTTGCAGATACTAACGCAGGTGGTATTGGTGTTGCCCATAATGGGAATTTAACTAACTCTGTTACACTTAGAAATAAGTTAGTTGAAGATGGTGCAATTTTTTACACAACATCAGATACTGAAACAATTGTTCAATTAATAGCAAAGTCAAAAAGAAACAATACAGTTGATAAAGTTATTGATGCAATATTTCAAATTCAAGGTGGTTACGCATTGGTTATGCTCACACAAAACACATTAATAGGTGTTAGGGACCCACATGGAATACGACCTTTAATTATTGGTAAAATAAAAGATAGTTACGTCTTGGCGTCTGAAACATGTGCGCTAGATATTATAGGAGCAAAGTACGTAAGAGATGTAGAAAATGGTGAAATTGTTTTGATTGAAAATAATGAGTTAAAAAGTTTTAAACCCTTCCCAGCAAGAAAAGTTAGGCCTTGTGTTTTTGAATATATTTATTTTGCAAGACCAGATAGTTTATTAGATGGAAAATCAGCCTATGAGCATAGAAAAAATTTAGGAATAGAACTTGCTAAAGAAAATAAAATTAATGCAGATATAGTAGTTCCTGTACCAGACTCAGGAAATGCTGCAGCACTCGGATTTGCTCAACACTTAGGAATTAATTTTGAATTAGGTTTAATTAGAAATCATTATGTTGGAAGAACTTTTATAGAACCAAGTCAAAAAATTAGAAGCTTGGGAGTTAAATTAAAATTAAATGCTAATCAATCTACAATTAAAGATAAAAGAATTATTTTAATAGATGACTCGCTTGTCCGAGGAACAACTTCACACAAAATTGTTAAAATGCTTTATGACGCTGGTGCAAAAGAAGTTCATGTTAAAATTGCCTGTCCAGAAATTAGGTATCCAGACTTTTATGGGGTGGATACACCAACTAAAAAAGAGCTTCTTGCAGCAAACAAAACAAATGAAGAAATTTGTGAATATATAGGTGCTAAATCTTTAGATTTTTTATCACTTGAGGGGTTGTATAGAGCAATAGGATTTGAAAAACGTAATGACACGTACCCTCAATTAACTGATCATTATTTTACAGGTGAATACCCTGTTAAGCCTATAGATGAGCTAGGTGATGATAAAATTACTCAATTATCATTACTAAGCACTGCTTCGAATAGCTAGAGTAACTATTACACAATTCTCATAAAGAAGAGCTAAACATAAAGACTTTAAAATAAACTTTAAATCCTTATATATAAATTAATGATCACTCATAAAGAGCACATAATCAAATATTTTGAATCTGGAATTAAAGATATTAAAGATTTTAAAATTGGTATTGAGCATGAAAAGTTTTTATTTGATGAAAAAACAAATCGAAGAGTAGATTACCCTACTGTCCTTAAAATGTTTTCACTACTGAGTGAGTTTGGCTGGAAGCCAATAATGGAAAAAGAAAATATTATTGGATTACAGAAACAGGGAAAAAGTATTACTCTTGAGCCTGGAAATCAAATTGAATTATCAGGTGATAAATTAAACAATATTCATGAAGCTTGTGCTGAGTCTCATGATTATTTATTTGAGTTGCAACTAGTAACTAAAAAATTAAATTTAAAAATTGTTAGTGCCGGTTTTGATCCTATTTCAAGCCTTAGTGAAGTCCCTAATAATCCAAAACAAAGATATCAAGTAATGACTAAAGATATGCCTAATGGGGGTTCTTTGAGCTTAGATATGATGTATAGGACTTGTGGTACACAGCTTAATTTAGATTACGATTCTGAAAAAGATTTTATTAAAAAATTTAAGATAATAAATTCTATTGTGCCCATATCTATTGCATTATTTGCAAATTCTTCAATAGTTGAAAAAAAAATAGCAGTTACAGTTCTTATCGATCAAAAGTTTGGCAAGAGACATCTAGAGGTGGTTTACCTGAAGTTTTTTTTGATAATATGGATTTTGAAAAATATGCAGATTTTTCAATAAACTTTCCTTTATTATTTATTCAAAATGAAAAAGAATATTTATCAGGAAGCAATTATTCATTTTCAGACTTCATGAATGGAAAAATTAATAAAATTAATAACAGACTTCCAACCGAAGACGATTTAACCACTCACTTAAGTACAATTTTTACAGAAAATAGACTTAAGAAATATATAGAATTAAGATCAATGGATACTTGTGGTTGGGATTGTTTGTGCTCAGGACCTGCTTTTAACACTGGAATTTTATATGGTAACTTAGATGAAGCTTATGAATTAATTTCTAAATGGGATAAAAACAAAATAATTAATGCCTACCTAGAGGCACCTAAAAAAGGTTTTAATACCGAGTTAATGGGAAAAGATCTATTACATTGGTCATCATTGCTGCTTGGCATTTCAAGAAAAGGATTATTAAACAGAGATATTTTGAATAAATCTAATGATAATGAGGCTAAATTTTTAAATCACTTAGATAAACTAATTGATAATAAGACAACAAACGCAGATCATATGATAGATAAATTTTCTAAGAATGAAAATTTAAACGATTTATATGACAAATAAGATAGTTGCAATTCAAGGTGATCATCCTTCAAAACTAAAACCTCTAACTGATACTAGTATATTTCTAGCTGTTGAAGCACAAAGATTAAAATACAAAATTTTTTATTATGAGCCTGAAGACCTTTCTATAATCGACAATAAGGTCATAGCTAATGGATTTTATGTAGAGTTTAATTATTCAAATAAACGTTTTTTTAAAATATTAAATAAACAAAAACTGGAACTTACTAAATGTAAGTATATTTTGATACGTCAAGATCCTCCTTTTAATTTAGAATACATTTCAACAACTTACATATTGGATAAGATAAAAAATAAAGTTAAAATTATTAACAATCCAACATCTATTAGAAATATCTCTGAAAAACTATATTCAACATTTTTTCAAAAATATATGCCCAATACAATTTTCACAAAAGATATGAATGAAATTAATAAATTTTTTTCTAAAAACAAAAAAATGATTATAAAACCTATTCATAGCTTTAGTGGAAATGATATTCACTTATTTCAAAACAAAATAAATACTAAATTTATTACAAACTTTATTAAAAAACACGGACATATCATGTGTCAAAAATTTTTACCTAAAATTAAGTTTGGAGATAAAAGAGTTTTTATAATTAATGGTAAAGTTTGTGGTGCCATCTCTAGAGTTCCAAAAAAGGGATCTTTTTTAAGTAACATGAGTAAAGGAGCTATACCTATTTCTATAAAATTAACAAAATTAGAAAACAAAATTTCAAATTTAATTGGTAAAGATCTTAAAAAAAATAAAATCTATTTTTCTGGTATTGATTTTATTGACCAAAAATTAAATGGAGATATTAATGTAACTTCTCCTACGGGACTAAAGTCTTTTTATGATCTTACAAATATTAATCTTGCAAAAGTATTTTGGAAAGGATTAGGAGCTTGAATAATTTATCTGAACAGCAAAAAGGTTCTTTACTCGCATTTGTTGCAGTAATGTTCATTACTCCTGATAGTTTATTTATAAGACTTTCTAATGTCGATACTTGGGGGCTTGTTTTTTATCGAGGTCTTATTCCTTTTGTCACTGTATTTTTAGGAATGTTATTAATTTATAAATTGAATTTCTTTAAAATGCTTTTTTCAAGCGGCTATCATGGCCTGCTCTATATTGGTACTTTTTCTGTAACCAATATTACTTTTGTTGTTTCAATACAAAATACCAATGTTGCAAACACATTGGTTATGATTGCAATGGCACCCATGTTATCAGCAATACTTGGAGCGATATTTTTAAAAGAATTACCTGATAGAAAAACATGGATTACAATATTTGTAACCTTTACCGCTGCTATTTATATATTCTACGATTCGTTACAATTAGGTAATTTTTTTGGAGATATATTAGGTTTAATAACTGCTTTAGGCCTTGCTGTAGGTGCTGTTACTATCAGATCTGCAAAAGACAAGAACCTAATTCCAGCAGCTGTTGTTGGAAAATTAATTGTAGCTATGTTTGCTCTCCTATTTATTGAAAGTTTTGCACTGGTGGATAGTGATCTAATTATCGTTCCATTAATGTGTATTATGTGTGTTGCTATACCTTTTGTACTAGTCACTATAGCTCCAAGATTCATACCTGCAGCTGAAGTTAACTTGTTTTTTTTATTGGAGACAATAATTGGTCCTATTTGGGTATGGATGATTATTAAAGAGCAACCCAGCCTTGAGACTATCCAAGGTGGTGCTGTTATCATCACAGCTATTGCAATCCACTCTTTTATTAAACTGAAGAATTCATAATTTAATCATAATAAAGACTTGATTTGAAAGTAGATGAGAAATATGTACGGTCAATTTTATGAATAAAGTTTTAAAGAATTCTTGGGCACTGTTTTTAGGTATTGGGTTCTTAATGATGGCCTATGGATTTCAAGGGTCCCTATTAGGTGTAAGGGCTGTTCAAGAGCAATTTAGTCTAACGGCAACTGGGTTTATGATGTCAGGTTATTTTGTTGGGTACTTTATAGGTTCAATGATAATTCCTAATCTTATTTCCAGAGTAGGTCATATTAGAGTTTTTGCAGCTTTTGCGTCTTTAGCATCATTGGTTATATTGGTTCATTCAGTTTTTATTAATCCTTATGTTTGGTTTATTCTAAGAGTTTTAACAGGAATAAGTATGGTTTGTATTTATACTGTTGCTGAAAGTTGGTTGAACGACAGGTCAACTAATCAAAATAGAGGAAGTGTTTTATCAATTTATATGGTTATTTTATATGGATCAATGGGTATAGGAATGTTTTTATTGAACTTTAGTAGACCTGAAAATTATCAACCCTTTATATTAGTTTCAATTATTACGTCTGTTGCCCTTATGCCTATTCTCTTAACTAAAAAAAAACCACCTACATTTAAAAAAATTCAAGGTATGCCTTTAAAAGAACTTTATGAAACTTCACCGTTTGGAATGGTAAGTGCTCTTTTTTATGGAACAATCCAGTCAGCGCTATTTACATTGTTAGCAGTATATGCGGCATCGATGAATTTTACTATTTTTCAAATATCACTTGTAACTTTTCTTTTAGCAATTTCTGGCGCTATATCTCAATATCCTATTGGAAAACTTTCTGATAAATATGATAGAAGAAAAGTAATAGTAATTTCAACATTTGGAGCATCTTTATTTGCTTTACTTGCTATTCTATCATCAGGTCAAATGTACTTACCAGGTGAATTAGCAACTGACAGAACTTGGTTTTACATATCTTTAATATTATTTTCTATATGTAGTCTTCCAATGTTCTCTTTGATTTGTGCGCACACGAATGACTATATACCGAAAGAAAAATTTGTAGCAGCTGGAGCTGGTATACAGTTTACATTTGGCCTGGGTGCCATGAGTGGTCCATTCCTTTGTTCTATATTTATGAATATTGTTGGTTCTAATGGTTTTTTTGTATTTTTACTTTTCTTTCATGCTTTAATAGGTATGTTTGGTATCTATAGAATGAGAATTAGAGATACAGTTGAAAACCCAGACTCTCAATTCATTGCTATGCCTTCAACTATTACACCTGCTGGTATTGAATTAAACCCAACAACAGAACTTATTGAAGAAACAAAAAAACCTGAAGAAGTTCAACCAGCAACAAATCTTTAAGCATATTGGCCAGCCACATACCCCGAAGACCAAGCCCATTGAAAATTATAACCACCTAGATGGCCAGTAACATCAACTACCTCTCCAATAAAAAATAATCCAGGGTGTTTATTAGACATCATTGTTTTAGAAGAAATTTCTTCAGTATCAATACCACCCAAAGTAACTTCAGCAGTTCTATAACCTTCGGTTCCAGTTGGATTTATCGCCCAAGCATTTATAGAATTACTCAAACTGGCTAATACTTTGTTAGATAATTCACATATATTTCCATTAACATTATTTTCATTACAGATTATATGAGCTAACCGTTTAGGAAGAATTTCAGAAACTATAATATTTATATCTTGTTTAGGATTAGAAGTTTTTCTATCATTTAGAAATTTATTTACATCTAGTTTTGGTGACAAATTAATCATAATATCATCTCCTAATTTCCAATAAGAAGAGATTTGCAGTATAGAGGGTCCACTCAAACCTCTATGGGTAAACAACATACCCTCCTCAAAAAAAATCTTTTTAAATGAAACAACTGCTTCAACAGATAACCCAGTAAGCTCCTTACATATTGCTAGTATTTTTTCACTAAAAGTTAAAGGAACTAACGCAGGTAATGTTTCAATAATTTTTAAATTAAATTTTTGAGCAATATCATAACCAAATTTACTTGCTCCAATTTTTGGAATAGATAAACCGCCAGTTGCAATAATTAATGACTGACAAGAATATTTATCACTCCCAACAACTATAAAATATTTATCATTTTGTTTATCAATATCATCAATTGTTGTATCTTTTTTTAAAACTACATTTGCCATCTCACACTCTAAAAGTAACATATCTATAATTTGTTGAGCACTTTCATCACAAAAAAGTTGTCCTAATTTTTTTTCATGAAATTTAATATTATGTTTCTTTATTAAATCTATGAAGTTATTTTGGGTGTATTGTTTTAAAGCTGATATTACAAATTTTGGATTATTTGAAATAAACTTACTGGGGTGTGTATGTATGTTTGTAAAGTTACATCTTCCACCACCTGATATTCTAATTTTTTCTCCTATTTTTTTTGCATGATCAACCAAAAGTACTTTGCGTCCACGTTTACCAGCTTCTATAGCACTCATCATGCCAGCAGCACCTGCACCTACTACAATAACGTCAAATTTTTCTGTCATGGATTATTAATAATATTTAATAATGTGGAGGTTTTTTATCAATCATAACCATACCTGCTTCATCACTGTTCTCTAATTCGTTAATTCTTTTTTCAAGATTTGAAACTTGTTTTTTTAAAACTGATACTTCTTTTTGTTGAGAATACAGTTCATCACTCATTTGGGATATTTCATTTTGAAGAAAGCTGATCTGTTCTTCTAATTTTTTGACTAAATCTTCCATATAACTGCAACTTAAAAGAGTTTCAAAATAAATCAAATAGTCAATTATGAAAATTTTTGTTAAGGTTAAATCATTAGATAATAAAAAATTATGCCCTCATTTGATGTAATCAGTAAAGTTAGTTACCCAGAATTTGATAATGCTCTTGCAAACTGCCTAAGAGAAATTGGTAATCGATTTGACTTTAAAGGGCTTAATATTTCAATTGAAAGAAAAGATAAGATTATCACCACATTAGCTCCCGATGAGCTAAAATTAAAACAAGTTAATGAATTATTACAGGTTCATCTTATCCGACGAAAAGTAGATCCAAGAGTATTATCAGTTAAAAATTCAGAAAATGCTGCAGGTTCATCAATCAGACAAGTTAGTGAACTAGAAGAAGGTATTAGCCAAGAAAATGCAAAAAAAATTATTGCTGAAATAAAAAAATTAAAACTTAAAATTCAGATTAAAATTCAAGGAGAAGAATTACGAGCTGAAGGAAAAAAAAGAGACGATCTTCAGGAGGCTATGTCAGCAATAAGCGCTATTGATATTGGTCTTCCAATAGAATTTGTTAACTTTAGAGATTAAAAATCATAAAATAACAATCATAGGTTGAACTCATTTTAGACAGCATTTAAAAAAAATAATATAAATCTTATTGAGTATTCATGATTTATTTGATCAAATAATTTTTTTAAAAGAATGCCTTTAAGAAATAAAAAAAAAAAAAATTAAATCTTCAAAAAATAAGTCTAGCTTAACAAAGCTAGCTTCTATTACCACCAATACTTTAAGTAATGCATATTCAAAATATAGAAAAAACTTAGAAAATAAAAAAATCAAAAAAATTAAGTTAAAAAAACTTGAAGAAAAAAATGAGATTTTAAAAGAACAAAAAGAATTAAAAATTTTGAAAGAAAAACTTCAAAAAGAAAATAATAAATTAAATTTAAAAGATAAAGAATTAAAAACTAAAGAAGAGTCTATTAAAATAGAAAATAAAAGACTAATTAAAAAAGATGAAGATTTGGGTCAAATTGACAAAGATCTCAGAGTAAAAGAAAAAGAGCTTAAACTTAAAGAAGAAGAGCAAAATAGAAAAGAATTAGATTTAAGAGTTAGGGAAGAAGAACAAAAAAACAAAGAATTAAAGGAAAGAAGAAAAAAAGAAAAATTTTTAAAAGAAATAAGAGAGCAAGAGGAATTAAAGAAAAAAATTGAAAATATTAAATTGAAAGAATGGGAAGAAAAATTTGACCAAGAACAAAAATTAAAATTACAAGAAGAATTAATAAAAGAACAAAAGTTTAAAGAAAGAGAATCTGCAAAAAAAGAGATAGATAATAATCAAGACTCAGAGGTAACTACTTCAGCTTTAGAAAATTTTAAAATCGACAAAACCTCTCAAAACTAAACTTGGATAAAGAAAACGCAAGTAAACTGTGGAAAATGATACAGGAAGCTGGCGATTATTTGGTGGGTCAGTTACCAAGCCATCCAAATCATCCTAAAGGAAGAAACCCCTACGCCCATGTTGCTTTATGTGTCAAAGAGAAATTTGAGAACTCTTATAAAGATATACCTGACGAACAATTTGATGAAGTTGTTAAATATATTGAATTTTTAAAACAAAATCCTAGTTAGATTTTTTTAAGGTCTCTAATAATTGATCCACATCACTCTCTTGAGTATTCCAGGCAGCAACTAATCTAACTGCTTGTCCATCAAGCTCATCTTCATTCATTTTGTAGCCTTCAGAATTTAAATGCTCAATCATATTTCTTGGAAATTTTGCAAAAACTTCGTTCGCTTCTGTTGGATATGCTAGTTTAATACTATTATGTTTTGCTAATCCTTCACTTAATTTTTTTCCCATCTTATTTGCATGTCTTGCATTCCTTAACCAGACATCATTTGAAATATATGCATCAAGCTGAGCAGATACAAAACGCATCTTAGATAATAAATGCCCTGCTCTTTTCATTAAAAAAGCAATATTACCCACTAGATTTTTATTAAAAAAAATTATTGCCTCTGCTGCAAGACAACCATTTTTGGTTGCTCCAAATGATAAAACATCAATGCCTGATTTCCAGGTCATCTCAGCAGGAGTACAATTTAATGCAGTTAAAGCATTAGCAAATCGTGCTCCATCCATGTGCATGTTTAAGTTGTGCTTATGCGTAATTTCAGAAATCTTTTTAATCTCATCTAATTGGTATACTTCTCCTGTTTCACAAACTTGAGTAATGCTTACTGAGGCAGGTTGAGTATGATGCACAATGCCTTTACCAGTAATAGACTGATCTAATTCTTCAGGTGTTATTTTTCCATTTATTCCATTTAAAGTAACTAATTTTCCTCCCCCTGTATAAAACTCAGGTGCCCCACATTCATCTGTATTAATATGAGAAAGTTTATGACAATAAATATTACCATATGATGGTGTCATTGTTGCTAAAGCTAATGCATTAGCAGCCGTTCCTGATGCAGTTGGAAAAACAATTACATCTTTTTCAAATAGTTCTGAAAACTTCTTTTGTAAATCAGCTGATATTTGATCATTGCCGTATGGAGTGCTATCACCATCATTAGCTTTCAATATCGCATCTAATACCTCAGGACATGCGCCCGCTACATTATCAGAAGCAAATTTTATTCGCTCTCTTTTTGTTTTAACTGTTGCCATATTTATTGTTTTGGAAAATAATCTTTTAATTCACCTTCACGGTAAACATCTGCTGTACAACAATGAAGGCCTCCACCAAATGCATAAGCATCTCTTAAATCAACAGGGATTACTTCCATTCCTAATTTATCTAATTGTTCTGCCTGATATACCTCACTTTTTTCAACACAAACAGTTTTTGGATCTAATACTAGAACGTTCATTGATAACCAAGTTGAAGAATAACATAATGGTGGTGGCTCATTATGTGCGGGTTGTGCGCTATCAATAATTTCCCATCCATTATTTTCAAATAATTTTCTTTGTTCTTTTGGCAATCTTCTTTGAGGATTATTAATGATTAATCCTTCTTTAATAGGAGTAAAGGTTGCATCGATATGAATTGGATAAGGATCACCTGGAAAATTAACAGCATGAACTCTATGATCTTTAAAATGTCTTTTAAGCCAATCAATTCCTTTAAGATTAGTAGTAAATCCATGCTGAACTACTAAATCTTTTCCAAATCTTAAAACATCTGCTGCATCAAATAATGGTTCTTCTTCAGTTGTTACAAAAAACTTATCTTCAGTCCACTCTAATCTTTTTTGAATACCAATTTTATCAGATAAATAATCTTTCCTATAATCTGCATCAGTTAACCTTGGTTTTGGCGCAGACTCGTGTCTCATATTAGGGTCATCATTATAATATTTCTGTAATAATGGTCGGTAACAAAGGTACTCGAACCATCTACATCTATAACTCATTGTCGCCTCTAAAATTTCACTACCCACAGTTAACAACACATCTCGTGGTGGCATGCAGCCAAACATTGTTTCCGCCTCCCAGTCTGGTGTAGATGTTTTTTGGCTAAAATCTATTGGGTCTGGTCTATCGACCTTGATACCTCTTTTTTCAAGCATGTTTGAAAAATTGTCTAAAAGTTCATTTGCCTTATCAACTGTATCTTTTGTTCTTGGTCCAAACTGACCTCGCATGTCACTGTCCTCTGGAACTTTTGCATCTAATGCAGGTTCTGGTGCTGGAATACAAGTACCATCAGCTTTGCCAACAATTACATGTTTTAAAGGATCCCATTCATTCCAACTATTAACTACAGTTTTTTCACTCATAATTTATGATTTGATAATATTATGTTCTGGACCAAAAGGAAACTTAGTAATGTTTTCTGCATTATCTTTTCCTATAACCAAGATATCATGCTCTCTATATCCACCAGCTCCTGGTTTACCCTCTGGTATCATGATCATTGGTTCCATAGAAACCACCATGTTTTCCTCTAAAACAGTATCTATATCTTCACGAAGTTCTAATCCTGCTTCTCTTCCATAGAAATGAGATAGGACACCAAATGAATGACCATAACCAAATGTTCTATAATGAAGATAACCAAGCTCAGCAAATAGTTCATTCAACTCATGACAAATATCAGAACATTTTACACCTGGTTTAATTAGCTCTAATCCTCTTTTATGAACTTTAACATTTGCTTCCCAAGCTTTTAAGGATGCATCATCAATTTTATCTAAAAAAAGAGTTCTCTCTAAAGCTGTGTAGTACCCTGAAATCATAGGGAAAGTATTTAAAGAAAGAATATCTCCTGATTTTAATTTTCTATTGGTTTTTGGGTTATGAGCACCATCCGTATTAAGTCCCGACTGAAACCAAACCCATGTATCCATATATTCTGCATCAGGGTACGTTTTTGCAATTTCACGCTCCATTCTATCTCTACCGGCTATTGCAATTTCAAGCTCGCTTTCTCCAACTTTAATATTTTTGACAATTTCTTCGCCCCCAAGATCAGCAATTCTTGCACCATTTTTAATAATTTCTATTTCTTCAGCAGATTTAATCATTCTAAGTTGCATTAAATCTTTTGAAACATCGCTGAAAACTGAAAAAGTAAAAATAGACGTAAGCTTTTCTTTAACATCTAAGGTTACATGATCATTTTCAATACCAATATTCTTAGGAGGTTCGTCTCTTCCAATAATTGAAACAATTGCTTTTAAAAAATTATCTCTTTTCCAATCAGTATAAATAACATTATCACTATGAGATCTACGCCAAGGTTGACTAGCATCAATGTTTGCTGAAATTGTTGAAATTTTATTAGCTGTTACTACACAGCCATAAGGTCTACCAAAAGAACAATAAATAAATCCTGTATAGTAAGCAATGTTGTGCATTGAAGTTAAAATAATCATATCAAGATTATTTTTACTCATTGTGGTTCTTAATTTAGTTAATCGACTTTGATATTCTTGATCTGTAAAAGGTAGTTTAGCCTTTTCACCATTCTTTAGAGTAAAAAAATTTGGTCTTTCCATTATAATTAATTAAGAGCGATAAACCGTCTATTAGTTTTAATTGTAAGACTATAATAAATGATAGACATAAAAAGAAAGAAGCCACCTATTATCGTATTAGTCGACGGAATTTCATTAATTCCTAAAATTGGAACCCATACCCAAAAAATTCCTCCTATAACTTCGGTTAGTGACAATAAAGTAAGTTCTGCAGCGGGGATTGCTTTTGATCCAATAGAATATAAAATTAAACCCATACAAACTAACGTTCCATGTATAGAAAATAATGCTCCGTTATAACTTGAAGACAAGAAAACCATATCATTAGATAAAATAACTATTGCAGCAACTACAAAGCAAAATAAACCTGCAAAAGCTACTGTTGTAAATTTTGGTGTTTCTTTTTTCCATCTCAAAGTCACTGAAAAAACAGAAAACCCAATTGAAGAAGTCATCCCAAAAATAAGCCCTAATAAAGAATTTTTTTCAGTATTACCAATGGCTATGATTATTATTCCAACGGTTGCAATAAATATAGCTATCCAAACATTAAGTGAAATTTTTTCTTTTAAAAATAAGAAACCTAATAAAGCTGTAAAAAATGGCATTGCAGCTAAACAGAGTAAAGTAACGGCTGCACTAGTATTTGTTATTGAATAAATAAAGGTAATCATTGCAATACCTAGTCCCGTTCCGCCAATGATACCTGAAATTCCAATCTTTAAATAATTCTTATAAAAATCTTTTCCCTCTTCAAAAAAAAGATAAAGATTTAAAATCAAAAAAATTGTAAGACCACGTGCAAAAATATATTGCCATGGAACTAAATTGGGTTGATCCATGTATCTTACAACCAAAGGTCCAAAGGACCATATAAGACCTGCTAATAAAACTACTGGAATTGCAATTTTTTCATTTTTTTGCTCAATCATAATTCGATACTTAATGCTTATTAATTGGCACTACAATAAAAATGAGATCTATTTAAAAATATTAATATTTGAACCAATTGGAGAATAGCAATCAATAAGTTCGCTCTTTTTAAAATTTGACTGACCATGTTTAAATAGGCCCCAAATATTAGACTCTACAAAAGATTTTATTCTAAAAGATTCTTGACCTTTGAGTACCTTGATTTCTAAATTTCCATTATGAGTTGTAGTAAGCCTTGCTTTTATAAATCTAGTAAAATTTTTTTTCTTAAAGAAAGAATTTTTTAACTTAGCTTTAAAAGGTTTTTCCTCCTTAACTCCAAGGATATTTAAAATATAGGGATATACAAAAAATCTAAAGCAGGCGGAAGAAGAAATAGGATTACCTGGAAGCCCAAAGAAAGCCTTTTCACTTCCTTTAAATTTAGCAAATAAAATTGGTTTACCCGGTCTAATGGCCACCCCTTTGAAAAAATTTGATAAATTAAATTTTTTTACTACAGAGGGGATAAAATCATGTTTACCTGCTGAAACAGCACCTGAGGTAATTATGATATCTATTTTTGATCTAAGATTTTTATCAATTTGTTTTTTAAAAAACTGTTCATCTTTATCTCTCAAAATTCCACCTTCTATATAATTAAACAAAAAATTATTAGATAAAGATTTTATATAATGACTATTTGAATTTCTAACCTTCCAATCAGCAATATCTACATTATTTGAAATTTCATTTCCTGTGGAAAAAAATAAAATATTAAGCTTCTTTTTAACTTTAATACTTTTAATACCCAATGTTTTAAAGGCTAAGATATGTGATGGCTGGATAATAGTTCCTTTATTAATAACTAATTCCTTTTTTTTATAATCAGATCCCGCATGTCTTATATGTTGATTAGTTTTAATCTTTTCATTTATTACGATAGACTTTTTATTGTTAGTAAACACAATTTTTTCTATGGGAATAATGGTATCAAAATATTTAGGAATTAGAGCACCCGTCATCACTTCAACAGCTTGAAATTTTTTTACCTTATTTAATTTAGGATTATCACCTGCTGATATTGATTTTAAAATTTTAAATTCTTTAGGATTTTTTTTATTAATCGTAGATGTGTCTTTAGAATTAATGGCAAAACCGTCAAATGCAGCATTAGTTCCTGCAGGATAATTCACAGGACAGTAAATGTCTTGAACATTAATTCTATTTAATGATTTTGATGTGTTTATAACTTCATCTTTAATGTTTATTTTTGATTTTATTAAAATATTTTTTGCTTTTTTGTAATCAATCATTTTTATCAAGATTTAAAATAGTTTGAGCAACTTCAAGGTCTTCTTTGGTATTTATATTAAAAAAAGGATCATAATTTTTTATTTTAATATCAATTGTACTCACACCAACTTTATTAGCCCATTCCTCAACTTTTCGATAATTATTTATTATTAAATCTTCTTCTAATTTTTCCATTAAATCAATTGACCATAAACCAAAAATATTATGTCTTTTTTCGTTAGATTTAACAAAATATAAACTGCTTTTACTTTGTTCAATTCTTGTTTTGTATTCTTCAATAATAATTGGATCAAAAAATGGAGTATCAGATGGAAAAGTTGCAATCCATTTGTATGATTTTTTATTTTCTTTTACCCACTTCATGGAACTTAGCACTCCTGCTAAAGGTCCTAGATCATTAAAACAATCTGGAATTACTGTGGTATTTTTTGCTTCTTCTATCTTCAATGGATTACTTGAGACAATCAATATTTCTTTAAATTTATTGCTAATTTTGAACAAAACATGCTCTAGCAATGTTTTGGATCCAAGTTTTACGCAATTTTTATCTTGCCCAAATCTTTTTGATTTTCCACCTGCTAGTACAACAGCTAAAATATTGTTATCATTCATTAATCAAAATATAAAACATTAATCTCTTAATTAAAGAATTATAATGGACCTAAGAATTCTCGAAATTGCATCTAACACAGCAAATCACAAAATAGTTAAAAATCATACCCATCACTCAAAAAATAAAAACCCCTTGTGTGGTGACGAAATGGAAATCAGATTAATTGTGAAAAATGATAAAATTAAGGATATGGGTTACCAGTGCCGTTCATGTGTATATTGTCAGGCATCAGTTAGTATGCTGTCCCAAAAGATTATTGATCAAAATATAAGTGATATTAAGTCTCTTATTATTTCAATTGAAGGTTTGTTTAATGAAACAGATATTAAAATTGAAAAAAAATGGAATGATTTCAAAGAAATTATGAATAAAGATAATATCTCAAGAAAAGAATGTCTTTTATTACCGTTTAAAACAATATCGAAGGCATTGAAGTTTTAATCATGATTAACATTACTAAAGAAAAACTTTTAAAAGCATCTATCGCAGGAGTTTTATCAACTATTACTATTGGGTTTCTTACGCTGCTCACATATAAAACTACAATGGGGTTATTTTTAGCGGCCTCTTTTGGTTCTTCAATGGTATTACTATACGGATTTCCTGAAAGCCCATTCGCTCAACCTAAAAATATATTCTTTGGTCATTTCATAACTGCACTAATAGGAATTTTGTTTGTAAACTATGTTGATCTACCAATATTTATAAATATTGCCTTAGCAGTTGGGTTCGGTATTTTTTTTATGATTGTGTTAGATGTTGTTCATCCACCAGCAGGTGGAAACCCTATTATGGTCATCATTGGAGGTGTTTCATTTGAATATTTAATAAATCCTATAATTTTTGGTTGTTTAATAATTTTAATTTTTGGAATAATCTTAAATAAATTTATTTTAAAAAAGAACTACCCCTTAAGTTAATCCAATGACCTCAAAATATAAAATACAAAAATATAAGTCTAATAATTTAAATAATGTAGAAGACTTAATCTCTATTGAAGAACCTTTAGAAATTTCAATCAAATTTAAAACTAAAGAAACTTGGATACAAAATATAATCTCTATAACAATGAGAACGCCAGGTAATGATGAAGACCTAGTTAGAGGTTTTCTTTTCAACGAAAAAATTATTGAAAAAAATGAATATATTGAGAAAATTGAGAGTGTTGGAGATTATGTAGGTGAATATAAACTTCAAAATAAAATTGTTGTCACATTAAACAATTCTGAAAACATAGATATTGATAAGATTAAAAGAAATTTTTTAACAAATTCATCTTGTGGTGTTTGTGGTAAAACCTCTTTAGATTCATTAGAGATTATCAAAAAAGATAAGGTCTTAAAATCTTTACCTAAAATCTCTAAAGAAATAATTATCAAATCTCCTTCTGTGCTAAGGGATAATCAATCAGAGTTTTCTAAGACAGGTGGCATTCATGCTAGTGGCCTATTTACAAGCGATGGTGGAATAGTGTGTATAAAAGAGGATGTTGGTCGACATAATGCTCTTGATAAATTAATTGGTTATTCATTAAATAAGGGATTATTAACCCCCTCTTCCCAATTTATAACATGCTCTGGAAGACTAAATTTTGAGCTAGTTCAAAAGGTTTTAATGACCAATATTGGTATTCTAATTGGAGTTGGTGCGCCAACAAGTCTAGCAATCGATTTAGCTAATAAGTTTGACATTACATTGATAGGTTTTGTAAAAGAAGATAGTTTTAATATTTATAGTAATGAAGACAGAGTGATAATTAAAGGTTAATAAGTGTCAAAAAATATAAGTAATTTATCCGGCAGAATAGGTTTAAAGAATAATCTGTTCGAAAAAATATCTGAACGATCATTAAAATCAAATAATGCTGATGGTATAAAGGAAATTGCAAAAGAATATAACATGGGTATCTCAACTATACATGGTGCAGAAAGTTTTTATGAATTTTTAAGACCCTCTCATAGAGAAAAAAAAGCTTTTGTTTGCAATGGAAGCGCTTGCATGTGTGCTGGTACTCAAGAGCCGCTTAAAAAAAAATTACAAGAAAAATTAGGTGACGATAAAGTTGGTGAAATGTTTTGCCTTGGTCACTGCTATGAAAATAATGCTTTTCATTATGATGGTGAGAATTATGCCGGAAACGATATTAATAAGATTGATCAAATAATTAAAGGTGAAGACATAGTTCAAGAAAAATTCTTTTCTAAAAGTTATGCCTCAACTAGTTTTTTAATGGATGACAAACTTTCTAATTTAGATCAATTTAAGGAACAATTAAAAAAATTTATTGCTACTGACAAACAAGAGATAACTAAATCCCTCCTAGACTCTAATTTAACTGGCAGAGGTGGTGCTGGTTTTCCTACCGGTATGAAATGGGATTTTTGTAGAAAAGCTTCTTCTGAAAAAAAATATGTTATATGTAATGCCGATGAAGGTGACTCAGGTGCTTTCTCTGATAGATATTTATTAGAAGATCAACCATTAAAAGTTTTATTTGGAATGGTTATTTGTGGTTATGTTATTGGTAGTGATGAAGGTGTTTTATATATAAGAGGAGAGTACCCAAAATCTATAGAAGCAATTAATGGAGCAATTAATTCTTTAAAAAAAGCAGGCTTACTTGGTGAAAATATTTTAGGAACTAAATTTTCTTTTGATTTAAATATTTGTATTGGTCAAGGTGCTTATATTTGTGGAGAAGAAACAGCATTGATTGCATCAATTGAAGGAAGAAGAGCTGAAGTAGATGTCAGACCTCCCTTCCCTGTCACTGAAGGTCTTTACAAGAAACCAACAGTTGTGAATAATGTTGAAACATTAGCTGCAGCTACGGGTATACTTATCAATGGAGCTGATAAGTTTTCTGCAATTGGAAATAAAAAATCTGCTGGAACCAAATTAGTTTGCTTTGATAGTTTTTTCAATAATCCAGGTGTTTATGAAGTTGAAATGGGAACACCAATGAAAAAAGTTTTAAATGATATTGGTGGTGGTTTTAAAGAGCCCATTAAAGCATTACAAATTGGAGGTCCATTAGGAGGTGTAATTCCTATTACCGAGATTGAAAAATTAAATTTAGATTTTCAAGAATTTACTGCTGCAGGTTTTATGTTAGGACACGCAAGTATAGTAAGTATTCCAAAAGACTTTCCTATGGTTGAATATATCCATCATTTATTTGAGTTTTCTGCCGAAGAATCATGTGGAAAATGCTTTCCTGGAAGACTTGGTTCTTACAGAGGTAAGGAAATGTTTGATCAAGCAAAGAATAAAACTGCTAAGATTCCATTAAAATTACTAAATGAGCTGCTCGTAACTATGCAAAAAGGCTGTTTATGTGCTTTGTGTGGAGCAATTCCTACTCCCATCATGAATATATTAAAATATTTTGGTGATGAAATGAAGGATGATATGGTGAAAGATAATTAATGAGCTCAGAAAAAAGAAAAATCGCCTACATAGATGGAAAGCCATATGAAATTGGTCCAAACCATACCTCTGTTTTAAATTTTGTAAAAAGTTATTTGGGTGAAAAAAAAGTTCCAACCCTTTGTGATGATCCAAATTTAGCCCCTTATGGTGCTTGTAGAGTTTGTTCTGTAGAGGTGGCTCTTGTAAAAGATGGTCCAACTAAAGTTGTAGCATCATGCCATACACCAGTTGGTGAAAACCAATACATCTTTACAAATAATGAAAATTTAACGGCTTTAAGAAAAAATATTGTCGAACTAGTTTTAACTGACCACCCAATGGAATGTGGAACTTGTGAAGTAAATAATAATTGCGAACTACAAGATGTTGCAAATGATTTAGGTATATCAGATCATAGATATAACAGCCCAAAACAACACAAGGGTATTGCTAAAGATACATCTCACGATTATATGAGAATGAATTTAGATAACTGTATTAACTGTGGAAGATGTGTTCGTGCTTGTGACGAAATTCAAGGATCTTTTGTTTTAACAATGAGTGGTAGAGGATTTGAGTCTAAAATCACAACTGACAACGATGCATTGTTTGGAGATTCGTCTTGTGTATCTTGTGGTGCTTGTGCACACACATGTCCAACAGATGCTATCTCTGATGTTTATCAATCAAAATCTGTTGCAGTAGATAAAAAAGTTAGAACGACTTGCTCTTACTGTGGTGTTGGATGTAATTTAGAAGCATCAATTAAAGATAATAAAGTTGTTGCAATATCTACGCCTAAAGAATCTGAAGTTAATGCAGGTCACACTTGTATTAAAGGAAGATATGCATTTGGATTTTACGATCATCCAGATAGGTTAAAAACTCCTTTAATTAAAAGAAATGGAAAATTTGAAGAAGCATCATGGGATGAAGCATATGACTTTATTAAAAAAGAATTAAATAGAATTACAAAAAAAAGTGGCCCTGATGCTGTAGCTGGAATTTCTTCTGCAAGATGTACTAATGAAGAAAATTATGTATTTCAAAAAATGATTAGAGCTGCAATTGGAACTAATAATATTGATTGTTGTGCAAGAATTTGTCACTCACCAACAGCTTGGGGAATGCAACAAACTTTTGGAACTGGTGCTGCAACTAATTCTACAGAAGATATTTATCACGCAGATTTATTTATGGTTATAGGAGCAAATCCTACAAATGCTCACCCTGTTACTGGAGCAAAAATTAAACAACAAGTAATGAAAGGAAAAAAACTAATAGTTTTAGATCCAATTACTACTGAGCTTGCTAAACTTGCTGATTATCATATTAAACTTAGACCAGGAACAAATGTGGCTGTTTTAAATATGATGTTACATTTTATATTAAAAGCAAACCTTTATGATAAAGATTTTGTTAGAGATAGAACTGAAGGTTTTGCGAATTTCATTAAAGAAATTGAGAGACAAGATATGGATCATCTAGCGAAAGTCGCTGGTGTTGATAAACAGTTAGTTAAAGAAGCAGCAATTGCTTATGCGACAGCTAAAAACTCTATGGAATTCCACGGTTTAGGAGTTACTGAACAAGAACAAGGATCTAAGACGGTTATGTTAATTGCTGATCTTGCCATGATTACTGGAAATATTGGTAGAAAAGGTGTTGGAGTTAACCCATTAAGAGGACAAAATAATGTCCAAGGTGCAGCTGATATGGGTTGTCAACCTCATCAAGGTGCAGGTTATTTTGAAGTAGCTGATGAAAAAGTTCAAAATTTTTACACTGAAAAATATGGAGTGGTTCACCCAACCAAAGCAGGATTAAAAATTCCAGAAATGTTTGATGGTGCTATTAATAAAGAAGTTAAAGCTGTCTGGATTATTGGAGAAGATATCGTTCAAACAGATCCAAATAGTGCACATGTAGTTCAGGCAATGAACTCGTTAGAATTATTAGTTGTTCAAGAAATTTTTATGAGTGAAACAGCAAAACTTGCAACAGTAGTATTACCTGGAACAACTTTCTTAGAAAAAAATGGAACCTTTACTAATACCGAAAGAAGAATTCAAAGAGTTAATCGAGCTGTTCCTCCATTACCTGGTACTAAAACTGATGGAACAATTGTAACAGACATGATGCAAAAATTAGGCTTTGACCAACCTGAATATGACGCTGATCAAATTCTAGCAGAAATAGCAGATGTCGTTCCATTCTTTAAAGGTGTAACAAGAGAAAGACTTGGTAAAATGGGATTACAGTGGCCAGTTCAAGAAGATGGAACTGACACTCAAATTTTACACCAAGAAACTTTCAAACTTGGAAAAGGACGTCTTAAAAACTTTGATTGGAAAGAGTCTACAGAAATTGAAACTAATAAAAAAGAATATCCATTAATTTTAACAACTAGTAGAGTTCTACAACATTACAATGCTGCGACAATGACAAGACGTACAAGTAACATCAATATAGTTTCTGAAGACTTATTATTAGTTCACCCAAATGATGCTAACAAAAGAGAGTTAAATACAGGTGACATAGCAAGACTTTATTCTGGACGAGGAGAAGTTGCTCTAAAAGTAGAGGTTACAGATAAAGTTAAAGAAGGCATAGTATTCACAACATTCCATTTTCCAGAACATATGGTCAATATGGTAACCGGTCATGGTAAAGATGAAGAAACAATGTGTGCAGAATATAAAGTGTCAGCAGTTGAAGTTCAAAAAATCTCAAACCAATTTAAAACTGAAATCAAACCAAAAGAAAATCAAGCAGAAGTTAACTAATTGATAAAATGACAATTGGTTGGTATTTCGACAATAGTTATTCAAGATTACCAAAAACATTCAAAGAAAATATCAATCCTGTTGCAGTAAATGCACCAGAAATATTAATACTAAATAAAGATCTGGCAAATAAATTAGATCTAGATTTTTCAAATATTAATGATGACGACTTATCAAAAATTTTTTCAGGAAATATATTGCCTGAAGGGTCTAACTCTATAGCACAAGCTTATGCTGGTCACCAATTTGGTCATTTTACAATGCTTGGTGATGGAAGAGCTGTTTTAATCGGCGAACACCTGACCAAAAATAATGAACGATTTGATATACAATTCAAAGGTTCTGGTAGAACTCCATTCTCACGAAGTGGTGACGGTAGGGCTGTTTTAGGCCCAATGTTGAGAGAATATATAATAAGTGAAGCAATGCATTTTTTAAAAATACCTACTACTAGAAGTTTAGCGGTAGTTAAAACTGGTGAAGATGTGGTTAGGGAACAAATTTCACAAGGTGCAATTCTTACAAGGGTGGCCTTAGGCCATCTAAGAGTTGGAACATTTCAATACATTGCTGCAAAACAAAATATTAGTGATTTAGAAATCTTAATTAATTACACAATTGAAAAGTACTACCCCAATATAAAATCATCAAAGAATAAAGCATTAGACTTACTAAATGTTTTAATCGAAAAACAAACCCGACTTGTAATTGATTGGATGCGTGTTGGTTTTATTCATGGGGTTATGAATACTGACAATATGTCTATATCTGGTGAAACAATAGATTATGGTCCTTGCGCCTTTATGGATGTTTATGATCCTAAAACAGTTTTTAGTTCAATAGATCAACTAGGTAGGTATGCCTATGAAAATCAACCAAAAATTACCAAATGGAATTTAACAAGGTTTGCTGAATGTCTAATTCCTCTTATTAGTACCAATGAAGATGAAGCGATTAAATTAGCTACAGAAGCTCTAGATAAATTTGAACAAAATTATGAAATAAGATGGTTAAATATGATGAGAGATAAACTTGGGTTATATGGTGAAGATAAAGAAGATAAAAATTTAATTATGGAATTATTAAATTGGATGAATGAAAAAAAAGCTGATTATACAAATACTTTTATTTTTTTGATGAATAAGACAATTAAGAATTCTGAAGTTTATGATAATGCAGACTTTGATTTATGGAAAACTAAATGGATGAAAAGATTAGTAATGTTTGGTAACACTCATAATAAATCTATGGACTTAATGAGTTCTTCTAACCCAATGGTAATACCTCGTAATCACAAAATTGAAGAGGCTTTAACATTAGCTAATAATGGTGATTTAACCTTGTTTAATAAATTAACTGAAATTTTAAAAAATCCATATCAGGTTAATGAAAATGATTTAGAATTAATGTCCCCTGCTCCTCATAGTCATGTGAAGTATCAAACTTTTTGTGGAACTTAATTTTTTATAAAACGTACGGTTCTGGTCTAGCATTATTATCAAGAACTCTTTCAACAGAAAAATCACTAATATCAATCGTTTGATAAGATCCTGTAGAAATTAATTCAGTTAATGCTCTTCCTATTCCAGGGGCTTGCATTAATCCTCTACCGGTAAATCCTGAAGCCATATATACATTTTCATATTTAGGGTGTTTGCCAACTACGGCATTGTTGTCTAATTTATTACAATCATAATAACCAGCCCATCCACCAGTTAATTTTAATTCTTCAAAAGCAGGAATTCTTTGTGCTAATGCAGGCCATACTAATTCTTCAAAATCATTCCAAGCTGGTTCTAGATCAGTAGCATCAAATACTGAATTAGGTGAACCTGCTAAATACTCTCCACCCTCAGGTCTCCAGTAAACACCCGTTGTTAAATCTCCTGTTAATGGCATTTCTTTAATATATTTAGGACATTTAACTCTAAAAACTGTGTGTTTTTGTGGAACTACCGGAATATCTTTTAATAATTCTTTAGTCCAACATCCTGCTGCCGATATAATTGTTTTAGCTTTGATATCAGAAATATTTTTTACTTCGCCTTTGATAAATTCAGCACCTAATTCAATTGCCTTACTTTTTAAGGCGCTATGAAACATGAAAGGATCAATCCATCCCTCACTTTGGTTGTCAGTATAAGTTGCTGTTTCAATACCTTCACTATTTATATAAGGAAATATTTTTGATAGTTCAGAACCTTTGATATTTTTAGTTCCAGCTTCACAAGCTTCATGATTTTTTAAGGCTTCATATTGTTCCTTAGCATGCTCTGGGCCAAACATTAACAAGTAGCCATTTGTGACCATGCTTGCTGTAGGGTTTGGATTTTTTTCAGTTTTAAGTAATTCTGGTATTTGAAAAATAAATTCTCTAGCAAACTTTCCAAGTAATATGTTTTCTTTTTGAAAAAACTGTCTTCTAAATCCACCAAGGGACAATGGAAATGAAGCTGTTTTATAAGTTGGGTCTCTTTCTATAACTTTTACTTTTCTACCTTCTTTAGATAAAAAATAAGCTGTAGCAGTTCCAATTATTCCACCACCTACTATTACAACATCATCCATAATTTATTTTAATTTAATATGATTAAACTTATATTAAGAAGTAAAGCAAAGAGACACCAAAGTAAATAAGGAATCATTAAATAATAACTATACAAGTTGACACGCTTAAATCTAATTATGAGAATAATTATCAATAAGATTAAAATTACTAATACAATCATAGCTAAAACTATTTTATGAAAAACAAAAAAAACTATACTCCAAGTTGTATTAAAAATTAAATGAATGAAATAAAGGTAAATAGTGTTCATGTCTCTATTTTTACTATGCCAAAATTTCCAGATAGCAATTGTCATAAAAAAATAGAGTGTTGTCCAAACTGGTGCAAAAATCCAATCTGGTGGATTAAATGAAGGTTTGATGATTAAAGAATACCAAGGCTCTTTAAAACCTACGGTAGCTAAACCTCCTATTGCAGATGCAGAAAAAGTTACAAGAGCAAACAATAAAAAAGATAAGAATTTGTTTTTTAACATATTTCTATTATACAATAGAATATGGAAGATAAAAAAGTTATTTGGATAACAGGTGCAAGTAGTGGAATTGGTAAGGCTCTTGCAATCAAATTTGCAGAAAATGGGTGGATGGTTGCTGCATCTGCAAGACGTGAAAATTTATTAAATGAACTTAAAAAAATTAATCAAAATATATTTCCTTTTCCTTTGGATGTTACTGAAGTAGATGCATGTAAATTGGTCGCAAAAGACATAATCAAAAAATTTAATAATATTGATATCTGTGTGTTCGGTACTGGCATGCATGATCCAAAATCAGAGAAAAAATTCAATTTAGACAAGATAAGAGAAATAATGGAAGTTAATTATTTTGGAACCATGAATTCAATTAATTCAATCTATGATTATTTTTCTGAGACAAAAAATGGCCAAATATCTATAATTTCTTCTGTTGCGGGCTATAGAGGATTGCCTGCAGCTGGTGCATATTGTGCTTCAAAATCAGCACTTACTAGCTTTGCTGAAAGCTTAAACTTTGATATGAGAATGAAGAATGTGCGTGTTTCGTTAATCAGCCCCGGTTTCATAAAAACGCCTATGACTGATCAAAATGATTTTCCAATGCCCATGATCAAAACTCCAGAATTTGCTGCAGATGAAATTTATAAAGGATTAGTAATCAAAAAAAGTTTTGAAATACATTTCCCAAAAGCCTTTACCTATTTTTTAAAATTCCTTCAAATGCTACCTAGTAGTTTGTATTTTAAACTAGTTGCTAGAGGTATGAAGAAAATTGATTATTAATTTTTTTTAAAGAAAACTGTCAATTCACCAACTTTAAATCCAAACTTTGTAAGTGTAGCTCGATTAATTGCAACATCTTCATCCTGTTTAAAAATCCAATCATCAAAAGAAACTTTAATATTCTTTCCTTTAAATGGGACCATTAAATCGTACTCAAATTTAAAAGCTGATCCATATTGATAACCTTTAGCTGTACCCACAACATCGGGTGCCGTTCCTTCGTAATAATTTTGATCAATCTTTTTAATTTTCCATATACGATTTTGTTTTTCTCCGTCTGTCCAATAAAAATCTTCTTTAAGAGTTAAAATATCTCCTTCAAAACTACCTGTCATATCAGCTTTAAACTGTCTAGTAACTTTACCACTACGGTCTTGTAATAGACCCCATGCTTTAACCGGACCATTAAAATATTGCTCTATAGTCATAGTTGGTTCAGTATTTTTAAAATCTGTCGGTTTCATAGAGTTATTGTTTATACAACTTGCTGTAAAGAATAAAGCAAATATTAACACTGTTAATCTAATTATCTTTAAGTTTATCATGTAGCTCCTATAGTTATTTATTTTGTAGTGAAAATTGAATTAAGTCTATGTTTTTTGATTTAAAACCAGCTTCACAATATGAAAGGTAAAATTCCCACATTTTTTTAAATTTTAAATCAAAGCCTTGTTTTTTAATTAAGTCCCATTTTTTATTAAATATTTCTCTCCAAATAATCAAAGTCTCGGAGTAATGATTTGCATATGAATTATACTCACCAAATTTTAATCCATTTTTATCAACATAATTTTGTAATTCACTTTTTGAGGGTAAAAAACCACCTGGGAAAATATATTGTTGTATAAAATCTTTTCTATTTTTATATCTATTAAATAAACTATCATCGATAGTTATGGCTTGAATACCTACCGTACCCGAGGGTGTTAAATTATTTTTAATTGTATTAAAATAACTATCTAAATAGTTTTGACCTACAGCCTCAATCATTTCTATTGATGCAATATGATCATATTTATCCTTTAAATCTCTATAATCTTTAATTTGAATATTTACTTTTTCATTAAGTCCACATCGATGAATTCTCTCTTTAGCAAATTCATATTGTTTTTTGGAAATAGTAATACAATCTAATTTAACATCATAATTAGTACCTAAATACTCAGCAAAACCACCCCAACCACAACCAATTTCTAAAATTTTATTGCCACTTGAGGGTCTTATAAGATCAATTAGTTTTTGATATTTATTGTTCTGAGCTTCAAAAAGTTCTTGTTTGGGGCTTTCAAATATAGCACTGGAATAGGTTAAGGTTTTATCAAGCCATAATGAAAAAAAGTCATTTCCTAAATCATAATGTTTGGCAATATTTTCTTTACTTCTATTTTTAGTATTTTTTATAATTTTATTTTTAATAAAATTGATAAAAGGCAAATCGAAGATTCCAGAAAATTTATAAATGGTTTTTATATTCTTTGCTGTTAACTCAATCAAATCAGAAAGATTATTTGTTATAAAAAGATCTTTCATATAAGACTCTCCCAAACCAATACTTCCACTTTTAATCAAATTATAATTTAGGTTTTCATCTTTAATTTCTAAAAAAACTTTTAAATTTTCATCAGGGTTGCCAAACTTTAAAACTTCACCATTTACTTTTTTAATTTCAAGAAAACCATGTTTAATATTTTTTAATGCACTAAACACAATCAAATCTGAAATTTTGTAAATTAACATTAGTTTTCGATAGTAATATTATTCTTAATATTTAATTTTTTTTTATAAATTTAATTCCTTTTGTCCATAATTTAAATGCCTCATAATGTATCGCTATAATGATTTTGAATGTCATTAATGGATGTTTTAAATAAGATTTAAGTAGGTTTCTATTGGTCAATTCACTTTTAATACCATCTTGTGAAGCATATAATACTTTGCCAACTGGATCATTCAGATCAATTATTACAGATATTTTATTACCAGGTTTCAATAGTCTAAAAAAATAAATACAATTCATTTCTATAAATGGAGATACATGAAATTTCTTCTTACACATATGTTGAATCAGATTTTGATTTTTTTTGGTTTTAAAAACATAAACATGTTGCTCGCCAAATGTGTTTTTTACTTCATATAAAATAGATATTAGATCAAAATTTTTGTCGTAGACATAAAAAACACTTAATGGATTAAATACATATCCAAATATTCTTGGGTAACATAAAAGTTTAATATGAACATCGTTAGTATCAATATTATTTTTTCTAAGATTATCTAAAACCCATTCCTTAAGAGAGCTGCCATCTCTTGCTCCATGGTCTTTATCAAAGAAACTAATAATATTTAGTTTATTGTATGAAAATATCTTTAAAGTTTTGTGTAGTAAATCTATTTCCGATAAATCTATAAGAAGTGAAAATACATTGTAATTAAAACTATGAATTTTGGGCTTAAATCTTTTATGAATTACATTTCCTGTATAAATATAAGAATTTTTAATCATTAAGTGTTTTTAGCATATCAATAGAGGACTTTATTCCGTCCTCGTGAAAACCATAACCAAAATAACTACCACAAAATAAAATATGTTTTTTATTTTGAATTTTATGCAGGTTACTTTGATTGGTTAATGCTTCTGTATCGTAATAAGGGTGAGTAAATGCTACTTTTTTAAATATCTTATCATTTGGAATTTCTTTAAATGGATTTATTGTTAAAAAAATATTTCTATCTATCTTTAAATTTTGTAACTGATTTATCCAATATGTTACAGCTGTCTTTTCATTATTATTTGAATCCATTGAAGAATTCCAAGCACACCATGCTTTTTTATTTTTAGGCATAACGCTTTCATCAAAGTGTATTACTGCAGTGTTTGCTCTATATTTAAATTTCCTTAATATTGTCTCCTCGTCTAGTGTTGGATTATCAATTACCTTTAATGCTTCGTCTGCATGAGTTGCTATTACAACTTTATCATATTCAAAGAACTCATTTTCCTCCCCATAAAAAATTTTAGCGCCTAAATCATTTCTGGTGACTTTATTTATATTGTAATTCTTAAAATGTTCACCACTAACTTGGCCTATTATCTTATCGACATAAGTTTTGCTCCGATTTGTAACCGTAAACCATTGAGGTCTATCTTTAATTTTAAACAACCCATGATTCTTGAAAAAACTTAGAAAAAAAGATAATGGCATTTGTTTTGCTTCATATGGAGGCATCGACCATATTGCAGATACCATTGGTATAATATGATAATTAATAAAATATTCTGAAATTTTTATTTCTGTTAAATACTCCCCTAATGTTATTGAGCTAATTTTTTTAATTTCTATTTTTTCACAGTTTTTATAAAAGCTTAAAATTTCAAAAAACATTTTTAAGAATTTTGGATTAAATAAATTTTTTTTATTAGAAAAAATTCCACCTAATCCTTTTCCGCAATATTCTAATCCACTATTTTCTACAGTAACAGAAAATGACATATCACTTTTTTCAATCTCTATTTTATTTTCTAAAAAAAAATTAATTAAATTTGGATATGTTTGCTTATTAAAAACCATAAATCCAATATCTATTGGAATTTCTTTGTTAGGGTTGTAAGCAACCTTTATTGTATTTGCGTGACCCCCAAATTGATTTTCTTTTTCAAATAAATCAACTTTATGTTTTTTAGATAGGTAATAAGCAGCACTTAATCCTGATATACCAGCACCTACTACAGCAATTTTCATCGTAGTAAATATCTAAGCTGCTGTGTCTTCGTACTCTTCCATAGATGGACATGTGCAAAACAAGTTTTTATCTCCATAAACATTATCTACTCTACCAACTGGAGGCCAATATTTATTTGTTCTTAAAAACTCTGAAGGATAAGCGGCCTCTTCTCTTTCATACTTATGATCCCACTTATTGGATGTTAATTCAACGTGAGTATGTGGCGCATTCTTCAATGGGTTGTCAGTCTTGTCATATTCACCAGACTGAATTTTATCTATTTCTTGTTTTATCTTTATAAGAGTAGAACAAAACTTATCAATTTCACTCAAACTTTCGCTTTCTGTAGGTTCAATCATCATTGTACCAGCAACAGGCCAAGACATTGTTGGAGCATGATAGCCAAAATCAATCAATCGCTTTGCAATATCTTCTTCGGTGATCCCTGTTTCACTTTTTATCGTTCTAATATCAATGATACATTCATGAGCTACATTGCCACTTTTACCCTTATATAAAATTGGAAAAGAGTCTTTTAATTTATGGGCAATATAATTTGCATTTAGTATTGCAACTTGTGATGCTTTTCTTAGGCCTTCAGAACCCATCATCTTTATATACATCCATGAAATCGATAAGATACTTGAGCTACCCCAAGGAGCTGCAGATACCGCTCCCATTCCAGTTACTGGACCACAATCTTTTATCACAGAATGTTTTGGCAAAAATATTTCTAAATGTTTTTTACAGGCTATTGGTCCCATACCAGGTCCACCACCACCATGAGGTATACAAAATGTTTTATGCAAATTTATATGACAAACATCTGGTCCAAAATTTCCTGGTTTTGCAATACCTACTAATGCATTTAAGTTAGCTCCATCCATGTAAACTTGTCCGCCATGATTATGAATTAACTCACATATGTCAGTTATTTTTTCTTCAAATACACCATGTGTTGATGGATAAGTGACCATAAGGGCAGCTAAATTTTCTGAATGTTCTTCAGCTTTATTTTTTAAATCTTCATAGTCTACGTTTCCATATTGATCACATTTAACAACAACTACTTTCATACCAACCATTTGAGCACTAGCCGGGTTTGTGCCATGCGCTGAACTTGGAATTAAACAAACATTACGATTTGTTTCACCATTTTTTTCATGAAATTTACGTATTACCATTAGACCAGCAAACTCTCCTTGAGCACCAGCATTTGGTTGCAATGAAACTCCAGAAAATCCAGTAATTGATCTCAGCCAGTTTTTCAAATCTGTAAATAATTCTCTATAACCATCCATTTGCTCTACAGGAGAAAAAGGATGTGGCTGTGAAAATTCTTTCCAGGTAACTGGTATCATTTCTGCAACTGCATTAAGTTTCATAGTGCACGAGCCTAAGGCAATCATAGATTTATTTAAAGCAATGTCAGAGTCTTCTAATTTTTTTAAATATCTAAGCATTTCTGTTTCTGAATGATAACTATTAAAAACTGGATGATCTAAATAAGTTGAAGTTCTTAATAGGTTTTTTGGAATATTAGATAAACTTTCATTCATAGACTCTTTAATTGTTTCTGAACAATTAAAGATTTTTAGTAACTGATTTGCTCTAAAAAGATTTTTTCTCTCATCAAAAGATACTGCTAACATTTCAGAATTCACTTTTCTGATGTTTACTCCTTGATCTAAAGCATTTTTGTATATCTTCTCTGTTTTATCTAGAGTTTTTATTGTTACCGTATCAAAAAATTCATTTGAATAAAGTTCATAACCAGATTGCTTTAGTTTATCTGCAAAATTTTTAGTTAATTGAGAGACACTTTCTGCAATTTTTTTAATTCCTTGTGGACCATGATAGACAGCATAAGCTGCAGAAACTATTGCTAAAAGTGCCTGTGCAGTACAAATATTACTTGTAGCTTTGTCTCTTCTTATATGTTGCTCTCTTGTTTGAAGGGCAAGTCTATATGCTTTTTTTCCATGTCTATCTACTGACACACCTACTATTCTGCCTGGCATAGATCTTTTATATTCATCTTTTGTAGCAAAAAATGCTGCATGGGGACCACCATAACCCATTGGAATTCCGAAACGTTGTGAGCTACCAACAGCAATATCGGCACCTAACTCAGCAGGTGTTTTTAGTTTAGCAAGTGCTAACAAATCACATGCTAAAACAGCTTTTCCATTAAATTTATGTATTTTACTAATAGCCTCACTTGGGTCTTTAATATCTCCAAGAGTTCCTGGATATTGAATGATACCACATATAATATCTTCTTTAATATCTTTATCTTCGTCACCAACTATTATTTCTAGGCCTAAAGGTTCAGCTCTTGTTTTAATAACATCAATTGTTTGAGGATGACAATTTTTTGAAACAAAAACTTTTTTAGATTCAGACTTAGATATTCTATAACTCAATCCCATAGCTTCCGCTGCAGCTGTTCCTTCATCTAAAAGAGAGGCATTAGCAATATCCATTCCAGTAAAGTCAATTATCATTTGTTGAAAATTTAATAACATTTCC
This sequence comes from Candidatus Pelagibacter sp. PS_31, assembly GCF_059417865.1. Lineage (NCBI taxonomy): Bacteria > Pseudomonadati > Pseudomonadota > Alphaproteobacteria > Candidatus Pelagibacterales > Candidatus Pelagibacteraceae > Candidatus Pelagibacter > Candidatus Pelagibacter sp. PS_31. Next base: position 859,881 of record NZ_CM182069.1, read on the forward strand.
AATCTTCCTTGTGCTACTTCTGGCTGATAAGGGGTATAAGAAGTATACCATCCTGGATTTTCTAAAATATTTCTAAGTATTACATAGGGAGTATAAGTTCCATAATAACCCATTCCTATAAAGCTAGAATAAATCTTATTTTTTTTAGAAATATCTTTTAATTTTCTAAGTGCTTTATATTCAGAATTTGGATCACCAATATCTAAATCATCTTTAAGAAGAATTTTTTCTGGTACAGTATCTTTTATTAAATCATCAAGATTTTGGTATCCCAACTCTTTAAGCATAACATTTTGTTCATCAATAGATGGACCTATATGTCTTTGTATAAAATCTTTTTGAGCATTCTTTAACATTTAACTACCACTTTCTTTTGAAAATTTTTCGTATTCTTCTTTATTCATTAATGAATCCATTTCAGACTTATCAGTAATTTTTAATTTAAAAAACCATGCTTCATTTTCTGGATCAGAATTAACTTTTGCAGGATCGTCAACAATGGCTTGGTTATTTTCAATAATTTCTCCAGATACAGGAGTATAAATATCACTTGCAGCCTTTGTAGATTCTACAACTCCAGCATTGCCATCTTTAACTACTGAAGATCCTATTTCTGGTAACTCTACGAAAACAATATCTCCTAGCATTTCGGTTGCATGTTGTGTAATTCCTACAACAGCAGTGTCTCCATCTAACTTTATCCACTCGTGTTCTTTAGAATATTTTACTTCACTCATTTACTAGCTCCTTTCACATAACTTTTTTTATAAAATGGCAAATTACTTATAATTGCCGGATATTTTTTTCCTCTCACTTCTAAAAAAACCTTAGTATCAATTTTAGAAAATGAATTTTCTACATAACCCATTGCAACTGGGGCCTGAACACTCGGTCCAAAAGTTCCACTTGTAATTTCTCCAATATTTTTATCATCCTCACTAAATATTGAAGTTTTTTCACGGGCTATAATTCTTCCTTCTGGCTTAATACCTACGCGGATTTTACTTACTCCTTTCTCTATTTGAGATTTAATTTTTTCGCATCCAATAAATCCACCCTCAAGAATTCTTTTTTTTGATATCGCCCATTTTAAATTTGCTTCTACTGGGCTTTTATTAATATCCATGTCATGACCATACAAACAAAGTCCCGCCTCCAGTCTCAAGGTATCTCTGGCACCTAATCCAATTAAATTAGCCCCTTCATCTATGAGTTTTTGCACAAACACTTCTGCGTTCTCATTTTTGATCGATATCTCAAATCCATCTTCACCGGTATACCCTGATCTTGTGATATAAACTTCTTCTTTAAGATAATTAAACGTATCACCATTCATAAATTTTAGATCTGATACTCCATTGATTATCTTTTCTAGTATTTGGACTGCTTTAGGACCTTGAATTGCTATAAGCGATAGCTCTTCACTTAAAATCATTTCATACTTATCTTCTAACAATTTAGTTAAAAGTTTAAAATCTGTATTCTTACAAGCAGCATTTAATACAATGTTAAAACCACCTTCAACTTTTGTGATAATTAAATCATCATAAATTCCTGCTTCATCATTCATTAAAAAACTATATTTGGATTGATTTAATTTAGCCTTACTCAATTCAGCTGGAAAAATTTTTTCAAGATCTTTTGCCAACTTATCATCTCCTTTAATGAATAACTGACCCATATGGGACACATCAAAAATACCTGCATTTTCTCTTGTACTTTTGTGTTCCTCAATAATTCCTTTAGAATATTGAATTGGCATTTGATACCCAGCAAATGGAACAAACTTAGCTCCATGCTTTTGATGTAAACTGTAAAGTGCGGTTTTTAAAATATCCATATTAACTTACTGTACCCATCTGTATGTTTGCCTGAGAGTTTTATTCCGTCGGCGAGAACTTAATCTCTTTCCAGAGTTAATATGTTACGGTCCTTTTGCCTGAGAGATTCCTGGGTGGTTGCTCCTTCGGCGCTACGATTGTTTGTAGTCTCTCCCGTATATAAGAATAATCTACCAGATATGTAACAGAGTCAATTAATAATTTTTTCTTTTTTATTTGAAAAAAGTAGTGAGTAAAATTGCAATAATACAGCAAAAAGAATTACTCCTCCTCCGATTAAAGTAAATAAAGAAGGTCGTTCAGCTGCAAATAAAAAGGCCCACATTGGTCCCAACACAGATTCGGATAGCATGATTATACCAACCATTGCAGATGGTGTACTACGTGCACCCATAGTTATAAATATAAAACCAAATCCTACTTGGAAAAAACCTGCTGTAAAACCTAAAAATATATCATGTGAAGAAATCATAAGCTTCTCAGATAATAAAAATCCAATAAAGCATGAACTCACACCAGCTATAAATTGAGCTGGCACCATGTCAACTGTAGGAAATTTTCTAACAATTATAATTAAGACTGCAAATGTAATTGGCATGCTAAAAGCCGCTAAGTTTCCAGACATCTCTCCCGGTGATAAAGAATTACCTACCATTAATAGGACACCCGTAATTGCTAAAATAATTGAAGCTAAGGTAATAGATGAAATTGTTTCTTTTAAAAATAAATAACCAAATATTGCTAAAAAAAGTATTTGTGTCGAAATAATAAAATTAGTATTGGCAACAGTTGTATTATACATCGCAAAGACGTACCCACAAAAACCAAATGATAAAATAACTCCACCAATAAGTCCTGGTAAACCTGAATCGTAAAACGCTTTAAATAATTTTTTTTTATAAGTAATTATTAAAAAAAGTAAGACTGTAAGCGAAAAAAATAAAGATCTCCAAAATAATATTTGCCATAAGGTTGATCCTTCAAATGATTTAACAATCAAGCCTCCAAAACTTAAGCAGCAAGCTCCCATAAAAACTAATATAGGACCTGGAATTTTATTAATTACATTCATTTAAATATTTATTTGTATCCTCTGTGTATGCTTTAAATATATTCTGAGCTTCTTCAAGACTTACTTCCTTAAAATTTATAATAGTGCCTGGTGTTAATTGACCTACTCGATCTAAGTCTGCTGAAATAACAACACCTATTTTGGGATATCCACCTATAGTTCCGTGATCAGACAACATTACAATAGGGTTTCCATCAGCAGGTACTTGTATTACTCCTTTTACAAGACCTTCAGATTTTATATTAGAGCTAACAATGTTTTCTAACTTAGGACCACTAAGTCTAATGCCCATTCTATCTGCTAATTTTGTAACTGAAAATTCTTTGTTAAAAAAATTATTTTGAGCCTCTTTTGAAAAATAATCAAAATTGGTACCTTTAATAACTCTAATTATATTATCTGGAACTTCTTTATAATCAATTTCTATTTCTTCAATTTTTTTAAAATCAGAATTTTTTATAAAAATTTTATCTTTTATAGAATATTTTTTTCCATTATTTGGACCAACATTCGCCTTGGTATTTATAGAATAACTATTCCAAGTTTTTTTCAATTCTAAACCCCCACTAATTGATAAATATCCATAAGCAGTATTTTTTGTTGATATTAAATCAATTTGATCTTCGTCTTCTAAAATATAGTTTTTATAACAAACACCATTTTCAATGTTTGAATTTTTTCTAATTATCTTGAAAAGCACATCCCCAGTAACACTAAGATTAATTTTCCCATTTTTTAATTTTAGAAGTGGACCCTGATAAGCAAATTCAATAACAGCTTCATCTAAATTATTACCAACTAACTTATTGCTTAGTTTATAATTTCTTTGATCAATTGCCCCACTTACAGTAATACCCACATAATACATGTGATTTCTTCCTCTATCCTGAATCGTTGTGTTAACTCCTGATCTTATAATTTCAAAATATGAACTACTCATTCCAGTCTAGATACTCCTCCTTAGAAATTTGATAAAAGATCACTTTATTGCCTGGTTTAATTAAGGTTGGATCTAATAAATTTGATTTATCAAAAACCTTTTTTGGCGTGTTGCCGATAATATTCCAGCCACCAGGGCTTTCAAAAGTGTAAATATTTGTAAATTGTTCGGTTATGGCAACAGAGCCTTTTGGAACTTTTACTCTTGGCGTTTCCAATCTATCGCATCTGATACCTTTATTAACATCTCCTAGAAAAGGCATACCAGCAATAAATCCTGTCATGTAGCAAAAATATTCTTTACCAAAATATAGTTCTAATATTTTATCTTTATTTATATTCAATTTTTTAGTTAGCCTCAAAAAATCTAGTCCATACTCATCATCACAACAAACTGGTATTCTAATTTTTTGATTATTATCTTTAATATCTCTACTAATAGTTAAACCTTCTATAAAATTTTTAATTTTTTTATAGTTGGTTATAGATAAATCAAAATTAATGATTAATTTATTATAAGAGGGTGTTAAATTAATTATTCCTTCAATTTTTTTATCTTTTATTAATTTTGATATATGGTGAAAATAATCTATGACATTTCCATTTATTTTTTCATTAACTTCTGAGCCAAAATCGCAATATACCGCTGCATCACCAAGATTTGATATATTTTTAACCATGCCATGTTATACTAGAGAGTAAAGAGTATGGAAATTAATATCAATTGTGATTTAGGAGAAAAATCTAAGTTTCATTCTATCGAGAATGATCCAGAATTACTCAATATTGTAAATTCTGCCAACATTGCATGTGGTTACCATGCAGGTGATGAACAAACAATGGAGATGGTTATTCAAATTTCAAAAAAAAATGGTGTTAGTTTGGGTGCCCATCCATCATTTAAAGATCCTGAAAACTTTGGAAGAAAAAGAATGAATTTAAGCTCCTTAGAAATAAAAAAACTAATTTTTGACCAATATGAAATATTACAAAAAATTGCTCAAAAATATAATGAAAATGTTACTCATATTAAACCCCATGGGGCTCTTAATAACATGGCTTGTGAAGACCTGGAATTAGCTACAACTCTAGCAGTGGCAATAAAAGAGCTTAATAAGGATATTATTTATCTGGTACCAACGGGTTCGCAAATGGAAGTTGCTGCTAAGAAAAATGGTTTGAAAATAGCTTGTGAAATTTTTGCAGATAGAAATTATGAAGATAATGGAAATTTAATTTCTAGAAGTAAACCAAACGCTTTAATCACTGACCCTGAATTAGCAAAAAACCATGTATTGAGCATGGTTAAAAATCAGGCAATAAATTGTCTCAGTGGTAAACAGATACCTTGTGAGATTGACTCGGTTTGTATACATGGTGATAATGCAAGCTCATTGGCAACTGCAAAATCTATCAGAGATAATTTAGTTGATAATGGCTTAGAACTAAAACCTTTAAATAAAATGGATAAATTTAATTAAAATATGAAAAAACTTATTTATACTTTACTAATAATTATAGCTCTCACTAATAATTCATTTGCAGCAGGAAGTAGCAGTGATAGCGATTCTACTCCTAAAGCTTCAGACTACACAAAAGCAAAAAATTTGATTAACTCAGCTAAGAAATATGAAAAAAAAGGAAAAACTGACAAAGCACAAGAAAGATATGCTAAAGCACAAAAGCTTCTTTTAAAATCTAATGATGAAAAACCACTGCAGGCAGATACTTTAAATTATTTAGGTTTTACTACTAGAAAACTTGGAGATTTTGAAGGAGGTGAAAAATTTTACTTACAAGGCCTAGAAATTGAACCTAATCATAATGGAATAAATGAGTACCTTGGTGAGCTTTATGTAGTTACAAACCGAATAGATATGGCTAAAGAAAGGTTAGAAGTTTTAAAATCTTGTAATTGTGAAGAATATGAGGAACTAAAAGAAATTATCGACGGATCAAAGAAGTCTAAATATTAAAACATTGAATTAAAATAATTATTTAATATTATAAAAAAATCTTGATCGAAGAATTCATAATTTTAACTCAAATCATATTTATAGATATCATCTTAGCAGCTGATAATGCTATTATTATTGGATTAATTGCTGCTAACTTTGTACCAAAAAATAGAAAGCAAATAATTCTCTGGGGTGTTGCTGGAGCTTTAGTTTTTAAAATTATTTTTGCTCTTTTTGCTACTTACTTATTTGAATTTTATTATATTAAAATTTTAGGTGGACTACTTCTAATTTGGATTGTTAATGATTTAAGAAAAGATTTAGTTGAAATGAAGAATAAGATTAAATCACCAGTAAAAAAATCAACAGAACCTTCATTTGTAAAAAGTATTTATAAAGTTTTATTTGCAGATATTACAATAAGTTTTGATAACGTTATTGGGGTAGTTGGTGCTGCAAAAGGTCATTTTGGCTTCATGATATTTGGTCTTGTTTTATCTGTGGTATTGACTGGAGCATTAGCTACTTATTTAGCTAATTATATTCAAAAAAACTTATGGATAGCCTATGTAGGGCTTGGTTTTATTTTAATAGTAGCACTTCAGTTAATTATTGGTGGATTAAATGATTATGGTGTCTTATCGATTAATGAAACTTTTAAACAATATTTCTAATTAACTTCAAAAATTTTTCCAAACCCAACAACTGGATCTTTATTTCCAATTAAGTTTAAAGTGTCCCAAATTAATGTTTGATTACTTGATAAAACTATCTTGTTCAATTTTTTTTCAAGTTGATCTATTATTGATAAGACTGGCAATGCAGTGCAAGACACAAATAATGCATCACTATCTTCTAGATCTATTTTGGATAAAACTTCAAATAAATAGTCTTCATCAACTTTTCCAATATCTAAATCAGATGCAATATCAAAATAAGTTAAAGAATTAACGCATACGTTTTCTTTTTCAAAGTAACTAACTACAGAGTCGTTTATTGTATTTGTATAAGGTGTAAAGATAGAGATTTTATTAATACCCATTACATTTAAAGCTTTAATTGCAGAAGTTATAGGAGTTGTCACTTTTGCTTCAGGCTTAGCTAAATTTACTTTATCTTTTATCACATCATACCCAGCAGCAACTGTCCCTGACGTACAACCATATGCAACACAATCTATTTTTTGATCTGGTAAAATATCTTTCGTAACATCGGTAATGTCATCAGCCATTTTAGCTAATGTTTCATTGGTTAGAGGGTTATAACAATGAATCCGGTTAACATAGAGATCTATATCTCTTCCATAGATCACGTTATTAAAATCCTTTTCAATTCTAAAATCACTACCCAGCGTTATAAGACCAATTCTTGGGTTCGATTTTGAAATGTATTTTGGCTCAACCTTGTTTAATTTCATAAATTATCTGTAATATTTGGATTAAATATATATTGAATAAAGAGTCTAGTTAAAATAAAGTTTCAAAAAAGCGTACATAACTCGTCGTTACTAAAGTTTAAACACTAAAGAATACGAAAGTGGGATCAGTCGTCTTTAAATTTAACTATTTAAGGGGATTTGAATGAAATTTGGATATTTTTGTAACACTACTAACTGGAACCATAAACCATACGATCAATTATTAAATGAAACCCAAGAAATCACTACTTACTGTGATGAAAATAATTGGGACTCTATTTGGTATACCGAACATCACTTTAATCATGAAGGAATGGAGTCTTGTACAAATCCTTTAATGATGGGTGTGGATGCAGCCGCAAGAACTAAACAAATTAGAATTGGTCAAGCTTGCAATGTAATTACATTTCATAACCCTATCCGTCTTGCAGAAGACATTGCTTTACTAGACCAGTTGTCAGGTGGAAGAGTTGATGTTGGTATTGGTAGAGGAATATATGGAAGAGAAGCTATCAACATGAACAAAGAGGCTGATTTAAAAGATCAGGCAAAAAATTTTAGATTGTTTGATGAGTCATTAACCATAATGAAAAAAGCATGGACTGAAAAATTTTTTAGTCACCAAGGTGAATTTTATAACTACCCTACACCTGGATTTAATTGGCAACATGACATGAGTCCACCTAGTGAAGAATTTCTTGATACAAAAACTAATGAAATAAAAAAAATTAGTATAGTACCAAAACCAAAACAACTACCTCATCCACCTATATGGCAGGTTGTTGATGGTGCAAGATCAATTGAATGGGCAGCGCAAAATGGATTGAACACCATAATGTGGATACCAACTGTAAAAGCTTTAAAAACTAGATTTGAAATTTATAGAGATGCAAAATCAAAAACTGAAAATAGAGAAGTACCGCTTGGAGAAGGTATATCTTTAGTTAGAGATATGTTTGTTGCAGAAACTATGGAAGAAGCTGAAAAATTAGCTGGCGAACATATTATTAATTACATGAAGTGGGTTTGTCATTGGAGGGGTTTGGGTAATCATATGGATCCAGGAGAAGAATTGCCAGAAACAAATCACAAATTAGATTTGCTTAATTATGACTTTCTACATAAAAGAAATTTATTATTTGGAACACCGGAGTATGTTGTTAATAAAATAAATGAATTAAAGTCTGAATTAAATTTACAAAACCTTCAAGTTTGGTCTAATTTTCCTGGAATAGATCATGAAGCTTGCATGAGAAGTATAAAGTTGTTTAATGATGAAGTTATACCAAAGATTAATTTAGACAATTCAAGTATAGAAAAGGCAAGTTAATGAAATTAGAGCTTAGAAAGTTTACAAAATTTGTAGATAAGACTTTTATTGAAGGCGGTAAAGAAGCTAAAGAACCAGTTTTAATGGTTTCTGTTGCTGCTGTATTTAAAAATCCATGGAATGGAAAAGGTTTTGTTGATGATCTTAAACCAATAATTTTAGATTTAGCACCTAAGTTAGGTGATATTTTAGTTCCAGAGCTTATAAAAGAGATTGGCTCACCTGAAAAAATTTTAGCATATGGAAAAGCTGGTACGGTCGGGCTTGATGGTGAAATTGAGCATGCATCCGCATTTATTCATACATTAAGATTTGGTAATAAATTTAGAGATGCAGTTGGGGGGACATCTTATTTGAGTTTTACCAATACCAGAGGTCCAGCTGGATCAAAAATGTCTATTCCAATGATGCATAAAACAGATTCAGGTCTAAGGCCTTATTATTTAACTCATGAATTCACAATTCATGATGCTCCTTTTGATGATGAAATTGTCATAGCAATTGGTGGAGCCTCCACAGGTAGAGCTCATGCTAGAACAGGTGATCGTTATCAAGACATGAAAGAAATGGGAATAGATCCCAAATAAATTAATGTTTCAAAATTTTGATCCCAATCAAAATTATTATTCATTTATTGATAATAATACAGTTCCTATAGTTTTTATTCATGGAGTTGGACTTGATCAGCGGATGTGGGAACCCCAAATTGAAGCTTTCAAAGAATATTCAATAATTACATATGATTTATTGGGGCATGGAAAAACTATTCTTAATAAAGAAGATGTAACATTAGATGATTTTTCAAACCAACTAAAATCGATATTAGAATATTTGAAAGTGGATAAGATTAATCTTGTCGGTTTTTCTTTAGGCTCTTTAATTGCGCTAAATTTTGCCTCTAAATTTCAAGACAAACTAAATAGCCTTGTTGTAATAGGCACAACATATAAAAGAACATCAGAACAAAGGTCTTTAGTTATAGAAAGATTTGAACAGGCTAAATTAAACAAACCTATTTCAAAACAAGCCCTAAAAAGATGGTTTACTGATCAATACTTAAATGATCATCCAGAAACTTATAATCAATTTATAAAAATTTTAACAAAAAATAAAAAAGATCATTTAAACTTTTTAAAAGCTTACAAGTTATTTGCTTATCATGAGGATAATAAAGATATAATTAAAAATATTAAAACTAGGACCCTTGTGATGACAGGTTCAAATGACTCAGGATCTACTGTCGAGATGTCAAAATCCTTATCTAATGATTTAATAAACTCAAGTTTTATTGAGATAAATAATGGAAAACATCTTTGTAGTATAGAGTGCGCAGATGATGTTAATATCAATCTTAAAAATTTTATTAATAAATAAATGACAAAAATTCAAAACTTTAAAATGTATATAAATGGACTATGGGTTAATTCAGAGTCTGGAAAAAAAATAGAAACTGTAAATCCAGAAAACAACGAAGTTTGGGCAACTGTCCCTGAAGCTAACGAAAAGGACGTAGATAAAGCAGTTAAGGCCGCACAAAATGCTTTTGAACAATCTTGGTCAAATTTACACCCAAGAGAAAGAGCTAAATACTTAAGATCTCTTGCAGATCAATTAAGACAAAATGCTGAACATCTTGGTACAATAGAAACAATTGATACAGGAAAAATTTTTAGAGAAACAAAAACACAAGCTAACTATATTGCTGAATATTATGATTATTTTGCAGGACTAGCCGATAAAGTTGAGGGAACAGTTGTCCCAATTGATAAACCAGACATGCAAGTAACAACTACTAGAATACCTATTGGTGTTGTTGCTGCAATAATTCCTTGGAACTCCCAAATGTTATTAACTGCAGTAAAACTAGCACCCGCATTAGCAATGGGTAATACAGTTGTAATAAAAGCTTCTGAACTAGCTCCTGTAACATTATTAGAGTTTGCAAAACTAGTTGAAAAATCAGGTATACCCAAAGGTGTTGTAAATATAATTACTGGTCTAGGTGAGCCTTGTGGTAAAGCTCTAACTACACATGACCTTGTAGAAAGAATTGCTTTTACAGGTGGTCCTGAAACTGCAAAACATATTGTTAAAAATTCTGCAGAAAATTTATCGCAAGTAAGCTTAGAACTTGGTGGAAAAAGTCCTGTTGTCGTATTCGATGATGCCGAACAAGAGAACGCACTAAATGGAATTACTGCTGGTATCTTTGGTGCAAGTGGTCAAAGCTGTATTGCAGGATCACGACTTTACATTCAATCTAAAATTTATGATGACTTTTTAAATAAGCTAATAGCTAAGGCTGAAAAAATAAAATTAGGAGCTCCTATGGATAATGAAACTCAAATGGGACCTTTAAATAGTTATAAACAACTAGAAAATATAGAAAAAAATATCAAAGCTACAATTGAGCAAGGTGGAAAAATTAGATGCGGTGGAAAAAGGTCCAATATATCTAGTAAAGCTTATTATTTTCCAGCTACAATTATTGAGTGTGAAAATCATAATTTGCCTACAGCAGAGAATGAATTATTTGGTCCAGTTTTATCTGTTATGAAATTTGAAACAGAAGAGGATGTGATTAAATTAATGAATGATAATAAATATGGCTTATCTTCTGGAGTTTATACCTCAAACTTCGGAAGAGGTTTGAGAATATCAAAAGCAATTAGAGCTGGAATTACTTTTGTAAATACTTATAGGTTAATTTCACCCATGGCCCCGTTTGGAGGAATTAAAGATAGTGGATATGGAAAAGAAGCAGGAATTGAGTCAATTAAAGAATACACAAGAATAAAAACCACATGGTTAAATTCATCGGATAAACCAATGACTGATCCATTTACAATGGGTTAATTTTTTGACTGTCAGACATTATTTTTTAGTTTTATTTATCATGTTTCTTTTTGGAAGTTCTTATCCAATTAATAAACTTGCATTAAACACATCCCTCACCCCTGTATTGGCAGCCTCATTGAGAATGTTTATACTTTTTGTTTGTCTTGTTCCTTTTTGTAAATTTAAAATCCCAAACAAAAAATACTATCTGCCTTTAGCAGGTTTTTCTTTATCAATGGGCTTTGGTGTTTTTATTTTTTTAAATTTATCTCTGCAAAAAGCAACTATGGTTGCTCCTATAATTATTGGAGCTCAACTAGCAATACCCTTTGCAGTTCTTGCAAGCTCTTTATTTTTAGGTGAAAAGGTAACTCCTAAAATGTGGGTATTAATATTTATTTCTTTTTTTGGAATTTTTTTAATTGGTTATGATCCAAATTTAAAAAGTGAAATTTTTGCAATTTTTCTTTGTGCAATTTCTGCTTTTTTCTATGGTCTTGCGAATGTGTTTTCTAGATATATTAAAGATATAGATGTTAAATTAACCAACACAGTTATGGGCTTTACTGGTTTTATACTGCTTTTTCTTTTTTCCATTTTTTTTGAAGGAAACACAGTTTATCAATTACTAAATATTGATTTTTATACTTGGCTTTTATTACTCCATAATGGGGTGATGGTTTCTGTAATTGCACACACCTCATTATTTTATTTATATAAATTTTATTCAGTAAATAAAATTATGCCCTTTTATTCTTTATTTCCAGTATTTGGCCTAATCCTAACGTTCTTTATATTCGGAGAAATCCCAACTCTACTTAGTGCGATTGGCGGTTTAATTATAATATTTTCTGTATATAGGCTTCAAAAAATTAAATAATTCTCCTATTGAAAATTTGTTTAAATAGTCTTTAATTTGATTTTTATAAATTGTTAACAATCAAAGAGGAAAATAATGAAAAAACTATTTATTGCTGCTTTTATATTCGTTTCTACTTTTACAACGAATACATTCGCAGAAGTTAAAATGGGAATCATTTTAGGATTTACTGGTCCTATTGAATCTCTAACACCAGCTATGGCTGCATCAGCAGAGCTTGCATTTAAAGAAGCTTCTGATTCAGGTTCACTATTAGGTGGAGAAACTATTTCAGTAGTAAGAGCAGATTCAACTTGTGTTGATTCAGCAGCAGCAACAGCAGCAGCAGAAGGTGTTATTGCACAAGGTGTTGCAGCAATTATGGGTGCTGACTGTTCAGGTGTAACTGGTGCTATTGCATCTAATGTTGCTGTACCAAATGGTGTAGTAATGATTTCACCTTCAGCAACTTCTCCAGGACTTACAGCTTTAGATGATAAAGGCTTCTTTTTTAGAACAGCCCCATCTGATGCTAGAGGTGGTCAGATTTTAGCTGATATTACTAAAGACAGAAAAATCAAAAGTGTAGCAATTACTTACACTAATAATGACTATGGAAAAGGTTTGGCTGATGTTTATGAAGCAGCTGTAAAAGCTCATGGTATTAAAGTAACAACTGTATCTGCACACGAAGATGGTAAAGCAGATTACTCATCTGAAGTAGCAACTTTAGCTTCAGCAGGTGGTGATGCCGTAGCAGTAATTGGTTACCTAGACCAAGGTGGAAAAGGAATTATTCAAGGTTCTTTAGACTCTGGAGCATTTGATAAATTTATTTTATCTGATGGTATGATCGGTGACTCATTAACTGAAGCTTTTGGAAAAGATTTAAATAAATCTTTTGGTTCAATTCCTGGTTCAATGAATAAAAAAACAGCAGGTACTTTTGCCTCTGTTGCTAAAGCAGCAGGTATAGACTCATCTGGACCTTACACTGGTGAATCTTATGATGCGGCAGCTTTAATCGTTCTTGCGATGCAAGCAGGTGGATCAGCAGATAGAGCTTCTATTGCAAAAAATGTAATGGATGTTGCTAATGCCCCTGGTACTAAGATTTACCCAGGTGAACTTAAAAAAGGTTTAGACTTACTAGCTAAAGGTAAAAAAGTTGACTACGAAGGTGCAACTGGTGTTACTTTTACTAACGTAGGTGAAGCTGAAGGTTCTTTCCTAGAAAAAGAAATCAAAGGTGGAAAATTCAAAAATAAAAAACAAAGATAATTAAAATCTTAATTTTAAAACCCTCAGCAGTGAAAATTGCTGGGGGTTTTTTTATTTAAAAATTACTAATAATCCTAAAAAGACCGAATATCGAAATTAATATAAGAAAATAAAAAACAACTTTTCTATAAGTTTCCTCTTTACTTTTAACGAAAAATTTATCACCAATATAAACACCTATTGGCAAAATAATAATCAGTGGAATAGTTCTATAAATAGTTGTGAGATCTACAATTCCTGCAAAAAAACTAAGAGTAAATGCATAAATATCTGTTAAAAAGAATAAGGCTGCTAATGAACCTCTAATTACTGCTGGTTGAATACTTGTAACTAATAAAAAAAGTGCCACAGGCATTCCACCTAATGTGGTTAATCCATTTAATGTTCCAGAGACTATTCCAGTAATAAGCTTTCCATAATTATTATTAATTTTTTTATTCTCATATCCTTTCATTAATAAAAATGAAAAAAATATAACTAATGCGCAAACTGACAGGTGTGTTGTATCTGGAGATAAATACTTCAATAAATAAAGCCCAATAGGTGACCCAATGATTATTCCTATCAATAATTTTAAAACAAAATTCCAGTCTATTTTGTTCCATATATATGGAACCATAAAAATACTAATAATAACCTCAAGTATTAGAATAATTGGGACTATCTCTATTGCTGGAAGAATAAAAGAAAAGCCAGAAATACATGTTGCGGAAAAGCCAAAGCCATTAAAACCTCTTATAATAGATGCAATAAATACGGTAAATATTACAAAATAGATTTCAATTAAACTCAGTTGAAGATTAGATAAAAAATCCACTCTATTTTCTTTTTTTAAAGTCTGCTCTTAATGTTGATAAAACAATTATTACTAAAAATATTATACAAACTAAATTCATTGTTGTCCAACTTGTTAAGGTTAAAAAAACTCCAGCCGATAAGCTTGCTACTGCCTGAATTGAATAAACAATTAAATCATTAAAGCCTTGTGCTTTAAATTTTTCATCCTCTCTATAAGATAAAACTAGTAAACTTGTTCCAGATATAAATAAAAAGTTCCAACCAAATCCTAAAAATATTAATGCAATTAAATAATTAATAAAATTTTGCTCAAATAAACTAGTCAAAATTGTTATAAAAAATAAAACAACACCAACGTACATAATTTTACTATGTCCAAATTTTTTTATCAAATTACCTGTTATCAATGAAGGTAAAAACATAGCTACGATATGAAGTTGAATTACAAAACCTGTTTTAGTTAAACTTATTTTTTCCATTACATGCATACTTATTGGAGTTGCAGTCATTAAAAATGACATCACTGCATAAGCAAATGCCGAAGCCACTAATGCTTGTAGAAATCTTGGTTGAGAAATTAACTCCAAATAACTACGTTTGATTTTCTTGTTAACATGATTGGGTTTATGTCCATCCTCATAAAATAATAGAAAAATTGTTGAAGTAAGAGTTAAAGCAGCAAGCGCAATATAAGATCCGGCATATAAATGTTCGGCTATAAAACCTTTTGTTATATTAGCAACATTTGGTCCTATAAAAGCCGAACCTATTCCTGCTAATAATATTATTGAAATAGCTTTTGGTGCCATATCTTTTTTAACAGTCTCAACTGCTGCAAAACGATATTGATGACTAAAGGCTACTCCTGCACCAAGTAAAAAACATGAAAAATTAAAAAGGATAAAGCTTTCAATAATTATTGCGTACGCCGCTAGAACAGATGATAAGGAGCTCACTACAGAAGCAAACATAAAGCCTGCTCTTCGACCAATTATACTCATAACCTTTGCTGCAAAGATTGCAAAAATTGCAATACCAACAATTGATAAAGCCATCGGTAAAGTTGCTAAAGATTTTACTGGACTAAACTGAGAGCCAATTATTCCACTTAAGAAAACTGTTACGGGTGCTGCTGTAAAAGCAAAAATTTGACTTAAAATTAGCAGCCATAAATTTTTATTCATTAAAAAATGTATTTATCACTAAGATAAAGAGCAAAACCTAGAGCCATCCCTAATAAAATATATTTCATAATAAAGTTTATTTTATTTCGATTTTTTCAGGAAGTATACCTTTAGGTCTATACCTCATGATCAACAGAAGACCCATCCCCATCATTAAATATCTAAAGTAAGGAACGCTTTCAATTAAATGAATTTTTAATGAATGTGTATCTGCTAAACCTGCTGTAAATAAATTAATCAAAAATAATGCAATTGGCGCTGCCTCAATCCATAGAAACCAGACTGCAAAACCTCCTAAAATTGCTCCAAAATTATTCCCACTTCCTCCAACAATAACCATAACCCAGATTAAAAAAGTATATCTCATGGGTTGGTAACTACCTGGAGTAAATAAACCATCTTGAGTGACTAACATAGCACCAGCAATTCCAACTATAGCTGAGCCTAAAATAAAGATTAATAAATGTTGCTTGACGACATTTTTTCCCATTGCATTAGCAGCTTCTTCATTGTCTCTTATCGCACGCATCATTCTTCCCCATGGAGAGTAAAGAGCTTTTTGAGTTACTATTAACAAGGCTATAACAACAATTAAAAATAAACCTGAATAACAAAGTTTTACAAAAACTGATGATCCCTCAATTACTAATTGGTTAAGAGCTGATTGTTTATCAGTAATACTGGAGATTAAATCTAATTTCCCAGAATTAAATTTTGCAACTAAATTTATAAACCATTTTTTAGTTTGGAGTTCAATTTCATAAGGCACTGGTCGATCCAGTCCAATTACATTTTTAACACCTCTTGTTAACCAATCTTCATGCTTGATTATGGCTATAACTATTTCTGATATTAATAGTGTGGCAATAGCTAAATAGTCTGCACGTAAACCTAAAGCAACTTTACCAACTATAAATGCTAGACCTGCTGCAAAAAATGCACCTACGATCCAAGAAAACATAATTGGCAATCCTAATCCACCAAGAAATCCTGTTGTTGCTGGGTTAACATTTTCAATAGCTTCAATACTTGTCTCTGATGTAACTCTTATAATTATAATTCCAGCAATAATAATTGTAGCAATACCATAAGTTCTAATTTTAGATTTTTCAAAATTTTTTAATACAAAACGTATTGCAAGGACCATTGCAACAATTAACCATAAAGACATTAGAATACTAAAACCTCCCGCAACCCATGCTTCTTGTACAGGTTCAACAGAAATTAAAACTGCAGCTAATCCACCTAATGCCGCATATCCCATTAGACCAAAATTGATTAACCCTGCATACCCCCATTGAATATTTGCCCCCATAGTCATTACAGCAGAAATTAAACACATGTTAAAAATTGATAGAGCTACATTCCAAGATTGAAATATTCCAACTAAAATAATAAGCCCCAACATGATTGCGTAAGCTATAATTACATTTAAATGCTTTCTCACAGTACCTTCCCTTTGAATATTCCATTAGGTCTATAAAGTAAGACAATCACCAGTATAGAAAATGAGACAGCAAATTTATAATCTGTTGATAATAACTGAACTAAGGTTTCTGGCTCCATGCTTGTTGGCAAAACATACATAAAGAATTTTTTATAAGCATAAGTTAGGAATATTTCTGAAAATGCTATGACGTATCCTCCTAAAAATGCTCCAAACGGGTTTCCAATACCTCCAACAATTGCTGCAGCAAAAATTGGCAACATGTTATTAAAGTAGGTAAATGGCTTAAAACTTTTGTCCAATCCATATAAAGCTCCACCAATTGTCGCTAAAATTCCTGCAATAATCCAAGTAATCATAACTACTCTTTTAGGATCAATTCCAGACAATAAAGCTAAATCCTCATTATCAGAATAAGCACGCATGCTTTTTCCTGTCTTAGTTTTGTTTAAAAACCAAAATAAAATAGAAACCAATACAATTGTTACAAATATAGTTAATACCTGACTAGATTTAATTGCTAAACCTTCATTAAGTCCTGTCATTTCTTTAAACTCACCTGCTTTGATAATAAATTTTTTTCCATCAAAAAACCTCTGATCTGATGGACCGATTATTATTCTAACAACAGCTTGAGTTACAAACATTACACCAATACTAACCATTGCAAGTTGAACAGGAGGACTTTTGCTCACTCTATAATATCTAAAAACAAATTTATCAATTAAGAGCATATATCCAATTGTTAAAACAATTGCAAAAGGGATGGCAAGTAACGCTGTTGGTAAAACACCTAAAGAAATTCCAAGTGATTGAAAATACCAAGTAAATAATATGGTGACCATCGTACCAAAAGCCATCATGTCCCCAGTTGCAAAATTAGCAAACCTTAAAATTCCATAAATTAAAGTTACAAATATTGCACCTAGTGCTAGTTGAGAGCCATACGTAAGAGCTGGCATAAAAATATAATTTAATAATAATATAATTGCGTTTAAGAATTCCATACTATCCACCTAAAAAAGAGCTTCTTACTCTTGGGTCGTTTAATAATTCTTTTCCTGTTCCTGAATACTTATTTTCACCTGTAACTAGTACATATCCACGATCAGAAATATTAAGCGCTTGTTTAGCATTTTGCTCAACCATTAAAATTGCAACATTAGTTCTTTTTACTTTGATGATATGATCAAATAATTCATCCATTACTATTGGAGAAACACCAGCAGTGGGTTCATCTAACATTAATACAGATGGTTTTATCATTAATGCTCTTCCAAGAGCCACTTGTTGTCTTTGACCTCCAGATAATTCACCAACTAATTGGTTTCTTTTTTCTCTAAGTATTGGAAATAGTTCATAAATTTCTTCTATAATATTTTGATAATTGTCATCTCTTAAATAAGCTCCCATCTCTAAATTTTCTTCAACACTCATTCCAGAAAATACATTTTTTGTCTGTGGTACAAATGAAATACCTTCTCTCACCCTATCTTGTGGTGAAAGTTTTGAAATATCTTTGCCATCAATTATAACTGAACCAGATTTTAAATTTAAAAGACCAAGCATTGCTTTCATGGCTGTTGATTTACCAGCACCATTAGGTCCAAGAATTGAAACTATTTCGCCTCTGTTTACATTAACTGAACAAGAGTTGATGATATCAGGTCCATTACCATAACCACCTGTCATTTTTAAACCTTCAAAAAAAGCCATTAGTTCTCATCCTTTATCTTTGATCCTCTGCCTAAATAGCTTTCTATAACTTTTTCATCTTTCTTAGCTTCTTCAGCAGTCCCTTCAAATAAAACTGAACCTTCTGCCATAACAATAACAGGGTTACATAATCTACTTATAAACTCCATATCATGTTCGATCATACAAAATGTATAACCTTCTTCCTTATTTAACTTAAGAATAGCAGTTCCTAAATCTTTAAGCAGTGTTCTATTAACACCAGCACCTACTTCATCAAGTAATACTAATTTTGCATCAACCATCATGGTTCTTCCAAGTTCTAATAATTTTTTTTGGCCTCCAGATAAATTTCCAGCTAATTCATTTGATAAATGAGTCAGATTTAAAAAATCAACTACGTCTTGGGCTTTTTGTTTAACTTTAAGTTCTTCCGTTCTAACTAAACTTGGTTTTAATAAAGCAGTCATTAAATTTTCACCTGACTGATTTGCAGGAACCATCATTAAATTTTCAAGCACAGAAAGATTAGTAAACTCATGTGCTATTTGAAAAGTTCTTAAAATTCCTTTAGAAAATAATTCATATGAAGGAACGTCAGTAACATCCTCATTATTAAACAATACTTTTCCTTGTGAGGATTTTAAATTTCCAGCTATTAGATTGAACAAGGTGGTCTTGCCTGAGCCGTTAGGTCCTATAATTCCTGTAATAGATCCTTTCTTAATCTTTAATGAACAATCTGACACTGCAGCCAAACCTCCAAAATATTTAGATAGATTTTCAATTTGTAAGATGTTCTGTTCTTGATCCATGAAATTTATTTATTTAATCTTCTATGTATACTGTTGAGTGTCTTTTCTAAAGATTTATAAAAACCTGCTTTGCTTAATTCTTTAACTCCTTGTTCATTCAATCCTTTAGGTGTTTGAGACTCTTTTACTAAAAATTTTAAATCTTTTTTAGAGTTTACAACTGCATCTTCTGATAATGCTAAAAATAAAGATGTTATATATTTTTGTGCATTATTTCGTTTAACTCCTCTTTTCACTAACCAGTCTGTCATTACTCTTAGTAATTCATAAAAGGGTGCCATCATTCCAGAGGTTGACCAAAAATTGATTGAAGATTTTTCATTTTTAATTTCAACGGTTGTGCCAATTTTATTAAAAAAATCTTTAACTTTTTTATTGGGTGGACAAATGGGTACTGGTCCTTTTTTTAAAGATATAGGAGGTAATGGTATCGCTCTTATAATTTTTGCTTTAACTTTGATTCCTTTTTTAAGTTGAGCTAAAGTAATTGTTGATATGAAACTAATTACAGTTTGATTTGATCTAAACTTTAAATTTTTAATAATTTTTTCACCCACTGTTGGAGTTACTGATAAAAATATCCAATCACAAGAATTAATAATTTCCTGGTTATCTTTACTAACAGTTATCTTTTTAAACTTTTTTTTTAAAATACTAGATGTAGATTTATTTCTCTCAGAGATGATTATTTTGTTATACGAAATACTGGAACTGCAAATACCAGTGATAACGGCAGACGTAATTTTACCTGTTCCTATAAAGCCTAATTTCATAAATATAGTTACTTTATAGTGATATTAGTGAATTAATTAATAAAAAAAGAACCTCTAATTCTCAATAGTTCTCTGCTTAAATCTTTATTTTCTTTGAAAGGTTTTCTTCCGTGTAACCAAAAATAATTATTAGCCACAATGGTTGATCCAGGTACTAATTTAGTGATTACTTTATTCTTACTCTCCTCTAAAGCATCTGATAATTTTTGTAAGAAAATTCCTTGATCCATATTTTTTGGTTCAGGGAATTGATCAATATAAGAAATATTTGGCTTACCGTTATCATCTGTTGTGAAAACTGGATGTTCAACTTTATATTCTATATTTTTACTTTTAGGAGACCCCCATACAAAATTTTGTTTTCCAATGGGGTCATTGAATAAATCCTCACAATGTTCCCAGTCATCAAGATGCAACATTGCTGTTTCTCCTCCTTGGACATTTTGTTCTTCAATTTTAGTCATCAAAAGCCAATCTGTGATCTCTTTAACATATGTCCCATCCGTATGAAGATCCATATTTGTGTAAGCTTTTCTTAAGTACGAGTCACTTTTATCTTCATGCTTTACAAAAAATCTTGCATAATATTTTCCAGCCATGGCATCATAATTTGGATTACCAATTAAATAGGCAATTGCTGTTGATAGCTTTACTAAAAAGATATCATTAATTTTTGCACTTACTTTTTTTGGTCCAATTATAAAACAACCTGTTTCTCTATCTCTTACTATTGAATTAAGTAATTTGCTTAATTTATTAGAAGTTAAATCATCTAAACTTTTAGCAATAGTAAATCTGGTAAATGGTTTGTACTCTAAGGCAGTGATATCAAATTTATTGAATGGAAATATTAATTTATCTAAAATTTCATCTTCAATTCTAATGTCAATTATTCTTTTTGAATTTTGATGTTCTGTTATTGTTATTCCAGAGATATTTTCCATTAGAAATAATTACTTAGTACCGCCATCATGATAGCAGAAATAACAGTAGGATAAACAAAATTTCTTTTAGATATAAAAAATATAAATAAACAAAATAAAACAACAGTTACTCTACTTAAGTAACTAGCATCAGACAAAACACCTACCGGAAATATAATTGTTCTTGCTATTAATGCAGCTAGTGTTGAGTAGGCAAGACAATTAAACCATTTAAATAATTTTGAAGTTTCTTTTATTCCTTGTGAAGAAATTGCACCTAAAAACCTTGAAGAGAAAGTTGCAAGGGACGTGACTAAGATTGCAAGAAATACACTAGTTGACATTTAGCTCTCCTATAAAATAAGCAATTGTTCCACCAACAAGTCCTCCTAATAAAATTGACCACTCTGGAGATAGAAAATAAAAAATTGGTCCTAATATCAGACCTAAAATTACTGCAGCTGTAATTTGAATAGTTTTCATTGCCCCAACCATCATGCATAAAAAATAAATTGGGTTTAAAATTGCTAAGCCCATCATCATATTTTTATCCAAATAATCAGATGCGTAAAATCCTATAAAAGTTCCTATTACTGCTGTAGTCCAAGTAGCACAACCAATTCCAATCCAAAAATCAATTCTATGTTTTTTTTCAATACTTTTGTAATTACTTTTCATAATTAGCCATGCAGATACTGCTATAAAATGACATGAAAAGTAATATTTCCATTTTGGTTGGCTTTTGTGGATCATTAATGGAAACAAAGAAACAGCCATTGGATAAAGACGAGCATTAACAAACCAAACAGCTAAAAAAATATTTAATAATGAAGCTCCAACTAATAACGACTCTGCCATAACTAATGATCCAGGCAAAGCATAAGTAAGCATCGTTGAAAAAATACTTTCTTGAATATTAAATCCTAAATTTTTAAGAAGTGCCCCAATTGCTATAAAACAGCATCCAAGTGCAAGGGCCGGACTGTCTGGAGCTAAAATAGATTTGAAACCTTTAAAGAAAAATTCTTTATTAATCATTAACCGCCAAGGAATAATCTACCAACATCAGGATTTTTTAATAAATCATCCCCTTTGCCAGCAATAGCAGTTTGTCCTGATACTAAAACATAACCAATATCTGCAAACTCTAATCCTTTTTTTGCATTTTGTTCCACTAGGATAATAGTTTTCTTTTCAGTTTGTTGAAGGTCTCTTAATATTTCAAAAACCATATCTATATATCTTGGCTCTAATCCAATTGAAGGTTCATCAACAAGTAATACAGAAGGTTTCATAACTAGTGCTCTAGAAATTTCTAATAGTCTTCTTTCACCACCAGATAAAACTTTTGCTGGTTGATTTCTTCTATTTCTTAATCTTTCATATTTTTCAAAAATTCTTTCTGCTTCTTGGTATGACTCGTCTGTATTTTCTTTAGCATAACCACCCATTAGTAAATTTTCTTCAACCGTCATATCTGGAAAGACTGAATTATCTTGTAAGATATATGCTATTCCACATGACTTAAGTTTTTCTGCTGGGGTTAGATGCGTAATTTCTTTACCATCAATTTCTATTTGTCCTGAAAAGATATTTGTAAATCCATAAATAGAGTGAAGAATTGTAGATTTTCCAGCACCATTTGGACCAATTAAACATAGGGATTGAGCTTTACTTACACACAAATCAAAATCATGTAAAATTTCCATCTTACCATAACCAGCAGATAAATTTTTAATCGTTACATGATTATTGTCTGGAGATAGTTTTTTTAATTCTTCAGGTCCTGGTGCTTTTCCTAATACATCATATTGATTTGACATTATTGCGCTCCCAAGTAAGCGTCTAGCACACGCTTATCATTTTTAATTTCATCTGGAGTTCCGTTTGCCAACATTTGACCATGTGCTAAACAAAAAACTCTTTGTGCTAAATTCATAATTACTTTCATATTGTGCTCTATAACTAACAGGGTAATCCCATAATCTTTATTAACACTAATTAAACGATCTATAATTCCATTAATTAATGTTGGATTAATTCCAGCTGTTGGCTCATCCAACAAGAGCATTTTAGGCTCATTCATTAAGGCCATTGCTAGTTCTAATAATTTTTGCTGACCAAAAGAAAGATCTCCTGCTCTAAGTTTTCTTTTTTGATGAAGTCCTACAAACTTTAATAATGTTTCTGCTTTATCAGTTAAATCTGAAGGTATTTTTTGGAAAACTGTTAAAATCCCATCGTTTTCAGGTTTGTGGCTGATTAGCATATTTTGAATACAGTTTAATTTTCCATAAATTCGAGTTTGCTGAAAAGTTCTAAGTAATCCAAGTTTAGCAATAACGGGTACTGGTAACTCAGATACCTCTCTATCGTTAAATTTAATTGATCCACCATCAATTGGATAGGTTCCAACTATTGAGTTAAATAAAGTAGTTTTTCCAGAACCATTTGGACCGATCAGTCCTACAATTGAACCTTGCTCAACTGACATAGAGATATCTACGTTGGCTTTAACACCGCCAAAAGATTTACTTACATTTGATATATCTAATATGGCCATTATTTTAATTCTACCTGTGCCTTTCGGTCAGCTTCATCAATTACTTCTCCAAATCTTTCAGGATATTTTTCTCTTAACCATCCCATTAATCCTTCAGGAAAATAAACAACGATTACAATAATTAAAACTCCAAGAGCTACATACTGCCAGCCTAAGAAGTAAGTCCAAAAACCTTCTTTAAATAAATGAAATAAAACAGCACCAACTAGTGGTCCCCATAAAGTTCCTTTACCACCAAGAATTGCCATTAACACCATGAACACTCCAAATGTAGGTCCTGCAAAAGCAATTTCTGTAGGTTCAATATAACCATTGATGTGACCCATTAGTCCCCCAGCAATTCCAACAAAGAAAGCTGATACCATCCAACCTATAATTTTATATCTCATTGTATGAATACCCATTGCTTCAGCTTTATCTTCATTGTCTCTGATTGCGTTTAAAACTAATCCAAATCTTGTGCTGTAAGCCCACTTTAAAGTAATAAAAGTTACAACTGCTAAACCAAAACTTAAATAGTACATAAACTGTGATGATGATGCATTCGTTCCAAAACCTTTTGGCCAAACTGGAACTGTCATACCTTGTCCTGCTCCAATAATTTCAATTCCACCAGCAATTTCACCAGCAGCTATTCCTAAAGCTAATGTACAAATTGCAAAGTAGTGTCCTCTTAAACCTAAAATTCCATAACCAATTACTCCTGCAATTATTGTTGGAATAATTCCAGCTAACAATATTCCAGCTCCAAACCCTTGAAAAAATTGTGGGATAGTGTGAACAAAAGTTTTTTCTCCCCCTGCATCTGTCCACTCAGCTAGTGAAAAAAACATTGCTATTTGTGTGCTTGAAGCAACATACATTCCAACACCAAAAAATAATATATTACCAAATGTGTTGTAACCCATTTGTCCCCCTTGAACATCCCAAGTCATCGCAAGTACAATTAAAATATAAAGAAACGACATCTGAAGTTTATAAGCTGGGAATATGAATGCTCCAGCCAAACCAAGAATTATTAAACCTGCATATAGAAATGTATTTTTACTCATTATTTCAGATATTCTCTTTTTCTTGATAGTTTAAATCTTCTATAAACAAGGATTAATACGAGTAACGAGAATACAGCTGCTATTCTAAATTCTGTTCCAAGTAGATAATCTGCCCATTCCTCAAATATTCCAAGGCCCATACCAGATATTGCAACAGCTGGTAAATTTCCAAGTCCTGCAATAATTACAATCATGAAAGATCTAACTGTGTAAGGTAGTCCTGTATAAGGGTGCAACGTGAATGTGATTGCAATACATGCTCCTGCTATTCCACATAGCGCTGCATTTATTCCAAAAGTTGCTGCATAAACTTTTTCAGTATCAACACCTAAAATTTTAGCTGCTCTTGCATTTTGAGCGGTTGCTCTAATAGCTCTGCCTAATTTTGATTTTTTCATGTAGATGACAAGAATGATTGCCGATATCACACAAATTGCTCCTGAAAATATCTTAGCATTAGGTAGTGTCACTGAATTATCAAACAACATTGTTGTTCCAAAATTTGATTGAGCAACGACTACATCTGCACCAAATGCAAAGTTCATTAATTGTTGTGCTAAAATACTAATTCCAAAAGTTGCAAGAATTGATGTAAATAAATCCTTGTCTACCACTTTATTAATAACAAGCTTGTACATTCCCCAACCAACACAATACATAATGATTGGTGATACAATTACTCCAAAGGCTGGGTGAATTCCTGATAAATACATGAAGTAAGCGATGTATCCACCCATGATTACTAATTCTCCTTGAGCAATGTTTATTATATTCATTACTCCCCACTGCAGAGCCATTCCATAAGCAATTAATGCAAAAAGAATACCAAGTAGTATTCCGTCCATTGAGGCTTGAACCATTAAAATAGGGGCTTGGAAAATTAAAAAATCCATAAATTTTATTTTCTATTATTTATAAAAAAATGCCCCCTATTTCTAGGGAGCATTTTACATATTAGGTATTATCTTTTTGACCAAGATGGAATTGGGTGCACCAACTCAGCTGATGCCCATTTTGTAGGAGCAACAACTTTGTTTTCACACTTACTACCATCATCGTTACATGATACTTGGAAAAGCACCATTGGCTTAGATACGTTTTGACCACCTTCAGCAAATTTTATGTTTCCATAAAAAGTTTGCATGTCAGTTGCAGCTAAAGCATCTCTAACTTTTTTAGTATCAAATGATTGTGCTCTTTCAAACGCATCTTTAAAAACTAATAAAGCAGCAGAAGATTCTGCAGCTTGGTATGGCGGTGCATATCCGAAAGCTTTAGTAAAGTCTGCATCATACGTCATACCATCTTTAAAGAAGTTATCCGTATAAGATAGAGACTTATGCCATTGAGAAGCACAAAGCGCGTACTCAGAAGCTTTACCATGTTGCTTAGATAATTTAGCAGCATCACAGTGAGTCATTGCTAACATTTTCACATCAACTTTCATCTCTGAGATTTGTCTAACAGCTGTCAAAGCACCTTTAGTATGACCTGAAACTACAAGAACGTCCGGATTAGTAGCTTTTACTTTAGATAAAGTAGCAGCCATATCGTTAAGCTCTTTTGGTAACTTGTCATCTATAATGATTTTAGAACCTGTTCTTTTAGCAGCATCAAGAATACCTAATCTCACATCTTGAGAGAAAGCGTCTTGTTCAAATGCCATTGCAATCTTAACTGGTTTTCCACCATTTTTTTCAACTGCAAGATCAATTGCTACATCAAGATATAAGTTAGCTGGAGCTAGTACTGCAAATAAATATTTATAACCCTTAGTGAATAACGATCTAGACGCACCGTTTGCTTCAACCATAGGAACTTGATATTTTTCAGTTACAGGGGCCATAGCTTTAGTCAAACCTGAGCTATAAGGTCCAAGCATATATTGAACACCATCTTGTTGAATTAATCTTTCTGCAAGTTGTGCTGCTCTTCCAGAGTTTGACTCGTCATCGTAATAAATGATTTCAAACTTGTAAGTTTTTCCACCAACCTTAATACCACCCATGTCATTTATTCTGTCAACTGCTAAGTTATAGCCGTTTTGAGTATGAACACCATTTGATGAGTATTTTCCAGTCAATGAAATAGCTGCACCTAAAATAATTTTATCCCCAACAACCTTCGCGAAAGATATTGTTGAAGCTGAAATTAAAAGAGCAATTGCAGAAACCAAAGTAATAATTATATTTCTGATTTTCATTTTTATTTTCCTCTATTAGTTTTTTTAAATTTAAAAATATTAAACCCTTAAATGTAATTACAAGCAAGTCCTTAAGACAAAAGTGTGACCTAATAGTTTTGAATAAATGATATGATTAAAGCGATTAATATCAATACACACGCTGAAATTGTATTAATAACTTTTGGGTTTGCTTTTATCCAAACAATTAATTTTCTAGCAAGAACAGCATAAGTAATTAAAGATAAAAAATCTAAAACTGCATATGTTGTAATTAAAATTATAAATTGGACAATATAATTTGAATTAAAATCTATAAACTGTGGGAATATTAAAGGAAAAAACATCCAAGCTTTTGGACTTGTTCCTGCAACTAAAAAACCATCTTTAAAAAAAGAAAAGAAGCTTTTTGACGAAATATTATTTGAACTTATATCTTTTGGTCTTGAATTATAAATATCATAAGCGAGATAAAGTAAGTAAGCTATACTAATCCACTTAAAAGTATTTAGAAAGTTTGGATTATCGACAAAAAAAGATCCTAAAACAAAAATTACTAAAGTGGCTTGAATAATATTTGCTGTAACATCTCCAAGAGCTGTCCAGATACATTTTTGAACTCCATAATTCATGGAATATGAAATGATTACAATTCTAGGTGTGCCAGGAGTGATAAATAAAAATAAAATAATCTGTAAAAAAAGAAAATAATTTAAGGGAAGCATTTTGTTGTTTGGATAGTCCTAAATAAAACCGGGAGCTAAAGATGGCTAAATAGGACTATCTTAAAAATGATAATATCATGAGCTGAAATAAAATGCATTAACCATTTTTTTCAAATATAACGTATTTATGAAAAAAAAAGGTCACACCCCTATAACTAGGGTTAAAAATCCAGAACCTCATGTATCAGATCCTGACTGGATCATCTGGGCTGCTTGGGCTGACCGGATTACCTTTGAAGAAATAGAGCAAAAAACTGGAAAGACAGAAGGCGAAGTAATCAAGATTATGAGGCGCTCTATAAAACCTGTTTCTTTTAGATTGTGGAGAAAAAGAGTTAATCAAAAAAGTATTAAACATAGAAAAAAATTTGAATACTCTAGAAAAGAAATTACTAGTAAAATTAAAAAGAATGATTATTTATAAGATATGAAAATTGTAACTATTTATACAGGTCCACTTTGTAATTTTTGTGATGCAGCAAAAAGATTATTAGCTAGAAACAACGTTGAATATAAAGAAATTAACATTGCAACAGTAGATGGAGCAATGGATGAAATGATTACTAAAGCTAATGGAAAAAGAACTATCCCACAAATCTTTTTTGATGATAATCATATTGGTGGTTACGATGATGTTAGGGCTCTTGAAAAAGAAAATAAATTATTAGAACTTTTAAAATAAATTAGTTTTTAGGTTTAAAAGTAAGACAAACACCATTATTACAGTATCTTTTACCAGTTGGTTTAGGTCCATCTTCAAAGATATGACCATGATGTCCGCCACATTTTTTGCAATGATATTCTACCCGCTCATAACCTAATAGAGTATCTGTTTTAGTTTCAAATGCATCCGGTAACGATTGATAAAATGAAGGCCAACCTGAACCACTTTCATATTTGGCATTTGAGTCAAATAATTTTTCACCACAATTAGCACAATGATAGCTTCCTTCTCTCTTCTCGCGATTTAATTCGCTCGTGCCTGGTGCTTCTGTACCATCTTCAAACAAAATTAATTTTTGTTCAGCAGAAAGATCTTTATTAATTTTTTTTATCATAATTAATTTTTTTTAAATATAAAATTAAAATCTATTTTTTTTTCAAGAATATAGCCATTTCTCTCTAATATTTCATTTAATTTTTCATTAATTAGTTTTGCTTGATCATTATGATCAATCATTTCAATACAAATAAATCTAATTTTATATTTCAAAAAATCAATTGAATTAAGAATATTTAATTCATGTCCCTCAACATCAATATTCATAAAATCAATATCATTATAATTATAGCTATCTAATATCTTATCTAGCCTTTTTGTTCTTATTTTTAGCTTAGATATTTCTTCATTCTTAAGATTGTGATGATTTTTTAAAAATAAGAGATGGTTTGCTTCTAAAGTATTTTGTGTATTCAATTCATCAACAAAATATAGCGTTTTATTTTCTTCATTGTCAGATATAGCTGCATTTATATTAATGTCCTTTGGTCTTGCAAAATTAAAAAGGTCTATAGTTAAAGAATTTAAATCTATATTTATTCCACGCCATCCACTCTTATACATTTTATATGTATTGTTATGTCTTGTTGGATGAAAGCAGCCTATATCTACAAATTTTCCTTTATGTGCTTTATTAAAAAAACTTAGAATAAATTTTTCTTCTCCAAACTGAGAGCTATTATTTAAAAACTTATAATTTCTAATATAAATATTATAAAAATAATAAAAATTTTTAAATAATGGGTATTTTTTTACAAAATTAAGAAATTTAGATTTTGAATTTTTCATTATAAAAACTGACCTATAGATTAGTTTTCTATCACTCTTAAGGGTTTAGCTGCAACACAAGCCTCTAATCCTTCAATCATCTGTGTATAAAATATACTATAATTTTCTGCTGTTACATAGCCAACATGTGGCATCAACAATGCATTTGGTAAAAATCTTAATTTATTTCCTTCTGGTAGAGGTTCTTTTTCATAAACATCAAGTCCTGCTCCAGCAATAACATTGGTTGATAATGCTATAATTAAATCATCTTCATTAATAATTGATCCTCTAGATGTATTAATTAAAAAAGCAGTTTTTTTCATTGAGTCTAATTCTTTTAGTTTTATTAACTCTTTATATCTTTCTCCACCTTGCACATGGATCGATAAAAAATCAGAATTTTGAAATAGATCTTCTTTACTGCATGGAAGGACACCAAGTTCTTTACAGGTATCCAAGTTTAAATTTTCACTCCAAGCCATAACTTCCATGCCAAAAGCTTTAGCAATTTTAGCAACTTGTGAACCAACTCTTCCAAGTCCAATTAACCCCAAAATCTTTCCTTTAAGCTCAAACCCAATAGTGGTTTGCCAGTAACCTTGGTACATGTTGTCAATTTCTTCTTTAAAATTTCTAGCTAACCCTAAGATTAAACCCCAGGTTAATTCTGTTGTGCCTGCAAAATCAATGTCAGTACCACACACAGTAATTTTTCTCTTTTTAGCAGCAGCTAAGTCTATTGCTTTATTTCTTGAACCACTGGTAATGATATATTTAAGATCATTTAAATTATCGATTAAATTTTTAGTAATAGGAGTTCGCTCTCTCATTATCAATAATGCTTCAAAGTCTGATAATTGCTCTATGGCATCTGCTTCATCTTCAAAGAGTTCACTGAATATTTTAAATTCATATTTGCCAGATAATTTTTTTAAATCAACAAATTCGTGAGACACGTTTTGGTAATCATCTAAGATAGCAACTTTAAGCATTTTTAATCTTTCTGTTTGATAAAAGAATTCCTGTTAAAATAAATATTGCGCCCAACATATGATAAAACATAAATTTTTCATTAAAAATAATCATTGCCATAATTGCACTTAAAATAGGCATCATATGTAAAAAAACACCTGCTCTGTTAGCACCAATTAAAGCAACTCCCTTTATCCAAAAAATAAAAGAAGCAAGACCTGGAAATAGAACTACATAAAATAAAATCATGTAAAAGTTTTGATTTAAAACAATTCTAAAGCCCATTTGATACTCTATAAAGTAAATTGGTATTAAAAAAATAAAGCCAAATGAAATTACTACTTCTAGTAAACCTAGTTGAGATAGTTCGTGTTTTTTTTTCTTTAAAAGAGCTGAATAAGTAGCCCAAGAAAGCATTCCAAAAACCATCGTGATGTCGCCCTTGTTAAAGTCTAAATTCATTAATATTCCAAGATTTGCTTTGGTTATAATTAAAACAACTCCAATAAAAGAACATGTAACGCCCATTATTTGAAAAGTATTAGTTTTTTCAATTTTTAAAATTGAAGAAATGAAAATGATCATCACTGGTATTGTTGATATCATCAACACTCCACTGATTACTTGCGTAAAGTTTAAAGAATAATAGACAATTGAATTAAAGATAGTGACGCTTGTTATTCCGAGAATTGTGTAATATTTATAATTTTCTAAAATATAACTTCTTTTGTTAAATAGTTCTTGAATTGTAAATGGAGCTAAGATCAACCAAGCAAAAAGCCATCTATAAAAATTTAATGAAAATGGAGGTACTTGATATTGACTAGCAAATTTTCCAACTAAAAAATTTCCTGACCAAAATAAAGCTGCTAAAAATAAAAAAATATAAGCAACATTATTTTTATTTATCACTTAGCTAAACCTAAGAGAGCTATATGGCTTTAAATCTAAGTTTGTATTTTCTTCAGCAATCATTCCAGAGATTATTTTCCCTGAAATAGGTCCTAATGTCCATCCTAAATGATGATGACCAAAGCAATAAAAAACATTTTTATATTTTTTTGAAGGTCCTATTACAGGCAAGTAGTCTGGTAATGTAGGTCTAAAACCAAGCCACTCATCTTCATGTTCGGGTAAATCACCCATCATGTATTTTGCATTATTGATTAAATTTTTAACTCTTGATTTTGATAATGGGTTGTCTAATCCACCAAATTCAACCGTACCTACAACTCTAAGTCCCTGTTCCATCGGTGTAATACCAAATCCTCTATTTTGGAAAATTACGGGTCTACTTAAAAGATGATCGCAATTTTTAAAGTGCACATGATACCCTCTTTCAGTATCAAGAGGTATTTTTTCATCTAAATTATCTGTTAATTTTTTTGAAAATGAACCACAGGCAATAACAATTTTATCAAATAAAAAGCTTTGCGTTTCAGCTTTTATAACTGGCTTTTCATCATTAAAATTTATGTCTTTAATATTCATTTTTAAAAACTTACCTCCCTTTTTCAAAAAAAGATCATAAAGTTTTAAAAGAATTTTCTTAGGGTTTCTCGCATGTCTGCCATATTGATAATAAACACCTCCATGATAGATAGGTTTTATATTCGGTTCTAAGTCATGAATTTCTTTTGGAGTAATTACTTGTTGATCAACCCCCAGTTCATTTCTAACTTTAATCTCTAGTTCTCTACTTTTTAAACTTTGATCGTTCCAAATATATAAAATACCTTTTTTTTCAACCAATCCTCCAAGCTCTACTTCATCAAATAATTCATCATAAGCAGGTAATGCTAAATCTAAAATTTGATGCATGTTTTTAGCGGTATGCATCATTCTTTTTGTAGTACAGTTTCTTATAAATTGTAAAAACCAAGGCATCATTTTTGGAACATAGTTCCATTTTAAAGCAAGTGGACCTGTAGAACTTAAAAGCATTGCAGGGACATCAGTTAATACATCAGGTCTATTTATAGGAACAGATGCATATGGAGAAAAGTGACCTGCATTACCGTAGGATGCAGCAGGACTTCCCGGTTCATCTCTATCAAAAATTGTTACACTAAAACCTTTTTTTTGTAAAAATAAAGCATTTGAAATACCTTGTATACCAGCACCAACAATTCCAATTTTTAAATTTTTTTCCATGACACTTTATATAATTCTTAAAATTAAATATTCTCGCGACAAATTCGACAAGTAAAACATTAAAATACTTACGCTATTAGCTGTTTATGATTAATTTTAGCACTCATAACAATTGCAAATCCAATCATGGTTGCAAGCATTGAAGACCCTCCATATGACATAATTGGCAGTGGAGACCCAACGATAGGCAGTAAACCTAAAACCATTGACATATTTACTGTTACATAAAAAAATATTGCAGACCCATAGCCGTAGCAAAAAAGTTTAGCGAAATAACTCCTCGAGATTGCACCAATTCTTAATACTCTATAAATAATGATTATATAAATTAACAATAAAACTAGGGAACCTAAAAAACCATGCTCCTCAGCAAATAAAGTGAAAATGAAATCTGTATGTTTTTCTGGTAAAAATTCTAAATAACTTTGAGTTCCTTTTAAAAAACCTTTACCAGTTAAACCTCCAGATCCAACTGCTATTTTAGATTGAATAATTTGGTAACCTGCACCTAGAGGATCCCTATCTGGATTAAGAAAAGTCAAAATTCTAAGCTTTTGATAAGGCTTTAAAAAAGCAATGGCAAAAGGCATTGAAATTAATAAAGTTATAAATGAATAAACAAAATATTTAATATTAATTCCTGCAAGCCATATGACAACTAATCCACTTAAAGCAATTAAAATTGAAGTTCCCAAATCAGGTTGAGTAATAACAAGCATGATTGGTAAAATTAAAATTACCAAAGTAACAAACATAACTTGAAAACTATTAATTTTATTCAATTGTATACGGTGATAATATTTAGCAAGGCATAATATTATTGCAATTTTCATTAATTCAGATGGTTGTAAATTAATAAAATATAAATTAATCCATCTTTGTGATCCTGAAGCTTTAATGCCATATAAAGAAGCCCAGACTAGAAAAAATAAAACTACAATATAAAAAAAGTAAGCAAAGTAATGCCAAAATTTAATATTAAAAAATGACATAAAAATCATCATTGTGAAAAAAATTAAAAATTTTGAAATATGACTTTTACTATGAAATAAGATTTGCCCCCCATCTGTTGAGAACATGGACAAAGCACTAATTAACCCAAGCAATAAAATACAAATTAACAAAATGTAATCAAAATTTCTTAATTTTTGAAAAAAAGTGGTTTGTGTACTAAATGAGTTGTATTGCATTTATATTTTTAAATCATTTTGTTTAGTTTGTTTCTCTCTTAGCTCATGTCTATCTACAATTAATTTAAATAGTTTTTTTGCAATCGGTGCAGCGGTCGAGCTTCCTGATCCACCATGCTCTATAACAATACTTAATGCGTATCTTGGATTCTTATATGGACCAAAAGCTATGTATAAAGCGTGATCCCTCTCATTATATGGAATTTCAGAAGTACTTAAATCAAGTTCTCTTGCAGCTTCAGTTATTCTTTTAACCTGTGATGTTCCTGTCTTCCCAGCAAATTGGTATTTGGGATCTTCGATACGTGAATTATAAGAAGTCCCTCTGACCTCATTTGTAGATGCAAACATCGCTTCACGAACTAAGTTTATATTTTTAGAACTTTTAAATAAAGTTTCATGTTCTTTTTTATCTAAAAACTCTAAAAGTTCTTCTGTTGTATCTTTTAATCCACTGTCTTTTTTATTTAATTGTTTTTTGTTTTTATTCATTATGAATCTAATTTCTTCTGCAGTTTTACTATCCTCGTCTACTGTTATTTTTGGATAAATCTTAAATCCTCCATTTGCAAGCTGAGCTGTCATTTGACATAATTGTAGAGGTGTTGTTTGAGTATAACCCTGTCCAATACCTGTGATTAATGTTTCACCTATAACCCAACCTTTTCCTAAATTATTTTTTTTCCATTTAGTGTCAGGAATTAACCCTTTTTTCTCAATACTAAATGTTTCATTTAAAACTTTTTCACCAAGGCCAAATTTTATAGATGTTTCTTTTAATCGATCTACACCAAGTTTTCTCGCAATTTCATAAAAATATGTATCACAAGACTGTTTCATTGCGCTCTTTAAATCTACAATGCCATGTCCTTTTTTTTTCCAACAATGATAAGTTTGTCCATACATTTCAATTTTTCCTGTACAGTTAACTTTGAAATTTTCATCAATAATTTTATTTTCTAGTGCTGATAAAGCTACCATTGGTTTGAATGTTGAGCCTGGTGAATACAAACCAGATAAAGTTTTATTAACTAATGGTTTTAATGGATTATTTCTAATTAACTGCCAATCATCTTGATTAATTCCAAAAAGAAATAGATTAGGGTCAAATGATGGTGAAGATTGCATAGCAACTATTTCACCCGTATAAATATCCATTACACTTATTGAGCCAGCTACACCTTTTAAAAGCTCATTACAAAACTTTTGAATTTCTGTATCTACTGTCAGTTTAATTGTTTTGCCATTTAATCCATCGGTATGATCAAGTTGGCTAATTCTTTTTCCATAGGCATTAACTTCATACCTTTGGATACCATTCGTACCAATTAATTCATCTTCAAAAGTTTTTTCTAAACCATTTTTTCCTACTTTGAGTCCTGGTACATGTGTGCTTCTTATAATTTCATTATTTAGAATATCTTTTTCACTTGCTTCACTAACATAGCCCAAAACATGTGTATAACTTTCATTAAAGGGATAGTTTCGTGATACAGATAGAACTGGTTTGACTCCTACTAAATCGTGTAAGTAATAATTTATTTTTGTAAACTGCTCCCATGTTAAATTTTTAGAAATGATTATAGTTTCCCAAGGTTTTTGTTTATTTTTTTGGTCTATTATTTTTTTAAAATCACTATTAGTGATTGATAAAATATCTTTTAACCTTACCATCAAATATTTAAAGTTTTCTACTTCCTCTGGAATTACGTGCAATTGATACACTTTTAAATTTCCAGCAATAATATTTCCAAAATAATCTAAAAACTCACCTCTAATTGGAGGTAATCTCCACTCACGTAACCTATTTTTGTCAGATAGAGTTAAATATTTTTTATTCTCTGTAATTTGTAATGAAAATAATCGAGTAATTATTCCAGTAAATACAACTAACTTGGCAACACCAATAATGAACATTCTTCTATTAATAGTGTGAACTTTTTTTACACCAAAATCTTCACCCAGCATTATTATTTCTCACTACATAATTTTCAAAAAAATTAAATAAATTTGAAAATAAAAAATAAAACAAAAAAGTGAATGCAATATTTATTATTTGTTCAAAATAATTTAACTCATAATTAAAAATAAATTTTAAAGATAAAAACAATAATGAATTTATAATTAAAATTGTTAAAAGAAAAAATATACCATCTTTTAGTAAACTTGGTCTTAAAGTAATATTTCTAAGATAGGATGCTGCTCCACAAAGTATTAAATACATTAAACTGCTTAATCCAATTGGAGTTCCTATCACAACATCGTTAAACAAACCTGCAATAAAAATATAGGTATATCCTAAACTTTCAGTTTTTTTTAGACTGTAGTAAAAAATTAAAATATATGAAAAATTAAATGAAAAATATTTTAAACCCAAAT
Source organism: Candidatus Pelagibacter sp. PS_31 (assembly GCF_059417865.1). Classification (NCBI taxonomy): domain Bacteria; kingdom Pseudomonadati; phylum Pseudomonadota; class Alphaproteobacteria; order Candidatus Pelagibacterales; family Candidatus Pelagibacteraceae; genus Candidatus Pelagibacter; species Candidatus Pelagibacter sp. PS_31. Next base: position 896,039 of record NZ_CM182069.1, read on the forward strand.
AATTAAAATCATAATCATTTAAAACAGATACGAAAAGTATAATTAAGGGTACTTTTAATAATATTATTCTAATAAAATTTTTATTTCTTAACTCTGTCATTTGTTCTCATTTTTTTTAAATGAAACAACTTTTACAAATCTTAATTGAGAAAAATCTGAAAAAAAATCTACTTTTTTTTCATCACTCAAGTTATTAATATTCATTCTTCCTATAGGTATTCCAGCCTTGAATAAACTGCCTGCTCCCGAAGTGTAAATAACGGACTCATTTTTGATATCCTCATATTTTTTGCTATACTGAATTATCCCATAATCTTTACCCGTCCCTGAAAGTATAGAAAATACTGTGTTCGGTTCTACTATGACTGGAATTTTACTATTCAAATCTGAAAGTAATAATACCCTAGATGATGAATAGTTAACCTCAACAATTTTTCCAACAAGATATTCACCATCTATTACAACCATTCCAAGGTTTATTTTATGTTTACTGCCTTTGTTAATGATGATTGATCTTAAGTATGGACTACTTTTATCACTTAAAACTTTAGCAATTATAGTGTCTGATTTAACCAAATAATCATCAACAATATTTTTTAACCTTTGGTTTTCTGAAATTATAAATTTATTTAATAAATCTTTGGCTTTTAAAATTTCTAGTTCAGACTTAATTTTTTCATTTTCCTTATAAAATTTTTGGTAATTTTGGATTGTAAGATAACTATCTTTTAATAAATTTTCTGGCACAGAAACTATAAAAGACGATCTATAAACTACTTCCTTAATGCCTATTTTTACATAGTTTATAATTTTAAAATTAAAACTGCCCAAAATTAAAAAAACTATAGAAAAAAATATTAAACTTAATAATGAGAATCTTTGCTGTGTTCCTTTTTTTAAAAAAGCAGATCTTAATGCAATTATAAAATCATCTCTGCTTGTTTCCATTATTTCTAATACTCAGATAACATAGTAGAGAATGTTTCTTCTTGATCTAGCGCTTTTCCTGTCCCAATTGCAACACATGCTAACGGATCATCTGCTATAAAAACTGGCAATCCAGTTTCTTTTGAGAATCTTTTATCAATATTTTTTAATAAAGCCCCACCGCCTGTTAAAGTTAAACCCATATCCACTAAATCAGCTGATAATTCAGGAGGAGTATTTTCAAGAGCATCTTTTATCCCATTCACCATTTCTTTTAAAATATCATTTAAAGCTTCTGCTGTATCTTCTTCAGTAATATTTACTTCTTTAGGTGTTCCTGATCTTAAATCTCTACCTTTAACAGCATAAGTATTGCTGTTCGATGGTATAGCTGTACCAATTTCTTTTTTTATTTTTTCAGCAGTACTATCTCCAATCATTAAGTTGTATTCTTTTCTCATATAATTAACTAAAGCTGTATCCATTGCATCTCCAGCTACTCTTAATGACTTAGAATAAACAAGACCTCCCAGTGACATAACAGCTATTTCCGTAGTACCTCCACCAATATCAACAACCATTGATCCTGTTGCTTCTGAGATTGGAAGACCTGCACCAATTGCTGCAGCGATAGGTTCCTCAATTAATTGTACTCTTCTTGCACCTGCTGCTAACGCACTATCTTGAATAGCTTTTCTTTCAACTGGTGTTGACCCTGTTGGAACGCAGATCAAAATTCTTGGGTTTGCAAAAGTTTTATTTTTGTGAACTTTTTTTATAAAATGTTTAATCATTTCCTCGGTAACTATAAAGTCTGCAATCACTCCGTCTCTCAAAGGTCTAATAGCACTAATGTTACCAGGTGTTCTTCCAAGCATCGTCTTTGCTTCATCACCTACAGCTAACACAGTTTTTTTTCCCATATTCTCAGCAATGGCTACTACAGAGGGTTCATTTAAAACTACTCCTTGTCCTTTTAAAACAACAAGTGTATTAGCGGTTCCAAGATCAATCGCCATATCTTGACTCCAAACGTTAGTTATACTTTTAAACCAATTAGCCATCTTATATTCCCTTCACTTTCTGAGTTTCATGCTCCATTGGAACAGTTTTTTTTCTTTTAATAATCATTTTATTTAAAGCACTTAAATAAGCATTAGCTGACGCTACTAATGTGTCAGTATCAGCAGCTTGTCCAACTGTAGTTTTGCCTTCTTCTTCAATTCTAACACTTACTGTAGCTTGAGCGTCTGTTCCCTCAGTAACCGCATGTACTTGATAAAGTTGTAATTTAACGTCGTGTGGATATAAAACTTTTATACATTTAAAAATAGCATCTACAGGACCATCACCTGTTTCTGATGTTGATTTTACTTCTCCATAAACGTCAAGTGTCATTTCTGCTTTTTGAGGCTCACCTGTTCCTGCAAAAACTTTTAAAGACTTTAAATTTATTGCATTAATTTTATTGTCTGAAATTAAACTATCATCAACTAAGGCCATAATATCATCATCATAAACATGTTTTTTCTTGTCAGCTAAAACTTTAAATTTACCAAAAGCAGATTGGATTACGTCATCAGTTACATCTGCATAACCAAGATCATTTAACTTTTCTTTAAAAGCATGTCGCCCCGAATGTTTACCCATTACTAATGAAGTTTTCTTAACCCCCACACTCTCTGGTGTCATAATTTCATAAGTTTCTCTATTTTTAAGCATTCCATCTTGATGAATACCTGCTTCATGAGCAAAAGCATTTTTTCCAACAATTGCCTTATTAAATTGAACTGGAAACGTTGCATTAGAGACAACTTTTGAAGCTTTGCTTAATAATTCAGTTTTAATTCCTGTTGTAAAAGGCATTAAATCATTTCTTGTTCTTATCGCCATTACAATTTCTTCAAGTGCAGCATTACCTGCTCTTTCTCCAATACCATTAATTGTACATTCAACTTGTCTTGCACCAGCCTGAACTCCAGCCAAAGAATTTGCAACAGCTAATCCTAAATCGTTATGACAGTGAACAGATAAAATAGCTTTATCTATATTTGGAACTTTGTTTTTTAAAGTTGTGATAATTTTAGTAAATTCTGATGGAATTGTATAACCAACAGTGTCAGGAATATTTATTGTTTTGGCTCCACTGCTGATTGCTGTCTCAACTATCTTACACATAAAATCCATGTCTGTTCTAGTTCCATCTTCACAAGACCACTCAACATCATCTGTTAAATTTCTTGCATAAGTTACACTTTCTTTTATTGCATCCAAAACTTGTTCTGGAGTTTTATTTAATTTGTGCTTCATGTGTAATGGACTTGTGGAAATAAAAGTATGAATTCTAAATCTTGGGGAAGCTTTTAATGCTTCATGACATGCATCTATATCCTTTTTGCTAGCTCTTGATAATCCACATGGAATAGAATTTTTTAGAATTTTACTTATTGCAGTTACAGCCTCAAAGTCACCAGGGGATGCAATTGGAAAACCGGCTTCAATTACATCTATGCCTAATTCATCAAAAATTCTTGCAATTTGAATTTTTTCTTCAATACTCATTGATGCACCAGGTGACTGCTCACCATCTCGCATCGTAGTATCAAATATAAAAACTTTATCTTTGTCGCTCATAGCCAATAATTATAGAAAAATCATAATACAATCTATAATAGATATTGCAAAATATTTATAAAATTTCAAGAATTTATGATCAATTTAGGTCACTCGAACATTAATTATAAATGGACCCAATTTTAGAAATAAGCAGCCATAATTCTCCTAAAAAGGAACGATTATTTATGCTAAATAACCCCTCATCTTTTCCGATATTTTTTTTATTTATTTTTTCTGTATAGGGATAATCTTTATAGTACTTATTACAACTCTTTCCAAAAAAATCAGACAATTTATTTTTTGTATGAGCTCTTTCTATACAATTTGGCTTAGCATGATCTGATTTAATAACTATCATGGAGTTATTGATTCAATTGAGTGTTTGAAGAAGAGCCAAAAATAAGCAAGAGAAAATCCAATATACCTCAGAAATATTATTGGCTAGCTACTGGTTTTATATTGATCGTGATCTATGGACGTATGTAATAATTAATATATAAACATTAAAATAAATTATTTTAAAAATGAAAAAAAAAAAGTTTATGTCGGTTTATCCGCAGATATTTTACATGAGGGACACATCAATATACTTAAAATAGCAAATTCATACGGTGATGTAATAGTTGGGTTATTAACAGATGAAGCTATTGCATCGTATAAAGGTATTCCTTATCTAAATTTTAAACAGCGAAGTGTTGTTCTTGAGAATATAAAGTATGTGAATCAAATTATTCCTCAAAAAACACTAGATTATGTTTATAATCTTAACCTTATCAAGCCCAATTATGTAGTTCATGGAGATGACTGGAAAACAGGTATTCAAAAAAAAACAAGAGATGGAGTACTTAAAGCATTGAAAAAATGGTCTGGTAAATTAATAGAACCAAAATATACAAAAAATATTTCATCAACGATAATTAAAAATAAAATATCAGAAGTTCTTTCTCCAGAAAACCGAGTATCAAGATTAAAAAGACTAATTAATTCTAAAGATATAGTAAGAATTCTTGAATCTCATAATTCTCTTACAGGTTTGATTATTGAGAATGTTTCAGTAATAAAAAAAAATAAAAAAAATGAATTTGATGGGATGTGGTCATCAAGCCTAACTGACTCTGCGACTAAAGGTAAACCTGATAATTCATCTGTAGATTTTTCTACAAGACTATCCTCATTAAACAACATGATGGAAGTTACGTCTAAACTATTAGTTTTTGATGCCGATAATGGTGGTCAGTTAGAACACCTTCCTTTTTTAGTAAGATCTTTAGAAAGATTAGGAGCCTCTGCGGTAATTATGGAAGATAAAATTGGTCTAAAGAAAAATTCATTATTTAAAAACCAAAGAGATACAAAACAGGATAAACCAGAACTTTTTGCTAAAAAAATTAAACAAATCTGTAAATCTAGAAAAAATAATGATTTTATGGTGATAGCAAGAATTGAAAGTTTTATAGTTGGTAAGGGCTTGAAAGATGCCCTAAAAAGAGCTGAGGTATACTCCAAAGCAGGTGCTGATGCCATTTTAATTCATAGTAAAGAAAAAACTCCAGCTGAAATATTTTCATTCGCAAGAGAATTTAGAAAAAGTAAAAATTTTATACCCCTAGTGTCTGTACCCTCAACATATTCTAAGGTTTATGAAAAAGATTTAATTAGAAATGGCTTTAAACTTGTTATTTATGCAAACCAGTTGTTAAGAGCTGCTTATCCCGCCATGCAATTTACAGCAAGAAAAATTCTTGAAAATAGCAGAGCTTTTGAAATAGAAAAAAAAATAATTCCAATCAAAGAAATTATCAATTTAATTAAAAATGATTAAAGTTAATTCTTTAATTAGCTTACTTAATAAAAATAATGTTAATTTTTTTACAGGTGTTCCTGATAGTGTTTTAAAAGAACTTTCATATCGTCTACAAAGTAAAACCAAGAAAGATCATATTATTGCTACAAATGAGGGGTCTGCTGTTTCATTGGGTATCGGCCATTATCTTTCAACAAAAAATATGCCGTGCATTTATATGCAAAATTCTGGTCTGTCTAATGCTTTAAACCCATTAATTTCCATTGCACATGAAAAAGTTTACTCAATACCTCTTATTCTTATTATTGGCTGGAGAGGGTCACCTAGAGTTAATGATGAACCACAACATAATGTAAAAGGTAAAATTACTGAAAGTATTTTAAAACTTTTGAATATCAAATATACTATTGTTAGATCCAGTGTGGATTTAAAAAAATTTGATAAGCAAATTAAAATAGCAAAAAGAAATAATTGTATTGTTGCATGTTTAATTGAACAAGGAACACTAGAAAAAATTAAAAGAAAAAATAAAAAAAAAGACTTTTACAATCTAAATAAGGAATTTTTCTTAAAAACTTTATTACAAACATTAAAAAAAAATACAAAAATTATCTCAAGTACAGGATACAATTCTAGAGAACTAATGTATTTAAGAGATAAATATCAAATTAAGAATAGTAGCGATTTCTATATGGTTGGTGGAATGGGTCATGCAGCTTCTGTTGCATTAGGCTATTCTTTATCTAGTAAAAAAAAGACTGTTTGTATTGATGGTGATGGATCTATTTTAATGCATCTTGGTGCTATTAAAACTGCTGGAACTTTTGCTAATAAAAATTTCAAATATATTTTACTTAATAACAATTCTCACGATTCTGTAGGAGGTCAAAATACACACGCAAATGATATAAATTTTGAAAAATTGTCGAAAAGCCTAGGGTTTAAAAAATTTTATTCTATCAAAAATGATAAAAATTTAAAAAAAGATATTAAGAATTTTTTACGTGGAAATAGTTTAGGTTTTTTAGAGGTTAAAGTTTCTAATAGTAAAATTAAAAAACTACCTAGACCAACTGATCTAATCAAGATCAAAAAATTATTTATGAAATAAATGATTAATTCTACTGAAGATATAAAAAAGTTTATCAATGACACTAGTTTTAGAAAGATCTTTGTTTTGTGTGGTAAAAAATCTTTTGTTACATCTGGTGCAGAAATTTTTTTTAAAGAATTGTTAAATAACAAAGAAACTAAATTATTTTATAAAAATTCAGAGCTACCAATTTTAGAAGAATTAATTGATATTATAAATGCAATTAAAGATTTTAAACCCAATTTGATATTGGCAGTAGGTGGTGGTGCGGTCATAGACTACGCTAAAATTGCTAACGTTGTAGACGTCAGAGATGATCTTGCTGATTTAATTGTTAACTACAGCTATCCATTTAAAAAGAGGTATACGAAATTAGCTGTATTACCAACTACAGCTGGATCTGGTGCTGAAGTTACTTCTAATGCTGTTATTTATGTGGATGGTATTAAGCATTCTTTTGAGAGTGAAATTTTATTACCTGATAATTTTTTTTTAATACCAGAGTTTTTAATGTCAGCACCAAATAAAATAAAAGCATCAGCTGGTTTTGATGCTATTGCACAAGCTTTAGAGTCATTAGTTTCTAAAAAATCAAACGATCAAAGTGTAGAATATGCTTCAAAATCTTTAAGAATTTCTGTAAATAGCTATATTTCATTTTTAAATGAACCTAATCTAAAAAATGCCACTGAAATGAGTATAGCTTCTAATTTAGCTGGAAAAGCAATTAGTATATCCAAAACTACTGTTCCACATGCTACATCTTATCCGTTTACTTCTTTATTTAATATAAGTCACGGCCATGCTGTGGGATTATTTTTTGAAAAGTTTTTTAAATTTAATTATGAAAACGTGCAAAGATCAGAAACTTCATTTGATCTTAAACAAAGATTTGATTTAATATTTAATTTGTTAGATGTAAAAAATATTAATAATTTTAGTTCAAAAATAATATCAATTAAAAAACAAGCCAAATTGGAAGATGATCTACAAAAACTTAATATAGATATAAAACAAAGCTCTGAAGAAATAATCAAAGGCATAAATTTATTAAGACTTGGTAATAATCCAGTCAAAATTGATGCTAAAGACATTTACAATATTATTTCCAAAACAACTTAAATAAAATTTACTTTTAAACGTTAGGAAGTATTTATTTGGATTTCGATTTTTTATTTAAATAATTTGCTGCAAAAAATGCAGAATTACCAATGTTTGATAAATATTCTTTAGCAAATATATCAACTTTTTGATCAAATATATTTTTTTTTATTATTAGTTGCTTGCATAATTGTGGTAAATTTTTTAAATCATTAGCATTAATTATATTACCAAATGTTGATTTAAATTCTTCTTCAATAGTAGATATATTAATTTTATCTTTATCAATATTATGTACTTTTCTTTTATGGTCTACATATATAACAGGTCGTTTAAAAACAAACATATATTCAAAAACTATGTTTGAGTTATCAGTTATAATAATTTCAGATTTTTCTAATGAATTTAAATTATTAGAGTTTTTATCTAAAATAAAATTTTGATTAGTTGAAAATAAATTTTTAATTTTATTAATTGTTTTGATGGATCTTTTATAATGTTCGGGGTGTGGTCTTAGTGTTATTTTAAAATCTTCCGATAATAGATACGATATAATATCAATACTATAATCATCAAATAGATTTTCTTTATTATAATTCCAAGATGGTGCAAATAAAATATGTTTAGATTCTTTTAAGTTTAAATTTGCTTTTGCTATTAGATTATCTAAAAATATATATCCTGAATTAATGATTTCTTTTTTAGGAAAGCCAGATTTTATTTCTGTTAATTTTAGTTCTTTAGACTGATATGCTCCATTAGCTAAGACTATATCATAATTTTTAAAAGCTTGATTAGTGTATTGTTGATGAGTGCTACCCATTGAATGAAAAATATATACGTAATATTTACATAATTTAGATTTATGAAAATGATTACCCAAGTCTGTAAGTGTCATAATCATAAATTTACAATTTAGAGTTTTAAAAAAGTAAGTTAATATAAAAAAATTACCTATATATATGCATTTTATTTCATTTTTAAAATATTTTAAATCATATTTGTCTGATGTAATAAGAACTATATTATTTTGATTTATTTTTTTTAAATTTAAAATTAAATCAAAATAATAATTTCTATAAAATCTGGACTCACTATAAAAAACGAATTCTTTTTCTTCTTTACTGAGTTTAATAAATTTTATTAACCCTATTAATGATTCTATAAAATTTTTTAACACTTGTATTATTTAGTTTAATTATTTTGCTTAGACATTCTCAAATTAAAAATATTATCTTTAAAGTTATTAATTATGCAATTTATAAAAATTTCTTGATATATATTTTTATTTTTTATCCTCTTTAGTGTCTTCATTAATATTTTTTTTGTCTAATCTAAAAATTTTTTTAATAAATATTTTAAAATTCATCCACCATAGAGAAACGGTAACAGCTGCTCCAGCAATAAATGCTAAAATTGCTTGCAAAATAATACTTCCAGTTCCTGGATCTAAATAAGCATTTGCATTTGATATGCTACAAAATAGATATACAAAGATTAAAGTTAATACTCTACAATTTATCATAATTTATCTTTAATGCTTTTTTTTGATAAATCAATATTAAATAAATTTTTAATCATTTGAATTAATTTTATTTAACTTTATAAAATCCAAAAAGGTTGCATCACTTGACATTGTATATTTTTTTAGAGCGTAAGATTGTGTGGTAAGAAATGGATATTCTAATTTTGGAATATAAATATCATAACTATTTATGCTAAATTGTTCCTCATCTTCTACAAGGTTATTTTTATTTAAATAATCACATTTATCAGACTCAAAAAAAAACTTACAATAAGTTGGGCTTAAATCATGCAAAAAAACTTGCTTGTTTGAGATTTTAACCTCATCTTTCGTCTGATTGACATCTTTTATCATAATGAAAGGCTTATATCTTCCAAAACCCCAATAAAAATTATTATTTAATTTTTCTGTATAAGGGTAATCCTTATAGTATTTGTTACATTTTCTTTGTCCAAAAAAATCAGATATGTTATCTTTTGTATGAGTTCTTTCTATACAGTTTGGTTTTGCATGATCTGATTTAATAACTATCATCGAGTTATTGTATACTTTATTATTTTTTAAATTATTTAAAAATTTAATTATTTTTTTTGATATACATTTTATCACAATAGACTCATGATCATAAGAACTTATTCTATCATCAAGCGATTTTACTTCTTTACAATTTTCATTAACTTTAATCGGCCAATGACTAAAGTTAAAATGATACATACGTATAACATTATCTAAATTTTCATTATAGGTTACATTGTCAAAAATTTCGTCGTATTCGTATAAATTTACACCTAAAAATGATTTAAAAAAGTTATACGGGTTAGGCTTGTTATTATTATTAAAAGAAATTAGATTTATAAAGTCTAAATATATTTGTGTATATATTAATGGCTCTATTAAAATTACAAATGCTGGTGTGCCCCATCTTCCAGTGGATGAAATTATGAAACTTTGGAAAAAATTATTTACTTTGAAAGCTGTACTATAATCTTGCAATAAACTCACCGAAACTCCTTTACTTTTGTCTGAAAGGGCAGTGGTATAGGTGCCATAAACTAGAGTATTTATATCTTTTTGATTTAAAATATTATTTGAATAATTATTTTCTAATTTTCCATTAATCTCAAGGTTTATTGAAGGCTGAGTGTGTGGAGCTCCTGTAACAGTATTTTTATAAAATTTAAAATCTTTTAGATTTTTATAAAGTTCTTTATTTTTGATTACTTCTTCATATATCTTATGGCCTGAAATTCCATCAAAACTTAAAACGATTAAGTTTTTGTTACCAAATTCACTTAAGCTATATTTATAATTTTTATTTTTATAATCATATTGAATATTTAAAAATAAAAATATTATGTTTGCTAAAACAAAAAAATAAATAAACCTAAAAAAATAATTATTTTTATCTTTCTTTATTAAAAAAAAATAAAATAAAAAAGAAAAGACTACTTTAAGTAAAATTATATATCTTAATCTAACTGATAAATCTAAGCTAAATGGACCAGGTACTCCTGTTACGGGAAAAAAATTTCCCATCATAAATACCCACAATAATAAAAATCCCACTAAAAATGAAAAAGTAGAATAAATATTATACTTAGGGGGAATATTTAAAATTAAAATAGAAAAAACGATTAAAATTAAACTTAAAATTATAGCTACTAACATCAAAGATATAAATAATTCTAAAGGGTAAACATAATCATTAGTTCTTGATAAATTTAAAGGAATAATAACAATGACTAATAAACTTAAAGTAAATGAATTTAAATTTAATCTGTTAAAAATTTTATTCATTATTTGTTTTTAATTGTAGACTAGTTTTATCTTAACTTTTATCGCTATCTATTAATTTTTTCTTACCAATCCAAGGCATCATAGCTCTTAGCTCAGCACCTACTTTTTCAATTGGATGATCCGCAAGATCTTTTCTCATTTTTAAAAAGTTCTTTTGTCCACCTTCGCATTCTTTCATCCAATCTTTAGTAAACTTACCAGATTGAATATCAGCTAAAACTTCTTTCATTCTTTTTTTGCTTTCGCTATCTACAACCTTTTTACCTGATACGTATTCACCATATTCTGCTGTATTAGAGATGGAATAATTCATATTAGCAATTCCACCCTCATAAATTAGATCAACTATTAACTTTACTTCATGTAGGCATTCAAAATATGCCATTTCAGGCTCATAGCCCGCTTCAGTTAAAGTTTCAAAGCCATTTTTAATCAGTTCTACTAGTCCACCACAGAGAACCGATTGTTCTCCAAATAAATCAGTTTCACATTCGTCTTTAAAAGTTGTTTCAATAATACCAGATTTTCCACCTCCAATTGCTGATGCATAAGATAATGCAAGATCTCTTGCCTTACCTGTTCCGTCTTGGTGAACAGCAAATAAACATGGTACCCCACCACCTCTTTCAAACTCACTTCTAACTAAATGCCCAGGTCCCTTTGGTGCAACCATGAATACATCCAAATCTTTTCTAGCATCAATAAGTTTGTAATGAATATTTAATCCATGAGCAAAGGCTAAACTTGTGCCTTCTTTAATTCTTTGTTCAATATGATTTTTGTAAATTGAAGCTTGTAATTCATCTGGAGTTAATATCATTGCAACCTCAGCCCATTCAGCCGCATCTGACATATTCATTACTCTTAATCCTTTTGATTCCGCTTTTGCTTTACTTGCTGAACCATCTCTAAGCGCTACAACAACTTCTTTGGCTCCACTATCTTTTAAATTTAGTGCATGTGCATGTCCTTGGCTCCCATAACCAAAAATTGCTATTTTTTTACTTTTAATTAAATCTACATCTGCATCTTTTTCATAAAACATTTTCATTTTTTTTCTCCTATTGGTAATTAATTTAAAATTTCTGCACCTCTAGTCATTGCTACCGCTCCAGTTCTTGAGGCGCTGACAAGACCAAGTGGTTTTAAATTCTTTATCATACTATCTATTTCTCTTCTTAATGCTGTAATTTGAATTACAGCAGATTTATTTGTCTGATCTAATATAACTGGATTATACTTTTTACAAGCATTTAAAGCTTTCTTAATTTTGATAGAATTTGCAACAATTTTTAATAGGGCCATTTCTTTAAATATCACTTTTTTATCTTCTCTTTTAAAATTAACAACATTATGCACTGGAACTAATTTTTTGAGCTGCAATACAATTTGTTCTATAACTTGTGGTGTCCCTGTTGTAACAATAGTAATTCTAGAAAGATTTTTTTTATGGTCAACTTCAGCAACTGCTAAGGATTCAATATTATATCCTCTACCTGAAAATAGCCCTACCACTCTTGATAAAACACTTGCTTCGTTATCAACCCATACAACAATAATGTGTGTATCAATTTTTCCAAATTTACTTGGTGTGCTATATGCGGATTTAGATTTTACCATTTAAACTAACGCTTTTCCTTTTCCTGTAATTTTATTTGCATCCTGATCCTTTGGACCTAAAAGCATTTGGTTGTGAGGTTTTCCTGATGGGATCATTGGAAAGCAATTCTCTCCTTGATCTACAAGACAGTCAAAAATAACAGGTCTATCTGTGTTAATCATTTCTTCAATTTTTTCATCTAATTCACTTGGATCTTTTGCTCTAATACCAACACATCCATAAGCTTCTGCTAATTTAACAAAATCTGGTAAAGCTTTTGAATAACTTTCAGAATAATTTTTTTCATGTAGTAGCTCCTGCCACTGTCTAACCATTCCCATATATTGGTTATTTAAAATAAATATCTTTATTGGCAAATTATACTGAACTGCCGTTGATATCTCCTGCATATTCATAAGAATTGAGGCTTCACCTGCTATATCTACCACTAGTTTTTTTGGATGAGCTACCTGAACACCAATAGCTGCTGGTAATCCGTAACCCATTGTTCCAAGACCCCCAGATGTCATCCATCTATTAGGTTTATCAAATTTATAATGTTGTGCTGCCCACATTTGATGCTGTCCGACTTCAGTTGTAATATAAGTGTCACTATTTTTTGTTAATTCGTACAATCGTTGAACTGCATACTGAGGTTTAATAATTGTATTGCTGTTCACAAAACTTAAAGATTGCTTAGTACGCCATTTTTCAATTTGTAGCCACCAGTTTGAAATTTTTTGTTTATTAGATTTTTCTAGATTTAATTTTTTCTTTTTTAATGTTTTAGTCGTTAAACTGATTACATCTGATACATCACCAACTATTGATAAATCAACTTTAACTATCTTATTGATTGAAGATGGATCTATATCAATGTGAACTTTTTTTGATTTAGGGGAGAACTCATCTATTTTTCCTGTGATCCTATCATCAAATCTTGCACCAATATTAATTAATAAGTCACAGTCATGCATTGCATTATTAGCTTCATAAGTTCCATGCATTCCAAGCATTCCTAAAAATTGATTATCATTTCCAGGATAAGCACCTAGGCCTTGTAAAGTTGAGGTTATAGGAAACCCTGTTAAAGAAACTAGTTCTCTTAATAATTCACTTGCTTTGGGTCCTGAGTTAATTACTCCACCGCCAGTATAAAATATTGGTTTTTTAGACTTACTCATTAAATCAATAAGTTGATCTATGTCTTTTTGATTAAATCTATTTAAATTTTTAGTAACAACTTTTTTATCTTTATTTAGTTTTGAGTATTTTGTTTTTGCAAATTGAATATCTTTTGGAATATCAACTAATACTGGTCCTGGTCTTCCTGTTGTTGCAACCTCAAAGGCTTCATGCATAATTCTTGGCAAATCATTTATATCTTTAACTAACCAGTTATGTTTGGTGCAAGGTCTTGTAATTCCTGTAGTATCGCATTCTTGAAAGGCATCTGTTCCAATTAAGTGTGTAGGTACCTGTCCTGAAATACAAACTAGAGGAACTGAATCCATATATGCATCGGTTAATGCGGTTACAACATTTGTTGCACCCGGTCCTGAAGTAACCAATACAACACCTGGTTTTCCAGTTGATCTTGCATAACCTTCTGCAGCATGACCTGCTCCTTGTTCATGCCTAACTAAAATATGTTTTATAGTTGGATGATTTTTTAGTTCATCATAGATAGGAAGAACTGCTCCACCTGGATATCCAAAAATATGTTCAACTTTTTGGTCTTCAAGACACTTAAATACTATCTCTGCTCCTGAATATAATTTTGGCATCCAGGCAATCTATCGGACTTTATGTTAATTGGTCAAGTTTAAGAGAAGATTTTTTTAATTTTTTTATATAACCATCTAATTTGATTGGATCAATTTTAATCCACGATGTCATCCTAGTTCTTGCCCAAGTCGCTTGTCTTTTAGCGTATTGTCTTGTTTTAATTGATATTAACTCTTCTGCTTCATCCAAGGTAATTTCATCATTTAGATACTGTGTCAATTCGGCAATCCCAATTACCTTGTTTACACTCTGATCTTTTTTAATTTTTAGATTAAGAAATTTTTTAACTTCAGAAATGGCTCCACTATTTACCATGCTAGAAGTTCTTAAATTAATTCTTTCAACAAGTTTTTCTCTTTTTGTTTCAATATAGAGTTTTAAAAAATCACTATCTTTAAATTCAGATTTAGTCTTAGCTAACCAATCATACATAGATATATTTGTATAAGATTTAATCTCATAAGCTCTTATGGATCTTTGAGTATCATTTGGATCAAATTTGTCTTTAATTTTAGGATCAAGTTTTAAAAGTTTTTTATAAAATTTTTTTTGTCCTTCTTTTTTAGACATTAGTCTAACTTTGTTTCTAAACTTAAGGGGTATCTCTGGAATTTTAACTAGTCCGTTGATTAATGATTGAAAATATAGACCTGTTCCACCAACTAAAATTGGAATTTTTTTCTTTTTTTGAATATTTTTAATTTTTTTAATTGTGAGTTCTAACCATTGTCCAGTTGAAAATTTTTCATTTAAATTAACAAATCCATATAGATGATGTTTAATATTTTTTTGTTCTTGCTTGTTGGGTCTTGCAGTTAATATTTTTAATTTTTTGTAAACCTGCATACTGTCAGCATTGATGATTTCTCCTTCAATTTTTTTTGCAATCTTAACAGCTAAATTTGATTTACCTGATGCAGTCGGTCCTGAAATCAGAATAATTTTGGACTGTTTGTCCATTATTAATCTAGCTTAACACCAATATATCTTCTTTGGTTTTGATTGTTATAAATTACAATCAAAATAGTTTTTTGATTAGATTTTAAAACAGTGCCTACAATATCTTCAAGATCTTTAGTAGATTTTATTTTTTTCTTTTGAGCTTCAACAATAACATCTCCAACATTTAAGTAATCTATTGGGCTATTTTTTCCAATATTTGTTATAACTAAACCTGTTGTTTGATTGGGTAATTTTTTTTGCTCAATATCTTCATCGTTCAATGGTCTTACAATTATTTTTAAAGATTTAATTTCAGAAATTTCAGGTGTTTCTTCTTTGGTTTCTTTTTTTTCTACTTTAAAATCCTCTGAAGTTTCAAGCCTTCCTAGTTTAATTTTTTTAGTAATCTCTCTTTTATTTCTCCAGATTTTAACATCTACAGTTTTACCAACTTCTGTTTGTGCAACAATTATTGGTAATTCTTTCATCTCTTTAATCTTAGTGTTATTAAACTCTAATATAATGTCTCCTGCTTTAATTCCTGCTTTGTCAGATGGGCTATTTTCTGCAACACTAGCAACTAATGCTCCTCTAGGTTCATCTAATTTTTCAACTTCAGCAATTTCTTGAGAAACTACCTGAATTCTAACACCCAGCCATCCTCTTTTAGTTTCACCAAATTCTATTAATTGATTTACAACTCTTTTTGCATCGTTCGATGGTATCGAAAAACCTATCCCAATAGAGCCACCTTTACCCAAAATTGCTGTGTTAATTCCAATTACATCACCATTCATATCAAATAAAGGTCCGCCTGAGTTTCCTGAGTTTATTGATGCATCAGTTTGAATGTAATCTTCATAACGAGACAGACCAATTGATCTATTTCTTGCTGATATTATTCCTGCAGTAACCGTTCCTCCTAAGCCAAAGGGATTACCGATTGCAATAACCCAATCACCAATTCTCGCTTGATCAGAATTTCCAAATTTAACTGGTGCAAATTTTTCTTTTGAGTTTATTTGAAGGACTGCAATATCAGATAAGGGATCAGCACCAACAACTGTTGCTTTATATTCTTTATCACCATCAACTCGAACTAAAATATCTTCTGCATTTTGAATAACATGATTGTTAGTGATTACAATTCCACTCTCTTCTATTATAAATCCTGAGCCTAGTGCAGCAGACTTCCTTGTTTGAGGTGTTCCAAATTCTTTGAACATATCTTCAAAAGGTGATCCTGGGGGAAATTGAAAACCAGGAAATGGATTAGAATTTGTAGTAACTGTTGTCGTTGTAGAAATGTTTACAACAGATGGCATTAATTTTTCTGCCAGATCCGCAAATGAAGCTGGTGCGTCTTTTGCTAATACTTGTGATGCAAAACTTATTGCAAAAAATATAATAAATAATTTTTTAATTCTGTTCATTTTAACTTTTTATATACCAAATAATTATAAAACCTATAACTGCAAAAATTAACCCACCACTTCTTAATTGTGAATCTTTTATCATCTCCATTTTTTTTAACATACTTTTCATTTTTGATGGAAATAAGGCATATAAAATTCCTTCTATAAAAAGAAAAAGTCCAAAAGCTATAATTAGCTCTCTCATTATTTTAGATTAATTTTTAGGTTTTATGTTACCAAAAAATTTAAAGAATTCACTGTCAGGTGATAAAATTAAAGATGTCTGTCCACCAATTAAAGCAGTTTCATAGGCTTGCATCGCTCTGTAGAAAGCAAAAAATTCTGCATCTCTTCCAAAGGCTTCTGCAAAGATCTTATTTCTTTCACCATCACCTTGACCCTTCATGATTTCAGATTCTTTATTAGCATTTGCTAAAATTACAGAAACATCCTTGTCTGCGGTTGAAGTAATTGTAACTGCCATCTCAGCACCTTTTGCTCTAAATTCTTTTGCTTCTCTTTCCCTTTCAGTCTGCATTCTTCTATAAATTGCATCACTGTTTGCTTGTGGAAGGTCCGCTCTTTTAATTCTAACATCTACTATTTTAATTCCAAAACTTTCAGCTTCAGTATTTACACCTTCTTGTATTAAAGCCATTTGTTTAGTTCTGTCTTTTGAAAGTAAAGTTTGTAATTCTTGCTGACCTAGTACATTTCTCAGTCTTGAGTTAATAATTGTTGCTAGTCTTGATCTTGCAACTCTTTCATTGCCAACTGAAATATAAAATTTTAAAGGGTCTACAATTCTAAATCTTGCAAATGCATCAACAATTAAACGTTTTTGATCTGATGCAATAACTTCTTCTGGTGGTGTATCTAAATTTAAAATTCTTGTATCTAGAAAAACTACGTTTTGAATAAAAGGAATTTTAAAATTTAAACCTGGTTTTGTAATAATTCTTTTAGGATCACCAAATTGAAGAACAATCGCTTGGTTTGTCTCTTTAACTATAAACATAGATAGAAACGCTAACGCTCCTACTGCAATAATTATTGGTAATAAAATTTTTTGTACTTTCATTAGTTACTTGCCTTTTTTTTACCTAGCTCTGGTAATGGTAAATACGGCACCACACCTGAACCTGCATTTTTTTCTATAATTACTTTATCAATATCAGCTAAAACTTTTTCCATAGTCTCTAAGTACATTCTTTCTTGAGTAACTTCTTTTGCTTTTGCATACTCTTCATAGATAGATACGAATCTGCTAGCTTCACCTTCTGCTTGAGCAACCACTTGTTGTTTATAAGCTTCAGCTGCTTGCATAATTTTTGCAGCTTCTCCTCTAGCTCTTGGGATCACGTCGTTTGCATAAGCCTCGGCTTCATTTTTTGATCTTTCCATATCCGCCCTTGCAGCTTGCACGTCTCTAAAAGAATCAATTACCTGATTAGGTGGGTCTGCTTTTTGCGTTTGTACTTGAGTTACCTGAATACCACTATTGTATTCATCTAATATCTTTTGAATAATTTCTTGTGTTTCAATTTCAATTTTAGCTCTTCCTTCAGTTAAAATTGATTGAATATTACTTTTAGCAACAACTTCTCTCATTGCAGTTTCTGCAGCAGCTTTCACAGTGCTTTCTGGGTCTTGGACCTCAAATAAAAATTTTCCTGCATCTTTAATTATCCAGAATACTGAAAAATCGATATTAACAATATTTTCATCCCCTGTTAACATTAAACTTTCTTGAGGGATATCTGCCACTCCTCCACCTTGTGAAAAACCACTTTCTCTTTCAGATCTAAAACCAATATCCATTCTATTAACTTTTGTAACTTTTGGTGTTTCAACAGCCTCTACTGGAAAAGGAATATGATAATTTAATCCTGGTTGTGTAGTTTTAATAAACTTACCAAATCTAAGGACAACACCTTGTTCATCTGGAAGTACTCTATATAGGCCACTTGCTAACCATACGAAGGCTAAAATAATTAGAACTAATATAATTGGTTTTCCTCCTGATGAACTTCCACCAGGTAAAAATTTATTTATTTTACTTTGAATATCTCTAATAATTGCATCTACATCAGGTGGTGTAGGTCCTTTTCCCGAACCATTTCCTCCTCCTGGAGGTGTTCCCCATGGGCTTCCGCCTCTACCTTGAAAATCGTCTGACATATGACAAAGTATATAATGTCTTTCTCACAAAAAACAAGTAATGATAAAAATATGACAGATAAAAAGCCAGAACTAAGTGACGCAATGAAAAAAAAACTGGAACCTAGAAAGTTCACAAAGAACCCAATTTTAGGAACAAAATTTACAATAGCTGTTTCAAGTGCAAAAGGAGGAGTTGGAAAATCAACTTTTGCAACCAACCTTGCTTTAGCATTAAAACAAATTGGCTGTAAAGTTGGTTTACTTGACGCTGACATTTATGGTCCATCAATTCCAAAGATGTTTGATATTAATGAAAAACCAAAAAGTGATGGTCAAACCTTAACTCCAATTACAAAATATGACATTCAATGTATGTCCATTGGTTTTCTTGCAGACCAGCAAACACCAATGATTTGGCGTGGACCTATGGTTACTAGTGCAATTAAAACCTTTACACAAAAAGTTGGTTGGAAAGATTTAGATTTTATCATTGTTGATATGCCTCCAGGAACTGGAGATACCCAATTAACTTTTTCTCAAGAAATTAAGATGGATGGAGCAATTATTGTCTCAACTCCTCAAGAAGTAGCTCTTCTTGATGTTAAAAGAGGGATTAAAATGTTTGACAAGCTTGGAGTTAAAATTTTAGGTTTAGTTGATAACATGAGCTATTTCACTGGTGATGATGGGAAAAAATATAAAATTTTTGGTGAAGGTGGAGTTAAGCGAACTGCTGAAGAGTTTGAAAAAGAATTCCTAGGAGAAATTCCAATAAATCCTGAAGTTGGTAAATGTGGCGATGAAGGAAAACCAATTGTAGAAGCTAATCCTGAACATGAAATCTCTAAAATATATTTAGACTTTGCTAAAAAAATAAGAGCTACTTATTTAGATAATTAATTTTTTTAATAATTAAATCATTAATCATTTTTGCACCTATAAGTGAAGGATGATATCCATCATAAAAGAAAAAGTTATTTTTATCATGAGTTGAACATAAAGGCATAGATTCTTTGTTACAAAATGCTTTATATGAATAAACTTTATGAACTCTGGGCTTGTTTATGCTATCAAAAAATTCAATTACTTCTTTATTCTGCTTTAAAAAATCTGAATACTTATAGTTAAATACTCTGACCATATTTTCAAATTTTTTTTTCTGTAAATTTCTACCCATTTCAGGAATAGGGTATAAGAGGATCACCTCATTATTTTTTGATAATTCATCAATAATATCAATGAAAGCTTGTTCAACAACTTGTGGGTTATGTTTTTTAGATTTTTTATCAACAAAAAGATTATCCCAATGTAAAGCTCTATCTTCTATTCTTTTGTTATAAAAATATAACGAAGTTGCACCACCTAAAATTATTATATTATCTTTAGATTTTTTTAAAATCTCATCAATTTTAATTCTTAAATTATCATAATCTATATTAATTTTTTTTGAATGTTTGTTTATTTGGTTAACATTTTTTAAATGAAAATATCCTGCACTAGTAAGGCTTAAAAAGGAATAGTCAGATTTAGTTTTATCATAAAGATCGTATGCAAGACTTCCCAAATGTGAGTCACCTAACAAAATTATTTTTTTTTCTTTTGATCCAAAATTGCAAATTCTGCCAAAACAAGCTTTATTATCTTGCTCTAAATAAAGAAAGGTATGTTTCTTTTGGTAATTTTTTACTTTCAATCTATTAGTAAACCCCTCCATTGTAATAACGGATACCGAATAAGTCGCAATAATGAAAAAAATTATTGTTAATGAAGAAATGATAATCTTTAGAGAAACTTTTTTTCTAACTGGTTGTTCAATAAAATAATATGTGAATATTGATAAAATAAATGTCAATAATATTAATAAAAATTTTTCTAAATTATTATTAAAAAAAATTTCTAAATGATTTGCAAATGAAAATATTGGATAATGCCAAAGATATAGGGAATAAGAGATTAAACCAATTTTAACAAATACTTTATAGGATAATATCTTTAGTATAAAATTGTCTTCATAGCTAAACCATAAAATTAAGCTAACACCTATTGCTGGTATCAATGTGTAAAATGATGGGTGAAAAATTTTGCCATCAAAAGAAAAAAATGAATAAACAATTAACGTTAAACCTAGAATTGGGAATATTTGACAGAGAATTTTGTTTTGCCCTCTATGACCTAGTTTAATTTCGTAATATGCGAGTAATGAACCTAGAATTAATTCCCAGATTCTTGTATGTAGAAAATAAAAAGTAGCTGAAGGATAATTTTTACTACCCCAATCAGCCAATAATAAGCTGATAACAAAACAAATTAAAAAAAAATAAAGAAGATGTTTTTTTAGAAACTTAAATACAAGCACTAGCCCAATTGGAAATAGAATATAATACTGTTCCTCAACTGATAAGGACCAGGTATGTAGAAAAGGTTTCAATAAGCCCTCAGGAGATCCGTATTCTAGGCCAGAAAAATGAAAATAGAAATTCGAGGTAAATCCTAAAGAATATAAAATTGATTTTGAAAAACTTACTAGGTCAGTTGGATATAAATAGATCCAAGAGAAAGGGATTGACACCAGCATTACAAATAATAAGGCTGGTAATATTCTTTTAATTCTTTTTATATAAAAGTTTTTAAATGAAAAACTATCTTTCTCTATTAGCTCTTTTAAAATTATAGAAGTTATTAAGTATCCAGAGATTATAAAAAAAATATCAACACCTAAATATCCACCTGAAAAAACTAGATTACCAAATAAATAAAAATTTGCGTGATAAATTATTACAGCTAATACAGCTATTGCTCTTAATGTATCGATTTCTGGACGATACTTAAGTTTGATCATTTTAATTCATTAATTTTTAAACAACTTTATTTTTCAAATCAAAAGCAATCATCAACTCATTCCATTCTCTTTTAGATAAGCCTGCACTATCAGGATTAACATCTTCACCTTTAATAAGTTTTTGAATGATAATTTTTCCTTTAGCTGAAACTTCTGTGCCCCCTACTCTATAATCCATGAATGCATCATAAGTTATAGGTACCCATTTCTTAACAGTGTTTAACATGATGTCAGCATAAACTCTTATTTCATACTGAGCATGACTATCAGCTCTTAATCTTAAAAAATTCATTAAGTTTAATAAATCAGTTTTCCAATACCACTGGGTATAAGTGTTTAAAGTTAAATTCATTCTTGCAAGTTCTCTTGCTAACCCTTTTTTATTTTCATCAATAGTTGATCCGTCAAATCTTTCATTCAACATCATTTCATAATTATCATAAGTTCTGTCAGCATCATTTTTTAAAAGTTCTAAAACTTCTTTTGCTTGTTCACCTTCAATAACATCACCTCTACCTTGTCTGTTGCTTGAAGATTGAGCTGCTAAATTTTCTGCAGATGGCAAATAAAATTCTTTATCTAAAATTGAATACCTAGCTGAGTACTCATTAACATTTGCTGTTCTATGTCTTATCCATTGACGAGCAATAAAAATTGGAAGCTTCACATGATATTTGATTTCACACATTTCAAATGGAGTGCTGTGCCAATGTCTCATTAAATATTTAATTAAGCCTGCGTCTGTTGAAACTTTTTTAGTACCTTTTCCATAAGAAACTCTAGCTGATTGAACAATTGATGTGTCATCACCCATATAATCTACTACCCTTACAAAGCCATGATCTAGTGCAGGCATTGCCTCATAAAGAATGTTTTCAAGTGCAGGCGCGGTAACTCTTTTTGTTTTATTTTCTTGAGATTGTTGATCTTTGATCTCTTGCGCTTGTTCTGTAGTTAATTTCATTTTTTTTGAATTTTTTTTTATTGAATCTCTTTCAAATGCTTTTATATTAATAGTGTTGGCTTGCCAACTACGACGATAAACGAATTTCGTAATAACCATTACGGACGTGGGGGCAGTACCCACCACCTCCACCATTTACAACTTACGGGGGTGAAATAGGATCGACGGGTGACTAAAGGCTATTCTTTCGTTCGGGATTGTTCCACCGTAACGGGCTAAACTTTAAATGCTAACGAAAGTTACGCTATTGCTGCATAATTAACTTAGGTTAATTATAGAAGCACGGTCTGGGGCACCGGGTAACAGAACGCCCCTACTAATTTATAAATTTAGTTAGATCAGGTTTAAAATATTTAGGGCCCTTCATAACTTTTCCAGATTCGTTATAAATTGGTTTACCATCTTCACCTAACTTACTCATATTTGAGTTTTGCACTTCCTCAAAGCACTTATCAAGATCAATACCAAACGCATGTCCGGCACCATAAGTTACATACAATATGTCTGTTAAAGCATCTGCAACTTCTAAAAGATCTTTATTTTCCATTGCTTCTTTAAGCTCTTCTAATTCCTCTTTTATTAAATCATATCTAAGACTATTGATCTTATCAGTGCTAAAAGATGGCTTAGTTTTGACTTCTTGACCAAAGGTTTCCATAAAAGTTTTTACTTTGTTAAAATTTGACATTTAGCTCCTGTAAGTTTTTAATAATTAATATATAAGTATATTAAATTACTAATTATATATTAATCAATGAAATTAAGAAAAGAGTTTGACAGTATTGGAAGCATCAACGTACCTAACGATAAGTATTGGGGTGCATCAACTCAAAGATCTAATAAGTTTTTTAATATTGGAAAAATTTTAGTTAATATTTCTATAATAAAATCTATTGCGATCATTAAAAGATCTGCTGCTTTAGTGCATTATAAAGAAAAGCAAATAAATAAAAAAATTACTAATTCAATAATTAAAGCTTCAGATGAAGTTATTAAAGGAAAACTAGATGAAAATTTTCCTCTAAAGGTTTGGCAAACAGGATCTGGCACACAAACTAATATGAATGTTAATGAGGTAATTGCAAACAGAGCAATTGAAATATTGGGTGGAAAAAAAGGTTCAAAAAAACCAGTTCATCCAAATGATCATGTAAATAAATCTCAATCAACAAATGATGTTTTTCCAACAGCTATGCATATATCCGTTGCTCAAGAGACTATATCAAAACTATTACCTAACTTAAAAATTTTAGAAAAAGAATTAGCAAAAAAATCTAAAGAATTTAAAAATATTATTAAAATTGGTAGAACCCATTTACAAGATGCAACACCATTATCACTTGGGCAAGAATTTTCAGGCTACCAGGTACAGCTAAAAAAATGCATTGAAAGAGTAGAGCTTTCACTTAAAGAAGTATATTTTTTAGCGCAAGGCGGGACGGCTGTTGGGACAGGTATAAACTCTAAAAAAGGTTTTGATAAAAAAATTGTTAAAGAGATTGCTAAATATACAAAAATCCCCTTTAAACCAGCTCCAAATAAATTTGCAGAACTTGCAGCTCACGACTCTATTGTAAATTTTTCAGGTACACTAAATACTTGTGCTGTTGCATTAATGAAAATATCAAATGATGTGAGATTTTTAGGTTCAGGGCCACGTGCTGGATATGGTGAATTAATATTGCCAGAAAATGAACCTGGTTCATCTATTATGCCAGGAAAAGTTAACCCTACTCAATGTGAGGCAGTAACAATGGTTTGTGCCAAAGTAATAGGCAATCATACTGGAATTACAATTGCTGGATCGCACGGGCATTTTGAATTGAATGTATTTAAGCCAATGATTGCTCATAATGTACTTCAATCGATAGATCTTATTGCTGATAGTACTAAAAATTTTGCAATTTATTGTGTTAAAGGAATAAAAGCTAACAAGAAAAGAATTAAAGAGCATCTGGATAATTCTTTAATGCTAGTAACAGCGCTAGCCCCGCACATTGGATATGATAATGCAGCAAAAATTGCAAAGGTAGCTTTAAAAAATGGGACAACACTAAAACATGAAACTCTTAAAACAGGTCTTGTTGATGAAAAAGATTATGAGAAAATAGTAGATCCTAAAAAAATGATCTACCCCTCATAAAGACCTATTAGTTCGTTTAATAATCTTCTACTTTTAGTCAAATTATTAGAACTATTATCATTAAAACCCTCAGCTATATTATAGAATTGATCACTCACCTTGTTGTCATCTATCTTAATATTTTTAAAAGTAATTTCATTACCCAGAAAATCATAAATTATATTTAGCTTGATGTTTTTAATATCTTTTCTTAATCTTTTATTGGTGCTTAAAAAAGAATACAATCTATCAGGATCTTTAATATCTATTGATAAATTAGCTGATAAAATTAATTTATCGTTTTCTAAAAATAAATCACTATTAGAAACTTCTATTAAACCAATATTATTGTTGATAAATATTGATTTATCAAAACTTATTTTGCCATTTAAAATTTTTAACTTCAGTTTAGCTTCATTAAAGATTTTATCTTTTTTTGTAGACTTAATATTTACTAAAGTGTGTACACTAATATTTTCATTAAATAATAAACCTGATTTAATAAATTCGTTGATTATAGAGTTTGGTGTAAATAAATTTGAAATTTTATAATCGTATAAATTAATTTTTAGATTTAGATCAAATGGATTTATTGCAAGTTGTCCATTATAGTTTATTTTAGAGTTAAGAGTTTTAGAGCCATCTGATTGAAATATTACTATTTGATCCTTAATACTGTATTTCGTATTGATAGATGAATTTAGTATAGAAATATTATTCATTCCACTGTTTAAATCTTCATCTTTTTTAAAAAATTTGTCTATAATTTTAAGTTTAATATCGGAAGCCTTTATCTTAATATTTTTTTGTGAATTTATTGTATTTTGATAATTTAATTCAAAAGGTATATTAAAAATTTCTCCTTTTAAATCAAAAAGATTAAATAAATTTTTTTCATCAAAAAATAAAAATGCATTGGAGATTTTTATAATTGAAATTACTTCGTTTAAATTGTTCTTAAAAAAAACATTACTATCATTAATTTTAATTTTTTTTTTAGAAAATTTATTTTCACTGTCTTTATAAAGTGGTTTTAAATCATTACTTAATAAAGAAAAATTTGCCTCTTCAATAAATACTTCGTTTATTCTAATACTATCCTTATTGAAAAAATTATTTTGACTAATTAAAACATTTAATGTTTTAATCTCTGCTAAAGAAGTTTTGCTGTCTCTAATTAAATAATGAGGTTTTGGTAAAATGCGATATGAGATATCAAAAGAGTTAGTTAAATTTATATTAAATTCAGAGCTTAATTTACTAACAATCTTATTTTGTACCCAATTTTTGTCATACAATAGAGGTATTAATAAATAAAAAATATAGGCAAATAATATACTAATTGCGGTTATTATATATTTATTAAAAGTACTAACATGAAACTTATTATTTGTTTTTTTTTTAAGTTTGAATATTGTCTTTTTAATTAAGTTATTAAAATTTTTAACAATTTGTTTCATAAATCACATTGAAGGTTTTAATAGCTTATAATCAAATTTAAAAAATGATAAACTCTGAATATTTAAACAACCTGAATAATGCTCAAAAAGAGGCTGTTTTATATCTTGATGGACCATTATTGATTGTTGCGGGAGCTGGATCTGGAAAAACAAAAGTTCTAACCTCAAGAATTGCTCATATAATCAATGAAAAAAAGGCTTTTCCAAATCAAATCTTATCAGTGACTTTTACTAATAAGGCTGCAAAAGAAATGCAAAACAGAGTAAGCTCTATATTAAATTCTGAGGCAATCGGGCTTTCATGGCTCGGGACTTTTCATTCTATATGTGCAAAACTTCTAAGAAAACATGCACCTGCAGCTGGATTAACTTCTAATTTTACAATTATTGATACAGATGACCAGGTGAGATTAATCAAAAATATATGTAAAGCTGAAAATATAGACATAAAACAATTAGCCCCAAAGTTTATTCTTTCAATAATTGATAGGTGGAAAAATAAAGGCTTCTATCCAGATGAAGTCGTTATCAATAAAAATGATATTTTTGAAAGAACTATACGTCCTCTATATAAAATTTATCAACAAAAGTTATTAGATTTAAATGCATGTGACTTTGGAGATTTAATTTTACACGTGGTTAAAATTTTAGAAAAAAATCAGGACATTAGAAATATTTATTCAAATAATTTTAAATATATACTTGTGGATGAATACCAAGATACTAATTATATACAAAGTAGATGGCTAAACTTGCTCTCAGAAAAGCATAAAAATTTATGCTGTGTTGGAGATGATGATCAATCCATTTATAGTTGGCGTGGAGCAGAGATAAAAAATTTCTTAGAGTTTGATCAAGTGTATAAAAATTCAAAAGTAATAAGATTAGAAGAAAATTATCGTTCCTCACAAAATATATTATCTGTTGCTTCAAATCTTATAGCTAACAATCAAAACAGAGTTGGAAAAACTTTAAAGACAACTATGGAGGAAGGAGATCTTGTTAAGCTTAATTGTTTTAAGAATGGAAAAGATGAAGCAATAGGGGTTTCTGATGAAATAGAAAAAAAACTTAAAAAAAAATATTCTTTTAATAATATTGCTATTCTTGTTAGAGCTATTTTTCAGACAAGAGAATTTGAAGAAAGATTTTTAAAAATTGGCTTACCCTACAGAATTCTTGGTGGGACAAAATTTTATGAAAGAGCAGAAATTAAAGATTGTGTTGCTTATTTAAGATTGATTCACCAGCCAAAAGATGATTTAGCTTTTGATAGAATAGTCAATAATCCCAAAAGAGCAATTGGAGAAAGTACTATAAAATTAATTCATGAGTTTTCAAAAACAAATGCTGTTAGTTTGGAAATTGCTTCTAAAAAATTAATTGAAGAAAATTTAATTAAACCCAAAACTAAAATTGGTCTAAGCTCTTTTTTATTCTTAATGGATAAGTGGAGGAATGACATTAATATTAAAAAAATTAACCATGTTAAATTATTACAACTAGTTTTAGATGAATCTGGTTATTCAAGTATGTTAAAAAACAAAAAAGATTTGGAAAATGAAAACAGACTTGAAAATATTAAAGAGCTTTTAAGTGCGATGAAAGATTTTGATAATTTAGAAAATTTTCTAGAACATGTGGCTCTTGCCACCTCAGTTGATCAGGATTGGGATGGAGAAAAAGTTAACATGATGACAATGCATGGATCTAAAGGACTTGAATTTGATGTGGTTTTCTTACCCGGTTGGGAAGAAGGTCTTTTCCCACACCAAAAATCTATTGAAGAGAAAGGCCAAAATGGGCTTGAAGAAGAAAGGCGATTGGCATATGTGGGAATAACAAGAGCTAAAAAAAAAGCACTAATATCTTTTGCTATGAATAGGTTTTATCAAGGAAATTGGATAGACAGTATGGCTTCAAGATTTATTGAGGAACTACCAGAAAAATTTTTAGAAAAAAATTCTTTTTTTGACGACTCTAAAGATAATGAAGAAGATTTTGAATTTAATCAAGATTTTGAAATTGAAGAAGGAACTAGAAGTCCTGGATGGATAAGATATCAAAAAAGAATTAAATGATTTTAAAAAAAATAAAAGTTCTAAGAAAAAAATTTAAACAATATAAAATTGATGGTTATATTATTCCAAAAAATGATGAATATTTTTCTGAATATGCAAAAAATGACAGGTTAAAGAATATTACAGGATTTTCAGGTTCTGCAGGTTTTGCTATAGTTTTAAAAAAACAAAATTATTTATTTGTCGATGGAAGGTATACTATTCAAGCCCATCAACAATCATCTAAAAATTTTAAGATTATTGAAATTCATAAAAAACTACCTCATACAATTATTAAAAATTTGAATTTAGGATATGACCCAACACTATTTACATCAAAATTACTTAATAAATATTTTAAGAATAATAACTTAATTTCAATTGACCAAAACTTAATTGACCAAATATTTAGATTCAAAGATAAACCTACTAAGCCATTCTACTCTTTAGACACAAAAATTGTAGGTGAGCCATATAGTTCTAAAATTTCTAAAGTAGTGCGATTTCTTAAAAACAACAAAGTAGATTATTGTTTCATTTCTGCACCTGAAAATGTGGCATGGCTTTTAAATATTCGTGGATATGATAATCCAAATAGCCCAATTGCGAATGCAAGATTGATACTAAATAAAAAAAAAGAATTTTTTTTAATAACAAATGAAAAAAAATTAAAAAATCTCCTATTAGATAAAAAGATTAAAAAGAAACAAATTTTACCAATCAAATCACTTCCACAATTTTTAGATAATTTAAAAGGTAAAAATTTTATTATTGATAATAAAACCTGCTCAATTTTTTATGAAAAAATAATTAAATCAAATTTTAATATACTTAAATTTGATGATCCTGTTTATGAATTAAAATCAATCAAAAATTCTAATGAAATAAAACATATGATCGAAGCCCATAAAAAAGATGGCTTAGCGTTAACAAAATTTATTTATTGGATTAAAAATATTAATAAAAAAAAAATTACAGAAGTGTATGCGCAAAACAAATTAAATAAATTCAGAAAACAAAATAAAGATTATTTATTTCCAAGTTTTGATACTATTGCTGGCGCTGGCTCAAATGGAGCAATTGTTCATTATAGGGCTAATAAAAAAACCACTAAAAAAATTGAACAGAATGATATTTTATTGGTAGATTCTGGTGGACAATATCATTACGGTACTACAGATGTTACGAGGACTATTTCATTCTCAAAACAAAAAAAATTTATCAAAGATGCTTATACGAACGTATTAAAAGGGCATATTGCAGTTGCCTTAACAAATTTGAATAAAGATGACACTGGAAAAAAAATCGACATAAAAGCTAGAAAATTTTTAAAAAAAGAAGGTCAAGATTATGCTCACGGAACAGGGCATGGAGTTGGTTTTTTTTTACACGTCCACGAAGGGCCACAATCTATCTCAAAATATAATTCGATAAAAATAAAAAATGGAATGATCCTGAGTAATGAACCTGGTTTTTATAAAAAAAACCACTTTGGTATTAGGATTGAAAACTTAATCTATGCCAAAAAAACTAAAAAAAGCTTTAATTTTGAAAACCTTACTCTTGCTCCTTTAGAAAATGATTTAATTAACTATGAGCTATTAAATAAAATAGAAAAAGATTATTTATTTAAATATCATTTAAATATTTATTCAGAATTTTCTAGTTTGCTTAATAAAAAAGAAAGAAAGTGGTTAGCCACTCTTATTTAACATTTTTAACCATTCTGTCTGATTAATAATTTTTATATTCCACTCTTTGGCTGTGTTTATTTTTTTTAGAGTTGGTTTGTCTCCAGCAATTAAATAATCAAGTTTTTTATTAACGTTACTAATTATTTTTCCTGAATTTTGTTCTATCAATGATTTTGCTTCCGCCCTACTTATTCCATTTAACTTCCCAGTTAACATAAAAGTTTTATTTTTTAACAATCCATTATTATTTATTAAAATTACATCTTTGATTAATAAATTTTTTTCTAACTCAGACAGCACTTTAAGATTAGTTTTATTTAGAAAAAATTTTTTAATGGATTGAATTTGAGTTATTCCAATTCCATCAATATTAGATAAACTTTCAATATTGTTTTCCCCTGATAGTCTAAAAAAATTAGATGCTGTTTTAAGGTGTCTTGCAATAAGCTTAGCATTTTCTTGTCCAATATGTCTTATTCCTAATGAATAAATAAATCGCTCTAGAGTAATATCTTTTTTTTCTTCAATTGAGAATCTTAAATTAGCAACTGATAATTTTCCCCATCCTTCAAGTTCTTCTATTTTATTATAATTAAGCTTAAATATATCCTGTGGAAGTCTTACTAATTTTAGGTTCCAAAAATTTTCAACAATTTTCTTGCCAAATCCGTCTATGTTAAATGCGTCCTTAGAAACAAAATGTTTAATTCTTTCTATGGCAATTTTTTCACATTCAAACCCCTCACTAGCACACCTTCTTACAGCATCTTGTCTTTTAGTTGTCTCATTATAATCTTTAATTGTTTTGCTTCCACACGATGGGCACTTTAATGGAAAAATAAATTTCTTTGAATTTTGTTTTCTTTTTTTTAAATCTACTGAAACTACATGTGGAATTACATCTCCAGCTCTTTCAACAGTGACCGTATCCCCTACTCTTATATCTTTTCTAATAATTTCATCTTCATTGTGAAGCGTTGCATTTGAAACTATGACGCCCCCTATATTAACTGGTTTAATTTTTGCAACCGGGGTAAGTGCCCCCGTTCTACCAATTTGTATTTCAATATTCATTATTTCTGAAATTGAGCTATTAGCTGAAAACTTATGTGCTATCGCCCATCTGGGTGCATTAGCAGCAAAACCTAGTCTTTTTTGTAAATCAAAATCATTAACTTTATAAACAATTCCATCTATATCAAATGCCAGCTCTTTTCTTTTTTCCTCTAATTCTTTATGATTTAACATTAAATTTTTAACCCCAATAATTTTTTTATTAAATGGGTTTGTTTTAAACCCCCATAATTTTAAATTTTCTAAGAAACTTGTTTGATTTTTGATATTCATTTTTTTTTCAAAACCATAGGTGTAGGCAATAAATTTTAATGGAATTTTTGCAGTTATTAATGAATTTTTTTGTCTTAATGATCCAGAAGCAGCATTTCTAGGGTTTGCAAACTTGTCTTTAATTTTTTTAAAATCATTATTTTCTATAAAAACTTCACCTCTAATATCTATTTCTTTAGGGAAGTTACTCTTAGTAATCTCCAAAGGTATATCCTTAATGGTTTTTAAATTTTGTGTAATATCCTCTCCTTCATTACCATCTCCTCTAGAAAGTCCTTTGGTTAATTTTCCATTAATATAAATTAGGGATGCAGATATTCCATCAATTTTTGGTTCGGCACTATATTCGATAGAATTCACATCTTTTAAACTTAAGAAATTGATTATTTTTTTTTCAAAATTTTTTAGGTCTTCTTCATTAAAAGCATTTCCAAGTGACAACATTGGAACTTTATGTTTTATTTTTTGAAAATTTTTTGATGGTTTAAAACCAACTATTTTTGTAGGTGATCGATCATTATTTAGAAATTTATACGAATTTTCTAAATCAATTATTTCTTTTTTAAGTAAATCATATTCTTGATCTGAAACAATTGGATTATCTTTGTCATAATAGTTTTTATTATATTCTTCTAATAAATTAATTTTATGTAAATAATCTTTACTTATTTTTTTCTTATCCATTTATTAAAAAAGTTTTTTAAATTTTTCTTTTAAACTTTTTTTCTCACTTTTAATTTTATCTACTTCATATTCTTTATTAAATATATTGTAAGTTTTTTCATACCATTCACTAGATAGATAATTATATCCCAATAAACTTGCATATTTTTTAGCTTCACCCTCTAGACCTATTTTATAATGAATTTCCACCAATCTATGTATTGCTTCTTCTGTATAAATTGTGGTGTCGTAATCGTTCAATATAGTTTTAAATCTATTAATTGCTGCTACCCATTTTTCTTTTTTTATATAATGTCTACCTAAATACATTTCTTTTGATGCCAAAATATCATTTATTAAGCCGATTTTAAATTTTGAGTCCAGGGCAAAATCAGTATTTGGGTAATTCTCAATTATAAATTCAAATTTTTTTTTAGCTTCCAGTAGTGGTTTGAGATCTTTTTTTTCTCCTTCGATATTTTCGTAATATGATAAACCCATTAAATAATACACATAATCTAATCTAAGGTCTTTTGGATATGTTTTTAAAAATCTTTCAAGATTGTATATAGCATTGAAATAATTGCCCTCAATGTAATAGGCGTAAGATGCCATTAAAGAAGATTTCGGTGCCCAGTCAGATTGGGGGAACAATAATTCTGCTTCTAAAAATTTTTTTGCAGCAAAAAATGTATCATTTTCCTCTAAGGCTTTTACACCTTCTTTGTATGCTTGTATCATTTCGTCTTCTTGGTTAATTTCTTTAATTAAAGAAATTTCCTTATCATTTTTTGAACAAGCGTTTAGGATCAGGATTGCTAATATTATTATTAATTTAGAAAAGAAATTCATTTAATTTTACTATAATTTATATAATAAAAAAAACTAAGCGATAGACCTTAAATGACTCTTATTTATGAAGGTATTTGGCAAATGTTTTTCAGTAATCTCTATTAATGAAAAATTTTCATCGTTTTGGAAAACTTTTCTCAATAATTGGTTAGTTAATTTATGTCCTCCTTGAGAACAAACAATTTTTCCAATTATTTTATAACCCGCTAGATATAAATCTCCCATACAATCTAAAATCTTATGGTTTACAAATTCTTTTTTATTTCTAAGACCTTTTTCATTTAAAATTTCATTGTCCCTAACAACTATTGCATTTTCAAGACTTCCTCCTTTAGCTAAGCCCATCTCTTTTAATTTTTCTATATCTTCAAATAAACAAAACGTTCTGGAGTTATAAATATCAGTCAAATCTGACTCGAATACACTTACCAAATTTCTTTGCGTTCCAATTAAGCTATTTTCATATTTTAGTTCAAAATCTATATCTAAACTAACTTTACTTGGCTCTATAGAAATTGTTTTTTTACCATCATTAAATTCAATTCTTTTTTCAATTTTAATAATCTTTATTGGTGCTTTACTATTTTTTATTCCAACTTTTGATATTTCTTCAATAAAAATTTTTGCTGACCCATCAAGAATTGGTACTTCCTGATTATCAATCTCTACTAGTGCATTATCAATTCCTAAACCATATAATGCTCCCATCAAATGCTCTATTGTTGATATACTAACCCCACTTTCATTTGCTATGGTTGTGCAAAATACTGCACTACTAACATTAAAAATGTTTGGAACTACTATATTATTTTCTTTTAGGTCAACTCTTTTAAAAAGAATTCCCGAATTTGGTTTTGCTGGCTTAACCGTCATAGTTACATTTGCTCCACTATGAAGCCCAACGCCTTTAAAGATAATATCTCTATTGACAGTTTTTTGATTAAGAACAGACATTATTATTCTTATAAATAATTGGTTTAAATTTAGAAAAACAACAAATGTTACGAGAAAATACTAGTCTATTTGAAAAAATGAAAAAGTTTTTCAAAAAAACCTTGTTTTATTTGTTTTTTTGACACAACTACAACCTCTTGTTTGTCATACATTTTTCTTAGTTTGTACCCAGATTGACAAACATCACCTAGGGTTTCCTCTAAAAAATCAATATCTTTATAAAATGAAATTTTATCTTTAAATTTATTATCTAAAATTTTTGATCCTTCTCCCATCAGTATCATCTTAGATTGGGTCTTTACCTTTGCATTTGAGACAAGAGATTTATCGCATAATTCAAGAATCTCTTCTGTTCTAGCAAAAGCTATTTTTTGTAACATTTCCAAAGAAAAATTTGGATTATCAGTATGATCGTTATTTTTTTCAAAATTTAATTTAAGTTTTTCTGCTTCATTAATATCAATTTTTAAAAGTAGAGAAATATCTTTAGTAATATGGTTTCCACCTATCGGCAGAACGTCTAAAAAGATCAATTTATCATTATTAAAGGAAATAATTGATGTTTTTTTAAAAGCAATATCAATGAAAGATACCTCTCCTATTAAATCTAAATTATTTTTATAATTGATTGATTTTGCATAACTAGAACAAATTATTTGATTAATTGATATATTTAATTCTGAAAAAATATTTTTAAAACTAAAGACTAATTCACTTGGAAGACAGATAAAAATAATGTCTAGCGATATAAATTGGCAATCGATTTCATCTGGTAACTCAGGATAATCAACATTATCAATTTTATAATTATTTATAATTATGTGTGCAATATTATAATCTGAATAATATTTTTTTATTTGCTGCTTTGCTTCTTGAATTAAAAATATGATATCATCTTGTCTTAATTTCAGTTCTTCAATTTTTTTAAATACAGAAATTGCAACAGAAATCGTTTTTGAACTATCTATCATCAAATCTATATTATCAATATATTCATTTGTGGATTTTTCTAGCGATGCAATAATTTTTTGAATATCTGGTTTAAGATTAAATTGCTCTGTATAAAAATTACTCTCAATAAAAAAAGGATTATTCTTACTTTCTTCATTAAATGCACCTGCTCTTATTTTTGAAGAACCGCAGTCAATTATTATTTGAAATTTTTTATCACTCATTACTTAGCAACTAAATGATTTTTAATTCTCAAATCAATAAATTTAAAATCTTTAAAATCATCATTATTGATAAGCTCCTTAGATAAGTTTAATGACGCTACAATATGTTCTTGTGGCAGCTTAATCAAAATATCCTTATCAGTTAAAATATCCCATCTACCTGATGGGAAAAAAGATAATTCTTTTAAATTTGAAAAAGACCACATAGATTTTTCAATATTTTTTTTAAATGATAAAAAATCTTGAGAATTAAATTCACCAAAAATGTATGGGAGTAGTTCGTTGTTACTTTTATCTTCAATTAACTTACCATTGGCACCTACTAGATATTGACTATTATTAGAAACTCGAGCAATTAATTTAGTTGGTTTAATTTTAATGTTAAGTGTTGATGGGTAAATTTTTTTTATATTAAACTCTTGTATAATATTATGTTTTTCTAAAATTTTTATTATTTCTTCCTCATTAATGACAAATATACTTTTGTATAAAAGGTTATTAAGGTTATTTAAGATCTCCAAATTTTTTTTCTCAGAAAGACCTGTAATGTTTATTTTAGTTATTGATGAAGATAATTTTTTTTGATCGTTTATAAATTTTGCACTAGTAGTGCTTAGAATGAATAAAAATAATAAATAAATTATTATTTTATTTTTTTTACCTATTGATTGATGCATCTTTTAAAATCCATTCAATTAATTTTATAAAACTTATACCCTTATGTTTTGCAA
The DNA here is from genome assembly GCF_059417865.1 of Candidatus Pelagibacter sp. PS_31. Classification (NCBI taxonomy): domain Bacteria; kingdom Pseudomonadati; phylum Pseudomonadota; class Alphaproteobacteria; order Candidatus Pelagibacterales; family Candidatus Pelagibacteraceae; genus Candidatus Pelagibacter; species Candidatus Pelagibacter sp. PS_31. The sequence continues at coordinate 931,671 of NZ_CM182069.1, forward strand.
TTTCAGGGACTAATGAAAGTTTAGTCATTCCAGGCTGAGTATTAATCTCTAATAAATAAAACTTCCCTTTAAAAAATTTAAAATCAGATCTTGTAACACCTTTACAGCCTATAATTTTATGAGCTGCTCTTGCTATGCCAGTAATTTTAGCTAGATTATTCTTACTCAAATCTACAGGAATTATGTGCTTAGTCTTAGCACTAGAATTATATTTTGCTTCATAATCATAAAACTTTCTTTTTGGCTCAAGTTCAATTGCACCAAGCGATTTATTATTCATTATTGCAACTTGGATTTCTCTACCTGATATAAATTCCTCAATTAATATTTCATTATAACTTTTTAATGCTTTTAAGTTTTTTATTATATTGGTTTTGTCACAAATATATACATGAACGCTAGACCCTTCATTTATAGGTTTTACTACTACAGGGAATTTTAAATTTTTTTCAATTAATTTTATAATGTTAAGTTTATTTTTTTTATGATTAAATTTAATATATTTTGGAGTTAATATTTTATTTTTTATAAAAATTTTTTTTGAAATTTCTTTATCCATTGCTATTGATGATGCAATTACACCTGAGTGTGTGTATGGAATTTTTTTAGTCTCTAAAATTGCTTGAATGTATCCATCTTCACCAAATTGTCCATGTAGTGCATTAAAAATAACATCTGGTTTAAATGAAGTGATATTCTTTGATAGATTTTTATCTGGCTCACTAATTAAAACCTTATATCCATATTTAATTAACTCTTTGGCAACTTGCTTTCCAGTATCTAAGCTAATTAACCGTTCCTTAGATATACCACCAGATAATATTAAGATTTTTTTTGTCATTTTATTTTAAAATTTTAATTTCTTTTTCTAGCACTATTCCAGTTTTTTTTTCCACACTTGTCTTAACAAATTCAATCAATTTATTCATATCCTCAAAGCTAGCATTATTTTTATTTACAAAAAAATTACAGTGCTTATTTGAAATGTGAGCATCCCCAAAGCTTATATCTAGTGGTACAGAATCTTTTATCAATTCCCAGACCTTTTTATCAGTTTGATCAATTGGATTCTTGAATGTGCTACCACTTGTTTTTAATTTTGTTGGTTGTGCTTTATCTTTCTTTTTCTTTAATTCTAAAACTTCGTTTTCTATTTCTTCTTTATTTTTTTTTGTTCCTTTAAACGATGCACTTAAAAAAATTAAGTCCTCTTTTAAATCATTGCTTCGGTATTTAAATATAACTTTACTCGCTGGTATTGTTAAAACCTGTCCATTTATATCAATTGCTTGGATTGATACTAGCACATCTTTAAACTCTTTATTAAAGCATCCAGCATTCATCTTTAATCCACCACCTATAGTACCAGGTATGCATGCTAAAAATTCAAATCCACCTATTCCATTATTCAGTGCAAAATCAGAAAGCTTTTTATCAAGACAGGCACTGCCAGCTATAATGACATCATTTGGTAATATAGAGATATTGGAAAAATTTTTTCCTAGTTTGATAACAACACCATCAAATTTTTCATCGCTTATAAGAGTATTCGAGCCTGCACCTAAAATATGTATTTTTTCTTTTTCTCCAAATTTTTTTAAAAACAAAATTAAGTCAGGTAAATTATCTGGTCTAAAGTAAACTTTAGTTTGTCCACCAATATTAAACCAATTGCTCTTTTTTAAATCATAATCAAAGTTAATTTTACTACTAATTTCATTAGAAAATTTTCTTATTTCTTCAGTGCTCATTAGATCAATTCTGGTAATTGTCTCATCCATGCTGAAATTGTACCAGCACCCATACCAACAACTATCTTTTTGCCAAAAATAGTATTCTTAATAAATTTTGCTAACTGGTACTGATCTTCAACCATAAACAATCTTACTTTTGAATTTTTAATAATATCTTTTGCAAAATTATTATATTTAAAACCTAATTTTATTTTTTCTCCTGCAGTATATATAGGGCATAATATTACAACATCAGCTTTTTTAAATGATAAGCTGAATTCTTTTTTAAGATCTTTTAATCTGGAAATTCTGTGTGGTTGAAATATGCAAATCACTTCTTCCTTTTTATAAGCAGCTCTCACACCATTTAATACTTCTCTAATTTCAGTTGGGTGATGGGCATAATCATCATAAAAATTAGTTCCTCTATGTGTAAAAATTTTATTAAATCTTCTTTGAACACCCTTAAATTCTTTTAATCCTTTTTTGATTATACTTTGTGATATTCCTATTGTTACTGCCACAGCAATTGCTGCTGTAGAGTTTCTAATATTGTGAATTCCTAATAATGGTAATTTAATTTTTCTTATAGTTAAATTCTTTTTTCCTGGCAAATTTACAGCTAAATCATATTGAGAATATTCTTTTTCTTGTTTTATATTCTTAATATAGAAATTTGATTTATTGTCAGTTCCATATGTATAATAATTTTTCATTTTTAATTTACTTAATAAATCTTTATTATTCTTGTCATCTATACAAATAAAAGACTTCCCAAACGAGGGCACTTTATAGATAAATTTTATAAATAATTCTTTAAGATCTTTCATTGAATTATAAAAATCCATATGCTCACGATCAATATTTGTTACTATAGAATAAGTTGGTGGCACATGTATAAAGCTACCATCTGACTCATCGGCTTCTAATATACACCAATCACTTTTACCTAATTTTGCAGAATTTTTTATTGCATTAAGGACACCTCCATTAATAATTGTTGGGTCCAATTTTGTCTTTGAAAATATTGAGGCTAATAGAGATGTAGTTGTTGTTTTTCCATGTGAACCTGTAACAACTATATTTTTTGTTAAAGAAACTATATTTGCCAACATCTCTCCTCTTTTATAAATAGGTAATTGTTTTAGTTTGGCTTCAATTAATTCTGGGTTATTATTTTTAATAGCTGACGAAATGACAACAATTGTTGCTTTTGCTATATTTTTTTTAGTATGACTAATTGTAATTTTGATCTTATCTTTTTTTAATCTTTCAATATTTTTATTTGCAAGGACGTCACTTCCTTGAACATTAAATCCCATTCTTTTCATAATGAGTGCAAGGCCACTCATTCCAATACCCCCTATACCAACAAAATGTATAATTTCAGTTTTAGCTAATTCAATTTTCATTAATAACAGATATAATTTTCAGATTTATATTATTCCATGTGTTTTCATAGTTAAAATCTTTCATGTTCTTTTTTTTAACAAGATATTCTTCTTTATTATCAATAATATTAATTAGTTTATTGAGTAATGTTTTCTCATCTATTTCTTTTTGATTTAACAACCAATTAAGGCCAAGTTTATTATAAAAATATGCATTTTCAAATTGATGGTTATCTTTCGCAGTTGGCAAGGGTATTGCTAAATATGGAGTCTCAGTAAAATTTAACTCAGCTAATGTTGATGCTCCTGCTCTAGTAATGCAAAGGTCTGTTTTTTGCATAAAATTTATGACATCATCGTTAAAATTGAATAATTCACATTGAATATTCTTATCTTCGTAAGTTTTTTTAAAACTTTCAAAGTTAATAGAACTAGTTTGTTGGTAAATTTTTAGTTTATATTTTTTAGCTAATTCAATAATTGCATTTTTAACTAAATCATCAAATATTTTAGCTCCTTGACTACCGCCTATTATAAGCAAATTAATTGTATCTAAGGATTTATTGTAATCTCTCTTATTATAAAAGTTTTTTCTTAATAATGCTGGAATTACTTTAATTTTATTTTTAAATTTAATAGGAAATTTTTTGATATTATTAGAATAACAAAATATTTTTTGACAGTAACTTAAAAAGAATTTATTTGATCTACCTAAAACCATATTTGGTTCAAATAACAACAGCTTAATATTTAAAATTTTAGCACCTAAGCATAAGGGTAGTGACATGTATCCGCCTGTCGAAATTAATATATCAATTTTATTTTTTCTTAAGAAAGAAATTGATTTAAAAATTAAAAATATCATAAAAATAAAATCAAGTGGTATTATTAATATGTTTTTTGAAATTGGCCTCACATTAAAGATTTTTAAATTGTACTCATCTTTGTTTAAAAATTTGACACCCCTAAAGTCAGATGTTATTGAAACATCAAAATTATCCTCTAGATGTTTATATATTATGGTTGCGGGTATAACGTGACCTCCTGATCCGCCTGTGCTAATTAGTATTTTTCTATTCATCTAATTAATTTTTCTTTTTGTTAAATTTAAAATTATTCCAGATAATATAGAAACTCCTATAATTGAAGAACCCCCATAACTTAAAAATGGCAATGTCATTCCTGTTGTAGGAAATAGTCTTATATTCACCCCAAGATGTATTAATGCTTGAAAAATTATTAGACTTATTGCTCCAGTTAGCACTAGTTTATTTTTTTCACTTTTTTCTAAATAAATTTTTTTAAAAACAGAGTAAATAAAAAATAAAAATAAAATTAATAAAAATATTATTGCAATAACACCAAACTCCTCTGAGATAACTGAAACTATATAGTCGGTATGAGCCTCTGGAACTCTTGTTTTTAAGGTACCTTCTCCTATTCCTTTACCAAAAAAACCACCACTACTAATTGCTTCTATAGCTTTATCAGATTGAAAATTATGGGTTCCACCATTAGGGTTAAAGAAAGAGAATATACGACTTTTAATATAAATAAATTTTGGGATAAAAAAAACTACATATAGCAGGCTTATAATAGAAAGACTTATAAATAATAAAATGAATAATAAGTTTATGCCAGATACAAAAACTAATATTGCCCACGATAAAAACACTAAAAGTGTTTGTCCGATGTCGGGCTGCATTATTAATAGTAACCCAGTTGGAATAATAGAAATAATAGTCAATAAGTATTTGATATGAATATTATAATTTTTTTCACTACATAAAATTGTTGCTACAAAAATAATTATAAATGGTTTTAGTAATTCAATTGGTTGAAATTGAGGAAGAAAAAAAAGATTTAACCATCTTTTTGATCCTTTAACTTCAGTTCCAAAAATTGGCACCAAAAATAAAAAAAATAAAGTAATAAAAAAAAGACAAATAGAGAATCTAAAAAGATTCTTTTCACTTAGAGAAGAGAAAAACACTAAGGTCAACAAGCCAATGAAAATATATACCAAATGTTTAAAAAAGAAAAAATAATTATTTGTATCTAATTTATCAGAAGCAATTAATGAAGTTGAAACTAAAGAAAAAAATAAACCCAAACTAAACAAAATTATTATTAATAAAAAAATTGTTTTATCTATATTTTTCCACCAGTTATAATATATTGAGTTGAGCGAACTATTATTTATCATCTTATATAATTTTTAATAAGTTTATTAAAATATTTACCTCTTTCTTCAAAGTTTTTAAAACTATCAAATGATGCAGAGGCTGGACTAAAAAGAATTGTCTTTTTAATAAAATTATTTTCATTTTTAATATCAAAAAAAACCTTAGCAATTAGACTCTTTAAATTTAAAAATGATTTAAACGCCATCTTATTTTTTAATTCATTAATAAAAAATTTTTGATTTTTACCAAAAATATATAATTTGATTTTTTTATAATCGTTTTTTTTAAGTAGAAATTTATCTCCTTTTTTAGGTAAACCACCTATTATCCAATAAATATTTTTTAATGATTTCAATAATTTTTCTGATGAAGAAAAGCTTGTTGCTTTAGAATCATTAATAATTTTTAAAAATTTAGAATTATGAATTATTTCTTGTCTAAAACTTAGCCCTTTAAAATTTTTTAATGATTTTAATAGCAAGTCATTCTTTAACTTTAATATCTTTGAAACCTTCAGCACAAATGTCAAATTTTCTTTATTACCATCTGTATCAAAATAATGATTATCAATTTTTTTAATAAACCTATCACTTATATATTTTTCTATTTTCAAAATTGATGGTGCAAATTTTTTTTGCTTTAATTTTCTTTTAATATAAAAATTTTTGGTATTTAAAATTGCAATATCATTTTTAGATTGATTTTTTATTAATCTAAATTTAGCACTTACATATTTATTTATAGTCTTGTGTCTTTCGAGGTGATCTGATGAAATGTTTAAGATTAAAGATATATTTGTTTTAAATAATTTGCTGTATTCTAGTTGATAGGATGAAGCTTCTATTACAAATAAAGTGTCTTTTTTGATCTTTTTTTCAAGTAAAACTGGATTTCCTATATTGCCAACTAAACGAACATCTTTTTTTTGATCCTTTAATATATCGTACAAAAGCTTAGCAGTAGTTGATTTTCCGTTTGTTCCTGTAATAGTTATTTTTTGATTAAAAGCATAACGACTATAAAAAATGTCTAAATCTGTATAAATTTTTTTATGATTTTTTTTTAAAAATCTACTTAATTTACAATTATTAATATCTATTCCTGGACTAATTATAATACAGTCAAATTCTTTTTTAATTATTTCTTTGTATGTTGTGTGAGTATCTTTTATATTTTTTTTAGTAATTATTCGATCATCATATAAACTAATAATATTATTTTTTTTTAAATAACTATAAGTGGATAGACCACTTTTACCCAGACCATAAATCAGTATTCTTTTTTTTAAAAAGTTTTTTTCTAGATTTAACATTATCTAAGTTTTAATGTTGCTAATCCAATCATTGCTAAGATTATTGATATAATCCAAAACCTAATTACAACTGTTGATTCTGCCCAACCTTTTTTTTCAAAATGATGATGTATAGGTGCCATTCTAAAAATTCTCTTACCTGTAAGTTTGAATGAAAATACTTGGATTATAACTGATACAGCTTCTAGTACAAATAACCCACCTGTTATTGCTAAAACAATCTCATGTTTAGTAATAATGCCAATTGCTCCTAAAGATCCACCTAATGCTAATGAACCAGTGTCACCCATAAATATTTTAGCAGGTGGAGCATTGAACCATAAAAATCCTAAACAAGCTCCTATAATTGATCCACAAAAAACTGAAACTTCCCCCATACCTTCAAGATAGGGAATATTTAAATATTCAGAAAATACAATATTGCCCGTTACGTAACTAATAAATGCAAAACATGCTGCAACTAATATCACTGGCACTGTTGCTAAGCCGTCTAAACCATCTGTTAAATTAACTGCATTGGAGGATCCAACAATTATAAAAATTGAAAATGGAATAAAAAACCATCCAAGATTAATAATTAAATTTTTAAAAAAAGGAAAATATAAATTTGTAAGTTCAGTGTTTTGAGATAATTGAGTTAAACCATAAATTCCAACAATGGCTATTAAAATTTGAGAAATAATCTTAAATTTAAATGAAACACCAGATGAATTTTTAAACTTAATTTTTTTATAGTCATCATATGCACCTAATATCCCAAACCCTGAAACAATAAATAACAAAAACCATATATGGTAATTTGATAAATCACCCCAAAGTAATATTCCTGAAAAAAGTCCAAGTAAAATTAAAACACCTCCCATTGTTGGTGTTCCAATTTTCTTAACGATATGTTCAGTAGGACCATCATCTCTTATTGGATTTAATATTTTTCTTGCTGAAAAAAATTTAATAAAAGGAGTACCAATTAATAAAACTACAAACATTGATGTAAACATCGAAAGGCCCGTTCTAAAAGTTAAATACTTAAATACATTTAGAAAACTATATTGGTCAATTAATTGAGTAATAAGACTATAAAGCATTAAACTTTCCAGTTTTTAATTTGTTAACTAGATTGTTAAGTCCGGTAGAGTTTGAACCCTTAATCATTAAATAATCATTATTATTTAAATCATTTTTAATCAAATCAATTATTTTAGACTTATCTTTCAAAATGACCCCTCTTCGGTGCTTATCAAGGTTTTTATAAGTATGTAAAATATGTTTGCCCACTACATTAATATTTTTAAGAGAAGTTTTATTAATTTCTTTGCCAACCTTTAAGTGTAGTTTCTTTGAATAATTTCCTAACTCCAACATGTCACTCAGTATTAATTTTTTTTTAGAATTATCAATTTTTAATTCATCAAAATTTTTTATAGCAGACTTTAATGACAATGGATTAGAGTTATAACTTTCATCTACAATATAAATACTCTTTTTGTTTAATTTAACTTTTATAATATCACCACGGCCTTTTGTCATCTCATAATCAAGAAATATATTTTTTTCTAATTTTTGTGTATCTTTAAAAATTGATATAATTGCAATTGTGGCTAATAAGTTTTTTAAATTATTTTCAAAAATTAATCTTACATAAAAATAAGTTTGTTTTTTATTAACATTTATAAATATTTTGTATTTAGATTTTTCTTTAACTATTTTTTCTAGATAAATATTTGCTGATTTATTTTTTAAACTAAATGTAAAAATATTTATGTTTTTTTTCTTAGCAATTTTTTTATGTAAATTATAAAATCTGTCATCTTGGTTTAAAACAAGAATTCCATTTGTTTTTATATTATTAATAATTTCTGACTTTGCTAAAGCTACTTGATGAATGTTTTTAAAATTTTTAATATGTGCGTAGGAAATATTTGTAATAACACCCACATCAGGCTTGATAATTTTTGATAGATAATCAATCTCACCTTTTTTATCCATTCCAATCTCAAAAATACCAAATTCATCATTTTTTTTTAGATTAAATAAACTTAATGGTACACCAAATTTATTATTAAAAGATTTTGGTGAATAAGTTACATTACTAATCTTACTTAAAGTTTTTCCTAACAATTCTTTAAGGGAAGTTTTTCCACAACTGCCTGTTATAGATATAATTTTACTAGATAAATTTTCTCTTAATTTTGATGAAGCCTCTGTTAAAAGTTGCAACGTATCATCTACTACAATTTTTTTTTTAGATTTTTTTTGATTGTTAGCTATTACTAATGATGCACCATTTTGGAAAGCTTCATTAACATATAGATTTCCATCTTTATTATTTCCTTTTATTGCAAAAAATATATCATTTTTTTTTATTGTTTTTGAATTAATTGATGCATTTTTTATTTTTATATTTGAATTAATTTGGGGAGAGTTGCTGATTTCTTTTAAAATATTTATTTTAATATTAGTTGAAAGAATTTTATTTTTTAATTTAATATTCTTAAGTATTTCTAATCTGTCAGAAAATTTGTTTACAAAATTTCCATAATCTTGTGTCTGTTCATGACCTTTGCCTGCAATAACTAAGATATCACCAGTTTTTAAGTCTAATATAGCCTTATGAATAGCTTTAGACCTGCTTGAAATCTCAAAAACTTTTGATTTATCAATAGTTTTTTTAATAGCTAGTCTTATTTTTTTTGGATTTTCGTCTCTTGGATTGTCGTCAGTTAAATAAACTCTGTCACAATATTGATTGGCTATTTTTCCCATTATGGGTCTCTTGTCTTTATCTCTATTACCACCACATCCAAATACAATGAAAATTCTTTTATTTTCAAATTGTTCTTTCAAATTAGTCAAACAAGTTTTTAATGCATCGGGTGTATGAGCATAATCTAAAATAACCTTTGAATTATTTTTTAAAGTTCCAATTTTTTCAAACCTACCAATTACTGATTTTACTCTTGAAGCTAATTTAACTATTTGATCAAATTTTAAATTACTTTTTTTAGCAGCAAGCATTGCCATAAATAAGTTTTTTAATTGAATTTTACCAATTAAGTTTATTTGTAATTTATAATGTTTCTGATTATATTTAATTTCAACTATTTGTTTATCATCCCTAAATTGATGAGAATAAATATCTATTCCATTATTACTTTTTGATAAAGCCTGAAGATCCAATTTATTATTTAGCGATATTCTTTTTAAATTTTTATATTCGGGAATTTTACTATCGGTGATGATAGTTCCTCTAGGTTTTAATAGCTTCTCAAAAAGATATAACTTTGATTTGAGATAATCATTAAATGTTTTGTGATAATCTAAATGATCATGAGACAAATTTGTAAAAATTGTAGTATTAAATTTTAAACCATCAAGTCTATTTTGCTTAAGACCATGACTAGAAGCTTCCATTATGACATTGTCAATTTTTTGTTTTTTTAAATCATTTAATATTTTGCTTAATTTAATTGGATCTAATGTTGTATTAGAAACTTTCTTTAAACTATTTTTTGTCTTAACTCCTAATGTTCCAATAGAAGCTACTTTTTTATTACCTAAGTTGAGTAGCTGAAAATAAAAATCTGCAATTGATGACTTTCCATTTGTTCCTGTTACAGCAATTAAATTTTTAGGTATATTTTTTTTTGTCTTATATGATAATTCTGATAATACTTTTCTTACATTTTTTGATCTTAAAAATAACACTTTATTTTTAATACCTTCAAATTTTTGCTCTGAAATAATAACTGTTGCACCCTTTTTAATTGCATGCTCTATGAATTTAGTTCCATCTGATTTTGTTCCTTGGATTGCAAAAAAAATATAATTCTTTTTACAATCTTCACTGTTAAAACTAAGACCAGCAAACTGATGATTTTTAAATTCTTTTTTAATATTTTTAAGGAAGTTGCCAATCAACATATAAGTATTAATTTTCTATATGTTTTGTGGCCAAAATAGGCCCAATTTTTTCTATGATTTTTCCAGCTACTTCAACAGATGTCCACCCTGCTGTATTAAATGGGGTTCCTTTATATGATCCTTTTTTATTTTTATATTCATATACGTAGTCTGATGAAGTTTTCGGCTCATCAAGTAGAACTATCAGCACATATTTAGGTTTAGAAGTGGGGAAAATACCTGCAAATGTATTTACCTTTGCTTTAGAATAACCTCCTACTATTGTTTTTTGAGCAGTTCCTGTTTTTCCACCAACTTCATAACCTTCAATGTTTACAAGTCCTGCTGTACCTTCTTTAGTATTTACAATTTTTCTAAGTATTGGATTTATCTTCTCTGAAATACCAGCTTTGATTATTCTTCTTTCTTTTTCAGGATCTTTTAATTCTTTTTTTATTAAGCTGGGCTCAATAGCAAAACCACCATTTGAAATTATTGCATAAGCTTTTGCTAATTGTAATGGAGTGGTAGTTATTCCATGTCCAAAAGACACTGTCGCAAGTTTACATTTTCCCCACTTAAATGGAATAGGCTCTCCAACCTCCTCTATGTCAAAATTTATTTTACTTAAGATTCCAATTTTTTCTAAAAAAGCTTTTAATTTAATAATTTCTAATTTTTGTCCAATTCTTACAGATCCTATATTTCCAGACCTAATTAAAATTTGTTCTACAGTAAGATCTGATGGTATTTTATTGTCATATTCAGAAATACTACTTTTTCCACATTGTAGTTTTTTTTCTAAATTTAAAAATTCTGTGTCAGTATCAATTAAGCCTTCCTCTAATCCAGCTGCTACTGTAAAAGTTTTAAATACTGAGCCCAGCTCATACACTCCTTTTGTTGCTCTATTAATAAAATTGAGATCAACTATCTTCTCTCTTTTATTTAGATCAAAATCTGGATATGAAACCATAGATATAATTTCTCCATTATTAACATTCATCAAAATTACTGTACTACCTTTACTTCTAAATATAGATTGAAACTTTACTAACTCTTCTCTAATTAAAAATTGTATGTCAGTATCTACTGTTAATTTAAGTGGTTCGTTTGTTTGTTTTAATTTTTCATTAAAGGATTTTTCAAGTCCTGATATACCTTTATTGTCATCATCTATTTGACCAATAATATGACTAAAGAGATTTTTTTGAGGATAAATTCTAGTTAATTTTTCTTCTGACTTAATTGATTTATCTCCAAGTAACATAATTTTTTCATAATTGTCAGAAGATATTTTTTTTTCTAAATAAAAGAATTTATTTTTTTCAAGCTTCTTAGTAATCTCTTCATAGTTTTTATCTGGGAATATTAACTGTAAATTAATTAATAGTTTTTTTTTATCAATTACTTCAATAGGATTAATGCCAATATCTATCGACTTAACTGTTTTAACTAAATAATTTCCATTTCTATCAAGTATGTCTGCTCTATAGTTTTTATTTATAGTTGAGAATTCCTTGGTATTTTCTTCTTTTAACGAGCCTAAATGAAGCAATTGTATTGAATAAATTACTGAAATCACCAAGAAAACAAAAAAAATAAACGCTATTCTATTAAATTGTATATCTAAATTAGTTTTACTTTTTTTATATGAAAATTCATTTTCATATTCTTCTAGAATAATATTCTTTTTATTGTTCATTTCCACTTTTGCTGATTAAGTCTTTTATTTCTAAAGTTTCATTATTTTTAATGATTTCCTTAATATTCATAATTTCAATTTTGATTAAATCTTTTTCAAAATATTGCGTTTGATACTGAACTAATTTTTCAGGAGAGCTCAAATAGTTAAACTCAAGCAATACATCTTCAAGTTCCGATTTTAAAGGTCTTATATTTTCTTTAACTATAAAAATTTGATCTTCTATTTCTTTTGTAGAGGTTTTAATAAGTGATGTAATTAATATTAATACGAAAATAACAGCTACCACTAATTGTTTCATAGTTTTTTTGACAAATTTTCAATGTCAATTAAATGTTTAAATTTATCCAAAATATCTGTTTCAAAATCGAAAAAATCTTCTTTTTTAATTACATAGCGTAACTTAGCTGATCTAGAAGGTGGATTTTCTCTAATCTCTTTATCACTTGGTACTATTGGTTTTTTTATAACAGATTTAAATAAATTTAATTTTTCTTCTGTTTTTGGCATATGTCTTGAGATGCTTTTATTTTCAGATAAACTTTTAAAAAAGTATTTAACAATTTTATCTTCTAAAGAATGAAATGTTACAACTGCAATAACTCCATCTTTTTTAACAACTTTAGCAGCATTAATTAATCCATAAATTAGTTCACTAATTTCTTTATTTACAAATATTCTTAATGCTTGGAAAATTTTAGTTGCACTATGTGTCTTATAATTTCTTTTTCTTTTCGAAGACTCTATAATCCTAACTAGCTCTTCTGTTGTGATCTCTCTTTTAGATCTGTCTTCAACAATATTGTGTGCTATTCTTTTACTGTCTGCTTCATCCCCAAAATATTTAAATATTTTTGTAAGTTCTTTTTCATCTAATTGATTGATTACTTCTTTTGCTGAAAATTCATTTATACCCATTTTCATATTAAGTTCACCAATACTATCAAATGAAAGACCTTTTTTTGGGTCTTTAATCTGGTTCAAGGAATACCCTAAATCAAAAATTACAGCTTTTATATTTTCATGTTTTAACTTTAGATTATTTAATTGACTGAATTTTATATTTTTAAATAACAGCCTATCCTCAAAACTATTTTGAAGTTCTTGAGCCTTTACAGAACTTTCAGAATCTCTATCTAGTGCAATTACTTTTGTTTCAGGAAAGTTTAATATTCTTTTTGTGTATCCGCCTTGACCAAACGTGCAGTCAATAAATGTGCCACCATATTGAGGGGTAATAATGCTAATTATTTCACTTAGCAATACCGGATAATGATTTCTCACATCTGGTATTATGGTGGCTATCATTTATTTTTTTGAAGACCATTAATTCTTTTGTCTTCTTAAAAATGCTGGAATTTCTAAATCATCATCTTCTGAGGTATTTTCTGAAGTTTCAGTTGATAAAAATCCTTCTGTCTCTGAAGTTGCACTATCCGAACTAAATAGATCTGGCGCGTCTTCACCTTCTACACCAAAGTTTTCAAGTCCATTAGAAACATGCTCCTCCTCCATTGGGCCATTTTCTTCAAGCTTTGCAGTTGTAAGTGCCTCCTCTGAAAAAGATTGTTCATAATCATTTGATTGATTTTTTTCAACAATACTGTCAGCTTCTTGATTGCTAACAGTTTGCTCATTCATCATTTCTGATGATGTAGTATTTATAACTGGTTCTGCAATTATTTCATTTTCTAACTTTAATGCATTTGCTCCATGAGAAATAGGGCTAGTCATTGTAGGTGAAAAATTAAACGATTGAGCAGAACTAGCACTGTTAAAATCTGAATAACCAGGATTTCTATTTTGTATTCTGTGAACCATATTAATTACAGATTTACTTTCTGGTTGTTGTCCATCTAGTGCCGTTGCAACTATTGATACTCTAATTTTTCCATCAAGGTCGCCAGATGTAATAGCGCCAATAATCACCTCTGCTTCAGGATCTACTTCAGCTCTTATTTTATTAACAACTTCATCAACCTCAAAAAGTTTAAGATCCTTACCACCAGTAATATTTACTAGTAATCCTTTTGCACCCTTTAACGTATAATCATCAATCAATGGGTTGCTAATTGCCATGTCTGCTGCTTTAGCTGCTCTACCTTCTCCTTCAGCCTCACCAGTTCCCATCATTGCTTTGCCCATTGAAGCCATTACAGTTTCAACATCAGCAAAATCTAGATTAACTATACCTGGTCTAACCATTAGATCAGTTACACTCTGTACACCTTGCATTAAAACATTATTTGAAAGATTAAAAGATTCTTCAAATGTAGTTTGTTCATTTGCAACCTTAAATAAGTTTTGATTTGGAATTACAATAATTGTATCTACATGTTTTCTTAATTCTTCTAGGCCTACCTGAGCTCTTCTCATTCTTGATGGCCCTTCATATAAAAAAGGAAGTGTTACAACACCTACTGTTAAAATATTTAATTCTTTAGCAGCTCTTGCAATAACGTGTGCAGCACCTGTGCCAGTTCCACCACCCATACCAGCAGTTATAAAAACCATGTTTGCACCCTGAAGAGTATTTACAATTTCATTTAAAGATTCATCTGCAGCTGCTTGACCAATGTCATGTTTTGCTCCAGCACCTAAACCTTTTGTTAAACTTAGGCCAATTTGAATTCTTGCTTTAGCTTTACTTAACTTTAAATCTTGAGCATCTGTATTTACTGCTATGAACTCTACTCCTTGAAGTCCATTATCAATCATTTCATTAAGTGCATTTCCACCTGCTCCGCCAACTCCCACTACTAATAATCTTGGTTGTAATTCTTTTATTTCTGGTGATTTAAAGTTAATTGTCATTTTTATTTCCCCTCATTGTTATTAAAATGTTTTTCCCATTTAAGACTTGCACGATTTAGATTTGCTTTTTTTCTTGCGTTGATCTTAAATTTTTCAAATGCTGTTGGTTCCCATATTTGGAATGTTTGACCTTGACCAACAAACAACATGCTATTTTTTATTTTTGCATGTTTTAATAATTTTGTTGATAATGAAATTCTACCTTCACTATCAAATTGTAAATTCATACTCTCAGATAAAATTGATGTTGCAAAATAATCTCTTTTTTCTTCAAATGGACTTAATGAATCTATACTTGCAGAAAGTTTTTCAATTCTATCTTGTGAGCAAGCTTCTATAGACTGATTATTAAATGAGGGATAACAGATAACACCATTGTATCCTAAGTTAGAAAGGTGAGATCTAAAACTAGCAGGCACAGATACCCTTCCCTTTTTGTCTATTTTGTTCTCGTAAGTAGATAAAAACATATTTTTTATATTGCATAAATTCCATATTTGGGAATATATGGGACAATATGGGTTTTTTAAGATAGAGTCAATATGTTCATTTTAGGCTTATTTGGCAATGATTGTAGATAACTTTTATGTATCTACATAAAGTCAAAAATCAATTTTTAGTTTCAACTCAATACAATTCTAAGACTAAAAATAAGAACAGAAATGATTCAATTATGAATCAAAAGGTGAACATCTAAAATTAATTAAAATTGAACTGTGGATAAGTTTGCTAGACAAACTATAAGCCGGGTTCTGTCATTTAAACCTATCATTTCTCTAGGCTTAAGATCACTCTTAAGCTCATGCAACTAACCCTGATGACTAGCCAAAGACGGCTTTTAGTTTTGCAACAATGTCATCTCTACTTAGTCTTGCTCCCAGTGGGGTTTTCCAGCGTTCATTGTTACCAATAGAACCGGTGCGCTCTTACCACACCTTTTCACCCTTGCCATGTTATGGCGGTATATTTTCTGTGGCACTATCCCTAGGGTTTCCCCCGCCAGGTATTATCTGGCACTGTGTCTTTGCGGAGCCCGGACTTTCCTCTTTAATAAATTAAAGCGATAAGTCGTTCATCTAGCAAATGTAATTTATTACTTAATTATAGAACTTCAAGAAAAATTTAACTGTATGCTTTGATGAGGCTTTTATTGATTAATAAGGATTCTTGATCAATTTTTCCATCAACCAACTCTTGTCTAAATCTTCTTTGAAAAGATTTTATTAATTCTCTTAAATATTTATTCCTACCAATATTTTTTGGAAATGTTTTTGAATATCCAATCTTAAACAGGTTTCTAAAAAAAATATTCTCTTCTATCTTGCTTATTTTTAGCTTTCTATTCTTTAGTAAATCTTGCTTATTTAATGTGTGCCATATCCCTATTTTATTTTTAGCCAAATATTCCCATGGAAACTTTTCACCTGGATCTTTTTTTCTAAGTACTGCTATGTCTGAGTGTCCCAAAATATTCTTAGGATTAATTTTATATTTTTTTATTAAAAACTTACTTAACTTTACAAGAGTAGTAATTTGTTTTTGTGTAAAATTTTTATAACCACACTCATGTCCTGGGTTTGTAATTTCAATACCAATAGAATTTTGATTTAAAGACTTATAATTTTTCCAAGAAGATTTTCCTGCATGCCATGCGATGTATAAATCAGGTACTATTTTTACAATCTCTCCATTATTTTTGATTAAATAATGACAGCTAACCTCAGATTGTATTTCTGTTAATCTTTTCAAAGCATCAGATTCGCTTTTCATACCCGTATAATGAAAGATAATAAATTTGATTTGCTTAGAAGTTCTTTTTTTAGGATTAAAATTTGGGGAATAGTTTAATATTGTTTTTAAAGCCATTTTTGCGTCATATTTAGAGCTAAATCTAGATTTACATTGATATTATATACATTATATAATCATAGAATAATGAAAAAAATTTTAATAACTTCACTAATAAGTTTAATGTTAGCAACAAATGTGAGTGCTGATACAGACGGTGAAAACAACTTATCTAAAAAAAATTCTGGTGAAGTTAAAGACTGTTTTGAAAGTGTAAATAGAGCAACATTTAAATTTAACCAAGTGTTAGATGGTGTTATTTTTGAACCTGTTGCAAAAGCTTATAGAATTTTACCCTCTCCAGTTAGAGCTGGGACAGGTAATGCTCTAGACAATCTCTCTACACTTGTAACAATACCTAATAATATTCTCCAAGGAGAATTTAAAAAAGCTGGAGTTAACACAGGTAGATTTATTGTTAATACAACAGTTGGAGTTGTTGGAATATTTGATGTGGCTGAAAAAATTGGTTTTCCAGAGTATGAAAAAGAAGATTATGGCCAAACACTTGGTGTAATGGGTGTTGGTCCAGGATGTTATCTTGTTCTACCTGTTTTAGGACCATCCACTGTTAGAGATACAGCTGGATCATTTGCAAATATATTAGGTGGAGATGCTTGGTATAACGTTACTGTAGCTAATGATACTCAGCATTTTTCTGACTTTGATTATTACGCATCAAGAGCAAGTTCTGGGATAGATTTTAGAGCAAAAAATATAGACTCGTTTGAAAACTTAGAAAAAAATTCAATAGACTTTTATGCTTCAGTTAGAAGTTTATATTTGCAAGATAGACAAAAAAAAATAGCTAACTCTAATGCAATAACTGAAACCCAAAACGATAGTGATTGGGAAGAAATAGAAGCTCAATAAATTATAAAACTTAATGAGATTAAAAAAGTTTTTAATATTTACCTTCGTCATAATTAACTTTGTTGGTATTAATCAATCATATTCAATTGAACCAGATGTATTTGTTCAATCAACAGTGAATAGAGCTTCTGAGGCCTTAAATAACGAATATTCAAAAGAAGAAAAAATAGAAAAGCTAAAACAAATTGCAAGTGAAACAGTTGATATCAATGGTATTGGTTATTACACTTTAGGAGCTTATAGAAAAAATATAACTGACAATGAAATAAATCAATATGAGATGCTTTTTGAACAATATTTTCTAAAAAGTTTTTCTAGTCGACTGGCTGAATACTCAAATCCAGAAATTGAAGTTGTATCTAAAGAAAAATTAAATGAAAATTATACAATGGTATCTAGTATTTTAGTTGGAACAGAACAAAGGCCTGAGGTTAAAATTGATTGGAGAATTTATACAAAAAATCCAGAAAATCCTTTAATCAGAGATTTAATTATTGAAGGCTTAAGTCTAGCAAGAACTCAAAAGGAAGAGTTTTCTTCTATCATTCAGAGTAATGATGGGGATATCAACGGTCTTTTTTCTATTTTAAAAGAGTTTATTAAATAATCATCTATAAAAATAATTTTTGGTGGGCCCGCCAGGACTCGAACCTGGGACCAATACATTATGAGTGTACTGCTCTAACCAACTGAGCTACAGGCCCTAAAAATTAAGCTTTAATTATATTATAATGTAACCGATGTCTAGCATAGGTAAAAGATAATGAAAATGGTGGGACTGGTTGGTTACGCTCCAACTACCCCTGCAATGTCAATGCAGTACTCTACTATTGAGCTACAGTCCCTAAGTGTAGTTATTATCTATGGTAAATATATTTGTTTTTCTATTAACTGAATACATTATTGATAGATTAATCCAAAATATAGTTAGATTATAATCACCAAAAAAAGCACCGCTAGGCAAAAAAGGAATAAATGATGTGGTTAAAAATATTATACAACTATATTGAATATAATTTTTAGAAGATAATATTATCTTTATTTTGCTAAAGATTAAATAGAATAAAATAAAAAATAAAATAAAACTACCAATTAAACCATGCTCAGTTAAAAATTCAAAATAAATCTGGTGTGGATGAGTGTTACACACATAGTTAAGTTTTTTCTCTTTTGAACATGTCTCTACTCGATAATTTTTATTCCCTACCCCAAAAATTGGATATCTCTTAAAAACTTCAAATCCAGATTTATAAAGTTCATAATAAATAGTATTTTCTACAGTACTTTCATTTTTTTTTATTTCTTTTTTAACCATTATAGTATTTTTTATTTTATCTAAAAATTGTCCTTGATATCTAAGATTTAAATAATCTGATTTTGAAATTAAAATACCTAATAAAGTCACTAGGAGAAGTATTGATATAATTTTTTCCTTAAATTTAAAGAAATTATTAAAAAAATAGAATAAAAAAAAACCTAAGATCGCTTTAATTGCATTAGATCTTTCACCTGTCAAGACTATTGCAATAATAAAAAATATAGAAAAAATTAGAATAATATATTTATATCTATTTGAAATATCGTTACTTAAATAAAACAAATGACCAATAATAATCAGATAAAATGAATTAATATATCCTCCTACAATTGGCTCATCTTTGAAGAAACTAACTATTCTTGAGCCATATGCTTCTCCATAACCAAGTATATTTGTTCCTGATATACTTTCTAAATAGGTATCTAAAGACAACAAAGATAGGGTAATGGCCCATACTACCAAAACTCTATTTACAAAATCTTTATTATAAAAAAAATAATTAAACGCTAAAAAAAGTATTCCAAATCTAATAAAGCCAAAATTTCTATGAACACTCATTGAAAAATCTTTTGCAATAATGGAATTAAAAATTAAATATAAGCAAAGCAATATTATAAGTTTAATAGTCTTATTAAATGGAAATTTAAAATCTTTTTTGAACAGAATTAAAAAAATGAACGAAATATCAATTAATAGAATATTTACCAATGAAATAGCTGGGCCAATAATTATAGACGCAGGTATAAAGGAAAATAAAAAAAGAAAATAAGAATTAAAAATTTTACTGTTCATTTAATAAATTTAATACTCTATTACTTATTAAAAATAAATAAAATCTATCTTACTTGAAAAAATTGGTTTATTTAACTTTCTAAAAAGCTTTTTAGTTGCTTGGATCTGCTTGGGTGTTTTAGTTTTCTAAGAGCTTTAGCCTCTATCTGTCTAATACGCTCTCTTGTTACAGAAAACTGTAGACCTACCTCTTCAAGAGTATGATCTGTATTCATTCCAACACCAAACCTCATTCTAAGAACTCTTTCTTCTCTTGGTGTTAAAGTTGATAAAATTTTAGTCGTAGCTTCACTTAGATTAGATTTAATAGCTTGTTCTAAAGGTGCTAATGCTTTTGTATCTTCAATAAAATCACCCAAACTACTATCCTCTTCGTCACCCACTGGTTTTTCAAGAGACACGGGTTCTTTTGATATTTTTAAAACTTTTCTAACTTTATCTAAAGGCATTCTTAATTTTTGTGCTAGCTCTTCAGGTGTAGCCTCTCTACCAAACTCACTTAAAATTAATCTTTGGGTTCTTACAATTTTATTAATAGTCTCAATCATATGAACTGGAATTCTAATAGTTCGCGCTTGGTCAGCAATAGATCTAGTGATTGCTTGTCTAATCCACCAAGTGGCATATGTTGAAAATTTATAACCCCTTCTGTATTCAAATTTATCTACAGCTTTCATAAGACCGATATTTCCTTCTTGAATAAGATCTAGAAACTGAAGTCCTCTATTTGTATATTTTTTTGCAATTGAAATTACCAATCTTAAGTTTGCTTCAACCATTTCTTTTTTTGCAATTCTAGATTCTTTTTCACCTTTTTGAACTCTGCTAACTATTTTTTTATAATCAGTTACTGAAATTCCAAGTTTATGACTAATCTCAATTAATCTCTCTCTTATGTTTTTAAATTCATCTTTATTTTTTGAAAAAAACTGTTTCCACATGGGGTTAGTATCCAAGAACTTTTTAAGATTTGGGTTAATTTCATTACCAATATAAAACTTAATAAATTCATTTCTTGGAATTTTTTGATCCATAGCCAATCTTAAAAGATTTCCTTCTAGTGAAACAATTTTTTTATTTTCCACATAGTGTTTTTGAACCAATTCCTCTAATACAGATGGTGACAATTGTAATGATTTAATATTTTCTAAAATATCACTTACAATTTTATCATGTCCTTTTTCTTTAGCAGCGGAGAAACTTACTGCGTTTAAAATACAATCAAGTTTTTCTTTTTGATATTTTATTAATTTTGCATATTCTTTTGTTAAAGTATTAACAGTTTTTAAAACTTTTGGTTTGATTTCAGTTTCCATTGCTGCAAGCGTTGGATTAAACTCATCATCGTCTCCATTATTCTCATCATTTTTATCAGTTTCCCCAGAATTTCTTTGTTTAGCACTTGGACCTGTATTTTCGTCTTCCATGTAGTTAGTATCAATATCGATAATTTCTCTAACTAATATTTCATCACTTTGAAGTTTTTCATCCCATTCTACAAATTGTTGTGCAGTAATTGGGCTTTGTGCTAATGCTATAAGCATTACATCTTTCCCAGCTTCTATTCTTTTTGCAATTGCAATTTCACCTTCACGAGATAATAGCTCTACTCCACCCATCTCTCTTAAATACATTCTTATAGGGTCATCACTTTTCTCAATTGTCTTACCATCTTCTTTAGATGAGTTTTCTTTTTTTCGTAAAACTTTAAAATCAGATTTTTTTTCAACCAATGCTACATTCTCATCAAGAATGTGCATGAAGGCTTGCTCTAAATTTTCGTCTGAAAGATTTCTTTTACCTAATGATTTATTTAGCTCATCAAAAGTTATAAATCCTCTATGAGTTCCACGACCCATAAGTCTAGCAAATGATTTTGTAATTATTCTTTCCACAATAGTATATCTGAGATGACTTATATAAGCCCAATTTGAGAAAAATCCACGTATTTTTTAAAGGATTTAATTGATATTTTTTTGTTTTTTTAGCTCTCTTATTTCATTAAAAGTGCTTTCGCTTAAATCTTTAGAAAACTTCGACTCGAGCTCTTCAATCCTAAACTCTAAATCGTAGTTTTTAAGATCTCTAGAAACCTCCTCTAATAATTCAAACATTTTATTCTGATCATTTTGGTGATTATTTAGAATATGTTTTATTGAGGCAAATTTAAAGATTTTTTCCGTTAATTGAGGGTCAATTGGAACTTGATCTAAGGTAAGTTTTTCTCCACTCTTTAGTTTGGTTATCAAAGTTTCAAGGATTAATTTATTTTCTTCACTAAATAGATTTATATTTTCAATCATGTGAATATTTTCTTGAAATAAATCTAAATTATTCATTATTAAATAAAGCAATGAAAACTCTTTAAGCTCCACACCACTCAATAATTTGCTTTCGTTAAAGTGTTTTTGAGTAGACTGTAATGATTTTATCTTTTTAGTATAAAATTGTTTTTTTCCCACATTACTATGTGGAGTTAAAGATGAAATTTTTTCTAAAAAAAACTCTAATACATATTTTTTTATAAAATCATCTTTTATAGTTGCAGCAATAGCTCTTAATTTTTTTTCAAAAATAGCCATTGATGAAGGATTGTTATCAGTTTGTTGTTTATAATGGTTAAATATAAACTGATGAATTGAAATTTTTGCTTGTTTAGTAAAATCAATAAAGTTTGCTTTGCCATTTTTATTTGCATAGCTATCAGGATCTTCGCCATCTGGTAAAAAAAGAAATGAAATTTGTTTTTCTGGTTGTAGTTCTTTAATTGAATTTTCTGCCGCTCTAACTGCTGCTTTGTATCCACTTTCATCACCATCAAAACAAATAATTATGTCTTCAAAGAATTGGTTAAGCATTAAAATTTGTCTATCTGTTAAAGAAGTTCCAAGATTTGCTACAACGTTTTCAATTCCATTTTTACTTAAACCAACTACATCCATATATCCTTCAACCAAATATACATGATCTATTTTATTGGATAATCTTCTAGCTAAATCTAAATTATATAAGTTAGAACCCTTTTTAAAAAAAGGTGTTTCAGGAGAATTAATATATTTTGCTGAATAACTATTTTCCTGGATAGTTCTTCCTCCTAATCCAATAGGTTGGCCTGAAATATTATTAATTGGAAATATTATTCTATCTCGAAATCTTTCAATGTATGTATTCTTTTTTTCATCTAAATAAAAAAGACCACTTTCAACCAAAACTTTTTCACTGAATTCATCTTTTAATTTTTCATAAAAATTTGAGTTTCTTTCAACAAATCCAATTTTAAAATTTTTGACTTCATTTTTACTGAGGTTTCTTTTTTTTAAATAGTCTCTTGCAATAGTTAAGCTTTCATTTTTTAAAATTTCATCATGATAAAATTGAACATATTGATTGTAGATTGAGCAATATTCTTGCCAATTTTTTTCACGTTCTTCATCTTGCTTTGAAAACGTATAAGGTCTCATACCTGCAAGATTTGCTAATGATTTTACTGCTTCTCCAAATTTCAAATTTTGAGTTTTCATTACAAAATCAAAAATATTTCCATGTTCCGATGTTGCAAAACAATGATAAAATTCCTTCTCATCATTAACTGTAAATGAAGGTGTTTTTTCAGTTTTAAAGGGTGATAAACCTACAAATTCTTTGCCTCTTTTTTTTAGACTGACAGACTTTGATACAACTGTCGAAACCTTTAAACGAGTTTTAATTTCGTCCAAATACTCTTTTGGGTATTTCATTATTTATTTAATAGTTCTTTTAGCAAAGGTCCAGCTTTAGCAAAATCTAGATTGTCAGGGTATGACTTTTTCAATTCACCCATTACTTTACCCATGTCTTTAATTGATGCGGCACCCAATTTACTTATTGTATCAACGCATATTTTTTTAGTTTCTTCATCGTTTAACTGCTGTGGTAAAAAACTAGATAAAAGATCAAATTCATTTTGCTCAACTTCTAACAAATCCATTCTCTCATTTTTTTGATAGATCTCTATTGATTCGGTTCTTTGCTTGATCATTTTCTTTAAAAGTTTTTTAATATCTTCATCGTCTGTTTCTTTTATGTTGGCACCAGAACGATTGATAATATCAAGGTCTTTTATTCCAGATAAAATTAACCTGTAGGTTGAGATTTCAACCTTATTTTTTGATTTTAGAGAATTTTTATAGTTAGTTTCAATTTTTTCTTTCAATGTCATAATATTTTTTAATCTACTGCAAAGTGAAAATTCTTCAAAAGAAAAATTGTTTTTTTATAATTTTATAATACATCTCTGTTGCGATAATTAGGGTTTTATTGTATTAACCTTTAACTCATGAGTTGTAATTGATCAAAAAAGCAAAAAAGATTAGCTCTAATAAAATCTCACAGTTTCACACAGGCGTTTTAGTTCTTGAAAATAAAACTATCTTTAAAGGAGTTGGTATTGGCTATCAAGGAACAGCGACAGGTGAAGTATGTTTCAATACTTCTCTAACTGGTTATCAAGAAATTATTTCAGATCCCTCTTACGCTGGGCAAATTATCAATTTTACCTTTCCTCACGTTGGTAACGTTGGAACTAACAAGCAAGATTTAGAGTCTGATAAAGTTTGGACCAAAGGTGTAATTTTTAACTCTGAAATAACAAGTCCTTCTAACTATAGATCTTTAGCTAATTTAGACCTGTGGTTAAAAAAAAATAAAATTGTTGGGATCACTGGTTTAGATACAAGAGGCTTGACTAATTATATTAGAGATAAAGGAGCCCCTAAAGGTACTATTTCTTTTTCTAGTAAAGGAAATTTCAATATTAGTAAATTAGCAAATATCACAGCAAAATGGAGTGGATTAAATAATTTAGATTTAGCAGAAAAAGTAACTACTAAAAAAAATTATATTTGGTCAGGTTTTAAAACTTGGAAAAAAGAAACTGGTTATTTAAAAAATAAAAAAAATTCATTACATGTTGTTGCAATTGACTATGGGATAAAGAAAAATATTCTAAGATATTTCTCAGATCTTAATTGTAAAGTAACAGTGGTTTCGTGCAAAACGAGTGCAAAAGACATCCTTAAATTAAAGCCAAATGGGATCTTTTTATCTAATGGCCCTGGTGACCCTGCAGCAACTGGTAAATATGCAATTAAAATCATTAAAGAATTAATCAAAAATAATTTACCTATTTTTGGTATTTGTCTTGGTCATCAAATTCTAGCTCTAACACTAGGTGCAAAGACTAAAAAAATGAAACTAGGTCATAGAGGCGCTAACCATCCAGTTAAAAATTTAATTAAAGACAATGTTGAAATCACTAGTCAAAACCATGGCTTTGAAATTGTAAGAGCATCATTGCCAAAAAATATTGAAGTCACTCACAAATCTTTATTTGATAATTGTATTGAAGGAATTAGATTAAAAAATAAACCTGTTTTTTCTGTTCAATATCATCCTGAATCAAATCCAGGACCACAAGATAGTGTTTACTTATTTGAAGAATTTATTAACAACATAAAAAAAAATGCCAAAAAGAAAAGATCTTAAAACTATATTAGTCGTTGGTGCTGGACCCATTATCATAGGTCAAGCTTGTGAGTTTGACTACTCAGGGACACAAGCCTGTAAAGCCCTTAAAGATGAAGGTTATAAGGTTATTTTAATTAACTCTAACCCAGCAACGATCATGACAGATCCTGGTGTTGCAGATAAAACTTATATTGAGCCAATAACGTTAGAGGTATTAGAAAAAATTCTAAAAAAAGAAAAACCAGATGCAATTTTACCAACAATGGGTGGTCAAACTGCTTTGAATTTAGCAATGGAAGCAGAGAAAAAGGGAATTCTCAAAAAATATAAGATTGAGTTAATTGGAGCTAATTCTAAAGCGATCTCTAATGCAGAGGACAGAAAAAAATTCAGAAAAAATATGTTAGATATTGGTTTGGACTTACCAAAATCTAAAGTGGTAAATCATATTAGAGATGCTGCAAAAGCTTTAAAACAAATTGGGTTGCCTGCAATCATTAGACCTGCTTTTACTTTGGGTGGTTTGGGTGGAGGAATTGCTAAAACTGAAAAAGAATATCTTAAAATAGTTAAAGATGGATTGCACGAATCCCCTGTTAACCAAATTTTAATTGAAGAATGCCTTGAGGGTTGGAAAGAATTTGAAATGGAGGTTGTCAGAGATAAAAAAGACAACTGTATTATTATTTGTTCTATTGAAAACATCGATCCAATGGGAATTCACACAGGAGATTCGATTACCGTTGCACCCGCTCTAACACTCACAGATAAAGAATATCAAGTTATGAGAAATGCATCTATTGCTTGTCTTAGAAAAATTGGAGTAGAAACAGGTGGGTCTAATGTTCAATTTGCAATCAATCCTAAAGATGGCAGAATGGTTATTATTGAAATGAACCCAAGAGTGTCACGTTCATCTGCCCTTGCCTCTAAAGCAACAGGGTTTCCAATTGCAAAAGTTGCAGCAAAACTAGCAGTTGGCTACACACTTGATGAATTAAAAAATGAAATTACTAAAACAACGCCTGCTTCTTTTGAACCTAGTATTGATTACGTCGTAACTAAAATACCAAGATTTACCTTTGAAAAATTCTCAACATCTGAAGCGGTTCTTGGAACATCAATGAAGTCAGTGGGTGAAGCAATGGCGATTGGGAGAAACTTTAAAGAATCTCTTCAAAAAGCATTGGTTTCGCTTGAAATTGGCTTTTCAGGTTTAGATCGAATTTTTCCATTAAATAAAAAAGAAATAGAAAAAGAACTTAAAAAAAATATTCCAAATAGAATATTATTAGCTGCTGAAGCGTTTAGAAAAAAAATAAATCTTAAAAGAATTCACCAACTTTGCAAAATAGACCCTTGGTTTTTACAGCAAATAAAGGAAATTGTTGATGAAGAAAATAAGATACAAAAAAAAGGGCTTCCTAAAGACTATAATGAGTTTAACAGAATTAAATCAATAGGTTTTTCTGATAAAAAATTATCTGAAATCACTAAAATTCCTGAAGACCTTGTTAGAAAAAAAAGAACTGCTTTAAAAGTATTACCCGTTTACAAAAAAGTAGATACCTGTGCTGCTGAATTTAAATCATTCACTCCTTATATGTACTCAACCTACCAAAGAAATTATGCTTTAAACTCAGAATGTGAGGCAGAACCTTCTTCAAGAAAAAAAATTATAATCTTGGGTGGTGGACCAAACCGTATAGGCCAAGGTATTGAGTTTGATTATTGTTGTTGCCAAGCGAGTTATGCTCTTAAAGATAGTGGTTTTGAAACTATAATGATTAACTGTAATCCAGAGACGGTTTCAACAGACTACGACACAAGTGACCGACTTTATTTTGAACCTCTTAAAGAAGAGTATGTTTATAATATTATTAAAAAAGAACAGCAGAAAGGAAACCTTGTGGGTATCATCGCTCAGTTTGGTGGACAAACTCCTATAAGACTTGCAAAGTTTTTACATGACAACAAACTTCCAATTTTAGGGACACAGTACTCCTCAATAGATTTAGCTGAAGATAGAGATAGATTTAGAAAGTTACTTGATAGATTAAAATTAAAACAAGCTGAAAGTGGTATTGCAAAAACTTACAAGCAAGCCATTCAAATTGCTGAAAAAATTGGTCTGCCCTTAATGGTTAGACCTTCTTATGTATTAGGTGGAAGAGCAATGGAAATTGTTCACGAGAAAAGCCAATTAAAAAACTTTGTAGAAGAAGCATTTAAAGCTGCAGAAGATAATCCCATATTAATAGATAGATTTATTAGTCACGCTATGGAAGTAGATGTTGATGCAATATCTGATGGTAAACAAGTATTTGTTGCAGGTATTATGCAACATATTGAAGAAGCTGGAATTCACTCTGGAGATTCTGCATGTAGTTTGCCTCCCATATCAATTAAACCAAAGCTGATAACTGAAATAGAAGTTCAAACAAAAAAGTTAGCTTTAGCATTAAATGTTAAAGGTTTTATGAACATTCAATTTGCCATTAAAAATGATGAAATTTATGTAATCGAAGTAAATCCAAGAGCAAGTAGAACGGTTCCTTTTGTATCAAAAGCTAAAGGACTGCCACTTGCAAAAATTGCATCACGTGTAATGGCTGGTGAAAAATTATCTAAATTTAATTTAAAGGGTAAAAACAAGAACCTGTTTGCAGTTAAAGAAGCTGTATTTCCTTTCAATAAATTCCCAAATAGTGACTTATTATTGGGGCCTGAGATGAAATCAACAGGTGAAGTTATGGGATTTGATAAAGACTTCGGTATGGCTTATGCAAAAAGCCAAATTGCTGCATCAAACTCATTACCAACAAAAGGTCTAGCATTTATATCTCTTAAAGATGGTCATAAAGATGAAGGTGTAGATCTTGCAAAACAATTAATAAAATTAAATTTTACTTTATGCGGCACTGGTGGAACAGCTGAATACATTCGTGAACATGGCATAAAATGCAAAACAATAAACAAGGTAAGTGGAGGCTCTCCTCACATAGTTGACATTCTAAATTCTAAAAAAATTGCTTTAGTTATTAATACAGGTGGTGGAAATAGTGAACATCGTCTTCAGGATGCAATGGCTTTAAGAAGAGCAACCCTAGGTAATAAAGTTCCTTATTGTACAAACATGTCTACTGCTCAAGCTTGCTTGATGGGGATTAGATCTTTAAAGACAAAAGAGATTACCGTAACTGCACTTCAAGATATTTAACTTTAAATGTGGGTATAATTAAAATGGTTTGCTTACTTTAATTGCAAACTCATTTTCGTAGTCTTTATTGTTTTTAATTAATCTTCTTATTGAAGTAGAAAAATACCAACTATCAATTAGATTTAAATCAAAACCTAACTCTAATTTTAGAGAATTTGAATAATCCTCTTTTACAGTATAATAATATGTGGTGTTAGGGTCAGAAATGTATGATGCTTTAGCTTCTGAATCAGGAGTTAAGTTTTCAAAAAATTCAATTCTACCATATGGTAGAAAATAACCTTTCTTAATTTTTTTTTTATATTTTGTTAAGGCACCAATTGAAATAGATTTATTTTTTAAATCTTGTTCTTCAAATTTTAATGCTTGAATATTGCCTATCTCTGAAAAGCTTTCTAATTTAGATAAACCGTAATCAAATCTTCCAAATAATAATGATGTAAAATTATCTTTATCCATTATTTTATTAAATTTAATTGAAGTAAAATATTGCTTAACACCTCTATTTCCAGTTAAAGTATTAGAAGTGTTGGCTTGCTCAATTCTTGTAAGATCATTATCAATATATCCATAACCAACTAAACCATCAATAAATGTTGAACTATTCTTATGCCAACTAGAATATATTGTTGCACTTTTTGCATCAGATTTAATTTTAGTCCCTAATTGCCCAACATCAGTATCCTGATCTTCTAGTCTAATGGCTATACCAAAAAGCGTGTTTTTCCTTATTATTTTATCCATTCCAAGTGTTAAAGCATCTGAATCGAACTCTTGATTAACCTTGCCAGATTTAAGTTTAATTTTACCCTTTTTTAAATATCCAGAACTCCAAATTTTCCATTTTCGAGGCACCATTCCAAATTCATTTTTTAAATATTTTGAAAGAGGTAATTCGTTTATAAATTTTTCAATATTCTTATTTGACAGCTTTTGTTCTTTGTTAACATTACCTTTTAAAAGATAAGCATCTAATAATTTTGCATACGGATAGGTATCTTTATTTGTTATATCTATATCTATGCCTATATCTTGAAATTTAATATTGTCATTTTTTTTTGTAGTTCGATACCACTCCATTCTCTCTAAAACAGGATAAGTTGAACTATAAATAAATCTTTTTGCACTTTCAGATTGTCCTTCAACTATTCCAACTAATTCTTTATCGTCAAAAACATCAAATGGGTTATCGGTAGCTTCAGTAGATGTTATTGTAATTGATGCTGCTCCAAAAACTGTAGCAGTACCTCCCTGACCACCATACTCAATAATATAAGCATCAACATTAACGTTATCAATTACAAAATCATTCCACTTTCCTCTTCTATCGTCATCTATGGCTCCATAAACGTGCATATAATCTTCATTTTGTCTGTTGTAATCATTTGGTTCACGGTCACCATTGCCAGCTACAAGCCAATTTAAATAACTTTGTTCTGAACATCCGCTGATTGTAGCACCTGGTCCACCAGAATTTAAAAGAGGTTGGTTTGCGCAAGTATAGGTTTGGCCAGCTTCAGGTCCATCCATCCACTTCCATATTCTTTCAGTTCCACTATCAGATCCTCCAGTCCATGCATTTGTTGAAATTTTATCTTTTATCCATGCATTTTCTTGTGCAGATGTAATGTTTACTAAATAACCACTAAGCCCATTAAACTTTTGTGCATCACTTTTAGCAGCTGCTCTTGCATCATCCCAATCTATATCTGTAGCTGCAATAGCTCTATAATAATGACCATTAACAGGGTTGTAAGAGGCGCCTGTTGGTGTTGCAGAAACTGAAATAGTAGCACTAGAAGTACTACCATCACCTTTAAACGAAAGTGTAGCTAATGCATTATTAACTTCTGCTTGAGTTCCCTCAAAACCAATCTCTGATCTATCATTGTCTGTGCAATCAGTAGGTTCAGAACTAGAGTCAGCTGTATAACCACAGAATCCATTAATTTGTTCAAGGCCTGTAACCGTTGTTACTTTTACAAAACCGGCTGTTGCAGTAATTGTTATAAGTACATCTGTAGAGAAACCACTTACAGAAGGATTGGTGCCAGTTTCAGAAAGTAAAACAAAATCTGAAGTATTGGTTGTTAAAGTTGAAGGAAAAGTAAAGCTTGCTGAATAAACTATTTTTGAACTAAAAAAAATTATTAAAAAAAAAGTGATATGAATACATCTAGCCAGTTTTCTTAAAATAAATTTCATAGTTGAAAATAGCCTATAAAATTTATTTTATTACTTAGCCTACTCGTGTTGGTGCTCAAATCGGGCGGTGGTTAAGCAGTATTTATGATGAATTTAATGAGCTTTTAGAGTTTATTAAAAAATATAAATTAAAAAATTTTCTTTAAATTAACCGTTGCTTCATCAAAAGTATTTGGCCTCAATACATCTTGATTGTTTAATTTAAAATCAAATTCAAAGTCATTAATATTTTTGCTTATCTTAAATTCAGATCCTAAATTTTCTGAGCCTACTAATTTAAAAGCATAATTAGTTTTTCTGTTAGGTAAATATCCTATCGCTAAATGTATTTTATCAGTATGACCCGTACCTAATGCTTGATTTCTCTCATAGATTAAAAAGATACTAAAACTATCTGGTAAAATTATATCTATTCCTAATTCACCATTTAAATTATGTAAAGCACCTGAGTTTAGTTTGGTATCAAATTCACCACTTGATGCATCAGACACGTAAGAATATTTTATATTAGAAGAACGATTTAAATTTGCTTTGTATTCTAATTTTCCATGCTTTCTAATTTTATATTTTTCATTTTCTAATTCTTCAACTGCTGCAATTGAAAGTCTGGCATTTCTTGATTGAATACCTTGCTTTTTAAATTTCATAGCAGTGTTACCACTTTCTTGATAGCTATCTAACCGGGTATAACCAAGGTCTATTTGTCCAGAAGGAATTAGAATTAAATTATTTTTCTTAATCTCATCTTTTAATTTAATTGTTCCATATATTTGTCTACCTTTTCTATCAGCGGTTACACGTTTACCATCAAGCACTGATAAAATATCTGAATTAAGGACACCTACTCCAATAATTGTGTCTATAAATTTTGTATCATCTTCAATTGGGGATGAGGAATAATGGGTTAAATTATAAGTATTCGTATCTAAATTGCTTCCAGCTGAGCCAACATCAACATCATTTTTACCAAACCTAAAAGCAAGTCCACTTATGCCATTATTTTTAGTAAATTTATCTGCTCCAACTGTAATTGCATCAGTTTTAATTTTTTTAAATGAAGAAACATTTGTCTCTCCTACTCTACCAACAGCAATACTTCCTTCGCTCCAATAAAATACGTCTTGTTCTTTATCTTTTTTCTTTGTAGTAGCTGAGGTTTTTACAACTTTAGTAAGAGAGGCAAGCATTTGATTGGTAAAATTAAGATCTAAATTAAGATTAGTTAAGTTTTGATTATCTTTATTTCTTCTAATCCATTTTAATCTATTTAAAGCAGTGTCCGTTGAGTGCTCTATAGTTCTTGTTGCAACTTCTATTTGTGCAATAGCTATTCCAGTTCTGTCACCTGTTGTGATACTAGGACATTTTCCTTCAATAATATTAAAAGGACACACTAAATCAAATTCAAAAACTTCATCCTTTCCGTTTTCATCTCTGTCACTACCAATGTACATTTTAAGACCAACCGCACTAAATGCAATTCCTCTTGGTTGAGTAATATCACTAGATATTGAAACTGTACCGTCTATTGTAAATGAAGAAGTGGAAAAAGCCACATCAAGGGAAATTTGAGTTACATCTTGTGTACTACCATTGTGATCAACAGCCCAAAATCTTTTTCCATCTGGACTAAATCTTATTCCTTGAGGGTTTGATACTTCATCATTTAGTTCTATTCCTGCATCTGTAATAATTGATATGGTACTTAGATCGTATGCAGTTGAAAGTTGGTACTCTAATAATCTTGTGTCTTGACCCGTCGCTCCATGAAAAATTGCAAATAATTTTGTTCCATCATTATTAATCTCAATACCTTGAAGTCTGTTATTAGTTCCCTCAGTAATATCTCCAGCATTACTACCATCTTGTAGAGTACCAGTATCAAGGTCTGAAGTTTGATTTGCGAATGCACATGTTGAAACATCATAGGGGGAAGTTAAATCAAATCTAAATACTCTATCATCATTTGCAGTACCTTTAGCATTTCCCCTAGACACAAACAGCATCAATCCATCATTAGAGAATTCTAGATCAGTAATAGCACTAATAGGACCCGAAGTCGTGTCACCACTATTTAATATACATACCTCATCATCACTCGCATAAGTTTTTGTAGAGACATTGAATGGTGTGCTTAAATCATATTCATTTATATGTGCATAAACACTAGAAATTGCTGAAACTTTTCTTTGGGTCACTGTAAACATTTTTGTTCCATCAGAATTAAAATGGATGCCGTTTATAAAGTCACTCCTATCATTGACTGCTGCTGACTGTATTTTGGTAACCATAGCTCCAAATGAATTAGAGATGGGAAATATAAATAATAAAATTAAAATAAAGTTTTTTATAAATTTCATAAGATTAAAGTGTTGCTGACAATTTAATACTCAGGTCTTTAAATTGTTTATTTATCAGTTCAACTATTCCAGCTTGTGCTTGCATCAAAATAAAAAATGATGACACAAGTAAACCTACAGCGAATTTTGTTAAAAAAAATACCATAACAAAAAATACTATATAAAATTTAACTTAGTGGTTTTTCAGTTCTTTTAAGTGCTCAAAACGGGCAGAAATTCTGATATTGAGTGCGTTTTATCGAGGATAAAATAATCTTCATCAAAAATTCAAATATATAAATTTTAATAAATCAAGATGCTTAATTTAATAAAAAAAAGTAAAAAATTAATTATAAAAGGTGCTCTTAAACTAAAGGTATTTTTAGTTTTATTTAGTTTATTTTTTTCATCACTAGCTTTAGCTGAACCTACATTTATTGCTAATCTTGATATCAGCGACGATGAAGGAAGCGCTACTGGGATAACATTTAAACCTGATGGTACCAAAATGTATATTACAGGAATTGGTGCTGATAAAATATTACAATATAATCTAACGACAGCTTTTGATATTACTTCAGCAGCTTTAGAAAAGTCAGTGCTTATAAGAACAGTAGAGGGTGCACCAGAAGATGTAAAATTTAATTCAGATGGAACTGTAATTTTTATTTTAGGAACTGAAGGTAATGGGATTGATAGATGGTCTTTAAGTACACCATATGATATTGGATCGATCACTGCAGCAGATACCACTTTTACTTCTATTGGTGGTGATCCAAGAGGATTAGCTTTTAATAATAATGGAACAAAAATGTTTGTTTTGAATCAGACAAATACGCGGGTAGAAGAATATAATCTTTCAACACCATATAACCCTGATACTAAAACTTTAACCAACACACTTACTAATGCAACAAGTAGTAATTTTCATCAAGGACTAGGCTTCAATGCTGATGGATCAAAAATGTTTGTAGTAAAATCAAGAGGTGGCTCTAACACTGATAATAAAATTGATGAATACGCTTTATCTACTGCTTTCGATATATCAAGCTCAAGCGCAACATTAACTGGTACATTCTCACCAACTCATTCCAGTGATGAATACTTAAGTGGCATGGCTTTCAATGGTTCTGGAACAAAAATGTATCACATAAATTGGAGTGGTGATGAAGTTCGAGAGTATAGCTTAAGCTGTCCTTTTAAAGTCACTAGTTCATCAACGTGTGACGCACCACAAAAAAATAAAGATGTAAGGGGTGTAGTTGATGCACAAATTAATACTGCTAAAAATTTTGCAAAAGATTCAAGTCAGTCTGCTTTAAAAAGATTATCTATTTTAAGAGCGAATAAATACTACAACGCAAGTGCACAAAATATAGAGTTAAACTTTCAAAATGAATTATTAAAGAAAGTATCCAATAATGTTTTAAGTTCCGCACAAGCTAAATTAAACCCACTTCAAAAATTAGATCAAATTTTACCTAATGATTGGGAGGTATGGTCCGAAGGTAGCATTAGTTTTGGAAAAATTGGTGAGAGCTCCTTAAGTTCTGCTCAAGATATTGATAGCCTTGGTATAACTGTGGGTGTTGATACAAAAATGGATGATGACCAAATATTAGGAGTTGCTTTAAGAGTAGGTAACACTGATGTTGATGTTGGAACCTTTGGTTCTAAAGTTGATACAAATGCATTAAGTTTATCTCTTTATGGAATTAACAGTTTAGAAAACAGTAATTTTTTAAAACACGTTTTTGGAGTTAGTTATTTAGATAGTGATATTGTAAGAAAATATGAAGGAAATACCGACATAAATACGGGTGACCGTGAAGGTAAGCAGGTTTTTGGTTCACTTAATTTTGGAAGAGAGTATGAAAATGGTGATTTAATTATTACTCCAACAGGTCGTATCGATGGAAGTTATACAGCACTTAATGGTTATACAGAAAGTGGCAGCGCTGCAGCACTTAGTTATAATGATCAAGACATTAAATCTTTAATGGCTTCTTTAGGAGTATTAATAGACCAAGATGTTGATCTAGAAAATTCAACTGTAAGATCTAGAATTAATCTTGAATACAGTAAAGAGTTTGCCTCAAGCTCTAAGGTGGTAACAAGCTACGTATCAAACAGTGAAAGTTTTGAATATCAAGCTGATAACAAAAATAGAGATATATACACAGCAGGACTTGGTTTAGATTTTAAGCATGACCAAGGGTTAATAATTAGTACTGATTACGAAAGACAGCAAATCAAGGGTCATGGTTATATTAATAAATTTACATTATCAGCAGGCTTTTTATATAGAAAAGAAACAGAGTTTGCACTTGGTCTTGATGAAGAA
Source organism: Candidatus Pelagibacter sp. PS_31 (assembly GCF_059417865.1). NCBI lineage: Bacteria > Pseudomonadati > Pseudomonadota > Alphaproteobacteria > Candidatus Pelagibacterales > Candidatus Pelagibacteraceae > Candidatus Pelagibacter > Candidatus Pelagibacter sp. PS_31. The sequence goes on from NZ_CM182069.1 coordinate 967,156, forward strand.
ATGACTTCGAGCTTTAAAATTTCTAAAGCACTAGGTGTATTTGATTTAGAATTTGATTTAGAAAATAATTTTTCAAATCAAGAAAATCATAATGCTAACTTATCTATATTAAGTAAATTTTAATGAGTAAAATAAAAATAGTTTTCTACTTAGCTTTAGCTTTTATTTTTTATAAAGGCTTTGTTGCATTTCAAAACTTTGAAATTGGTGTTGATGATAGGGTTGCAGCTATAGAAGAAAAAGCAGATTTTGAAAAAGAAGGTGAAGTAATTGGTCTCATGATGTATTTAGGTGACCCACCAGAGTTATATGAACATTTATTAACTAAGAATAAATCTAGATGTTTAGAAATGAAACAAACAGCAGAAGAGAGCTCCTCTGCATACTATGAATGCGCAAGAGTGAACGCCGTCCTTATAGGTGGAAAAATTGTAAGCATTATTAATGAAATTGAAGTTATAGAATAATTATTAAATCAAAATTTATTTGAAATTTCTATATTTGTGCCATAGTCAGGTACATCACTTATAAAATTATAATTAGAGCTCATCTTTAAATCAAATCCATTTATGTTATTTGTATATGAGAAACTAGTATTTTCAAAATTATTCAAATCAAATACAAATTTCATTGCGTCTATTGGAACATACCCTACAGATAAATAAATGTCATTACTATAACCTTTTCCATTAGATTGAAGTCTCTCAAAATTTCCAACGAATGACCATCCTGTTATGGAAGTGACATCAAAACCGTACCCAATTCTAAGATTATGTTTGGACTTATTTTCTACATTATAATTGTAAACAGTACTTTGACTATTTAGATAATAAAATTCTGCATCTGATGATGGACTTAGATCAGCAATATATTCTAATCGACCATGGTGATTAATAATTTCATCTTCTTCTTTATCTGTATCTGTTTTATCTAAAAGGACACCAAGTGTTATTAATGCTGATTTAATATTTTGCTCTTTATAAAGTAGTGCATCAGCTAAACTATCTCCAACAACAGTTCTTTCTCTAAATGCTTTTAGTTTTGTGTACCCTAAATCTAATTTAATACCTGGATTGAGATTTAAATCTTCATCAACTATTCTTTTTCCAAAATTAAATGATCCATATATCTGTTGACCTTCTCGGTTTCCCTCTAAAATGTTACCATAAATAACCCTTTTTTGATCTATATCTAGTAAACTAACTCCAATTAATGCATCTGTAAAAACGTGATCATCTCTAAGTTTGGTATCATATAGGGCAAAACTATATGCATCTGTCTCTAATTTGCTTCCTTTATATCCAATATCAACATTATCGTTTGCATACTGAAAGACGTATCCATGCATAGCATCTCTATCATCATCTTTAATTTTATCTGCACCAACTGAGATACCATAGCTGTGAAAATCTCTTGATGATGAATTTATAGATTTATTTTTACCCAAACTAACTCTACCTTCACTCCACTGAAACCAATCCTCACTCTCATAACTTCTATCAACCTCTTTTTTTGAGCTTTTAAGAGCACTAACTAATTTTGATATTTTTTCATTTGTAAAATCAATTTCTGCATTAAGATTTGAAAGATTGTCTTTGTTTTTATGTCTTCTTAACCATTCAATTCGGTGAAAGATTGGAAGCGTATTATTCTTAATTATACGTTTTGATAATTCGACATTTGCTTCAATGATTGCTTTAACATCATCATTAGCTGATGCATCAGCACAAGTAATGGTACCAGCACAAGCTGGACTATATTCAAAAATTGTATTTGTTGAACTGGTATCATCAGTTACAAATAGCTTTGTAAAATTTGCTGCAAATATAAAACCTCTCATGTTGGAAAATCTACTGCCTAAATCATAAGAAGTAGGAGTAGAAGAAATAGTTGTAATATCCCAAGCTGTGCTTAAAGTATATTTGTTCATATTATTATTTTGATTGCCAGCAATATACATAATGGTTCCATCTGAATTAAATTGAATATTTCTCATGTTGTTATCAGCACTTGTTAGTGCAGCCGATCTAGAGCCTAATGACACTCCAGATGTAAGATCAAAAGGAATTGTTAGTATATATTCTCTTATTCGATCACTATTTTTTTCACCAATAAACATACGTGTTCCATCAGGTTTAAATGCTAAAGCTCTTACTTGTTGCGTATAATCTGTGCCTCCAGCTATATCTACTGAATATCTTATTTCATACTCTAATGTAGAGGTATCCCAAGGAGTAGTTAATTTGTATTGATAGACTGAAGTTGGATCTTTGTTGGTTGTTACAAAAATTTTTGTTCCATCAGATTTAAATTCAATTGCATGTGGTAATTTCATTTGTGGAACAGAACCTCCATCACCTACTAATTGAGTTGTAAAAGATTTTGTTGCAGTGCTAATATCAAACGGTACACTAAGAGAATATTGCGTTACTTCTCCTTTTTCACCATCACCACCATCAGTATCAGTTTTACGGTTAGTTATATACATTATGGTTCCGTCTGGATTAAAGTTTATTCCTCTAACAGCTACAGTGTCTGATGAAATATCTTTTGATTGCTTAAATTCTATAAAAGCAAAAGCATTAGAATAAAATAAAGCTAAAAAGCTAAATACAAAAAATGATGTCTTGAGAATTTTTTTCACTTCTGCAGACTAATGAATAAGAGATAAAAACAACTGTGTTGGTGCTCAAATCGAATTAAATTTGTTAACTATAACTTCGTTTTTGGAGATTTATTTTGAATCATTGACAACTGATCAAAATGGGTGGAAAAACCAACTTATAATTCTTAAACAAAAAATGATAAAAAATATTCCAAGCATATCTAGTGAAGTTAATGAAGAAAAAATCTTCAAAGTTATTAATGAAAATTTTAGTCAACTGGCACCTGCATATTATACATTAGTTAGTAGTTGGCTTATAAATGCTTACAAAGTTCATAAGGGTATCGATAAGTTTATAATTTTAATTTATCTGATTAATAAAGACTTTATATTTTATAGAAAAAATGGACTAATAGTTGATTATGATACGTTTTATAAGGATAAATCATTAGAAATTCCAAAGATTAATATTTCTGATATCGCAAGAGACCTTCTAATACCTAAAGAAAATGTAAGAAGAAAAATATCTGAATTAGAAGAAAGAGGTATTATTAAAAGAAAAGGAAAAAAAATCTTTATTGAAATATCTGGTTTTTCACAAGCAAAGCCCAATATAACTTTAAATGATTTAAGTGTTTTTGTTTCTAAATTTAGTGAAGTATTAAAAGATAAAAATATAGTTGATAAATCTTTTGATGCAGAAGAAATTTCAAAATTAATTAAAGAAAACTTTTCTTTTTGTTGGTATCAATTTTACAAGTTTATATTCATTTTCGCTAACAGCTGGAAAACAGGTACTAAAACTCAAGATTTAGAAACAATATGTGTAGGGTTTATTGTATTGATTAATACTGTCCAAAATAAAAATTTTAAAAATAAAAATTTAGATAGAAAAAAATATCTTAAAGAAATTCAAAAACCTGATCATATTGGTATTAATGCATTTTCTATAGCTGAGATAACAGGAATTCCAAGGGCAACGGTTGTTAGAAAACTAGTATTTTTAATTAAAAATAAATTTCTAAATATTGATGAAAAAAAACTTTATACTTTTGGTATAGGTGTGCAAAGTAAACAATTTAAAGTGATTTCTAAATTACAAGATAGAAATATGAATGCTTTAAGTAAATTTTTGTATAGGGTTTTTAACCAAATTAAAGTAATAAATTCTAATTAGATTTTCTTAAAATAAAAACAAAGATTACAGAGGTTGCCATCATTACTAAAGCATAAGCAGCGGTTGGCACCATATAAATAATATTATCAAATAATTGAGTTGCAACAAAAACTGCTAAAGTTCCATTTTGTAAACCACACTCTAAAGAGATAGCTCTTTGTTGAGGTACACCTGAGGCAAAAAACTTGGCAACATAAAATCCTATCACCATCATAGTTACATTTAATATTAGGGCTATTAAACCTGCTCGAGTTAAAAAGCTTACAATTTTATCCCATTCTTCAATATATATTGCTGCAAAAACAAGTAAAAATAATGCAATAGAAAATCTTTGAATTAACTTCAAATTTTTTATGACAAGGTCACCTGTAAAATGTCTGATAGTCATTCCAATTATTACTGGAACTGTGACTACAAAAAACATTTTTAAAGCTATAGCTGTCATTGTTATTTCTTTTTCAACATAGGTGATATCAAACAGATTAATTGAATTGATCACAATGAATGGCACTGTTACTATACTTAATAAGCTCATAACTGCTGTCAGTGATATTGATAGCGCTACATCACCATTCGCAAATTTTGTAAGAACATTGGAGGTTACACCCCCTGGAGCAGCCGCAATCAACATTACTCCTAAAGCCATTTCAATCGGCACACCTAAGGTAATGATAAGTAGATAGGCAACGATTGGTAAAACAATTAACTGACAAATAAAACCAATAAAAAAATCTTTAGGGTTTTTTGCAACTCTTAAAAAGTCATCTACTGTTAAAGAAGCTCCTAGTCCAAGCATAATAATAGCTAGAGCGATTGGAGCGATGTTGGTTACTATTTCCATTAATTTAATTTAAAATTTCATGCATAGTTCCACCCATTTTGATCATTTGTCAACCCATTTTGGTCAGTTGTAAATATGATAAGATAAACCCTCAAAAATAAAGTTATAGTAATCTTTATAAATGTGATTAATTAGATAAATTAATAATAAATCTTAAAATTTCTTTAATAACTTATGTGTTATTTATGAATACCGATTGGTATAATTTCTTATTTACCAATTGCAATAATTGTTAAATCATCATCAAGAATATCATTATCTTTTTTAACGCCATCTTCCACAATTTCTTTTTTTAAACTTTTTAAACGAATTTCTTCTGTCGCACTTGTTAATTCTTTTTGTAATGAAGAGTTTGTGTGTTTTAGGATTAATTCTTTTACACCATCAATTCCTATTTCTTGTTTATTTTCATCCATACATTCTGAAAATCCATCAGTAAAACAGTAAATTCGTCCACCATTTAATTTAAAGCTTTCTAATTGATAAACACTTTCATCTTTATGCTTAATGACTGCCAAAGGCATTGAGCTTGAAGGATATTCTTTAAAATCTTTACCCACTTTTAATAAAGTTGGCTGATGTCCTGCATTTGCAATTTCAACTAAATCTGTTTTCAAATTATATCTTCCAACAATTGAAGTAATAAAGGTACCAACAGGATTAGTTTCTTTCAAATCATTATTCATCTCTAATAAAATTTCGTTAGGCTTAAATTTTTGCTTAGCGAAGATCTTAAATAAAGTAATAGCTTTTGCCATAACCATTCCTGCATTCACCCCTTTTCCTGAAACATCAGATAGGGTGAAATACACCTCATCATCATGAAGGTAAAAATCATAAAAATCTCCCGAGATTTCTCTTGCAGGAATATTTAATCCAAATATTGGATAGTTTTCTATATCTCTTTTTGGCATTAATCGTTGCTGAACATTCATTGCAAGTTTAATTTCTTTAGAAACTCTATTCTTCCATTTGTTTTTTTGCTTTTCACTTTGTTCCAATTTGTTCATTATGACATTATATTGCGTGCCAATAATTCCACTTTCAGTAAAAGGATCTTGTGGTGCGCGGCTTGAATAATTGTCTGATTTTGCTTGATTAGTTAATACCTCAAGTAATTCGTGCGTGTCCGTTGATGCATTGTGTTCTGAAATATTTAAACCAAGTTCTTCATGAATTTTACTTACTCTTAGAGGGAAAAATGAATTAATAGTTTTTAATATTAAATAAGAACCAATGAAACAAAAAGCACCAATTGAACTTATGCCAATTAGTTGAATATATATTTGTTCTAATCTTGTTTTTTCAACACCCATCAATTCAAAATTTGCAAACAAAGCAACTGCAATAGTTCCCCAAATTCCACATGCTAAGTGAACTGGTATTGCACTAACCACATCATCAATTTTAATTTTTTCAAGTAATACAATTGTTGAGCCTGAAATAATTCCACCAATACTTCCTATTATAATTGCATGAGTGGGATCAACATAAGCACAAGAAGCAGTTATTGAAACTAGTCCTGCAAGGGGACCCGTGATCATAAATAATGGCTCTGGTTTTTTTAAGACAATGATACCCATAATACTTGAAAAAATAAGTCCAAAGGATGCTGATAAAAAAGTATTAATTAAAATTAATGGAATTTTTAAATCCATTGCACCATTAGCACCACCATTAAATCCAAACCACCCAAACCACAAAATTAAAGCACCTAAAGCTGCCATTGGTGTATTACTTCCTTGAAAAGATTTTTTTTTATCATCTTCTCTAAATCTTCCAGTACGGTTACCAACTACCAGTAATACTGATAAAGCAATCCATCCTCCTACAGAGTGTACAACGGATGCACCTGCAAAATCTAAATATCCTAATTGACCTAACCAACCAAATTTTTGATCAGGATTTTCAAAATTAAATGCCCAAGACCAGTGACCTACAATTGGATAAAAGAGGCCAGAAACTAATAATGTAATAATTATATATGAGAAAAACTTTAATCTTTCTGCAACTGCACCTGAGATAATAGTTGCAGCTGTTGCAACAAACATTGCTTGGAAGACAAAATATGTTTGATAGCCAGCAACCTTAGTGGTAAAGAAAAAAAATTTGGTACCAAACAGTCCTGATACACTGGTTCCATACATTAATGCGAAACCAAACGCCCAAAAAACTACAACAGATATTCCAAAGTCTGAAACATTTTTAAGGGCAACGTTAATACTGTTCTTGTTCCGAGACAAACCAGTCTCTAAACACATAAAGCCTGCCTGCATTAAAAAAACAAGGATTGCACAAATTAAAAGCCAAAAGGTATCTAAATTTGCTTGTAAGATTGCATCTAAGCGAAATTCTAATGCATTTAAAGCTCCCTTATTAGTAAGCTCTAATTGATTTATGTTGGACTGCAGCTTATTGAGCAATATCTGAGTATCAGCTGCAGTCATAATTTTATTTTAATTAATCTACTAATTTTCTAGCTTCACCAGCATCAGTAATAATCTTATCAACACTCACCACTTTAATAACTTCAAAGCCGGTTCCAAGGATTGCTTTTTTATAATCTTCATTAGATAAATCAGATTTATCAGGGTAAGATGATACCGCAACACCTTCTGGCCATGAAACTTTAACAGTAGCAGATGGGCTAGCTGCTTGAAGTGCTTTAGTTACCATTTTTTGGCATTTAATACACATCATTCCATTTACTTGGGCAATTTGAGTTTGAGCTGCAAATAAATTGGTTGAAAATAAAACAAAACCTAAAAATAGTATATATTTTTTGAACATAGTTTTTCCTATTGTTAATTATAAGTCAAAGCTATCACGTATCAATTCATTTTAAAATTCGTCAATCGCCCAAAATGAGGCCTTTTGATTAAGATGAGCTCAAATTCCTATATTTCTTGAATAATTTATATATTATCTATGAATACTCATTGGATCAAAATAACAATCCATATGATCTATAGTTTCAAAAAAAATTTCATTTAACTCACTAGAATGGACCGTTGGACAAATTTTTTCTACATTTAATTCATTGATATAATCTTTATTAAATTTTTTCATTGCTGAAGAGCCAGCATAAGATGCTGAAGCTTGTAAAATACTTCCAGAGTTAACTAGAGTTAAGCTTGGCCCAAGTGCTGCAGAATATGGACCGCAATTATTTAATAACGGTATAAGCAAGAATATTAAAATAATTTTTTTCACATCATCAATTTATACAAGAATATTTAATTTGAAACTGTAAAACTATCCATTATGGGTGGTTAGCTAATTTTTTTAGCAATATTCGCCTCTAGTAAAATTGCCGTTACGACTAAGGATTAATTGGCAAGGATTTTCATTTTTAATTTCTTCTGCAATTATATTAAAATTTGAAGAACCTATGCTTGCAACACAAATTTCATAACCCATGTCTTTACCAATTTGATCTCCTCCACCAAATAAAATTGTTTCAATATCATTAGATGTTGATGAAGAAGGTGTACAGCTATCATCGTCCTGCGTGTAATAACTTCCACTATTTGAATATTCTTCTGTTTGAGCTAGTGATATTTGTAGCATCACATTTTTTGCAGATTTTTCTTTAGTGCCTGAAATATAACCGCTGTAAGTAATAACTCCTACAGAAGCTAAAATACCAATTATTGCTACCACAACTACAAGCTCAACTAGGGAAAACCCTAGTGAGCTTTTAATTTTTATATTTTTTGTTTCTTGCAATCGAGATGATTATTCTATTGCAACAGCATTAGTTAATACGTCAGCAGTTGCGCTGTCACCATACTGTGTTGAAACGGTAATAGTTCCAGCTTCATCCCCTATTATTGTTGTAACACCTTTTCCTAATGCTAGACAATCTGTACCATCTGAAGCCTTTGCCACAGTTTCACCGTCTGTTACTCCTTTACAAAGTGGCGTGTAAGTGTTTTTAAAATCTGCTAGCGCAGCTACAGCAGCTACTATGATTGAAGCTTCATCTCTAGTCGAACATGTTAATAATCCACTCATAGCTTTAGCCTCTGTACCCATGTTACATTTTTGAATTTCAGCAGCTAAATATTTTGTTACTGCCCCTTGGTTTGATTTAGAAGCATTAATTTTTGCACTCTTAGTGTAACCATTGTAAGCAACAACACCTACCGCAGCTAAAATACCTATAATTGCTACAACAACTAGCAATTCAATAAGTGTAAAACCTTTATTATTTTTCATAATTTCCTCTGTTATTAGTTATTATTATTAAATTTATTATAATTATTGATGGTGTAAACTAAAAATCTTATTATATTAAATAATAATCAAAGATAATTGACCATATTGGGTTTACTTGTTTCTTATTTTTGTTAATAGCTATAAATAGTAAATAAAATATGAAATATAAAGTTACAGATAATGAAAATGTAAGCACTGTTTTTCTTACTGGAGAAATAGATATGGATGTTGCAGATGAGGTAAGAGAAATTGTTTTTCCTTTAATTGATGCTGGAAAAGAAGTTCATTTAAATTTAAAAGATGTACCCTACATGGACTCTTCTGGTATATCGATAATTATAGAAAGCAATCAAAGAGCTCGAGAGAAAAATACTAAAGTTGAACTTAAAGAGGTTAGTCAACCTGTTGAAAAAGTTCTAGCAATGGCAAGAAAGTTTTTATGACATACAAAATTACAGAAGAAGACAATATAAGCACCATATTTTTAGATGGTGAAATAGACATGGATAAAACGGATGAAGTTAAGGGAGTTATCTTTCCTGTTATCGACTCTGGTAAAAATGTTGCTTTAAATCTAAGTAATGTTCAATACATGGATTCTTCTGGTATTTCAGTTTTAATAGAAAGTCATCAAAAAGCCCTTGAGAAGGGAACCAAGCTTGTCATTAAAGATGTGAGTAAATCTGTTTTAAAAGTAATCATGATGGCAAAGTTAGAACAAATTTTAAATTTGGAGTAAATAAATTATGAGTTTAGAAAACTTTAGTCATTCAGAAAAAAAAGATTTTTTAGTTAGCTCAGCAAGTTTGAAAGATGTCAGAGCTTTTTCTAGAGATGTTTTTGAAAAATTTAAAATTGATGAAGATTTAAGAGAAGAGTTAGTTTTAGCGATTGCTGAAGCTGCGCAAAATATAGTTAAACATGCATATAAAGATATGCCTGACACTCAAGATAAAATGGTTGTAAGAATATCTTGTAATGATGATGTTCTAGAGATTTCTTTCTTTGATAAAGGCAAACCAGTAGAAAAAAGCAAAGTTAAACATAGAGCGATCGATGATATTAAACCAGGTGGACTAGGAACATTTTTCATTCAACAAATTATGGATTCAATTAATTTTGAACCAGGAAAAGAACCCTGGATTAATAATTTAGTTTTAACCAAAAAATTAAAAAATTAGTTAATTAAAGCACCCACGTTAAATATTGGTGAGTACATAGCTATCATTAAACCACCAATCATTACTCCCATGAAAACAATCATGATAGGTTCAATTAAAGCAGACATGTTATCGACTGTAGTATCAAATTCTTCTTCATAATAAGCAGATACTGAATTAAACATTTCATCTAATTGACCTGTTTGTTCTCCGACAGAAATTAATTGACTAAAAGTCGGTGGGAAGAGTGGTTCTTTTAAAAAAAGTTTTGTTAAGGTGTCACCAGAGAACACACCTTTTTTTACACTCTCTAGTGCATCCGTTATCACATCATTATTACTAACTGATTTTGCAATTTCTAAACTCTCTAATAAATTTACACCAGCAGCACTTAAATTACCTAAAATCAATGCAATTCTTGCCAGTAGAGATTTTAAGATCATATCTCCAAAAATAGGTAATTTTAAAATTTGTTTATGCCATCTAAAACGAATTGCAGCATTTCTTTTTACAATAAAATTAAACCCGAAATATCCACCTATTCCACCAAACAGAATTACTTTTCCACCTGTACCACTTAAAAAATCACTCATTGCCATGATGGTTGCTGTTGCAGCGGGTAATTCTAAGCCCATTCCATCGTACATTTTTGCAAATACTGGAACTACTTTAATCAACATAAAAGCACTTACAGTAATCGCTACTGTAAACATGATTGCTGGATACATTAAAGCTCCCTTAATTTTTTTCTTAATCTTTTCTTTTTTCTCTAAAGAATCTACTATTTTAAGTAAAAATACATCTAGCTTACCACTTGCTTCACCAGCCTTAATCAAGTTGACATAAATATTATCAAAGTATTGCGGATACTTTTCAAAACATTTTGATAAGTTCACACCCCCTTCTAAACTTTTTCTTATATCTTCTATAATGTCTTTAAGAGCAGGACTTTCTAATTGATCTCTTAACATTATTAAAACCTGTAAAATAGGTAAGCCCGCCTTAACCATGGTTGCAAATTGCTTTGAGAATATAAGAATTTCTTCTACTTTAACTTTTTTTTTCCCAAAAAGAGATGAGCCACCTGATTTTTTTTTTGCTTCACCTTTTTTTTTCTTAGACTTAATTATGTTGGTGATTATTACTTTTTTTTCTTTTAATAAATGAGAAGCTTCATCAAGGTTGATTGCCTCAATATCTCCTTCTACATATTTACCTTCGGATATTCCTTTATAAGTAAAAGCTTCCATTTTTATTCGCTTGAAAGAATTCTCTCATACTCTCTAAAATTAAGCTCACCAGATGCAATCATTCTTCTACCCATATCTTGCATCGTTCTAAATCCTTCCTTAATAGCTATTTCTCTTAATTCAGGAGTGGTTGCTTGTTTTAAAATAGCTTCTTTAATTGGTTTTGATACCACTAAGATTTCATAAACACCTTGTCGACCTTTGTATCCTGAGTCACTACATTTTGCACAACCTTTACCTTTGATGGCTTTTACTTTTGAAGCGTCTTCATCACTAAACCCCATATCTTTAAGAACCTTAGGATTAACATCATCATCAGGCACTCTACAATCTTTACAATTTTTTCTAGCTAGTCTTTGGGCTACAACAAGTTGGCAGGCAGCACTTATTAAATAATCTGGCGTTCCCATGTTTTGTAATCTAGTAATAGTACTTGGAGCGTCATTAGTGTGTAGAGTACTAAATACTAAGTGACCTGTAAGGGCAGCCTTTAATCCGATATCAACTGTTTCTTTATCCCTCATCTCACCAACTAGAATAATTTCAGGGTCTTGTCTTAAAAAAGATCTTAAAGCTTTAGCAAAAGTAAAACCGATATCATCTTTAATTTGTACTTGTCCTACACCATCTAATTCATATTCCACAGGATCTTCAGCTGTTAAAATATTTAAATGGGGCTTACTTACTTCTTTTAAAATACTATATAACGTTGTTGATTTCCCAGATCCTGTTGGTCCAGTTACCAAAATTAATCCCTGACTACCGTGAATTCCTTTTCTTAGACTTTCTAAATCTTGCTTTTCAAAATTTAATTGTTCAAGGGTAATATCTCCCGCGTCTTTGTTAAGAATACGCATAACAATTCTCTCATTATTTGCAGTAGGTAAAATTGATAAACGTAAGTCAACTACTTTATTACCAATTTTAAAATTAATAGCTCCATCTTGTGGTAATCTTCTTTCTGCAATATCTAATTTACCCATAATTTTAAATCGAGTAACTACTGCCCCGTAATTGTCATGCAGAAACTGTCTATAGGTTTCTTGTTCTTGAAGCATACCGTCTAATCGATATCTTACTCTTGAACTAAATCGGTAAGGCTCTATATGAATATCACTAACACCCATTTTAATTGCATCTGCTACCACCGCTGTACTAAATTTGATTACCTCTGACTCATTTTCAATTGCTTCAATATCTTCTTCTGGTTTATTGTCTAAAACTTCCCCTGCATCTCCTAAATCTGTTTCAAAAGTTTTTGTTTTTCTCCTATTCTCATTTCGAATTGACGCAATAGTTACTTCATCTGTTTCAGATGACAATCTCTCAATATATTCAGAAATATCACTTATTTTTGCAGCATGAAGTTCTATGTTTTTTTTTGTAATAGCTTTCAAATTTCGCATCAATCCCAATTTTGAACTATCTGGAATTGCCATGTGTAAAGTTTTTCCATCAATTTTAAATGGTGCTACAAAATTCATCTTAATATAGTTTGATGGTAAAACTGTTTTTACTTCTTCAGTAATTTCAACTGACTTTAGATCAATTATTTCTAGATTTTGTTCTTTAATTAATAAATCAATTATTTTTTTTTCATCAGTAAGCTTTAATTCAAATATTGCATCAATTTGAGATTTATTGTTTTCAGTGCTTACTTTTTTAATATCTATTAAATCTTTTCCAGAAATAATGTCATTATCAATTAAGACATTAACTAAATTAATTTCACTCTCTCTACTTATTTTAAACATTATAAAATTCTTGGAGCGATAAATACCAATAACTCGTTCATTGTATCAGAATTTGATTTTCCACTGAGTACTTTTCCTAGAATTGGTACTTTTGACGTTCCTGGAACACCTTGTCTATTATTTGCTACGTTATTTTTTTTAATACCACCAATTACAACTATATCTCCATCAGCTACTAATAATTTTGTATTTATCTCCATTTTATTTACACCTACTGATGCTGCATTTGCTCTATTTGGAGTATCATTGTTTACTTGAATTGAAAGCATGACGTTTCCATCACCTATGATATTAGGAGTTACTATCAATTTTAATGATGCATCAACTGGTTTATCTTCCCCTTCTCCACCATCAATATAAATTGTTTCACCCTGATTAATACTTGCTTGTTGATTATCTAATGTAAATAATTTTGGATTAGATACTGTTTTTGATAAGCCTTGAGCTTCTAAAAAATCAAGTTCAAGTTTTAAAACAGCAGAACCTGTTTTTTTCAATATTCCAATTCCACTTGTTGCAGCAGCTGACCCAAAATTTACTAAATTATCTGTTCCAGCACCGCTTGTAAAAGCACCTGTTGATTCAGATAATGCAGCCCCTGATCCTGATGCAGCTCCTACACTGCTACCTCCTTGTGTACCACCCATTCTTAAACTTTTTCTTGTATAAGCGGCTCCAAGTCTTTTTCCTAAACTTTGCTCAAATGTTGAAGTAGCTTCAACTATAAAAGCTTCTATTAAAACTTGTTTTGTTCTTTTATCAATTTCTCGAATAACTTTATCAACGATATCTAAATCTTTTTCTTTACCTCTAACAATAATTGATCTTGTGGTTGCTTCTTCCGTTACTTGTATTGGTATAAAATTCCCATTCGTTCCAACAGATGTAAATAATTCTGTGATTGTGGCTTTAGCTTCTGATGGGGTTATATAATAAAGTCTAAAAATTTCTGAAATAATTGGTTCTACTGAATCTTCTAATTCAACTTTTTTCTTAACTGCTGAAGCTCTCGCTGATTTATAACCTTCTTGTGACGTTAGATTAGCAGGAGTTGAAACTCTAATAATATTACTTGCTACATCTATGTCTGCTGCATAATTTTTTAAATCTAATAATGCATTAAATGCTTTATCCCATGGAACATTATCTAACTCTGCACTTATTGATCCTGCCACATCGTCACCTACTAAAATATTAATTTGACCAACTTCAGACATTAATTTCATTGCTTCTTTAAAATCTAAAGCTTGAAATTTAAAAGAAACATTTTGTTTTAAAGATTTGAAATCTTCCGAAATTAATAAATAATTTCTCTCTTTAACAGATGATATTTGTTTTCTTTTTTTAAGCTTTATGACATCACCTTCAGCAGGAGTTGGTCCCATTTCTACACTTTTTTCAACCTCTAGTTTTCCAGTTTTCTTGATATCAGTTTTTATTAGTGGGGTGTCGTGTTTAAAAGAACCAGTGTTTTTAGCAAATTTTTCAGCACAACCTGTTAAAAAAATAAATAAAAAAGGTAAAATTAAAAATAATATTTTGTTTTTAAATTTCATAATTATTTTGTTCTTTCTGTAATTTTATTATTAAAATTTATCACTAAGAGAGAGTTTTCATTTTTTTCAAAAACTGCTTCTCTATTATTTAATCCAACTAATTTTACTCCAGGGCTTAATTCTTCAAACCTAGCTAAAGTAATTATATTTCCACTTGAATTAATTAAAGATACGAACCCATCATCATTTGCAGAGGTCATTATCCCAACTAATTTAAACTTATATAAGCTCATTTCATTTTGTGCCTCTTCTGGATTACTTGATAAAATTGTATTACCACCAGTTAATGAACTATCTCCAGCAAAAGGATCGTTTAATGGAAGAGGCTCTTCATCTTTATCTTTAATTTCTGATGAAATATTCGATTGTGAATTTGCCTGTTTTTCTTTGATCTTTTTATTTATCTCTTTAGCTTTATCAATAATGTTTTGCTCTTTATCATGACTATCAGCCATGGAAACTTTTGATAGCAACATAAAAAACACTGAAATAATGATTATTTTAAAAAAATTCATTTGGTAACCCCACTATTGTTAACGTACCTTTTACTTTTATCGCTCCAGTTGTATTCCCTTTTACCACCTGAATAGACTCTTTGTCAAAGTTTAACATTTTGTTAGAAAGCGATAGAGCTCTTTTAAATTTTATGTAACCAATAAAATTACCATCAATTTCAAAATCAACAGGGATCAAATAATAGGCAATATTTGCAACATTTTTAACTTGGTTGTTTTTCTTTTTTTTCGTTTTTTTACCGTCTGCTTGGGCTAAGGCTTGTGCTTTTAATACTTCTTGAATTACCTTTTTTTCAATTCTAGTGATTACTAGATCATTTTGTCCGGCGTATTCACTTAATGTTTGATAAAGACCCTCTACTTCAGCTTTAGAATGAAACAAGCTAGAGTATTTTTCATAATCAGGCTTAAGTTTTTTAATTCTTGCTCTCATTGAATAAATTTCAGAAGTAAATTTTGCAGTTTCTTGTATTTTCAAATTCATGTCGTCCAATTTAGCTTTTCTAGACTCAACCATTGGATTTAAAATTGCGTAATAAATTATTAAGAAAAAAACAATTGCACCAAAGATTATTCCTATTTTTATAAGAGTTTTTTTATCAGCTAATTTTGTAATCTGATCCTTGATATCAGACATGTTAATATTTTTTAAATCTATATCCATTGCTATATTTTACCTGTTTTAATTTTTACAAACACTCTAAAACCTTTCATTGTAGCACCACCTACTGTAGATTTTGGTAATCGCATTGATGATAATGATGCTTGCTCAACCAATTTTTGATTTCCTAAATTTTCTATAAATTTCAAAATATCTTGATCACTTGCAGCTATTCCTTGAATAGTTAATCTTCTAGATCCATTAAATTCAACTTGATCAAATTTTACACGGTTTGGAACACTTGAGGCTACTTGAGCTAAAATTCTATAAGTTAATTCTTTATTTGATTTAAGTGTTCTACTTAATTTTAAAGACGTATTAATTACACTAAGTTCTTTTGAAACTATTTTTTTCTGTTTAATAATTTTAGCATGATCTATTTTTACAGTTTCATATTGTTTTAATTTATTATTATAGGAAACAATATTCCAAAAAGATAAACCAAATAATACCACATAAATTGCAACTACAGCAGCAGTAATACCCTTGAATGCAAAACCTGAAATTGCTTTCATCTTCTTTTGCTTCATTACATTTGATCTATCTGGAAGAAGATTTATATTTTTAACTGCAGTAACAAATTTATAATAACCAAAGACATCAAGTTTTCTAAAGGCTAAGCCAACAGAAGTAGATAGATAAGATCTATTTAACTTATTATCTAAAATTTGTTGATACTGACTTGGAATTTTTAATCCTTCTGTGGGATCAAAAGTGTTAAATCCAACATTCATTAAAATTTTTCTAAAACTTCCTAAATATTCATCGACATTTTTAATATCTGAAACAACTTTTATGTTTCGAATTCTCTTTTCATATTTAGTCTCAAAATCTTGAATTGCTTGCTTAACTTGAGTAACATATCTTCTAACTAATCCTTCTTTTTCTTCAGTATCTTGGGAATCTTGTAAAATTTTTCTATCTTGCCCTCTAATAAAAATATCAGTTATTATTGGGTTATTATTATAGAGGATCATTAAATAATTTTCATCTAATCCAAATTCTAAAACAGCAGTTAAATTGGCATCCTCAGTTTTATTTGTTATTTGATTAACTTGATCAACTGATGACTTTAAAGCAAAACATTTAACATCTATGATTACAGGATTTAAACCTGCATTTTTAATTATTGAAGTATAACTATTTATATCAGTTAATTTTGATGCAACGAATAAAATATCCATTGTATTTTCTTTATCATTTCTATTTATGACTTGATGAAAAATAGAATAATCTTCCAAACTATCTGTTAGTTGAACTAGGTTTTCCCACAATGAATTAGTTTCGATTGCTTTATTTAATTCATCTTCTTTCATTAAAGGTGCGGTGACTACTCTTATGATTGCACTAGTTACCGGAATAGCAATTGCTGCATTTGGTGAAGTTATTTTGTATTTTTGAATTGCTAATACTAATTCTTCTGAAAATTTATCCGCATTATCAATTGGAGTACTATCATCTGTAATGTCGACGGGGTGAATATGTAATTTTTCTAACACCCATTGATTAGCTTTGTTACTAGAAACTTGGACTATTCTTATTTCTTTATTTGCTAACTCAATACCAATTATTTCTTCGCCTTGAACACTAGATTTACCTAATTTGGATTTGAAAAAATTTTGTATTTTTGATTTATAATTTCCAACTTTAGAATTATTAAAAGATGATTTTTTTATATTTTTAGCAAAATCTGGTTTTTTAATTTTAATTTCCTTAATTTTTCCAAAAATATTTGATAATTTACTTTTTACCTGATCTTGGGTAGATATTTCTGAGTTTTCATTTAATGGAACACTTGAAGTTTGTGGTTGTGCTTCATTATTACTTTGATTGGTTGTTGAAATATCAATTTGTGAAGATTCACCCTCTTCTGGCTTAATATTTTCTTCAATTTTTAATTTTTTACTTTCTTCATGAAGATCATCAAACCATTTTTCCAAAATTGGTATTGCATCATCTAAATTTGTTGTTCCAGAAGATGAAATTTTTTGTTTACCATCAATATAAAGTCTACCTACCCAGTTTCTTGATTTAAGTTCACCTTTATATTTATCTTGCCTTACATATATATGTAGTCTTCCATCTTTTTTATGAATTACCTCATGCTCTTTTTTTTGTTCCTCATTATTAGTATTTGATGCACTTACATTTTGCTCAACAGATTCATCTTGAGATTGTAAAGTTTCTGAATTTTCAGTTAAATTATCATTTTCATTGGATTTTTCTGATTCATTATTATCAGTTTCTTGAGGATTTAAAGTATCAGTTGAATCGTTTTCAGATTGGTTTTCCTGATCACTCTTTAAAGTCTCTTCATCATTATTAGTATTTGATGCACTTACATTTTGCTCAACAGATTCATCTTGAGATTGTAAAGTTTCTGAATTTTCAGTTAAATTATCATTTTCATTGGATTTTTCTGATTCATTATTATCAGTTTCTTGAGGATTTAAAGTATCAGTTGAATCGTTTTCAGATTGGTTTTCCTGATCACTCTTTAAAGTCTCTTCATCATTATTAGTATTTGATGCACTTACATTTTGCTCAACAGATTCATCTTGAGATTGTAAAGTTTCTGAATTTTCAGTTAAATTATCATTTTCATTGGATTTTTCTGATTCATTATTATCAGTTTCTTGAGGATTTAAAGTATCAGTTGAATCGTTTTCAGATTGGTTTTCCTGATCACTCTTGAGAGTATCTTCCTCTTTATAATCAAATTTATCTTTATTATCTTCGTCCATAAAACTTATAAATAAAAATTAATATTTAAATTGTTAATTGATTCTCTAACACAAAATTAATAAAATTCTAACACAAGATTATAATCATTATGTTCAAAATGGGTTGAATTTAATAATGAAATACAAAATATTCAATTAAATCAACAGTTTATTAAAATCATTGAAAAAAATTAAATTTAAGATATTTTTTTCTAAATAATATTTTCTCTAACACATTTATCATAATTTTATCTTTTTATATTGTGTTAGAAATTTAATATTTTTTTCTATTTTTAAAAAATAAGTAAAATAGCTATTTTTTATTAAAACAACTTTTAATTGTTTTTTGTGTGAGAGAAAATTTTTTTTGTGTGAGAGAAAAATTTATTTGTGTTATAATTTTTTTAATTTTTTTTGTTTAGAATTATTCTAATATATTTTTTTTTCCTACATTAGAAATATTCCAAACTATTTTTTTTCTCTTTAGAAAGATTCTAATATATTTTTATTTTACTTTAGAAAGATTCTAATATATTTTTTGCAAATTTTAGAATTATTCTAATTTATAAAAAAAAAAATTATTTTTTTTCTCTAACACAAAAATTTTATTCTAACACATTTAAAAAAAAAAAAATTATTTCATTTTGTGTTAGAAAATTAACATAATATTCTTTTTTAAAAAAGTAAGCAAAATCAACGTTTTTAATATTATGAATATAAAACATAAAATGTGTTAGAGCTATATTTATTTTGTGTTATAATTATTAATATTATCATATTTTTAAAAAAGTCAATAAAATCAACATTTTTTATATTTTCAATAAATTTATTGATTTGTGTTAGAGATAATTTTAATTTTTATCCTATGTGTTAGAGATAATTTATATTTTTTATGCTGTGTGTTAGAGATAAATATGAATATTAACAAAAGCTCAAACAGCCTTACATCACTCATCCCTTTGGGATAATATATATAAATTTTAACATTGATCCATCAATTGTTGATTATTGCGGATGGCAATATTAGATTTTGATACAATTTATATTATGGTTAAAGCCTAAATCTGGGGACTAAACTCAAATTAACTAATTAAATCTGATTTGTGGCAAATTATGAGAGATTTCACTCTAAATTAGAGATTTGACTACCAGTATAGGATTTATAGCAAATTATGAGAGATTTCACTCTAAATTAGAGATTTGACTAGGATTGCAGGATTTATTTCTAATTATCAGATATTTGACCCAAAATTAGAATTATTACATGAAACTGGGGGTAATTACTCTAATTAACTGGAAACTATCCCATAAACATTTTTACTCTATCTTAAAGAGTGTAAATAAAAACATCTATCCATAATTATTAACCATCAACCGTTACAATTGTTAAATCATCCTTTTGTATTCGACCAGATTTAATTATATCCTCGATAATCTTGTTTAATCTTTCATGGTTTGGAATTTGTTGATACTTTTTTATATAATCTTTAAATCCTTCTGCCTCTAACATATTTCCTTTAGCATCTCTTATTTCCGTAATACCATCAGTAAAAATATACATTGAGCTGTTTGAAAAATTAATTTTAGTTTCTTTAAATTTAAACTTAGGAGCAATGCCTAAAGGAGGTCCTGCTTCTTCAAAATTAGAAAAGTTTCCATCTTTAGAATAAATTAACGGAGGTTCATGACCAGCGTTTGATAAAGTTAATTCTTTTTTGTTACTATCGTAAATTCCAACCAGCATTGTTACAAACATTCCTCTTGAAGTAGTTTCACAAATTTCTGTATTTAAAATATCTAAAAGACCTGCTGCAGAAAAATTTGTTTTACTTAAACATCTATAAAGACTAGATGCTTTAGACATTAGTAATGAAGATTTAATTCCTTTACCTGAAACATCTGCAACTCCAAATCCGTAAACTCCATTAGATAATTCTGAAAAATTATAAAAGTCTCCAGAAACAACTTTGGCAGGAATATTTATTCCAGCAATAGGAAAATTTTCTTTAATGTTTTGAGATAGTAATGTTTTTTGAATCTCTCCAACAATTTCTATTTCTTTTTCTATTCTATTTTTAACAATCAAATCTTTTGCCATCTTAGCATTTCTAATTGCTAATGCAGCAGGACCAGATAAAGTTTCTAAAAGTTTTCTATCGCTTTCTTCAAAAAGTTTGTTGTCTGTTTTTTTATTTAAACAATGAATAACACCAATACATTCATCTGAAACAATTAATGGTGAACATAAAACAGAATAAGTTGTAAAATTTGTTTTATTATCTAAATCAAAATAAAATTCTGCAATTTCTCTTACATCCTTTCTAACATCTCCAACTCTTATACATTGTTTCATGAGTGCTGCTTTTCCCATGACACCTTGAGTAATTGGAATTTCAAAATCTTCTAGATATGCTTGGTGTTTTGATGCAATACATTGAAAGTTTTGCTTATCATTATCTATTAAAAAAATGTTAGCAGCTTGAGCATTAATTCTTTTAATAATTAGCTCTAATGAAGTTTGTAGTGTTTCTTTTAAATCAAGAGTTTTAGCAAACTCCTGGCCCATTTTTGTAACCAATTCTAAGTCTTTAACGCTTGTATTGTCGACTTTTATTGTTTCTGTTTTTTTAGCACCAAAGAACATGTTATTTATAAATTGATATTCATTAAATTTTTGATAGTTTTGAGACTGATGGAACTCATTATTCATAGTCCTAACTTCTACTTACACCTTACAGACGCAATGATGCTTGTACAATATTGCATTGATGGTTTCATAGAACTGTCCTCCAAAATTAAATTATAAGTTGTGTTATATCTTATAGCATTTATCTTTGGAAGTATATGGGGCAGCTTTAGTAACGTTTGTATCCATAGAATTCCTGACGATATAAGCGTTGTAACAGGAAGATCCCACTGTCCATCCTGTAAAACCCTAATTAAATGGTACGATAACATTCCATTATTTTCATATTTGTTTTTAAGAGCAAAATGTAGAGGTTGTTCGGCTAAAATTAATATTAAATATTTTTTAGTAGAATTAATATCATCAATAAATTTTATAGTAATTTTTCATTTCTTTGGAGTTTCATTAACTACTCTTCTTTTTTTTATTTTAAGCATCTGTTTTGTGATTATTTTTTTTATTGATTTAAAACATTTCATAATTCCAAATGAGTTAACGTACCCTCTTATGATAATTGGTTTATTAAAATCATTTGATCCAAATTTAAATACCACTCTGTTTCCAAATTTAGTTAACTCTTTAATAGGTGGTTTGTTTGGTTACATAATCATTTGGTTAATAATTTTTACTTATAAAAAATTAAGAAACAAAGAAGGAATGGGTTTGGGTGATGCTAAATTACTTTCTGTAATTGGTTTTTGGTTTGGATGGGCTTCAATTCCTTTTGTAATATTTTTTTCATCTGTCATTGCACTTTTAAGTGTTGTTCCAGATATAATTAAAAATAAAAAAGATCTTTCGTCTCAAATACCTTTTGGTCCTTATTTAATTATAGGAAACTTAGTTTTTCTTATTTTTAATGAACAGATAAGATTATTTTTGAATTAAAAATATAACCCAGAGTGGTCGATTAACCATTAGAATTATTTTTTAAATTAATATAGATCAGTGTGTATGAAAAAATTTCTTTCCATAATAACCATATTCACTTTATCTTTTTATATATTGGTTGAATTTATAGGAGACAGATTAATTAAAAATATATTAGAAGATAATATTTCAAGTTCATTAAATAGAGAAGTATCAATTAAAAAATTAAGTATTGATTATTTAAGTGGTGAAGCTCGTGCAAATAACATTAAGATACTTAACAAAAAGTTTGATGGTAATTTAGCAGAAGTAGATTTTGTAAAAGTAAATTTAGATACATTCTCAATTTTTTCTAATGATATATTGATTAACGATGTTCAATTAAACAATATAAATTTAAATTATTATTTTAAATTTTCTGACAGAATTACTTCAGACAATCTAAGAAATCTTCAACAAGATCTTGAATTTAAAAATACCGAATCTCAATCAAGCAAATACTTTAATATTAAAAACCTAGATGCTAAAAATATTAATTTAGCCGTATTATCTTCTGATTTTGATTTTGAAAAAACCTTTTCAATTAATGATATGAATTTTAAAGATATTGGTAATACTAAGGATAGTAAAAACTACAAAGATATTTTAAAAAAAGTATTTAAAGACATGGTGGTTGATGTGCGAGAAAAAATAATGAGTAATAATTTATTAGACACTGTTAAAAATTTAGATATCAAGCAAATAGAGGATAAAGTAAAAGACAAATTAAAGAACAAACTGAAAGGTTTGATTAACTAAATGAATACTTTTTTATTTATCAACATTATTATTGCATCATTAAATATATTCATTTTAATTTATGCGTATTCTTTAAATTTTTTTCCAATCAAATGGAGAAGAAAAATAAAACAGGACTCAATTGTTGGTTTAGCAATTATATTTATAACTATGCTTGATATGTTTGTTTGGGTTCTATATTCCTATTTTAGGTTGTTTTCAGCTTCTTAAAGCCACTTGTGAGAGTGTGTTATAACTTGAATTAATATCCCGTATCTCTCCAACCACCTGTATTTGATAAAACCTCACCAGGAACAGCTATAACAGAATATAAAGTATCACTGTCTTCACTAGGCCCTGCAACGTTTGCGTATAGTTTATCACCAAATATTACTAATTCAGATAAAACCCCTTTTCTAATGAATGTACAGTTGCTTCCGTTTGCTTCCGCACCTTTAACAAGTTTATGTGAATTATTAGTTCCACATTCATCATCTGCTACACAAATATATGCATTTCCAATATTACATCGATTTGAACCTGGAGGTGGTTCATAAACTGGAAAATACACTTGTCCTTTAAATAAAGTTGGTGGGGCAGATGCTTTTCTGTGTGAATTATTATTACCTTGTGTATCTAAATGGATTACCCAGGCACTTTCTGCAGAGTCTGGACAAAGAGCACCATCGGTATCTCCTGTAACATCTGAACAAACAGTTGCATCATCAATCGATTTAGCGTTATCCGCTCCTTGATGAGCTGTGGATGTGAAAGCTTGATCATTAAATGAAGGAATAGTCACTCCATTTAAATGTTTAAAATAAGGATAATCAGAATCTCTAATTCCATATAAAATGTTATCCATATCACTATCTATATCTCCAAGTTTATTAAAGTCTCCAGTACCACCAAACAACCAAAAATCTTTTGTAGTAACTCCTATGCCTGCATCCATTGAGAAAAAAGTGTATCGTTTATTTGAAGTACTTGCTTTTAATCTAAATAATGTTGTTTGATCAAATAATTTAGCATCATTTTTTGTAGAGTCTGTTAAATTTATTTTAGTAATTTTTCCTTCTCTATCATTAATATAAACCATTGCTCCACGCCAAGGAATTCCAAATGCAGTATCAGGAGTGATCACAAGTGGAGAAGTTGGAACCGCATTATTAATATCACTACCGTTAGGTGTTGCAATCACATCATTTCCAATAACTACACCTTCTGGTGAAGTATCAACAATTGTGATTGGTCCACCGTTTTGATCTCCACCGTAAAGTTTTCCTGGCTCATCCATGTTGTCTAATTCAACCATAAACAAAGCAGAGCCCGCACATAAATTATTATTAGCCATTCCTGCACCCATAATTGCAACATATTTATCATTTGCTGGGTCTTCTCTCTCTCCTTCAATGTCAGATGGTAATCTTACAATTCTTGGTGTTGACCAAGTCTCACCTAATTTACTATAGTCAAAGAAAGGATCAATTCCAGAAGATGATGTACAAGAAGTTTGAATAAAAATATTATTTGTTAATCTTGTTTCATTATCACTGATACCTCCTGCATTTTGAATTTTATCTTCTGGGAAAGTAATTACAAATTGACCATTAACCATTTTTGCATCAGTAAACGCGACAGGTGCAAATTCACCGTCAACCAATTCTGTAACATTTAATCTATTTGGATCTATTGATTGATTATTTGGCGTATCAAAGAAAATATCATTAAAAGTAAATGTTTTTCCTATATAACAAGATGCAGTTCCATCAGTCCTAAAATTATTAGTTGCATCAGCATTTGACTGACAAGCAGCTATTGCATCTTGTTGAGTAGTTACTCCAGAGTCAAGTCCACCATCAGTATCAACAGCAGAATTTAAATTACTTTGTGCCTTTTCTGCTTCTTCTGAAAGGCTTAAGGAGGCTGAACTTGAGTAATATTCTTCTGATCTAACCTCTCCTTCATAATCCATAATATATACAACATTATTTATATAATCATTGTATACAGTGAACATGTGTAATGGTCCTGCACCATCTCTTACTAGTGGAGTGGTTACATCTAATACTGAGAAACCTGATCCACCACGACCAAAGGGTTGAAACAATATTGTATGCCAACTTGGTGATGCTTCAACATCGCCTTCAGGGGTTAGGCCCTTCATAAACACGTCGTGAACAATTGGCGAACCATCTACTCCGAATATCGCATTACTACCTCCTTGAAACCCATCAACTTTGCCATCAAGATTCGCATTTATTAATGTGGATAATTTTCCAACTAAGAATGGCGGAAGGAAAGCCCATTCTTCATTACCGGTTTCTGCACTAAATGCATGAAGCAATCCACTGTTAGAGCCCGCATACAAAACATCTCTTCTATTTTTTTGTTCAGATTTAAAGGCTTGGTAATTATTAATGGTTCTAAAGTATGCTTCCTGATTATTATCTGTAAATTGAGTATTTCCATCTGGTGCTCCAATTTCAATTAATTGAGAATGGTATATATCTCCTAACACATGTTCTCTTAACTCTGTAATGTTACAATCTCCATCATAATCAAAAAAATCTTGACCAGCTAAAAAACGCAGAAGTCCATCACGTTCATCATCTGTAGTATCATCTCCTCCACAATTAGAGGACGAAGAATGGTAATTCGAAAGTTCAAATCCTAATCTTGTCATCTCCCCTTCTAATAAAGATGCGGTAGTATCACTAACATTGTCCCAATTACCGATATAATCATAAGATGGATCTGAAAGTGGTGTCCAAATATTTCTGCTATCATTTGTACTTGGATCAAGTGGTCCTCCTGAAGATTGAGATCTTACTTGAACTGCCGCATCCCAATTTCCTGGCGCATTTGAATCATGCTCAACTGTTCCGTCAGCATTTAATGTTTTTCTTAAAATAGTCCCTTTCCATTCACCAAATTGCTCATAAGCGAATTGTGCTTGATATAATGAACCTCCTTGCTGAATAGTTGCTGTAATTGAAGGCGCAGTAAATGCTAAACGCTCAGCTAAAATTTGTCTAATCTTCTGTTGAAGTTCTGTCTTAAGTGCTTGAGGAGTTTTAGCAACAATAGTTGGTTCACAATCTTCACTACCAGCAGTGTCGCAAGAGCCCTTCAAAGCTAATGCATCAAAATATGCCATACCCTGTGAATAAATTCCATCTCCATAAGCAACCATCAAACTTTTAATACCTAAATCATTTCTTAATCTTGTGATTCTATTGGCAGCTTCTCCTCTTTGTCCAAGTACTCCCGAACCACCTGTAAACATTCCATCCCCAATTATAATTACATAATTTAATTGACAATCAGAATCTGGATCATGTGGAGAAACATTATCATCATAAAAATAATCGTGAGCCAATTGGGACCAAGCATTAGCGTCTGTTCTTCCATCAACATTTAAGTTCCCAAGATATTGGATGGCATTTGCTGCACCTTCAGGGCCAATTCCAACCTGTAAACAAGCATCTTTATCACAAATTCTGCTTCTACCAGCTGGATGATTACCTTGCCATCCACCATAATATTGACCACCACCACTATATCCATTCCAATAACCAAAACCAAAATTTGCACCGCTTGTCAAAGTGGTGTCGGTAAAAATTGCAGTAATTGCTTCTTGTGCACCTTGTAACCTTGTTTTTTGTGGGCCTCCATATTGGATTTGCCATGCACTATCTTTTCCTACAGCAGTAAAACTACTTTCAGTTAGCTCATCAACATAGCCATTATGACTAAAAATCAGTCTTCCACTTGAAACTTGTAAGCCACTTATATTATCTGTAACCCTAATATCATCAGCATCTAAATTACCTGCAGTTGCTGTATTTGATAATGCACTACTCGTACCAGCTGATGCAGTAACTCTGCAACTAGTATTTGAAGTCCATTCTACTCTATGAACTTTTCTAGAGTTCAAATAACCTCCCGTATAAAACACATTATCAGAGCTGCTTGAAAAATCCCAAGTAGCAAAATAACCAATACTACTTCCGTTACCTTTACAATATCTATAACTACGACTATTTGAAGTATTGCTACTATCTATTACTCTTTGTCCATTACTTATTTTAGTATTATAACCCCATAAGTGTCCATTAGCAGATACATAAATTTTAGTTGTATCACTACTTAATCTAATCCTATATCCATTGTATAATTTTCCATATGCATCGGATGACTTTTTACCTTTCCCCTGAACTTGTGCACAATCACCATCAGTAATATTACAAGTTAATTGGTAGGCACCTTTTTTCATCCCTCCTTTACCAAAAGCTGCCAAAATAAGATCTCCATCTGAATTTGTACCTGTGTCTAAGCCTAATATTTGATTAGAGCTAGTAGGAGTTATAGCAAGTCTACATCTATATTGATCGTCAAGAGCAATTATAGCTGCTGCCCCACTTTTATTATATTGAGCAACAAATATTAAATTTTCATTAGAAATATTCGTCCCTGCAACACTAACACCTGCATGATATCTTACATCGGTGTATTGCATTGTACTGCTAATAGGGTGTTGCCTAGTTTGTGAGCCATCTCTAATACGATAATCACAACGTTGATCAGTTGTATTGCTAGCCCACCATCTATCGACTGTATAACTTCCATCCGATTGATTTGTGCCTGTGATATTAAGTTTTTGACCTCCGCTATCAAAAAGTATTAGTCCGCCTTTATTACTGTCAGCAGATGCTAAAACTCTATTTCCATTTCCATCAATAGTAAATGAATGTTGTTTAGGTATTGCAAATCCTATTCTATTTTTCATACTCTTTGAATTATCTAATAGAATTAAAATATTAGCAGGAACATCACCTTCACCAGATCCTGGCGGTAATGGTTTTGCATAAGTTAATTGATTAAAATTTAAAACTAGGATTAAAAGAATAAAAATTTGAAATAATCTTTTCATAAATTAAAACATTTCTACTATATCTGGATCTGATAGTGACTCAAAATAATCTGTTTTAGTAATAATTAGCTGTTCAAAAACTTCATCAGATTCTTGTACTCGTCCATAAAGCACCATGTTGGTCATAGATGACATGCTGATAGCTCCAATCCATTCATCATTAATAACTTGATCAGTGGTATAACCTAAATTTGTTTTTGCAAAATTTAAAATTCTATCATCTTTAGCTTTACCCGGCATACCTGAAATTTCTATTCCAATAATTTTACCTTCTCTAATAAAAACTGTTATAAAAGTATTTTCTAATTGAGAATTTTCACATAAGGCATTGCTTTCGTACATTTTATAAAATGTAAAAATATTAACGCCATCATCTGAGGGCTCATCTAAATTATCATATTTTTCAATGATGCTTGAAACTGGGGTACCAATTTGTTCTTTTAAAAATTCACACGCCCCACTCATGGTTAATGAACTGAAATATAAAAAAAGTGATAACAATCCAATAAAGATATTTTTCATTATCATTAATAATAGCCAATATTTTAAAAGATTGTAATTAAAGTAATGATTATGGTGCTCATTTTGTGTTTAACTAGATAAAATAATTAAAGTTTCTAAAGGAATTAATATTTCAGGATCCTCAAATTCACCTAATTCTGCGCCCTTAGGCATTAAATATCCACAACCATATATTCTATAAGCTGTTCCTTGTCTTTGAGCGTTAGTAGAGGTTTTTTTAAGACTAGCCCCTGCTCCTTTAAAGGTAGAGGAACCAACATTAATTGAAAAAAACTCATATCTATACCTTTTTAAATATTCTTTTTCTTTTTCCGCATCATCTGCCTCTAATCCTACATCACTTGGGGTATTTAAAATTGGCTCAATTAAACTTCCAAAATTTTGATTAGTAAAATGATCTGTAACTAAAGATAAATTTCCCCCAGCATCATTTCTGATTAAATTTCTAAAACTTTTAAAACAAGGAGTTTCTACAGGAGTAAGAGTATTTCTAGGAGTATCTCTTCCATCTGTGTTTCTTGCAAAGCCATCAATTGCTGTGGCTGTAAGTTGCTCAATATAATTATTGTGAGCAGTAATCTCTGTAGGTGTAGATCCAACTGGTGGTGTGGTAATCGTAGTCACTTCTGTCCAAGGTCCAATCATTCTGTTAATTATTCTTTTCTCTGCTTCAATTAAGGCATGTTCAGCAACATAAAAAGTCTGTTGATATTGATCACTAGTATTATTGCTTTGATGATCCCCTGAAGAAATTACAATTAAAGCTCCTCCCATCAACGACATTACTAATAACATCACAAGTGATAAAATTAGTGTAAATCCATTTTGATTATTTTTTTTCATTAAAATATATCCTGTCCAACAATATTTCTTGTGTATACGGTCACCACTACATTATCCCTTAAGTTTCTATCTGAAAAAGATCTTATCGCTCTAGAAAATCCACTTAATTGTCTTTCATTTCCTGTCCTACTTTCAAATCTAAAGAAAGGCTTTTCAGAAATAAATGCGATCCTAATATCTACTGCTCTAATTTTATATAAATTTCCCCTCGAAGCTTCAGAATTTGTATTTGGGTAAGGACTTAAAACTTTTCCATTTTGATCTAATGCAATAAATTCCATATCTTCAACATAATCTCTTACTAATTCATTGTGATAACACTCGGAACAATCTGATACCCAACTTCCAGTTTCTTGACCAATATTTTGTTGCCAACTAATTTTGGATTTGTATATGCCGTATCTTGGATTTATAGGGCCATCAGCATTAGAACCATCTGATAATGGATTTGCAAAATAAGTTAGCTTATATCTTTTGTAAGGTTGAGTAGCATCATTTTGATTAAAATCATCATAAACAATATGAATTTTATCACAGCAAGTATCATCTAAGTTATGTTTTGGAGTTGGAGTAGCAATAGCATCACTAAGTGAATGTCCAAGTTCATTTGGAATTATCACAATTGGATCATGGCTATCTTTTACCGTAGTAGCACCACCAACAAATTCTAAATAACTTTCTTCTGGAAAACCCAAATCATTATCACCTAAATAATATTTAAATCCTGCCATTCGTGTATCACGAATTAATAACTCGATTAAATCTCTAGAAGATCTGCTTACTTTAGCTTTTTCTAACACTTGAGTATAAGTTGAATTTACAATTGAATAAGTTGTATAAATTGCAGCCATCATTATCGATGACACCACCACACTAATTAAAATCTCAATTAATGTAAGACCAGCAATAGATTTTAAATTTTTTTTATTCATTGTTTAAGTTTATAGTCTGACTGAAAATATATAAATTTTCTTTTTTTACCTTCATTTAATTTCATCTCCACTCTACCAATGTACAAAGGCTCATCTGTTATAGAATCTAATTTATAATCACAAGCATCCCACTTACATATTTCAAATACTTGCAATTTTTTTTCTTCAGTTGTGCTTTTACATTTTAAAAATCTATTTTCTTCAAATATAGTATTCCACTTAGCTTGTTTATTTCGAGGAGCATCCACTTGTTGAGTTTCATAGATGTTTTGTTTATTCTCAACTGGTGTAGTGGTATCAGAACTACTTCCACCACAGCTCAGATCTGCACTCCAACTATTGTCACTTAGATGCTTTGAAAATGTATTTAATGTGTCTCCATCTAGTGATGCGGTCCCATCAGTACTATAGATTATATTTTCATTATCAGAATTTACTCCATAGAAAGAATTTTTACTTCCAATGACGTCTTCTACTATCATCTCAGTTAAAAAATTTGCCTTAGTTCTATCTCCTGAATTATCTATTGATTGAACGGAAAAATTTGTCATTTGTAAAATTGAAACAAATCCAATTCCAATAATCACAACTGAGACAAGTGCTTCTATTAAAGAAAGTCCAGAAATATTATGTTTTTGTTTTTTCATCTTGTTATTGTTTAACCCAATCAGAATTTCTTGTATCCCATTTTTCAAGTATCACATTGCCAAATCTTGACCATTCAATAACATATAAATGATCATGCTCTGAAGCAGGTGTTCCATCGCTATCAACATCGCAACTTGATCGATCATTTGTTCTTCTGCAAATAAA
This sequence comes from Candidatus Pelagibacter sp. PS_31, assembly GCF_059417865.1. NCBI lineage: Bacteria > Pseudomonadati > Pseudomonadota > Alphaproteobacteria > Candidatus Pelagibacterales > Candidatus Pelagibacteraceae > Candidatus Pelagibacter > Candidatus Pelagibacter sp. PS_31. Next base: position 997,998 of record NZ_CM182069.1, read on the forward strand.
TAAAGTATTATCTACAGATCTTGCTACATCCCCCTCTTCAGGCAAGGATGATTGTAATTTACCTGCGCCACTGTACCATTTCTCATTTTTACTAAAACAAATAGCTCCGTCATCCCCTTCCCAAGAAGTTGCCATATTATCATAAGTAATTTGTCTTACTTCAACATTATCAGCACCTTGATCTGGATCATCATCCCAATATGCATCGTCTGTTATATTACATCGATCACCAATTTTTGCCCACCAGTCACTAGTTCCATCATTTAACAAACTTGCTAGTTTTTCTGGTTTCATTCCTTTTGATGTAACAATTAAATTTCTTTCTGCGCCATTCACTTCTTCTAATATATGTACTTGAACAAATGCATATTGACCTCTTTGAACTTGTGAATTTATTCCTTCGATTAAAGATTTTATACTAAGTACTGCGCTTCTAGTCTCTCTATCTTTTCGCCATTCAGAAAAATTGGGATAACCTATGGCTGAGATGACGCCAATAAGTACAACGACAACAATTAATTCAAGGACGTTAAATCCTTTAATCTTCTCGTCCTGCACTCGCATCTATCTTACCTGCCTTAACTAATTCTTCTAATGATTTAGTCATAGTAATCATACCATCTCTCACAGAAGTTTGCATGATGCTAGGTATTTGATGAATTTTAGCTTCTCTAATTAAGTTTTGAATTGGAGGCGTACACTTCATCACTTCAAACGCTGCACAACGGCCTTGACCATCTTTTGTTTTAAGAAGTCTTTGAGTAACCACCATCTTTAAAGAAGAAGATATCTGTGCTCTTATTTGAGCTTGTTGCTCAGGTGGAAAAACGTCAATAATTCTATTGATGGTATTAGGAGCACCACTAGTGTGAAGTGTTCCAAAAACTAGGTGTCCTGTTTCAGCAGCAGTTAATGCAAGTGAAACTGTTTCTAAATCTCTCATCTCCCCAACTAGAATTACATCTGGGTCTTCTCTGAGTGCAGCTTTTAATGCACTAGAAAATGTTTTGGTTTGTTTTCCTACTTCTCGATGAGACACAATACTTTTTAAATCTTTATGAATAAATTCAACCGGATCTTCAACTGTAATAATATTTGAAGTTCTAGTTTTATTAATCTCATTTACAATTGCTGCAAGTGTTGTGGACTTACCAGACCCTGTTGGTCCAGTTACTAAAACTAATCCTTTATGCATATCGACAATATCATAAAGAACTTGTGGTAAATCAAATTGATCCATTTCAGGAATAACGCTCTCTACTCTTCTTAATACAGCAGCTGGTCCTTGAATAGTTTTATAAAAATTAGCTCTAAATCTTAATCCACTTAATGTAACTGACGAATCTAGTTCATGAGTTTCACTAAACTTTTTCATTTCAGTTTCGTTACAATTAGTAGATATTAGATCTTGAAGATCTTGTTCTTTAACAACAATTTCTTGAATTTTGTGTATTTCTCCAGTTTGCCTAAACGCTAATGGCCAACCAGTTCTAATATGAAAATCTGAAATTTTTTTATTATTTTTTGCTAATTCTTCTAATTTTTCAAACATGATGAATTTCTACATACAAATATTAACAAAAACAATGTTTACTTAGTTATCTGTGTTCAAAATAAGTTTTTTCTTTTATTTGGAGATAATGAAGCAATCAGAATGGGGACTAATAGATGTTATTGTTAATAATGAAAGAGTTTTAATTTAATTACAGAACTTTCCAATCTGTTTCAAAAGTAACATAGTTAACCTGAAGACATCGTCTTTCTTTAACTATTTTCTTTTTTTCCATACCATGCCAAGTATTCGGACCACTAGCAAACATATATCCGTAATTATTTTTGTAAGGAACTGTTTTAACCTTTTCTAATTTTTCATTATAAAAATCAGTTCCAAGGTCTTCTGATTCATTGGCATTGTTTATAAAAATTAAGCCTGATAATAGTTTTTCTTTGATATCGCAGTGAGGCTTTAACCAGAACCCTTCCCTATCGCAAATAACTTCAACTCTAACATATGAGTTTGATAAATCTCTATTGATCATTTTTGAAATAGCTTCATGGGTTTCTTTTGATTGAAGTTCGTTAATAAATTTAACTAAATTTGGAAATTGTTTTTCATTTTCTTTGGTAACAAAACATCTAAATTTTATAGCTTCTCCACCTGATGCTATTCCTTCCCTAAATTCAGCAGCACCTCCATCTATTGCTCGGGTACCATCATAATTTAAATCATGTTTGCTAACATCGGGTATATCTGCAGTTATAATTTCTTGAATTGCTTCATCGGTTAATGCATCATTATATTCCCAGTGTATAAAGGGAGTTTCGTGTTTTTTAGATTGATTTTGAATAGAGTTTAAAAATAACATTATAAATTTATTTTTTGTTTAATAATATTTGCCACTCTATTAGTTTCGTCTAATTTTTCATAGCTCCATATTTCTACTTCTTCACCTAAATTTCTAATGATATTTAGTTCTCTAAATAAATTTCTAAATCTTTGAAATCTTTTGTCATTTTTTTTAGGTGAAATATTAGCTACGTAGATTGGTTTTCCAGTTAAAGCAGCTTCTGATATCATGGAGCTAGAGTCACATGTTACTACAATTTTTTCTGAAATTGCTAAAGCTGATAGATAAGCTTTCTTATCAATAGTTTCAATAACTATATGATTTTCACCAAAATAATCTTTTGCATATTGAATTATATTTTTTGGTGTTCTCATTGAAGGGATCACAACTAATTGAAAGTTGTTCTGTTTATTTAAGTTGTTTAAATTTTCAAAAATAGCTTTAATATTTTCTCTTGAATATTCATAATACTTTGTAGGACCACCCATTATTAAAGTCCAAATTTTTCTTTCATCTTTTTTAATAAATGAATTTAAATAATCTTTATTTTCATTTATTTCACTTTCAGTAAGGTAATGAATTGCACCTTTTGTACTGATAACATTTTGGCCTTCAATTCCATCATGTTCTGGTGCCACAATGAAATCAAAATTTTTAAAATTAACTTTTGGATTTTGAATATGAATATTAATAACTCTTTTATTAGAATTCTTTTTTAAATGAATAGATGGAATTACACTTTTTCTTCCACATGAAATGATTACATCAAAATCAGAAGATTCTACTTTTTTATAAACATTACTTGAAACTGGTGTTAGCTTTGGGGGAAATAATTTCCAAAAATTATTAAGTTCAATCTTCTCGTGTATAAAATCTAAATCTAGGGCCTTTGCTAAACCTTCTACTTGGCTGATCATGCCGTGCATACCCTCAGTCAATAATATCCCTTTTAATTTTGTCATTTATCCTTATATAACTTCTGCATGAGTGAAAATCCAATTAAACACACAAAAGTGTTAATAATAGGGTCAGGTCCAGCTGGCTATACAGCCGCTGTATATGCTGCCCGAGCAATGCTAAATCCTATTCTAGTTTATGGAGTTCAGCCTGGTGGGCAATTAACGACAACAACCGATGTAGAAAATTATCCTGGGTTTTCAGATGTAATTCAGGGTCCATGGTTAATGGATCAAATGAGAGATCAAGCAAAAGCAGTTGGAACAGATCTAATTGAAGATCATATTTCTTCAGTTAATTTAAAATCTACACCCTTTGAAGCTATTGGAGATAGTGGACAAAAATATACAGCTGACAGCATAATTATTTCAACTGGTGCTCAAGCAAGATGGTTAAACTTAGAATCAGAACAAGCTTATAGAGGCTTTGGAGTTTCAGCATGCGCAACATGTGATGGTTTTTTCTTTAAAGAAAAAGTTGTAGCAGTTGTTGGTGGTGGAAACGCTGCAGTTGAAGAGGCAATGTTTCTTACAAAATTTGCATCAAAAGTAAAATTAATTCATAGAAGAGATACTTTAAGAGCAGAAAAATTACTTCAGAAAAAATTAATGGAAAATAAAAAAATTGAAATAATTTGGGATAGTGCTGTTGAAGAGGTTATTGGGGATAGCGAACCTAAAAATGTTAAAGCTATTAAGATTAAAAATTTAAAAACTAATAAAATTGAAGAAATGAAAATAGATGGCTTATTTATTGCAATTGGTCACGACCCAGCAACAGCTTTATTTAAAGAACAGTTAGAAATGGATAAAGAAGGTTATTTATTGACCAAACCAGATTCAACAGAGACGAATATCCCTGGAGTTTATGCTGCGGGTGATGTTAAAGACAAAACGTTTAGACAAGCTGTAACAGCTGCAGGAATGGGTTGTATGGCTGCACTTGAAGCTGAAAAATTTTTATCCCACTAGATAGTTGGATCTATTTTAAAGATCCTTCTAAAATATATTTTAATATACGAAAAGCTTGTTTTTGATCTGATGCAACAGCAGCAGCAGAACCATCCACTTCTTTAAGAGCATGTTGATGATCATCGTTATGAATAACAATCATGGATTTATTAAGTGCTGTAGCATAACCCGCATCAAAGGCTGCATTCCATTGCTTAAATTTTTCACCAAACTTAACAATAATTACATCACAATCTTGAATAGATTTTTTGGTTCTAATAGAATTAATATTAGCACCCTTTCTATCTTTCCAAAAATTTTTTTCTTCAGCTCCTAGAATTTCTACACCACAATTATCAGATGCCTCATGATCGGTGATAGGAGATGTAAATTTAATATCTAATTTCTCTTTTTCACAAAGTTGAATAATTTCTTCTCGCCAATTACTATGAATTTCACCTGCTAAATATACGTTTAACATTAGTTTAAGCTTTTACAAAAAGTAGATATTTTTTCTAAAGCTTTTTTAAGATTGTCCATTGAAGTTGCATAAGATATTCTAAAAAAACCCTCTAGACCAAATGCAGAACCTTGAACAACTGCAACACCACTATTTTCTAATAAAGACTGAACAAAATCTGTATCTGTCTTAAGCTCTTTACCACTTGTATCTTTTTTCCCCATTAACCCTTTGCAACTTGGAAAAACATAAAATGCTCCATCTGGATTTAAACATTCAATCCCATCAATTTCATTTAATGCTTTAACAACAAAATTTCTTCTTTCTTGAAATGAAATTGCTCTCTCTTTTATAAAATCTTGAGTTCCATTTAATGCTTCTACAGCTGCAGCTTGGCTAATTGAAGATGGATTAGTTGTTGATTGAGATTGTATTTTAGCAATTGCTTTAATAATATCTTTAGGACCAGCCGCATACCCTATTCTCCAGCCAGTCATTGAGTAAGCTTTACTAACCCCATTCATTGTAAGAACTCTTTCTTTCAAGCTATCAATCTGTGCAATAGTAAAAAATTTAAAACCTTCGTATGTTACGTGCTCATAAATATCGTCACTTAAAATATACACATGAGGATGTTTGGCTAAAATATTTGCAATTTCTTTAATATCTCCTTCAGTATAACAAGCACCCGTTGGATTTGATGGTGAATTTAATATGATCCACTTTGTTTTTGGTGTTATAGATTTTTCTAATTTAGCTGGATTAATTTTAAATCCTTGTTTTTCATTACACTCTAAAATAATTGGAGTTCCACCGGCTAATAAAACCATGTCAGGATACGAAACCCAATAAGGCGCAGGAACTATAACTTCGTCTCCTTCATTTAGAGTTGCCATCATGGCATTATAAATTACATGTTTTCCGCCAGCACCAACTGTAATTTGATCAGTTGTATAATCTAGATTGTTTTCTCTTTTAAATTTTTTAACAATGGCATCTTTTAAAGCAGCAGTTCCATCAACTGCTGTATATTTAGTATCACCATCATTAATGGCTTTTATAGCCGCTTGTTTGATATTATCTGGTGTATCAAAGTCAGGCTCTCCTGCTCCAAGTCCTATTACATCTTTTCCAGCAGCCTTTAACTCCCTTGCCTTTTGAGTTACAGCAATAGTTGGCGATGGTTTAATCTTTTTTAGACTGTCTGATATAATGCTCATTGAAATATATTTTTATTCTAATAGTTTTATAGATAATGCAAAATACTTATCAAGATTTAATTACTGAAATCCAAAGTAAAAACCCAGAAATTCACCAGAAACTAGAAGGTGGACAAAAGTTTAAACTTGTAACAGATTTTAAACCCGCAGGTGATCAACCTGAGGCAATTAAACAATTAGTTAAGGGTGCAAATAAAGATGAGTTAAGCCAAGTTTTACTTGGTGTAACTGGTTCTGGAAAAACTTTTACAATGGCTCAAGTTATTGAAAGAACTAATCGACCCGCTCTTATACTTGCTCCCAATAAAACATTAGCAGCTCAACTTTATGGAGAGATGAAATCATTTTTTCCAGAAAATGCAGTTGAATATTTTGTCTCTTACTATGATTACTACACACCAGAAGCTTATGTCCCACGATCAGACACTTACATAGAAAAAGAAGCATCTATTAATGAACAAATAGATCGAATGCGTCACTCAGCAACAAGGTCGCTACTAGAGAGAGATGACGTAATTATTGTATCCAGTGTTTCTTGTATTTATGGATTAGGTTCAGTTGAAGCTTACAGTAAAATGACTTTAAGTTTAAAGAAGGATTATGACTACAATAGAGAACAGTTAATAAAAACCTTAGTACACCTACAATATAAAAGAAATGATCAAAGTTTTTACAGAGGTACCTTTAGAGCACGAGGTGAATATATTGAAATATTTCCCTCACACCTTGAAGACAGAGCGTGGAGGTTAAGTTTATTTGGAGATAAATTAGAAAAGATCGAAGAATTTGATCCTTTAACAGGAGATCTATTAAAAGATTTAGATGTTATAAAAGTTTATGCAAACAGTCACTACATCACTCCAAAACCAACAATTGAACAAGCTGTAATAAAAATTAAAAGAGAGCTTGAGGTTACTCTTAAGAAATTTAAAGAACAAAATAAACTTCTTGAGGCTCAACGTTTAGAAGAGAGAACAAAATTTGATCTTGAAATGATTGAGGCTACTGGTTCTTGTGCTGGTATTGAAAATTATTCTAGATTTTTATCAGGACGAAAACCTGGAGAGCCACCTCCTACTCTATTTGAATATTTTCCAGACAACACTCTTATATTTGTAGATGAATGCCACGTAACTGTTCCACAATTAAATGGAATGTATAAAGGGGACAGATCTAGAAAAAGCAATCTTGCAGAATATGGTTTTAGACTGCCCTCTTGTATGGATAACAGGCCTCTTAAATTTGAAGAGTGGGATGCAATGAGAACACAAACTGTTTTCGTATCAGCAACACCTGGTCCATGGGAGTTAGAACAGACTAAAGGTAAGTTCGTTGAACAAATAATAAGACCTACTGGCTTAATTGATCCGCCAGTTGAGATAAAACCTGCAAAAAATCAAGTTGATGACTTGATGCATGAATGTAAAAAAACAATTGATAAAAATTTTAGAGTATTGGTTACAACTTTAACTAAGAAAATGGCTGAAGACTTAACTGAATACTTTCATGAAAATGGTATTAGGGTCAGATATCTACACTCGGATATCGATACACTTGAAAGAATAGAAATCATGAGAGATCTAAGACTTGGAGTATTTGATGTATTAGTTGGAATAAACCTTTTAAGGGAAGGACTTGATATTCCTGAGTGTGCATTAGTTGGAATTTTAGATGCAGATAAAGAGGGCTTTTTAAGATCTGAAACTTCTTTAGTTCAAACTATTGGAAGAGCTGCAAGAAATCTTGAAGGAAGGGTTATTCTTTATGCTGACAAAGAAACAAAAAGTATAAAAAAAGCAATTCAAGAAACAGACAGAAGAAGAGCAATTCAGGTTGCCTATAATAAAAAGCACAACATTGATGCAACCTCAATTAAAAAAGAAATTAGCGATGTTTTAGAAAGTGTTTATGAAAAAGATTACCTAAAAGTTGGAACAGGTGACAATATTGGTGGCAATTTAAAGAAACATTTAAAACAATTAAATAAAAGAATGAAAGATGCTGCAACAAACCTTGAATTTGAAGAAGCTGCAAAAATTAGAGACGAAATAAGAAACCTTGAAGCGTCAGAGTTAGAAATTGTATTAAATCCAAAAGTAAAACACTATAATCAAGAAAATAGAGTGTATCCAAAAGGTAGATCAAAGATGGGCTTACCTGGTACAAGAGCACAAAAAGGTAAGAAAAAATGGAAGCAAACAAAATAATTATCACAGGAGCCGCAACAAGAATGGGCGCTGCTATTGCAAAGAAACTCTCAGGTCCAGGAGTTGAAATGGTTATTCATTACAATAACTCTAAATCTGAAGCTGAAAAATTACAAAAAGAATTGTCAAAAAATAAAACAAAAGTTTACTTGGTAAAAGGTAATCTTGCAAAAGAACAAGATTTAAAAAAAATTATAAAATTCTCAAAGTTAAAATTAAAATATTTTGATTGTTTAATTAATAATGCTTCATTATTTGAAAATGATAATCTTAAAAATTTTTCTTCTAAAAGCTGGAACCAACATATTGATGTAAATTTAAAAGCACCCGCATATCTTACAAAAGAATTTTCAAAAAATGTTAAAGGTAAAAATAACAATATTATAAATATAATTGATCAAAGAGTTTTTAAGTTAACTCCCTTTTTCTTTTCTTATACTTTAAGTAAAACAGGGCTTTATACTCTAACAAAAACTAGCGCTATGGAATTAGCTCCAAATATAAGAGTTAATGGAATAGCCCCTGGTCCTACTATTAAAAATAAAAGACAGAGTGATAAACATTTTAAAAAGCAGTACTTGGCAACCCCTTTAAAACAGCAGGTAAATGTACAAGATATATGTTCTGCTGTTGACTTTTTTATCAAAAACAGTTCAATTACAGGTCAAGTAATAGCAATAGATAGTGGACAAAGTTTAAACTGGCAAACACCAGATGTAATTGGAAAAGAATGAAAAAAAATAATTTAAATATTGTCAAAATAGATAAAAATAAAAGTTTATTTAATTACGAAAAAAAAATTCTTATTAAAGAGTTAATTCTAGATTTAAAGCTTGGTTATTATGAATTTGAAAAAGAAAAAACTCAAAAAGTAAAATTCAGTTTAGAGATTGATTATGAAGATAGAAAACCAACAAATGATAAGGATATTAAATCAATTGTTAATTATGGGCAGGTTGTAAAATTAATTACAAAACTCGCAAAAAAGAAACATTATAATTTTTTAGAAACACTTGCTGAAGATGTTTTTGATGTATTATTTAAAGATAAACGAATTGGAAAAATTATGCTTCAAATTGAAAAATTAGAAATTATTAAAGAATGTGCCTCTGTTGGTATCCAAATTACCAAAAAAAGAAGTTATGAAAAGTGCTGAATTAGGCAAAGACGTAATTAGAAAAGAGCTCCCATTAATTCCTAAAAGCCCTGGAGTTTATCGAATGCTTGATCATAAAGATGTGATTTTGTACGTAGGTAAAGCAAAAAACTTACCCAATAGATTGAAAAGCTATGTTGCTGAAAAAAACCATATTATTAGAACAGCAAGAATGCTCTCTCAAACTTTTAAGCTAGAGATAACAACTACTGCCAATGAAAGTGAAGCTCTACTTTTAGAGGCTAATTTAATAAAAAAACATAAACCTAAATTCAATATATTGCTCAAGGATGACAAATCTTTTCCCTTTGTTTTTATCAGTAATAAAGACCAATGGGCACAAGTTACAAAACATAGAGGGAAAAAGGATAAAGAAGGATTTTACTTTGGGCCGTTTGCTTCAGCTGGAACTGCTAATTGGACTATTAAGATGCTTCAAAAAATATTTCAAATTCGAGTTTGTGATGATAGTACCTTCAAGAATAGAAAAAGACCCTGCATTCTTTATCAGATAAAAAGATGCTCTGGTCCTTGTGTCGATTATATAGATAAAGAAGATTATAAAAAATCAGTAGATCAAGCAATTCAGTTTGTATCGGGAAAATCAAGGGATATACAAAAAAACCTATCTAAACAAATGGAGGAAGCTAGTGAAAAGCTAGATTTTGAAAGAGCTTCTATTTTTAGAGATAGAATTAAATCTTTAAATATAATTCAATCTTCACAAAGAATTAATGAAGCAAATTTAATTGATGCAGATGTAATTGCTGCATACAAAGAATCTGGTAAAACGTGTATTCAAGTATTTTTTTATAGGTCTAAACAAAATTGGGGCAACCAAGCTTATTTTCCAAAACATGATCCTGATCAAAGCTTATCTGAAATAATGTCTTCGTTCTTGATGCAGTTTTATGAAAATAAAAATGTTCCAAAATTAATAATCATTAATACAGAAATAGAAGACAAAAAATTAATTGAAGAAACTTTAAGCAAAAAAGAAAATAGTGCGATTTCTATTAATGTAGCAAAAAAAGGCACTAAAGCTAAAGTAATTGCTATGGCAGAAAAAAATGCCAAAGAGTCACTTAATAGAAAAATTTATGAAACAAATAATAATAAAAATTTATTTGAGGGTGTTGCTAAAAAATTTGATCTTAAAAATGGTTTAAACTTAGTTGAGGTTTATGATAATAGTCACATCTCAGGAACAAATAGTGTGGGTGCTATGATTACTTTTGGAAATGAAGGATTTGTTAAAAAAAGATATAGAAAATTTGATATTAAGACAAAAGGTAATGAACAAGACGATTTTGCGATGTTAAAAGAAGTTCTTACGAGAAGATTTAAAAGAGCAATGTTAGAAAAAGGAAATTATTTAACTCTTCCTGATTTAATTTTAATTGATGGTGGTAAAGGTCAATATTCATCTGCCAAAGAAGTGTTAGATGAATTTGGTTTACATGATCTTCCTATGATAGCCATTGCTAAAGGTAAACTAAGAAATAGTGGAGATGAAACTTTTTTTTACAAAGGAAAATCATTTAAATTTGATAAGAATGACCCCACTCTATTTTTTATGCAGAGACTACGTGATGAAGCACATAGATTTGCTATCACCTCTCATAGAGCAAAAAGAGCAAAAGGAATTACAAAATCCTTACTGGATCAAATTGATGGTATTGGATCGATTAGAAAAAGAGCACTATTGAACCATTTTGGCTCTGCTAGAGCAGTAGAATCTGCAAGTTTTGATGAAATTAAATCAGTTGAAGGTGTTGAAGAAAAAGTTGCAAAAAAGATATATAACTTTTTTCACGAATAATTATGCTTAAAAAAATTCCAAATATTTTAACAATAGGTAGGATAATAATTGTACCTTTTTTTGTTCTAGCATTTTATTTACCTGGTTTTTATGGTGATTTAACTGCATGCGTATTGTTTGTAATTGCTTCATTTACTGATTTTTTGGATGGAATGTTGGCGAGAATGATGGGTGAAGAGTCTAAGTTGGGTGAATTACTTGATCCTATAGCAGATAAAATTATTGTTGCTACTGCACTTATATTGCTTGTCATGAGTGGAACAATTAAACATTACGAGGTTATTGCAGCAATTATAATACTTACACGAGAAATACTAATTTCAGGCTTAAGAGAGTTTTTAGCTAGAGGACAAATTAAATTACCAGTAACTAACTTAGCAAAATTAAAAACTTTTTTACAAATGGTTGCTATAGCTCTTTTACTAACTGGTGAAACTGGTAATAAAATTTTAAATTTTAAAGATTATAATGCTCAAACTATTGGCATAATCCTGCTTTGGCTTTCTGCATTTTTAACTTTGTATACTGGTTATGAATATTTAAGAAAAGGCATTGACCATGCAATATCTGAAGATAACAAAAACTAAGCTGCTTTTCTTTTTCTAACTAATGCTTGGTAACTTTCATTTAAGTCAATTATAGTTTCACAAACTTTAAACTTATTTTCAGCAATACATGATACTGGCGTAACCTCTGCTGCCGTACCTGTTAAAAAACAGCCTACAAAATTTGATAATTCAGCTGGTGCAATTTTTCGTTCATTGACTTTTATTCCTTTAGATTTTGCAATTTCAATTACCGTTCTTCTTGTAATGCCGTCTAAAAAAGAATCTGGAATTGGTGTGTGAATTTCTCCATTTTTATCTTTAAAAAAAATGTTAGCACCTGTTGCTTCTGCAACATTTCCTTCATGATCAAGCATTAGAGAATCTGTATAGCCTTGTTGTTCAGCTTCATGTTTTGATAAAGTACAAATCATATATAATCCAGAAGCTTTTGTATCCCAAGGTATTGTATTAGGCGCAGGTCTTCTCCAATTTGATATATTCAATTTAATACCTTCTATTTTTAGTTTTGGATCAAAATATGAACCCCACTCCCAAGTTGCTATAGCAACATGAATTTTTGTTTGTTGAGCAGATATAGCCATCATCTCGCTACCTCTCCATATTGTTGGTCTAACATATCCATCTTTGACACCCTGAACTGAAATTATTTTTTTTGATGCTAAATTTATTTCTTCTTCAGTATAAGGAATTTTAATACCCATTCTTTTTGCAGAATAAAAAAGTCTGGATGTGTGTTCCTCTAATTTGAAAATTGAATTATCATAGACTCTTTCACCTTCAAAAACACAACTAGCATAGTGAAGGCCATGATTTAAAACATGAATTTTAGCATCAGCCCAATCAACGAGCTCGCCATTAAACCAAATTTTACCTGATCTTTTATCGTATGGTATCATGAATGAAATAATTTAAATTTTCTCTAAAATTATCTTTGTATCTATAATATGTCAATATAACTTACCCATAATGAAAGAACTTTTATATTTAAAGGATACTCAATTAAAGCAGCTGATTGAAAAGTTATTTACAAGTTACCGTGAGTCTTTTTCGGATGCCAAGAAAACATTGGATAAATACTCTATAGGTATAGCTCACCACAAAGTTTTACACCTGTTATCAATGTATAAAGGGATTACAATTTCTGATCTATTAAAGAAGTTAAAGGTTACTAAGCAGAGTTTAAATAGAGTTTTAAAAGATTTAATTAAACTTGATGTGGTTTTTTTTGAAAAAGATCAACAAGACACAAGAGTAAAACACATCTTTTTAAATGAAAAAGGAGAAAAAATTTTTGACGAAATATTTTCGATACAAAAAAAAAGAATTTATAATGCCCTTTTAAATTCAAGCTCAGATCAAGTTTTAAACTTTGACAATGTTTTAAAGAAGATAATTAATGAATGATTTTATAGCCCATATTTTAGTTGTAGATGATGATGAGGGAATTAGATCCCTAATTAAACAATATTTAAATGAAAATAATTTTCTGGTTACTACATCAAATAGTGCAGAAAATGCAGAAGAAAAAATTTCAATAATTAAATTTGATTTAATCGTTTTGGATATAATGATGACAGGCAAAAGTGGGTTGGATTTTATCAAACAAAATAAATCTAAAATTGATACCCCTATAATTTTATTAACAGCTAAAGGAGAGGCTGAAAATAGAGTTGAAGGTTTAGAGATAGGTGCTGATGATTATTTACCAAAACCCTTTGAGCCAAAAGAACTTATTTTAAGAATAAAAAATATTTTAAATAAAACAAAAAGAAATGATGAAAAAAGAATTATAACCTTTGATAATATTAAAATTGATCTTAACAAACTTTTAATCATTAAAAATGATATTGAATATAAAATAAATAGTACTGAAAAAATTATATTAGAAAAAATGATTAACAATCCTGGTAAAACCTTTTCAAGAGAGGATATTGGTAAACTAACTGATCTTGATAAAGAAAGGTCAATAGATGTTATAATTACAAGACTTAGAAAAAAAATTGAAATGGACCCAAAAAATCCAAAATACTTACAAACTTTAAGAGGTGCTGGCTATGTTTTATGGATTGAATAATTTTGTAAAAAATTTACTACCGAAAAGATTATTTTATAGAGCTTTATTAATCGTAGCAGTTCCAATAGTTGTTCTTCAAGTAGTCATATCGATTGTTTTTTTTGATAGTCTTTGGATTAAAACAAATAAAGGTATGACAAGAGCATTAATCGGTGAGATGAAAACATTCATAACAGCTTATGATAATGGAAAATATAATAATAACGATCTGTCAGGCTTATTCTCAGTTTATTTAGATCTTAATGTTGTGTTTAAAAAAGATGGTTTATTTGAGAAAGCTCAAAAAGAAAGATGGTTTAGTCCAATAGATAGAACACTTAGAAGAGAACTGAAATCTAATATGGGTGCTCAAAATTTCTGGTTCGATACAACAAGTTATAAAGAGCTTATTCATATAAATATTAAACATAACGAGGGTTACTTTGAATTTTTTATTCCAAAAGATAGGGTTGCAAGCTCATCTGCTAGAATATTTGCTTTATGGATCACTATACCAGCTCTACTAATGATAACCATAGCTATACTATTTCTAAAAAATCAAACCAGACCAATTATAAACCTGGCTAAAGCTGCAGAAAGATTTGGTAAAGGAGAAAATATTGATGAGTACAGGCCGTCAGGTGCCCTAGAGATCAGAAAGGCAGGTTTAGAATTTGATAAAATGAGAAAAAGAATAATGAGACACCTAAATCAAAGATCTGAAATGTTATCTGGCATAAGCCATGATTTAAGAACACCCTTAACAAGAATAAAACTTCAGCTATCTTTTATGAAAGATAAAGACTTATCAAAAAAAATATCTTTAGATATAGATGAAATGGAAAAAATGCTTAATGAATATCTACAGTTTACAAGTTCATCTTATTTAGAAAAAGATGAAATTTTTGATATTTCAAAATTAATCGAAACTATAATAAATAAATATAATAATGATAAAATAACTAAAGAAATAATTCCAAGAGTTTACATGAATGGAAGAAAGAATTTAATACAAAGATCTTTAAATAATTTAATTGATAATTCAATTAAATATGCTGAAAATATAAATTTTCATCTATCAAAAAAAGACAGTAACATAATAATTACTATTGATGATGACGGAGTCGGTATTCCTAAAGAAGAGTTCGAGAATGTTTTCAAACCATTTTATAAAGTAGATAAAAGTAGAGGGGATTCTAAATCTAGTGTTGGTCTTGGATTGTCAATTACATCTGACATAATCAAATCCCATGGAGGAAATATTTTATTAGATAAATCTCCTTTAAACGGCCTTAGAGTTAAGATTTTTTTACCTTTATAGGTTTTTTATTTGGACTTTTTTTTTCAAATTTATTGATTTTTTTTTCTAAATTTTCAACTCTTTTAATTAATATATCCATTTCTTCTTTGCTAGTTAATTTCATTTTAAAAATGATCTCTTCTCTTTTAGATCTTAAAACATTTATTATTTCAGAACTTAAATCTTTATAAGAAATTAGCCCTTGTTCAAATAGCTTTGTTAATTTATCAATTACAAATTTTGATTTTGTCATATATTCGCTTATAAAATTAATATACTTTATACGTAGTTTTTTAAAAATGTTTATTAATAATTTTGACCCAGTTGCGTTTCAAATATTTTCATTAGAAATCAGATGGTATTCTTTGGCTTATATTGTGGGTATTGCACTTGGTTGGCTGTATTGTAAAAAAAAATTAATAAAAGACTCTCATATTCTTCAGCTATTTGATGACTTTATAACCTATCTCATTTTAGGTATGATTTTGGGGGGTCGGCTTGGTTATACTTTATTTTATAATCTAAAATATTATTTAGATAACCCTATAGAAATATTGATGGTTTGGAATGGAGGAATGTCATTTCATGGTGCTTTAATTGGAATTATAATTGCATCAATATTGTTCTCAAAAAAATACAATACAAATTCGTTTATATTTTTAGACTTGGTTGCCCTATCTGCTCCAATTGGAATCTTTTTTGGTAGAATTGCCAATTTTATAAACTCAGAGCTTTATGGAAGAGCTACAGACCTTCCTTGGTCAGTTCAATTTGTTCTAATAGATAATATCAAAAGGCACCCTTCACAATTATATGAGGCTTTTTTTGAGGGAATAATTCTTTTCTTTGTACTTGGGTATTTTTTTAAAAAAGATTATTTAAAAGTACCTGGAAAAATCTCTGCTTTATTCCTGATTTTTTATTCTCTATTTAGATTTTTTATAGAGTTTTTCAGATCTCCAGACCCACAAATCGGTTACTTAGTTTTAAACCTAACGTTAGGTCAATTGATAAGTGTTCTTTTTTTCCTGACCGGGGTTTACCTTTTATCCTTAAAAAATGAAAATTAAGAATAATCAGTCGTTTACTTTAGATAAGTTTATAGAGGAATCTCTTTATAATAAAACATCAGGCTACTACATGAAAAAAAATCCCTTTGGCAAAAAGGGTGATTTCATAACTTCACCCAACATATCTGTATTATTTTCAGAAATGATTGCAATTTGGGTGGTGTCGTTTTGGCAAAATCTAGGTTGCCCTAAAAAATTTAATTTAATCGAGTTAGGGGCCGGTAATGGTGAAATGATGAAAGTTTTAGTCAATACCTTTGAAAAATTTCAAATATTTAAAAATTCTTGTCACATTAAGATTTTAGAAAGAAGTAAATTGCTTCGAAAAAAACAAAAAATTAATATCAATAAAAAAAATATTCAGTGGTTAAATGATTTAAGCGAATTGGATAATTCGCCATGTATTTTTTTAGCAAACGAATTTTTTGACGCGTTACCTATTAAGCAATTCATAAAGAAGAAGAGAAAATGGTTTGAAAGACATGTTAGATTTTTTACCAATAAATTTGAGTATTTTGATGTTCCTTTTGATATGGAAAAATTTGAAAATAAAATTAAATTTAAAATTACAAAACAACAGAACTTTATTGAGTATTCACCGCAATCAACTGAATACCTAAAAATTATCACCAATAAGATTAAACGTAATAATGGTGGAATTTTAATAATAGATTATGCGTATATTGATAAAAAAATGAAAAATACCCTGCAAGCTGTATCGAAACATAAATATTGTGATGTGCTAAAAGGGTTTGGTAATTCTGACATTACCTACAATTTAAGTTTCAGTTTATTAAATAGAATAGTTAAAGAATTAAGCTCACTTACCTCAATGAATACTACTCAAGGTGAATTTTTAACAAAACTTGGTATTCTTGAAAGAGCAGAAATATTATCCAAGAAAATGATATTTAGTGAAAAAGCTGATATTTATTTTAGAATAAAAAGACTTATAGATAAAAATCATATGGGTGAATTGTTTAAGGTGATGCTAATAACAACAAATAAAAATAAATTTAAATTGGGGTTTTAAACTGATTAAGTCAAAGAAACTCAGTAAATTTAAAAACTTACAGCATGCTTTCTTTAATAGAAAGGGTGGAAAATCTCTAGGTATTTTTAAGAGCTTAAATTGTGGCCCTGGGTCCTCAGACAATAAAAAAAATGTTTTAAAAAATCTTCAAATCGTTCAAAGGAAAATTAAAACTAAACTTAAAAAAATTATTTTACTAAAGCAAATTCACAGCAATAAATTTCATTTTATAGATAAAAATCTAAAACTTAAAAATTATAATTTTGAAGGAGATGCGCTAGTCACAAATAAAAAGGAATTTCCTATAGCTATATTAACAGCAGATTGTGCTCCAATACTTGTTTATGATGAGAAAGAAAAGATGATTGCTGCAATCCATGCTGGCTGGAAGGGTGCTTTCAAAGGGATAATTAAAAGAACCTTAAATTTTATGATAAAAAAAGGCTGCACCCCTAAAAACATTACTGCTGTTATTGGGCCATGTATTTCGGTAAAAAATTATGAGGTAAAAAAAGATTTTATTAAAAAACTCATCAAAAAAGATGGAAAAAATAAAAAATTTTTTAAAAAGATTCAAAATAAAGATTTCTTTGATTTAAAGAAATATGTCCTTTCTCAATTAAAAGCCTTAAATATAAAGAAAATTGATATAATTAATAAGAATACATTTAATCCAAAAAATAATTTTTTTAGTGCACGAAGATCTATTAGCCGCAATGAGAATGATTATGGTAGAAATATTTCTGTAATTATGATTAATTCATAATATCTCATGAAATTATTAACTGGAAACAGCAATAAACCTCTAAGTAAAAATATTGCAAAATATTTAAAAACTAAGCTTGTAAACTCAAGTATAAAAAAGTTTTCTGATGGAGAAATTTATATAGAAATTAATGAAAATATTAGAGGTAATAGTATCTTTATAATTCAGTCTATTTCATCACCTGCAAACGACAACCTAATGGAATTACTACTTTGCATTGATGCTTTAAAAAGATCTTCAGCAAAAAATATTACTGCTGTTATTCCTTATTTTGGATATGCACGACAAGATCGAAAAGTAGTGCCTAGAACTTCTATTTCTGCAAAATTGGTTTCTAATTTAATTACTAAAGCAGGTGCTGACAGAGTTGTTACTGTAGACCTTCATGCAGGACAAATTCAGGGCTTTTTTGACATTCCTGTAGATAATTTATTTGCTACACCAATTTTTGCAAGACATGCTAAAAAAAATATTAAAAGTAAAAATATTATTTGTGTTGCACCAGACGTTGGTGGAACTGAAAGAGCGAGAGCACTTGGTAAAATTTTAAATGTGGAACTTGCTATTGTGGATAAAAGAAGACCTAAACCAGGACAATCCAAAGTTATGAATGTTATAGGAAATGTTAAAGGGAAAACCTGTATTATAGTTGATGATATAATTGATTCAGGTGGAACTATAGTAAACGCTGCGAAAGCTTTAAAGGATAGAGGTGCTAAAGAGGTTTATGTTTATATTACTCACGGAGTTTTAAGTGGAGAAGCAGTAGATAAAATTAAAAAATCAGTTATTAGAAAATTAGTAATAACGGATACAATTGATAATCACGATAAAATTAAAAATGTTAAAAATATAGAAGTTTTGCCTATTTCAGCACTTATGGGTGAGGCAATTAAAAGGATCTCTAACTCAACATCTGTATCCGATTTATTTAAATAATTATCTTGAGTTATTAAGAAACTTGGGCTAAAAGCCATCTTTTTATGAATTCACTTGATGCAAATACTAGAAATACTAAGTCAAAAGGAGATGTCCGTTCTCTTAGATCGGCTGGAAATATCCCTGGCATAATCTATGGGGGACCAGATCAAAATCAAAAAGTTACTGTATTAAAAAAAACATTAAAATCTTTAATAGATAAAGGAAGTTTCTTATCAAACATAATAAATCTTAATTTAGATGGCAAACCTCAAAATGTTTTACCAAGAGAAATTACTTATAACGTAATATCTGACGAGCCAACTCATATTGATTTTCTAAGAGTTGTACCAGGTGTAAAAATTAGAATAGAAGTGCCTGTGGTATTTATTAATCATGAAACTTCACCAGGCCTAAAAAGAGGTGGAGTACTAAACATTGTGAGAAGAAAAATAGAATTAAAATGTCCAAGTGAAAAAATTCCATCTGCAATAACTATTGATTTAGATGGGGTGGATATTGGGGAAAGTTTCAAAATATCTTCAGTAAAATTAGAAGAAGGTGTTACACCAACTATTATTGGAAGAGATTTTGTAATTGCAACTTTAGCAGCACCTACAGTGATGAAAGAGCCAGAAAAACCAGCTGAAGCTGAAGCAGAAGTAGCAGAAGATGGTAAAGAAGCAGCACCAGCAGCTGAGAGTGATAAAAAAGATGACGGCGAAAAAAAAGCCACTGAAGAAAAAAAATAATCAACTTATCATAGTGAAGACTCCTAGATACGATTTAAAAAAAATATGCTTTTATTTGTAGGCTTAGGAAATCCAACACCCGATAGCGAAAACAACAGACACAATATTGGTTTCAAATTAATTGATGCTCTTAATCAAAAGTTTGGTTTGTCTAAACAAAAACCAAAATTTAAAGGATTATTAACTACAGGTAATATTGAAGATAAAAAGGTTTATGCAATAAAACCATTAACCTTTATGAATAATTCTGGAATTTGTATAAGGGAATTAATTGAATACTTCAAAATTGATGCTGAAGATGTGATTGTCTTCCATGATGACCTTGACCTTGAATTTGGAAAAGTGAAAGCAAAATTTGCAGGATCAAGTGCAGGACATAATGGAATTGAATCTATAGATAAATTTATTGGTAAAGATTATTCAAGAGTTAGAATAGGAATTGGAAAACCCAAAACTAAGGCTGATGTTGCAGATCATGTATTAAAAGATTTTGATGAAGATGAAATGATACAACTAGAAAAAATTACTAAAAATATTATTGATTCAATGGCTATATTAATTGATAAAAAATTAGATTTATTCTCAAGCACTGTAAATAATAAATAATGAGTTTTAAGTGTGGAATTGTTGGCTTACCTAATGTTGGTAAATCTACACTATTTAATGCACTTACAAATTCTAGTAAGGCACAAGCAGCTAACTTCCCTTTTTGTACGATAGAGCCAAATGTTGGTGTGGTTCCTGTGCCAGATGAAAGACTAGACAAATTGGTAGAAATATCAAAATCAAAAAAAAAAATTAACACTACTATTGAGTTTGTAGATATAGCTGGACTAGTAGCGGGTGCCTCTAAAGGTGAAGGCTTAGGAAATAAATTCTTATCTCATATAAGAGAAGTCGATGCAGTCATTCATATGATCAGATGTTTTGACTCTGATGATATTCAAAATGTGAACCCAACAGTTGATCCAATTAGAGATTTGGAAATTATTGAAACAGAAATGATGTTGGCTGACCTTGAATCAATACAAAAAAGATTGGAAAAAAATAATAAAAAAAATGTAGATGAGGAACAATTAAAAATATTAGAAATTGCTTCTGACTGCATAAATAATTCTAAAGATATTCAAATACTTTATGAACAATTTGATAAAAAATTAATAAGCCAAAGTGGTTTATTGTCTTTAAAGCCTAAAATCTTTGTATGTAATGTTGATGAGGCAAGTGTTCAAAATGGAAATAAATACACTCAAGCATTTATTGATAAATATGGTGAAAAAAATACCTTAATAGTTTCAGCTGATATTGAGAACCAAATAAATCAATTAGAAAATGAAGAAAAAGAAAATTATATGGAGATGATTGGACTAAAAAGAACTGGTTTAAATATGTTAATTCAAAAAGGTTACAATATTTTAGAGTTGGATACTTATTTTACATCTGGGCCTGAAGAAACTAGAGCTTGGACTATCCAAAAAAATTGTACTGCACCAAAAGCAGCTGGTGAAATACACACTGATTTTGAAAAAGGTTTTATAAGAGCCGAAACAATTGCTTATGAAGACTTCATAGCAAATCAAGGTTGGGTCAATTCAAAGACAAATGGAAAAATGAGACTTGAAGGAAAAGATTATATTGTCAAAGATGGTGATATATTAAACTTCAGATTCAATACGTGACCAAATTTTCTTCATACTAAAGTAAACTAGAATAGTTAAAATAATTAAATACAAGATAGCCTTAAAGCCCATCTTGTGTCTGCTTTCTAAATGAGGTTCAGCTGCCCACATTAAAAATGTTGTAACATCTTTTGCCATTTGCTCTTTAGATGCTGTAGTTCCATCACTATATTCTACCAAACCATCTGATAATGGTTCTGCCATCTTAATATTATTTCCATACATAAACTTGTTATAGTAAACACCATCATCAAGCGTTACACCACTCGGTGGATCTTCGTAACCAAGTAGCAATGAGTAAATATAATCAACCCCACCAGTTCTAGCTTTTGCTAGCACAGACATATCAGGAGGATAAGCTCCTCCATTTGCTGCTTGAGCTGCTTTAACATTTTCATAAGGCATGACAAATTTATCAGATAACTTAGCGGGTCTTACAAACATTTCTCCATCATTATTGGGTCCATCTGTAACTTCAAAACTTGCAGCTATTGCTTTAGCCTGCTCTTCTGTAAACTCTGGTCCACCTGGCTCAAATAAGTTTCTATAACTTACATATTTCATTGAATGGCACGATGCACAAACCTCAGTATAAACTTGATATCCTCTTTGAAGTGAACCTCTGTCAAATTTTCCAAATAATCCCTTAAAACTCCAATCTGTTTTTAAAAGATCGACTTTTTCTGCAGCATTAACTGTAAGAGTTCCTACTAATAAAAAAATAATTGAATAACTAATTTTTAAAATATTTTTCACTTAATTAATTTAAACTTTCTTTTTTTTTAACAGCTGATGCCATTGGCATCCCTCCAAGCACTGGTTCTGTAATACTTAAGGGTAATGGTATGGTTTTTTCTTTAAATCCTAATACCGGTAAGATTATTAAAAAGTGAATAAAGTAGTAAGCTGTGGCAACCCTGGCAATCAATAAGTAAAGCCCTTCAGCTGGCATCGCACCTACGTAACCTAGAACTAATACATCCACTACTAGTATCCAATAAAATTGTTTGTAAAGAGGTCTAAATACTGCTGATCTAATTTTTGAAGTATCCAACCAAGGCAGTGCAGCTAAAATTAAAATTGCCGATAGCATTGCAACTACTCCCATTAATTTATCAGGAACTGATCTTAGGATTGCATAAAATGGTAATAGATACCACTCTGGAACGATATGGGCTGGTGTTACCATTGGGTTTGCTTCTATATAATTATCTGCATGCCCTAAAATATTTGGTGAATAAAAAACAAAAAATGCAAATACAATCATAAACATTAATAGTGCAAAGCCATCCTTGATCACAATATATGGATGGAATGGTACTGTATCCTTAGAAGGTTTTTTAACATCAATCCCCACTGGGTTATTGTTTCCAGGAACATGAAGCGCCCAAATATGAAGAACGACTAAGCCCAAGATTAAAAATGGTATTAAGTAATGTAATGTGAAAAACCTTGTTAAAGTTGGGTTATCTACAGAATAACCTCCCCACAACCAATTAACTATTCCCTCACCCACTAAAGGTATGGCGCTAAAAAGATTTGTAATAACTGTTGCTCCCCAAAAACTCATCTGACCCCATGGTAAAACATATCCCATAAATGCTGCTGCCATCATTAAAAGGTAAATTATTATTCCAATAATCCAAATAATTTCTCTTGGAGATTTATATGATCCATAAAACAAAGATCTAAATATGTGAATATAAACTGCTAAGAAAAACATTGAAGCACCGTTTGCATGAATATATCTTATTAACCAACCATAGTTAACGTCCCGCATGATATGTTCAACACTTTCAAAAGCCATGTCAGCATGAGCAATGTAGTGCATAGCCAAAGTTAAACCGGTAACGATTTGTGTAATTAAACAAAAAGTTAAAATCCCACCAAATGTCCACCAATAATTTAAATTCTTAGGTGTTGGATAATCAGTTAAATGACTAGCGAGTGATAAAAGTGGAAGCCTGTCATTAAACCATTTTCCAAATTTTGAACTAGGAACGTACTCGTGATCACTCATAATTATTTATTATCCAATTTTAATAGTGTTGCTGTTAACAAATTCATATTTTGGAACTTCCATGTTTGTTGGAGCAGGACCTTTTCTAATTCTTCCAGAGATATCATAATGTGAACCATGACAAGGACAAAACCAACCATTGTAGTCTCCTTTATCATTTAAAGGGACACATCCTAAATGCGTACAGACACCTAACATAACTAACCATTCTGGATCTTTTGCTCTATCCTCATCTTTTTGAGGGTCTTTTAAATCTTCCATTTTAACAGCTCTTGCTTCAGCTACTTCCTCGGGTGTTCTTCTTTTAATAAAAACTGGTTTTCCTCTCCAGAGTACAGTGATTGTTTTTCCAGGTTGAACTGAACTTACATCAACTTCTGTGCTAGCTAATGCTTTAACAGATGCATCTGGGTTCATTTGATCAACAAGTGGCCAAACAACAGCTCCTACCCCAACAGCACCTACCGCATATGAGGCTGTAAATAAAAATTCTCTTCTTTCAGGTTTTTTTTCAGACATCTTTAATTTTTTGTATATTGTTATCTAATATATGATTTCATATAAGAAAAAAGTTTTTTTTCCACTGAAACAATGACACATAAAACATGAATTTGAGACCTAAAATAGCCTTATATGAACCTGATATTCCTCAAAATACAGCTGCTATTATCAGAACATGTGCATGTCTAGGGGCTGATTTAGAAATAATTGAACCATGTGGTTTTTTATTCAGCGATAAAAGATTTAAAAGAGTTGTGATGGATTATATGGATGAAAAAATGATAAGATTTTATCAAAGTTCAGATGAATTTTTTAAATCAAAAAAGAATGAGAGAGTAATATTATTAACAACTAAATCAGCAGATTCTTATACTGACTTCAAATTTGAGAGTAATGATACACTTTTATTTGGAAGAGAAAGTGCTGGCGTACCAGACCATGTTCATAATTTAATTAAGTATAGGTTAAAAATACCCATGATGGACAATAAAAGATCTTTAAATATAGCCTCTTCAGTTGCTATAATTCTTTCAGAAAATTTAAGGCAAACTAACTTTAATAAATAATGGACAAAGAAATTAAAAAAAAACTTGCTTCTAATTGGTTTAAGTTGCTGCAAAACACAATTTGTAATGACATTGAAAAACTAGAAGGTAAGAAATCTAAGTTTAAATCTAAAACTTGGAATAGAAGTGAAATTAAGGATGAAGGTGGTGGAGAGTTTAGAATTTTAAAAAATGGTAAGATTTTTGAAAAAGTTGGTGTAAATTTTTCAGAAGTGCATGGAAAGTTTTCAAAAAAAATGAGTAAAAAAATCCCAGGTGCCTCTAAAAATCCAAATTTTTGGGCATCAGGAATTTCTATTGTAATGCATATGAAAAATCCTCATGTTCCAGCAATTCATTTTAACACTAGATTTATCTACACAACACATGGATGGTTTGGTGGTGGTATGGACGTAACCCCTTGCATCCAAGATCTTAAAGAAAAAAGCTTCCTTCATACTGAATTAAAAAAAATGTGTGATCGACATGATAAAAAATTTTATAAAAAATATAAAAAGTGGTGTGATGAATATTTTTATTTACCCCATAGAAAAGAAACAAGGGGAATTGGTGGTATTTTTTTTGATTACAAAAAAAAAGATTGGGAGAAAGACTTTAAATTTGTAACAGATCTTGGAGTTACCTTTCAAATGTTATTTAACTCGATAATACAATTGAAACACAAAAAGAAATGGACTGTAAAACAAAAGGAGATACAATATATTAAAAGAGGTAGATATGCTGAGTTTAACTTACTATATGATAGAGGAACAAAATTTGGCCTACAAACAGGTGGTAATGTTGAGGCAATATTAATGTCTTTACCTCCAATAGCAAAATGGAATTAAAATGGATAAAGAACCAATAACAGCAGATGGTCTTGAAAGTTTAAAGGAAGAGTTAATTTTTTTAAAAGAAAAAAAAAGACCTCAAATAGTTGCTGCGATATCTGAAGCAAGATCTCATGGAGATCTGAAAGAGAATGCTGAATATCATGCTGCAAAAGAAGAACAATCTCATAACGAAGGAAGGATTACAGAAATAAATGATATTATTGCAAGAGCAAATGTTATTGATGTAACCAAAATGAGTAATGATGGCAAAGTCATCTTTGGCTCAACTGTAGATTTAGAAAATTTGGATACTGGAGAAAAAATTACCTATAAAATAGTTGGAAAAGACGAGGCTGACCTTCAAAAAAAACTGATATTTTTTCAATCACCTATAGGTAGAGGTTTAATTGGAAAAAACAAAAATGATTTAGTTGAAATTAAAACTCCCGCAGGTGTAAAAAACTTTGAAATTAAAGATGTAAAGTACGTTTAATTACTTACTATTTTTTGAAGTTCTTTATCTGAAATTTTAAAATCATTACTAGTCCAGACTTCTTCTATTGCTTTTAACTTCTGTCCCAGCTCCTTTCCCTCAGGAATTTTATATTTTTCCATCAAAGTACTAGCTTTAAATGGCATAACAGGCATTTCTTTTTTTTTAAAAATTTCAATCATTTTAATTAACTTATTGTCTACTTTTTTGGATTTAAAAATTTTAAAATAAAGAACATCTAATAATGCCTCCCTGCCATTAAAATAAAAAATTTTATTTAGATTTTTTTCTGAAAAGGTTTGGTTCGTATTTTTTTCTAAATTAAACTTATTTAAAAATATAAGTCTTTTTTGATCTTTTTTGGATAAATTAAATTTATAAATAAAGTAATCTACATTATCAGTTCCATCAATAATCATTAAAGATAATAAGAAAATAAAGTCCATTTCAAGAAAGTTTTTTTTTGCAAAACTATTCATTTTATTGAATAGAGAAATATTTTTTATTTGTGGAAAAATAAGATTTATAATCTCTAAACAATCCTTATCCTTAGTTAACTTTAGAAAACCATTTGATTTTAATAATTTTTGAAATTCATCTATTAATCTTTCTGAGGAAATACTTGAAACACCACTTAGGTTTTTTTTAATTGCTTTAATAACTTGTGGGTCATGACTATGCTTAGAATAACTAAGAAAAAATCTGACATATCTTAATACCCTTAAATAATCCTCTTTAATTCTGGTTTCTACATTTCCAATAAAATTAATTTTTCCTCTTTCTAAATCTTTTTTTCCATCAAATGGGTCAAATAAACTTCCTTCAATATCCGCGTAAATAGAATTGATAGTAAAATCTCTTCTAGAAGCATCTTCTTTCCAGCTATCAGAGAACTCTACTTTTGCATGTCGTCCATCTGTATCAATGTCTTTTCTCAATGATGTAATTTCAAACTTTATATCATTAATTAACGCTGTAATTGTTCCATGTTCTATTCCACTCTCGTAATATTTTATGTCCTTTTTAGTAAGAGCCTCACAAACCTCTTTTGGATTTAAATTAACTGCTAAATCTATGTCATCATATGCTTCTTTATTAATAATCTTTCTTACACATCCACCTACATACCGGATTTCACTATTGCTAGAGTATGAATGAATTGCTTCAAATATTTTTGAAACCTCTGTTTCCTTTTTAATATTTTTGAAGCCTAAATTTATGTGATTAAGGTTTTGAGATCTAAAAAAAATTTTATCTAATAAGCTATTCATATATGGCTGGCCCACAAGGATTCGAACCTCGGATCTCTGTACCAAAAACAGATGTGATACCACTTCACCATGGGCCAATATTAGTTGCATATATCACAAAAAAAAAAAATTATATAGTTTTTGATTCAATACACCAGTGGTTATTAAATTTTCGTTTATATTGGCTGCATGCTTTTTTGCAGGCCTTTTTGGAATGAAAATAAGCCACTATTGAGGATCCTGATCCGGACATTCTAACAAATAGGGTGTTGGGTAAACCATTGAGGTAGGATTTAATTCTTTTAAGTTCTGGATATTTATTTAAGGCAACCTTTTCAAGATCATTGTCCAAATTTTTTAAATATTTTGCTTCAAATAGTTTCTGTTTAGGAGGGTTAAATTGAGGTTTAGAGAATGAATCAACTTTAGAATAAATATATTTTGTAGAACATCCAAAGTTAGGTTTCGCAACCAATATATGAAATTTAATTTTATTTTTGAATTTTTTAATATCTCCATTAGATAAAAGAATAGCAAGTGATGGCTTTATACCTAAAATCACATCTGATCCTATTTCATTACTTATTTTTTTTGAGTCATTTTTTTTTATTTTAATTAATTTTTTTTCAATAAAAAAATTTAATAGACTGGCAGCATTCATAGACCCACCTCCCATTCCGGCTTTTTGAGGTATATGTTTTATAACTTTAATTTCAAATTTTTTATTATTCAAAAGTTTTTTGTTATCTAAAATTTTTAACAATTTTGAAATAGTATTAATTTTACTGATGTTTTTAGAAAATCTTCCAATAAAATTGATTTTATGCTGTTTTGTATTGCTTTCTGTTATTGTAATTGAATCATGTAAATCGATAAAAGAAATTAAACTTTCGATATTATGAAGCTTTGATTTTTTTCCTGTAACGTTTAGAGCTAAATTTATCTTTGCATAAGACTTTATCTTAAAACTATTCATAATTTAGGAATTTTTTAATCCCTCTAATAATTTATTTTTAATAGTTTTTTTCGTGGCATCTTCAGTCTCATCTAAATTTAAAACAGCTTGCCAAAAATATCTTGCTTGAATTTTTCTATCAAGCTGCCAAAGAATATCACCGTAATGATCATTAACTACTGGATCCTGAGGCATTAATTCAACTGCTCTTTTAAGAAAATTTTCTGCTTTTTCATATTCGTCAACTAAGTAATATGCCCAACCGATTGAATCAATAATGTATGGATCGTTACTTCTGGCTTCATAAGCTTTTTCAAGCATTTTAAGAGCAGTATCAATTTTATGCTCTCTTTCCAACCATGAGTAAGCTAAATAATTTAATACATAAGCATCATCTGGGTTGGCTTCTAGAGACTTTAATAAATCTTTATCTGCTTTTACATAATCTCCAGATCTCTCGTAACTTCCTCCACGCCTATATAATATTTCAGCGTATAAGTCAGAATTAGCGTTCATTTTTAAAAGTATTTGATCATAAAAATTTATTGCTTCAATATATTTTTTTGCATTTTTATGCATATTTGCAATATCAAATATAATTTTTTTATTTGGGTTTTTAATTTCTTTAAATTTTTCATTGATAAATTTTAGAGATGCTTCTTTATTATTTTTTTTTAAAATAATTTGAGACTCTTTTTTTAACTTAAACCAATAATAAAATTCATGCTTTTTATCAAATGCTTCAAGAGTTTTTAATGTATTGGAATAATCATCACTCAAATAATAATTTTCAGCTAATAAAGACAAATTGAAAATAAATTTAGGATTTAAATAGTTTGCTATATTTAAATAAAAATTTGATTTCTCATAATCATTCTGAGAGGAATAGAGATTTGCTATTAGAAAAAATAGTTCACTAACAATGTCATTCGAATTTGTACATGAAAAAATTTCTTGGAAATTATCTAAGTTTTTATCTTCTATCCATTTTTTACCTTGAGAAATTAATACTGATGAATTTAAATAATCAAAATTATTAGTAACTTTTTTTGCCTTATCGTAATTATCTTTCTTGATTAAATAACTGATCAAAAAAAATACATACCTTGAATAATCAGCATCGTTTTGTGAATTAATTAATGTATTAAAATATCTCTCTGTATCTTTATCATTTAAATAACATCTTTGAAAAACTTCGTTAATAAATGAAAAATTTCCAAACGTATTTGTTTGTTTCACTAATTTTTTTTCTTCAAAAACTGATAAATATTGCTTGAAGGTTTCTGCAATGATTAATGAAAGTCTATCATTGTTAATAAATTCATATGATCTATCAATATAAACTTTACTTTTTTTAAAGTTTTTTTTCTTTAAACTATCAACCGCCAGCAACAAATTAGCCTGAAAAAAGTCAGAGTTGTTTTTTGTTGAGTTCTGTTTAACTTGATTAATTGCTTTCTCAACTTTGCCATCAAGTACTAAGGAAAATACATACCTCTCAAGATAGGCATCATGCTGTTTTATTAATATTTTTGATGAATTAAAAAATTTTAAAGCTTCTGTATTATCTAGATTTTCATAAGCTACAATTCCTGAAAAATAATTAGACAAATACCTTGCATTAAAATCATTTAAACTGGTATTTTTTGAGTATAATGGACTCTGATAAAGTATTAATATTAAAAAGAATTTAAAAAACTTTACCAACATTTGGCCATTCTATGTCTAAAAAAGTAATAAATCAAAAAACGAATTTTGACTCTGAGTTCTTAAACTCTACTGGATCTGACTTTATTTTTGATGAAAAACCAATCAATAGACTAAAAAATACTAGTAATGACTTAAAAAAAGATCTGAGTATTCAAAAAATAGATAAAGTTAAAGAGCTTGAGAATCTTAAAGAACAAATAAACTCAATTAGTGATTGTAACTTAAAGAATAATTCAAAAAAAATAATTTTAGGAGATGGAAATATTAATAGCCCTATAATGTTAATTGGTGAAGCTCCAGGCGTTGAAGAAGATAATGCCGGATTAACTTTTATGGGTGAGGTAGGAGATCTTTTAAAAAAAATGCTAATTGCAATAAATATTGAAAAACAAAATATTTATACAACATATGCTGTAAACTTTAGGCCCCCTGAAGATCGAAAGCCAAACTCTACAGAAATTAAAAGATATTCTCAATTTTTACAAAAACATATTTCAATAATAAATCCTAAAATAATAATTCTTATGGGTAGTACTGCTATGGAATCTTTAACTGGTTTAAATAGTAAAATTTCTATTGAAAGAGGAAAATGGAAAGAAGTAATTGTAAAGAATACAAGTTACAACGTTATCATAACTTTTAACCCCTCTTATCTTTTAAGAGCTCCTGAAAATAAAAAACATTCATGGGATGACTTAAAAAAGATTAAACAAAAAATCTTAGAACTAAACCTATCCGTTTAATGAAAATCTTAGCAGGTGTTGATGAAGTTGGTAGAGGAAGCTTAATCGGACCCGTTTATGCAGCAGCTGTCATATTAAATAATTCTATTGATAAAAAATTATTAAAAGATTCAAAAACTCTAACAAAAGACAAAAGAGAAGAGCTTGAAAAATATATTAAAAAAAATTCTATATGGGCTATAGGCCAGGCGTCGACTAAAGAAATTGAAAAAATTAATATATTGCATGCAAGTTTACTTGCAATGAAAAGAGCCATTCTTAAATTGAAGATAAAACCTTCACTTGTTTTAATTGATGGTAACAAACTACCTGATTTAAAAAACTATAAATTAGAATATGTAATTAAAGGAGATCAAAAAATTCCAAGCATTTCTGCTGCATCAATTATTGCAAAAGTCAGTAGAGATAAATTTATTACAAAACTTTCAAAAGAATTTAATAATTATGGATGGGATACAAACTCTGGTTATGGAACCAAAGAACATTTAAAGGCAATTAAACAATTTGGTATTACCAAATATCACCGTAAAACATTTTCTCCTGTTAGTGATCTTCTATAAATCCTAATAATAGCAACACAAGATCTGGTTGTTTAAGAAATAATAAACACAAATTGAATCCATTTAATTCAATCACAGGTTGACCGTGGAATCTGTTTGGAGTCTAATTGTTTTATACAAAATGGAAAACAATTTTAAAAATAAGATTATTAATGGTGACAGTCTCGAGGAATTAAAAAAAATTCCAAGCGAAACCTTTGATCTTGTTTTCGCTGATCCACCATACAATTTACAATTAAAAAATTCCCTTACAAGACCAGACAGAAGCAAAGTCAGTGCTGTCAATGATAAATGGGATCAGTTTGAAAGCTTTAAAAAATATGATGACTTTACAGTTGCTTGGCTTTCTGAATGTAAAAGAATATTAAAAAAAGATGGAGCCATCTGGGTTATCGGAAGCTATCATAATATTTTTAGAGTAGGCACTGCAATACAAAATTTGGGTTTTTGGATTTTAAATGATGTTATCTGGAATAAGAATAACCCAATGCCTAATTTCAGAGGAACAAGGTTTACAAATGCTCATGAAACTTTAATTTGGGCTTCTAAAAGTGAGAAGTCAAAATATACTTTTAACTATCAATCTTTGAAATGTTTAAATGACGATCTTCAAATGAGATCTAATTGGAATTTACCTATTTGTAATGGTGCAGAAAGACTTAAAAAAAATGGTAAAAAAGTTCACTCTACTCAAAAACCAGAATCTTTATTACATAGAGTTTTATTGGCATCATCAAACAAGGACGATTTAATTCTAGACCCATTCTTAGGATCTGGAACAACTGCAACGGTTGCAAAAAAATTAGGTAGAAAATATTATGGTATAGAGAAAGAGAAGACTTATTTTAAAGCAGCAGAAGAAAGGTTAAAAAATACAAAACCTTTAGAGGATAATTTCTTAGACACTTTAAAAAATAATCGATCTAAGCCTAGAATACCTTTTGGATCACTAGTAGAGCTTGGAATAATAAAGCCTGGAACAAGTATTTTTGATCAAAAGAAAAAAATAGTTGCTAAGATTATGGCAGATGGAAGTATCAAGCATAATCAAGCTGAAGGATCAATTCATAAAGTTGCAGCAACAATACTTGGTTCTGAAAGCTGTAATGGATGGACTTTCTGGCATTGTACAGTGAATGGCGTTTCTGTGCCAATTGATAATTTAAGACAAAGATTAATTTCTAAAAATTAGTCTTTATAAATTTTACCAAGATAACTGTTAATAAATTTTTCATTTTTAACTAATTTTTTTATTACTAAGTTTCTAATCCAAATTATTAATGGATTAGATAAATGAAAAGCAAAATAATTAAGTTTTGATTTCATATCAATCATCCTTACTCTTTTAACTCTTTCAGAGTTAAATTGAGTGTTTTCATTTTCTAAATTTTTATAAAGTTCATTGGCAACCTCTATTGATTGAGAGGCGCCTTGAGCAAAGGTTGGGGGTAAAGCAAAAAAGGCATCTCCAATGATAAAAGTATCTTTATTTTTTGGTTCATTGACATCAGAACTCACAAATATTGGAAAACATTTAATACTTTTTAGATTGTTCATTGTTTCGGGGGGTACTTGCTTTGATATTTCAGATATAATAGATGCAGCAAAATCTTTGTTCTCAAATAAAGAATAATCAGATAACTCTTTAGTGCTAAGCTTTTTTCTAAAAATGGTAATAAAGTTAAACTGTCCTTTGCTATTAACTGGATAAAGAACTGAGTGTAAATTAGACCCTAAAAACAAAGATATATTCTCTGGGTTAATGCCCTTAAGGGCATCCTGGTCAATTGTTGCTCTTAAGGCAATAGAGTTAAAATACTTTGGCTTAGTTTCTTTATTGGCAATTAATGATTTTGTCTTTGAAAAAGTTCCATCGGAGATAATTAAGTAATCACATTTAACAGATAAACCATCCTCAAAAGAAACTTCTTTACTTTCTGCTTCTTCATTAATTTTTATAACTTTTTTATTATAATGAATAATATTTTCATGAAGCCCATCTTTTAAGAAATTAATTAAAGTAGAGCGTTGTAAGGTAGTATATTTTGTATCAGTGCTGTTAAACATGGATATATCTAAATCACATAT
The DNA here is from genome assembly GCF_059417865.1 of Candidatus Pelagibacter sp. PS_31. NCBI lineage: Bacteria > Pseudomonadati > Pseudomonadota > Alphaproteobacteria > Candidatus Pelagibacterales > Candidatus Pelagibacteraceae > Candidatus Pelagibacter > Candidatus Pelagibacter sp. PS_31. The sequence goes on from NZ_CM182069.1 coordinate 1,030,956, forward strand.
TTTTTTATTATTTTTTAAAGAATAAAAATCTAGTTTATTGGGGTGAAATTTATCTTCTATCCTGATTTTTTGAAAATTTATTTGATTTAACAGTTTGATGCTATTAACTGAAAGTTGAATTCCATATCCTTTTTCCAAATTAACAGAAGCATTTTTCTCATAAATTGTCACTTGGTAATTAGAGTTTTGACTTAAAAGATTTGCAATATACAGGCCTGAAATACCAGCTCCTATTATTGCTATATTTTTCATTAAATCTTTTTTAAATAATTAAAAATTTTTTTAGTAAATGTGGGCAAAGTATAATCTTCAAGCTTAGAGCTATCAATCCAAGAAGAGTTAGAAATTTCACCTTTTAACTTGGAAAACTTGATTATTACATTCATATTCATATTGGATATCTTGAAGTTTAAAGCTTTTGCTAAATTATCAGGTTTGGATATTTGCTTCATGGGAAATATTTGCAAATTCTTTAAAAAATTAAATTTAGTATTTTTGATTAACAAAAATTTATTATTCTTTTTATAAACTTCTAATAAATAAAATTTATCAATCTTCTTTTTTCTTTCTTTTATTATTTCAAAATCTTTTTTTTTAAAAGACTTACAATTTTTAATTAAAGGACATTGGTGACATAAGGGATTTTTAGGTCGACAAATCAATGCACCTAGCTCCATTAGCGCTTGAGCATAATCGCTTGCTCTAGTTGAATTACCTAATATTTTTTTATTCTTAACAAGATTATCTTTTGTAATTTCTTTGGGTAATTTTAAATTTAATAATCTTTTAATTACTCTTTCAATATTTCCATCTAAGGGAATAAATGGCTTGTTAAAGGCAATTGCCATTATTGCATTAGAAGTGTAGTCACCTATTCCAGGTAATAATTTTAATTCATCAATCGTGTTTGGTAACCTTCTGTTAAAATTTTTTTCTAATATTTGTGCAGTCTTTTTTAAGTTTTTTACTCTTGAATAATAACCAAGGCCCTCCCAATATTTTAAAAGCTTATGTTCCTTAATTTTTGATAGAGATTTAATATCTGGAATATCTTTTATAAAATTATTAAAGTATGGAATTACAGTTGCAACCTGCGTTTGCTGTAACATAAATTCACTTACTAACGTGTAATATTCTCGCTTAACTTGTGATAACTCTTTTCTCCATGGGAGTGATCTTTTATTATTATCGTACCAATAAAGAATTTTATTTGTTAGTATGGATTTGGTCATATGCAATTTAAAAATAATACTAAGCAGAGGTTTAAAACTATTCAAGGCTTAAGGTCTTTTAAAGACACTTTGCCAAAAAACATTAAAAAAATAATCAAAAAAAAGGGTCATATATTTTCTGAAACACTTAATAACTGGAAGTACATAGTTGGGGATGATCTTTTTCAAATATGCTATCCCAAATCCTTTAAAAATTCGAATAAATTTGGAGTAAGCACTCTTCAAATAATGGTAAAGAGAGGGCATGAGATTGATTTAGAGTATTCTAAAAAAGTAATAATGGATAAAATGAATAGTTTTTTTGGCTATGCCGTTGTTGAGAAATTGAAATTCATAAGCTTTGATGACGCCCAAACAAAGTTCAAAAAATTAGACGCTAATGAAAATCATGTGACAAATATTAAATATGCAGATAGGATAAATAGTATTAAGAATGATAAAATTAAAAAATCATTACTTGAATTAACAAAACTATTTAAACAACGATGAAAAAATTCACCTCAACATTATTTATAATATTTTTAATCTTCTCCGCTAAAGCGCTTGCTGCAGATAATGAAATGGTCAAAAGAATTTCTGAAGGAGAAGAAAGTGCTAAAATAACAATAATTGCATACGAGTCATTGACTTGTGGTCACTGTGCAAATTTTCATAAAGATGTATATCCTGAACTTAAAAAAGACTTCATTGATAAAGGATTAGTAAAAATAGAATTTAGACATTTTCCATTAGATTTAGCAGCTTTTAATGCATCAAAAATTGCTCAGTGTAATAACGATGGTAATTCAAATATTTTGAATATTTTATACTCTGGGCAAAAAAAATGGGCTAGAGGAAAAACTCCAGAAGAAGCAACGGGTTATTTAAAAAAATTCTTAGAAAGTGAAAGTGTAAACTTAGATTTTGAAAAATGCTTAAGTGATAAAGCTATAGAAGATTACGTTTTAAATGATCGAATCGATGGGGTAAAAAAATTTGAAGTTAATGCTACTCCTACGATAATAATTAATGATAAAAAGTTTGATAAAGCCCTAAATTATAAGAATTTAAAAAAATATCTGGAAAAACTGATATAAGTTAGTCCATGGAGTTTAAAAAAATCCAATTAAACGGATTTAAATCATTTGCTGAAAAAACAAATTTTCTTATAGAGCACGGCTTAACCGGCATCGTTGGTCCAAACGGTTGTGGGAAATCTAATATTGTGGAATCCTTAAGATGGGTTATGGGTGAAACCTCAGCTAAGAGTATGCGTGGTTCAGGTATGGAAGATGTTATCTTTAATGGTACATCTAATAAATCTTCTAAAAATATAGCAGAGGTTTCTATTAGTGTAGATAATGCAAGTCATGATGGTCCAATGCAATATAAAGATTTAGATCATATTGAAGTTAGAAGAAAGATTGAAAAAGATAAGGGTTCAAAATTTTATATAAATGACAAAGAAGTTAGAGCTAGAGACGCTCAAATGTTTTTTGCAGATTTATCTACGGGTGCTCATTCACCATCAATGATTAGTCAGGGACGAATTGGAGCTTTAGTAACTGCTAAGCCTACTGACAGGCGTGCAATCTTGGAGGAAGCAGCTAATATTTCAGGGTTACATGTGAGAAGGCATGAGGCTGAACTTAGATTAAATGCTGCAGAGACAAACTTAAAAAGAGCTGATGAATTAAGAAGACAACAAGAAAAACAATTAGCAAACCTTCAGAAACAAGCTGAAGAGGCAACGAAATATAAACTTATATCTGAAGAAATAAAAAAAATTGAAGCAGGGCTATATTATTTAAAATTATTAGACATTGATAATGAGATTAGAATAGAAAATGAAATTAACAATGAAGCTGAAGGAGAGGTAAGTAACTTCAATCAACAGATTGCTCAATTTGAAAATTTAATTAAAACTGAAACAGATAAAGTTTCTCCCTTAAGAGAAAAAAATATAGAAAATCTATCCAAAATTCAAAGATTAAATTTAGAGCTACAAAATTTAGATGAAGAAAATGTTAGAACTCAAGATGAAATTGAAAATATTAAAAAATCCCTAAAAACTATCGAGGAAGATATAGACAGAGAAAAGGGGATTGTAATTGATGCTAACTCAAATGAAAGACGCTTAAAAGAAGAGAAAAATGAATTAATAGAAATAGATTCTAAATATTTTGAAACAGAAAAATTATCAAACGAAGATCTTGAGAAGGCAAAAAACCTATTAAAAGATGAACAAAAATCTGTTGATGAAATTATTAATATTTTTGCTGATGGAAATATAAATATTGCTATTGGGCCAATTAAAAATGTTAAAAATACAATCACCAGAGCTAAAGAATTGATTAATAACAATGAAATTAATCAAGCGCTTACTTTACTTGATAGATGTCAAATTGAAATAGATGGTTTTTTAGATAACCTTGAAGATGAAGAGAGTAAGAAAAAGCTTTCTAATATTAATGAAAAAAATGAAAATATAAAATTATTGCAAGAAAAATATGCTGATAGTTTTAGTAAAAATCAATCAATAAAAAAAGAGTCTGTAAAAAGAAATGAAAGAATTAAAGCCATAGAATCAGAAGTTGAAAGTTGGAAAAACTTACTCTCTAATTCTGAAAAAATGGTAACAGAATTAACTGAAAGAAAAAATAAATTACTATCACAGTTAAATGAGCGTGATCAACAACCTAAAGCCCAAGCAGAAAGAAAAGGGCAAATTACTGAGGGTCTAAGAATTTCACAAAATGAAAAAATTGAAAATGAAAAAATAATTGAAGAAACAGATAAAAAGATAAACTCTTTAAGACTTGAGTTAAATGACGTTCAAGAAAGATCTATTCAAATCAGAGAAAGAAAAGCAAGCTCAGGAGCAACTGTCGAAGGTTTAAAAAAACGTAAAGAAGATCTGTTAGAAAGAGTTAGTTCTGAACTTAATCTTGAAGAAAATGATATTCTAGAAAATTCTAATTTAAATGGTGTTGAAGAGCTACCTGACTCTGTTGCGCAAGAAGATGCTTTAGATAAAAAAAAAAATGAAAGAGAAAAATTGGGATCGGTTAACCTTAGAGCTGATGAAGAAACTAGTAAATATGAAATAGAAATTAAAAAAATGGAACAAGATAGAGAAGATCTTGTATCTGCTATTATAAAATTAAAAGAAAGTATTAATGAATTAAATCAAAAAGGAAGAGAAAGACTGTTAGAAGCTTTTGAAAAAGTTAATAGAAAATTTAATGAAGTTTATACAAAACTATTTAACGGTGGAAATGCAAAACTAGAGTTAGTAGACTCTGATGACCCTCTTGAAGCTGGTTTAGAAATGCTGGTAAGTCCTCCTGGTAAAAGACTTCAGTCTATAACTTTATTATCTGGTGGTGAACAAGCTTTAACAGCCTTGTCTCTTATTTTTGCAGTGTTCCTTACTAACCCATCTCCAATCTGCGTTTTAGATGAGGTTGATGCTCCACTAGATGATGCTAACGTAACAAGATTTTGTGGACTTCTTGATGATTTAACTAAAATAACTGACACTAAATTTATTATCGTAACTCACCATGCTCTAACTATGTCAAAAATGAATAGACTTTATGGAGTTACAATGCCTGAAAAAGGTATTAGCCAACTTGTTGCTGTTGATTTACAAAAAGCAGAGAGCATGGTTGCTTAACAATTTGAATGCCAAAAGATAGCCTTAAAACTCGCTTGGAGATTGCAAAAAATAAGCTTTCTAAGAAAAATCTGTATAAAAATGAAGAGGCGCCCTCTTCTATTGGGACTGCCTTTAAATTAAGTACAGAATTAGTGTCCGCGGTGGCAGTTGGGACAATTATAGGGTTTATTTTAGACAAGACCTTTGGTACTAAGCCCTGGTTAATATTAATATTTTTTTTTGTAGGTGTTGTTGCTGGAATTATAAACGTATTCAGATCTGCAAAAAATATGCAAAAATAGATTTAAAAAATTATGGCTACAAACCCGATGAACCAATTCGAAGTTTATAGAATTGGACCAGAAATTAAATTAGGCGCAATAGATATTTCTTTCACAAATGCAAGCTTGTTTATGGTGATTAGTTCTCTTGCAATCTTATTAATTTTTAATTTAGGGTCAAAAAAAAATTCTTTACTACCAAGCAAGATGCAACTTCTTTCTGAATTAAGTTATACTTTTGTTTCCAAAATGATAAGTGATACCGCAGGATCAAAAGCAAAACCCTACTTTGCGTTTATCTTCTCAATATTTATGTTTGTGCTATTTTGTAATATGTTTGGGATGATCCCTTATGCCTTTACAGTAACTAGCCATATCATTGTTACTTTTATCTTGGCTTTATTTATTTTTGTGGGTGTAACAATTATTGGATTTATGAAACATGGATTAGGATATTTAAAACTATTTGTACCTAGTGGAGTACCTGCAGTACTATTACCACTAATAGTTGTTATAGAAATAATTTCTTACTTAAGTAGACCGGTTAGTCTTTCAGTTCGTTTATTTGCAAACATGATGGCTGGTCATACAATGATGAAAGTTTTCGGAGGCTTTGTAATAAGCCTTGGAATAGTTGGTGGATGGCTTCCACTGAGTTTTTCGGTTGCATTAACTGGCTTGGAAATACTAGTTGCTTTTCTTCAAGCATATGTTTTCGCAATCTTAACCTGCATCTACTTGAATGATGCATTAAATTTACACCATTAACTAACATAAGGAGGATATAATGGAATTAGAAGCAGCAAAAATGATCGGAGCAGGACTAGCAGCAATAGCTCTAGCAGGTGCCGGTGTTGGGATCGGAATTATCTTTGGTAATTACCTTTCTGGCGCGATGAGGAACCCATCTGCAGCTCAAAAACAATTTCCTAATCTTTTATTAGGGTTTGCTTTAGCTGAAGCAACTGGCCTATTTGGATTAGTTGTAGCGTTAATTATTTTATTTGCATTTTAAATTTAATGATTAAAAAAATATTTTTTCAGTCGATATTTTTAAGCTTCCTGTTTTTTATGGAAGCTTTTGCAGCTGAAAGCGGTGGAATGCCTCAATTAAATCCAGAGTTTTGGGTTTCTCAAATTTTTTGGTTAATTATTACTTTTGGAATTTTATATGTTGTTTTATCTAAACTTATACTTCCAAAAATAAGTGCCAATCTAGAAACTAGAAAATCTCAAATTTTAGAAAATATTGAGGCTGCGGAAAAGCAAAGAGAAGAAAGTGAACAAAAAATTGAAGAATACGAAAAGATAGTACAATCGAGCAAAAATGAAGCAAAAAACTACTTTAAACAAGCTAGAGAAAAAGTACTGAAAGATATTGGTGTAAAGAAGGAAATACTAGAAAAAGAGCTTGATGAAGAAGTTAATAAAGCTGAGATTGAGATAAAAACTTTTAGAGATAATGCACCAGAAAAAATCAAAAAAATTGCTGTAGAGACCTCTTCGGACTTACTGCAGGAACTAATAGGAGCTGAAGTTAACAGTAGTAGTATTTCTGCAATAGTAGAAGATCTTTCAAGAAAAAAAATGGATGAATATTATGGTAATTGATGCAACTTTTTGGGTAGCTATATCCTTTTTAATATTTATTGGAGCTTTAGTTTATTTAAAAATACCTCAAAAGATTAATGAACTTTTAAATAAGCTTATCCTTGATATTAAAAATGAAATAGATGAAAGTGAAAAACTAAGGCAAGAGGCAAAGGTTTTATTAGATAATGCTCAAAATAAACTTGATACCGCACAAACAGTGAGCAATGATATTTTACAACAAGCCAAAAAAGATAGCGATCATCTTATAATCGAAATGAATGATAAATTTCATAAATCTTCAGAAATTAAAAAAAGTTTAGCAGAAAATAAAATTTCTCAAATGAAAGAAGCTGCACTTAAAGAAATAAAAGATGTTTCAATTAAAATTGCTGTTGATTCTGTTAAAAAAATTATTAACACATCTGTTGATAAATCAAAACTTGATGGTCTTTTTGAAAAAAACCTTGAAGAAACAAAAATAGCTTTAAAAAAAATAAGCTCATAATTACCTTACAATTTTTTAAAAAAACTATAAATTAACCCAATGAAATCTATTGTCATTGGTTCTGGATTTGGTGGTATAGCTGCAGCATTAAGATTAAGAGCTAAAAATCATAAAGTAACTTTAATTGAAAAACATCCTGACTTGGGTGGAAGAGCTAGAGTGTTTAAAAAAAATGGTTTTACTTTTGACGCTGGTCCAACAGTTATTACCGCACCCTATCTAATTGAAGAGCTTTTTACTTTATTTAATAAGAAGTCTCAGGATTATATAAAACTCACTCCCTTAAAAACTTGGTATAGATTTATTTATGAGGATGGAGGTGTATTTGATTATTCTGGAAATGAAGATCAAATGAAAAAACAAATTGAAAAAATAAATAAAGAAGATGTTAAAGGCTATGAACAACTTGTAAAATTTACAAAAAAAATATTTGATAAAGGCTTCACAGAACTGGCTGATGTGCCATTTGATAAACCTCTTGTGATGATGAAGCAATTACCTTCTTTACTAAAGCTTAAAAGCTATAAATCAGTTTATTCATTAGTTTCTTCATATATAAAAAATGAAAAATTAAGACGTATGCTAAGTATGCATCCTCTTTTAGTTGGTGGAAACCCTTTTACAACAACTTCTATATATGGATTAATTCTATATCTGGAAAAAAAATGGGGCATCCATTACTCAATGGGTGGAACTGGTAACATAATTAATGGCTTAGAAAAATTAATGATTGAACAAGAAATTGAAGTGATCAAAGGACATGAGGTTACTGAGATAATTTCTGATAATGGCAAAATTAGTGGAGTAAAATTAGATAATCAGAAAGAAATGCTCTCGAATAATGTGATATGTAATGCTGATCCTCCTGCCGTATATGAAAAGCTTCTAAGTCTAAACAGAACAAGTTCTTTATTTAAATGGAAGCAAAATCGAATGCAGTATTCTATGGGTCTATTTGTTTACTACTTTGGAACAAAAAAAACATACCCAGATGTAGAGCACCATACAATAAAATTTGGTGAAAAATATAAAGAACATCTAAGCGATATTTTTGATAATAAAAAATTAAACGATGACATAAGTTATTACCTGCATAGACCATCAGCTACAGATAAATCAATGGCACCGGAGGGAAATGATTGTTTTTATGTTCTAGTGCCCGTTCCAAACAATCAATCCAAAATAGATTGGAAAATTGAAGGTGAAAAAATGAAAAATTTAGTAATAGATAAGATGGAAAAAGCATTGCTACCGAATCTTAGAGAAAACATTATTGAAGATTTCTACTTAACGCCAGATTATTTTGAAAATGAATTGAATACCAAATTTGGATCAGGTTTTTCGATTCAGCCAAAATTTACTCAATCTGCATATTTTAGATTTCATAATAAATCAGAAATTTATGATGGATTATACTTTGTTGGAGCAGGAACGCACCCAGGTGCAGGGGTTCCAGGTGTGCTCTCTTCAGCAAAAGTTTTAGATAAAATATTATAATGTCAAAAAACAATTATTTATCTATTTATGCCAAGTCTTTTAACTGGGCAGGTTTTTTTTTACCAAAAAATATTTATGAAAAATGCTCATCTCTTTATGATTTTTGTCGAACAATAGATAATATTGCTGATGATAAAAATGAACTAAATATTAAAAAGAAAAATTTACTAATTTTTAAGAATGATTTTATAAATAAAAATTTTGATAATTTGATAATAAAAAATATGTGGATCCTTATGGAGGAAAATAAAATTTCAATCAAGATTGTTGAAGATTTATTTGATGGTATTGAGTCTGATTTAAATGAGGTAGTTAAATTTAACAAAAAAAAGGAATTGTTAATATACTCTTATAGGGTTGCTGGTACTGTAGGCTTAATGATGGCAAAAATTTTAGGTGTACAAAATAAAAACTCCATGAAATCAGCAATAGATCTTGGTATTGCAATGCAATTAACAAATATTTCAAGAGATGTAATTGAGGATATGAATAATAATAGATTTTATATTAATCATGACTTCGAGACTATAAAGAATACATTAAGTATGGCTGATTTGTTCTACGAAAGCTCCTTTGCCTCTATAAAAGAAATTCCTTTTAGGTTTAGGTTTGCAATACTTGTTGCTAGAAGAATTTATAGAAAAATTGGCACTAAGATTTTACATAAAAAAAATATATACAATTATAATAGGAGTGGAAAAATCTATGTAGCTAATTTGGGTAAGTTGTACCAAACATTTCTATCTATATTAGACTTGATAAAACTTATATTTATAAATGAAAAATACCACCTTAGAAATAAAGAGCATCTTTTAATCAATGAAGAAGTAGATTTAAATGAAAGAATTTGATTATATCATAATTGGAGGTGGATGTGCAGGATTGTCACTTGCGTATGAGCTAGACCTTCATAACAAACTAAAAGATGCAACTTTAGCAATCATAGAGCCACGATTAGAATACAAAAGAGATAAGACTTGGTCTTATTGGAAGACTATAGATCATAACTTTCAAGATTGTGTTCAGAAAAGTTGGAATAATTTTTCAATAAATATACCTGGAAAAACAAAATTTTTAGAGTGCAACGGATTACCTTATGAAGCTATAGATAGTGGTTTATTTTATGAAAAAATAAATACACGATTAAAAAAAAATAAAAATATTAGCTTTTACAAAAATACTAATGAAATAGACCTAAATAGTGCTTTTATCTTTAATAGCGTTCCCCTACTGGACTCTAAAGAGGATAAGCTCTGGCAACATTTTAAAGGTATTGAGATTGAAACTAAAAAAAACGTATTTGATGATGAAATTTTCAATTTGATGGATTTTGATTGTGATCAACGTGATAGTGTTCATTTTTTTTACACATTACCTTACACAAAAAATAAAGCTTTAATTGAAACTACTTGGTTATCTAAGATAAAAAATGATTCTTTAAAAGATTATGATGAACAATTAAAAAATTATATAAGAAATCATCTTAATATCAGAGATTATAAGGTTAACTATAGCGAAGTAGGTGCAATCCCATTATTTCATCCCACAGTTGCTAATGAAAGAAATAAAATGAATATAGGTACCGCTGGGGGAATGACTCGATTGAGTACTGGTTATACCTTTTTAAATATACAAGAACACAGCAAATACATAAGAAAAAATATTCACACTATCAAAGAGAGTAAAAGATATGAAATTAATAAAAAATATAAATTTTTGGACAAAATATTTTTAAAAGTTCTTAATTACCATCCTGAAAAAATGGCAAATATATTTTTTGATATGTTTGGCAATTCACCTGAGACAATTATTAAATTTTTGTCTAATAAAAGTAGTTTATTACAAGATTTATATATAATACTCAAAATGCCCAAATGGCTTTTTATCAAAATATTTTTTAAAAATGATAAATAATCAAATTAAAAAAATTAATTTCTTTCATTCTATTATTTTTTTGTTTTTTTCTACTTCACTTGCTCTTATTTTTGATCAATTTAAAAATCTGTCTATATCTCCAATTATTTGTCTATTACTAATCCTATCAATTGGAATCTCACATGGTGCATTGGACAATCAAAAAGGTAAAAGACTGATAAAATTATATAATATTAATAATATTTATTATTTTTACTTAATTTATTTAATAATTGCTGTTACTATAATTGCTATATGGCTGCTTGCGCCAACTTTATCACTGATCATTTTTTTAATTGTTGCTGCCTATCATTTTGGTAAAGAAGATACAGAATTTCTAATAACTAAAAAATCTAACATAAATATAATTCTTTATTTTCTAAAAGGGATATTAATTATTATTGCACCCTTAATGTTTCATTTTGTTGAGACAATCAATATTTTTAAATTATTATTAATACAAAATGAAAGTTTTTATTTATTTTTAAATTTTATAGAAAATAATTATATAATTTCTTTTATTTTTTTAATCTCCTTACTCACAAATATTTATTTTTTTTTAAAAGGTTTCAAACTAGTTAACTTATTAATATTTTTTGACTTCACTTCAATTTTAATTTTAAATTACTTCTTTGCACCTTTGGTAGCCTTCACATTATATTTTTGCTTTTTGCATTCTTTTAGGCACTCTCTCTCATTAATTACTGAATTAGATAAATATAATTTTAAAAATGGGCTATTAATTTTTATCAAAAAAGCTGCGCCCTTGACAATTTTGACTGCTATTTTCTATTTGTTAAGCTTATATTATCTTTCAAATCACTATCTAGTAAACGAGGCAATATATAAAGTTATATTTATTGGTTTGGCGTCCTTAACCTTTCCACATATATTGCTTGAATACTTTCTAGAAAAAAATGAAATATAAAGAAATTAAAATATTATTATCAGCACCACGTGGTTTTTGTGCTGGTGTTGAGCGAGCTATAGAAATTGTCAAAAAAAGTATTACAAAATATGGAGCTCCAGTTTATGTGCGTCATGAAATAGTTCATAACAAATATGTTGTGGATAGTCTTAAGGCAATTGGTGCAATATTTGTAGAAGAACTTGATGAGATTAAAGATAAAAGTAGGCCTGTAATATTTTCTGCTCATGGTGTTCCAAAGTCAGTACCACAACAAGCAAATGGCTATAAAATGGAATATATAGATGCTACTTGTCCACTTGTATCCAAAGTACATAGAGAAGCAGAAAATCTTTATAAAGCTGGATACCATATTGTCCTTATAGGACATATTAATCATCCCGAAGTTATAGGAACTATGGGGCAATTGCCTGAAGGCTCAATTGATTTAATTCAGGATGAACATGATGTTGAGACTTATGAACTAGATGATAATAAAAAAATTGCTTATGTTACCCAAACAACACTCTCAGTTGATGACACAAAAAATATAATTAAAGCTTTAAAAAAAAAGTTTCCTAAAATTAAAGAACCATTTAAAGAGGATATTTGTTACGCAACTACTAATCGTCAATCTGCTGTAAAAAATATAGCTAAAAAATGTGACATGTTTTTTGTTTTAGGAAGCAGAAATTCTTCAAATTCTGTGCGCCTAGTTGAGGTAGCTGAACAATCAGGGTGTCCTCATTCTGAATTGATACACTCCGATAGTGAAATTCCATTTGAAAAATTAGAAAATTGCAAAGTTATTGGTATTTCCTCTGGAGCCTCTGCACCAGAAATTTTAGTTGAAAACTTTATTAACGAAATTAAAAGTAAATTTAAAGTAAAAATTGAAATAGTTGAGATCATAAAAGAAAACATCGTATTTAAAGTTCCAGGAAAATTGAATTAAATGGCTGTATACACGAAGTTAATTAAAAAAGATATTTCATCATTAATTAACAATTATCAAATTAATAAAATAGAAAAATTCAAAGGTATAAAAAAAGGAATTGAAAATACAAATTATTTATTAAAAACAAAACAGAATAAATTTATTCTAACAATTTTTGAAAAGCGGGTTAAAAAAAAGGATCTACCTTTTTTTATGAATTTAATGGAGAAGTTAAATCATAAAAAAATTATCTGTCCTAAACCTTTAAGAACTAAAAAAGGAACACATATAACCAATATTAAAACAAAATCAGCCTGTATTGTAACTTTTTTAGAAGGCAAAGATAAAACAATCCTTAACAATAAAAACTGTTTTGATGTGGGAAAAAATATTGCAAAATTTCATAAAGTTACTACAAAATTAAAATTATATAGGCAAAATTCTATGTCAATACATAGACTTAATGGTTTGTTGAAAACTATAAAATTTAAATCTAATCAAATTACACCTAATCTTAAAAACACGCTCAACCTGTGTCTAAAAGATATCAAAAATAAATGGCCCAAAAATCTACCTCAAGGAATTATTCATGGTGATCTTTTTATAGATAATATTTTTTTTAATAAAAATAAATTTTCAGGTTTTATTGATTTTTATTTTTCATCTAATGACTATTTGATATATGAAATTGCAATCTGCATTAATGCTTTATGCTTTGATAAAAAAAAAATAAGTTTGTAATGAATAGTAGTAAAATTAAAAACTTAATTAATGGATATGAAAGTATAAGAACTTTATCTAAAAAAGAAAAAGATGCACTAAATGTAATGTGTAGAGGTGCTGCATTACGATATCTTTTAACAAGGATATATGATTATTTTAACACTCCAAAAGCTGCTTTGATTAAAATAAAAGACCCTATGGAATATCTACAAAAATTAATTATTCACAATAATCTTAGTCACTATAAAGATTATTATAAGTAATGATTAAAATTTATACAGATGGATCATGTTTAAATAACCCCGGTAATGGCGGTTGGGCTGCAATTATAAACCAAAATGGTGAAGTCAAAGAAATTAGTGGGAGCGTAAAAGACACTACTAATAATAAAATGGAATTGATGGCTCCTATTATGGCTTTAAAACAAATTAAACAAAATGATCAAATTGAAATCTATACAGACTCACAATATGTAAGATTAGGAATTACTGAATGGGTGCATAAATGGATAAAAAATAATTGGCAAACTTCAAAGAAAGAACCTGTTAAGAATAAAGAACTTTGGATACAACTATACGAGCTAACAAATCAATTTGAAATAAAATGGATTTGGGTTAAAGCACATGCAGGTAATGCCCTAAATGAAGAAGTAGATTTACTCGCAAAAAAAGCTGCTGAATTAAACTAATGATAGAAAATTTTGTGCTGCTGAAATTTCACAAGCACCAGCGTCTTCCTCTTCTTGTAATTTAATAACTTTAAGATTATCAATTAACATTGTGTATCTATTAGATCTAATTCCCAATCCTCTGGCACTTTTATCTACATCTGCACCTATTGCTTTTGTAAATTCTAAGAAAGGATCTGCCATCATTATAATTTTATTTTCTACATTTTGGCTTTTCCCCCAAGAGTCCATTACAAACGGATCATTTACAGAAATACAGACGATGTGATCTATGCCTTTTTCTTTATATTTTTCATAGTTATTTACGTATCCAGGCAAGTGTTTAGCTGAACAAACGGATGTATATGCTCCTGGTAAACCAAAAAGAACAATTTTTTTATCCTTATAAAATTCATGCGTATTTTTTTTAGTAGGATTACCATCTTCCATAATAAAAAATTCTGAATTTGGTATGTTATCGTTCTCTTTTAATTTCATTGTAATTTTTCCTTAATATATTTTTGAGTTTCATTTATATTATTTGAAATTATATCATAATTTTCTTTTTCATTCATTATATATTGTAATTCATTTGGAAGACTTGGCTTGATACCAATTGATTTATCAATTGCGTCTGGAAACTTACAGGGGTGTGCTGTTGCTAAAACAATATTGTTACCTTCTAGGTTAATTTTTTTTAATGCACCAAAGCCTATTGCACTGTGGGGGTCTAATATAACATTATATCTATTATGAACATCTTTAATAATATTTAAAACTTCAGTTTCACTCATATTTTCTGAAAGAAAATCTTTACTAATTTTTTGTAATTTATCTTTTGGCATAATATATTTTCCCTCTTCTTTAATTTTTTTCATAACATTGCCAGTTTCAACATCATTAAAATCATTTAAATCATAAATTAATCTTTCAAAATTACTTGCAATTTGAATATCCATACTTGGCGAATTTGTTTCAATCACTGTTTCAGCTTCATATTTTCCATTTGTGATTGCTCTATGCAAAATATCATTTTGATTTGTCGCTACTATAAGTTTATTTATTGGTAGACCCATTTTTTTAGAAAGATAACCAGCATAAACATCGCCAAAATTACCAGTTGGAACTGAAAAATTAACAAGCCTGTCATCCCGTATTTGAAAATATGTATAAAAATAATAAACAGCTTGTGCAATAATTCTTGCCCAATTTATTGAATTTACACCAGACATGTTTATTGAATTAGAGAATTCTTTATCTGCAAACATTGCCTTAACTAAATTTTGACAATCATCAAAATTACCATTTATAGCAATATTAAATACATTTTTTTCTTTAACTGTAGACATTATTTTTCTCTGAACCTGTGAAACTTTATTGTGTGGGTGTAGAACAAATATATTTATATTCTCTTTACCCTTAATTGCATCTATAGCAGCAGCACCAGTATCTCCTGATGTTGCAACTATAATATTAATTTGTTTACTATTTTTACTTAGATAATATTCATAAAAATTACCAAGTAACTGCATTGCTATATCCTTAAAAGCAAGTGTTGGACCATGAAATAATTCTAAAATCTTAGCATCACCAATTTTTATCAAATCTACGACGTTATCTTTTCGAAATGAAGAATATGACTTGTCTACAATTAATGAAAGCTCTGCTTCTGTCATGAAATCACCAATAAATGGGAAAATTATTTTTTTTGCTAAGTCTTGATAGCTTAAATTACTTAAAGAATTTAATTCTTCAGTAGTGTATTTTTTTATTTTTTTTGGGATAAATAGACCACCATCATCTGCTAGTCCTTTGATAAATACCTCCTCAAAACTGTACTCTTTTGAGTTATCTCTAGTGCTTATATATTTCATCTAATAATTTTTTTTTCTCAAATATAAATATATTAAAAGAATTGAAATCGCTAACGAAAACCAAGTTAATGCATATTTTTTATGATTATTTGAAATATTTGCTGTAATTGTTTTTGGTTTAGGAAATTCATTATTTCCAGAAAGATAAATTACATAAGGAGAAAAATTTTTACCTGTGAATTTAAAAATATCATCTCTATCTAATGTAAACCAGTAATTTTCAGATAGATCGTTTTCAGGCTTAAACATATTGGGTTTGATTTGTTTTCTCAAAACTCCATTAATATAGTTTTCATCTATTACGTTTATAGTTTCATCTTCTTTTTTATTAAATGGTATCCAGCCTCTATTTAATAAATAGTTATTATTGCCAACTTTTAATGGGTTAATAACTTCAAAGCCCGGTTTCCCTTTTTCATTTAAGTTATAAAGATAAATTTGTTTTTCAAAATCAATTGATCCTCTAGTTTTAATTCTAAGATAATTTTTATGTTTACTGTTTGATAAATTGACAGGTATGTCTTTCAGAGATGTCTCTATTTGATTAATTAATTCTAATTTCCAATTAAGTCTAATAATTTGCCAACTCCCTAATGCTAGAAAGACAGAAATGAAAAAAAATACAAAAATAGAAAATAAAAATTTATATCTCAAGAGCTAAAAATTAACTTCCCCAAATATAAATGGCAGCAAATAAAAATAGCCACACAACATCTACAAAGTGCCAATACCAAGCAGCTGCTTCAAATCCAAAGTGATGCTCTTCAGTAAAGTGACCTTTTCTTGCTCTCATTAAACATACCGCTAAAAATATAGTACCAATGATAACGTGAAAACCATGAAAGCCTGTTGCCATATAAAATACTGAGCCATATATATTTCCTGCAAAATCAAAAGTTGCATGCTGATATTCATAAACTTGCAGTAGTGAAAAAGAAAAACCAAGTATCACTGTTAGAACTAGTCCTTGAATAAAGCTTTTTCTATCACCTTCTAGCAATGCGTGGTGTGACCATGTTACTGTCGTTCCTGACAATAATAAAATTAATGTATTGATTAGTGGGATATCCCATGGATCAAAAGTTACAATATCTTTAGGTGGCCATATTCCTCCTATTGCTAAAGATGGAAATAAACTTGCATCAAAATAAGCCCAAAACCATGCAACAAAGAACATAACTTCTGAAGCAATGAACAATGTCATTCCATATCTGTGGTGAATTTGTACTACTGGTGTGTGATGACCTTGGTGCTCTGCTTCGATAACAACATCTCTAAACCACATGTATGTTCCATATAATAGTAGTGCTAATCCCAAATACATTCCCCAAGAAACTTCGCTATGTAGATAATAAACTGAACCTATTGCTAAAATTAAGCATGAAAATGAAACGTAGATAGGCCATGGACTTGGGTCTACTAAATGATAGTCATGTTTTTTTTCTGCGGACATTTTTATAATTTTGATTGGTTATAGTAATCTGATGAAAAAAAAGTATAGGACATAGTTACATCTTTAATATTTTTAGTATTGGGATCATTTACCATTTCTGGATCCAAATAAAAAGTCATAATATAAGTGGCCTTTTCGCCTGCTTTTAAGGCCTGTTTTTCAAAACAAAAACATCCCAATTTGCTATAATATTTACCAAATGATGATGGTGAAACATTGAAAGATGCAACTCCATAAGTTGTTTCATTGCCATAATTTTCAACTTCAAATTCGATTCGGTTCACTTGACCAATTTTAACATCCATAACATTTTTTTTTGATTTAAAATTCCAAGGAAGTTTATTTACATTTGTATCAAAACGAACGCTAACTTTTTGGTTTAAAATTATATCTGGCGCTTCTCTTGATATTTGTGTTGTTCCACCAAACCCAGTTACTCTACAAAATAAATCATACAAGGGTACTGCAGCAAATGAGAGTCCTAACATTAAAAAAAATATTCCAGCTAAAAGAATTGGAGTTAAGGTTTTATTTTTCACTATATTGATCTATCAAAAACACCCGTATTATAAAGTGTAAAAAAAAACAGAAATATCATAAATCCTATTATTGCTACTGCTGTTAAAATATTTTTTCGTTTAGTTTTTTTGTCTGGTATCATCATAATATCTTATCTATCAAAAAAATTACGAATATCAAAAATAAATATAAAATTGAATATCCAAATATTGTTTTTGCTTTCTTGGGGTTAAATTTATTTTTTTTAAACTTATAAAGCTCAAAACATAAAATGTTATAATACAATGTAAGCATTAGGGCTGGTACTAGAAATACTAATCCAACAAAATCTATTGCGTAGGGTAAAATAACCATTGGCAACATTAATAATGAATAAACTAAAATATTTATTTTAGTGCTCTCTATCCCATTAGTTAATGGAAGCATTGGAATTTTTGCCTTTTTATAATCATCTGATTTATAAAGACTTAACGCCCAAAAATGCGATGGTGTCCAAAAAAATATAATCAGAAAAAAGGTTATTGGCTCAAGAGATAATGAGTTAGTTGCTATAGTCCATCCAATTACTGGCGGTAATGCTCCTGCAGCACCTCCAATGACAATGTTTTGTGGAGTTTTTCTCTTTAACCAGATTGTATAAACAAAAACATAAAATAAAATTGTAAACAGCAGTAATACTGCTGAAATTGTATTAGCAAAATAATCTAATGCGATTACTGAAAAAAATGAAAGTGATGTTCCAAAAATTAAGGCTTGGTTTTTATTAACCTTTCCCATTGGAATTGGTCTCAAGCAAGTTCTTGTCATTAATGCATCAAGATCAGATTCGTACCACATATTTAGAGCACCAGCGGCTCCTGCACCAATTGATACTAAAAGAATTGCAATCATTGCATCTTTTGTAGAAACTGTAGAAGGCGCCATTAATAAACCCACAGCACACGTGAAGATTACCAAAGACATTACCCTTGGTTTCATTAGCTTGAATAATTCAGAAAAATTAAACACATTCACTTGGTTTAAATTTCTATTTTTTAATTTAGAGTTAATCATCAATATTTAATATAGAAAAAGCTGTAACTTTATTAACTAGATACTTTTTCAGCACCATCTGGATCTTCAAATTTTGGTAATTCCTCAAAAGTATGAAAATTTGGTGGTGATGGTACAGTCCATTCTAGAGTTGTAGCTCCTTCTCCCCAAGGGTTCTGAGCTGCAGCTTTTTTCTTAGAAAAAGAATAAATTAAGTTAGCAAAAAATACTAGTAAGCCAGCAACCGCTATGTATGAGCCGATTGACGAAACATAATTCCATCCAGCAAATGCATCAGGGTAATCAGCATATCTTCTTGGCATTCCAGCTAAACCTAAAAAATGTTGAGGGAAAAATACTAAGTTCACTCCAATGAATGTTAACCAAAAATGTAATTGTCCCATCCATTCTGAATACTCATACCCAGACATTTTACCAAACCAATAATAAAATCCTGCAAAGATTGCAAACACTGCACCTAAAGATAATACATAATGAAAGTGAGCAACTACATAATAAGTATCATGCATTGCAGTATCAACACCTGCATTTGCAAGAACAACACCTGTTACACCACCTACTGTAAATAAAAATATAAAACCTAATGCCCACATCATGGGAGTTTTAAATGAAATTGATCCACCCCACATTGTTGCAATCCATGAAAATATTTTAATCCCTGTTGGGACCGCAATAATCATTGTTGCAGCTAAAAAATATGCTTTAGTATCTGTACTTAAACCTACCGTATACATGTGGTGAGCCCAAACAACAAACCCAACAACCCCAATTGAAACCATCGCATAAGCCATTCCTAAATATCCAAATACAGGTTTCTTAGAAAATGTTGAAACGATATGACTGATCATTCCAAAGCCAGGTAAAATTAAAATATAAACTTCAGGGTGACCAAAGAACCAAAATAAGTGTTGGTATAAAACTGGATCTCCTCCAGTTTGAGCATCAAAAAATGCTGTTCCAAAATTTCTATCTGTTAAAAGCATTGTGATAGCACCAGCTAAAACAGGTAGTGATAGTAATAATAAAAATGCTGTAACTAAAACAGACCAAGCAAATAAAGGCATTTTATGCAAAGTCATGCCTGGCGTTCTCATATTTAAAATTGTTGTAATAAAGTTAACTGCTCCTAAAATTGAAGAAGCTCCAGCTAAGTGTAAGCTTAAAATAGCAAAATCCATAGCAGGTCCTGGTTGTCCAGCTTTTGACGATAAAGGTGGATATAAAGTCCATCCTCCACCAACACCTTGCTGACCTGGAGGGCCATCTACAAATATTGAAAGTAATAGTAAAATAAATGAAGCTGGTAATAACCAAAATGAAATATTATTCATTCTTGGAAAAGCCATATCAGGTGCACCGATCATAATTGGGACAAACCAATTACCAAATCCACCAATCATTGCAGGCATTACCATAAAGAAAATCATTATTAATCCATGGCCTGTAACCAACACATTATATAAGTGATAGTTGCCACCTAAAATTCCATCACCAGGATGCATCAATTCAATTCTCATTAATACTGAAAAAGCTGTACCAATAATTCCTGCAACAATTGCAAAAATTAAATACATTGTACCAATGTCTTTGTGGTTAGTTGAGTAAGCCCAACGTTTCCAACCTGTTGGTGTGTGATGATCGTCGTGTGATGCTGTTTTTGTGTACATTTTTATTTACTCGCTAGTTTTTTATATTCATTTACTGCAATTGGCTCTTTTGCAAATTTCATTTTAGCCTCTGCTAACCATATTGCATATTCTTCATCTGTCACAACTTTTACTGTGATAGGCATAAAAGCATGCTCAATTCCACAAAGTTCAGAACATTGACCATAGTACGTTCCAACTTTTTCAGCTTTAAACCAAGTTTCGTTTATTCTTCCAGGAACTGCGTCTCTCTTAACTCCAAATGATGGTAATGCCCAAGCATGCAAAACATCGTTGGCTGTAATTAAAACTTTAACCACTTTATTAACTGGAACAATAACTTCATTATCAACAGTTAATAATCTAGGTTGGTTTTCTTTTAATTCAGCTTCTTTAATCATATACGATTCAAAAATAATATTTTCATCAGGATACTCGTAGCCCCAGTACCACTGGTAACCAACAGCTTTAATTGTTAGGTCAGCTTTTGGAATAGTATCTTGTTTATACAAAATTTTAAAAGATGGAACTGCCATCACTATCAAAATTAAACATGGAATCAGTGTCCACAAAACCTCTACAGCAACATTGTGAGTAGTTTTTGATGGGTTAGGATTTTTTGACGCTCTAAATCTTATACAAACATAAATCATAAGAAATAAAACAAAAACACTAATAGCAATAATTACAGGAAGGAGAATGTTGTTATGAAAACTAACAATCTCAGTCATACTTTGAGAGGCAGAATCTTGAAAGCCTAGCTGCCAGTTTTTAGGCTGATCCGCCCAGGCGCTAGTTATTAACATTGTAGTTATAATTGTTATTAAAAATTTTTTCATTTGTTACACACTATATAAAGTGTCTTTTAAAAAATTACACTTTAGTTTTCGCGACAAAATATCAATTAATTAGGTAATTAACAATTGATAAGGCTGAAATTACAGCAGTTTCTGATCTAAGTATATTTTCGTTTATTTTAATTGGCTGAACCCCTTTAAAGGCAAGAATCTCCCCCCTTTCTTCTTCAGAAAAATCTCCCTCTGGACCAATAATTACACAAGTTGGATTATGAGCTAATTTATTAAAATCTAATTTTTTATTTTCAGAATTTAAATCTGTGAATATTAAGTCCATCTTTTCATGATTTAAAAAACTTTTTAATGATTGGGGATCTTCAATAAGCGGAACATTAATACGATTAGATTGCTCGGCAGCTTCTATGATTACTTTTTCTAATCTTTCTTTATTTATTTTTCTAACAATTGTTCTATCAAATATTATTGGTAAAAATTTTGTAACACCAAGCTCTGTTGCTTTTTGAATCATAAAATTAAAATAATTTGATTTAATGGGTGAAAAAGCTAACCACAAATCTTTTACATTTTCTTTTTGTCTTAATTGTTTTGTAATATTAAATTCAACTATACTTTTTGAAATAGTTAAAATTTTTGCTTCCCACTCTCCACTGTTATTAAATAAAGAAAAAACCTCACCCACTTTGATTCTCATTACTTTATTCACATAGTGAGATTGAGATTTATCAAGCTTAGCAGTTAAATTAAGTGATAAACTTTCTTTAAAAAATAATCTAATATTACTCATTAATGTTAAGTTAATTTATGAAAAATATTAAAGCAATAATTTTTGATGCATATGGCACTTTATTTGATGTCAATTCAGCAGCAGAAAAATGTAAAGATAAAATTGGTGATAAATGGGAAGGCTTTGCTAATTATTGGCGAACTACTCAATTAGAATACACTTGGCTTAGAAGTCTAATGAATAGACATAAAGACTTTTGGCAGGTGACAGAAGATAGTTTGGATAAATCTATGAAGGCTTACGAAATAGATTTATCAATGAAAAATGAATTATTAAATCTTTATAAGGTGCTCTCACCTTTTCCTGAAGTACCTGAAATTTTAAAAAGATTAAAAGAAAAAAATTATAAATTAGGTATTCTTTCAAATGGAACACCCTCTCTTCTTAACGAATTAGTTAAGAGTAATAATTTAGATAATATATTTGATGATATTTTTTCAATTGAAGAAGTTGGAATTTATAAACCAGACTCAAAAGTTTATGACATGCCAATTAAAAAATACAAAATACAAAAAGAAGAAGTCGCATTTTTAAGTGCTAATACTTGGGATGTTTCTGGTGGTGGAAATTATGGTTACAGTTCTATTTGGGTAAACAGAAATAATAATATTTTTGATAATCTTGATTATAAACCTAAAGATGAGGTTAAAAACTTAAAACAATTGCTTGATATTATCTAATTCTATTTTCTTCAAAATTCTTATTTAGTTTTACTGAAATAGTTCGAGTATTTCTTTTATTCCACTCTGAAAAGGATCTTAAGATAGGCATAACCGAAAGCCCAAATTCTGTAAGTGAATACTCAACTTTTGGGGGCATTATTCGAATTACTTTTCTATTAATTATTCCATCTCCTTCTAGTTCCTTAAGCTGCTTGGATAACATTTGTTGTGTAATGGTTTTTAATCCTTTTTTGAGCTCACCAAATCTAATTTTTTTACTTTGCAGCAAACTAAACAAAATTCTAATTTTCCATTTACCTCCAAGAAAGTAAACGGCTCTTTCAGCTGGACAATCTATTAAATTTTTCATGGTATGTTTTTGTATACTAGTATGTTTACTTTGCGTTATTGCTTTATTAATACCAAAGCACTAAATAGAAGTCAAATAAATTGAAAGGATCAATATGACTAAAGGACAAAACGCAGGTAACGGACCAATTGCAGTAGATGTAGAGAAAGATAAATCTTACTACTGGTGTTCATGTGGAAAGAGTTCAAAGCAACCATTTTGTGATGGATCTCATCAAGGTTCAGAATTCACTCCTCTAGCTTACAAAGCAGAAGAAACAAAAAAAGTATTTTTTTGTGCTTGTAAACAAACTAACAACCAGCCTCTTTGCGATGGTTCACACAGCAAGTAATGATTAAAGCAAGTAAAAGAACTAAAAATATGAACAATATCTTAGATCTGACTGGTAGAATACTTATCTCTCTAATTTTTTTGTTAAGTGGAATTAATAAAATTGGAAACTATGAAGGAACAGTTGGTTGGATGGAGTCTTTAGGTGTGCCTGGCATTTTTTTAATACCAGCTATCATACTTGAGATAGGTGCACCGATATTAATTATGATTGGATATAAAGTAAAAGTTTCAGCAGCTTTATTAAGTATATTTTGCATCGCTACAGCAGTTATTTTTCATAATAATCTTTCTGATCAAATGCAGTTTATATCTTTTATGAAAAATATTGCTCTTGCTGGTGGTTTTTTATTCTTAGTTGTTAATGAAACAAAAGATTTTAGCCTAGATAAAAAATTAAATAATCGTTAATTAACTAAATATATAAGTGTCTTGATGCTTTAAATTAAGACACTTATAAAAAATTACATATTATTTTAAGATTTAATTTATTAGAGTAAGGGTATTAATGGATAAGCCAACTATAGCAGATAACAAACCTAAAAAAGTAGAACTAGTACAAAATGAAGAATACATGTTTTGTACTTGTGGAAAATCTAAAAACCAACCATTTTGTGATTGGTCTCATGCTGGTACTTCATTTGAGCCTATAAATTTTAAAGCTGAAGAAACTGGTGATGCTTATCTTTGTATGTGTAAACATAGTAGCACCAAACCTTATTGTGACGGTACACATAAAAATTTTACCTCTGATCAAATTAATAAATCAGAAGAAGTTTCAAGCACTAATGAAATAACGAGTACAGAAGAAGAGCCACATCTTGCATACATCCATGAGCTTGCAAAAAATGGCTTAACAAAACTTGGTCATCATGGAGAAATGGGGGCAATGGGTGTTCCCTCGAAAGACTTACCAAAGTGGGAAGATATTCAAATACTTACAGCCCAACTAGCAAAAAAACCTCTTCTAGATAACGATAAAGTTGGAACAGATATAATTATAGGTAAAAACTCAAAAAAACCCCTGACTTTAAAGATTCCAATTTTTGTATCTGACATGAGTTTTGGTGCACTGTCAGAGGAGGCTAAAATTGCTTTAGCAAAAGGTGCTGAGGGAGCTGGTACAGGAATTTGTTCGGGAGAAGGTGGAATGCTTTTAGAAGAACAAAAAAATAATTCAAAGTATTTTTATGAACTTGCATCTGCTAAATTTGGCTATTCAGAAGATAAATTAAAAAATGTTCAAGCTTTTCATTTTAAGGGTGGTCAAGCTGCAAAAACTGGAACTGGTGGACATTTACCAGGTAATAAAGTTAAAGGTAAAATATCTGAGGTAAGACAAATTCCAGAAGGTGAAAATGCTATCTCTCCTTCTACCTTCAAAGACCTAACAACAGTTGATGATTTTTTAAAATTCTCAAACAGAGTTAGAGAGTTAACTGGTGGTATTCCAATAGGATTTAAGTTATCTGCCCAACACATAGAAAATGATATTGAATTTGCCGTAAGTGCTAGTGCTGATTATATTATTCTTGATGGGCGTGGCGGTGGAACAGGAGCAGCTCCTTTAATATTTAGAGATAATATTTCTGTTCCTACAATTCCAGCCTTAGCAAGAGCTAGAAATTATTTAGATAAAAAAGGTTATGACCATGTGTCATTAATTGTAACAGGTGGATTAAGAACTTCAGCAGATTTTGTAAAGGCACTTGCTCTTGGAGCAGATGGTATTGCAATCTCTAACTCAGCCATGCAAGCAATAGGATGTGTGGGTGCTAGAATGTGTAATACAAATAATTGCCCCGCTGGTATTGCCACTCAAAAACCAGAACTTAGAAAAAAATTAAATATTGCCGAATCTTCTGGAAGATTAACTAGATTTTTTAATGCATCTGTAGATCTAATGAAGATATTGGCAAGAGCATGCGGACATGATCATCTTAATAAACTTTCTATAAATGACTTAACAACTTGGAAGAAGGAAATGAGCGAGCTATCTGGTGTGTCATTTGGTGGAGTTATAAATAATAAGCAAAACAATAAATAGAGGATAGAAATGAATAATATTGAAGTAGAAAAAATAATAGAGCCAGTTGCGGCATCAGATGGTGCTGGTGTTAAATTAAAGAGAAGCATTGGCACTCACCTTATTGATTACCACGATCCCTTTTTAATGTTAGATGAATTTGGTTCCGAAAATAAAGATGATTACATTGGGGGCTTTCCTCCTCATCCTCACAGAGGAATTGAAACAGTAACGTATATGCTTGCTGGTGACTTTGAACATAAAGACAGTACAGGTGGCGAAGGAATAATGACTGCTGGAGATGTTCAGTGGATGAAAACTGGAAGTGGTATCATTCATTCAGAAATGCCTGCAATGAAAGAAGGTAAGCTTCATGGATTTCAATTATGGGTAAACATGCCTGCTAAATTGAAAATGACTAAACCTGAATATATTTATATTGATGCAGATAAAATGAGCACTCATAAAGATGATGATAAAACTGTCAAAGTGATTGCTGGAAAATTTCAAGATGCAGAAGGACCTGTTAAAGGTCATAATGTTGAGCCTGTTTATTTTGATGTAGAGCTTGAAAAAGGAAAAGATTTTAATTTTGATCTTCCCTCAACTCACAATTCATTAATATATTTAGTTGAAGGTGAAATTAAAGTTGGCAATCAAGATCATGATGCCGTCAAAGATTCTACTTTAATTATTCTAACTAGGGGAGAAAAATTAAAAGTCTCTAGCTTAACTAAAGCCAAGTTTTTATTGATATCTGGAAAGCCAATTGGTGAGCCTATTGCTAGAGGGGGTCCATTTGTAATGAATACTAAAGCAGAGATCTTGCAAGCAGTTCAAGATTATCATAATGATACATTTGTAAAATAATGAAAACTATTAAAATAGAAAAATTTGGTGGTCCTGAAGTATTAGAAATTAAAGATATTGAGATTGATAAACCAGGTCCAAAAGAAGTTTTGATAAAAAATTTATCAATTGGACTTAACTATATTGACGTTTATCACCGAACAGGTTTGTATCCTATTCCTCTTCCAAGTGGAATTGGCCTAGAGGCATGTGGAATAATTGAAGAAGTTGGTTCAGAAGTTGATCTATTTAAGGTTGGCGATAGAGTAGCTCACTCTTCAATGCCAATTGGAAGTTATTCCGAAAAACAATTGTTTCCTCAAGAAAAATTAGTTTTAGTTCCAGAGGGTATCTCAGATGAAATTGCATCTTGCATTATGCTTAAAGGGATTACTGCTGAATATTTATTACACAGAGCTTATCCAATTAAAAAAGGTGACAAAGTATTATACCACGCAGCAGCTGGTGGTGTTGGACAAATATTATGCCAGTGGGCTAATGCATTAGGAGCTGAAGTTATTGGAACTGTTGGCTCTAAAGAAAAAG
This sequence comes from Candidatus Pelagibacter sp. PS_31, assembly GCF_059417865.1. Classification (NCBI taxonomy): domain Bacteria; kingdom Pseudomonadati; phylum Pseudomonadota; class Alphaproteobacteria; order Candidatus Pelagibacterales; family Candidatus Pelagibacteraceae; genus Candidatus Pelagibacter; species Candidatus Pelagibacter sp. PS_31. Next base: position 1,057,782 of record NZ_CM182069.1, read on the forward strand.
AGGCTATTGCTAAAAAAAATGGTTGTCATCATGTAATAAATTATACAGATACAAACTTTGTTGAAGAGGTGGAAAAAATTGCAGGTAAAAATGGAGTTGATGTTGTCTATGATGGTGTTGGTATTAAAACATTTGATGGATCAATTGAAACCTTAAAGGTTAGAGGCATGATGGTGGCATTTGGTAACGCATCAGGTTACGTTGACACTATAGATGTTAAAAAACATATTAATGCAAAAGGATTGTTTTTTACTCGTCCTTCAATTGCACATTACACCATGATAAGAGAAGAGTTGGTTGAGTCTGCTAAAAAAGTTTTTGATGCAATTTTATCTGGAAAATTTAAAGTTGAAATTTCAAAAAAATACTCACTTGATGATGTTAAAAAAGCTCATGAAGAATTAGAAGCAAGACTGCTAACTGGTCCTGCGGTTATTATTCCTAATTAATCTAAGTCAACATCCATATCAGACATATGCAATTTTAATGCATTTGTTGATACTTGAATTTCCCTCATAAAAACAACAATTGAAATCATCATCGATAAACAACAAGATCCAAAGATTAATCTTGCAGCAAAAATTTCATTTAAATAAAGGGCAAACACAGTCAACATATTAAATAAGAAACCAAATGCAGCAAACATAATAGTCCATTTTAAAAGAACAATTCTTCCACTTAAATTTATAAACTGTTTTTTCCACTCAGGAGGAATATGATTTTCATACACATGTTCATCATGAAGCTGTCTAATAAGCTTACTCAAAGAATGAAATCTGTTGCTATATACACTCATCAATAAAGGAATGGCTGGAAACATCAATGCTGTAACTGTGTAATCTATATTCATACGAATCAATTTGATTATGAAACTAGCCTTTGTTATTTACAAGTAAATTATTATGAAACAATTAAATCTCTTTATTGAACTAACAAGATTTAAAAGACCTATTGGCTATATGCTATTATTTTGGCCTTGTGCATGGGGACTAACTCTTGCTTATGATTTCTCAAAAAACTTAAATGGTTATTTTTTTTACTTATTATTATTTTTTTTAGGATCAGTTCTAATGCGTTCTGCAGGATGTATTGTAAATGATATTTCTGACAAAGAGTTTGATAAAAAAGTTTCAAGAACAAAAAATAGACCGATCGCTTCAGGTAATGTCTCTGTTAAATTGGGATTGCTCTATGCTATTATTTTATGTTCGATTGCTTTTTTAGTTTTAATTAATTTTAATAATTTAACAATTATCTTAGCCCTTGGCTCTATGCCTTTAGCATTTACTTATCCATTAATGAAAAGATTTACTTATTGGCCTCAATTATTTTTAGGAATAACATTTAATTATGGTCTAATTTTAGGATGGACTGCAATTCAAGGTGAAATAAATGCTGTAGCTATTATCTTTTACTTAGGAGCCATATTTTGGACACTGGGATACGACACAATATACGGGTTTCAAGATATTAAAGATGATGAAATTATAGGAGTAAAATCTACTTCAATAAAATTTAAAAAAAAACCAAAATTATTTTTAACAACATGCTATTTAATCTTTATAATTTCTTTAATACTAGTAGGTATTTATATGAAGCTTAATACAATGTTTTATTTTTTTATTCTCATCCCAACTACTCATTTATTTTTTTATCAAATCTATAATTTTAATTTCAAAGATCCTAAAAATTGTCTAAGAATTTTTAAAAGTAATAATTTTTTTGGTGCAATTGTTTTGTGTAATATTTTAATTGGAAAATTTTAAATGAATAAAATAGACATTATAAAAAGACTTTTTTTCGATTACACAAAAAAACATATAAAAAAAATACTATTATCAGTTTTTTTTGCACTACTAGTTGCTGGAAGTACTTCAGGGATAGCTTATCTCTTAGATCCAGCAATTGAAAAAATATTTATTGAAAAAGACCAAGCACTAATAATTATTATTCCAATTTTTATTATTATTGCTTTTGCAGTAAAAGGCTTTTCACTATATGTGGCAAAAGTTCTTATGATAGGTGTTTCAGAAGAAGTAAGAAAAGACCTTCAATGTGACATGTTAAATAACTTAATTACAGCAGATACAAAATTAATTGATGCAAAACATACTGGAAAATTTATATCCAATATAACTAATGACGTAAATCATATTACCAACCTAATTAGTACTGCAGTTTTAAATATATTTAAAGATAGTTTAACTTTAATTGGTTTACTTACTGTAATGTTTTTTCAAAATTGGAAACTTGCTTTGATAGCAATCATAATGATACCTTTGGCTACTTTTGCAGCAAGAACTTTGGGCAAAAGAATAAGCAAAGTAGCTACAGAACAAATGCTTAAGGCTGGAATTCTTAATACATATTTAATTGAGCTATTTAAAAATCATAAACTTATTAAAATTTTTCAACAAGAAAAATATGAGAATAAAAGAGCAGAGAAATTTATAAACGATGTAAAGGAAAAAACTGTAAAAATAGCAACTGTCTACGTTAGATCTTCACCGATAATGGAAACTTTAACAGGTATTATGATAGCAGTTTTAATTTTTTATTCTGGAAAATTGGTTTTAAAAAATGAAATTGATATAAATAATTTTTTCTCTTTTCTTGCGGCTATGATGCTAGCGTATCAACCAGTGAGGTCACTTGCGACTTTAAACATAACTATTAGTCAGGGCTTATCCGCAGCAACAAGAATTTTACCAATTATCGATGAAAAGTCAGAACTTCAAGAAAACAAAAATAGTACTGAAATAAAAGTTAATGCTGGTGATGTTGAGTTTAAAAATATTTCTTTTAAGTATGAAAAAGAAATAAAAAATAACACTTTAAATTCAGTTAATATAAAAATGTTAGGTGGAAAAATGACTTCAATTGTAGGTCATAGCGGCGCTGGGAAATCAACAATTTTGAATTTAATCCCAAGATTTTATGATGCAATTTCAGGAGATATAGAAATAGATAATCAGTCAATCTATAATTGCACAATAAGCTCTCTTAGAAAAAATATCTCACTTGTTAGTCAAGACACTACTTTATTTGATGATACGATTAGAAATAATATTGCATATGCAAACCTAGGTGCAAGTCAAAAAGAAATTGAAGAAGCAGCAAAATATTCTTATGCCAGTGAATTTATAGAAAAACTTCCAAATAAGTATGAAACTATTATTGGTGAAAATGGAACAAGATTGTCTGGTGGAGAAAAACAAAGACTATCTATAGCGAGAGCAATGCTAAAGAAAAGTCAAATTATTCTGTTAGATGAGGCAACATCGTCACTAGATGCAGAAACTGAAAATAAAATTCAAGATGCTATAAATTTTTTAACCAAAGATAGAACGACAATTGTGATAGCGCATAGATTATCAACAATTTTAAACTCTGATAAAATTTATGTAATAGATGCTGGCACAGTTGTTGGTGAAGGAACGCATGACCAATTATTAGCTAATTCAAAAGTTTACAAGAACTTCTATGAAAAACAAATTAAGAAAGTTTAATGTTTCTTTTTTATAGAATACTAATAAATTTAATTTTACTTTTATCACCTATAATTGTTTTAATAAGATTATTGCAGAAAAAAGAGGATCCACTAAGATTTAAAGAAAAACTTGGTTTTTTTTCTAAAAAGAAGCTAAAGGGAAAATTAATATGGTTTCATGGTGCAAGTGTTGGAGAAATACTAAGTGTAATTCCATTAATAGAAAAGCTAGAAAAAAATAAAGAAATCAAACAAATTTTAATAACTTCAAATACACTAAGTTCCTCTAAAATTTTATCAAAATTAAAATTAAAAAAAACTGTCCATCAATTTTTTCCAATAGATACAAATTACAATACAAATAAATTTTTAAGATATTGGGATCCGTCCATTGCAATCTTTATAGATTCCGAGATATGGCCAAATATGCTCACAAATATAAAAAAAAAATCAATATCATTAATGTTAATTAACGCAAGAATAACTGAGAAATCTTTTAAGAAATGGAAGTTTTTTTCTTCCTCAGCTAAAATAATATTTCAAAATTTTGACATATGCATATCATCAAGCTTGGCGTCGAAGAATTATTTAAGATTACTTGGGGCAAAAAAAATTTCATATTTTGGTAATTTAAAATTTACTCAAAGCAAACAAACTACAAATGAATTAAGTAATAATTTAAATAAATTTTTTTTAACAAAAAAAATATGGTGTGCATCCAGCACACATGGAATTGAAGAAAAAATATGTGCAAATACACATAAAAAACTTAAAGTTAAGTATAAAAACTTATTAACAATTATAATACCAAGACATATTCATAGAGTTAAAAAAATTCTCCAAGATATAAAGGAAATGAATTTAAAAATTCACTTGCATGACTCTAAAAAAAAGATTGATAAAAAAACAGATATATACCTAGTAAATACTTTTGGACAAACCCAATCCTTTTTTAAGATTAGTAAAACTGTTTTTTTAGGAGGCTCAATTATTAAACATGGAGGGCAAAATCCTTTGGAAGCAGCAAAGTATGGGTGTCAAATATTACATGGTCCAAATATATGGAATTTTAAAGAAATTTATAACCTTTTAAAAGCTAATGGAGCATCACATAAAGTTACCACACCCAATCAATTAACTCTTAAAGTTAGCAAGATACTTAACAATAAAAGCAATTCTAAAAAACTTCAATTAAAAATAAAAAATCTTAGTTCTAAAATTTTAAACTCAACCTTAAATGAGATAAACTTTCATATAAAGAAAAAATGAAATTTAAAAAACCAAAATTTTGGGACTATCAACGTCCAAATTTATTGTCATTTATTTTATTGCCACTAACTTTCCCTCTAATTTTAAATAATTTTTTCTTAAATAAAAAAAAAATAAAAAAAAAGATCATAAGCCTAAAAAAATTTGTGTAGGAAATATATATGTAGGTGGCACAGCAAAAACTCCATTGACAATAAAAATTTATCAAATTTTAAATAAACTTGATATTAATACTTGCACTATTAAAAAGTACTACAAAAGCCATTATGATGAGCAAAAAATGCTATCTGAAAAAACTAAACTTTACTGTGAAAAAAATAGAATTGATGGACTTAATAAGGCAATTCTAGACAATAAAGATGTGGCAATTTTTGATGATGGTCTACAAGATAGATCAATAAATTATGATCTAAAAATTGTTTGCTTCAATGATTTAAAATTAATTGGAAATGGTTTTTTAATTCCTGCTGGACCTCTAAGAGAAAAAATAAATAGTATCTCAAAGTATGACATGGCTTTTATTAATGGAAATGAGGTAGATAACTCTAAATTAAAATTACTATTAAAAAGTTATAATGCTAATATTGAAATATTTGAGACTAACTATAAAGCTATAAATATCAAAGAATTTAATATTAACGATGATTATATGGTTTTTTCAGGCATAGGTAATCCTGAAAGTTTTAGACAAACATTGATCAATAATAATATTAAGATAACTAAAGAAATAATTTTTCCTGATCATTACAACTATACTCATAAGGATATTGATCAAATAAAATATAAGGCAAAAAAACTTAACTTGAAGATATTAACTACTGAAAAAGATTATATTAAGATTAAATCAATCGATAATAATGATATTAGATATTTAAAAGTTGAGCTGGATATCAAGAATGAAGATAGGCTAATAAATCATTTAAAAAAATATATATGAAATTAATAAAATATTTTTTTCAATTTTTAATTATAATTACACTTCTTCTTTTATTTAGAATTTTAGGGCTTAAAATTGCTTCATTTATTTCTAATAAAATTGCATCTAGTTTTGGGCCCTTTTTTAGATCTAAAAATTTAATTAAATCAAATATTCTTAGAGCACTTCCACATTTAAGTCCTGAGGAATTAGATAAAATTTCCAAAAAGATGTGGGGAAATTATGGAAGAATACTTGCTGAATACGTTTTTATAAAAAATTTTAGAGGGACCAAATTTAATAATAATATAAAAGTTAAAGGTCAAGATGTGCTTGAAAAAATTAAAAAAGATAATGAGCCTGTTATATTTGTTTCAGGACATTTCAATAACTTTGAATTAATGGCTCTACATATTGAAAAATCAGGGATTAACCTAGCAGCAATTTATAGACCGCTTAATAATAAATTTCTTAACTATATAATGGAGAGGGTAAGAAAAAAATACATTTGTAAAAATCAAATCAAAAAAGGAATTTCAGGTACTAAACAATTACTTGGATTTTTCAAACAGAAAACTTCTATAGCACTCATGATTGATCAAAGAGTTTCTCAAGGTATTAAGGCTAAATTTTTTAATGATGAGTGTTTTACAACTACTATTCCTGCACAATTTGTTAAAAAATTTAAATGCAAAATAATCCCTGTTTATATTGAAAGAATACAGGGCACAAATTTCCAAATTACTATACATGAGCCAATAAATTTTTCAGGTGATGAAACAATTGAGTCGATAACTTTAAACTTAAACCGTTTGTTAGAAAAAATGATTTTAAAAAATCCTGAACAATGGATTTGGTCTCATAATCGTTGGAAATAAGAATTCTTTAAAGTTATTCACTTTCTCTTTTTTTTGCTGCCTCGACGTACGAATAATATGGTTCTTGCAAATCCACATTCCAATAATTCAAAGTATTTAGATCAATCTTCTTACCAGATACCGCGCAAATTACATGATCACCCTCCTCAATAACTTCAAAATTATTTGGTAAATATTTTATTTTTGCTAATTTTTTATTCATTTTTAGTTTATACATTATTACATGAAAGTTGGGATAATAGGAAGTGGTGGTCGTGAACATGCTATTTGTCACAAACTCAGTACTATTAAAAAAATAGAGCAATTATATTGTTTTCCAGGAAATGCTGGAACAGCAAAAATTGCCAAAAATATTTCAATAAACTTAGAAAATTTCAATGAATTAAAAGATTTTATAAAATTAAATAAGATTGATTTAATTATTGTTGGTCCTGAAAAGCCACTCGTAGAGGGAATTGTAGATTTTTTAGAAGCAAACAATATTCAAGTTTTTGGTCCTAACAAAATTGCATCTCAATTAGAAGGTTCAAAAATTTTTACAAAAAACTTATGTAAAAAATATAATATTCCAACTGCTAACTTTGGAATTTTTCAAAATATTGATGAAGCTAAGCAATTTATAAATAAAACTAAATATCCTATTGTTATAAAGGCTGATGGATTGGCTTCTGGAAAAGGTGTTTATATTTGTAATAAGCTGGATGAAGCTAAAATTGCAATAGATGAAATTTTTAATGGTAAATTTGGTATTGCTCATAACTTGCTAGTTGAAGAATTTTTAAGTGGTGAAGAAATGAGTTATTTTATAATTAGTGATGGTAAAACAATAAAAAAGTTTGACACTGCTCAAGATCATAAAAGAGTTTCAGAAGGAGATGTGGGTAAAAATACTGGAGGTATGGGTGCCTACTCTCCCTCAAGATTAATTAATGATGAATTAGATAAAAAAATTTTATCAAAAATTATTGAACCGACAATTTTAGGTTTAAAAGAAATGGGCACAACCTATAAAGGTTTTTTATATGCAGGCCTTATGATTGTAGAAGGTGAGCCCTATTTAATAGAATATAACGTACGTATGGGAGATCCTGAGTGTCAAACTATTCTACCAAAACTAAAATCTGATTTATTAGAAATTTTTTTATCCTGTTGTAATGAAAAACTAAATAACACTCAGATAGAATGGCATAATAAAAAAAGTTTATGTATTGTAATGTGCTCAAATGGATATCCAGACCAATTTGAAAAAAATATTTTGATTGAACATTTGGATGAAATAAAATTACGCACAAATGAATATTGCTTCCATGCTGGAACGAAACTTATTAATGATAAATTCTATGCAATTGGTGGGAGAGTTTTAAATTTTGTCTCTTTATCAGAAAATTTTTCTACCTCTAGAATAAAGATAATAGACATGATTAAATCACTTAATTGGAATGGTGGCTTTTACCGAAAAGATATTGGTTACAAGGTTATTAATGAATGAGAATAATATCTGGAAAATCAAAAGGTAAAAAAATATTTGATCCTATAGATATTAATACGAGACCACTTAAAGATTTAACAAAAGAATCTATATTCAATATAATTACTCATTCAAATAAATTTAATACTGCACTTGAAAAATCAAATATTTTAGATTTATTTTCTGGAGTAGGGTCTTTTGGACTTGAGTGCCTTTCTAGAGGTTCCAAAAGTGTAACTTTTGTAGAAAACTACAGTATTGTTTTGCCAATCTTAAAAAAGAATATTTTTAATCTTGGTTACCAAGATAATTCATCGGTGATCGATAAAAACATCTTAAACCAATTAAATTTTGAAAACTTTGATACTAAGTTTGATATTATTTTCATGGATCCTCCTTATAAAGAAAAAAACCTGAGTAAAATAATAAAAGATATATTTGAGGCAAAGATAATAAAAGATAACGGAATAATAATTATTCATAGACACAAAAATGATAAAGATGAATTTCCAAAAGTATTTAGGATTATTGAAGAAAAAACTTACGGAATATCAAGGGTATTTTTTGGTTCGTATACTTATTAAAATAATATTTTTTTTGTCTCTTTTTTGATGAGCTCTACAGCAGGTTGATCATATGGGTTAATTTTTAGCGCTCTTCCAATTAAAATAGTTTCTAAGATAAAAAAACAAAATAACTCTCCTAAAGCATTTTCATTCCGATTGATTATTTCGAAACTTCTAAAAGGAATTTTTTTATTTAAAAAAACTTTTTCCGTTGCTAATTTTTGAGAAATAATTATTTCGCTGAGACTTTTATTTTTTAAATGACTGTGTGAATCAAGAATCTTGCTATTAATAATTTTATCTGATTTTTTATTGCTGACATGAAAAAAAGTAAAAAAATTATTTTTTGGGCCATCTAAGTAAAGCTGCATCACACTGTGATTATCTTTCGGCATTAATGATATTGTGGGCAAAATTCCATTTCCCTTTTTTCCTAAACTTTCAGCCATTAATTGCTGATACCATCTGAATAAACTTTCTGAACTTTCGTCATAATTAAGAATAATTGAGTTAAATTTTTTTTTCTTTAAAAAATATAAAGAATTATTTACATTTATAACTAAAGCATCAATAAATTTTTTGTTTTTAATCAGGTTATTTAATTGTTTAAATTTAGTACTATCTAAACCCATAAGTTCAGCAGGTAACATTCCCACTTCAGAGAGAACAGAATATCTGCCTCCAATAAAATTATTATGGTGTACTATTTCAGTTTTTAATTTTTGAGCCAATAAGTGTAAATAATTATTTTTATTTTCTGTAATAAAAATATTTTTATCTTGATTTTTAATAATAATATTTGAATTTGATATTGTTTCAAGAGTGTTTCCTGATTTTGAAACAATAATATTTAGGTACTTTTTTTTACTAGAACCTGTATCAATCTTTGACTGAAGATTATTAAAAAAAAATAAATTTTTTTTTATTCTATTCTTCAAGAAATAATAAATAGATTCTGTTCCTAGAATCGAGCCACCCATACCAATTATTCTTATATTGCTAAATTTTTTAAATTTAAGAATAATTTTTTTATTATAGCTACTCTTATAATTTGTACTTAGAGAATCTAATACTGCATTTCTATTAAGTAAAATATTTTTTAAGTCTTTTTTTATTTTCTTACTATTTTTTTTAATCTTAAAATTTTTAAATTTAATATTTTTTGTAAGCATTAATTGCTTTTAATTTTTTCTAATATACTTTTTTCTAATGAACTATCTGGTGACTCAGATAAAGTAACTGTGCTCTCAGTATTAGAGCCTTTAGTTAAAATTTCTTTCAAACTAATCTCACTTTCTTCCTGATTATCATCTTTATTTAAAGTTGTTGGTTCTGGTAAATTTTCAAAATCTGGTGGAAGTGATAATGGATTTTTTTTCTTAACTAAAAATTCGTCTGAATTGGATTGTTTTTTTCCAGTCAAGCCATCTTTGACACTTTGACAGGCGCTGACCATAAACAAAATTGTTAATGTAAGAAATATTTTTTTAAATAGATTTTTCATTTTTTTTATTATTAGCAAATATTTCATCAAAAATAAGGCATATAACACCTAATGTTATAAATATATCTGCGATATTAAAGACAAACCAATGAAAATCCTTAAAGTGAAAATCAATAAAGTCTGGTACTGCAGAATAATATATTCGATCAAAAAGATTTCCTAATGCTCCACCAAGAACAAATATTAAGGATATTTTTTTAAAGCCATCACTATTATAGATCATTATCGCTAATATAATACTTATCAGTGCTATTATTAAAGTGATCGAGTTATAAATAAAACTTTCATTAAAAGAAAATAATCCAAAGGCGATCCCTTTATTCCAAATAAGGTAAAAATTCAGATACTCAGTCAAATAAATATCAACTTTACTTTCTATTTCGCTAATTTTAATAATGTAAATTTTAGAAACCCTATCGACTAAAAAAATAAAAAAGATAAGTAAAATGTCGATTGATATTTTTTTTAAATTCACTTTAGGTATTTAATTTTTTTAGTTTGGATGTCTTTCACAGCCATTTTTATTTATTTTCCAGCATACAGTACATTTTTCACCTTCAGCTTTATTAGTAATTACTGTTATTTCACTTGATGAACTTTTTTCAACTATAGCACTTGAAGTGATACATAACTCTGAAAAATCTATATCTTTAAAACTATCAATCATTTTATCATTTAAATTAATTAATATTTTTGCCTCTAAGCTTGAGCCTATCTCTTTAGTTGCTCGTTTTGCTTCTATACTAATATTGCAAATATCTCTTATTTTTTTTAATTCAATCCATTTGTTATTTAATTGATTATTTTCAAAAGATTTTGGAAACTCCATAAATTTTTCAAGATGAATGCTTTTTTCATCTTTATTAATCAACGTAAAAATTTCTTCAGTTGTAAATGATAAAATTGGTGCAAACCATTTGCTTAAAGACTCAAGCAATATATTTAAAACTATAATACAACTTTTTCTTCTTTCCGAGTCTTTGCTATCACAATATAAAGCATCTTTTCTGATATCAAAATAAAATGCAGATAAATCTACAGTACAAAAATTCAATAGTTCTTTATAAAGATTATGAAAATCATATGATCTAAAATAGTTTTTAAAATTTTTATTTAGCTCATATACTCTATGAAGCATATATTGCTCTAATTCAGGTAATTGATTTAAATCTAATTTTTCTAAATCTATCTTTTTAAAATCATCATTTAAATTTCCTAATAAATATCTAAAGGTATTCCTAATTTTCCTATAAGAATCTGCATGCTGTTCTAAAATTGAATAATCTATTCTTAAATCCTCCTCATAATTGGATGAAGCAACCCATATTCTTAAAATATCTGCACCATATTTTTTTAAAATATCCTCAGGTGCAATTACGTTTCCTACAGATTTTGACATTTTCAGACCTTTGCCATCCACAACAAATCCATGTGATAATATCGATTCATAAGGCGCTCTTCCTCTTGTTCCACAAGATTCTAAAAGTGACGAATGGAACCATCCTCTATGCTGATCTGAACCCTCTAAATACATTGATGCTGGCCATTGAAGATCTTCTCTTTTTTCTAAAACAAATGCATGAGTGCAACCGCTATCAAACCAAACCTCAACAATATCACTTATTTTTTCGTAATCTTCTGCTTTATACTTATCCCCTAAAAATCTTTGAGGACTATCAGAAAACCAACAATCAGAACCTTCTTTTTCATAAATGCTCGCAATATTCTCATTTACATTATCATCTACTAAAATTTCTTTAGTAGTTTTATGAACAAATATTGGAAGTGGAACTCCCCAAACTCTTTGTCTTGAAACACACCAATCTGGCCTTGTTTCAATCATTGCTTTTATTCTTTCTCTGCCTTTGTCTGGATAAAATTTAGTATCATCAAGAGCTTTTAATGCTTTTTTTCTCAAGCCATGACTTTCCATAGAAATAAACCATTGCGGAGTTGCTCTATGAACAAGAGGTGCTTTTGATCTCCATGAATGTGGATATGAATGAACTAGTTCCCCATTAGATAATAACTTTTTTTGTTCTTTTAATTTTTCAATAACAATTGGATTAGCTTTAAAAATATGAGTTCCCTCAAATAAAGGAAGGTTTTTAGTGTATTTACCATCACCATCTACTGTCTCTATGGCTTTTATCCCATGCTTTAAACAAAGATTAAAATCATCAGGACCATGACTGGGTGCACAATGAACAATACCTGTTCCCTGTTCTGTTGTAACAAATCTTGCTTCAAGCATTGGTATATCATAATCATAACCTAGCTCTAAGAAAGGGTGACTACAAATTGTATCTTTAAAATCCTTACCCTTAAATTTTTTTATTTCTTTATAACTTTTGATTTCACAATCTTTAATAACAGATTCTAGTAGAGCTTCCGCAACAACTATTTTTTTATTCTTAAAATCTCCTTCATCACCTAATTCAATTATTAAATAATCTAAGGCTTCATTATAAGCTAGAGCTTTGTTTGCAGGTATAGTCCATGGAGTAGTTGTCCATATAATAACTTCTGTATTTTCTAATTCTTTTATATTTGTTTTTTTTACTGGGAAGGCTGTATAAATTGTATCTGATTTATGATCTTGATACTCAACCTCAGCATCTGCTAAAGCTGTTTTTTCTACAGTTGACCAAAGTACAGGTTTAAAACCCCTATAAAGACTTCCTTCTTTTAAAAATTTTCCTAATTCTCTTACAATTTGGGCTTCTGCTTCAAAGCTCATTGTCGCGTAATGATTATCCCAATCTCCAACAACACCTAGTCTTTTAAATTGTGTTTTATGAACTTCAATCCATTTTTCAGCAAACTCTCTACACTCTTTTCTAAATTCTGTTATTGGAACTTCATTTTTATTTTTTTTGTTTTTTTTATATTGTTCTTCGATTTTCCACTCAATGGGTAAACCATGACAATCCCATCCTGGGACATATACAGAATCTTTACCATCCATTTGATGGAATTTAACAATAATATCTTTTAAAATTTTATTTAAAGCAGTACCCATGTGAATATTACCATTCGCATATGGTGGACCATCGTGAAGTATGAACTTCTCTTTTCCCTTATTAGATTTTCTCAACTCCTTATAAAGATCAATTTTTTTCCAATATTCTAAAATTTCAGGTTCTTTATTCTGTAAATTTGCTTTCATGGAGAAAGCTGTTTTAGGTAAATTTATATTTTCTTTGCTCATGTTAACTTTTTTTAGCGACTTTTAAGTCACTTTGAATTTGTTTTTTTAATTGATCAACGTTTTTGAATTTTTTCTCTTTTCTTATAAATTTTGTGAACTCTACTGATAAATACTTATTATAAAGATTTCCAGAAAAATTAAAAATATGAACTTCTAATAAAATTTTTTTTTGATTAAAAGTTGGTCTATAACCAAGATTAGCAATCGCTTTTAGTGATTTATTGGAGTTTTTTTGTTTTACTTTAACGGCATACACTCCAGGCATCGCAATCACATAATCTTTAATATCAATATTGCAGGTTGGAAAACCAATTTTTTTTCCTTGCTGTCTTCCCTTTTGAACAATTCCTTCAATTGACCAATTTCGACTTAATAACTTATTAGTTTTCTTTAACTGTCCTTTTTCTAGAAGAGAGCGGATATATGTTGAAGAGATAACTTTTTTATTTAAAATTAGTGGTTGTGGTTTTACTATTTTGTAATGGTATCTTTCTTCATTTTTTATTAACTGCCTAACATCTCCCTCTCTTTTGTTACCAAATCGAAAGTTATTGCTAACAAATATGTATTGGGCTTCTAATTTTTTTGATAAAATTTCTTTAATAAAAAAATCAGACTTAATTGCAGAAAATTTTTTATCAAATTTTTTAGTAATTATAAAATCAACCCCTAAATGATCTAAAATTATTTTTTTTTGATTTATATTTGAAATTCTAAAGTTTTTAAAACTTTTATTAAAAAACATTTTAGGCATTGGCTCAAATGTTAAAACACCAATTTTTAGATTAAATTTTTTTTTATAAGTATTTGCTAATTTAAATAATTTTTGATGACCTAAATGAACGCCATCAAAATTTCCAATCAAGATAATTGATTTTTTATGATTGTTTGAAATATTAAAATCTTTATACAACTTCATATTTTACCATTTTAATTCTGTTTGAATAAAGTTTACAACAACTTCATATTTTTTTGAAATTACATCGATTCCTTCTTTTTTAATTTCATCTTTATGAACACCATTTGATATTATTAATGAATTAAAATTTAAAAGATTGGCTCCCTTAATATCTGTATTTAAATTATCACCGATAGATAAAACTCTTTTTCCTTCGTTATTAATTGCTTGATTATAAACTTCAGGAAATGGTTTTCCAAAATAAATAACCTCTCCACCCATTTTTTCAAAAACAAGAGCTACAGACCCTGCACATAATTCTCTTTTTTCACCTCTGTCAACAATTAAATCTGGATTAGTGCATATCATTTTCTTATCCATATGATTTTTGAATAACTCTTTGTAATATTTTAAATCCTCACCTTGCTCTTCAAATAATCCTGTACAGAGTAAGTATGAGCTTTCTTTAATGTTATTAGTCTTATTTTTTTTAAAATCTAAAAATAAATCAAAATCTCTTGGTGGTCCCACATGATAAAACTTTTCTTCTAGAGAATTTTTTTTTAAATAATTCAGCGCTGCTTCTCCTGAAGAATAAACTTTTTCTCTAATTTCTTTATTCATCCCCATTTTTTCTAAAAAATTGTTTACTATTTTATTAGGTCTTGGCGCATTGGTTAAAAGAACATAGTCTTTATTTGCTTTGGTGATTTCTTCTAAGGCTTCGATTGCGTTTTTATGAAGAGTTATCCCATTATGAACAACACCCCATAAATCGATATAAAAAATATCATAATTCTCTACAATCGACCTTAATCCATCCTTATCTAAATTCTTAGTCATTATGGGAGGTATAACTTATAAAAAACACAATTTCTCTGGTTTTTTGCCCTACATATTTTTTTTAACATCTCTTGAAATAGTAAACCTAATAGCTATATGAGTCGCATAATAAAAGGAGAATTTATGAAATTTAAACCGTTACACGATAGAGTTTTAATAGAAGTTTTAGACAGTAGTGAAAAAACTGCTGGAGGAATAATTATCCCCGACACAGCTCAAGAAAAGCCTCAAGAAGGTAAAGTTATTGCTGTTGGTGGTGGTGCAAAAACTGAAGATGGAAAACTAATTCCAATGGATGTGAAAGTTGGAGACAAAGTTCTTTTTGGCAAATGGTCGGGAACTGAAATCAAAATAGATGGCAAAGAATACAGCATAATGAAAGAGTCTGACATTATGGGTATTTCTAGCAAATAATTTAATTTAAAGGAGAAAATAAAATGGCAAAAGTTGTAAAATTCGACTCTGAAGCAAGAGCGGCAATGATAAGAGGTGTTGATATCCTTGCTAACACAGTAAAAGTTACTCTTGGACCAAAAGGTAGAAATGTTGTTATCGACAAATCTTATGGTGCACCAAGAATTACTAAAGATGGTGTTTCTGTTGCAAAAGAAATTGATCTTGAAGATAAATTTGAAAACATGGGTGCTCAAATGGTTAAGGAAGTTGCTAGCAAAACAAATGAGGAAGCTGGTGATGGAACAACTACAGCAACTATTTTAGCACAAGCAATTGTTAAAGAAGGTGTAAAATATGTAACAGCTGGCATGAACCCTATGGATGTTAAAAGAGGAATAGATTCAGCAGTAGATCATGTTAAGGCAAGTTTAATTGCTTCAGCAAAAAAAGTAAAAGATACTGATGAAATTGCTCAGGTTGGAACTATTTCAGCTAATGGTGATAAAGAAATTGGTAACATGATTGCAAAAGCTATGCAAAAAGTTGGTAATGAAGGTGTTATTACTGTTGAAGAAGCTAAGGGAGTAGAAACTGAGTTAGACGTTGTTGAAGGTATGCAGTTTGATAGAGGTTATTTATCACCATACTTTATTACTAACGCTGATAAAATGACTACAGAGTTAGAAAACCCTTTCATCTTATTGCATGAAAAGAAATTAACTAACTTACAACCAATGGTTCCACTTTTAGAAGCTGTTGTGCAAGCTGGTAGACCACTAATGATTATTTCTGAAGATGTTGAGGGCGAAGCTCTTGCAACTCTTGTTGTAAATAAACTTAGAGGTGGTTTAAAAGTTGTTGCAGTTAAAGCTCCAGGTTTTGGTGATAGAAGAAAATCAATGCTTGATGATATTGCAATTTTAACAGGCGGTCAGGTTATCTCAGAAGATATTGGTGTTAAACTTGAAAACGTTAAACTTACTGATCTTGGGTCTTGTAAGAGAGTTAAAGTTGATAAAGATAACAGCACAATCATTAGCGGCAATGGTAAAAAATCTGAAATTGAAGCTAGATGTGCTCAAATCAAACAACAAGTAGGTGAAACAACTTCTGATTATGACAGAGAAAAACTTCAAGAAAGACTGGCAAAACTTGCTGGTGGAGTTGCTGTAATCAAAGTTGGTGGTGCAACTGAAGTAGAAGTTAAAGAAAGAAAAGATAGAGTTGAAGACGCTCTTAATGCAACTAGAGCTGCTGCTGAAGAAGGAATAGTAGTTGGTGGTGGTTGTGCTCTTTTATACGCTTCACAAAGTCTTGACACACTTAAAGTTAAAGGAGACGATCAAAAAGCTGGTGTTGCATTAGTTGCTAAAGCTTTACAGGCTCCTATTAGACAAATAACTTTAAATGCTGGAGTTGATGGTTCAGTTGTAGTTGGAAAACTACTTGAACAAAATAAAAAAAATATGGGTTACGATGCTCAGAACGAAGAATACGTTGATATGTTTGCAAAAGGTATCATCGATCCTGTTAAAGTTGTAAGAACAGCTTTACAAGATGCAGCTTCGATTGCTGGATTACTTGTAACTACTGAAGCCATGATTGCTGATAAGCCCGATGATAAAGACTCTGGTGCCGGTGGAATGCCTGGTGGAATGCCTGGTGGAATGGGCGGCATGGGTGGTATGGGTGGAATGGGTATGTAATACGGTTCCCCGACCAGAACACTCTAAGTACAAGAGTTAAACAAATTAGAAACCCTCAGAAAGAAATTTCTGGGGGTTTTTTGTTGATAATACAAATTATCAGAGAATTGCCAAATTGAATATTTATTAAATATTTATTAAATATTTAACAAATTTTTTTGATTTTATTGTCCTATAAATTCTAGTCCCTCCTCAGATGTAATTATAGGAAATTTTTTTTTGTATTCTAAAAAATTATCAAAATTTTCATTCTTTAAATTATTCATTTTATTATACTTAAAGTCTTTTTTAATTTTTAATATGCCTACTCCATGGTCGATATTAACTATTCTAAAATCAACATTTACCGAATTAGAAAGTTCAACTGCTACTTTCCAAACATCTCCTGTCCAAGAGATTTGTTTTCTTGGTACATTTTCTTCATAAGGAGATCTTGGTAGAAAATCATGAAATAAAATTATCCCTCCACTCTCAAGAAATTTTATAGAATTTAAACAGTCCCTTTGACATTGCTCGTATTCATGTAAACCATCAACAAAAATCACATTAAATTTTAAGTGATTATATTTTTTAAAAAATTCATCTGAAGTCATTCTATAATTTCCACCTCTAAATGGATCTACTCCAAACTTTTTGTCAGATTTTAAAGGGATAGAATTAAAAACTTGATTTCCATCAACACCAATTTCAAGATATTTACAATCCTTATATTGTGAAATTGCTTTATTAATAAAAGCATGTCTAGTATAAAAGTTTTTTTCAAACTCATATCTGTGGGATATCTTGTTTTTATGAAATATTTTATTCTTTAACTCTCTAAAATTAGCAGGGGTTAAAACTGTAGGTATAAAATGTTTTATCAATACTTTTTTTATCATAATTTAAATTAATCAAAAACAAGGATAATTCAAACAAATCCTGACATTGAACATCAATTATTCAATGTCTGTTGCTTCCAAGTTTGAGGTCAAAAATTGATCATATTCAATGTCTGTTACTTAAATCACCTATAAAATCTTAACTTTTTTACTTTAGAATGCGAATGTAATCCCACTCTTTTTTAAAAAGAAATTCGAAGGCCATCTTTTTAGATAGTTTTTTTTTTATTAAGCTGTTATAAGATTAAGATATGTCAAAAAGGTACAGTGGAAAATCATTTAAAGATTCGAGTACTGCTAAAAAACCTAAATTAAGCCTGAAAGAAAAAAGAAAAAAGAAAAAAGAGAAATCTAAAAAATCTTAGACTTTAGCTCTTTTTTGACTATGTTTTTTAAAGGTAAAGCTTTTAGGTCTATCACTTCTACTTTTAAACTTCTTCTTTCCATCAAAACTAGAGCTTTTTTTCTCTCCACTAGTAGATGAACTTTCAGATATTTTTTTTCCAAAGTATTTTGGATTATTCGTGAATCCTGTTGCTTTTGATTTATCGCCAAAACTAGATTTTCCTTTGTAACCGAAACTTTTTTTCTCTCCATCTCTTGATGATCTATCAGGTCTTGCGTAACCAGATGATTTTGACTTGTCACCAAAACTAGATTTTCCTTTGTAACCGAAACTTTTTTTCTCTCCATCTCTTGATGATCTATCAGGTCTTGCGTAACCAGATGATTTTGACTTGTCACCAAAACTAGATTTTCCTTTGTAACCGAAACTTTTTTTCTCTCCATCTCTTGATGATCTATCAGGTCTTCCTTTGCTAAAAGATTTTTTTTCATCTCTAAATTTTCTTTTTTTATTGTAAGGAGCTTTTCCTCTTTTTTTTCCTCTTGAGTCTCCTCTTGCACCACGTGGTGCAGGTTTAAAATTTGGATCAATTAATTTACTAATTTCATTCCACATCGATCTATCATCAGGTGTTAAAAAAGTTAAAGCAGAACCTTCTGTTCCAGCTCTCGCAGTTCTTCCAATTCTGTGAACGTAATCTTCTGGAACTTGTGGAAGATCAAAATTAATAACGTGCTGGATTAAAGGAATATCCAGTCCTCTTGCAGCAACATCAGTTGCTATTAATATTCTTTTAAGACCTTTTCTAAATGAATTAATTACACGGTCTCTTTTACTTTGACGAAGATCTCCATGAATAGCATCAGCTGAATGACCCTCTTCTTTAAGACGCTTAACCATTTTATCGGCACCTCTTTTAGTTTTAACAAAAACTAATATTGATCCTTTTCTTGCTATAAATTGGTCTACTAGTTGATCGTATTTATTTTCTTTAAAAACCTGAAGAGTTTCTTGCTTAATTTTTGCGATCGGCACTGATGTTGACCCTGTGGAAATTCTTTCAGGCTTATTTAGATATCTTTCAGAAATTCTAACAATATTTTGTGGTAATGTTGCTGAAAATAATAACGTTTGATGATCCTTAGGAACAAATTTTAAAATTAATTCTATTTGTGGGGTAAAACCCATATCTAACATTCTATCAGTTTCATCTAATACTAGATATTTGGTAGCTGATAAATTTAAGCTTTTCCTTTTTAAGTGGTCATTAATTCTTCCAGGAGTTCCAACTATTATTCTTGATCTATTGCCTAGTTGTCTAAGTTGTTTTTGCATCGCCTCTCCACCAATAAGTAAAGCAGTTTTAATGTTAATTTTATCACTAATAATGCTTTTAATTGCAGCCATTACTTGAGTTGCAAGCTCTCTAGTTGGACACATAACTAATGCAAATGCATTTTTATCTAATATTAATTTATTTATTAGAGGAATGCTGAATGCCAATGTTTTTCCAGTTCCTGTTTGAGCTGTTCCTAAAATATCTTTTCCCTCTAAAGCAACAGGAATTGCCATCGCCTGAATTGGAGTTGGTTTCGTAAACTTCATTTTTTCCAATGAATTCTTTAACGAATCTTCTATTTTTAGTAATTTAAAGTTTTCCATTTAGGTATTTAGATTTTTTAAAATTTAAGGAGATATGCTCTTAATCCTTTAATACGTCTAATTTATATAGGGATATCTATACGTTTTTATAACAATCACAAGAAGTGAATTTTTAGAATAATTAATTTAAGTGAGTAAATATTGATTTTTTTTAAGTTTTCAAATGACTCAATTAATGTATAAGAGCGTCAAATTATGAGTAACAATATTCGAAACATCACAATTATCGCTCACGTTGACCATGGCAAAACAACTATGATTGATAATCTAATGAAACAAAGTGGTTCATTTAGAGAAAATGAAGTTGTAGATGAAAGATTGATGGACTCTGGGGAGTTAGAAAAAGAAAGAGGAATTACTATTCTAGCTAAACCTGCTTCTATTGATTGGCAAGGTACTAGAATTAATATTATCGATACACCAGGTCACAGAGATTTTGCAGCTGAAGTAGAGCGTGTTTTAAGTATGGCTGATGGTGCTTTATTATTAATTGATTCTGCTGAAGGTGTAATGCCACAAACAAAATTCGTGTTAGCAAAAGCTCTTAAGCAAGGTTTAAAGCCCATTGTTGTAATCAACAAACTAGATAAAGCTGATCAAAGAGCTAATGAAGTTTTAGATGAAACATTTGACTTATTTGTAAGTTTAGATGCAAACGAAGAACAGTTAGACTTTCCAGTTATGTACGCAAGTGGAAGATCTGGATGGGCAGATAAAGAAGTAGATGGACCAAGAGAAAATCTACACCCATTATTAGATTTAATCATAGAACATGTTAAACCAGCAGACCTTGATAAAACTAAACCTTTCGCAATGCTATCTACTTTATTATACGCAGATAGTTTCTTAGGTAGAAGTTTAGTTGGAAAAATATCTCAAGGAACAGCAAAAGCTAACCAGCCTATTAAAGCAATAAATCTTAAAGGTGAGAAAGTTGATGAAGGTAGATTAACTAAAATTTTTAGATACGAAGGAACTAAAAAAGTACCCATTGAAGTTGGTGAAGCAGGAGATATTGTTGTAATTGCAGGTTTAGAAAAAGCTAATGTAGCAGATACAATTTGCGATCTTGAAGTAAACGATCCACTTCCAGCAACTCCAATAGATCCTCCAACAATGTCTATTACTATAAGTGTGAATAGTTCACCTTTAGCTGGGACAGAAGGTAAAAAATTAACAAGTACTCAAATCAGAGATAGGCTGGTTACTGAAGCACAAAATAATGTTGGAATTTCTTTTTCTCAAAATGCAAACGTAGACGCTTTTGTAATTAGTGGTCGTGGTGAGCTAATGCTTGAAATTCTACTGACACAAATGAGACGTGAAGGTTTTGAAATGACTGTAAGTCCTCCAAAAGTTTTATACCAAAAAGATGATAATGGTAACAGACTAGAACCAATTGAAGAGATTACTGTTGATGTAGATGAAGAGTTTTCATCAAAGATTATTGACTCAATGAATAGAAGAAAAGGTAAATTACTTGATCTTAAAGATACAGGAAAAGATAAAAAAAGATTAATCTTTCATGCACCAACAAGAGGCTTGATGGGTTACACAAGTAGATTTTTAACTTTAACAAAAGGAACTGGTGTAATTAATAGAATCTTCCATGGTTATGGAAAATTTGAAGGTGAAATGGATGGCAGAAAAAATGGTGCTTTAATTTCAATGGCAAACGGAAAAGCTGTTGCTTTTGCAATATTTAACTTGCAGGCAAGAGGTGAAATGTTTGTAACTCATAATGATCCTGTTTATGAAGGAATGATTGTTGGATTAGCCCCAAAACCAGGTGATATGATTATTAATGTCATGAAAGGTAAGCAGTTAACGAATATGAGAACTCAAGGAACTGATGAAAATGTTGTGCTTACACCAGTAAGACAAATGTCAATTGCTGAACAATTAAGTATGCTAAATACTGATGAAGCTTTGGAGATTACTCCAAAATCTCTTAGATTAAGAAAAGCTATTCTAAATCCTAATGACAGAAAAAAGAATGAGAAATCTGGAACACCTCTTTAATTAAAAGTTTTTCCAACAAGATATAATCCTAAAGCAACTGAAGGTCCTATTCCAAAAGCAAATAATAAAGTTCCAATTCCAACTGTTCCACCTAAATACCACCCAATAGACATGACTGTTATTTCAAGAAAAGCTCTTACAGTTGCAATGGGTAAGTTAGTTTTTTTTTGCAAACCAACCATTAATCCATCTCTTGGACCTGCACCTAAGTTTGCAACAAGATAAATCCCTCCACCAAGACCAACCGTAAGTACAGCAATTGTTGCTAAAATTAATTGATTTAAATAATTTTCAGGGGTTGGTATAAATTTTATGCAGACATCGATCATTAAACCAATAATTATTGCATTTAAAATTGTTCCAATTCCAGGTTTTTGTTTAAGTGGCAACCAAAGAAACAAAACTCCAATACTAATTAATACTGTTATTATTCCAATTGAAAGATCAACATTCAATGCAATACCTTGTGCAAGAATAGACCAAGGGGAAGCCCCCACAAAAGAGACTATTAATAATCCCTCACCTAGACCAAATAAAACTAATCCAAGACACAAAAAAAAGAAAGTTGAAATTTTTGGTTTAAGATTTAATGGTTTTTCAGAACTCCAATATACTTTAGGAATATCTTTAATTTTCAAGAACATATTTTCAATAAATTACTTCTTTTAAAACTAAAGTCTATTATTGTTAGTACTTTATGAAAAAATTTTTTATATTAATATTTTTTTTAACATATTCACTCAGCTCTAATGCTCATATGGCGCATTATAATAAATTTAATAAAATTGAAATGGAGATTTTAAAAGATGGTGAAGTTATTGGTTATAATTATTATTTTTTTAAAAAGGATGGAGATAAGACAACAGTTACAAATCAAATTAAATTTACAGTGAAATTATTTGGTGCAACGATTTTTGAAATTGAAGGGTTTGGTGAGGAAAAGTATATTAAAGATCAATTAATTTCTTTTAATTCTAAAACACTTCAAAATGATAAAAAAAAATATGTAAATTTAGAATTTAATAAACAAACAAATAAATTTGATATTCAAGGTTCTTCCTATATTGGTATAGCATCAATAAATAACGTAGTTGGAAACTGGTGGAGCCATAAAATTTTACAAACTGATAGTCAAATTAGTCCAATATCAGGCAGTATCAAAGAACAAGTGGTAACCTTTGTTGCTAAAGAAAAAATCGAACTCTACGGTAAAACCTATGACGTAGATCATTTTAAATTAACCTCAAAAGACATGTCTTTACCAAAAGATAAAAGACTTAATTTTGATATATGGTTTGATAAAAAAAATTCATTAATTTTAAAGGTTACTTATTCTAGATTAGGAAATTGGGAATATAAGGTTAAAAAGTTTGAATAAAACTATTTATTTATTTTATTAAAAAGATCTTGAGCACTTATCCATCCCGACTCTAGTCTAGGTCCAACAAACCAATCTGCACAAACTCCTAGATTTAAGGAAGAATTCCAATAACTTTTAATTCTCGAAGGTTTTGAGTTAGATGAATATTTCCAGCCATGATTTAATGAAAATAAAACTTTGGTTTTTTTGATACCTGTAAGTTTAAAAAACTGCTCAATCATAATCTTTGTGTTTAATTTTTTATTTTCTCGATTTTTATCAATTTTTTTATTTGCCCATGAGTAAGTGCTCTGCAAAGTCCAAAGATCATTTTTACTTTTAAATCTCATTTTACTATTTTCATTTCCAGCCCAACCTAAAATTTTATCATTAAAAAAATAACTACTAACATTAAGTTTACTTTTTTTTGTTGCCATCATGACTGTTATATTTGCATCCATTTTTATTTTTTGATTAATAAATGAATGTTTAATATATTTTTTTGAAAGTTTTTTTAATTGAGGAAATGGACAGGTTAATATCAATGATTTATATAATTTTTTTGATCCATCAGAAAAATATATTTCCCAAACTTTATTTTTTTTAAAAATTTTAATTACTTCACTATTAAAATTGCACTTGATATCTTTTAATAGATATTTGCTGATTGCGTTGTTACCTTTTTTTCCAATTATTTTAATATGTTTTTTGTCTTCTTTCTTATCAGTATTTAAAAATAAATGTTTTCCTGGCCATTTTTTAACAATTTTTTTAGAAATTAAACTTTTTATAAATTTTTTAAATTGAATACTTTTTGGTGAAATATATTGAACACCATGATCAAAGCTTTCATTCTTATTAAGCTTTTTATTAGACGATCTTCCCCCAACTCCTCTCGCTTTGTCATAAACATCTAATGAATATTTTTTACTGAGAGAATTTGCAATTGTTGCACCAGAAATACCTGAGCCAATAATACAGAAATCCTTCATTTACCCGCAACTACCATGCCTTCTATTAACATCGTTGGAGCATTGGTAGAATATTTAAACTCAAGATCATCAGCCAAAGTAATGTTTTTGAATATATCTTTAAAATTTCCAGCAATAGTTATTTCACTTACTGGATGTTTAAACACTCCATTTTCAACCATAAACCCTGTGGCACCCACAGAATAATCTCCTGTAACTAAATTACTTCCATGACCGATTGTTTCTGTAATATATAAAGTTCTTTGATTTAATTTTAATAAGTCCTTGTAAGAAATAGAACCTTTTTCAAAATATAAATTACTTGTTCCACCACTTCTACCATTTGACTTAAGGTTTAACTTTTTTCCATTATAGGTATCTACTAAATAATGTTTTAAAACACCTTGATCTACCAGCTTTAATTCATCAGTTTTCACTCCTTCAGAATCAAAATACCTTGACCCTAACCCTTTAACTATATTAGGTTTATCAAAAATATTTATTGAAGAGGTAAATATTTCCTCATTAATTTTATCTTTTAAAAAAGATGTGCCTCTTGCAATTGAGGAAGCAGATATTGCACTTGCAAAAGTACTCAATATTCCTTTTGAAATTCTTCTATCAAAGACAATACTAATTTTTTCACTTTCTATTTTTCTTGGATCTAATTTTTGTAGTGTTTTTTTTGCTGCTATTTCACCAATTTGACTAGGTTTTAACATATCATTTAAATGACAGGTGCTGGTAAATTCATAATCTCTTTCCATTTTATTATTAGAATCTTTTGCTACAGCCACACATGATGCTGAAAAAGAAGAAGATTTATAACCATTTAAAAAACCATCACTGCTAGCTAATATAAAATTTGATTTTGACTCAGAGAAACCAGTTTCTGTATTAATAATTTCTTTTTTTTGAAATGCAGCCTCTTCTACTTCTTTTAAATATTCAATTTTTTCATCATTCTCTATATGGTCATCATCATATAAATTTAGATCATTAATTTTATTAGCCAGTAAGTCTTTATCTGGTAATGAATTATATTCATCCTCTGGAGTAATTTTTGTTGTCTCAATACATCTTTCAACCAATGTCTTGATATTTTCTTCAGTAAGATTTGAAGAAGAAATACTTGATTTTTTTTTGCCAATATAAGTTGTAAGACTTACCCCTAGGCTATCTGACCGATCAGATTCGTCTAATTTTTTATTTCTAAAATTTACTGTTTCTGAGATGGAGTGCATCACAGCAGCAGTCGAATCTGTTGCTCCAAGTTTTTTTGCTAAATCTATACAAAAAGAAGCTGTCTTTTTTAAATAATCTTGATCTTTAACCATATGATTTATAATTGAGTTCCACCAACAGTCATTTTATCAATTAAGATCGATGGCTGTGCCACACCTACTGGAACACCTTGCCCTGCTTTTCCACAAGTTCCAATACCTGGGTCAAGCATCATGTTGTTGCCAACCAATGAAACCTCTTTTAAAATTGAAGGTCCATCACCAATTAACGTTGCACCTTTAATAGGTGATCCAATTTTACCATTAATAATTTCATAAGCTTCTGTACAGTTAAATACAAATTTTCCTGAAGTAATATCTACTTGCCCACCACCAAAACTTACTGCAAATATTCCTTTATCAACCGATTTAATCATCTCTTCTTGAGAATACTTTCCATTTAACATCATGGTATTTCTCATTCTTGGTAGAACAACATGCTTGTAGCTTTCTCGTCTTCCACTACCTGTTGATCTTGTGTTCATCAATCTAGCATTTAGTCGATCTTGCATAAAATTTTTTAATATACCATTTTCTATTAAAACAGTTTTTTCAGTAGGCGTCCCTTCATCATCTATTGTTAAACTTCCTCTTCTATTATGAAGAGTTCCATCATCAACAATAGTAACACCCTCACTAGCAACTCTTTGACCCATTAAATTATGGAAGGCAGATGTTTTTTTTCTATTAAAGTCACCTTCAAGACCATGCCCTATAGCTTCATGAATTAGTATTGCTGGCCAGCCCGATCCTAAAACAACTTTCATTTCTCCTGCTGGTGCAGGTTTACTTTCAAGATTTACTGAAGCAATTCTAAATGCTTCATCACATACTTTTTTCCAATTATCATCTTTAAGATATTCATCATAAGATTGTCTTCCACCAATTCCATAAACTCCTGTTTCTTTTTTTCCATCTTTTTCAAGCATGACTGAAACATTAAAACGAATTAAAGGCCTAACATCTGTTAACACTTCACCTCCAGATCTTATAATTTCTATAGATTTATGCTCACCTGCAAAACTAGCAGTGACTTGTTTTACCATTCCACCTTTAGCTCTCGTATAGTTATTAACTTCTTTTAAAAGATCCAATTTAGATTGTAGTGATTTTTCTTCTATCGGATTCACATCTTTATAAAATTTTTCATTAGTTTGTGGAATTTCATGATTGTAAATACCTTTTTGAGATTTCAATGTTGAGCTTAGATTGCTAGCCGATTGTTTTAATGATTTTTTTGAAATTTCATTTGAATGAGAATAAGCTACTACTTCACCAGTAACCGCCCTTAAGCCATATCCTAGATCAGAACTATAACTAGAACTCTTTATTTTATCATCATCAAGCACAATAGATTCACTTTTAGAGTTTTCTAAGTAAAGCTCACCATCATCACAACTATTTAATGTTTCTGATATAATGCTCTCAGCATCTTTTCTTGATAAATCTGTTTTAGTAAAAAAATCATTCATAATTAACAAGTAATAGTTATAATTATTTTTTCAATTGTCGTATTTCGCACATATACAATCTATCGGATTCTATATAATTTTAGGAATAAATTAAAGAAAAGGACAATATAATGAAAAAATTTGATGAATTAATGAACGTTTCTAACGAGATAAAAAATATTTCGGTTGATGAAGCCAAACAAAAACTAAATGACCCAAATGTTCAATTTATAGACGTAAGAGATAAAAATAGTTTTGAGTCAGAGACTATTGGTAATGCTGTAAATTTAGAAAGAGGCTTATTAGAGTTTTATTTAGCTGATGGTAGTCCTTTAGAAAATGAAATGTTTAAGAAAAATCCTGACAAAGAATATATAGTTTTTTGTGGTCTTGGAGGTCAAAGCACACTTGCAACAAAAACTATGCAGGAAATGGGAATAAAAAATGTGAAAAATATGACTGGTGGAATGACAGCTTGGAAAGATAAAAAATAGATTGTGAAAGTTTATTTTAATAATTCATGTAAAATTTGCCGTGCTGAGATAAATTTGTATAAAAAACAAAATATTAAAGACATAGAATGGGTGGATATTACAAATAATAAATCAGCAGAAATAGAAACTCAAAGAAATGCTAAGAACCTTTTGCGTAGACTTCATATTAAAGATGGGGAGAAAGTAATTGGAGGGGCAGAAGCTTTTTTATTAGTATGGAAAAAAATTCCTAAATATAAGTTTCTTTATAGTTTTTTTAAAACTCCAATAATTTTTACTTTATTTTCATTTTTTTATGAGATTATTGCTTTCTTTTTATTTTTAAAAAATAAGAAACAACTTTTGAAATAAGTTTTTAATGTTGAGATGAGGCACTGAATAAAATATATTTTAATTATGAAAGTTTTCATACTATTCGTATTTATATTTAGTTTTGTTTCTTCTGCTCAGTCATCTCAGAAAGTTATTTTAAATAATCTTTTTCACCAACTTCAAATTATTGATAATTCAAAAAGTGCTGCTCTATTGGAGCAAAAAATTTGGTCTATCTGGAATGAGCATCCTAGTGATTTTAAATTAACTGAAAAGTTAGAGTTTGGAACAGAGTTAATGCAATATGGTGATTATAATTATGCATTAAAAGTTTTTAGTAATATCTTGGAGAATGACCCTAAATGGTCTGAAGCGTGGAATAAAAGAGCAACTGTATATTTTTTAATGAGTCAGTTTAAAAATTCATTAAATGATATTGATAAAGTTTTAGATATAGAGCCTAGACATTTTGGGGCTTTATCAGGACAAGCAAGAATTTTCATAAAACTTCAAGAATATGAAAAAGCAATTAAGAGTATTGAAACCGCATTAGAATTCTATCCATCATTTAAAAGTCGTGAACTAATACCTGAAATTGAAAGATTGATTAAAGAAGATAGTATCTAATTTAATCCTTTTTAGCTCTTTTTCTTGAAATTAACTGAGTTAACGAGTCAACCATTAGATCTGATGCTTTAAATATTTCATTTGATTTGAATTCATGAGATAAATTTTTTTCAGGATCTGATTTATCTTCAATGACTATTCCTTCGTCAGGAGAATTATTTTTTATATAAATTAATAACAGCCACTCTTCATCGGGTGCTTCATCCCATTTAATAAAGATTTCACCAGTTTCAAATCTTTGATCAATGCATCTAAAAATAGACATGTGTCTAGTGATGTGCCTTTTATTTAGCTGAAAAACTAAACTACTGGCACTTCTGTAAAAGCTTTCAAGAGAAAGTTCAATTTTCTGCCTCGCAACTTTATAATCTTTCTCTTTTTGAAGTAAAGTATCTCTATCCTCATCACCTTGGATTTTTACTCCTAAAGCTTCTACTCTCTCTCTAATTTTTTGGTCTCTTATGATCCTATATTTATCTTTTAGTTTCTCTATCCTTGCTTGAAGACCAGCGTAATCATCTCTTTTTTCTTTTAATGAAATCTTTTCAAGTTTTTCTAATTCTTTAATCTCTCTTATTCTAAATTTTTCTATCTGTTTTTCTAATTGTAATTGTTTTAGAAATTGTTTTTGCCTTTCAGCATGTTCAATTCTAAGTAATGCTTGCTCCTTGCGTAAAAATAATTTTATGTCTCTTGCTCTTTCCTTTTCAAGTTTAATTTCTTCTTTTAATGCTTTTTCTTTAAGTTTGGTTTGCTCCTCTTCTTCTTTTACTTTTTGTTTTTGGATTTGTAATTTTTCTTTTTCTTTTTTTTCAATTTCCTCAAGTTGTCTTCTTCTTTTTTCATCAGCTTTTAAGGTTTTATATTCGGATATTCTGTTGGAAATACTATCAAAAAAAGCTTGAATATACTTTTCTAAACTAAAATTAATTTTGAAGTTAAATTCTGGCTTTAAAGAATTTTGAAGCTCAACTACTCTTGATATTAAGGTTGCTTTTTTTTTAGAGTAAGTTTTTTGTTTTTTCTTATTTGTTTTTATATTTTTTCTTATCTTTTTCTTATTATAAATATTTTTTTTTATTTTTAAATTTTTTTTCTGCTTTTTATTTGTAGTTTTTTTAACCTTCTTTTTTGCTAAAGGTTTTTTTTTAGCTAAATTTTTTTTTATTTTTTTCATACTTTAAGAAAATTAGATTTATCAATTAATTACTAATAAATATAGTCTCTTGTTTCTATATTATTGAAAATCTTATTTAATGTATCTTTAACGAATCTATTGTGAAATTAAGCTTACCAAGATATTCTACAAGTTGTTTTTTATCTTTTTCGTTTAAAAGACTAACTGGTGGTATAACATTTTTATAACAATCATCTTGATCTGACATAAAAGAATGTAATCCTGATATTAGATTGTATTGGTCAAAAGTACCCCTAATTTTGCATAGTATCTCGTTTACCGTTTGTTGTTTTTTTTCACTAAAATCTTCGTAAACTTTTCTAGATAAATTAGCAGTTACATTGCAAGTTGCCGTAATAATACCATCACATCCAAGCTCAAGACCCTTTAGAAGTTTTAGTTCTGATCCCGGCATAACTGAGAAATTATCAATTTTTAAATTTTCATATAGGTTATAGGAGCTATCTTTGACACCAACTATTTGTTCTGGAAATTTCTTAACAAGCTCCTTAACACACTCAACACTAAACTTGTAGCCACACAACTTTTCAAAATTATATAAAATAATCTTACTGTCTGGCACAGCTTTAACTACTTTTGAGTAAAATTCTATTACCTCACTATCACCATACTTATAATAAGCTGGTGGCATTATTAAAAAATTACTAAAGTTTAAGGAGTTAGCCACTTTCATTAAATTTATAGTTTCATTTAAAGAATTTAGTCCAGTTCCAATTAAATATTTTTCTCTATATTTGCTCTTCGATAATTCATTTAAGAGACTAATTTTTTCACTTATAGATATAAGTTGTGCTTGCCCAGTGCTTCCAAAAATAGCAACACCATGACAACCTTGATCAATTATTCTTTCTGCATGATTTATGGTCTTTGCTATATTTAGACTTAAATCATCATTAAAAATTGACATTCCAGCTGCATAAATACCTTTAATTTTACTCATATGCTAAACTTATATAAAATAAAAAATTTAGTAAAGATGATAAAGTATTAAATGAAAATTTTAGTAGTACAAAATAAAATGGGAATTGGAGATATGGTAATCTACTTACCTTTTATAGATGCTATTTCAAAAAAATTTAATACACCTCTAAGTATTCTAGCTAAACAAAGTTCAAAAGCAGAACAATTTTTAAGAGATAATAAAAATATTGAAAAAATAATCATTCTTGAACAAGGTAACAATCTCAAGGGTGCTAGACACCAAGGTTTTAGTGGATTTATAAACTTGGCAAAAGAACTTAGAGAACATAACTTTGATAAAATTTTTATTTTTAATTCATCACTTAGATTTTATTTAGTTGCAAAGTTTGCTGGTATTAAAAACATTTATCAATATCCCTTACTTACAAAAAAAAACCAGCATATAATAGATGCTGCAAAAAAATTTATAAATAAAAAATTAAATTTAATTGTAAAAGATGATCCAAAAATTATTATCAATGATCAATCTGTTCAGGATGCAAAATTAAAATTTAAAATCAATAATGATCAAAAAAATATTTTACTTGGCATAGGTGGATCAGGGCCAACTAAAAGAATTCCAGCTATAACATTTATAAAGCTAATTCGTTTAATCTCTAATGCTTATAAGTGTCGGTTTTTTTTAACTACTGGCAAAAATAAAGAAGAGCAAGAAATTTTAAAAGAAATACTTAATACAGAATTTAAAGACAAATGTATTCCTTTAGATGACTTAAGTATAAGAGAAACTTTACCAATAATTAAAAATTGTGATATTTCTATTTGTAATGATTCTAGTTTTAGTCATCTATCGTCAGGACTTGGTATTAAAACAATTGTTTTAATGGCAGACACACCATTAATATATGGGAATTATAGTTCAAAAATGTATCCAATTATCCCAGATGGAGAAAATACAGTAACACATAATACTTTAGGTAAAGAGAAAATTAATCCAGACAAAATTTTTGATCAATTAAAAAAAATTCTTAACTAAGAAATATCTTTTAATACAATCTCTTTAGCTTCATTTACAATCATCGATAACCTTGCAGTCTCTGGTGAAATATCTGGATGTATCTTTTTCTGAATTTTTATGTATGCATTTTTAACATCATCTTTACTAATATTTTTTTTTATATCTAAATTTAAAATTTTGTAGGCTTCCTCTATAGATATTTTAGAAGAATTTTTAACATTTTGATTTTGTTTAAATGAAAATCTCCCAGAGTTTCTAAGTGTTTGTATAAGTCTGAATAAGCCAATTAATTGAAATATTGAAAACCCTTTTAACTTAACTAAAGCTAAGCTCAGTAATGTTAGAGGAATGCTTAATAAAAACTTGCCAGCAACTACAAATAATACTGCTAACATTATCAAACCTAAGAAAATTAATTTTCTTAAATGTTTTGATATTTTTTTTGATGAAGTGTTGGCTACTAATTTAAGTAAAAAGTAAGCAATTCCCAAAAAAACTAGTGTATAAATAATAATATTCATATATTTAATTTCTATCCATGAAAATACCACATCTTAAAAAAAAATCAGAAATAAAAACGTGTCATAATATTAGTTGGGAAGATGATTATAGTTGGATACATCAAGATGACATCCTGGAAGTTTTAAAAGATAGCAAAAAATTAAACCCTGAAGTTAGAAAATATCTTGAAGAAGAAAACTCTTATACTGATTTTCACTTATCAGATACCAAGACCATTCAAAAAAAATTATTTGATGAAATCAAAGGAAGAATAAAATTAGATGATGAGTCTTTACCTTTTAAAGATTTTGACTATGAGTATTGGTCAAAAACAACTACCAAAGGAAATTATTCCATAAAATTAAGGAAAAAAATTGGAACTAATAATATTGAAGAAATTTGGAATGGAGATGAAGAAAAAGAAAAACTAAAAGTAGAATACTTTGGTGTTGGTGATTTGGAGGTTAGTTTTAATGATAAATATTTGGGATATTCTTTAGATACAAAGGGTTCTGAATATTACACAATATATATTAGAGATATAAGTACAAAAAAATTAGTTACTGAAAAGATTGAGGAAACATCAGGTAGTATAACTTTCAGTTTAGATGATCAGTATGTTTTTTATTCAAAACTCGATGAAAATCATAGACCAAGAAAAATTTATAGACACAAATTAGGAACTAAAGTTAGTGAGGATCAATTAATTTTTGAGGAAAAAAGTGAAGCTTTTACGGTTGGAATTGGTTTAAGTGCAGATGATAAATATTTCTTTATCAGCTCTTCAGACCATAATACATCTGAACAATATTACTTTGATGTTAATGAAAAAGATCCCAAACCTAAATTAATAAAAAAAAGACAAAGAGGAATTCTTTATTCTGTTAATTCTTGGGATGGTAAATTTTACAATCATACTAATGAAAATGCTGAAGATTTTAAAGTAGACATTAGTAATAGTTTAGAAAAACCAGACTGGAAAACCTTTATTGCTGCAAAAGATGAGGTTCTAATTGGAGGTTTAACATTTTTAAAAAATTGGATCATTAGATCTGAAACTTCAGATGCTTTAGATAAATTATTTGTAAAAAATATTACAACTGGAATAGAAGAAGAATTAATTTTTTCTGATGAAACTGTATATGTTCCTGGTGCCTCTTTAATGCAAAGAGATAAGAATACAGATGAGATATATATAAGTTATTCTTCACCTAAGACGCAGTCTAGAGTTTATTCTTATAACTTAAGCACAAAAGAAAAAAAATTAGTTAAAGAACAAGAGATCCCATCTGGTCATAATCCTGATGACTACATTGTAGAAAGAGTAGATTGTAAATCACACGATGGAAGACTAGTTCCTCTTACAATTACCAGACATAAAAATACTAAAATGGATGGAAGTGCTCAATTGCTGCTTTATGGTTATGGCTCTTACGGAAGCTCTATGAGCCCTAGTTTTTCTGCTACTAGATTAAGTTTGATTAATAGAGATATCATCTGGGTTACGGCCCATATTAGAGGGGGTATGGAAAGAGGCATGAAGTGGTGGAAAGAAGGAAAGCTGCTAAATAAAAAAAATACTTTTGAAGATTATATTGCTTCTGCAAAATACTTAATTGAAAATAAATATACTTCAAAAAATCAAATAATAGGTATGGGTGGTTCTGCAGGTGGTCTTCTTATGGGTGCCGTAGTTAATCAAGCCCCTGAATTATTTCTAGGAATTATAATGGCAGTACCATTTGTAGACTCTTTGACAACTAATCTAGATCACTCTTTACCTTTAACAGTCGGAGAATTTGATGAGTTTGGAAATGCAAAAGATAAAAAAGATCATTTTGATTATATTTATTCTTATGCTCCCTATAATAATATTAAGAAAATGGATTATCCTCATATGTTGATCACAACAAGTTTAAGTGACAACAGAGTATTGTTTGATGAACCAGCAAAATTTACCGCCAAACTAAGAGAATATAAAACTGATAATAATTTATTACTTTTAAAAACTGAAATGAACGCAGGTCATGGTGGTAAATCAGGTAGAGATGGGGCTATAGAAGAAATTGCACTTGATTATGCATTTGCATTAAAAATTTCTAAAAAAATTTAGTCGTACTATCTTGAAATTTTTAGCTTAATTCCTAAATATCATATGTAAGTCGCCTAATGGGGCTTACTAAATTAACCTTGCTAACAAAGGAGGAAACTATGACAAGTAGGGATCTATCTATATTTAACACTCTAAGACCTTTTTCAATTGGATTTGACGATATGTTTGACCAATTTGAAAATATGCTGGGAAATGGAGGGTTAACCATGCAGTCCAATTATCCACCGTACAACATTAGAAAAACTGGAAAAGACAACTACGCTATTGAAGTTGCTTTAGCTGGTTTTAATAAAAATGATGTAGAGGTGGAGTTTGAAGACAATTTATTAACTGTAAGAACAAAACAAGTTGATAAATCTGAGGACAAATCTGATGATGGTGAAATTATTCATAAAGGTATCTCACAAAGACAATTTGCAAGATCATTTACAATCGCTGAGGATGTGAAAGTTAATGGTGCTGAATTAAAAGATGGTCTTTTAACAATTGCCTGTGAAAGAATTGTACCTGAATATAAAAAGAAAAAACTTATTGAAATAAAATAAGTAAAAACCTTACTTGTGGGGTACATTCCCCACAAGTATTAAGTTTTTTAGAAACAACCGTTTGAAACAAAACCAATCACTATAGAATTAGAATCTACTTCAAATCTTCTTTCGCAAAGTATTCCATATTTTTTGGTGTTGTAAACAAGCTCTAAGTTACCTTTATCATTTTTAAAATCTTCATCTGGCTTACCTAATTCCATTTGCAAATTGCTTGAAGTTTTTCCAATGTATTCACTTAGCTTAGCATTTTCTTTTTCAACAATTGCGTCTGTTTTATTTTTGATTGTTTGACAGCCCGCAACAAAAGTTAAAAGAAATAAGCTTATTAAAATAAATTTTAATTTATGCATGGTTCAATGATAACACTCATAATATGGCATAAATATAAACTTATAAGTTGAAATATGTTGATAAACTTGGATTTTTAAGAGTATTTTCTTAATTAATCTAATATTAGTCCATCTTAATCTTAGGAGGATCAATGTTAGAAAAATATTTCGACTATAAAAAACACAAGACTGATTTTAAAACAGAAGTAATAGCTGGTGTAACAACATTTTTGACAATGGCTTACATTATGTTTTTAAATCCATTTATACTATCAGGTGAATTTGCTGGACCAGAAAAAGGGTTCTTTGAATTTGGAGCAGTATACACGGCAACAATTGTTGCAACAGCGCTTGCTTGTTTCATAATGGCATTTTATGGAAAAACATGGCCGATAGGTTTGGCACCAGGCATGGGAATTAATGCATTCGTTGCATTTGGTGTTTGTGCTGGAATGGGCTATACGCCTCAAGAAGCTCTAGGGGCTGTACTAGTTGCTGGGGTTTTATTCTTAATCATTTCATTAACACCTATCAGAGCCTGGTTAATTAATTCAATTCCAAGAAGTTTAAAATTAGGAATTGGCGCTGGTATAGGATTATTCTTAGCAATAATTGGACTTCAGATCATGGAAGTTGTTGTTGATAACCCAGTAACATTAGTTCAATTAGGTGACTTGAGT
Organism: Candidatus Pelagibacter sp. PS_31; assembly: GCF_059417865.1. Lineage (NCBI taxonomy): Bacteria > Pseudomonadati > Pseudomonadota > Alphaproteobacteria > Candidatus Pelagibacterales > Candidatus Pelagibacteraceae > Candidatus Pelagibacter > Candidatus Pelagibacter sp. PS_31. The sequence continues at coordinate 1,093,641 of NZ_CM182069.1, forward strand.
GATCCCCTTGTTCTATTGGGTTGTGCAGCATTTATTTTGATGGTTGTTCTTGAAAAAATGAAAATTAAGGGAAATATCATTATTGGTATTTTACTATTCAGTATTATTGCATGGGCTACTGGACTTGCTAAATTTAATGGAATTGCAAGCTCACCACCTCCAATGACTTATCTATTTGATTTTGATTTATCAGCAGCATTAACAGCTGGTATGACAACTGTAGTGTTTACTTTATTATTTGTTGATTTCTTTGATACTGCAGGAACATTAACTTCAGTAGCAAACGTTGCTGGTAAGGTTGATAAAAATGGTAAAGTTAAAGATATTGAAAAAGCGATGATGGCTGACAGTGTTGGAACTGTAGCGGGTGCAATGATGGGAACAACAACTGTAACAAGTTATGTTGAGTCTGGTGCTGGTGTAAAAGCTGGTGGGAAAACAGGAATGACCTCTTTAGTAATTGGTCTTCTGTTTTTGGCTTGTATATTCTTTGCTCCTTTAGCAACAAGTTTACCTAAGCAAATTGATGGTGCAGCTTTAGTATTTGTTTCTGTTCTTTTTGTTAGAAACATAACTGATATTGAATGGGATGATATTGGTGAAGCAGCTCCTGCTATTCTTGCTATGATTGCTATGCCGTTAACATATAGTATTAGTAATGGTATTGCTTTAGCATTTGTATCATACGCATTAATCAGATTATTTACTGGTAAGTTTTCTTCAACTTCACCAGCGATATGGATTATTGCAATCTTGAGTGTCGTTAGTTTTGCAGTTGCTTAAAATATAATTTTTAGGGCTGGAATTATTCCAGCCCTATTTATTTTTCTTAATTATTTCTTCCATAGACATCTCTTCATAATGTTCAGTAGGCTGAACAATCCATGGATCTGAATCTAGTTTAACTGGACAAAAATCTGGTTCAAATGTGGATGATTTTTTTTTCCATAAACAAGCTGTTTTAACTTCATTTATATAATCTTTGGTTGGTTCATAATTTTTTAACCACTCAATACTTTTGTTTAAAGTTAATCCTGTATCAGATAAATCATCTACTAATAAAACTTTATTAAAATCTTTATTCTCAGCTAAAGAACTAATTTCTCTTGCAAACATTAATTGACCCTGTTTATCTTCCATTCCTTTTCCTGAATAACTTTGGATAACTATATAAGCTATAGGTAATTTTAAAATTCTAGAGAGGATATCCAATATGGGGGCTGCCCCTCTCATAATACCAACTAGTACTGTTGGCTTATAATTATTGTAAATTTCTATTGCTAGTTTTTCTACAATTTTTGTATACTGATCAAAAGTGATAATTAATTTATCTGCCATAAAATTTTTTATCATATAAATATAGATAAAAAAGAATAAAAACTATGAAAATTTATGATTGCTTTATGTACTTTGACGAAGAAGTAGTTCTAGACGTAAGGCTTAACACTTTAAATGAATTTGTTGATTATTTTGTAATTGTTGAAAGTATTTACACTCATAAAGGAGACCCTAGAGAACTAAAATTTAATCATAAAAAATTTGAAAAATTTAAGGATAAAATAATTTATATAGTTGATGAAGAAACTTATCCACAAACAGATGAGATAAATACTGAAGATAGTGAAGACGAAAAATCTAGAAAAGCAATTTTTAATGCGGCTTATAGAGAAAATGGACAAAGAAATCTTATAACTAGAGGGCTTAAGAAAGCAAATGATGAGGATATAATAATGGTTTCTGATGTTGATGAAATACCCAAGCTTTCAGAATTAAATTTTAAAAATATAAATGAAAAAATAATTTTGTTTAAACAAGACATGTTTTACTACAAATTTAATTTGTGGTTACCTAATTTAATTTGGACAGGAACAAAAGCATGTAAGAAAAAAAATTTAGTTAACCCTCAATGGCTAAGAAATATAAAAGATCGAAAATATTCCTTTTTTAGAATAGATACTTTTTTTTCAAAAACCAAATATACTAGTACAAAAGTTATAAATGATGGTGGTTGGCATTTTTCAAATATCAAAACACCAAAAGAAATAGAATTTAAATTACGATCTTATTTGCATCATAGAGAGTTTGATCTAAACCCTCTTTCAGTTACGCAGATAGATGAAATTATAAGGAATAAACAAGCAATCTACGATTTAAAGGTTGATAAAACTGTTAATAAAATTGGTAATGGAAGTATTCTTGAAAATTTTGATTTAAACAAGCTACCAGAATATATTGTGACAAATAAAAATAAATTTTTAGATTGGATAGATTAATGAAAGCCTACTGGATCGCTTTATACAAAAGAATAGATAGCCAAGAAAATTTAAAAAATTATGGGGCAAAAGTTACTGGAATAATAAAAAGTTATGGAGGAAAGCCTCTTGTGAGAGGTGGAAAATTTGAAACTTTAGAGGGTGAAACTTACCCTAGAACTGTAATTTGGGAATTTCCAAATCATGAGCAAGCTATGAAATGCCACGATTCTAAAGAGTATCAGGATGGTTGGGCTATAGCTAAAGATACTACTGAGCGAAACCTGCAAATAGTAGAAGGTTTTAGTACTGAATAGGTTCTGGATCTATACTTCTCCAAAGATACCAAGTTGCAACTGAACAGTATGGACTAAATCTTTTGTTTAATAATTTTACATAAGATTCAGGTGGTAGATATTTTTTTTTATAATTTTTTGAAATTCCTCTTAAAAGACCAATGTCTTGTATAGGCCAAATATTTGACCGATTATAAGTAAACAATAAAATCATTTCAGCTGACCATCTTCCAATTTGTCTTAACTGAGATAAATAAATAATAGCCTCTTCATCTGACATCTTAGGAATTAATCTAGGGTTAAATGATTTATCTAATATTTGTTTAGCTAAACTTTTTATTCCCCTAACCTTTTGTCCACTCAATCCACAGCTTTTAAGTTGAACAGAAGAAAGTTTAGAGACTGTTTTTGCATTAATCTTATTTTTACATTTCTTTTTAAATTTCAAAAAAACTGAGTTAGCTGCTGCAACACTGATTTGCTGTCCAATGATACTCTTACATAATGAAAAAAATATATCTTTTCTAGAAGTAAGCACAGCCTCTGAAGGAGATTTATATTTATTTATCAATGATGACATTACTTTATCTTTATTGGATAAATATTTTTTTGCAGTATTCCAATATTTTGGTTTTTTATTCATGTCTAGTTGTTGATGGTATTTTTTGTTTATGATAAATTTCTCTTCTAAAAATTATAAGAGAGGCAAGAACTACAAGCGATGCACCAATTAGTGTTTTTATAGTTGGTATCTCATTCCAAATAAAATAACCAAAAAATATAGCAAATACCAAAGCTAAGTATTTTAAAGGTGCCACCAAAGATACTTCTGAAAGTTTATATGATTGAGTTAAAAATAAATTTGCAGAACCTCCTGTTACTCCAATTAAAGCTAAAAGAATAAAGTCTTGAAAATTTGGCATTTTCCATCCCATTGGAATTGTGGCCAAGCCAGCAATTGAAATAGTAATCGTAAAAAAAATTGAGATAAGCCAAATAGGTTCTGTTATTGATAGCTTTCTAATTGTAATGGTTACAAAAGCCATTCCAATACAAAATATTAGAGGAAGGAAATAAAGATAATTCATACCCTTAAAGCCAGGCTCAGCAATTATAATAACACCTACAAATCCAATTAAGACAGCTAGCCATCTAAAAATACCCACTTTTTCACTTAATAGAAAAATTGATAATACGGTAATAAATAATGGTGCCGCATATGACAGGCTAACAACGACTGCCAAAGGAAGTTCTCTTAACGCAACAACTATTGCAATCAAGGCCATTAAACCCATAAGACATCTGAATAAATGTTCTTTTGATCTTTCAGTTGTATAAAAAGTTTTTAATTTGCCTTTTGGAATTAAAAAATATGTGGGCAATAGACCAAAAAAGCCTCTAAAAAATAAAACTTCCCCAGTTGGATAGTCGCTTGACCATTTTACCAGCAAATCCATAACGGAAAAGGTGCATACAGATAGAAACATGTACAAAAAACCTAATTGATTTTTAGTTAGCATAGCAATAATTTGTAGATCAAATTAAAGTATAATCAATGGAAATAGCAGTATTAGGATTGGGATGTTTTTGGGGACCAGAAATTAAGTTTAGTAAACTTGAGGGAGTTATTAAAACTGAAGTTGGCTATTGTGGAGGTGACAGCAAAACAGTCACTTACAAAGAGATATGTACTGGTAATACAAATCATGCAGAAGTTGTTAAGTTAGATTTTGATCCTAAAATTATCTCTTATGAAAAGATTTTAGATTTCTTCTTTGAAATTCATGACCCTACAACCTTAAATTCACAAGGACCTGATTTTGGGACGCAATATAGAAGTGAAATATTTTACCTAAGTGACAGACAAAAAGAAATTGCTGAGAGTGTTATAAAAAAAGTAAATTTAAAATTATCAGGAAATGTTGTTACAAAAACTTCTTTATTAAAAAATTATTGCCCAGCAGAAGAATACCATCAGAGATATTTGGAAAAAAGATAATATGTCTTTAGTTGACACAAATTGGTTAGAAGAAAATTTAGATAAAGTAAAAATTATTGATTGCTCATGGCACATGCCTCAGACAGAACGTAATGGTTTTGATGAATATAAAAACAATCATATTAAAAATGCAATTTTTTTTGATTTAGATAAAAACTCTAAAAAAGATACTGATCTACCTCATATGTTAACAGATGCTAAGTCATGGGAAAATATTGTGTCAAGCATGGGAATTGAAAATGATGATCAAATAGTTATCTATGATAATTCAGATATAATTAGTTCGTGTAGATGTTGGTATAATTTTATCTATTTTGGTCACAATCCAGAATTAGTCCATGTATTAGATGGTGGATTAAAAAAATGGATTAAGGAAGATAAAGTAACCACTAGTGATATAATTAAGATTATTCCCTCTAACTATATTGCAAATGAAAAAAAAGAGTTAGTAAAAGATATAAACCAAATTAACAAAAATATTTTAGAAAACAATTTTAATATTATTGATGCAAGAAGTTTAGAAAGATTTGAGGGTAAAATTCCTGAGCCAAGAAAAGGATTGCGAAGTGGCTCTATCAAAAAATCTTTTTGTCTACCCTTCTCTGAACTTATAAATCAAGATCATACATTTATTAGTAAAAAAAAGATTCATGAAAAGTTTAAATCAACAGGATATGAGATGGGCAAAAACATTGTATTTACATGTGGTTCTGGTGTTACCGCTTCAGTTTTGGCTCTTGCTTATTCCTTAATAGATAATAAATATATGCCTACTATTTACGACGGATCATGGAGTGAATATGGAAAAAATTAAAATATGAAAAGATCTACAAAAATCGGAACTGCAATCCTTGTCTTCTTTTTAATTATTACAATAGTAATTGTTGGAAGAACAATGATAGGAAATCATTTTAAAAAAAAATTTAGCAAAAGACCTCCTCCAGGAATAATAGTAACTGAAGTTGTAGCAAAAAATTTCTCTCAAAAAGTTTCAACTTATGGAACAGCAATTCCTTTTAGAACTAAATCATACAAAATTGAAAAATATGAAATAGTTAACCCAATAGAATTCAATAGAAAATTGAAAAAAGGTGATTTAATAACAAAATTAAAAACTAGAAATTTAATAGCATCTTTTGATGGAGTGGTGACTAAAAGGGATTTTTCAAATGATATTAAAGTTTCTGAAAGTTCACTTTTAATACAACTAGAAGATACTTCGATAATTTATGTAGATGTAGATATTCCTGAGCTTTACGCAAGTTTTATTAGAGAAAATTTAAATGTTGATGTTAAATTTTCAGGTAATAGTAAAAAAATTTATTCAGGTGTTGTTGACTCAACAGCTGGCAGGATTGATGTGGATACAAGATCATTAGCTATAAGAATAAAATTAGAAAATGATAATTTTGAAATTTTACCAGGTTCTCTTTTGGAGATTATTGTTAAATATAATGAGAGAAATTCCATGAGTATTCCAGATACAAGTTTAATCATGGAAGGTAACAAAACTTATGTTTATAAAGTTGCAGAAGATAATGTGACTAATAAAGCTGAAATTGTTATTGGAATAAGAGACTCTGGTTTTATTGAAGTAGTTTCAGGTTTAGCTAATGGAGATAATATTGTAGCTGAGGGTTTAAAAAAAGTTAGACCAAGAGGCAAAATTAAACCAATTAAAAAATAATGTTTATAACTGACGTAAGTATAAGAAGACCAGTTGTTGCTTGGGTAATGTCTCTTATATTAATTGTTTTTGGAATATTTGTTTTTTCACAATTGCCAGTAAGAGAACTGCCTGAGGGCTTACAACCACCTGTAGTTCAAGTTAAAGTAGACTACAAATCTGCATCAGCTCCTATAATTGATCAGGAAGTAACACAAGTAATAGAAGATGTAATAGGTGGAGTAGAAGGAATAAAAAATATTAACTCAACATCAGAAAATGGGAGCAGTTCAATTAATGTTGAATTTAATCCTGATATAGACCTAGATAATGCTGCTAATGATATAAGAGAAAGAGTTGCAAGAGTTGTCGATAGATTGCCAAGTGAAGCAGCAGCACCTCAAATTCTCAAACAATCAGCAGGATTTTCAACCACTATGTGGCTGGCTGTATCTTCTGCAACCTGGAGTGATTTAGAGCTTGGAGATTATGTCGAGAGATATTTGGTAGATCAGTTCTCAAGTGTTAAGAACGTAGGAACTATTAGAACCGGTGGTTTAAGAGATCTAAGTGTAAGAGTTTGGATTGATCCTATTAAACTTGCTGCAAACAATTTAACTATTCAAGAAGTTGAGGGAGCTTTAAGAAAAGAAAATGTAAGTCTGCCAGCAGGAACATTAGAAGCTACCAACATAGATTTGATACTAAATTTAGATAAGTCATATAACGATATAGAAAAATTAAAAACATTACCTATTAAAAAAAACATAAATAATGTCGTAAGACTTTCGGATATTGCCAATATCGAGTTTGGCCCAGTTTCAGAAAAAAATCTTTTTAAGGCCCAAAGTAAAGATGCCTTGAATTTAAAGACAGTTGGAATTGGTATTTACGCAAAAAGTGGCGCTTCAACTGTAGAGCTTTCTAAAGAAATAAATAAAAAAATAGATGAGGTTAAAAAAACATTACCAGATGATTTAAATATAGAAGTAGCTTTTAACAGGGCAACATATGTGGGCACTGCTATCGATGAAGTATACAAAACTTTAATCATCGCTTTTATTCTTGTGGTTATAATTATTTATTTATTCTTAGGTAATATAAAAGCTGTAATTGTACCAGCAGTTGCACTACCTGTAAGCTTAATAGCATCGTTTTTGGGTCTTTATTTGTTTGGTTTATCAATAAACATATTTGTCTTATTAAGTTTTATTTTAGCAATTGGAATAATTACTGACGACTCAGTCATAATGACAGATGCAATTTATAGAAGAATTGAAAATGGAGAGAACCCATTAGTTGCAGCTTATAAAGGATCAAAACAAATCAGCTTTGCAATCATTGCAACAACTTTAATTCTAGTTGCAGTTTTTATTCCTTTAATTTTCATTGATGGAATTGCAGGAACATTATTTAGAGAAACAGCCATAGCATTATCTGTTTCTGTTGTGGTGTCTTCTTTTGTTGCTCTTACACTATCACCTATGTTAGCAAGTAAGTTTTTAAAGAAAGAGCCAAAACAAAATTTTATAGTCACTAAATTTGATAAATTTTTTAAATCATTCTTAAAATTTTATGAAGAAACATTGGGGTATTGGCTTAATAAGAAAAAAATCATAATTTCATTTATAGTCTTCACTATTATTATTTCTGGTGTTTTGTTTAATATTACAAAAAAAGAATTATTACCCTTAGAAGATAGAGGGGTTTATCTTGTTCTAGGATTTACAGATGAAGGAAGCTCTTTTGAATATACTGAAAAAAGAGCAGAAGATGTTGAAAAAAGGTTAATTCCTCTTCTTCAAGCTGAGGATAGTTCATACAAAAGATTTATAATGAGAGTGCCAGGCTTTGGTAGTAATAAAAATTCTTTTAATAGCTTTATAATAATTGCATTATTAGATGAATGGGCTGAACGAGATAAAAGTTCACAAACAATAATGAGAGAAGCAATTGGAAAAATTGTGACTGTTCCTGAAACAGTAGCTTTTCCAATATCACCTCAATCTATTAGAGTTTCTAGTTACAATAAACCTGTTCAAATGGTTATATTGGGCAGTACTTATGAGGAGTTAGAGGAAATACAGTCTAAAGTTATCAATAAATTAAGACAAAATAAAAATTTATCTAGAATAGAATCTGACTATTCTAGAGATAAACCAGAAGTTAAATTAGTAATTAACAAAAATAAGGCTAAAGATTTAAGTGTGTCTACAGACTCAATTGGCAAAACCTTAGAAACTCTTTATGGTGGAAAAACTGTAACAAAATTTAATAGACTTGGTAAAGAATACCCAATTATACTTCAACAATACTTGGCAGATAGACGATCGCAAGAAGGCCTTTCTAAAATATTTGTTAGATCTGAAAGTTCTGGTAAACTTATTTCTTTATCAAATTTAGTAGAGTTCAGTGAAATTGGATCTGCAAAAAAATTAGCAAGATATAACAGGCAGAGAGCTGTAACAATATCAGCAAATATATCAGAATCTTATACACTTACAGAAGCAATTGCATATTTAGAAGAAACAATGGAAGAAATTGGCTCCTCTAATCAAATTGCATGGAAAGGTAAATCAGAAGAAATAAAAGAAACTAGTAATGAACTATTTATTATTTTTGGATTAGCATTTCTAACTGCGTACCTAGTAATGGCTGCAACCTTTAATTCATTTATTCATCCATTTATTATTATGTTAACTGTTCCACTTGCTTTGTTTGGAGGCTTGGTCTTTATATTATTCTTGAACAGTTCTATTAATATCTTCTCACAAATAGCGCTTGTCATACTAATTGGAATATCAACTAAAAATAGTATTCTAATTGTTGATTATGCCAATCAGTTAAGAACAGCTGGAAAAAATATAGAAACATCTGTTAAGGAAGCTTGTCAATTAAGATTTAGACCCATAATGATGACGTCAATAAGCACAATGATAGCAATGATGCCTTTGGTCATAGGAAATATTGGACCAGGCGCAGGTGAAGCTTCAAGATTAGCTGTGGGTGCAACTATTCTGGGAGGAATGATTATATCAACATTCTTTACATTATATGTAACGCCAACCATGTATTTGGTATTAGCAAAGAATACGAAACGAATTGATGCTGTTGATATTGAGCTAAAAAAACAACTTCGTTAAAATATAATATATTTATTTTTATTTAATCTTTTCTGGCAATCTTGTAATTGTGATTTGTATTTATTAGATTGTTTTTCTACTTTTTTAGCTAAACCTATAACTTTCTGATTATTCTTATAATCTTTATAACCACCCCACCCTTCATGATACGCTAGATACTGTCTAAAAGCATCTTTCTTAGAAATTTTTAAAAGAGATTCTGTTTTATCGGTATACCAACCAATAAAATCTACACTGTCTTTAAATCTTGTTCTTGTTGCTAATTTATTTCCAGTTTCATTTTTATACTGCTCCCAAGTTCCCTTTACTGCTTGTGAATATCCAAATGAGCTAGAGGGTCTCTTAAATGGTATAATCTTAAATAATTTTTGCCTTGGGGGTTTAGCTAGCCAATCAAAGTCTGATTCCATCTTAATTATAGCTAGCTGAATATAAATTGGGGTTCCCCATTTTTGTTCAGTTTTTTTGGCATGTTTATACCAAAGGTATCTTTCATTAAAAATTGAACAACTATTTGAAGTGTTTTGAGGTATTGAGGAACAGCCAGCAATAAAAATAATTAATAGTATTGAAAAATGATTTCTAAGTTTTGACATTCCTAATTATAATCTTATAGATAAGTATTACTAATATTACACCCACAATATTTCCAAATAAATCACTCATCTCAAATCCACGATTTGGAATAATAATATGAAATAGTTCTAAAAAAATTGATAATAGAAATAAATAAACACTTAAAAAATTAATCTTTTTAGTATTATGAAAAGAAAGTACTCCTAAGCTTGTAAGTAAAATAAAAGCATAGAAATGGTTTGATGAAATTATAAAATCTCTGGTAATTTGAGGTTGTGTATAACGATCATTATACAAAAACCATCCAAGAATACTGCCTGGGTATAAATAAAATATTATCAATATGATATTTGAGGAATAAAACCCAATTCTAAAAAAGTTTTTTAACTTATTCATAATAATCTTATTTATTTTATTTCTTTTATCAGTTATCAGAATATATCAAATGGCTCATTTAATTTTAGTAAGACATGGTCAAAGTGAATGGAATCTTGAGAAAAGATTTACAGGCTGGGTTGATGTAGACCTTACAGGGCAAGGTAAATTAGAGGCCTGCAAGGCTGGAGAGTATATTAAGGAAACTAAAATTGATATTGATTATTTTTATTCATCATTTCAGTTAAGGGCTATCAGCACACTAAAATTTATTCAGGACACATTAAGAGATAAAAGAGAACCAGTTAAAGCCTGGCAATTAAATGAACGACATTATGGAGCTTTAACAGGGCTAAATAAAGATGAAATGAAAGAAAAGCTCGGTGAAGATAAAATACATGCTTTTAGAAGATCTTGGGATATTAAACCAGATCCATTAAGTAGAAACAATCCATATCACCCGTTAAATATAGAGGTTTATAAAAGCATTCCAAAAGAAAATATTCCTGACACCGAGTCCCTTAAAGATACCTACGAAAGAGTAATAAAATTTTATATTGATGAAATTCAAATGAAACTAAAAAATGATAAAAATATTTTAATTTCAGCTCATGGAAATTCTATAAGGGCGTTATGCAAATTTTTATTTAAATTAGATAATCAAAGGATAACATTACTCGAAATACCAACAGGCAATCCACTTTTGATAGATTTAGATTCAAAGCAAAATATTAAAGAATGCTCTTACCTAGATCAAGATAGAGCTAAGGACTTGTTAGTTTTTTAATAATTTTTTGTAAATATTGAGATCTGTTAAATGTCTAAAGTCTTCAAAACTCTCAAAACCATATAAATCGTCTTTATCAATTAATTTATTCCAAATATTTGAAATGGAAAAATTACCTACCTCATAAGAATCAAATAAACTCTTATTTAAAATTTGGCACCCTGTATAAATTAAGTGATTAAGTTCATCCTTTTTTATAATATTTTTTTTAAGATTAAAATCACCCTTCAAATTTTTGTCAAAACTCAAGTTTTCATTAGCTAATAAAAGTATATTTTTAACTTTATTTAAAAAATAAAATTTCTCCATATCTTTAATATATTTTTTATAATTCTCATTCCATACGGTGTCTGGATTAAATATCATAAAATCTGTTTCATCAGATGAATTTATTAAATTTAAAATTCCACCTCCCGTATCTAAAATATTTGAGCCATCATTTATTAATTTAATTTCTAAATTAAATTTCTTATTTTTAAGAAATTGTTCAATTTTTTCACTTAGGTAAAATGTGTTAATTAAAATCTTATCAATTCCCAAAGAATGTATTAAATTAATACAATTTTCTAATAAAGTTATTTCGTTTATCTTTAGTAGAGGTTTTGGGGTTGTCAGTGTTATTGGGTTTAAGCGTTTGCCATATCCAGCACATAAAATTAATGCAGTTTTAATCTTCATTTCTGATTTCTTATTTTTTTGGAAAAATTAAGCTCTAATAAGCTTTTGAGCTCAGAAAATTTTTTATTGTTGGAAATTCTTAATTCAATTAACTTCCAAGCATAGGGAATTAATTTCAAATATTGCTTTTTCTTATCTCTCATGGCCAATCTTGTAAATATTCCAATGATTTTCATATTTCTTAAAATGGATAATATTTCAAAATCACTTAATAACGTAGCCTTGTTAACTCTTTTTTTATTTAGTTTTAAATAATAACGATAAATTTTATTTTTAAATATTTTATCTGTTCTAAATCTAACATCATCAATTAGGGAAGCTAAATCATAAGCCCTGTTTCCAATTAAAGCATCTTGCGAGTCGATAACTCCTATTTTATTTTTATACTTCATTAAATTCGATACATGAAAATCTCTATGAACTAAAACTTTTTCTTTTGATTGAAGGTTTGTTAATAAAAACCTAATTTGTTTTTTTATATCGATTTTAAATTTAGTTAGTTTATTTTTTTTTACATATTTTTTTGCATACCATTCACAAAATAAATTTGCCTCATTGAATAATTTAACATTATCATAAATAGGAATTTTATAGGTTTTACCTTTAAAGTTTTTAGATCGATTTTGTTTAATTTTTTGAATCACTCCAAGTAAATCAATAGATTTTTTATAGAGAGTTTCTTTTTGGTTTTTATTTTTTTTTAATAAACTAAAAACTGAGTCGTCTCCAAAATCTTCAATTTCTATATAATTTTTTTTATAATTTTCGCTATAAAGTTTGGGTGCTAAAACTTTATTTTTAATTAGAAGATTATTTATTGCATCATATATTAGCAAATTTTTCTCTTTTTCCTTAGAAGCAAAAACTACGATTGATTTTTTTTTTGATGATGACTTTCTATAAAAAGATCTAAATGATGCGTCACCTTTAATTTTTTTTAATTTATCATTAGTTTGTAACATCTATTATTTATTTTTAACTCCCTTAATTGTTAAATATCTTTTATTCAAATCATCATTGTATTCAAAATGTAAATCAATTTTGGAGTCAATAGTTTCTTTTATTTTCTCAGGCCATTCAATTAATGTCACAACTTCTTCTCTATTTTCAAATAAACCAATGTTTTTTATTTCACTATAGTCAGTCAACCTGTACAAATCATAATGCTGTATTATAAAATTTCCAACATCATATTCATTTACCAAATTAAAGGTAGGACTAGTAACTTCGGTTAAATTGATTTTATTTAATTGTTGAAGATTATTAATAAGGTGTCTTATAAATGTGGTTTTGCCAACGCCTATTTCTCCATGAAAATAAGCTACATCTCCTTTTTGTAATGCTCTTGAAAAACTTTTAGCTAGCTCAGATGTTTTATCTTCTAGGGAGATATCTATTTTTTCGCTATTAGTAGCGATAAGCATCTGGTTTGAATGGTCCTTCAGTTTCAACACTTATATAGTCAGCTTGGTCTTTTGATAGTTTCGTAAGTTTAGCACCTACTTTTTTTAAGTGAAGCATTGCCACTTTTTCATCTAATGATTTTGGTAATACATAAACTTTATTTTCATAATTTTTATGATTATGCCAAAGTTCAATTTGTGCCATTACTTGATTTGTAAATGATGCACTCATTACAAAACTTGGATGCCCTGTTGCACAACCTAAATTTACCAATCTACCTTTGGCTAAAAGAATAATTCTCTTTCCATCAACTAATTCTATTTCATCAACTTCTGGTTTTACTTCTGTCCATTTATAATTTTTTAAGGCTTCTACTTGAATCTCATTATCGAAGTGTCCAATATTACAAAGGATTGCTCTATCTTTCATATTTCTCATATGATCTGCAGTAACAATATCTATATTACCTGTAGCAGTAACAACAATATCTGCCTTGCTTATAGCTTCATCCATTAAAACTACTTCATAACCTTCCATTGCTGCTTGGAGTGCACAAATTGGATCCGCTTCTGTAACCATCACTCGAGCACCACTTTGTCTTAAAGATGCAGCACTACCTTTTCCAACATCCCCAAAGCCTGCTACAATTGCAACTTTACCAGACATCATTACATCTGTGGCTCTTCTAATTCCATCTACTAAACTTTCTCTACAACCATATAGGTTATCAAATTTGGATTTTGTAACTGAGTCATTAACATTAATTGCTGGAATCATTAATGTTCCATCTTTTTCCATTTTGTTTAATGCTTTAATTCCAGTCGTTGTTTCTTCTGAAACACCTTTTACTTCCTTTAACAAATCTTTGTAATCGCTGTGCATCATTGCAGTTAAATCACCACCATCATCTAATAGCATATTTGCTTTCCAGTCTTTTTTACCTTCTATTGTTTGTCTGATGCACCATACAGCTTCCTCTTCAGTTTCACCTTTCCAAGCAAAAACTGGTATTCCTGCTTTAGCTATTGCTGCAGCAGCATGATCTTGTGTTGAAAAAATATTACAAGAAGACCATCTAACTTCTGCTCCAAGCTCTACTAAAGTTTCAATTAAAACTGCTGTTTGAATTGTCATATGAAGACATCCCAATATTCTTGCTCCTTTTAAGGGTGCTTTTCCTGAGTATTCTTCTCTTAATGCCATTAGACCAGGCATTTCACTTTCAGCTATCGAAATTTCTTTTCTTCCAAAGTCTGCTAACGATATATCTTTAACTTTAAAATCATCCATTGCTCAGTTTTATATAATAAAAACTTAATTAATCAACTTATGATTAAACTTTAGGGAAGACAATCTCAACATTTGCACCTTCTTGCGTTACATTGTTTGAGGCATTAATGGTAGCACTATGGAGTTCAACAAGGTTTTTTACTATATTTAAGCCTAAACCAGAATGCTCGCCAAAGGTGTCCGGTCTATTACTATAAAATCTATTAAATATTTTTTTTGTATCTGTTTCCTTAAATCCTTTACCTTCATCAATAACTTTAAAAATAATTTTATCTTTATCTCCTTTGTAAATTTCAACTAAGATTTTTTTGTTATCATCACTAAATGAAATTGAATTATCTAATAAATTTGCAATAATTTGTTCAATTCTATTTTCTATTCCATTAATAAAATATTCTTCTTGATCATCTTGATCATTTAACATTATTTTAATTCCTCTTTTTGCTTCATAAATATTATTAAAATCATCTACTACAGATCTTGCAATTAATTTGAGATTAATTTTTTTCATTTTTTCTTTACTTAATGCAACCTCATCTTTTAGTATTTGAGAATAATCAGTGATCAATCTTTCAATTCTTTGAACATCATGATTGAGAATACTAATTAATTTGCTTCTTTGAGATTGATCATTAGTCTCGTTCAATATTTCTGAAGCACTTTTTAATGATGTTAAGGGGTTTCTTATCTCATGAACAAGATCAGTTGAAAAATTTTCTGCATGTGAAATTCTTTTTTGAAGTTCACTTGTCATATCATCTAACGAATTTGACAAAGTTCCTAGTTCGTCATTTCTACTTTTAAGTTCATTAATATTTGTTTTTTTTTTGCTCTTTTCTTTTATAATTTTTGTATATGCTACTAAGTTCTTTATAGGTTTTAGAAAATATCTATTTAAAACAAAAGAGAATATAAATATTACTATAATTATAAATATTGCTGTTCTTAGAATAAATGTTTTTCTTTCATCAATAGCAGATTTTACATCATTAGCATTTTCTGAAATTGCTAGGTATCCAATATTAACTCCATTAAGTGTTATGTTTTTAACTGTTGTTAGTAAAAATTGATCATAGCCTTCCTGTATAAAAGTAAAGGGCTTTCCATAATCTTTTGACCACGAATAATTAGTAAGAACATCTTTGAATGAAACGGTTTTTTCTTTATTTATATTTTTTGTTTCAACAATTTTTTTGCTTTTTTCTTCGTCTAATATTTCTAGCTCGACTATATCTAGTCTACTAGAAAAGGATCTTGGGTCTAAATCTAGCGTATCAGTATCACCTACTAAATTAAATTGATTATCAAATAAGATAACTCTATCTAAGTTTTGAAATAAAAATCTTGTTGAAAATAAAAATTTTCTAATATCTTCTTCCTCAAATTTTATATTTAACCTTAAAATATGCTCAATTGTATTGTTAATTATTTGAATATGTTTGGAGGTTTTATTTTTTATTAAATTAGGTTTTGCATTGCTAATGTAAAGTGCTGTTAAAATTCCTATAATTAAAAAAATAACCAAATTAATGAATAAAAATTTCTTTAATATAGATAAATTTTTTAGAAAATTACTGAACATTAACTAACGTTCCATCTGTATCCACTACCATATCTTGTTTCTATAGCTGTAAAATCAGGATCAACTTTTTTAAATTTTTTTCTAATTCTTTTAACATGACTATCAATAGTTCTATCTTCAATATCAGTATCTTCTCGATAGGCAATGTCCATAAGCTGAGCTCTTTCTTTTATTATACCCGGTCTCTTTGCTAATTCTTTAACTATTAAAAATTCTGTAGTAGTTAGTTTATCTGGTAGTTGCTTGTTATCCCATTCACATTCAAGTTGTGAAGGGTCAAGTTTTAGCTTCCCATGTGAAATAATATTTTTTGTGTCTTCAAGATTATTGTTTATATCTTTTTTTCTAAGTTGAACTCTTATTCTTTCTATTAAAACTTTAATGGAAAAACCTCCTGACTTTTTTATAAAATCATCTGCACCCAATTTTAAGCCTAATAATTCATCTATCTCATCATCTTTTGAAGTTAAAAAAATTACAGGCAAGGAAGTTTTTTTTCTTAACTTTTTTAAAAGCTCTTCACCATCCATTTTTGGCATTTTTATATCTATAACAGCAAGGTCTGGTGGATTTCTAGTTAACCCAATTAGAGCACTTTCTCCATCAATATAAGTTTGAACTTTAAAGCCTTCTTTTTCAAGAGCTATACTTATACTTGTGAGTATATTTCTATCGTCATCAATAAGAGCTATTGTTTGAGTTTGCATATTCTACTTTAAAAATACTAAATTGTTCTAATTTAGGCAATGGAGATAAATTAATGAAGTATTCCCCAGTTGTCCCCTGTATTCACGTCTACCGTCAATGGTGTTGAAAAAGTGTGTAAATCACTTTCTGTAACGCTCGTCATTTCATCCTTGATTATTTCAGTTATATTTTTGACTTCTTTTACTGGAACCTCAAAAATTAACTCATCATGAATTTGTAATAATATTTTTGATTTATTATTTTTAATACTTTCAAATTTTTTATTGAGTCTAATCATTGCAAGTCGCATGATTTCTGATGCTGATCCTTGAATAGGAGCATTAATTGCTGCTCTCTCTTGAAAATTTCTCACATTGAAATTTTTATCATTAATTCCATTAAAGTGAGATCTTCGACCAAAAATATTGGATACATATCCACTTTTTCTGCAAAACTTAATTGTATTATCCATATAAATTTTTATTTCAGGAAATTTTAAAAAATAAGCGTTTAAAAATTCATCTGCTTCATGATTTGAAACGTTGATTTGTTTTGCAAGTCCATATTGTGAAATACCATAAATTATTCCAAAATTAATAGCCTTAGCCTTCCTTCTCATGTCTTGGTCTACTTTTTTAATATCAACATTAAATACCTGGCTTGCTGTAAGAGAATGAATATCCTCATTGTTATTAAACGCTTTTTTCAGCTCTTTAACTTCTGCCAAGTCAGCTAAAATTCTCATTTCAATCTGATTATAATCTGCTGATATTAATGTGAAGCCCTTTTCTGCTATAAAAGCTTTTCTTATATCTTTACCATCCTCTGATTTAATAGGAATATTTTGTAGGTTTGGATCACTGGATGCTAATCTTCCTGTTGTTGTTGCTGCCAATAAAAATGATGTGTGAACTCGTTTAGTATTTGGATTAATGTGTTCAGGTAAAGCATCTGAGTATGTGTTTTTAAGCTTGGACACTTGTCTCCAATCTAGAATTAATTTTGGAAATTCATGTCCTTTGAATGCTAAGTCTTCTAACACACTTGCATTTGTGGCAAAACTACCTTTTCTAGTTTTTTTAAGTACAGCAATTTTTAAATCATTATAAATAATTTCACCTAATTGTTTTGGAGATGCAATATTAAATTCTTTTTTTGAAATTTTAAAAACTTCTTTTTCTAGTTTACTTATTTTTTTTTGAAATTTTTCAGACAAAACCTTTAAAAATTTATTATCAATTTTAATTCCTTCAATTTCCATAAATGCTAGTATCTTAATTAAAGGTTTTTCAAAGATTTCATAAATATTAGTTAATTTCTCTAATTTTAAATTTTTACTAAATATTTTGTATAATCTGTAAGTAATATCAGCATCTTCAGCAGCATACTCCATTGCCTTATCTAGCTCTACATCACTAAAGTTTATTTCTTTCTTGCCTGTACCAACAATTTCTTTAAATGAAATTGTTTTATGCTGTAGATGAATCTCAGACAAGGTATCCATATTATGTCTATTTTTTCCAGCATCTAATACATAAGACATCAGCATTGTATCTTCCATTGAATTCATATTTATTCCCTGTTTATATAAGACAATAAAATCAAACTTAATATTTTGACCAATTTTTTTTATACTCTTGTCTTCTAAAAGTGGTTTGAGTTTTTTAATTACAGTTTCTTTTTTTAAACATCCTTTAAACTTATGACCAATTGGAATATAACAAGCCTTGCCAATTTTAGTGCTTAATGAAATTCCCACTAAATCAGTCTGATGTGCATCTAAAGAACTAGTTTCTGTATCAATTGCTAGCTCTCCAGCTTCTTCTGCTTCGTTAATCCACTCATCTATTTCTTTTTCATTAGTAATTAGATGATAATTTTTTTTACTTATATTTTGATGTTTTTTTTCAGGTTTTGTCTTTTTTGCTGTCTCTTCTAACAGCGGTTCTCCGTATGCAGAAATGACAGAACTTAGAAGTCTATTAAACTCCATTTCTCTTAAAAATTTATATAGTTTATCTTTATCAATCTTCTTTAGATGAAATTCCTCTAACTTTCTTTCAATTGGAGCATCCTTCATTAGTGTCACTAATTTTTTGCTAATTATCGCTTTATCTTTGTTCTCTATAAGTGTTTCTCTTCGTTTATTTTGTTTTATTTCTTGAGCGTTATCTAATAATTTTTCTAGTGTTCCATACTTATTAATCAGTTCTGCTGCAGTTTTTACACCTATCCCAGGTACTCCCGGAACATTATCGCTACTGTCTCCAGCTAAGGATTGAACATCAATAACTTTTTCTGGGCCCACTCCAAATTTAGTTACTATATCTTCAGGTGTTATAAATTTATTTTTCATAGGATCGAATATACGAACGTCTTTTCTATACAATTGCATTAAGTCTTTATCTGAAGAGACTATTGTCACCTTTGCACCCTTTGCTAAAATTTGCTCTACATAAGTGGCTATTAAATCATCTGCTTCATAATTTGGAAGATCTACAGATGGTAAATTAAAAGCAACTACAGACTTTCTTATGTATTCAAACTGTGGTGCTAAATCATCTGGGGCTTCTGATCTATTAGCTTTATAGTCTGAATAAATTTCATTTCTAAAAGTTTTTCTAGCAGCATCAAATATTACAGCAAAGTGTGTTGGTTTTTGAAGATTTTCATTTGATTTTGAATCCTCTAATAATTTAAATAGCATACTGCAAAATCCACTAACTGCACCTACTGGAAGACCGTCACTTTTTCTAGTTAGGGGTGGTAATGCATAATAAGCTCTAAAAATGTAACCTGAACCATCTATTAAATAAAAATGATCTGTTTTTTTTATTTTATCCATTAAATAATATTATCTTAAATATTTTAAATACTATAAATGTATTACCACGCATGGAGCAAAAAAATATACTTTCTGTTAAAAATTTAAAAAAAATTTATTCAAACAAACAAGCTGGGGACAACCTTGCTTTAAACGATTTAAACTTAGACGTGAAAGAAGGAGAAATTTTTGGCCTTCTTGGTCCTAATGGTGCTGGGAAAACAACATTTATAAATATTTTAGCTGGAACAGTAGTAAAAACAGCAGGACAAGTAAGTGTCTGGGGTTTTGACTTAGATAAAAACCCAAGACAAGTTAGAGCTTCGGTTGGAATAGTTCCTCAAGAAGTAAATCTTGATCCATTTTTTAGCCCAAGAAAATTATTAGAATTACAGGCTGGTCTTTATGGAATTAAAGAAAAAGATAGAATTACAGATACAATTCTAAAATTAGTGTCCTTAGAAAAACAAGCTAACAGCTATGCTAGAAGTTTATCTGGTGGAATGAAAAGAAGATTGTTAATGGCTAAAGCTTTAGTTCATCAGCCACCAATAGTTATTCTAGATGAACCTACTGCTGGTGTTGATGTGGAGTTAAGACAAAATTTATGGAAAAATGTAAAATTATTAAATGAACTTGGTGTAACAATCATTTTAACAACTCATTACCTTGAGGAGGCTGAGGAAATGTGTGGAAGAATATCTATATTAAATAAAGGAAATATTGTTGCCCTAGACAGCACTAAGAATTTATTAGATAGAATTCAAACCAAAAAAGTAACCTTTAAAACTGATATAAAGATAAATATTAACGATGATGATCTAGAATCTTTAAAAATAGTTTCACACTTAGATAATGAAGTTTGTGTTTCTTATGAAAAAAGTAAAATTAATATGGAAGAATTAATTAATTTGATTAAGAAAAATAACGTCAAAATTATAGATATTTCAACTGACGACGGTGATTTAGAGGATATTTTTTTAAGATTAATAAAAAACTAGATTATCACATTAATAAATAGTAATTTGTGGATATGGATCTATTAAAAACAAATACAATTCAAAAAGTATTAAAAACATTTATTCTAATTTTTATAGGAACAATGGCTTTAACTATTTCAGCTAAATTAAAAATACCATTTTATCCTGTGCCTATGACAATGCAAACTTTTGTAGTTCTTTTTTTAGGAATTGCTTTTGGGTATAAAATTGGCCTGGCATCTGTAGCTGTTTATCTTCTAGAGGGTATTTTAGGTATGCCTGTATTTTCCAACTCACCAGAAAAAGGTATTGGAATAGTTTATTTTACTGGTCCAACAATGGGATATTTAATTGGATTTTTATTTGCTTCTTTTTTTGCAGGCTATTTAAATCTTAATAAAAATATTTTTATAATTTTTGGAAAATTAATATTTTCTGTTTCTGTAATCTATGTATTTGGAGCTATTTGGTTGGGAACTTTAATTGGATGGGATAAACCAATTCTTCAATTAGGAGTAACACCATTTTTATTAGCTGAATTATTTAAAATTTGCTTATTGGCTATATTGGCTAAAAAAATTATCAAATTTAGAAAATTTATCTAGGAGATCTTTTAGATAAAATTCTTTGTAACGTTCTTCTGTGCATTTTAAGTCTTCTAGCAGTCTCAGATACATTTCTATTGCATAATTCAAAAACTCTATGAATATGTTCCCACTTAACTCTATCAGCTGACATAGGGTTTTCTGGTGGTTCAGCTTTTTTCTCTGGATCGGCTAGTAATGCTTTTTCAACATCATCTGCGTCTGCTGGCTTTGCTAAGTAATCAATTGCACCTTCTTTAATCGCAGCAACAGCCGTTGGAATATTTCCATATCCTGTTAACATTATAATTCTACTGCTTGGATTAGAAATTTGAATTTGCTTTACTACTTCAAGTCCATTTCCATCAGCTAGTCTTAGGTCGACAACTGCAAAAGCCGGTTTTTTCTCTTTAACAGACAGTATTCCTTTTTGTACACCCTCAGCTTGAAAAACCTCAAATCCCTTTTTTTCCATTGCTCTTGCAAGCCTATCTCTAAAGGGATTGTCATCATCAACAATTAATAAGGATTTATTATCAAAATCGCTTAATTTTTTTAGATTAGCTGCTTCAACCATATTATTAATATGGTGCCTTATCTGATAATTTCAACACCTATTATTTGCTTTACATTAATTAAGTATTGCCTTAATTGCATGATTTATATGAAAGTTTTTAAGTATTTAAGAACTTTTTTTTATTAAATTTTTTTTGGAGACATATGAAATGCAAAAATTTAAAACAGTTGATGAGCTTATAAATCAACTAAAACCAGAAAAGCCTATTTATTGTATTAGAAAAAAATCTATACAGTCTGCTTCTACTTATTTTAGGAATAAATTTCCTGGTAAAGTTCTATATGCTGTTAAAACTAACTCACATCCTGAGGTTTTAAAAACAATAGTAGAAAGTGGAATTGAAAACTTTGATGTAGCTTCTATTCAAGAAATTAAAGACATAAGAGCTATCTCCCCTGATGCAAAATGCTCATATATGCATACAGTTAAGAGTAGAGAAAGTATTAAGGAAGCTTACTTTAACTACAATATTAAGGCTTTTTCTTTAGATACTAAAGATGAATTAATAAAAATTATTGAAGCAACCAATCAAGCAAAAGATCTTGAACTATTTGTAAGGGTTGCTGTTTCAAATGAACATGCTGAAATAGATCTATCTAAAAAATTTGGTATATTAACCTCTGAAGCTACTGGTTTATTAAGACTAACAAAACAATATGCAAAAAAAATTGGCTTAAGTTTTCACGTTGGCTCTCAATGTATGCACCCAATTTCTTATGCAAAAGGAATTGGAGAGATTGGAAACATAATAAAAAAAACAAAAATTATTCCTGATTACATTAATATTGGTGGTGGATTTCCTGCAATCTATCCTGATTTAGTACCTCAACCTTTAGAAAATTATTTTGAAGAAATAAAAAAAAGTTTAACTAATTTAGAACTAGAAAAACTTCCAGAATTATTATGTGAGCCTGGAAGAGCAATAGTTGCAGAAAGTGGCTCTACAATTGTCAGAGTAAATCTTAGAAAAAAACAAAAACTTTATATAAATGATGGAACATACGGAACTCTTTTTGATGCTGGTACACCAAATATGGTTTACCCATCTCGTTTAATTAAATCTAGCAAGATAATATCAAAAAAATTAACTGCTTTTGATTTTTATGGCCCCACCTGCGATAGCATGGATTACATGAAAGGGCCATTTTTACTTCCAAATAATATTAAAGAAAATGATTATATTGAACTAGGTCAGCTTGGAGCTTACGGTCTAACTTTTAGAACTCAATTTAATGGTTTTTATTCTAATGAGATTTATGAAGTAGAGGATGAGCCAATAATGACCATGTATGGTAAAGACAGCAATAAGGCTATACTAGTTGCCTAATGTCAGAAAACAAAAATTTAACTCATAATAGCAAAAAAAGCTTCTTACAAAATCCAGTTGAACACATAGATATTACATCGTTTGATGCAAGAAAGATAATTTCCTCAATGGAAAAAATGTCTTTTGTTTCAAGAGAAACAGCAAATGCAGCCAACATTTTTAATGAAATGATTCAAGATAAGGATTGTACAATTTTTTTAACACTTGCTGGCTCCACTTCTGCTGCGGGATGTATGAATATTTATAAAGATTTAGTTAAATACAATATGGTTGATGCAATTATTGCTACAGGAGCTTCAATAGTTGATATGGATTTTTTTGAAGCTTTAGGCTTTAAACATTATCAAGGTTCACAATTTCAAGATGACACTGAATTAAGAAAAAACTATATAGATAGAATTTACGATACATATATTGATGAAGATGAATTACAGGAATGTGATCAAAAAATATGTGAAATAGCAGATACACTTGATCCTAGAAGTTACACATCAAGAGAATTTATTTATGAAATGGGAAAATATTTAAAGAAAAATTCTAAAAAAAAAGATTCTTTAATTGAAACTGCATATGACAATAATGTTCCCATTTTTTGTCCTGCATTTACAGACT
The DNA here is from genome assembly GCF_059417865.1 of Candidatus Pelagibacter sp. PS_31. Classification (NCBI taxonomy): domain Bacteria; kingdom Pseudomonadati; phylum Pseudomonadota; class Alphaproteobacteria; order Candidatus Pelagibacterales; family Candidatus Pelagibacteraceae; genus Candidatus Pelagibacter; species Candidatus Pelagibacter sp. PS_31. Next base: position 1,117,280 of record NZ_CM182069.1, read on the forward strand.
CAAGTGCTGGTTTTGGATTGGTCACTCATCAAGAAAATAATCCTAAAAACCATATTACGATAGATTCTATTAGAGAGCTTCGTGAATTAACTGAAATAAAGATTCGATCAAAAGGATCTGGCTTATTTATGATTGGTGGAGGAGTACCTAAAAACTTTGCTCAAGATACTGTTATCTGTGCTGAACTTTTAGGAAAAGAGGTTGAGATGCATAAGTATGCAGTTCAAATTACAGTAGCAGATTCTAGGGATGGTGCTTGCAGCAGCTCTACCTTAAAAGAGGCAAGCTCATGGGGTAAAGTAGATATTGCTAAAGAACAAATGGTTTTTGCAGAAGCAACTAGTGTCCTTCCTTTGATTGCAAGCGATGCTTATCATAAAGGTGACTGGAAAAATAGAACAAGAAAAAACTTCTCAAAAATATTTAAATAAAATTGAAATATCTTTCTAATAAAAATGGTTTTCTAGGAATTGACAATGATGTTAATTTTAAAGAGAAAGTAGTAGTTGTTCCATTTGGTTTAGAAAAAACTGTAAGTTATGGTGGTGGCACTCGTAATGGCCCTAAAGAAATCATCAAAGCATCTCATCAAGTTGAGCTATATGATGAAGAGTTACATTGTGAACCCTATAAAAAAATTGGGATTAAAACTTTAAAACCATTTAAAATTGATAAAGACATTAAAAAAGCTCTTAAAAAGATGTCTGATATAAATCAAGAAATATTAGATAAAAAATTATTTCCAATCACTTTTGGTGGGGAGCACTCAATAACACCTGGATGTATTGCTCCATTTGTAAAAAAATACAAAGATATATGTTTACTACATTTTGATGCGCATGCAGATTTAAGAGAGAGTTATAATGGTGAAAAATTTTCACATGCTTCAGCTATTAAGAGATGTCTTGATCATAAAAATGTTTCCATAATTTCATTTGGGATCAGAAATATATCTCAAAGTGAAATACCATTCTTAAAAAAAAACTCATCTAGGATTGATATCTTTTGGGCAAAAGACAAAAATAAATGGGACCTAAAAAAATTTAAAAAAATGATAAAGAATAAAACAGTTTATTTAACATTTGATGTTGATGGTTTAGATTCAAGCATAATGCCTGCAACAGGTACACCTGAACCAGGTGGATTATTATGGGATGAAACTTTAAATATCATACGGATAGCTGCTAAAAACTCTAATATTGTTGGTGCAGATATAAATGAGCTTTCACCTATTAAAGGTTTTAATTCTTACAATTTTCTTGTAGCTAAACTTGCTTATAAAATCTTGTCGTACAAATTTTTATACTAAGCTTTTGAAGCTTTAAAAGTTCCTAATAATAATCTAAATGGAATTAACATTGCTAAAGCAACAAATATTTTAACAGCTAAATCACCTAGAGATAAAGTGACCCATGGTATTCCCGTTGCATAAAACGAGATGGAAAAGAATAAAAATGTGTCAACAGTAGACCCGATTAACGACGAAGTTAATGGAGCAACAAACCATTTCTTTTTTCTTAAATAGTCAAAAATTTGAACATCTAACAACTGTGCAACCATAAATGCTATACCTGAACCTATAGCAATTCTAACTGAAATTAAGTCTGCAAAATTTGTTGAAAAGAAAAGAGTAAATACAATCCCTATAATAAAACCAACATAAACAATTTTTCTAGCTACAACCTTGCCATAAGATCTATTTGCGAGATCCGTAATTAAAAAAGCAACTGGATAGCTAAAAGCTCCATAAGTTAATATTTCTTCTAAACCATAATAATTGATTGGAAATTGTACTAAATAATTTGAAGTTAAGACAACAACTCCCATTATAAATGAGAGTAGTATAAAAAACTTTTTCATTAAGCTGATTTACTAGGAGATGCTTTTGGTGCCTTTTTAATAAAAGGTGATTTAATTAATATACTTTTTTTTAATTTTTTTAGTCTAGGCGAAATATTTTTATTTTTTACTGTCTTTAAAAACTGATCAAAAGTACCTTTTTTATCAACACATCTAACACCGGCATTACTAACAGTTAAAGTTAGGCTTCTTTTCAAAAGTTCACTTGTAAATTTAGCTTTTTTTAAATTAGGTAAAAATCTTCTTTTAGTCTTATTGTTAGCGTGACTAACATTGTGACCTTTCATAGGAATTTTACCAGTTAATTCACATTTTTTAGACATAATATTTAGTGACTATATAAGATGTGTTCATGATCTCGTCAAGTTTATTAGGATCAATTAGTCAGCTTCTTTCCTATTATTTCTTTAAAATTCTTAATACCTTCGTCAATTAATATTTCTTTAAGCTCTTTTTTTATCTTTCCTACAATGTTTGGTCCTTGAAAAACCATTCCTGTATATAACTGAACATAGCTAGCTCCTGCCTGAAACTTTTTATAAGCACTTTCTCCTGAGTCTACACCCCCTACACCTATAATTTCAATCTTGCCCTTAAGCAGTTTATAAAACTTACTTATTAGTTTATTGGCCTCTTCCTCTAGTGGCTTGCCTGATAGCCCACCTTTTTGATGCTTTAAAATATTATTCAATTTTTCTCTATTTTTAGCTGTTGTATTTGAAACAATTATTGCACTAATCTTATGTTTAATTAAAATTTTACTTATTAGTTCAATTTGTTCGTCTGAAATATCTGGAGAGATTTTTACTACAATTGGAATTTTTGATTTAAGTTTAATTTTTTCTTTTTCTATTGCATTCAACAATTCATCAAATTTAGTCTCATCATGAAAAGCTCTTAGATTTTCTGTGTTAGGCGAAGAAATATTAACTGTAATATAGTCAGCTATATCATAAAAGTTTCTAAGTCCAATCAAATAATCATTTAATCTATCTTCACTATCTTTATTGGGACCTATGTTGATTCCTAATAAACCTTTATGTGAATTAGATCTAATTCTATGGCTAATATTTTCTGCTCCTAAATTATTAAAACCTAACCTATTTATAAGAGCCTGATCTTCAACCAACCTAAAAACTCTTGGCTTTGGATTTCCATATTGCTCAAGTGGGGTAACCGTTCCTACTTCAACAAAACCAAACCCAAGTTTAAACAGTGGGTTATAAACTTCAGCATTTTTATCAAACCCGGCAGCCATTCCTATTGGATTATCTATATTCTTACCAAATAAATTAGTCTTAAATATTGGATCTCCTTTATTTTGATCAGCTATGTTTGGTAATATGTTTAGTTTTAAAGACTTAATTGCTAAATTATGAGCAGTTTCAGGATCAATTTTGAAAATTAGTGATCTGAATTTTGAAAACATTATTTTATTTTTTCTTTAATTAACTCTTTAGTTTCGTTTACTCCAAAAAAACTTATAAAAAAACCCATTCTTGGTCCATTTTCATCTCCAAAAACAACCTCATAAATTAATTTAAACCAATCACGCAAGTTTTCTGCATAACCATTTTCTTTTCCCGTTGAATAAATTAATGTCTGAATATCCTCAGGCAACATCTTATCATTGCAACTATCAAGAGACTTAACCAGTGCTTCTAATGCGACTTTTTCATTTGCGTCAGGAGTTTTGTATTTTTTTTGTAATTTTATTACGTCATTAAAATACTTAATCGCATAACCTATAAGATTATCAAAAATTGGGTGTTCTTTTTCTAAAAGGTTTTGTTTATATTTTTTTACAAACTTCCAAAGTAACTCCTTAGAGTCTGCATTGCTCGTTTCTACTAAATTTAAAAGCATTGAAAAGCTCATAATAGTATCTTCTTTAGGAATTAATCCATTATGCACATGCCAAACAGGATTCATTAATAGCTGTAACTCATTTTGTGTTTTAGCTTTTTCTATAAAGTCCAAGTACTCATCGACTGTTTTAGGAACTATTTCTTTATATAGTTTTTTTGCTCTTTTGGGATTTTGATACATATACAATGAAAGACTTTCGGGTGATGCATACTCCAGCCACTGATCAATTGTAATTCCATTTCCTTTTGATTTGGATATTTTTTCTCCTTTTTCATCTAAAAAAAGCTCATAAGCAAACCCAGATGGGTTTGTTTTTCCAATTAACTTGATTATTTTTGATGATAATATTGCACTTTCAATTAGATCTTTTCCATACATTTCAAAATCTATATCAAGAGCGTACCATCTCATTGCCCAATCTACTTTCCATTGTAATTTGCAATTCCCATCGAAGATACTTACCTCAAGTTTTTTTCCATTATTATCAAATATAATTTTGGATTTTTCTTTTAGTATTTCTAAAACTGGAATTTCTAAAACCTTACCGGTGTCTGGACAAATTGGTAAAAATGGACTGTAAGTTTTTTGTCTTTCTTTCCCTAGTGTTGGAAGAATTATATCCATAATACCTTGATAATTTTCTAGGATTATCTGTAATGTGGGATTAAAAAAACCACTCTTATAAAGAACTGAAGAGCTTTGAAAATTATATTCAAAATTAAATTTATTTAAAAAATCTTTTAACATTTCATTATTGTGTTCGCCAAAACTTGAAAATTTTTCAAATGGATCTGGCACTTGAGTTAAAGGCTTATGAAGATTGTTATTTAAGAGCTCTTGATTTGGAACGTTTTCTGGAACTTTTCTAAAGCCATCCATGTCATCAGAGAAAGTTATGATTTCCGTTGGTATATCTGTGAGTTGTTTTAAAGCATTAACCATCATCGATGTTCTTGCAACTTCACCAAATGTACCTATATGGGGCAGCCCACTTGGACCATAACCAGTTTGTAAAATTATTTTACCTTTTTTATCAATAAAGGACTTTCTTTCACGCAGTAATTTTTTAGCCTCAACAAAGGGCCATGCGTTAGTTTTATCTAAATTATCTTTTTCAATCACTTTGTTTAATAACAAATATCTTATATTTGGTGTTTTTATTAATTCTTATAGAGTTGAAATTTATTTACCATAAAATAATGTTCTTTTAAAATGTCTAATTATAAAACTGTTTTTTTTACCTTGGGTGTTTTGCAAATTATTCTTGGAATTTCCATGATGATTCCAATTATAGCTCAGTTTATATATTCAGAAATTGACTCCTCTTTTATTGGAGGCTCTATAATTTCTATAATATTTGGAGTTTTATTTTTTTTAACAAATTTAAATCATGATAAAAAATTAAATCTACAACAAGCGTTCTTATTAACTGCTCTTTCTTGGTTAAGTATTGCAATATTTGGTTCTTTACCTTTTATTTTTTCTACTCTTGAACTTTCAATTACTGACTCTTTCTTTGAAAGTATGTCTGGAATCACCACGACAGGGTCGACAATTATCTCCAACTTAGAGAGTGCTCCAAGATCGATACTTTTGTGGCGAGCAATGCTTCAATGGTTAGGTGGAATTGGTATTATTGTAATGGCAATAACCTTAATGCCAATAATGAATGTTGGTGGAATGCAATTGTTTAAAATTTCAAGTAATGATTCTTCTGAAAAACTATTACCAAAATCAAAAGAAATTTCACTTAGACTAATTTACGTTTATTTAGGTCTAACCGTGCTTTGTGCTTCTACATATAAAATTTTTGGTATGAATATTTTTGATAGCTTAACTCATTCAATGACCACGATAGCAACTGGTGGCTTTTCAAATTATAACGAATCTATTGGATATTTTAATAGTCTACCTATCGAAATATCATCCATGGTTTTCATCATATTAGGGAGTTTACCTTTTATTGCTTATATAAAATTTTTAAATGGAGATAGAAAAATTCTTATCTCTGATGTTCAAATAAAGTCGTTTTTAAAAATTATTATTTTTTCAATTATTATACTTTTTATATATTTACTTTTTCACAACAAAGATTTTTCTCAAATAAATATTAGGACTATTTGTTTTAATGTTATCTCTATATTAAGTGGAACGGGATATGTTACTGGAGAATTTGATGGATGGGGTAATTTTCCACTCATTTTCTTTCTAACTTTAATGTTCATTGGTGGTTGTGCTGGTTCTACCACATGTGGAATTAAAATTTTTAGAATTCAAATTTTATACCTTTTTATTATTAATCAATTAAAAAAGATTATTTATCCAAAAGGCATATTTATAATAAAATATGATAAAAATAATGTTGATGATAAATTTATGGCTTCCATCATTTCTTTTATCTTTCTTTATTTGGTTATATTTTTTTTAATAACTGCATTTTTGTCCTTAAGTGGTCTAGATTTTGTTACTTCAATTTCTGGTGCCGCAACTTCTATCTCAAATGTTGGTCCAGGATTGGGCTCTACAATTGGCCCTAATGGCAATTTTTCAAGCTTACCGGAAATATCTAAATGGATTTTAAGTCTTGGAATGATATTGGGTAGATTAGAATTATTTGCTATACTTGTATTGTTTCTCCCATCATTTTGGAGAAATTAACTATGATTCAAATTAAAAAAAAATCCTTATCAGAAACTTTTGCTGTCTACTTTGATAAGAGAATGCTTAGAATATTATTATTAGGTGCAATTTCTGGTTTTCCTTGGGTTTTAATTGGGAGCAGTTTAAGTCTATGGCTCAAAGAAGAGGGCTTAAGTAGATCAACAATTGGTTGGGCAGGACTAATATTTGCTGTTTATGCTTTTAATTATTTATGGGCCCCCCTTATTGATAGATTTCAAATACCCTACCTAACAAAAAAACTTGGTCATAGAAGAGGTTGGATAGTTTTAATGCAAATTGCAATTTTAGCTTGTCTTGTTACTTGGAGTTTCATTAATCCTACCGAAAACCTTGCGCTACTAATTACAGTTGGTTTAATTATTGCTATAGCATCAGCCACACAAGATATTACAGTTGATGCTTTAAGAATTGAACAAATAGGCGAACACGAAAGTAAATCAATGGCTGCTGGTGCTGCTATGGCTGTTGTTGGCTGGTGGAGTGGATACAAATTAGGTGGTGTAATAGCTTTATTTACAGCAGAATATTTAGAGAATATGGGTGTTACAAATTACTGGCAAATTACATTTTTAATTTTAGGAATTCTAGTAATTTTAATGAACATAGGTTTGATGTTTGTTCATGAGCCTCTTTATACTGACAGACAAAAAAAACAAAAAGAAACTGATAAACTTATAGAAAGTAAACTTGGATCAAAAAATATTATAACTAATTTTATAACATGGATAAGCAGCACATTAGGTGGCCCTATAATAAGCTTTTTTAGGAAAAATGGTTTTACAATTGCTGTTGGAATTTTAAGTTTTATTTTTTTATTTAAGATTGGTGAGGCCTTTCTTGGACGTATGTCGATAGTTTTTTATAAAGAAATAGGCTTCTCTAAAGGTGATATTGCAATTTATTCTAAAACTTTAGGTTGGATTACTACAGTTATGTTTACATTGCTGGGTGGACTTTTTGTAATTAGATCTGGTGTTTTAAAAGCAATGTTTGTTGCAGGAATATTAATGGCTGCAACTAACTTATTATTCACAGTCTTAGCGTGGAGTGATAAATCCGAGTTGTTATTCGCAGTAGCTGTCATATTTGATGATATAGCAGCAGCATTTGCAACAGTTGCATTTGTAGCATTTATTTCATTACTAGTAGACCGAACATATACTGCAACCCAATACGCGTTACTTGCATCAATTGGAACTGCAGGCAGAACTACACTTGCATCATCATCTGGAGCATTAGTAGATTGGCTTAATGGAGATTGGGGAGTATTTTTTATCATTACAGCCATCATGGTAATACCTTCTTTGATTTGTTTATGGTTTATAAAAGATAAATTAAAACTTCATGAAAGATAGTTATTTTTATAAAAAACCATTATCAAATATCCATAAAAAACCCAATGCATTTTCTGAGGTTACCTCTCAAATTTTGTACGGAGAAAAATTTAAAATTATATCTAAGAATAAAAGTTGGATAAAAATAAAGGCTTTATTCGATAATTATACTGGATACATAAAAAATAAAGATTACACAAAAGATCACCAACCAACCCATAAAATATTTACTCTAAAAGCAAATATTTATAATAAACAAAAAAATAAAACAAAAAATTTTTTGCCCTTTGCATCAAGAATTTCAATGATTCATGAAAATAAAAAATTCATAGAGTTTGAAAAAAATAAATGGATTAAAAAAGATAATATAAAAAAAATTAATCATATTGAAAAAGATTATTTAAAAGTATTAAAAATGTTTTTAAAAATTAAATATCTATGGGGTGGTAAAACTTATAGAGGTATAGACTGCTCTGCTATTTTACAATTATTTTTTTACTATAATAATAAATTTTATCCACGAGACACAAAAGACCAAATAAAATATTCAGCAAAAAAAAATAGAAGTAAAGTTTTTAAAAAAGGTGATATTATTTTTTGGAAAGGTCATGTTGCTGTTTGTATTAACGCTCAAAAGTTAATTCATGCATATGGTCCTGAAAAGAAAGTTTTGATTATGAATATAAAAGAGACAATAAATAGAATTGAAAGAACAGCAAAATTAACAGTAAAAAAAATATCCCCTATAAAATACTAATTTCTTCCAAAATCTGGCTTATTAATATCTTGTTTTAACTTAATTATTTTTTTCCTAACCTTCTTAGTATTAACTAATTTTTTAATAATAGATTTATTATTTTTAAATTGAATATCTCTTTTAAATGAACGTAAATTTTTAATAAACAGATCAATAACTTTTGAAATATTTTTTTGATTATTAAAAAAAATATCTCTCCACATAATTTCATTAGATGCAGCAATTCTTGAAAAATCTCTCAAACCACCAGCACTAAATTTTATTAATTCATATCTTTGTTGTTTTTCAAAGTCTGTAGCTGTTTTAACCAAATTATATGCAATTAAATGAGGCAAATGACTAGTCATAGAAAAAACTGTATCATGTTTTTTAGAGTCCATAATTGCAACTTTTGAACCAATTTTTTTCCAAAACTTGGTAAGTATCAGAAGATGTTTTTTGTTAGTATTTTTTTCTTTTATTAATATGCACCATTTATTAAAGAATAAATTTTTTACTCCATTTTCTGGGCCACTAACTTCTGAGCCTGCAATAGGGTGACTTGATGTCCAAAAAATTCCTTTTTTTAATTTTCTTTTAATTAAGTCCATAGACTTTTCTTTAGATGATCCAACATCTGTAATAATAGTTTTGGGTAATAAATATCTGTTTATCTTTAAAATTATTTTTTCATATTCTCCTAGTGGAGTACAAAATATTATCAAATCTAAGTTTGGGATAATTTGCTTTAAATCATTTGTAATTTCACATGGTAATTTTAATTTTTTTATTTTTAAAATATTTGATTTTGATTTTTCATAGACAAATATTTTTTTAGCTATTTTTTTTTCAGAAATTGCTCTTAATAATGAAGAACCAATTAAACCACAGCCTATAATTAAAATATTTTTCATAATCAATTAAAGATAGCCTTAATTGTTGTTATGAATCTCATGTTCTCTTTTGTTGATCCAATTGTTAATCTTAATTTGTTTTTAATATTATACCCATCCTCTGTAGATCTTAATATAATTCCTTTTGACTGCAGTTTGTTAAAAATATAGTTAGCTGAAAATTTACATCTATCAAAATTTAATAGTAAAAAATTAGCCGTTACTTCATTTGAGAAAATTTTTAGTTTTTGTAAAACATTTCTAACTTTATTTGCTTCTCTAATATTGTGTTTCACAGAATTATTAATAAATTTTCTATCTTTTAAAGCTTCTATTGCTGCCATCTGTGCAACTTGATTTACATTAAATGGTGGTCTAATTAAGTTCATTGCAGATATAATTTTTTTTGGCCCATGACCCCAGCCAACTCTTAAGGAGGCTAGTCCATATATTTTTGAAAAAGTTCTTATCACAACAACATTATCTTTATTTTTAAATAAATCTAAACCAGATTTATAATCTTTATTTTTCATATATTCAAAATACGCATCATCTAAAACTAGTAAAATGTTTTTATTTAATTTCTTTCTTAAGTCTATTAATTCTGCTCTAGTTAAGTATGTTCCCGTTGGGTTATTTGGATTAGCAATAAAAACCAGCTTGGTTTTTCTTGTTACTTTCTTAATAATTTCATTTATCGAAACTTTAAAATTTTTTTCCTTAGAAAAAACAACTTTTGCCCCCACTATTTGTGCATATATCCTGTACATTAAAAAGCTATATTGAGGAACAATCACTTCATCAGAGGGTTTTAAGTATAACTGACAAATCATTTGAATAATTTCATCTGACCCTGCACCACAAATTATTCTCTCAAAATCACACTTAAATTTCTTTGAAATTTCTTTTCTTAAGTTTTTTGCTTTACCGTCTGGATACTTCGATATTAACAATTCTTTATTCTGTAAAATTTCCTTTACTCTCGGGCTTACACCAAGGGCTGACTCATTTGCTGATAATTTTATAACATTTCGTATTTTTGCTATATTTGACTTACCTGGTTTATAAGCCTCTATTTTGAATTTTTTAAATTTTGGAACTGTCATTTTATTAATTTATTTTACCTTATAAATAAAATATTATCCTTTCATATAGAATAAGTCATATTTAAAAAAAATTGACATAAGAAATACTATCTAGTACAAAAAATATGCGCTGATTTAACTGAATTGCGAGCGCTTAAAAAAAACCGCTAAATAAGTTTTTTTGTCTCACAATTCAAATTTGGCTAATATTTATGAATAAAAATGTGAACATAAAAAATATTATAATTGATAAGCCATTAAAATTAGATTGTGGTCAAATTATCAATAATTATTCTCTAGCTTACGAAACTTATGGCTCTCTAAATGAGAATAAAGATAATGCTATTCTTATTTTTCATGCCTTGACTGGTGATCAATTTGTATCTGGAATAAATCCAATTACTAAAAAAGAAGGTTGGTGGTCTTATGCTGTTGGGTCTGGTAAAGCTATTGATACTGATAAATACTTTGTAATTTGTGCAAATGTTATTGGTGGGTGCATGGGTTCATTTGGTCCTAGTGATACTAACCCTGATACCAATAAAAAATATGGTACTACTTTTCCAGTCATAACTATTAATGATATGGTTAATGCTCAATTTAATCTCTTAAATTTTTTTAATATTGAAAAATTATTTGCTGTTATGGGTGGATCAATGGGTGGTATGCAGACACTTCAGTTTGTTAATAACTTCCCTGATAAAGCAAAAGTTGCTATTCCAATAGCCTGTACAGCTAGTCATTCGGCACAGAACATTGCTTTTAATGAACTTGGTAGGCAATCAATTATGGCTGATGCTAATTGGGAGAATGGTGATTATTCCAATCAAAATAAAAATCCTAATAAAGGATTATCTGTTGCAAGAATGGCTGCTCATATAACTTATTTGTCTAAAAACGGTCTTCAGGAAAAATTTGGAAGGAAGTTGCAAGAAAGAGATGATTTGAAATTTGGTTTTGATGCTGACTTTCAAATTGAAAGCTACTTAAGGTATCAAGGATCTGTATTTGTTGATAGATTTGACGCCAATAGCTACCTATACATAACAAGAGCAATGGACTATTTTGATCTAGTCAAAGAACATCATGGTAATTTATCTAAAGCATTTGAAAAAACTAAAACTAAGTTTCTTATTATATCTTTTACTTCTGATTGGCTTTATCCAACCTCTGAAAATAAAGAAATTGTTATAGCCTTAAATGCTATAGGTGCTGAGGTAGGATTTGTTGAAATTGAATCTGACAAAGGGCACGATTCATTCCTTTTAAAAGTTCCTAAATTTTTAAATACTCTAGGTGACTATATTAAAACAGCTTATTCTAAAAACTAAACATGAAACAAGAATTTAAAATAATCTCCGATTTAATTGAAAAAAATACTAGAGTTTTAGATGTGGGGTGTGGAGATGGCATATTAATGGAATATCTTAAATATAATAAAGAAATAGACATAAGAGGAATAGAAATCTCAAAAGATAATGTTCAAAAATGTTTATCAAAAGGACTAACTGTTATCGAAGGTGATGCAGAAAAAGATCTATTACAATTTCCTGACAGTTCCTTTGATTTCGTTATTTTAAGTCAAACATTACAAGCATTTTTAAATCCTGAAATAGTTATCAAAGAACTATTAAGAGTTGGCAAAAAAGCTATTGTTACAATACCTAATTTTGGTTTTTGGAAGGTTAGACTTCATCTATTAATTAAAGGAACAATGCCAATTACAAAAAATCTACCTGATGAGTGGTACAATACTCCCAACCTTCATATGTGCACTATAAAAGATTTTTATAATTTTTGTGAAAATAGAAAAATTAAATTAGATAAATCATTAGCTCTACATAACGAAAAGATATCCTCTATTAATAAACTTAATTTAAATACTAAAAATTTATCTGCAGAATTGGGTATTTTTTTAATTGAAAGTTAAATGGAAATTCAAATAATACGCTGTCTACAGGATAATTATTCTTATCTAATTATTGATAAAGCTAAAAATATTGCATGTGTGATTGACCCTAGTGAAGCAAAACCTGTTATCAAATATTTGGAAGATAAAAATATTCATTTAAAATATATATTAAATACACATCATCATTATGATCATGTTGGGGGAAATAAAGAATTAAAAGAAAAATATGGAGCTAATGTTATTGGATACAAAGGAGACAAAGATAGAATTCCAGAAATAGATATACTTGTTGGTGATCAGGACATTTGGCACGAAGAAAATTTCCAGGCTAAAATATTTCATATACCTGGTCATACCCTTGGCCATATATGTTTTTATTTTTACAATGAAGAGTCTGTTTTTACTGGAGACACCCTCTTTTCACTTGGTTGTGGTAAGATTTTTGAAGGAACATACTCACAGATGTATAATTCATTAATGAAAATAAAAGCTCTACCAGAAAAAACTAAGATCTATTGTGGGCATGAATATACCAAACAAAACTCTAAATTTTGTATTGCTCATGACCAAGACAATGAAAGCCTTAAAGTTAAGATTAAACTTATAGATGAAAAATTAAAAAAAAACCTACCTACTATTCCATCTACGATTAAAGAGGAATTAGAGTGCAATATTTTTCTTAGATCGGGTACAGAGGAAAACTTTTCAAAATTGAGAGATTTAAAGGACAATTTTTAGCTTATTCGAGCTTGACTATAATTTGCTCAAGACTATATTGCTGATTATAAAAAACAGATTATACAATGTCATACGCAATAATACAAACAGGTGGAAAACAGTACAAAGTTAAAGCTGGTGAAATCCTTAAAATTGAAAGATTAGAGGACTCTAAACCTGAGACTAAAATCGAATTTAAAGAAATCCTAGCTTATGGAGATGATAAAACTATTGAAGTTGGTTCTCCAGTAGTTGAAGGTGCAAAAGTTGAAGCCAACCTTGTAGAAAATGGTAAAAATAGAACTATTTTAATATTTAAAAAAAGAAGAAGACAGAATTCAAGAAGAAAAAATGGTCATAGACAACAGTATTCATTAATTAGAATTAGCAAAATTTTTTCAAAAGATGGTAAAGTTTTATCAGAAGCTGAGAAAATGGTAAAACCAACTAAAAAAGTTAAAAAAGTTGAGACTGAAGTAGCAAGCAAATAAATTAGGTAAATTATGGCAACAAAAAAAGCAGGTGGATCATCGAGAAACGGACGAGATAGTGCCGGTCGTAGACTTGGCGTTAAAAAGTATGGTGGTGAAGTAGTAATTCCTGGAAACATAATTGTAAGACAAAGAGGCACAAAAATTTTTCCTGGTGAAAACGTGGGGATGGGTAAAGATCATTCAATTTTTTCTGTTGTTGAAGGAAAAGTTGTTTTCAAAAAGGGTAAATCAGATAGAACATTCGTTTCAGTAAAGCCCAATTAGTAGTACAACTAAAAAACTAAGAGTTGTATTATGAAGTTTCTAGATCAAGTTAAAATTTATGTAAAAGCAGGCAATGGAGGACATGGATCTCCTAGCTTCCGTAGAGAAAAATTTATTGAATACGGTGGACCAGATGGTGGTGATGGAGGTAAAGGCGGCACCATATATCTTAGGTCAGAAAGAAATTTAAATACTCTTATCGATTATAGATTTCAACAACACCATAAAGCAGGAAGAGGAGTAAATGGTTCTGGACAAAATCGTACAGGTCACAGTGGAGAAGATTTAATTTTAAAAGTTCCAATAGGTACGCAAGTTTTTGAAGAAGACAATAAAACCTTAATTTATGATTTTAAAAAAGAAGGTGAAGAATTTATTGTAGCTAATGGTGGTAAAGGTGGTCTAGGAAATACTCGATTTAAAAGTTCCACTAATAGAGCTCCCAAAAAATTTACTAAAGGTGCGCCTGGTGAAGAGTATGTAATCTGGCTTCAGCTAAAAACTATTGCTGATGTTGGTATTGTTGGACTACCTAATGCGGGTAAATCAAGCTTACTAGCTTCCATTACAAATGCGATGCCTAAAATTGCTAACTATAAATTTACAACATTAAATCCAAATCTTGGTGTTGCAAGTTATGATGATAAAGAAATAACTCTAGCTGATATTCCTGGATTGGTTGAAGGTGCGCACGAGGGTGTAGGTCTGGGTATTCAATTTTTAAAACACATAGAAAGATGCAAAACTTTAATGCATTTAATAGATATTACTGATGAGGACCTTGAAAATACGTATAAACAAGTTCGAAATGAGTTAGGGAGTTACAGTAAAGATTTACTAGAAAAAAAAGAAATAATTGTATTAAATAAGACAGACTTATTAGAAGAAGAAGAAGTGAAAGAAATTTTAAAAAATTTTTCTAAAAATAAAGATTCTGAGGTAGTTACACTCTCAACATTAGAAAAAGACTCAATATCTAAAATTAAAGCTAAATTGCTCTCCTATGTATCTTAAAGATTCTAAAATAATTGTAATTAAGATTGGTTCATCCTTATTAATAGATGACAAAAAAAAAGTAAGAAGAAAATGGCTCACTGAATTTGCTAAAGATATTCAGGAATTAATAAAACAGAATAAAAAAGTTATTATTGTAAGCTCCGGAGCAATAGCAATGGGTTGCAAAAAACTAAATATTAGCAAAAAAAACCTTAAGATTGATAAAAGTCAGGCTGTTGCTTCTATTGGGCAAATTGAACTAATGAATTTATTTTCAGAAACATTTATTAAATTAAAAATTAATATTTCCCAAATTCTTCTCACTCTAGAAGATACTGAACAAAGAAGAAGAGCCCTTAACGCAAAAAGAACTTTTGACAATTTATTTAAACTAGGTTTTGTACCAATAGTAAATGAAAATGATACTATCGCTACTTCAGAGATTAAGTATGGTGATAATGACAGATTAGCATCTCGTGTTGCACAAATATCAGGTGCAGACTCCCTTATATTGCTTTCTGATGTAGATGGTCTTTATACACATAATCCAAAAATATATAAAAATGCAAAATTAATAAAAGAAATAAGAAATATAGATAAAGATATAGAAAAAATAGCGACCAAAAGTATTAGTGAGCATGGAACGGGTGGCATGAAAACTAAAATAGATGCTGCTAAGATCTGTCAATTATCAGGATGCCAAATGGTAATAGCAAATGGCTTAATAAACCGACCTATTAAAAAAATAACTGAAGAAAATAATTGTACATGGTTTTTACCTAAGGTTTCAAAATTAGATGCTAGAAAAAAATGGATTATCAGCTCTGTTTCACCAAAAGGTGCGCTGATTATTGATGATGGTGCGAAACAAGCACTTTCAAATGGTAAAAGTTTATTAGCAGCAGGAATAAAAAAAGTATCTGGGCGATTTAGTAAAGGAGATCATATTAAAGTTTTAGATAAAAATAATTACGAATGTGCAAGAGGACTTAGCTCTTTTTCATCTAATGAAATAGAAAAAATAATGGGTCACCACTCAAAAGAAATAGAAAAATTACTAGGATATATTTCAAAATCAGAAGTAATTCATAAAGATGATATAGTAGAGGTATAGAATGAGCAGATATATGAGATTAATAGGTCAAAATGCAAGAAAGGCATCACTTGATAAAGTTAATTCAAAAACTAAAAATAAAGTTTTAAAAAAATATGCTTTCTTATTAGGCAAAGAAAAAAAATCTATATTTAAAGCTAATCAAAAAGATATTCAATTTGCTCTAAACAAGGGCCTAAAAAGCAATCTGATAGAAAGATTAACTATTGATGAAAAAAAGCTAATAGGCATAAAAAATTCTATAAATAAAATTGCTAAATTGAAAGATCCTGTTGATGCTACTTTAGAAAAATGGAGCAGACCAAATGGTTTAACAATTAGCAGAGTGTCTATACCTATTGGTGTTATAGGTGTTGTTTATGAAAGCAGACCCAACGTTACAGCTGATGTTGCAAGTTTATGCTTTAAATCTGGAAATGCTGTAATTTTAAAGGGTGGCTCTGAAGCTATAAATACTAATAAAATTTTAGCAAAACTATTTCGAAAGTCACTTAAGGAAACTAGAGTGAATGAAAACTTTATTCAATTTATAGACTCTAAAGACAGAAAAATGGTCGACTTTATGCTTTCAAAAATGAAAGATTATATTGATGTAATAATACCTCGTGGTGGAAAAAATTTAGTAAAAAGAGTTCAACAATTTTCTAACGTCCCTATTATCGGTCACTTGGAAGGTCTTTGTCATACTTTTATTGATAAGGATGCCAATCTAAAGATGGCTACAAACGTTACCTATAATGCAAAGCTAAGAAACACTAGTATTTGTGGCGCTACTGAAACAATTTTGATGCATGAAAAAATTGTTAAGAAATTCTGTAACCCAATTTTAAAAAAGTTAGAAGAAAATAACTGCAAAATTTATGGAGATCGTTTTTTGAAAAAATATTACAAGGGAAAGATTTATCCAGCAAAAGAAAAGGATTGGTCTACTGAATATTTATCATCAACAGTGTCTGTAAAAACAGTTAAAGATTGTGACGATGCTATTAGCCATATTAACAAATATGGGACTATGCATACTGACTCTATCATTACTAAAAATAAAAAAACTGCAAATAAATTCTTAAAAAATGTTAAAAGTTCAATAGCAATGCATAACACATCTACTCAATTTGCTGATGGTGGTGAATTCGGTTTTGGTGGTGAGGTTGGCATTTCAACAAATACTTTGCCTCCAAGAGGACCTGTTGGATTAGGGCAGCTCGTTTCATACAAATACGAAATTATTAGTAATGGTAAAACCAGAAAATAACTTAAAACAAAAAAAGACAAAAATTGGAATCTTGGGAGGAACTTTTGATCCTGCTCACAAAGGTCATTTAGAAATTTCTAAACAGGCTAAAAAAATATTAGAATTAAAAAATATTATATGGGCAATTACTAAACAAAACCCATTTAAAAATACAAGTAAAACAGATCTAAAAAATAGAATAAAATTTGCAAAAAAAATTATTGGTAAAAATAATTTTATTAAAGTAAAATTTTATGAGGAAAAAGTTCTCACCAATAAAACAATTGACCTCATCAATTACTTAAATAAAGATAAAAAATTTGAGATCTATTTTATTATGGGTGCTGACAATCTAATCAATTTTCATAAATGGTATAAATGGAAATCCATTATAAAAAAATGCAATCTACTTGTATTTGATCGACAGGGATATAAAGCTAAATCGCTAAAGTCTGTGACCTATAACGGTGTAAATAAAAATAGATTATCTTTTATTAATTTTAAAAAGGTTAATATTTCATCTTCTCAATTAAGAAAAATTTGATAAGGTTAAATAAATTAATGGAAAAAAACATAGACCTTAAAGATTTAATCCTAAAAACCCTAGATTCTAATAAAGCCCTAGATATTATTTCAATAGATCTTAAAAATAAAAGTTCAATGGCTGACTATATGATTATAGCAAGCGGAACTTCTTCTAGACATATTCAAGCTTTATCTGAAATGGTGCTAGAAAAATTAAAGACCAATGGAATAAAAAATTCTAAGATTGAAGGAAAAGAAAGTGGTGATTGGAAATTAGTTGATGGTATAGATTTGATTATTCATATATTTCATCCTGATAAAAGAAAATTTTATGAATTAGAAAAAATATGGTCAGAAATCATTCCTAAAGAAAAAGTGATGATATGATTTTGACTAAAAGATTTTTTCTTTTTTTTATAATACTATTATTTACTTTTCAAAAAAGTTTTTCTGAAAACACCGACTTATATAAAAAAATTGATTTGTTTGGTGAGGTTCTTGAGAAAATTAGCAAAGAATACGTTGATGAAGTTGATCAATCAAAAAGCATGGACTCAGCCATAAATGGTTTATTGCAATCTCTTGATCCCTATTCTGCATATATGACACCTGAAAGTTTTGAGGGTATGCAAACTGAAACTAGTGGAGAGTTTGGTGGGCTTGGTATTGAAGTTGGCATGGAAGCAGGTGTTGTAAAAGTAATATCACCAATAGATAATACTCCAGCATCAAAAGCAGGATTAAAAGCTGGTGATTATATTGTAAAAATTAATAATACTCAGGTCCAAGGCAAAACATTAATGCAAGCAGTAGACTTAATGAGGGGACCTGTTGGATCAAGTATTGAAATAACAGTTAGAAGAAGAGGTGTAAAAAAAGCATTAATTTTTGATATAACGAGAGAAGTTATTCAGGTTCAGTCTGTAAAATCAGAACTTATAGATAATAACATAGGCTATATAAGATTAACTTCCTTTAACGAAAATAGCAGTGAACAAATTAAAGATAAAATTAATAAATTAAATAAAAACAAAGATCTAAAAGGTTATATCTTAGATTTAAGAAACAACCCAGGTGGCTTGCTTTCTCAGGCAATTAAAATTTCAGACTTTTTTTTAGAAAATGGTGAGATTGTATCAACAAGAAGTCGACAAGCTTCAGAGAATAGAAAATGGTTTGCTAAAAAAGGTGATCTAACAAATGGTAAAACACTAATTATACTTATTAACTATGGATCAGCTTCAGCATCGGAAATAGTAGCTGGTGCATTAAAAGATCATAAAAGAGCTATTATACTTGGAGAAAATAGTTATGGAAAAGGTTCTGTGCAATCAATAATCCCTTTGAAAAATAGAGGTGCTATTAGATTAACAATTGCAAAATATTATCTCCCTTCAGGAAAATCTATTTCTGAAGTAGGTGTAACACCTGATATAGAAGTTGCAGAAGGTTCGGATGATTTTAAATTTAACTCTGAAACTGATAATCAATTGAATTTTGCAATAAAACTATTCAACGGATAAATGCCAGATAGTAAAGTGAATTTACCTCTTAGAAGTGGGGTTGGAATTGTTGTCCTGAACAAAGATAATAAAGTTTTTGTTGCAAAAAGGATTGATAATCAAAAAAATTTTTGGCAGATGCCCCAAGGTGGTGTTGATAAGGGTGAGGACTATTTAACTGCTGCTTACAGAGAGCTAGAAGAAGAAACTAGTATAAAAAATGTTGAACTAATCAAAGAATGTGATGGATTAATCTCTTATGAATTACCAAAAAACTTACTAGGTATAATTTGGAAAGGTAAATATAGAGGTCAGGAACAAAAGTGGTTTATAATGAGATTTTTAGGACAAGATAATGAGATTGATATTAAAACTAAACACCCTGAATTTTGTGAATGGAAATGGATTGATCTAGAAAATATAACTGACCTAGTTGTAGACTTTAAGCTACATGTGTACAAAGATGTTAAAGAAAAAGTAAAAGAAATTCTTAATTAAGAGTTTTTAGCACATCAATTTTTTGATCAACTAGGTATTTATTTTGATCTGTAATGTCGCTATTTTTTGAATTTTCTTCTGCTTGAGCAAGTAGTTCACTAATTTTATCTTTATCAATATCTTTAATATTAAAAATAGAACTTGTTAGAACTGATAAATTATTATTCTTAAATTCAACAATTCCATCCTCAACATAGTAATTATCCTCGCCTGATTTAGAAAAGATTTTAATAATCCCCGGCTTTAGAAATGAAATAATTGAGATATGGTCCTTTAAAATCCCCATTTCTCCCTCAAAAGCAGGTACAACAACTTCTGTTACATCTTCTTTTGAAAGAAAAGATTTTTCTGGGTTTACAATTTCTATTTTGAACTCTTCACTCATTATGCAGCAGCATCTTTCGCCATTTTTTCTGCTTTTTCTACAGCTTCTTCAATTGTGCCCACCATATAAAATGCAGCTTCTGGTAAATGATCATACTCACCATTACATATTGCAGCAAAACCTTTAATTGTAGATTCTAAATCTACTAATTTTCCTGGAGAACCAGTAAAGACTTCAGCAACAAAGAAAGGTTGTGATAAAAATCTTTGTATTTTACGCGCTCTAGCTACTGTTAATTTATCTTCTTCAGATAATTCATCCATTCCTAAAATCGCAATAATATCTTGAAGAGATTTGTAAGTTTGAAGAATTTTTTGCACTTCTCTTGCAACTCTGTAATGCTCATCACCAACTATTCTAGGATCTAAAATTCTAGAAGTGGAATCTAGAGGATCAACTGCTGGATAAATTCCAATTTCAGCTATCTGTCTCGATAATACAGTTGTTGCATCTAAGTGAGCAAAAGATGTAGCAGGTGCCGGGTCAGTTAAGTCATCTGCTGGTACATAAATCGCCTGTACAGATGTAATAGAACCCTTGTTAGTAGTCGTAATTCTTTCTTGAAGATTACCCATGTCTGTTGCAAGTGTAGGCTGATATCCCACTGCTGATGGAATTCTTCCTAATAGTGCAGAAACTTCTGAACCTGCTTGAGTAAATCTAAAGATATTATCAACGAAGAATAATACGTCTTGTCCTTCTTGATCTCTAAAATATTCAGCCACAGTTAAACCTGTTAAGGCAACTCTTGCTCTAGCTCCTGGGGGTTCATTCATTTGACCATACACTAGTGCAGCTTTTGATCCTGGACCTTCTGGCTTAATAACGCCTGAATCTATCATTTCATGATAAAGGTCATTTCCTTCTCTAGTTCTTTCTCCAACACCAGCAAACACAGAAAATCCACCATGAGCTTTTGCTACGTTGTTAATTAATTCCATAATAAGTACTGTCTTACCAACACCTGCGCCTCCAAATAAACCAATTTTTCCTCCTTTGGCGTATGGTGCTAATAGATCAACTACTTTAATTCCTGTAACTAGAATTTCTGTCTCTGTTGACTGATCACTAAATTCAGGTGCAGCTCTATGAATTGGCCATTTTTCTTTTGTTTTAACTTCACCTTTTTCATCAATAGGTTCACCTATTACATTTATAATTCTTCCTAAAGTTTCTGGACCAACTGGAACTTGGATAGGAGCACCTGTTGCGGTTACTTCGTCTCCTCTTTTTAATCCTTCAGTAGCATCCATTGCAATTGTTCTAACACTTGACTCACCAAGGTGCTGGGCAACTTCTAAAACTAATCTGTTGTCTCCATTTTTACATTCTAATGCTGATAAAATTTCTGGTAATTCTCCATCAAATTTTACGTCTACTACTGCTCCAATAATCTGTGTGATTTTTCCTTTGCTCATAATTATAAACTTTCCGCTCCTGATATGATTTCAATTAGTTCTTTTGTAATAGCTGCTTGACGACTTCTATTATACTCAATAGTTAGCTTGTCAACCATTTCACCTGCGTTACGGGTTGCATTGTCCATTGCACTCATTCTTGAGCCCTGTTCGCTAGCTGAATTTTCTAACATTGCTTTAAAAATCTGAGTAGATATATTTTTAGGCAATAAATTGCTTAAAATTTCATCTTCGTCTGGTTCAAATTCATAATTATCCTCAGAAGAATTTTCTTCTGCTTCAGATGTTTTTAAAGGAATTATTTGTTGTTCTTGAGGTATCTGAGTGATTACATTTTTAAATTTATTATAAAAAATTGTACACACATCAAATTCTTCTTTTTCAAAGTTTTCAATTATCATTTTTCCCACTTTTTCAGCATCTAGATAATTGATAGTTTTTGAATCTTTAAAAGATATTCTCTCTACGATAGCATCTTTATAAACTCTTTTTAATTGATCATAACCTTTAGATCCAACAGTTATAATTTTTAAAGTTTTTCCCTCATCAGATATTTTTTGAAAATATGTTTTGGCTTTTTTAATAATATTTGTATTAAAACCACCACATAGACCACGATCAGATGTTAACACAATACATAAATGCACTTTATCTTCTCCTGTTCCTGAAAGAAGCTTAGGAGCATTTTCCTTATCAGAAATGCCACTAGATAAATTAAGAATAATGTTATTCATTTTTTCAGAATAAGGTCTTCCCTTTTCAGCATTTTCTTGTGCTCTTCTAAGTTTAGCGGCCGCAACCATTTTCATGGCTTTGGTAATTTTTTGTGTAGACTTTACACTCGCTATTCTTTTTTTTAAGTCGTCTAGTGTTGCCATATTTTAAGAATTAAAGTTCTTCTTAAGTTCCATGATAGTATCAACTAATGATTTTTCAGTATCTTCTTCAAGCTTACCTGAACTTAAAACAGATTCTAAAATTTCTGGTTTTTCAGATTTACATTTTTCAATAATCTTAGATTCGAACTCAGCAATATCTTTAAGTTCCACATCATCCAAATAACCTTTAACTCCACAGAAAACTGAAATTACTTGTTCAGCAACTGTCATAGGGGAATATTGTTTTTGTTTTAAAAGTTCAGTTAGTTTTGAACCTCTATTTAAAAGTTTTTGTGTAGATGCATCTAAATCAGATCCAAATTGTGCAAAGGCAGCCATCTCTCTATATTGAGCAAGCTCTAACTTCATTGAACCAGAAACTTTTTTCATTGCTTTTGTTTGTGCTGCAGATCCAACTCTAGAAACTGATAGACCTACGTTAATCGCTGGTCTAATTCCTTGGTTAAATAATTCTGTTTCAAGAAATATTTGACCATCCGTAATTGAAATAACGTTAGTTGGAATAAAAGCAGATACGTCTCCACCTTGCGTTTCAATTATAGGAAGAGCGGTTAACGAACCTCCACCATGCTCATCACTAAGCTTGGCTGCTCTCTCAAGTAATCTGCTGTGTAAATAAAATACATCTCCCGGATAAGCTTCTCTTCCTGGAGGTCTTCTTAATAAAAGTGACATTTGTCTATAAGCTACAGCCTGTTTAGATAAATCATCATAAATGATTAATGCATGCATACCATTATCTCTATAGTATTCACCCATAGTACAGCCTGTATATGGTGCTAAAAACTGAAGCGGCGCTGCATCTGAAGCAGTAGCAGCAACAATTGTTGTATATTCCATTGCACCAGCTTCTTCTAAAGTTTTTTGAATTTGTCTAACGGTAGATCTTTTTTGACCTATAGCAACATAGATACAGTAAAGTTTTTGCTTCTCATCACCAGACTCGTTTATTTTTTTCTGGTTAATGATCGCATCAATAGCAACTGCAGTTTTTCCAGTTTGTCTATCTCCAATAATTAATTCTCGCTGTCCTCTTCCAACTGGAACTAGACTGTCAATTGATTTTAAGCCTGTTTGCATTGGTTCACTAACAGATTGTCTTGGAATAATTCCAGGAGCTTTTACTTCAACTCTACTTCTTTTAGTTGCTTTATCTAAAGCACTTTTGCCATCAATTGGATTTCCTAATCCATCAACAACTCTTCCTAATAATTCTTTTCCAACAGGTGTATCAACAATACTTCCTGTTCTTTTAACAACGTCACCTTCTTTAATTTTTCTATCGTCTCCGAAAATTACAACTCCAACATTTTCACTTTCTAAGTTTAGAGCCATTCCTTTTGATCCATCAGAAAATTCTACCATCTCTCCAGCTTGAACATTATCTAATCCGTACACTCTGGCAATACCATCTCCTACTGACAAAACTTGGCCAACCTCAGTCACTTCTGCTTTATCGCCAAATTTTTTAATTTGCTCTTTTAATATCTTTGTTACTTCTGATGGGTTTATATCCATTTATGCCTCTATCATCCTATTTTCGATTTGTTGTAATTTATTTTTAATGGAAGTGTCCACCATTGTGCTTCCGACTTGCACAATCAAACCCCCAATTAAACTTGCATCGTGTTTGTAGTTTAATTTTATTTTTGAACTAAAGTTTTTAGTCAATTCTTCTTTTATATTGTTAATTTCATTTTCAGTAAGATCTTTTGCAGAAGTTAATTCTGCTTTTAATTCACCTCTTTTGACTGAACATGTCTCAACAAAGCTTTTTAGAATTTTATCCACATAAAAGAATCTTCTTTTAGATATTAGAAAGCTTAAAAATTTAGTTAATAATTCATTTAATTTATATTGTTCTGAAATTTTACTTAGAGCATTTAATTGGTCTTCTTTGTTATTCGTTGGATCCTTGATTAAAGATTTAAAATCCTCACTTAAAGCAATTAAATTAATAATTGAAGCAGAATGAACCTCAATCTCACTTAAATTATTAGCTTCTATAGCTAATTCATAAAGTGCCAGTGAATATCTACCTGCCGATGTTTCAGAAAAACCTTTATTTTTGCTCAATTTATTGTTCCTTATAAATATTAGAAGATTTATTAAAATTTTGTTTTAATTAACATATGACTCCTAGCTCTTCAAGTCACACATTGTCTAAAAGTCTTGTTTTTTCTTTGTTAATTGAAGTTTATTGGGTCAACATCAACCGTTAGTTTCATTCCAGCTGGAAATTTGAATTTTTCAATGACTTTTGAGAGGGAATTTTGAACCTTTAGAGATTTTCGACCCCTGATCAAAAGTCTTACTCTAAACCTTCTTTTTAATCTAAATATAGGTGCATTTACAGGACCTAGCACTCTACCATCAACAGCACTTTCTATAAAACTTTTAAATTTATAAGCCTCTTTTTCAAGTTCTCTTTCATTGTTACCAGTAATTATTAAGGCAATGAATCTTTGAAACGGTGGAAGGTTATTTTCCCTTCTAATATCAAGTTCTTTATCTAAAAAAATATCAGGATCTTTATTGGTAATGTCTGTTATCATTTTGGTATTTAGATTGTAAGTTTGAAAATAAACAGTTGCTGACTTTCCTGTTCTTCCTGCTCTACCTGAAAGTTGATGATATAATTGTAAATTCTTTTCTGCACCTCTTAAGTCATGACCTTGTGATGATAAATCGATATCAACAACAACAATACAATTTAAACTTGGAAAGTGAAATCCTTTAGAAATTAATTGAGTTCCAATTAAAATTTGAATTTTATTATCTATAATTTTTTCCAAAATATCTGCTGAACTTTTTTTATTCATTGTATCGCTAGAAAATATTGATGTTTCCTTGTTGGGAAAAATTTTTTTTACTTCTTCTGATATCCTTTCAACTCCAGGCCCACTAAAAATAAAATCACATTTTCCTTCTTTCGAGCAGTCCCTATTTAGTAAAGCTTTGTATCCGCAGTAGTGACACAATAAATTTTGTTTGTTTTTGTGATAAACCAAATTTATTGAACAATTTGGACATGAATAACTAGTAAAACATTTTTTACATAATACATGGGGTGAAAATCCTCTTCTATTTAAAAAAAATAATACTTGATCTTTTTTTTCAAGATGAACTTTTACTTTCTCAATTGTTTCTTTAGATATCCAGGATTGAGATTCAAGTTTGGAATTATTTAGATTAATTATTTCATATTTTGGCAAAGATGCATTTAAATATCTTTGATCAAGTTTTGATAAACTATATTTGCCTTTTTTAATATTGTCATAAGTTTCAATAGAGGGTACGGCTGTTATTAAATTAATTGGAATATTTTCAAAGGATGCCCTAGAAATTGCCATATCTCTTGCATTATAAGTTACTCCCTCATCTTGCTTATAAGATTGATCATGTTCTTCATCAACAATGATTAATCCTAGTTTTTTAAAAGGTAAAAATAATGAAGATCGAGCACCAATTACAACTTTAATTTTATCATTTGCTATTCCACTCCAAATAATTTCTTTATTTTTTTTTGTAACACCTGAGTGCCACACAGCAGGCTTGAAACCAAAAAATTCTATAAATTTATTTTGAAATTGTCCTGTTAATCCGATTTCTGGTAATAGAATTAACCCCTGAAAACCCTTATTAATTATCTCTTTTAAAGCTTCAAAATAGACCATTGTTTTACCTGAGCCGGTAGTGCCTTGTAAAACATGAACTCTAAATTTTTGATTTAATACATTCATTTTTTTTAATGAATTTTTTTGCTCTTTAGAAAGTTTTATTTCATTTTCTTTGATATCAATTTTAAATGGCTCATAAGCTTCAATTGGTAACTTTTCTATGGCGCCACTACTTAATAATAACAATTTTAATGCCATACCTTTAGGGGTCATATTGTATTCAGAAAACCAATTTAAGAATTTAATTGTATTTTTCTTTAATGGTGGAACATCTAATTTTCTTAAAACTTTTTTAATAGCAAAATTTTTGTTGGTTTTTTTTTCAAAGTCATCCCATACAACTCCAGTCACCTCTGACTTTCCAAAAGGCACTACCACGTAGTCTCCAACCTTTAAATTTAAATCTGAATTATAGGTAAATGGATGATTAAAAATATTTGGTATAAGAATCGGTACTTTCATATTTTTATAATATGAAAATACTTTAAGAGTGTATTGCTCTTTTATCTACTGATAAAGCTGCTTCTTTTACAGCTTCTGAGAATGTTGGATGCGCATGACACGTTCTTGCAATATCTTCAGCGCTAGCACCAAACTCCATTGCTACTCCAATTTCTCCAATTAATTCACCTGCATGAGGTCCAATAATATGTGCTCCTAAAACTCTATCTGTTTTTTCATCAGCTAAGATTTTCACAAAACCTTCTGCTTCATCAATTGCTTTAGCTCTTGAATTTGCCATAAATGAAAATTTACCAATTTTATATTTAGTATTTGCTTCTTTTAATTGTTCTTCTGTTTTCCCAATTGAAGCAACCTCTGGTGTTGTATAAACAACTCCAGGAATAATATCATAATTAACATGTCCTGATTGTCCTGCAATATTTTCTGCAACTGCAATACCTTCGTCCTCAGCTTTGTGAGCAAGCATCGGTCCATCAATTACATCTCCAATAGCATATACATTCTCAATATTTGTTTGAAATGTTTTGTCAGTTTTAATTCTTTTCTTTTCATCTAATTCAACACCAATTGCTTCTAAATTTAAGTTAGTTGTATTAGGTTTTCTACCAACAGATATAAGAACTACATCACAATCAAAATCTGCTTTTTTTCCATCTTTATCTGATGTTGAAACTATAGCACCATTAGTATTTTTTTTAATTCCTTCTACTTTTGTCTGCATATGAAAATTAATTCCTTGTTTCTTTAATATTTTCATAAACTCTGTAGATATTTCTCTATCCATACCAGGAGTAATATGCTCTAAAAATTCAACCACATGAACCTCAGCACCTAATCTAGACCAAACAGATCCCATCTCTAACCCTATATAACCACCACCAACTACAACCATTTTTTTTGGCACAGTTTCTAAAGTTAATGCTCCTGTTGAAGATACAATTATTTTTTCATCAAATTCAATACCTGGTAATGCAACTGGAACTGACCCGGTGCTAATAACTGTTTTATCTGTTTCAATTATAGTTTCTTTTTTTTGATCATCTAATATTGAAATTTTATTTGCAGATTTAAAGCTTCCGGTACCCTTAAAGTAAGTGACTTTGTTTTTCTTAAATAAAAATTCAACACCCTTAGTTAAAATTGTTACTGCTTTGTCCTTGTTTTGCATCATTTTTTGAAGATTAAGCTTTACCTCACCCACCTCTATGCCAAGTTTAGAAAAATTTTGCGCCTTATGATAATTTTCAGAAATATTTAACAAGTTTTTTGAAGGTATGCACCCAACATTTAAACAGGTTCCACCTAATGAGCCTCTTGATTCTATACATGCAGTTTTAAGTCCTAATTGTGCTAATCTTATCGCACACACATAACCTCCTGGACCACCACCTATTACTACTGCTTGAAATTTATCTGACATTTAAATATTTAAAAATAACCTTCTTGGATCCTCTAAATTTTCTTTAACCATTTTTAAGAATGATACTGACTCTTTTCCATCTATAATTCTGTGATCATAAGATAAGGCAAGATACATAATAGGTCTAATTTTAATCTCACCATCAACTACCATTGGTCTTTCGACTATATTATGCATACCTAATACACCAGATTGAGGTAAGTTTAATATTGGAGTAGATAACATTGAACCATACACTCCACCATTACTAATTGTAAAAGTTCCACCCTGAAGGTCTTCTATGGTTATTTTTCCATCTCTCGCTTTTTCAGAAATAGTTTTAATATTTTTTTCAATATCAGCAAATGACAATTGATCTGCATCCCTTAATACTGGTACTACTAATCCTTTTTCAGTTCCTACTGCAAAACTCATATTATAATAATTTTTATAAATAATTTCATCTCCATCAATTTCAGCATTAACTGATGGATACATTTTTAGTGCAGCAACACATGCTTTTACAAAAAATGACATGAACCCTAATTTAATTCCGTACCTGCTTTGGAAGTCTTCCTGGTTCTCTTTTCTCATTTCCATTATGCCAGTCATATCAACTTCATTGAAAGTTGTTAATAATGCTGCATTTTCTTGTGCTTGTTTTAATCTTTTTGCAATTGTTTGTCTAAGCCTAGACATTTTAATTCTCTCTTCTTGACCATATTTAATTTTTCTTTCTGATGGTTGAGGGTTCTCTCCCATCATACTAATTAGGTCACCTTTAAGAACTCTACCCTCTTTACCAGAGCCACTAACTTTTTTTAAATCAATTTTATTTTCAACTACAATTTTTCTTACTGCTGGTGAAAGTATTTCATTATTATTATTTGAAGAATTAGTTTTCTCCTCTTTAACCTCATTGGTTAATACCAATGGCTCTTCCTCTTCAGGTTCTTTAAAAACTTTAGGAGCTTCTTTTTTAATTTCTAAATTAACTACATTATTTTCTGTTTTCTTAGGTTCAATTTTTGTAATTATCTTTTTTTCAGATGGTTGAGCTCCATTTTGACTTATCATACCAAGAAGAGCACCTACTTCGACTGTTTCTCCATCTTTAGAATTTATTTCGGACAAAACCCCATCAATTGGAGATGGTACTTCTAAATTAACTTTATCAGTTTCTAATTCTACAATTGCCTCATCAGCTACCACTGTATCGCCTTCTTTCTTAAGCCACTTAGCAACTGTCGCTTCAGTAATGCTTTCTCCAAGAACTGGTACTAAAATTTTTTCACTCATTTTTATTCAAAAACCTTGTTAATAATTTCTTGCTGTTGTGAAATATGTCTTTTTGCAAACCCTGTAGCTGGAGACGCGTCTGGACTTCTTCCTATATAAGAAATTTCCTTATTATTAGCGTTAATAGTTTCTAATGTCCATTGTATATAATCTCTTACAGAAAACCATGCTCCCATATTTTTTGGTTCTTCCTGGCACCAATAAAATTTAGCATTTTTTGCATACTTTTTGATTTCTCTAACTAAACTTTTAACTGGAAAAGGATAAAGTTGTTCAACTCTGTACAACACTACATCGTCTTTCTTAAGTTTTTCTCTCGCTTCTAGTAGATCAAAATAAACTTTTCCTGAACATAAAATTACTTTTTTTATTTTTGAGCTTTCTTTTAATTTTATAAATCCATTTTCTTCATCTAGTGCGTGATCCCATAAGATTCTGTGAAAAAAAGTATCTTTATTAAAGTCTTCTATATTGGAAACACAATATTTATTTCTTAACAAAGATTTTGGAGTCATTATTATTAATGGCTTTCTAAATTCTCTATGCATTTGGCGTCTTAAAGCATGATAATAATTTGCAGGAGTTGTGCAATTCAATACTTGTAAGTTATCATTTGCGCATAGTTGTAAAAATCTTTCTAGTCTTGCTGAAGAGTGTTCTGGTCCTTGGCCTTCATATCCATGAGGTAAAAGCATTACTAGCCCAGATGCTCTAGTCCATTTTCTTTCTCCTGATGCAATAAACTGATCAATAACTACTTGTGCTCCATTTGCAAAATCTCCAAATTGTGCTTCCCAAATAGTTAAAGTATTAGGTTCAACTAAACTATATCCATACTCAAAACCTAAAACTGCTAATTCTGATAAAAAACTATCAACTATTTCGTATCTCATTTGATTTTTTTTAATATTATTTAAAGGTATATATCTAGAGTTGTCTTCTTGATTCCTCAAAACTGAATGTCTTTGACTAAATGTTCCTCTACCAGAATCTTGTCCAACTAATCTTACTGGATAACCTTCTTCTAACAATGATCCAAATGCTAGTGCTTCAGCGGTTGACCAGTCAATACCTTTTCCATTAGATACCGATGCTTTCCTAGCATCTAAAATTTTAACAATAGTTTTATGTAATTTTAATTTTTCTGGAGTTGCATTAATTTTTTCAGAAATTTCTAAAAGTTTTTGTTGATCATAGCCACTTACACCTCTTTTATCTTTTCCTCTTTCTGGTTTATATCTTGACCATGTTCCCTCATACCATTCTATTTTTGGTTTATAGTCTTTTGCATTTTTATATTGATCATCAAGCAAATTTTTAAAATCTGTTTTAAATTTACTTAACTCACTTTCTGAAAGTGTATTTTCATTTACTAATTTTTTCCCATACAGCTCAACTGGTGTGGGGTGAGACCTAATCTTTTTATACATCAATGGCTGTGTAAAAGAAGGTTCGTCTCCTTCATTATGTCCGAATCTTCTATAACAGATCAAATCAACCACTACGTCTCTATTAAATTTTAATCTAAATTCTGTTGCAATCCTTGTTGCATAAACAACTGCTTCTGGATCATCTCCATTCACATGAAGTATTGGAGCGTCTACCATTTTTGCAACATCAGATGGATATGGTGATGATCTTGCGAATCTTGGGCTTGTAGTAAAGCCTATTTGATTATTAACAATAATATGAATTGTACCGCCTGTATTATGGCCTGGTAAACCAGACATAGCAAAACATTCAGCCACAACTCCTTGTCCAGCAAAGGCTGCATCTCCATGTATCAGAATTGGTATAACTTTATTTCTTTCTTTATCTTTGTGAAAAAATTGTTTTGCTCGAGTTTGTCCAAGTACCACAGGATTGACTGCCTCTAAATGTGAAGGGTTATCTGTAAGACTAACATGCACAGAATTGCCATCAAACTCTCTATTTGATGATGCCCCTAGATGGTATTTTACATCTCCTGCACCTTCTTCCCCTGATGTTTGAATATCTCCTGCAAATTCATTAAATATTCTTTTGTAAGATTTTTGTAATACATTTGCTAATACATTGAGTCTTCCTCGATGAGACATACCAATTTTGACTTCTTTAACTTCAGCTTGCCCACCAATTTTAATTATTTGTTCTAGTGCAGGTATTAAACCTTCTCCCCCATCTAAACCAAATCTTTTTGTTCCCACATATTTTTTATGTAAAAATTTTTCAAAACCTTCTGCTTGAATTAGTTTCATTAAAATAGCTTCTTTACCATTTTTCGTAAATTGAAGAGAGTTCTCATCTTGCTCAATTCTATCTCTAAGCCATTTTCTTTCTGTTGGGTTTGATATATGCATATATTCATAACCAATTGGACCACAGTAAGTTTTATTTAGGAAATTTAATATTTCTTTTATAGTAGAGTGTTCTTTATTAATTACACCATCTAAGTAAATTTTCTCATCATAATTTTCTTTTTTAAATCCATAATGCTCAGGATGAAGTTCGTCTAGATATTCTGTTTCCATCATCCCTAGAGGATCAAGCTTAGCTAATAAATGTCCTCTTTGTCTATATGCTCTAATTAATGCAACAGCTCTAATTGAGTTAATATTACTTTTGACTAAATCTTTTGAATTAACTTTTGCAATGTTGCCTTCATTAGAAAGTTTTTTTTCATCTTCTTCAATCCTTTTTTCAACTTCATCGATATCAATTTTTTTTTTTATATTCCATGATGGACCATTAATTTCTTTGGCAATCATACTTAAATCTTCACTCATACCCTCAAAATAATTTTTCCAGCTTTCAGGAAGATCTTTGTCTTTATTTATAAACTTTAAATACATTTGCTCTATAAATGCACTGTTAGACTTGCTAAGAAATGAAGTTTTTTCGAATTCGAGATTTTTTGATGATGACATCTATTCTATTGATATAATATCAGATAAATAATTTTCAATTAGATAATTTATTAAATAATGTTTTGCCAAGTTCTGATGGTGATTTTGCAATTGTAATTCCACATTCTTCCATTTTTTTTATCTTATCTTCTGCTCCGCCCTTACCACCTGAAATAATAGCTCCTGCATGACCCATTGTTCTTCCTGGAGGTGCTGTTATTCCAGCAACAAATCCAACCATAGGTTTTTTTATTTTATGATTTTTAACAAATTCAGCTGCTTCTTCTTCAGCAGAACCGCCAATTTCACCAATCATAAGAATAGATTCCGTCTCAGCATCATTTAAAAATAAATCTAAACAATCAATAAAGTTTGTTCCATTTATCGGATCTCCACCAATTCCTATACAAGTAGATTGTCCTAATCCATTTTCAGTTGTTTGTGCAACTGCCTCATAAGTTAAAGTTCCTGATCTTGAAACAATTCCCACAGAACCTTTCTTGTGAATGTTTCCAGGCATAATTCCAATCTTACATTCATCAGGCGTAATTATTCCTGGACAATTAGGTCCTATCAATCTGCTTTTTGAATTATTTAACTTTTGTTTTACACGAAGCATATCTTGAATTGGTACACCTTCGGTAATACAAACTATAAGCTCAATGGATGCATCAATTGCTTCTATAATAGCTGCTGCTGCAAATTTTGCTGGCACATAAATCATAGTTGCATCAGCGCCAACTTCTTGTTTTGCTTCAGCTACAGTATTAAATACTGGACGGTCAAGATGTTTTTGTCCTCCTTTTTTAGGAGTAACTCCACCCACAAGATTAGTTCCATATTTTAATGCTTGTTCTGAATGAAAAGTTCCATGTGTACCTGTAAAACCTTGGCATATAACTTTTGTATTTTTATCAATTAAAACTGACATTCTATTTTATAGCCTTAACTATTTTTTTTGCAGCATCATCTAAATTTTCTGCTGAAATTAATTTTAATCCTGAATTATCTAAAATTTCTTTTCCTTCTTTAAAGTTTGTTCCTGCAAGTCTAACTACTAATGGAACACTTATATTTATTTCTTTGGCAGCATCAACAACACCTTGAGCAAGGACATCACATCTCATAATTCCCCCAAAAATGTTTATTAATATGCCTTTAACATTTTTGTCCGAAAGAATAATCTTAAGAGCAGCTGAAACTTTTTCTTTTGAAGCTCCTCCTCCAACATCTAAAAAATTTGCTGGCTCTTCACCATATAATTTAATTATATCCATTGTTGCCATTGCAAGACCTGCTCCATTGACCATGCAGCCAATGCTTCCATCTAGCTTTATGTAAGCAAGATCGTGTTTACTCGCATCTATTTCTGTGGGATCTTCTTCATTTAAATCCCTAAGCTCGATTATTTCAGGATGTCTAAATAAAGCATTAGAGTCAAAATTAACTTTTGCATCTAAACAAATTATTTTTTTTTCTTTAGTTAATATTAGTGGGTTAACTTCAACCATGTTGGCGTCTGTACCTAAAAACATTTTATATACTGATTTTATCAGTGCTATTGCTTGTTTTTTTGCATCATCTGCTAAAGCATAAATTGCAATTATTTTTTCACAGTCAGCATCAGAAATTTCATCAGTAATATCTATTTTAGTTGTTATAATTTTTTCTGGAGTTTTTTCTGCAACTTCTTCAATGTCCATTCCACCTTGATCGCTGGATATAAATACTATTTTTGAACTTGCTCTATCTACTAAACAAGATAAATAAAATTCTTTATCAATATTAGAGGACTCTTCTACATATAATCTTTTTACTTCTCTTCCTGCTGGGCTAGTTTGATGTGTTACGAGTGTTTTTCCAAGCAATTCTTTTGCAGCAACACTTAATTCATCAATTGTGTTTAAAATTTTTACACCTCCAGCTTTACCTCGTCCACCAGCATGAATTTGTGCTTTTAAAACAAATTTTTCTGTTTTTAATGATTTTGCTTTTTCAATCAACTCATCAACTGTAAAAGCAAAAACTCCTTCAGGAACTACCGCTCCATATTTTTTTAAAATTTGCTTGGCCTGGTGTTCGTGAATATTCATTATTTAGAAAGATCTGGATCTATTTTAGATGCAGCTTCCCATAATGCTTTCACAGCATCTATAGAGTGCATAAATTCTTTTTTTTCTTTTTCATCTAAATCTATTTGCTCTATTTTTTCAACACCATCTTTACCAATTATTACTGGTACACCAGCATAAACATTACTAACTCCATATTCACCATTTAAATGAACTGCACATGGAAGTAATTTTTTTTCATCTTTTAAATATGCTTCTGCCATTTGTACACCTGAAGCTGCTGGCGCATAAAATGCAGAACCTTTTTCTAAATATTTAACAATCTCAGCTCCTCCATCTCTAGTTCTTTGATTAATTTCTTCTAACCTTTCTGGAGATATTTTTCCTTCTTTAACTAAGTCTAATAATGGTTTACCTGAAACTTTTGTGAATCTTGGTAGGGGAACCATTGTGTCTCCATGACCTCCCATAACCATTGCTTCAATTTCTTTTACCGGAACATTAAGCTCTAGGGATAAAAATAATTTAAATCTTGAGCTGTCCAAAATTCCTGCCATTCCAACTACTTTATTTGCTGGTAAGCCTGAAAATTTTTGAAAGGCCATCACCATAACGTCTAGTGGATTTGTAATGCATATTACAAATGCATTGGGTGCATTTTTTTTAATACCCTCTGCTACTTGTTTAATAATTTTTAAATTAATACCTAATAAATCATCTCTGCTCATTCCTGGTTTTCTTGGAACTCCTGCAGTGATTATTATTACATCTGAATCTTTTATATCTTCATAATTGTCTGTACCTGAAAATTTTACATTAAAACCATCAACAGAGGAAGATTGAGCTATGTCTAGAGCTTTTCCTTTAGCTATACCACTTGCAACATCAAAAAGTACCACCTCATCAGCTACTTCTTTAGTTCCTATTAAGTGAGCAAGAGTGCCCCCAATTTGACCTGCTCCTATTAAACATATTTTTTTCATTTCTCTCCTTATTTCATTGTTGGCATGACAAATTCTGCATTAGATCTTATTCCAGAAGGCCATCTTGATGTTACTGTTTTAAGCTTTGTATAAAATTTAATTCCTTCAGCTCCGTGCATTGCACTATCTCCAAATAATGATCTTTTCCATCCACCAAAACTATGGAATGCCATTGGTACAGGTATTGGAACATTAATTCCAACCATACCAACTTGAATTTTACTAGCAAACGTTCTTCCAGCATCACCATCTCTTGTGTAAATGCTTACTCCATTACCATACTCATGGTCGTTAATTAACTTTGTTGCTTCTTCAAAAGTTTTAACTCTTATGACTGATAAAACAGGTCCAAATATTTCTTCTTTATAAATTCTCATATCCTTTTTAACGTGATCAAATAAACAACCCCCTATAAAAAAACCATTTTCATATCCTTGAAGTTTTATATTTCTTCCATCAACAACTAATTTAGCACCTTCTTCAACTCCAAGATCAACATAACTTTTTACTTTTTCTAAATGTTCTTTGGTAACTAGTGGACCCATCTCAGATGTTTTATCCATACCAGGTCCTACTTTTAATGCTTCAGCTTTTTTTGATAAACGAGCAACTAGCTCATCACCTACATCTCCTACAGCAACTGCCACTGATTGTGCCATACATCTCTCTCCTGCAGACCCATATGCAGCACCCATTAATCCATTTACCGCACCATCAAGGTCACAGTCAGGCATTACAACTAAATGATT
Organism: Candidatus Pelagibacter sp. PS_31; assembly: GCF_059417865.1. Classification (NCBI taxonomy): domain Bacteria; kingdom Pseudomonadati; phylum Pseudomonadota; class Alphaproteobacteria; order Candidatus Pelagibacterales; family Candidatus Pelagibacteraceae; genus Candidatus Pelagibacter; species Candidatus Pelagibacter sp. PS_31. Next base: position 1,153,226 of record NZ_CM182069.1, read on the forward strand.
TTTTGCACCACCTAAAGCTTGAACCCTTTTTTCATTTTTTGCAGAGTTTTCATAAATATATTTTGCAATTGGTGTTGAGCCAACAAAGCTTACAGCTTTGACATCTTTGTTTGTTAAAATTGCATCAACAGCTTCTTTATCTCCATTAACAACATTAAAAACACCATCTGGTAGTCCTGCTTCTGTTAGTAATTCTGCTAATCTTAGTGGGCAAGATGGATCTTTTTCTGACGGTTTTAAAATAAATGTATTTCCACATGCAATAGCAATAGGAAACATCCACATTGGCACCATTGCAGGAAAATTAAAAGGTGTAATTCCAGCAACAACTCCAAGTGGTTGTCGCATAGACCAACTATCTACATTTGTTCCTACATTTTCTGAAAATTCTCCTTTAAGTAAATGTGGAATCCCACACGCAAATTCAACAACTTCTAGTCCTCTTGTTAAAGAACCTTTGGCATCTTCATAAACTTTCCCATGCTCTGAGACTATTAACTTTGTAAGTTCATCGGCATTTTTTTCTATTAACTCTTTAAATTTAAACATTACCCTTGCTCTTTGAAGTGAAGGTTTTAAAGACCAAGTTTCAAAAGCTTTTTGGGCTACTTCTACAGCTTTATCTAGATCAGTTTTACTGGCTAATCTTACCTCAGACTCTTGTTCACCAGTTGCTGGATTAAAAACTTTACTTTTTCTGTCAGAAGAGCCTGAAATTAGCTTTCCGCCAACAAAATGTTCTAATAAATTCATGAATGGTGTTATTTAAAGGGGTAATTAGCTTGTTGCAAGCATTTTTTTCAATTCAGCTATAGCTTTTGCTGGATTTAATCCCTTTGGACAAGCATTAGTACAATTCATAATAGTATGACATCTATAAAGTTTAAGCTCATCAGCTACTTTTTTTAGTCTCTCTTTTTTTTCATCATCTCTACTATCAACTATCCATCTATAAGCCTGAAGTAAAACTGCAGGACCTAAATATTTATCACCATTCCACCAATAACTTGGACAAGATGTTGAGCAGCATGCACACATGATACATTCATATGCACCGTCTAATTTTACTCTGTCTTCTTTAGTTTGTAATATCTCAGTGGTTTCAACTTTTGTATTTGTTTTTAGCCATGGCTCGATTGATTCATACTGTTTGTATAATCCACTTAAATCACCAATTAAATCTTTTTTAACTTTTAAATGAGGTAATGGATAAATATTTATATCACCTTCAATTTCTGAATGAGGCTTTGTACATGCTAAACCATTTTTACCATCCATATTCATTGCACAAGATCCACAAACTCCATGTGCACACGATCTACGATAAGCTAATGATGGGTCAATTTCGTTTTTAATTTTATTTAAAATATCTAATACTTTTGAAGGACAATTATCCATATCCACTTCATAGGTATCTACTCTTGGGTTTTCTCCATTTGAGGGATCCCATCTGTAAACATTTACTTTTCTAATATTTTTTGACCCAGTCTTATCTTGGTAATAGTTACCTTTTTGAACTTCTGAATTTTTAGGTAAATTTATTTGAACCACTAGTAAACTCTTTCTTGAGGTGGAAAGTATTGAACTTCATTTGTTAAAGTTGTTTTAGTAACTGGTCTATATCCAATTTTTGAATCTTTTCCATTGCACCAAGCAATAGTGTGTTGCATAAATTTTTCATCATCTCTTTTTGGGAAATCTTCTCTTGCATGCGCACCTCTACTCTCTTGTCTATTATAAGCAGAATCCACTGTTGTAATTGCTTGTCTTATCAAATTATCAAATTCCAATGTTTCCACTAAATCGGTATTGAAAACAAGTGACTTATCTTTTACAGAAATTGATTCCATTCCATCGTATGCTTTTCTAATATTATCAACACCTTCTTTAAGCGTTTTTTCTGTTCTAAAAACAGCACACTTTGATTGCATAGTTTTTTGCATTGAAAGTCTAAGTTCTGCAGTACTATTTTCACCATTAGAGTTTCTTAATTTATCAAATCTTTCTAAACATTTTTCTGTTTCAGTCTCTCCTATATCCTCGTGTGGAGTTCCTGGTTTTACAAGTTCTGCAGCTCTCTTGGCTGCAGCTCTTCCAAATACAACCAGGTCAATTAAAGAATTAGATCCCAATCTATTTGCTCCATGAACAGAAACACAGGCAGCCTCACCAATTGCCATTAATCCTGGAACTGTTTCAGAATCATTTCCTGTTAATACTTCAGCTTTATAGTTTGTTGGGATACCTCCCATATTATAATGAACAGTGGGCACTACTGGTATTGGCTCCTTAGTTACATCAACATTTGCAAATAATCTTGCTGCTTCCGTTATTCCTGGAAGTCTACTTTCAATAATATTTTTGTCTAAATGACTTAAGTGTAAATGAACATGATCCTGTTCTTTACCCACACCTCTTCCTTCGTTAATCTCAATTGACATTGATCTACTTACTACATCTCTAGATGCTAAGTCTTTAGCTTTTGGTGCGTAACGCTCCATAAATCTTTCACCTTTTGAATTAACTAAATATCCACCTTCACCTCTAACACCTTCAGAAATTAAAGTTCCGTGCCCATAAATTCCTGTTGGGTGAAATTGTACAAATTCCATATCTTGTAATGGTAAGCATGCTCTTAAAACCATTGCATTTCCATCTCCAGTACAAGTGTGTGCTGAAGTTGCAGAATAATAAGCTTTTCCGTAACCCCCTGTTGCAATTATTGTGCTGTGTGCTCTAAATCTATGAATTGTTCCATCATTTAAATTCCAAGCAATAAGACCTTTGCATTCACCGTCCTTCATTAATAAATCTAAAGCAAAATATTCAATAAAAAATTCAGTGTTATGTTTTAAAGCTTGTCCATAAAGAGTATGAAGTATTGCGTGTCCAGTTCTATCTGCAGCTGCACATGTTCTTTGAACAATTCCATTACCATAATTTTTTGTCATTCCACCAAAAGGTCTTTGGTAAATTTTGCCATCATCAGTTCTGCTAAATGGAACTCCATATTTTTCTAACTCTATAACAGCAGCTGGAGCTTCTTTACAAAGATACTCAATACTATCTTGGTCACCTAACCAGTCAGCACCTTTAACAGTATCATACATATGCCAACGCCAATCATCTTCACCCATATTCCCTAAAGATGCAGAAATTCCTCCTTGAGCAGCTGAGGTATGACTTCTTGTTGGAAATACTTTTGAAATGCAGGCTGTCTTTAAACCAGCTTCACTTAAACCAACAGCAGCTCTTAGACCTGATCCTCCAGCACCAAGTACGATGACATCGTATTCATGGTCTATTATTTTATATGAGCTCATTAGTTTAAATTCAATATTACAGTTATTGTTATAATTGGCATTATTATAGCAAAAATATTAAGTACTTTGTTTGCGGCATTTTTGATTTTTTCATTCTGAATATAATCTTCAAATACCTCGCTAATACTTAGGGCAGAAAAAAAGTAAGCAAATACTAGTGTTAAAGAAACTAAAATTTTAGATGGTTGAGTGGTAAAGAAATTAACAACCTCAATATAATCTTTATCAAAAATTGAAACTAAATTTAGAATAAACCAGATCATTAAAGGTACTAAAATTACTGAACTAATTTTCATGAACAGCCATTTTTTTGTTACAGAGTTCATTTTAAATAAAATTCCTTCCTAATAGATAAAATAGAATTGTAAAAAAAATAGATCCAAAAATTACCAACAAACCTGTAATCTTTGTGGTCTTTATTTCAAAACCATAACCAAGATCCATTACTAAATGTCTTATTTCACTCAATACCTGAAAGCTAAAAGACCAAGTTAAACAAATAATAATAAATTTTCCAAAAATAGATTGCAAAAATAATTTTGTTAGATCGTAGCTAGATTCTCCTAACAACAAAGAAAATATCCACAAACAAATTACTGTTATTGCAAATATATTAACTATTCCTGTAATCCTATGAGAAATAGAAACCAAAGAAGATATGTGCCATCTATAAATTTGAATGTGTGGTGATAAAGGGTTGTTATTATCCATTATTCTTCCTAATTAAAAGCTCAGCTATTTCTACTGCATTCAGTGCAGCACCTCTTAATAAATTATCTGATACTATCCACATATTGAGTGTATTTTTTTTTGTTTTATCTTCTCTAATCCTAGAAATATAAGTTTCATTTTTACCTTCTGCCTCTAAAGGAGTAATGTAGCCTCCATCTTCTCTTTTATCATACACCTCACATCCCTCTGCACTATCTAATAAAGAGTGTATTGTTTGTAAGCTAAATGGTTTTTCAAATTCAATATTTACAGATTCAGCATGAGAAACTAGCACTGGAATTCTTACGCATGTTGCAGTTAGCTCAATTTTGTCATCTAAAATCTTTTTTGTTTCGTTAACCATCTTTAATTCTTCTTTTGTGTAACCATCATCTGCAAAAACATCTATGTGAGGAATTGCATTAAATGCAATTTGTTTAGTAAAATTTTTAGAATTTATTTTCTTTTTATCTAATGATAATTTAGTTTGTTCAATCAATTCATCCATTGATGCTTTACCACCACCAGATACGGATTGATAAGTTGATATAACTACTCTTTTTATATTAAATTCATCATGTAAAGGTTTTAGAGCTATTACTAATTGTGCTGTAGAACAGTTTGGATTAGCAATAATATTTTTTTTTAAAACATTAATTGCTTCTGGATTCACTTGTGGAACAATTAAAGGTACATCTTGATCCATTCTGAAAAAGCTAGAATTATCAATTACTGTAGTATGTTTTGCTGCTTTTTCTGCATATTTTTCTGATATTTTTCCACCAGCTGCAAAAAAGGTAATTTCAGCTTTTGAGAAATCATAAGTCTCTAAGTTAAAAATCTCATGCTCCTTACCATTAAAATTTACTTTTTGACCAGCACTCCTTGGAGAGGCAACTAAAAATAATTGGTCTATTGAAATTTTTTTCTGCTCTAATACTTCGAGCATTTTTCTTCCAACATTACCTGTGGCTCCTACAATTGCTATATTCATGATATTATTTTACTTTTATACTAGATGAAGGGTAAATCACAAACGTTTCCATTAATGGTACTATCGTTTATTTGAATTTTAAAGCCTTGAGATGCTTCCCAGTGGGATTTCTTGATCATTGCTATGCCTATAACCTTTTGAAAATGAGGTGAATAACAAGCCGATCTTAATTCACCAATCACATTATCATTTTCATCATATATGTTTTTTGATCCAGTAAGACTAATTTCTTTTATATCAATTTTAACTCCCCTTAATTTTTTTTGGGGTCCTTTTAATTTTATTTCTTTCAATTTTTCTTTTCCTAAAAAATTTATATCACTATCTAAGCTAACATATTGATCAAAACCACATTCAAATGGATTGTCGTTATTATCAAAGTCATTACCATAAGATAACAGTGCACTCTCAATTCTCTCTATTAAATTCGGACATCCTGGCCCTACATTAAATTCTTTTCCAACTTCAAAAAGATGGTCATACAATTTTTGTCCTGACTGTGTGTTTTCAACGTATACTTCATATCCTCCTTGTTTAGACCATCCTGATCTAGCTATAAGGTGCTTTGTGCCTTCAAAATCAAAATAATCAAACCCAAAGAATTTTAGCTCAGTAATTTTTTTTCCAAAAACTTTTTCCATTAACGCAAAGGATTTTGGACCTTGTATTGCCATAATATCAACTACTGGTTCTACAATTTTAACATCAAATTTGTGTCCTGATGCTAAGCCTTTGGCAAAAAAGATTACATCCGAATCTGCTATTGATATCCACCATTTATTTTCATCAAGTTTTAAAACAACTGGGTCATTAACTAAATTTCCATTTTCATCTATTATTGGACAATAATAACATCTGCCTATTTTAGATTTTGATAGATCCCGACATGTCATCAATTGTACTAACTCTGCCGAGTCTTTTCCTGATATTTCTACTTGTCTTTCTGCAGCGACATCCCATATCTGAACATGTTCTTTTAAATGTTTGTAGCTATTCTCTATTGATCCAAATGCAGCAGGTAACAACATATGATTATATATTGTGTATGCTGTAACTCCTTGCTTCTCTATTCTTGAGGTATAAGGAGTACTTCTTAATCTTCTTGATTTTGCTATTGAAAAATTTTTCATTTTTTTAAAAATTCAGAGATCTTTTCTCTCATTTCAAAAGCTTTTTCAAACATAATCATGTGTCCACAATCTTTTATTATATGAGTTTTTGAATTAAGAACGAGCTCTGCAAATTTCTTACCTTTTTCAATATTGACCATCTTATCTAGCTCACCAAAGATAAATAATGTGGGACACTTGATTGACTTCAAAGCCTCAGATCCATTTTTATAATTATTACAAGCTATAAGATCGATGGCTAAAACTTCTCTAATATTTCTTGGAGAATTAATAATTTTTTCCACAGGATTACCTCCAATGAATTTTTTATAATTCTCATAGCTCCATTTCATCATTAACTGAACTGCTTTATCATCTCCATTTTCAGCAAGATCAATTAAATCTTGATTAACAGGCATTCTGTAAGAACCACCTATAAATATTAAATTTTTAACTCTTTTAGAATGCCTTAATGAATATTCCAATGCTTCCAAACATCCTTGGGAATGACCTATTATTGTTAATTCAGAAACATTAAGTTTTTTAAAAACTTTTTCTAACCAATCTGAAATTTCTTCTATTGATTTTAAACAATCACCTTCAGAATTTCCATGTCCAGGTAAATCTATTGCTAAAACATTATAATTTTGATTTGATAAATACTGTTCTGTTAAGGACCAAACAATGTGTGAGAGACCACTTCCATGCAGCAAAACTATTGTAGATTTTTTTTTATCAATACCTTGGCCTGAATCTGATGCAAAGACTTTTTTGTTGTCTACTTGAAAGATCAACTTAATTCCTTAACTTTCTTTCTAAGTTCAAATTTTTGAATTTTTCCTGTTGAAGTTTTTGGTAAATCACAAAAAATAACACTCTTAGGAAGTTTAAATCCTGCCAATGTTTCTCTACAAAAATCTATTATTTCTTTTTCTGTTGCTGGCTTATCTTTAATTAATTCAACAAAAGCACAAGGTGTTTCTCCCCATTTTTCATCTGGTTTAGCAACTACAGCTGCTAAAGAAACTGAAGGGTGTTTTGCAATTGCATTTTCAATTTCTATTGAAGAAATATTTTCTCCTCCAGAGATAATAATATCTTTAGATCTATCTTGAATTTTTATATATCCATCAGGATGGGTCACAGCTAAATCTCCTGAATGAAACCATCCACCTGCCATTGACTTATCTGTTGCTTCTTTATCCTTGTAATATCCCTTCATTACAATATTCCCTCTAATCATAATTTCACCCATAGTCTTTCCATCTTTAGGTACTGGCTTCATTGTTTCTGGATCCATTACAATAGCGCCCTCTGTGTTTGGGTAACGTACACCTTGCCTTGCTTTGATTTCATTCTTTTTATCTTTTTCTAAAGAATTCCAATCATCATTCCACGCACACTGCAACATATGACCATAAGTTTCTGTTAATCCATAAACATGCATAACCTCAAAGCCAAGATTTTCCATTTTTTCAAAAATAATACTAGGTGGAGGTGCACCTGCAGTTAAAACATTGACTTTTCTTTTTAAGGCTTTTTGATCTTCCTTAGGAGCATTAACAATCATATTTAAAACTATTGGAGCTCCACCAAAATGTGTTACTTCATATTTATCAATTAGTTCAAACATCTTTTTAACATCAATATTTCTTAAACAAATTACTCTTGCGTGCAGCATTGCTAATGTCCAAGGATAACACCAACCATTGCAATGAAACATTGGGACAACACATAAAAAATTTAATTTGTTAGGCATATTCCAAGCTGTAACACTACCTGTTGCCATCAAATATGAGCCTCTGTGATGATAAACTACTCCTTTTGGGTTTCCAGTAGTTCCTGACGTGTACCCTAATGAAATCGCTTCCCATTCATCTTTTGGTTTTTTCCATTCATAATTTTCATTACCTGTGTTTAAGAAACTTTCATACTCAAGTTCACCTATTTTTTTAAAAGAACTTGTGTCTATGTCCTGGTCGTCAATATCAATAATTGTAATTTTATTTTTAACATTTTTTAAAGCCTTCTCAATTACATCATGAAATTGTCTATCTACAATTAAAACCTTTGCATCACTATGTTGTAAAATATAACTTATAGTATTGGGGTCTAGTCTTGTATTGATTGCATTAATTACTGCCCCCACCATAGGTATTGAATAATGTGCTTCAAAAATTTCTGGTGTATTGAAAGCCATTATAGAAACTGTATCTCCAATTTTCACACCCAATTTATCTAATGCGCTAGCAAACTTAACACATCTTTTATAAACTTCTTCCCAAGTATACGACCTACTTTCATAAACTAAGGCTTCATAATTTGGATATATATCTTTAGTTCTTTCTAAGAATGTTAAAGGAGAAAGAGGAACATAATTAGCCTCATTTTTATCTAAATTTGTATCGTAATGACTCATATTAACTAAATTTAAAATTCATTATATAGTCACTTCCTGATGTGGCTGTTTTAAAATGACTTTCGGCTCTTGGTAAAACTCTTTTAAAATAAAAATTTGCAGTCTGTATTTTATCTTCATAAAAGTCTTTGTTTTGTTCATAATCTTTAAAACTTACCTCTAAAACTTTTATCCACGCATGTGCTATGGACACAAACCCCAATGCTTTTAAATAGTCATTGCATGCTGCGCTTGCATCGTCTTTTGAGTTTTGCACTTTTTCTTTAATCCAATCAGTAAAAGTAGATAATATCTCTAGATGCGTTTTTAATTCTTTTATAAAAGGTTTTAATTTTTCATTTTCAGTACTGCAATCATTCTTGATCAGTTCCAAATATTTATCGACTATATCACCATTTTTATTTACCAATTTTCTAAAAACTAGATCAGCTGCTTGGATAGAATTTGTTCCCTCATAAATTGGGGTGATTCTATTATCTCTATATAATTGCTCTATACCTTGATCTTTCGTATAGCCATAACCACCATGAACCTGCATAGCCTCACTGGTTATTTCCATTCCCATATCACTAAACATCGTTTTAACCACAGGTGTCATTAACGACACAAGATCTGAAGCTTCTTGTTTAATTTTTTCATCTGGGTGATAAAGGCTAACTTCTGTTTGTTGAGACAGCCAAAAACATAAAGCTCTTTCGCCTTCAATAATAGATTTCATATTAAGCAAAGATCTTCTAATATCTGCATGTTCAATTATAAAATCTGCTCCATTAGTTGATTTTGTATTATTTGTTTTTCCTTGTTTTCGTTCTTTTGCGTAACTCAAAGAGTTTTGATAGGCAATTTCAGAAATCCCCAAGCCTTGAATTCCTACAACAATTCTCTCTAAATTCATCATAGTAAACATTGCGTTTAAGCCTTTATTCTTTAATCCGATCATATAACCAGTTGCATCATCAAAATTTAATACACATGTAGCAGAACCTTTAATTCCCATTTTACTTTCGATAGACCCTGTAGAAACTCCATTTCTAGCTCCAATAGATCCATCTTCATTTACTAAAAATTTAGGTACTAAGAATAAACTTATTCCTTTCGTGCCTGCTGGTGAGTCAGCTGCTCTTGCAATAACTAAGTGGATAATATTTTCAGTTAAATCTTGATCACCTGATGTAATAAAAATTTTCTGTCCACTTAACTTAAAAGTTCCATCAGATTGCTCAATAGCTTTAGTTTTTAAAAGACCTAAATCAGTTCCACAAACTGGTTCAGTAAGGCACATCGTACCACTCCATTTTCCTTCAACCATTTTTGGAAGGTATTTTTCTTTTATTTCATCTGTAGCGTGATGAGAAATACAATTATATGCACCAATACTTAACTCACTATAAAGTTTAAATGATAAACTTGCAGATGATAACATTTCGTCAAAAAAAGCACTTACGGTTTTTGGCATTCCTTGTCCTCCATATTTTGGATCACAAGAAAGTGAAGTCCAACCATCTTCTATATATTTAGAATAAGCTTCTTTGTAGCCTGGCGGTGTTCTAACCACACCATTCTCTAGAACTGTTGGATTTTCATCACCTGATTTTGCTAATGGTAATATTAAGTTTTGATTAATCTTGGCTGCTTCTTCTAAAATATCTTTTACTAATTCTGAATTAACCTCTTTATACTTTTCAAGATCATTATAATTTTTATTATTTCTTAATTTATCAAAAAGAAACATCATGTCTTCGACTGGAGCAGTATAATTTGGCATTCCAGAACTCTAGAATAATTATTTAATTATTGCAATTTTGAAATGATTGCATCACCCATAGCTGATGTTGATACTTCTTTTTTTCCCTGAGAAAGAATATCTTTTGTTCTAAGACCATCATTTAAGACATCTTGCACAGCTTTTTCTAAAGCATCAGCTTCACTATCTAAATCTAAAGAGTATCTTAAAGCCATTGCAAAACTTAAAATTGAAGCTATTGGGTTTGCAATTTCTTTTCCAGCAATATCCGGTGCAGAACCATGAATAGGCTCATACATAGCTCTCATTTCTCCATCTTTATTTTTTGCACCTAAAGAAGCAGATGGTAATAAACCTAGAGATCCCGTTAACATTGAGGCTTGATCGGAAAGCATGTCTCCAAATAAATTATCCGTAACAATTACATCAAACTGCTTTGGGTTTTTTAATAATTGCATTGCACAATTATCAGCAAGCATATGACTTAATTCTACATCTTTATATTCTTTGTCGTGTAGTTCTTGAACTTCTTCTTTCCAAAGTTGTCCTGCTTCCATTACATTTGACTTTTCACATGAAGTAACTCTATTTGATCTCTTTCTTGCTAAATCAAAAGCTACTTTTGCAACTCTAACTATTTCGCTAGTTGTGTATGAATGGGTATTAATCCCTTTTCTTTCACCATTTTCTATTGGCTTAATTCCTCTTGGTTCACCAAAATAAATTCCACCTGTTAATTCTCTAACTATCATAATATCTAATCCAGACACGATTTCTGGTTTTAAGGTTGAGGCATCAACTAATTGTTCAAAACAAATTGCAGGTCTTAAATTTGCAAATAGTTTTAATTCTTTTCTTAATTTTAATAAGGCTCTTTCAGGCTTTTTTGAAAACTCTAAATTATCCCATTTTGGTCCACCAACTGCACCTAACATAACAAATTCACTTTCTAGAGCTTTGTAAAAAACTTCATCCGTGATTGGTGTCCCATGTTTGTCATAAGAACAACCTCCAGCTAAATCTTCATCAATTTCAAAATCTAGAGATTTATTTGAATTCAACCATAAAATAACTTTTTTAACTTCTTGAATAACCTCAGGTCCAATACCATCCCCAGGAAGAAGTAAAATTTTTCTTTTTTTAATTTTTATCATTAAATATCCATGGTTTATTATTTTTTAGATTTTCTTCAAAAGTTATAATTTTTTCTTTTTTGGCTAACGATAGTGCAATATCATCAAGTCCTTCTAACAAACATTTTTTCTTAAAAGGATCAATATCAAATTTGATTTCACTATTTCCAAAAATTATTTTTTCTTCATTTAAGTCTATTGAAATTTCTTCTTTTCTTTTTGAATACTCTGATAATTCTTTTATTTTTTCTTCTGGCAGAGTAATTGGTAAAATTCCATTTTTGAAACAGTTGCTGTAAAAAATATCAGCATAACTAGAGCTTATCACACATGTTATTCCAAAATCTAGAAGTGCCCAAGGTGCATGTTCTCTTGATGAGCCACAGCCAAAATTTTTTCCTGCAATTAATATTTTTGATTGATTGTGAGGTTTTTGATTTAGAATAAAATCTTTAATTTCATTTCCATTATCATCATATCTCATTTCAAAAAATAAGTTTTTTCCTAACCCTGTTCTTTTAATCGTTTTAAGAAATTGTTTTGGAATAATCATATCTGTATCAATGTTCACTATTGGTAAATATGCTGGGATACTAGTAAGTGAATTAAATTTTTGCATTTTAGTTTTGATACTTTCTAACATCATCTAAGTTTCCAGAAATTGCAGCCGCAGCTGCCATTCCAGGACTTACTAAATGTGTTCTTCCACCTCTACCTTGTCTTCCTTCAAAGTTTCTGTTTGAAGTTGAGGCACATCTTTCTCCTGGTTTTAATTTATCAGCATTCATGGCAAGACACATTGAACAACCTGGTTCTCTCCATTCAAAACCTGAAGCTATAAATATTTTATCTAAACCTTCCTGCTCAGCTTGTTCTTTAACCAAACCTGAGCCCGGAACAACCATTGCCTGAACATGTGACGCTTTCTTTTTATCTTTTAATATTTTGGCAGCTTCCCTTAAATCCTCAATTCTACCATTTGTGCAACTTCCTATGAAAACCTTATCAATCTTAATATCTGTAGCTAGTGTATCAGCTTTTAAGCCCATATAATTTAATGATCTTTTTAAAGAGTTCTTTTTATCTTCATCTTGTTCATTTTTAGGATTTGGAACTTTGCCATCTATAGTGATTACATCTTGTGGAGAGGTTCCCCAAGTAATCATCGGTAAAATATCTTCTGCAACTAAGTTGATTTCTTTATCAAATTTAGCTCCATCATCAGTTTTTAAACTTTCCCAATATTTCATAGCCTTATCCCAATTTTCATTTTTTGGAGACATCGGTTTACCCTTTAAATATTCAAATATTTTTTCATCAGGAGCAATTAACCCTGCTCTTGCTCCTCCTTCAATAGTCATATTGCAAATAGTCATTCGTTGCTCTACGCTTAAAGATGAAATTAGACTGCCGGCATACTCAATAACTGATCCTGTTCCTCCCGCAGTTCCAATATTTCCTATAATTTGTAAGATTACATCTTTAGAGGTAACTCCAATAGGAAGTTTTCCGTTAACATTGATTCTAAAATTTTTTGCTTTTTTTTGTACTAATGTTTGTGTTGCTAGAACATGTTCTACTTCTGAGGTCCCAATTCCAAATGCCAAAGCACCAAATGCACCATGTGTTGCTGTGTGGCTATCTCCACAAACAATTACTGTACCAGGTTGTGTAAAACCTTGTTCTGGACCAATTATGTGAACAATTCCTTGTCTCTTGTCATTCATTCCTAAATATTGAACTCCAAATTCCTTACAATTGCTTTCTAAGGTATCTACTTGAATTTTAGACTCTGCATCCGCTATTCCTTTAGATCTGTCAGTAGTTGGAACGTTATGATCTGCAACTGCTAGTGTTAAGCCAGGTTGTCTAACTTTTCTATTAGAGTTTCTTAATCCTTCAAAAGCTTGTGGACTTGTCACTTCATGTACTAAATGTCGATCAACAAATAATAGTGTGGTGCCATCATCTTGTTGATCTACTAAATGATCATTCCAAATTTTATCGTAAAGAGTTAAAGGCATTGAAAAAAAAATTATTTTTTTTCTTCTGATTTTTCTATTTTTGGTTCTGCTTGAACTTCTGCTTGTTTTACAGGTTCTGCTTGAACTTCTGTTTGCTTTTCTGCTTCTACAGCTACTGGTGCTAAAGTTTCTTCTGTTACCATTTCTGGTTTAACATCAACTTCTATACCAATTTTTTTTCTAATTTTTTCTGCAATTCTAGCTGATTTACCTGTTCTGTCTCTTAGGTAATATAATTTTGCTCTTCTAACTTTACCATGACGGATAACTGTAATTGTATCTATAACTGTGCCATATAGTGGAAATGTTCTTTCAACACCTTCACCAAATGAAATTTTTCTAACTGTGAATGAAGAATTTATATCTCTGTTTTTTCTAGCTATACACACACCTTCAAAATATTGAATTCTATCTTTTTTACCCTCTGTAATTCTAACACCAACTTTTATTACATCTCCTGGAAAAAAATCTGGGATTTTCTTCTCAGATAGTATTTTTTTAACGTTTAGTTGATTTATTTCTTCAATTGTTTTCATATTAGTATTTATCAAGTTAATTTTTCTTATATTTTTCCCATAAATCTGGTCTTCGGACGCGTGTTATAGCCTCTGATTGTGATAAACGCCAGTCTTTAATTTTGTTGTGATCTCCTGATAATAGCACTTCTGGAACACTTTTTTCCTCCCAAATTTGAGGTTTTGTGTATTGAGGATACTCCAAAAGTCCGTTCTCAAAACTCTCATCAGTCTTTGATTGTTCATTTCCCAAGACACCTGGAAGCAATCTTAGAACACTATCTAGTACAACAAATGCTGCTGTTTCACCTCCAGATAAAATAAAATCTCCTATGCTAAGTTCTTCTATATTCCTTGTAGATAACAACCTTTCATCAACACCTTCAAAATGACCACAAATTAAACTAATAGATTTTTCTTTAGACAGTTCTAGTGCTAATTTCTGATCAAGCTTTTTTCCTTTTGGTGATAAATAAAAAATTCTTTCTCCTTCTTTTTTATTTTCATCAAGAGATTTTGCTAAAATGTCAGCTTTCAACAACATTCCAGATCCACCTCCAAAAGGGGTGTCGTCTACTGTTTTATGTTTATCCTCAGCGGCCTCTCTAATATTTATAACTTTTAAATCCCAAATTTTATTTGTTAAAGCTTTTCCATATAGCCCTTTATTTAAAGGGCCAGGAAAAAAATCAGGATAGAGTGTGAATATCTGAGCTTGCCACATGAATCTAACTACTTAGCTTCTTCCTTTGGAGCTTCTGCTGCTGCTGGTGCTGCTTCTGCTTTAGGAGCTTCTTCCTTTGGAGCTTCTACTGCTGGTGCTGCTTCTGCTTTAGGAGCTTCTGCTGCTGCTGGTGCTGCTTCTGCTTTAGGAGCTTCTTCCTTTGGAGCTTCTACTGCTGGTGCTGCTTCTGCTTTAGGAGCTGCTGCTGGTGCTGCTTCGTCTCCTTCTTTTTTTCTTTCTTTTTTAGGAATAGCTTTACTTGGATTACTACCGTTTGCAGGCATTGCTATAATACCATTTTCACCTAAAATTCTTGCAACTCTAGTAGTTGGTTGAGCACCTTGACCTAACCAATATTTAATTCTTTCTGCTTCTAGTCCTACTCTTTCTTTTTTATCTTTTGGTAAAAGTGGATTAAAGAATCCTACCTTCTCAATAAATCTTCCATCTCTTGCACGACGACTGTCAGCTATAACTACTTTATATACTGGTCTTTTCTTTGTTCCACCTCTTGATAGTCTTATTTTTATCATTTTTTTTCCTTTTTTTATTTAAGTTGATTTAGTAGCTCTGGAGGTATTCCTTTATCAGACATACCCTTCAGGTTTCCTTTTGACATCTTCTTCATCATTTCAGACATCATTTTAAATTGCTTAAGCAATTTATTGATAGTGGCCGCATCTGTTCCAGAGCCATTAGCAATTCTTTTTTTCCTAGAACCATCTATGATTTTAGGATTTCCTCTTTCTTTTTTGGTCATAGACAAAATTATTGCTTCGTTTTGAGTAATAATACTTTCATCAATTCCCGCAGCATCCATCTGTGACTTCATCTTTGAAACACCTGGCATAAATGACATTATTCCTTCTATACCACCCATTTTTTTCATTTGTCTTAGTTGGGATAGATAGTCCTCCATAGAAAATTGTCCTTTTTTCAAATTTTCTTCGGCTTTTTTTAAATTTTCTTCACCAAGATCTTCTGCTGCTTTTTCTACAAGGGAAACAATATCTCCCATTCCTAGTATTCTATTTGCTATTCTATCTGGATGAAAAACTTCTAAGTTTTCTATTTTTTCTCCTACCCCTAAAAACTTAATTGGCACTTGAGAAACATATTTCATACTAAGAGCTGCTCCACCTCTTGCATCACCATCGGCTCTAGTTAAAACAATACCTGTTAAGTTTACCGTATTTTTAAATTCTTTTGCAACTTCTGCAGCAACTTGCCCTGTTAAAGAATCTGCAACTAAAAATGTTTCAGTTGGATTGATTATATTCTCTATTTGTTTAATTTCGCTCATCATCTGAAGGTCAATTTGAGTTCTACCAGCTGTATCAAACAATATAATTTCTGCTCCATTTAAGCTTGCAGCACTAACTGCTCTTCTACAAATGTCTGCTGGTAATTGTCCTTCAATTATAGGAAGTGTTAAAATATTATTTTGTTCTCCTAAAGATCTTAATTGTTCTTGGGCAGCAGGCCTGTAAACATCAAGGCTAACCATCATTATCTTTTTCTTTTTATTTTTTTCTAAGTATTTGGCTAATTTTGCTGTTGTTGTAGTTTTACCAGAACCTTGAAGACCAACTAGCATCATTGGAACTGGCGGAACTGCATTTAAATTAATATCTGTGTTGCTTTCGCCTAAAAGGCTTACCAGTTCATCATAAACAATTTTAATAACCATATCTCCTGGTGAAGTTGATCTGATTATCTCTTGACCTAATACTTTAGGTTTAACTTTTGTTATAAAATCTTTAGCTACATCTAAAGAGACATCAGCTTCTAAGAGGGCCTGCCTAATAGCCCTTAAACCCTCATCTACTTGCTTTTCATCAAGTGAAGGTGCTTTTTTTAAAGAAGAAAAAATTTCTTCGAATTTATTTGTTAAGTTTTCAAACATATTTATTACGCACAGCAGTTTCGCACTAGTGGGCGAATATCGCTGACTAGTGTTGATCTCTTTGTTTCCAAAGACACCACAAATTTAACGTTTTTGTGGAAACTAAATCAACCTATAATAGAGGTTCAAAAAGTCAATAAATAAGTTAAATATCTGTATATGGATATTAAAGCATTTAAAATGGATGGTTTAGGCAATGATTTTGTAATTATTGATCAAAGAAGCCAAGATTTTAATTTAGATAAAGATCAAATAATTAAGATATGTGATCGTAGTTTTATTGGATGCGATCAACTCATCCTAATTAAGAAAAATAAAGAAATAGATGCAAATATAGAATTTTTTAATTCAGATGGAAGCATATCTGGCGCTTGTGGAAATGGCACTAGGTGTGTGGCAGATCTTCTATCAAAAGAAAGTGGTAAAAAAGAAATAACGCTCTTAACAACTTCTGGCTCACTAAAATCAAAAATTTTAGGAAATAATTTAGTCGAGACTGAAATTGGTATACCAAAAGTTAATTGGCAAGAAATTCCATTAAGTAAGCAGCTAGATACTCAAGACTTAAAAATTGAAATTATAAATAGAAATAATACCAAACATATTGGTGGAATAGCCATAAATGTAGGCAATCCGCACATAATTTTTTTTGTAGATGATATTGAAGCATTTGACTTAAAAAATATTGGTCCGAAAATTGAAAATCATCCTCTATTTCCTGAAAAATGTAATGTGACCCTGGCCAAAGTTATAAATAGAAATTTAATAAAAGTAAAAGTTTGGGAAAGAGGAGCTGGACTTACCAAGGCTTGTGGTACGGCAGCTTGTGCAACAGCTGTTGCAGCTAATATAAATAATCTAGTAGAAAAAACTACAGATATAGAGTTTGCATTAGGTAGTTTAACAATTTCTATTGATGAAAGAAATAGCATTCATATGAAAGGACCTGTGTCTGATATTAAAAATATCAACATTAAGTTATAATGGGAATTTTTGATAAATTTAAAATTGGTTTTAAGAAAAGTGCTTCTGCATTTACATCTGGATTAAGAGATATAATTGTAAAAAAAGAAATAGATGACAAAACATTAGATCAAATTGAGGAATATTTGATTCAATCAGATGTCGGTCTTGGTGCGGCTGAAGAAATTAAAAAAATTATTGCTCAAGAAAAAATTGACCCCAAAAAAGATATTATGCATGAGGTAAACTTAATTCTTAGAAACTATATAGTTGCTTTAATGAAACCTTTGGAAAATGAGAATTTTTTTAATAAAAAAGAAAAACTTAATGCAGTCCTAGTATCGGGAGTTAACGGGGTTGGAAAAACAACAACTATTGGAAAAGTTGGTAAAATTTTAAAATCTAATGGTAACAAGGTTATGTTTTCTGCCTGTGATACGTTTAGAGCAGCTGCTATAGAACAATTAGAAAGTTGGGCTATTAAAATTGATGTGCAAATTACAAAATCTACTCAAGGATCTGATCCAGCATCAGTTGCCTACAAGGCAATAGAAGAGGCATTAAAGAACGATTTTAACCATGTTTTGATCGATACGGCAGGGAGATTACAAAATAAAAAAAATTTAATGGAAGAATACAAAAAAATTGCCCATGTAACAAAAAAAATAGATCCAGATGCTCCTCACGATGTAATCCTAATACTTGACGCAACCTCTGGCCAAAATGTTATCAGTCAAGTTGAAGAGTTTAACAAAATTATACCTCTTACTGGTTTGATAATGACAAAATTAGATGGTACTGCAAAAGGAGGAATTTTATTAGCCCTTGCTAAAAAATATAAACTTCCAATAATCGCTCTTGGACTTGGTGAAAAAGAAGATGATTTACAAATTTTTAATGCAAAAAAATTTGCAGAAGCATTTACTCAAATTAATTGATTAAATTATTCGAGATTAAAGGTTTATAATAATTACATTTATAATTTTCTTTTAATTGTGAGTGACCACAGTTTTTTGCGATCGATGAAATTATAAATTCAAATTTTCCACTAGAAGGATATTGATTTAACTTTTTATTAGTAATATCGAATTGAAAATTTTTATTAATATTTTTAATAGCACTAATCATAATTAGTGTATTATTATCTTTTAATAAATAATAAGCAAAATCTTCTGGGAACACTGGAAAATCATACTCTTCTAAAAAAAATTTAGCCTTTGAAGGAAACCACTCGTATGAAATTAGAGGAAGTGAAGTTTTTGTTTTATAGTTATAGATATAAAGATCCTGAGGAAAATCAGTTATATAATTAGATTCTTCACCTCGTGCTAAAATAGGTTTTTCTCTAGTTTTAAAATAAAGACTAAAATTTTCATCATGTGAATTCATCTGACCTATATGAAAAAAATTATCTGCAGAATAATCTTTTTCGTCTGCATAAGTAAAATTAGCTACAAAGATTATAATAAATAAAGTCCTAACAATTTTTTTCATACTTATTGTATAAATATGAAATTTGTAAATTATTTGTTTAGATTGTGGCTTAATTTATTTAAACTTTTCTCTTAACTATATATACCCCACCAAAAACAAGGGCTGTCCCTATGTAATGATAATATTCGAGCTGCTCATTAAAGAATAAAACTCCATAAATGGCACTATAAACTGTAAAAATGTAAAGAGTAAAACCAGTTATAGATGCCCCAAGTTTTTTTTGCGCCATTGTGTACAAGGTAAAAGCTATAATTCCCGGTGAAATAGCTGCAAATAAGACCCACATAAAAAAATCAGAATTAAATACAGTTCTTACAAAAAAAGCCTCTTCGATTAGATAAAATGGGAGCAAGCTAACCACTCCAAAAAATGCAATCAAAGTAAATCTATCAAAAATTTTTAGATTAGTTTTCCAATAAAATAGATAGATAGAATAAAGAGCCCAACCTATTGCAGAAGCTAGCATCCAGAGGTCACCAATTGTGAATTTCAGACTAATTAATAAAGATAAATCACCTTTAATAATAATGGCAAAAACACCTATTAAACATGAAACTAGTCCAATAATCCTAAGAAGATTGATTTTTTCTTTAAAAAATAAACTTGAGATTATGATTATAAAAATTGGAGAAGAGGAATATATAATTCCCATGTTGGTAACCGTGGTTGTTTGACCAGCTAAAAATGGAAAAGCTCCACAAACTCCACAACCCATCGATCCAATGAAAAATATTCTTTTATATTCTTGTTTTACAAACTTAAAATTTTTTTTTAAAGAACTGTAGGTAAATGGTAGTAATATTAAAAAAACTGCAGTCCATCTCCAAAAAGCTAAAGATATTGGAGGAACATACTCAACCCCACCTCTTGCAACGATTAAGTTGCTAGCCATAAAAATTGGTTGAATAAATAATAATAAAAAAGGTAAATAGCTATTTTTAGAATTATTCACTTAAAGGAAGATTTAATTCTTATCGAAAAAAGCTTCGTAGAACATCATAAAAATTGCTACTGCCATTAAAATATATACTGGTAATATATCCCAAAATCCTATCATTGAAGATCTAGTTAAAGTTGTTGCAAGACCTATAAGAAATAATGTTGCAAGACCTGATCCTAATAGAGTTGTTATTTTATTTAGCATATTTTTTACAATTTTTTTCTAGCCAGTTAGCTACACCTAGAAATCTTAAATCATCTAGCTTGTCTCCAATTAACTGTACACCTAATGGTAAATTATTTTCTCCAACAAGTAAAGGTAATGAAATAGATGGTAGACCCATATAAGTCCAAACAGTGCAAAATTCTGGACTTCCAGTACTCTTAAGACCCTTAGGTGCAACCCCTGCTGATGATGGAGTTAACACCCCATGATAATCTTCAAAAACCTCTTTATAAGACTCATAACTTCTCTTCATAAAATCTATCGCTTCAGCATATTCTTTGGCTGAGTATTTTAGTCCTCTTTCAATTGCACTGACCATTTCTTTAGAAAGATGTTTTTTTGATTTTTTATAATAACCTTGAAAATTATTTGCCATATCTGTTTCATGAATTATTTTATGGTATTTTGGAATGTCATCAAAATAAGAGGGGGTATCAAATACTTCAATATTTTTTTTAAAAGTTTTTAAAAAGAACTCAAAAGAGTTTTGTGATTCTTTATCAATATTTTTCCAGTTTTTAGTTTTATAAAAAATAAATTTTGGCTCATATAGTGGTCCTTTTTTACAAACATTTAACATTTCATCTGCCGCATAATGAATAGTTGATGAATCGTATAAATCTTTTTTAATTAATGATTTTGCAAACAGGGCAACATCTTCAACTGTTTTTCCAAATACTCCAATGTGATCTAATTTATCAGACTGTCTCATCACTCCGCTTCGTGAAATCAATCCATAAGATGGCTTATAACCAACAACTCCACAGTAGGAAGCGGGTCTAATAACTGAACCATTAGTTTGTGATCCAATTGATAGTGGCGCCATATGTGCTGCTATAGCAGCCGCAGATCCACTTGAAGATCCTCCAGGTGTTCTTGAATTATCATGTGGGTTAGTAGTTTTACCTGGGTGAAAATATGCAAGTTCAGTTGTTACAGTTTTTCCCATAACAATCGCACCTTCAATTTTAAGTAGATTAACAACTTCAGAATCTTGTGAGCTTGGCATTTTTTTTCTAACAGGAGAGCCACATTCTGTAGGCATTTCAAAGGTACCTATTATATCTTTAACTGCAATTGGTAGGCCGTGCAAAGATCCCAATGGTTTTCCTGATTTTCTGTATTCATCCGCCTCTGCCGCTTTTTCTAAGAGCTTTTTTTTATCAAAATATTCCCAAGCCTTTACATCTTTTTCAAATTTTTCAATTCTTTCAATATATTGTGTACAAACTTCCACAGATGAAATTTGACCAGATTTTAAGTGTTCAGCCAATTTATTAGCTGTGACTGTAAATATATTTAGCATTTAAATTTATCTAGTTTGCAAATAATGTTTCTGGCAGCCAAAGAGCAATGCCTGGAAACATGTACATTAAAAACATTGCAAATATTACTATTCCTAAGAATGGCATAATTCCTGCAAATATTTCCATTAATTCAACATTCTTCTTTTGAACACCTTTTAAGTAATAGGCTGACATTGCCATAGGAGGCGTTAAAAATGATGTTTGTAAATTTAGAGCGATTAACATTGCAAAGAAATATGGATTAACATCAAACACCTCAAGTAAGGGTAAAAATATTGGAACAAATATAATTAGAATTTCAGTCCATTCTAATGGCCATCCTAAAAGGAAAATTATTACTTGAGTAATAATTAAAAATTGCCAAGTTGATATTTCAATTGATGTAAAAAAATGTTCAAAAATTTCATGACCACCTAGATAAGAAAATACAGACGAAAAAGTCCAAGAACCAATGAATAACCACATAATCATTGCTGTAGTTTTTGCTGTTAGAAAAACAGACTCTTTAAAACTTTGCCATTTAAGTGTTTTGTAAAACCAAGATAACAATATAGCACCAAATGCTCCTGCTGCTGCTGCCTCTGCTGGCGTTGCTATACCTGCTAAGATTGTTCCAAGAACTAACATAATTAATCCAAAAAGAGGAACAAAAGAAACTAATACTTCTTTTAAAATTTCAGCTCGTGGCGGAATATCTTCTGCTCTTGGCTTAGGTGCAATTGATGGTTGGAGCCAAGCTCTACCTACTGCATAAACTATATAAAGTCCTGCAAGTAAAAGTCCTGGAAAAATCGCTGCAGCAAATAATCTCAAAGGAGACAACTGAGCTATTACTGAATAAACAATTAACATAATACTAGGTGGTATTAAAATACCCAAACATCCACCCGCACAAATTACTCCTGAAGCAAATTTTTTATCATATCCTGCTTTAACCATTGCAGGCCAAGCAAGTAGACCCATTAAGGTTACAACGGCTCCAATAATTCCTGTGGCTGTAGAAAATAAAGTACATGTTATTAGAGCAGCTACTGCCATCGAAGCTGGCAATCTGTGAGCTGCAAGTCTTATTGCAAAAAATAATTTTGATACAATTCCAGCTCTTTCAACTAGATACCCCATAAATAAAAATAGTGGGACGGCGGTGAGCACGTTATTATCCATAACGGTATAAGTATTTTTTACAAATAAAGAAAATATCCTATTATCAAATATGTGATCCATTAAAGCAGGATCGTAATAAGCATAATATCCAAAACCTATTCCCATAGCCATTAAGGTGAAGGCAATTGGAAAACCTAATAGCACAGCAAATAAAAATAACCCCATCATGAAGATGGCAACTTCTGGATTTGTTAAACTAAATAACATCTTTTTGATCCTCGTCCTGCGCTGTTCTCATTAAAATTTGTTCTGTTTCTTCTGCAACAACCATTCTTGCTGGCCAATGTCCAGTTTTAATGCAAATAATTGCTCTAAATACTTCAGCTATTCCCTGAATAACTAAAAATACTCCCGCAGCTGGTATTAAGGATTTTACCATATAAATATTAATTTGTGCTGGGCTACTCCAACTAGTTTCTTTTATCTTCCAAGCAAGTGCAGCATATTCATAACCATAAAATGCTAAAGACACGACACCAGGAAAAAAGAAAATAAAATAAAGTACTAAATCAATATAGCCTTGTGTTCTTGGTTTAAATAATCTGTAAATTACATCTCCTCTAACATGAGATTCAGTTGCTAAACAATAAGCACCCGACATCATTAATATTGCACCATACATCTGCATGCTAAAGTCAAAATTCCAAAGTGTTGGCTTATTAAATACATAGGCCATCATAACTTCATAACAAGTTCCACCCATCAAAATAACTATACACCAAGAAAAAGCCTTACCTATTGAGGTGCTTAACGTGTCAGCTAATTTTATGTAGGCTCTCATCATGATTTGAATAGGATACTCTAATTTTGTTAAAAACTGTACTATAAAAAAAAGGGGGCCGAAACCCCCTTCTTAAATTATTAAAAAGTTAATTAGATTTTAACTTTTCCAATTGGTCCAAACTCATTTTCATAAGCTAGTTTGTAATTAGGCTGATTCATCAGCAAGTACTTCATTACTTTCTTAGCATATGCTTTTTGAGAGTCGATTACCTTCTTGAAGAATGCATCTTTTGCAGAGAATTCTCCAACAATTTTATCCCAACCTTTTAACTGTTCAGCTAAAATGGCATCAGACGTTTGGTAAACGTTAACCTTATGTGTGTTCATCAAATCAGCTAAACTGTCAGAATATCTAACAAGCGCTTTGAAGTAGTTATCTGTATTCGCAGCATAAGCAGCGTTTTTTAAGATAGCTTGATGAGCAGGTGAAAGGCTGTTCAGTCTCTTCGTGTTCATAGGAATTTCAAACATCTCTTGAGATTGGTGGAAACTTCCTAAGTGATAGTGTTTAGAGACATCTTGCATTCCAAACTGTGAGTCTGATGTTGGGTTGTTAAACTCAGCAGCATCAATCAAACCAGTTTTCATTGCTGGTTGAATCTCACCACCTGGTAATTGTCTTACGACCATTCCCATAGCAGTTAAAACGTTAGTCGCTAGACCAACTGTTCTATACTTCATACCTTTAACATCAGATACTTTAGTTACGTTCTTTTTGAACCAACCAAAAGGTTGTGCTGGCATAGGCATATGAAAGAAACCTGTGTAGTTAAATCCAACACTAGCTACTGCTTCTTCATATAGTTTTCTTCCTCCACCATACTCCATCCATCCCATAACTTCTTGAGATGACATTCCGTATGAAGGACCAGTTCCAAAAAGTGAAGCTGCAGCGTTTTTACCGTACCAATATGCAGTCACCCAGTGACCCATATCAACGATTCCATCACTTACCGCTGCTCCGATTTCTGAAGTTTTAACGATTGCGTTTACAGGCTGAAGATCAATTTTAAGTGATCCACCTGACATATCGCTAACCATGTTACAGTAGTCTTGCGCCATTTCAAAAAAGATGTTTGCGCCTGAAGGCCAAGCTGCTTGCATCTTTAATGTAACGTGTCCGTCTGCAGTTGCAATATTAGGCATTGCTACAGCTGTGGCTGCTGCTGCACCTGTAACTGCTGCTGCCTTAAAGAACTTACGTCTTGAAGGTGTTGTAGCCTTCAAAGATTTTTTATCTTTAATCATTATTTCTCCTCTATTAGTATTTGTTAATTAACAATGTGAACTTAATTATAATTGAGCTTAGGAGTCTAGGGAGAAAATGACGCTTTAATGTAATTTTACAATCTGAGATAGAAAAATAATGCTAAATTTAAATCAATTTTTCATCTTCATATACACAACATCTTTCAGCAGGAATATGTAAGCTTATACTGTCTGAAGGTACTTCAGTTTCTCTATTGATTTTAGATTTGATTGTAAGATTTCCAGCTTTAGCCGTTAGAAGTTTATAGTTTCCAAGATCTTCTACTTTATCCACCTTTGCAGATAACACATTGTCTTTTTGTTTTTCTGCTAATTTTATATATTCGGATCTTATTCCCAATTTAACATTTTTATTTTTTAACTTTGTTAGATCTGTTGTTGTTTTAATTAAAGTATCATTAATTTTAACACTATTATTAGATGATACTTCTGTTTCAAATAAATTCATTGCAGGAGATCCTATAAAGTATCCAACAAAAGTAGTATTTGGTCTTTCAAACAATTCTTTGGGAGTTCCTGTTTGAACCACTTCACCTTCACTCATAACTATTATATTATCTGCAAAAGTCATCGCTTCATTTTGATCATGAGTTACATAAACTAAAGTTGTTTTATATTGCTCATTTATTTCTTTAAGATTTCTTCTTAATTTAAATTTTAAATCAGGATCTATAACTGTTAATGGCTCGTCCATTAAAACTGCAGCTACGTCTTCTCTTACAAGTCCTCTACCAAGAGAAATTAATTGTTTTTGATCGGCGGTAAGTTTTCTAGCAGGCAAATTTAAGAAAGATTTTAAATTTAATGTTTCTGCAACAGAATTAACTCTTTCCTCAACTATTTCTTTAGAAAAATCTCTACATCTAAGTGGAAAAGCTAAATTATCATATACTGTCATAGTATTGTAAATCACTGGAAATTGAAAAACTTGAGCAATATTTCTACTTTCAGTTTTAAGATCTGTAACATCTTTGTCGTCAAATAATATTTTGCCAGATGAAGGCCTTACTAGGCCTGATACAATATTTAACATTGTTGTTTTACCACATCCAGATGGGCCTAAAATTGCATATCTCTTTCCATCTTCCCAAGTCATTGAAAAAGGGTTTAGTGCATAAGTTGGGTTAGCATCGTTTGGATTATATGAATGAGATATCTTATTTAAATTAATTTTAGACATTACTGCCCCCAAATGGAGATGAAGCTAAATTTCCAGTTTCATCAAATGCGTAAGCTTTATTTGATTTAAAATTAATTTTAACTTTATCGTGGATTTTAAAATCCATAACTTCTTCTATACTGGTTATAATTTTTGCATTTCCTCTAGTAAGATGGAGTAAGGTTTCTGAGCCACTAATTTCTGCAAGCTCTACTTCAAACTCAAACCCGTTATTATTTAGTTCAACATCTGATGCTCTTATACCAAAATTAAAATTTTTGTTTTTTATTTTAGATAAATGATCTGGAATATCTATTTCAATATCTTCAAATTTTATTTTATTAGAGTCTATGTCAGCATTTAAAATGTTCATTGGTGGGTCATTTGAAATAGCTGCAACTTTTAAATTTTTAGGGTTTTCAAATATTTCTTTTGCAGCTCCCACTTGGAGTACTCTACCCTCATCAAGAACAATGACTTCACCATTGAGTTCCATTGCCTCTCTAGGATCAGTTGTTGAAAAAATTACAATACTCTCTTCTGATAGGCCATTAATGAATATATTTTTAAACTCTTCACGTAACTGTTCTCTTAGCTTGTAATCTAAATTAACTAGTGGTTCATCTAATAATAAAATTTTTGCATTTTTTACCAGTGATCTTGCAACTGAAACTCTTTGTTGTTGACCGCCTGATAATTCTTGAATTTTTCTTTTTTCATAGCCCTCTAACCCTACTAATTTCAAAGAATTAAAAACTTCATCATTAATCTTTTGAGGAGCTAAACCTCTCTGTTTTAATGGAAAAGCTATGTTTTCAAAAACATTTAAGTGAGGGTAGTTAATGAATTGCTGATAAACCATAGCAATATTTCTTTCCCACACTGGTATCTCTAAAAAATTCTTACCTTCAAATTTAATTGTTCCACTGTCTGGCATAAGTAGTCCAGCTATTGTTTTTAATAAGGTAGTTTTCCCAGAAAGTGTTCTTCCTAAAATCGTATATAATTTTCCCTTTTCAAAGTTAAAAGAGATTTTTCGCAACTGTAGCTCTTCAGTTAATTTGTATGATAAATTTTCTCCAACTAAATTCATTATTTAATTGCTCCAGACAAATTTCCTTTTGACAAATATCTTTCAACAATAAATGCAACTACAATTAATGGTGCAACAGAAACTAATGCTGAAGCAGATAAACTCCACCATGGTGTAATTGAAGAGTTTAAGGCAACTATTTTAACTGGTAGTAATTGTACTTCAGTAAAAGTTAAAATGAATGCAAAAAAGAAATCAATCCAACCAAATATTATACAAAACATTCCAGCAACAATTAAACCTGGTATTGAATTTGGTAATACAACTTTAAAAAATGCTTGGTAAGGATTACATCCATCTATTAATGCTGTTTCATCTATTTCTCTCGGTACCTTGTTAAAGAAATCAACCATAATCCAAACTGCTATAGGCATTAACAAAACAATATAAACAACTATCAACCCGATTAGACTATCTAATAAATTGACCGCTCCTAAAAATAAAAAGAAAGGTATTGATAAAACAATTGGTGGCATAATTCTTTGAGAAATAAAAAAGAAAGTAATGTCGTTATTTTTTATGGGACCTGCTTTAAAAGTATATCTTGAAAGTGCATAGGCAGATAAAGTTCCAAGGATTATGCTTATTAAACTAGCAGTACATGTTACAAACAGACTATTAAAATAAGGCTCAACAATATCTACCCCTCCTTGTGCTGGTGATTTAATTAAGACCCTCCAACCTTCTAGGTTAGGTTCAAAATCAACCCATGGAATATAAGTAACACCTCCATTAACTGAATTAAAGTCTTTAAAGGAAGTTGTAAGCGCCCAAAGAAAAGGTGCCACAACAAATACTGTCCAAATTGTTATAAAAAAATATTTTAAGAATGTGTATAATTTTCCCATATCTAATCTTTGAGTAATAATTTAGTTAATACTTTTGCAATAACAGTTAAGCTTATGATCATTATTATTAAATATGTGAATGACATTGAAGCTGCATAGCCCATTTGAAACTCTCTCAATCCCTTAATAAAAATATAAAAGCTTGAAGTCTCAGTTGAAGTTCCTGGACCACCAGAGGTTAATACGTAAACCGTATCCATTATCTTTGAGGCTTCAATCAATCTGATAATAATTGCACCAATAGATATAGGTGCCATTAATGGAAATGTTACATAAATAAATTTTCTAATTGGGCTAGCTCCATCAATTGCAGCTGCCAAAAAGGGTTCTTTTGGAAGTGATAAAAGACCTGCTAACAATAGTAAAAACATAAATGGTGTCCACTGCCAAACCTCAACAATAATAACTGTGAATTTAGCTAAGGTAGGATCTGTAAGCCATTTTGGTGAAAAACCAAAATTCCCTAAAATATCATTTACTGGGCCGAGAGACTCATGAAAAAAAGTTCTCCAAATAACAGTCATAATAACTGGAGTAGTCATCATAGGAATTAAAAACAAAACTCTAAAAAATCTTTGAAATTTAATTTCTTTCCAAACCATATGAGCCAGTGCAAAGCCAATTACATATTGAAGAACAACAGTTGTAACTGATAAAAAACTCAATCTAAAAAATGATTCCCAAAACCGTGGATCATCAGTAAATAATCTTATGTAATTTTCAAGACCTATAAAGTTTAAACCATTATAACTATTCCAGCCTGATAAACTTAAACGAACTACAAATATTATTGGGAAAATTAAGATACCTATAAGAACAAATAAACCTGGGAATAAAAAAACGTATTTATGTTTAAAGTTCATGTAATTGGATTTTGAATATAATGTATGTGGCCACTAATTAAAAGTGGCCACATAAAGTTATTTTTATAACTTGTTGTCTTCCATTTTGACACCAACAGCATAGTCTTCTTGTACTGCTGATTTACCAACTCTTTTGACAATTGCTTCCCACTCTTTAGCAACTTCATCTAAAGCTTCTTGAGGAGATAGCTGACCAGCTAAAGCCTTAGAAGTTCCAGTTGCAACTGCACTAGTGAATTCAAACACACCACGAACTCTTAAAGGGAAAACTCTATTTTTACTTTTTTCCATATCTTTAAGTGTCTTAGTGTATGATTTTGCAATGTCTGCATCCCAACCCATTGTATCTATATAAAGATTTGGATCGAAATCAGAGTTTTTAAATGGATTAACACCAAAGTTACCAATAGCTAAGTCAGCTTGGTGGTTTGCTCCATTAGAAAAGAAACAAAGATAATCAAACGCCATCTCTTGCACTTTACTTTTCTTAGCAACACCTACTGCCCAACCCCATACAATGTACGGTGCTTGGTTATATTTGTTATCCCATTTTCCAGATACTCTATTCCAAACTTTATCTGCACCTGGAAGAGGAGCTGTACCTACTTTATTTTTAATAGGACTATCATCTTGCATCGCTGCAATAAAAGCATCATCCCATGAAAAACTAAATAGAGTTTGTCCACCACCAAATGATCCAATTTCATCACCTAGTCCAAAGTTAATTCCTCCTGGAGGAACATACTTAGTAGCTTCTACCCAATCAGTTAAAGCTTCAACAAACCCTGGATTATTAACATTTGGTTTCATAGTTTCTAAATCAAAAAAGAAACCACCTGGAGTTCTAGGATTTTTAGCATACGCTACTGATCTACTGAAAAAAGCTGCGAACATTAAGTCGTCTTTTTTCATAACTTCAGCTGAACCGTATTCTTTTTCTCCATCTCCATCCCAGTCCCAACCATTAAAGAATTTAGCCATTTCGCCATACTCTTTCCAAGTCGTAGGAACTTTTAACTCTTTCCCTGTAGCTTCTTTATATTTTTTTTGCATTTCAGGATTATCTATTACGTCTTTTCTGTATTTTAGATAATGTCTGTCTCCATCAACTGGATATTGGTACATAGTTCCATCCCAAGAAGAAACACCCACATGAGATTTTGTAACGTCTTTCATCTCTTTTGTGTTCATGTATTTTTTTGGAACTGGTGCTAAATACTGTCTCCAGTCATTTATAAAGTTAGAAAAACCAAATACGATATCGTATGGAGCTTGACCAGCTTTAAAAGGAACCATAGCTTTTGCGTACAAATCACCTGCAGGTGTATGTGTTACATCAACTGTTGCGCCCGTTAGTTTTGCAAACTGTTCAGCATGAAGAGCTGTAGGCTGTCCGATTACTGGAACGGCATGCGTATTTATTTTTAGAGTTTTTCCTTTGTAGTTCTTTTTTGAAATCTCTTCATAAGAACAGTCACCAGAAATATCTCCTGTTGCTTTGATATGTGGAAATTGATCACTCCACTTATCTGCATAAGCTGGACTAAATATCAAAATTCCTGATATCATAGCGCTTAGGCAAGTTTTTATTATTTTCATTACTCTCTCCTTTATTTATTATTATGGAACTAAAACGGCTCTTCCCTTAACTTTACCCTCGTTAAGATCATGAAGCGCTTTATTAGCATCACCTAATTTATATTCTTGCATAGAAAGTGTAACTAACCCTTTGTTAGCTAACTCCATCAGCTCATATAACTCAGACCACGTTCCCACTAAATTTCCAACAATTGTTTTTTCTGAAATAATTACATCAACAGCTAGAACTCTGATTTCTTCACCATAACCTACGATATAATAATATCCACTTCCTGCTGTCATTTTAATACCCATTGCAGTGGATCCTTTTTCACCAACAAAATCGATTACAGCTTCACCACCTTTACCTTTGGTAAGCTCTAGAACTCTTTCAACTTCATTTCCATCAATTAAAACTCCTTCATCACCACCTAAATCCATTGCATGTTTTAAGGCTTGAGCAGATTTTTCAACGATAATAATATTTGCAGCACACATTGCTTTTAAACATTGAATTGCTATATGACCCAGTCCACCTGCTCCAATAATTACACAAGTCTGACCTGGTAATAAATGTCTAGTAGCTTTTTTAACAACTCTATAAGCGGTAAGTCCTGCATCAGAAAATGGTGCCACATCTTTTGGCGCTAATATTTTTGGTAGTTTAATTAAATTACGAACACTTGTTTTAAGTAATTCTGCATAACCACCTTCTTTAATGTTTAGTCCTGGAAAAGCACCTTCTTCAGCATGCTGATCTAAGCCTCTACGACAACTTAAACAAGTTCCATCTGTTCCAGAAATGATTGGGTGCAAAATTACTGGATCACCTTTTTTAAATCCAACAACATCCTTGCCTACTTCTTCAACCCAACCTGCATTTTCATGACCCATAACCATAGGTAATAAATCTCCTTTAGGATCTTGGATATGTTCCCAAACACCTTCGATAATGTGTAAATCAGTTCTACAAACTCCCGCAGCACCAATTTTAACAATAACATCTGATGATTTTTCTAATTTTGGATCTGGCATTTCTTGTTCTGTAACCCAAACTTTTTCATCCATTTTTGGATTGTACTTATGTAAAACCTGTGCCTTCATAATTTCTCTCTATTTTTTTAGTTTGTTAATATTTTTTAATAACAAACCCTATCCAATATTGAGGTCAACAGAGAGTCAACTGCGCAAAAAAGTGTTCATAAAGTTAACAAAATACAACTCCTGGTTGGTTGTTCATTTTTAATAAACTCGTAAAATAAGATATGTCAAATTTAGTTTCTGTTGAAAAAAAATTCTCTGACCTAACTAAGAGAAGAGGCTTTTTACCTTCTCTGATTGATAAAGATATATCTGATAGCTGGAAGAGATGTATTTCAACTGGACTAGATCCACTTAAAAACCCAAAGAGAACAATTCTTACTTCTAAAGAGCTTGAAGAGCTTAAAGAAAAAAATGAATATATTAGAAGACTAGTAAACCCTGAACTTGAACTTCTATATTCACAAATAGCAGGGACAAATTTTATGGTAGCATATTCTGACAACACTGGATCAGTTATGGATACTATTTATGATAAAACCTGCCTTAGAACTGATGTTGGAAAAATTGTAATACCAGGTTCAATTTGGAGAGAAGAAATTGGAGGTACAAATGGATTGGGACAAGTTGTTACTCTGAATAAAGATTCCATAGTCTCAGGTAAGGAACATTTTTTTGAGTCACATGGAAAGTTATCTTGTTTTGCAAGTCCAATACTAAATCATGAGGGAAAAACTATTGGTATAATAGATGCCTCTACTGATGTGCATTCAAGAGAACAGCACACCTTAGCACTAGTTAAGCTTGCTACAAAAAGCATTGAAACAAAATTATTTTTAAATCAATTTAATAATGAATTAATTTTATCATTCCATCCACGTCAAGAATACTTAAGTACCAATAGTGTTGGTCTACTTGCAATTAATGGTGACGGATTTGTTGTTGGCTCAAATTCTAATGCAAGAATAATGTTGCATGGACTCGTAACATTAAAGAATGAAAATTTTAATAATATTTTTACAACTTCATTTTCTTCAATAGCAAATGAACTTTTACAAAATAAAATAATGAAAATTTCTGATCATTTAGGCTCATCTGTTTTTGTAATAAAAAGTCAAAATTTTAAGAAAAAAATATCTAAAGAAATAAAAATAAAAAATTATGCATGTAAAAAATGTAAGGGATCAAAATTTAAAGAAGATAGATGTATTTTAATTAAATCTACTTTTTTAGAAAACGGAAATATTAGTGCAGTTTCTCGAAGACTTGGTGTTTCGCGAACTACAATTTACAAACACTTACAATAGAATTAATTCTTTAAATTTTTTATTAAGAAAAATAGGTAAGAAAATAAAGAGGTTAATAAAAAAAATATCATTGCAAATCTAAAACCTGAAATTTCTGAAAAGCCAAAATTCATTGTGATATCAATAATGATACCAATAATCCATTGAAGTGCAAATGCCCCAATAAAAAGAAGTAAATTAAAAGAAGTCAGTGCTTTTCCAGCATTTGAAAGTGAAAAAGCCATCCCAACAGCAGGCTGACTTAATGATAAAAATACTGAACTTACTGCGAAAAATGCCCAATGAAATGCTCCTGCTTTTGGACCTAGATAAATTATGAAGGCTAATACCATTAAGTTTAATGGTGCACCAAATTTTAATAACCTTATTGCATCAGAAACATTTTTAGAAAATCTTGGTACAAAATACCCCCAAGTTAAAAAAGAAAAAAGTAAGGAAAGATAAATAATAAACAAACCGTTTGCACTTTCTTCTGGAGTATATCCAGACACCTTAACCATCCATGGCCCTGCCCATAAAGTTTGGATAGCAAATAAACCACCGTAATTAAAGAAACCCATTGGCACTAAACTTTTAAAAAATTCATTCTGCCATACTTCTTTTAAGGAGCCTTTCTCATTATCTATATTTTCTTTGTCCCAATTGGGAATAAAAATAAGAATTAAAACAATGCTAAAAAAAGTTAGAATTGCTAAAATTCCAAATATTAATCTCCATCCTATTATTGGTAAAAAAAATTGTACTGGCAAACTAGAGGATAACATTCCTATTGCACCAGTCATTAACATCCACGAATTTGCTCTTTGTTGGGTCTCGTCTTGAAACCAAACTCTATAAGCAGTTAACGGTCCCATCAAACATGCTCCAACTCCTATTCCAATTAAAATTCTTGAAATTAAAAGAGAAGTAAAATTTTGTGACAAAGAAAATGAAATTATTCCTACAATTGCAATTAATAAAAAGTATGAAACTATTTTTTTTGGGCCTTTATTGTCTAATAGATAGCCAAGTGGAATTTGAACAGAAGCAAAACCTAAAAAATATCCACCACCCAAAAGTCCTAACTCACCAGCTGATAGATTAAATTCAGATACAAGATTGGGCGAAATAGTTGCTGTAATTGCTCTTAATAAATTAGAGATATAATAACCAAGGGCAAATACTAAAAATATACTAATTGCTTTTTGTTTTGGTAAAATAACTTTATTCATAATCTAAAATTATAAAGAAATTAATTTACTTTATTTTTGCAATTTCCTGTTTTAAAAAACTCATCAATATTGTCTATAGCTAGATTGGCCATAGCAATTCTTGTGTGCTTAGTAGCGCTTCCAAGATGAGGTAAAATAAAAACACTTTTAATTTTTAAATAACCTGGGTTTAAATTTGGTTCCCCTTTGTAAACATCAAGACCTGCTGCATAAATTTTTCTTCTATTTAATGCATCTATTAAAGCTTCATCATCAACAATATCTCCACGTGCTACATTTGTTATAACCGCACCTGTTGGAAAATATTCCAATGTTTCTTTATTAATTAAATTTTCTGTTTCTTTTGTTGCTGGACAACAAATTGACAATACATCTGAAACCCCAAAAAGACTTTTAATATCATCATGGTAAATGGCACCCTGTTCTTTTTCTTCACTTAGTTTTGATCTATTATGGTAATGAATTATCATTCCTAAAGATTTTGCTATTTTTGCAATCTTTTGACCTATTCTTCCCATTCCTAAAATTCCAAGCCTCGTACCTGTTAACTGTTTTCCGATCAAGTAATCTGCAGACCACTTCCAGCTACTTTCTTTTGCAGCTTGAATACCCTCTGGAACTCTTCTACATGCTCCAAGAATTAATAAAATTCCAATCTCTGCAGTAGCATCAGATAAAACCTCTGGTGTATTAGTTACAGCTATTCCTCTTTTTTTAGCTGCATCTAAATCAATGTTTCCAAAACCAACTGCAAAATTAGAAATTACCTTAATACTATCTGGTAGTTTACTTATAGTATCTTCATCCATCTTATCAGTTAAAGAAGTTAAGATTGCATCATGGCCTTCACTTAATTCAACAAGTTTAGATTGAGAGTATAATTCATCATTACCATTAAGTTTTGCATCAAATGTTTTAGAAGCTTTGTCTTCAGATTCTTTTAACAATCTTCGTGTAATTATAATTTTTTTCATAGTTAATTCTTTTGTAATATTTTTGGTTTTGGACCACCAGTATACCAATCTAATATCTCAATGGTATGTAAAATTGGAGTTTTGGTTCCATTAGAAATTTGGGTAATACAACCTATATTTCCAGTTGATATAAAATCTGGTTTCAAACTTTCAATATTTTTTACTTTTTTACTTAATAGTTCTTTGGCAATTTCAGTTTGCAAAATATTATAAGTTCCAGCAGACCCACAACAGATGTGTCCTTCTGGAATTTCCATAATTTCATTATTTGTTTTTGAAAGTAATGACATGGGTTGACTGTGTACTTTTTGTCCATGTTGCATTGAACATGCAGAATGATAAGCAATTTTATATTTCTTTTCTTTTGTTTTAAAGTTTAATTTTAAATTGGTATCTAAATATTCAGAAACGTCTTTTGTTAAATCAGAAATCACTTTTGCTTTCTTTTTCATTTCTTCATCATCTTTAAAAATGAAACCATAATCTTTCATGGTGGTTCCACAGCCAGAAGTGTTAGATAAAATAGCATCTAAATTACCTTTTTGATGTTCATCATACCAAGTATTAATATTATTTCTAAAATCTTGGTGGGCATCATCTTCTTTTCCTAAATGATGATTTAATGATCCACAACATCTAATCTTTTTAGGCACAACCACTTCAACTCCATGTCTGTTTAAAAGTCTAATGGTTGCCTCATTAATCTGAGGAGAAATTTCTTTTTGAACACAGCCAGTTAAAAGAGCAACTCTTGCGATTTTATTTTTAGCACTTACAGAATAAACTTCTTTTTGTTTTATAGTTTTTTTAGGAAAACTTGTTGGCATCAAGCTGATCATATCTTTTATTTTTGTTGGCATTAAAAACTGAAAGGGTTTAGCTAATTTAACCATATAACTTGCTAATCTAAAGTATCCAGTATTCGGTAATACTACTGATAAAAAGTTTCTAATTGTTCTATCAAAAAAAGATCTTTCATAGTTTTTTTCAATATATTTTTTACCATGATCAATGATGTGCATATAATTTACTCCAGCAGGACAAGTGGTCATACAGCTGTAGCAAGATAAACATCTATCTATGTGCTTTACTGTCTTTGCTGTTGGCTTTTTTTGATTTTCCAACATGTCTTTAATCAAATAAATTCTTCCCCGTGGTCCATCTAATTCATCACCAAATATTTGATGAGTTGGACAAGTTGCATTACAAAAACCACAATGAACGCACTTTTTAAAAATTTTTTCTGTTGCAGCGTTATCACTGTCTTTTAATTGTTTTTCTGTAAAATTTGTTTGCATTAAATTCCTCTATACATTTTTCCAGGATTAAAAATTCTTTTAGGGTCAAAACTTTTTTTGATCTTTTCTGATATTAAAAGTCTTGTATCATCTACTGTAAAAATTGTTTCTTCGTAATCATATTCATCCGATGTCTTTATAATAGTTAAATAACCACCTAATTCCTTAGTTAATTTTTTAATATCACTAACCTTAGAGTTCTTCTTTGATTGAACCTCTATCCAATATAATGAGCCACACCAGTCAATATAATATTTATACTTATTGCCTAGAAATTGTATCAACTTAGGGCCTTTTGAAGGGGGCACTACTACTCTTAAAAGATTATTTTTTGTTTGTTTGAATAATTCAAGGTTATTTATTTTTTTCCAAAATGGTGTTGATTGATGAACATCTAAAACTGTTGTGTTCAGCTTACTAAGCTCAAGCTCAATTGTTAGAGCTTTTATTTTTTCATCTATTGCAATTTTATCTCCCTCTATTCTTAACGCTAAAAATGAACCTTTGTATTTTAGATCATTAAACTTAAAAACCATTTCTTTATTTTGGTCATAACTTTCATCTTTGGGTTCATCAGGAATATAAACAGCACCAGAGACTTCACTGCTTGAACTAGATATCTTCTCGAATAAATCTTTAATTAATTTTTTATCATCAGTGTGAATTGTAATTGTATTAGATGATTTTTTCTTTGGTAAAACTTTTAAAGTTATTTCTGTTAAAGCAACTAAAGTTCCAAAAGACCCTGTAACTAGCTTTGATAAATCGTAACCCGTAACGTTTTTTACAACTGTGCCACCTGATTTAATTATATCTCCTTTACCATTCACACCTCTAAATCCTAAAATATGATCTCTTATACTTCCAACTTTAAATCTTCTAGAGCCAGCAAAATTACAAGCTAAATGACCTGCTATAGTGCCCTTGTTTGATTTTCCATTTTCAATAAATCCAAAATCAATAGGCTCAAAAGCAAGTTCTTGATTATTTTTTTCTAACTCCTTTTCAACTATCTCTAATGGAGTGTTGGCTTTAACCTTAATGTAGAGTTCTTCAGGTAAATATTCGACTATTCCTGATACCTTAGAAAGAGATAATTTTTTCGCAGATTGTATTCTATTACCAATAAAATTTTTTGATCCTGTACCAATTATTTCTGTTGGTTGGTTTTTTTTATAAAGCTCTTGAACTATATTTGAAACTTGAAGTTCATCTTCTGGATAATAAGTATTATTAGAATCTTGGAAGATCTGGGAATTTTTCTTCATTTCTATGGACATGTACCCTTCCTTCCTCTGCACATTTTCTTAATATTGGATAAACTTTTCCAGGATTTAGTAAGTTTTTTTCATCTAGCGATTTTTTAATATCTAATTGTTGTTGAATATCTGTATTATTAAACATCTCACACATTAGTTCTCTTTTCTCAACTCCAACTCCATGCTCTCCAGTGATCACTCCACCTAATCTCACACACGTCTTTAGTATTTCAGCTCCAAATTCTTCTGTTTTTCTTAATTGCTCTTTATCACTTCCATCAAACATTATTAATGGGTGTAAATTTCCATCTCCTGCATGAAAACAATTTGCTACTGGCAACTCATATTTTTCAGAAAGTCTTTTTATTTCAAGTAAAGCTTCCGCAAGTTTTCCTCTTGGTATGGATCCGTCCATACAATAATAATCTGGTGCCATAGCTCCACACGCTGGAAATGCTGCTTTTCTTCCCGCCCAAAATGATAGTCTTTCTTTTTCATTTTTACTTAATTTTAAACTTGAGCAATTATTTTTTTCACAAATACTTCTCACCTGTTTTAATAATTCATCTACCTCAGATTCAGTTCCATCTAATTCTACAATTAATAAAAGTTCCGCATCTCGTGGATAACCTGCTTTACTAAAATTATCTGTTGCTTCTATCAAAGCTTTATCCATTATTTCCATACCTGCTGGAACAATTCCACTTGAAATTATTTCTGATGCTGCGTTTCCACCTTCTTCAATTGTTGGAAAGCCTATTAGCGCTGCTTTAACTACTTGAGGGTTTTTTAAAATTTTTACTGTCACTTCAGTAATCACTCCTAATAATCCTTCTGAACCACAAATTAATCCCATTAGATCATACCCTTCTTGATCAAGAGTTTTTCCACCAACTCTACAAACTGTTCCATCCATCATTACCATTTCAACACCTAAAATATTATTAGTTGTCGTTCCATATTTTAGAGAATGGACGCCTCCAGAATTTTCAGCAACATTGCCCCCTATTGAGCATGCAAGTTGACTTGATGGATCTGGCGCATAGTAAAAATTTTTATGTTGTACGGCATGTGTTATTCCCAAATTTGTTACACCCGGTTGGGTTACTACACATTTATTTTCAAAATCAATTTCTATAATTTTGTTAAATTTTCCAAGACTTAATAAGATTGCATCATTTAAAGGTAGAGCTCCCCCTGAAAGACCAGTGCCTGCCCCTCTTGGGACAACTTTAATATTTTCTTTGTGACAAAACTTTAAAATGTTACTTACTTCTTCAGTGTTTTCTGGCATCACAACAGCTAGTGGTGTTTGCGTGTAAGCTGCTAATGCATCAGTTTCATATGGTTTAATATCATCTGCATGACTTAAAACATTTTCTGGATAGATAATCTTTGCAAGATTTTTAAAAATATATTCTTTTTTATTGATCGTTTCTTTGTCAATCTTTGGCAGAACTAATTCACTCATTAGTCTTAGCCTAGCATTTTTTTGATATTTTCCAATGCGTTAGATATGTTGTCTTGTGAAGCTGCAAAGCTAAATCTTACGTAATCTTGGCAAGTTTTACCAAAAGCTGTTCCTGGAACTATTGCTACTCCTGCTTCATGCATGCATTTTTTTGCAAATTCTGAACCATTCATTCCTGTTCCAATAACTTTAGGAAATGCATAAAAGGCTCCTCCTGGAAGGCTACATTCCA
The DNA here is from genome assembly GCF_059417865.1 of Candidatus Pelagibacter sp. PS_31. Classification (NCBI taxonomy): domain Bacteria; kingdom Pseudomonadati; phylum Pseudomonadota; class Alphaproteobacteria; order Candidatus Pelagibacterales; family Candidatus Pelagibacteraceae; genus Candidatus Pelagibacter; species Candidatus Pelagibacter sp. PS_31. The sequence goes on from NZ_CM182069.1 coordinate 1,192,307, forward strand.
CACCTGGTAAACTATTTAAACCTTCGTGAATCAATTTTCTTCTTTGGTCAAATTTTACCATCATTTCATGAATTGCATCATCTGGTCCATCTAAAGCTGCAATTCCTGCAAATTGTGACGGAGCATTAACACATGAAACACTATTAATAATTAGTTTATTTACATGTGGTATTAATTCTTCTGGCCACACACTCCATCCCATTCTCCATCCTGTCATTGCATAAGCTTTACTCCAACCATCTAAAACAATTAATCTATCTTGCAGATCGGGATAATTAAAAAATGTTGGCATTTCTTTTCCATCATAAATTTGTCTACTATAAATTTCATCGCTAAGGATTGCTACATGAGGATGTTTTTTTAACCCTTCTGCTAAAACATCTATTGCAGATTTTTCAACAAAACTTCCCGTTGGATTATTCGGGTTAATTAATATTAACAATCTAGTTTTATCTGTAATTAAAGATAGAATTTTTTCTGGATCAAATTTTAAATCTTTGTCTTCTGTTAAGTCATAAGGGACTGGTGTTGAACCTGTATAATTAATCATTGATTCATATATTGGGAATGCTGGTGTTGGATGTATAATTTCTGCACCTGGTTCACCAAAACATTGTATCGCATAATACATTGTTGGCTTCCCACCTGGCATTATCAATACTCTTTCAGGGTCAATATCCTTATTATAAAGTTTTTTAATTTTTCTAGTAACAGCTTGTCTGCACTCTAAAATTCCGTTTGATAAAACATATCCATGATGACCTTCATCTAATGCTTTTTTTGCAGCATCTACTACGTGTTGGGGTGTCTTAAAATCAGGCTGACCTAGACCTAAGTGGATCATTGGTTTGCCTTGTGCTTCTAATTTTTTTGCTTCAGCTAAAACACTAAATGCAGATTCAGTTCCTAGTCTTTGTAAATTTTTTGCTAATTTCATAATAACTTAATTCTAATATCAATATTTTATAATTTAATTTATTTTTTTTATATATAATTTTGATAAGTAAAACTATTTTCTATAAATTAATTTTGATTTATTTAATTCTTTTAAAGTCTTACAGCCCATTAATACCATATTTCTATTGATTTCATCATGCATGTTTTGCAATAGACGTTCAACACCAGGTTGACCCCCAGCACTTAAAGCAAATAAAAACATTTTTCCAAAACTACATGCTGTTGCCCCAGCTGCTAATGCTTTTAAAACATGAGTTCCACGTCTTACACCGCCATCTAAAATAATTTCTAATTTATCACCAACAGCCTCTCTAATTGCATTAACTTGGTCAAAGGGTGATCTTGAACCGTCTAATTGTCTACCCCCATGATTTGAAATCATTATTGCTGTACAGCCAATATCTATTGCTCTTTTTGCGTCTTCAACTGACATTACACCTTTAAGAGCAAATGGGCCGTTCCATTTTTTTACACAGTATTCGGCATCCTTCCAATTCATAGCTGGATCATATTGTTCATTAATATATTCGATAACTGATTTTGAAATATTTGTTCCTTTATCTGTTTTATTTTTAACATTGGATAGTTCAAATTTTTTATGAGTAAAATAATTAAATACCCATTCAGGTCTCATAGCAAAACTAATTAAACTTTGAAGTGTCAATTTTGGAGGAGTAGTAAAACCAGTTCTGTGATCTCTTTCTCTGTTTCCAGCAACCAATGTATCAACTGTCAAACACATGCCATTAAAACCAGACACTTTACATCTATCTATTAGATCATCAGTAATTGATTGATCTTTATGCACATATAATTGAAATAACTTTGGACCATTTGAAATATCAGCAACCTCTTCAATAGTATTATTGGCCATAGTAGACATGCTATAAAAGGTTCCAAATTTTTCTGCAGCTCTTGCTGAAGCTTTATCACCTTCATGATGGTAAAGTCTTTGCATGGCAGTTGGGGAAAGAAAGATCGGCATATCAATTTTTTTTCCAAAAACAGTCGTTGAAAGATCTGGTTTACCAACACTAGCAAGAATATTTGGAATTAGATCACAATCATCAAAGGAATCTGTATTTCTTTTTAAAGTTTTTTCATCATCTGCACCACCGTCGATATAATGAAAAATTGGAGAAGGTAATCTTTTTTTTGCTAATTTTCTAAAGTCATTAAAATTATGACAATTCTTTAAGTTCATAACTAAAATTAAAAATTCTTAAGAAGATTAAACATATAACTATTGGCACCAGGATTTTTATCTCCTAAACTTGCATTTGATATATGATTATATGACATTCCTAAATTTGTACTTTCTGAAATTGAATAAGACAATTGCACCTCAGTTTTAAACTCTAAAGCATGACCTAAGTCTTTACCATCACCTTCATGGTAAAATCCTGGGGCAAAACTTGGAGTAAATTTAATTTTGTCTCCCATTGCGTAGTTCCACTCAACACCTGTATACACATAAGCAGCTGAGTTTTCAGTTATAAATCCTCCTGTGATAGGAGATGCATTTCCAAGGAAAGTATTTCTTTCTAAATTTTCATTTTGATGTTGAAATCCAAAAAGTATAGCTTTTTGTTTATCATCACTGAAATCAAAATTGCCAGTATAAAAATTATATTGATGTTCACTAACATTTTCCTCAGCACTAACAGTCAAAGAAAATAGTGTTAAAATTACTGCTGATAAAATTTTAATATAAAAGTTACTTTTCATTTTTTTTTTGAATTTTTTTATACATTATTGCACCACCAAATAAAAATAACAATAATGGTAATAACCATAAAACATAAGTGTTTTTGTTTAATTGAGGATCAAAAATAACCCAATCACCATACTTTTCTCTTAAAAATTGATATATTTGCTTTTCTTTTAATCCTTCATTAATTTTTCTATCAACAATTAGTTTAATACTGGAGGCAAATTCAGATTCAGAATCGTATACTGACTGACCCTGACAAATTAAACAACGAATATTTTTTAAAATTTTATTTTTTAAAACATCATTTACTTCATCTGATTTTAACTCAAAAAGGCTTGTGGCTAAAAATAGGATTATAAATATTTTTAAAATTTTCATTTAATAATTAATTTAATCTCATTAACAATTTCTTGATTGATTGGACCAACAAATTTTTTAATTATATTTTTATTTTTATCTATTAAAAAAGTTTCTGGAACTCCATATGCTCCAAATTCAACTCCTAAGGTTCCATCTTTATCAATTAAAATTCTAGAATATGGGTTGCCAAAGTCATCAATAAATTTTTTTGCATTATTAAAATTGTCTCTATAATTCAATCCAATTAATTTAATCGATTGATTTTTACTTAGTTGCATTAATAAGGGGTGCTCTGTTCTACAAGGCACACACCAGGATGCCCAAATATTTACAATATAAAATGTGTTATCTTCAAAAATTTTATCTGAGTTTATATAGCTATTTGAATAAAAGTCCTTAGCTTTAAAAGTTGGGATATTTTTTTTCTCATTAACCTTTGGGGTATAAGTGTTTGGAGTATTTAATCCTTTATAAAAAATAACAAAACAAAAGCTTAAAAAAATAACTACAACAAATAAGCTAAACTTATTTTTCATATCTTTCTTTTAAATAAACTCATTAATCCACCAAGGCATAATAGTAAAACTGAGATCCATATCCAAACCATAAATGGCTTTACTTGATATCTGATATTAAAATACTCATTATCCTTTACAAGGTTCATTACTAAAAATTTATCTTCTAATAGTGTTGTTCTTATATCTGCTTCACTGGTAATAATTACAGGCTGATTATAAATTCTAATCTCAGGTTTTAATTCAATAGTTTTTCCATTTTTGTCTTTTATCTCAAAAGAAGCAATGATGGAGTTGAAATTACTTTCTTTTTTTTCTTCTATCTTTTTAAAAAAAATTTCACCTTTATTATAATCATATCTTTCGCCAATTTTTATGTTGGTTATAATTTCTGAGGATAAAATGCTGTTAAACAGAATACTTAATATTAATATACTAAAACCAAAGTGTGAAATCGTTTGAGAAATATTATTAAATTTTTTAATAAATAATTCTTTTAAAGTTGTAAAGAATAAAAAAAAAGCAGCTGAAATTAAAACTGTATAAAAAAGTAAGTCAGCAGTTAAATTTTTAATAATAAAAAAAGTTAACATTACCGAAATTGTAAATGTGATAATAAGTGAGTTTTTATTTTCAATTTTTGATTTAATCCATTTAAGTCTTGGTCCAAGAGACATGAATAATAGAAATGGTATTAAAAAAGGAACAATTAATTTATGATAAAAAGGAGGCCCTACTGATATTTTTTCACTAGATATTACATCTAGAAAAATTGGATATACCGTACCTATTAAAACAACAGCTAAAAAATACATCATAAACCAATTGTTTATTAAGATAGAAGTTTCTCTACTAAGCCAAAAAAAATTATTTGAGCTTTTATTATTTTCTTTGTGAAATATAAAAAATATTCCTAACGATAAGACAATTAGTGCAAATAGAAATATTAATATAAAAATACCTCTTGCAGGGTCATTAGCAAATGTATGTACAGAATTTAATATTCCGGATCTTACTAAAAAAGTTCCACACATACTTAGGGTAAATGTTGTAATAGACAGTATAACCACCCAAGATGTTAGTGATGCTCTTCTTTCTAACACTACAATGCAATGCAACAATGCTGTTAGTGTTAGCCATGGCATTAAAGAAACATTTTCAACTGGGTCCCAAAACCAAAAACCTCCCCATCCTAGTTCGTAATATGCCCAAATTGATCCAAGCATAATTCCAATAGTTAGAAAAATCCAAGAAACTAAAACCCATTTTTTAATATGCTGCCCCCATTCTTTGGTGACATAATTTTGTGTAACTGCAGCAAGGGATGATGAAAATATTATAGAGGTACTAACATACCCTAAATATAAAATTGGGGGATGAATTGCCAAAGCTGGATCTTGTAAAATTGGGTTAAGACCAAGACCTTCATTGGGAATTGGAAATAAATAATTAAAAGGATTAGATGTCATTAATACAAATAAGAAAAACCCAATAATTATTATTTGCTGAAATAATAAAGTTAAAATTCTATATTTTTTAGGCTGCTCTCTTGATTTAATTAAAAACAAAAAAATAAACAAAGTTAATACTAACAACCATAACAATAAACTTCCTTCATGGTTTCCCCAAGTTCCTGAGATTTTATAGAATAATGGTTTAGTTGTGTGAGAATTATTAAAAACTGTCTCATTACTAAAATCTGAATTTATAAAAGATATAATCAAACTCAAAAAACTCACAATTACAAAAACTAACTGTAGAAATGATAGAGATAATATAGTTTGGTTAATTTGCTTATTAGTTTTATTAAAGTCTTTAATCGAAACTCCACAAAGCAATACCGAAAGTAACAACCCTAAAATTAAAGAATAATAACCTATCTGATTAGCTAGCAATTTATTTATCTCCTAAGGCTTCTTTAACTTCTGGGGGCATATAATTTTCATCATGTTTTGCTAAAATTTTAGTAGCTGTAAAATAATTCTTATCTTTTAAAAAACCTTCAGCAACTACTCCTTTTCCTTCGGCAAATAAATTGGGGACTGCCCCTGTATAGACAACATTAATTTCATTTTGAAAGTCAGTAATAACAAAATTAACTTTATCAGAATCTATAAAAATTGATTGTTCTTTAACCATCCCACCCACTCTTATTTTTTTTTTATTTAATTCTATTAAAGATTTTATTTCAGACGGAGACTGAAAATATACAACGTTTTCTTTTAATGATTGTAAAACTAAAAAAACTGTTAAAATTACTGAGGTTAAGATTAAAGCTAAGAATATAAATCGTAATTTAACCTTTTTACCATACATGGTTTATTAGTTAAATATTTGATGTATTGGATAATATTTCTCTATTAATATTTTGTGATCTTGCAGCTCTAGCTTTCTCAACATTTAGAGAACCAAATTTAGAAGCAAATCTTTTTTGCTCTTTTGAAAGTTGTAATTTAGTTACAAAGTACAGGGCTGTAAAACTAATCAATGTAAATGAAAAAGCTGACCAAACGTAAGCTCCATATCCATTCATTGAAATTATTTCATTTATCATAATCTATCTAATCCTTTATTCTTAACTTTTATCAGTTCGGTATTATATTTCATCAAAAAAATGAGTAATGAAAAAAGAGCAAATGCCGCAGTCATAATACCCAATGGGACTAACATTGATGGGTGAATTGCTGTGTTGGTTGATAAAATATTAATTGAAGCTGGTTGATGTAACGTGTTCCACCAGTCTACAGAAAATTTAATGATGGGAACATTTACCACTCCTAAAATTGCAATTAAAGACGTAACCTTTATTACTTGTTCTTTGTCCTCATAAATTCTCCAAGCCAATAAATACATTCCATAAAACAAAGCTAAAATTAACATAGAAGTTATTCTTGCATCCCAAGCCCACCAAGTACCCCAAGTTGGTTTTCCCCAAATTGATCCTGTAACTAATGCTATAATATTAAAGATGAATCCAGAAGGTGCTAAACTTTTAGCAATTAATGCAAAATTTTTATTTTTAAAAACAAAACTTCCAACAGACAAAAAAGCTAAACTTGTAAATATTCCAAGTGATGTCCATGCAGCTGGCACATGAACATACATAATTCTTACTGCATCACTTTGTTTATAATCTTCAGGTGAAAGTATAAGCGCTTCTGTTAAACCGATTGTTAAGACAATAATAAATAAAAATAAAACGTACTTTGGTGCTTTAGAGGTTATTGCAAAAATTTTATTAGGTTCAAAATATTTAAACATTTTTAAATTATATATATTAAAAAAAGATAATTTAATTTTTTTTATGGAAGATCATCCTGATCAAGAATGCAGAGGGAGTCAATAATGATAAAAACGTTATTTAACACTCTTGATCAGAACATAAATATAGATAGCAACTATATATGTCGAAGATTTGAATTAATTGTGTTTAAAAAAAGAATTAATTAGAGGGCTTAAAGTAGCTAGAGCCTCTTTTGCCAGAAAAAATCTCTTCAATTAAAGGATGTTTAATTGGATCTTCTGAATCGTCCATTAATAGATTTTGTTCTGAAACATATGCTTCATATGTAATTTCATCATTTTCGGCTAACAAATGATAAAAAGGCTGATCTTTTCTAGGACGAACATTCTTTGGAATAGATTGATACCATTCTTCAGAATTATTAAATTCGAAATCAACATCATAAATTACACCTCTGAACTCAAAGTGTTTATGTTTTACAATGTCTCCTATTGAAAATTTTGCTTTTTGAATTGCCATTACTATTAATATGGGGGTTTAAGAACAAAAATCAATAAAAAACATTTATATTTTTTTTATTATGTTAATATCTGTCAAGTGAATAAATCTTTTCTTAAATTTGCAACTGACTTTGGGCCTTTAGCCATTTTTTTTTATTATTATTATAATAATGATAAGAATCTAGCAGTTGCGATTCCTCCACTCATAGTTGCAACATTAACTGCGCTAGCTGTTGTTTGGTTTTTTGAAAAAAAAATACCTATGATGCCATTAATAAGTGGTATCTTAATTACATTTTTTGGGGGTCTAACAATTTATTTTGATGATCCAGTTTTTATTTATGTAAAGCCAACGATCATTAATATTTTATTTGCCCTTGCTTTATATTTTGGAAAATATTTTACAAAAGAACCTGTCCTTAAAAAGATTATGGGTAAGTCAATTGCTCTAACTGATATGGGTTGGGAATTATTAAACAAAAGATGGATGTACTTTTTCTTCTTCCTTGCAATCCTTAATGAATGTGTCTGGAGAACGCAAACAGAAGAGTTTTGGGTTAATTTTAAGGTATGGGGCATGTTACCAATAACCCTTGTCTTTACAGCATTTCAAATATCATTGATTAATAAATACAAGCTTGATGAATAGAAACTTAAAGCTAGTTGTAAATAATCCTCACAAACAAATAGAAGAAAGACAATTTTTTGAAAAAAATGAACTTAAAATCATTTTAGATCTATATGCAAAAATGGTCTCTGAAGGATCATGGAAAGACTATGGTCTAAACATTTCTAACAGGCAGGTTAGTTTTAGTGTCTTTAAAAATGCAGCAGAGAATGCTTTGTATAAAATTTGTAAAAACTTTAAACCTAGCAATAAAAATTTAAAGTATTTAATTACAGATTCTAATGGGAAAGTTTTAAAAAATTCCTTTGATCTAGAAATTTTACTTAAAAATACTAATTGGAAGAACCTTAAGAAATAAAAAGACTATCGTCTTTGACCAAATAATCTTAACAACATTATAAACAAATTTATAAAGTCTAGGTAAAGAGTTAAAGCACCCATTACAGCTTTTTTACCCATCAACTCACCCGTATCGCTTGATACATACATGTTTTTAATTTTTTGAGTGTCATAAGCAGTAAGACCTACAAAAATTAAAACACCTAGAATTGAGATTACAAAATCCATCATTGAAGATTTTAAGAACATGTTAACAACTGATGCAACAATAATTCCAATTAAGCCCATCATTAAAAATGATCCTAATTTTGTAAGATCTCTTTTAGTTGTGTAACCATACAAACTCATTGCACCAAAAGTAATAGAGGTAATAAAGAATACTCTAGTGATACTCGCTCCAGTATAAACTAAGAATATTGAGGATAGTGATAACCCCATTAAAGACGCAAAAACCCAAAAAGTTGTTTGAGCGGTTGAAGCTGTCATTTTATTAATTCTAGCACTCATGTAAAAAACTACTCCAAGTGGAGCAAGCATTACAATCCATTTAAAACCTGAAAGAAATATTGTATTTCCTAAGCTTGTTAATGCTGTAATTGATCCATTAGCATCTGTTACTACAGATAGTTTGAAAAATATTAAAGATATAAGTCCTGTTAACAAAATACCAGAAGCCATGTAGTTGTAGACTTTTAGCATGTAGGCTCTTAAGCCCTCATCCATTACTACTGTTGATTGCTGAGCTTCTTTTACTTTATTTAATATGTTTTGCTTATTGAATTCCATGACACATATATAATAGCCTTTTACTATTATTTCAAGATGTCTTAATAAGATTAAATAATTATGAATTATAAAAAATTAGGAAATACAGATTTAAAAGTAAGCACTATTTGTCTCGGTACTATGATTTGGGGTGAACAAAATACCCAAAATGAAGGTTTTGAGCAGATGGATTATGCTTTAGATCAGGGTGTAAACTTTTGGGACACTGCGGAAATTTATTCTGTTCCACCAAGACAAGAAACGTTTGGTCATACTGAGACTATTATTGGTAATTGGTTTGAAAAAACAAAAAAGAGAGACAAAGTAATTTTAGCTTCAAAAGTTTGTGGCCCAATGAGAGAGTATGTAAGAGGTGGTGGAAATCAATTTGGAGAAAAGAATATTACAGAAGCACTTGAAGGAAGTTTAAAAAGATTAAAAACGGATTGTATTGATTTGTACCAATTACATTGGCCAGAAAGAAAAACAAATTTTTTTGGCAAACTAGGTTATGAACATGATGATAGCAATGAGTGGACTAGGTTTGAAGATATTCTAGGAAATTTAAAAAAATTTATTGATCAAGGAAAAATTAAATACGTTGGTGTATCGAATGAAACACCGTGGGGATTATCTAAATATTTAGAGCTTTCAAAAGATAAAAATTTACCAAGAATGCTTTCAGTTCAAAATCCTTATAATTTATTAAATAGAACTTATGAAATTGGACTTGCAGAAATGTCTATTAGGGAGCAAGCCGGATTGCTAGCTTACTCTCCTCTCGCGTGTGGTTATTTATCTGGAAAATACAGAAATAAACAATTGCCAAAAAATTCTAGAATGGAAAGAGATGGTGATTTTTGGTCTAGATATAATAATCAAAATGCTGAAAAAGCTATTGAATTATATTATGAAATATCAAAGAAACACAATCTGGATTTAGCTCAAATGTCTTTAAAATTTTTAGAAATTCAGCCGTTTGTAACATCGGTTATCATTGGTGCAACGACAATGGAACAGTTGAAAACTAATATAGAAAGTATAGGTATAGATTTAAGTGAAGACGTAATTAAAGAAATAAATGAAGTACAAAAAATTTACCCTAACCCATGTCCATAATTAAAAATTTTATAATTCTAATTCTTGTAAGCTTATTTGCTGTTAGCGTAAATTCACAAGAAGTAAAAAAAGTTGGTAAATTTAAAGACTGGGAAACAATTATTATAACTGAACAAACCGGTAAAGTTTGTTTTGCTCAATCAGTTCCTGTGTTGCAGGCCCCAAAATCTAACCCTAGAGAAGCAAGAATGTTTGTTTCATTTAGACCTGCCGAAAAAATAAATGATGAAATAAGCGTTACTGGTGGCTATGAATTTAATAATCAAAACTCAATTATAGCTACTTCAGGTAAATCTAAATACAAATTTGATATTGCTCAAGAAGGTTTTGCTTGGATTGCTGATAACAAACTTGAAAACAAAATGATTAAGACCATGAAGAAAGGATCAAGAATTATGATCACTGGTCATAATCAAAAAGGCTCTCAAACTATAGACCATTATTCATTGTTAGGATTTACGAAAGCCTATAATGCTGCAAAAACTAGCTGCAGTTAATTAAATGAAATCTAAAAAGAAAATTGTACTCGCATATTCTGGCGGACTAGACACTTCTATTATTTTAAAATGGCTTCAAGAAAATTATGATGCAGAAGTTATTTGTTATACTGCAGATGTTGGGCAAGAAATTGATAGAAAAAAAATTATAAAAAATGCCAAAAGACTAGGTGTTAAAAATATCATTATTGAAGATTTAAAAGATACATTTGTAAAAGACTATGTCTTTCCAATGATTAGAGGGCATGCAATTTATGAAGGTGTTTATTTATTGGGTACTTCAATTGCAAGACCTTTAATTGCAAAACGTCAAATTGCTGCCGCTAAAAAATTTGGAGCTTATGCAGTTTCTCATGGTTCAACTGGCAAAGGAAATGATCAAGTGAGATTTGAATTAGGATATCATTACTTTGGTCCAAAAGTAAAAATTATTGCACCATGGAGAATATGGAAATTAAACTCTAGAACAGATTTAATTAAATATGCAAAAAAAAACAATATTCCAATTCCAACAGATAAAAAAGGTGCTCCTCCTTTCTCTATTGATGATAATTTATACCACACATCAACTGAGGGTAAGGTTTTAGAAAACCCAAAAAATTCAGCTCCTGAGTTTCTTTTTCAAAGAACAGTATCTCCTGAAAAAGCACCTAACAAAGCTTCATTTGTAACTATAGGATTTAAAAATGGAGACCCCATAACTGTTAATGGTAAAAAACTATCGCCTGGAAATTTGTTAGAAAAACTTAATAATGTTGCCGGCAAAAATGGAATAGGTAGAGTTGATTTAGTTGAAAACAGATTTATTGGGATTAAATCTAGAGGTGTTTATGAAACGCCTGGTGGAACACTTTTAATGTCAGCGCACAGAGCAATTGAGTCTGTTACTTTGGACAAAGAAACTATGCATAAAAAAGATGAAATTATGCCTAAATATGCTGAACTTATTTACAATGGTTACTGGTACTCAAAAGCAAGATTTAAACTTCAAAAAATTGTCGATCTTAAAAAGAATAAAGTTAATGGCTCTGTTAAGCTTAAATTATACAAAGGCAATATCACTATAATGTCTAGACAGACAAAAAGTAATGCTTACTCAATGAAAAAAGTTTCTTTTGAAGAAAATAAAACCTTTAATAAATCAAATGTAGAAAGATTTATTAACTTTCATAAACAAAAGCTTCGTTCATAAATTAATGAAAATAAAAGTATTTGCTGACACAATTTGTGGGTGGTGTTTTATTGGTCAGACAAGATTAAATAAAGCATTAAAAAATTTTCCTGAGACTAAGTTTGAGATAGAGCATGTTCCATTTCAACTAAATACTGACATGCCTAAAGAAGGAATTGAAAGAAACAAGTACTTAGAAATAAAGTTTGGTGGAAAAGAGTTTGCTCAACCAATGTATGATCGAATGACGGAAGAGGCGAATAAAGAAAATCTTAATTTTAATCTAGATAAGATAAAGAAAACACCTAATACAGTATTTTCTCACTTATTAATAAAATTAGCCGAACAATCTAATGTACACAACGAAATTAAAGAAAAAATATATCAATCATACTTTATTGAAGGTCTTGATATTGGAGATAAAGAAATCTTAATTAATATTGGCAAAGAATTTAATATTAATGGAGATACAATCAATAATTTTTTTAATTTAAAAAATATTGAAGAAATTAATTCATATATTTCAGTCGCAAGAGAGAAAGAAATTAATGGAGTACCCTTCTTTGAAATAGGAACAGATTTTATTTCAGGCGCTCAAAGCTCTGCAAATTTAGAAAGTGTAATAAAGTCCAATTTAAGCTAAAAATTAAAGGACACTTTATCCTTTGCCTTTAACATATAAATATCTATTCTAGCTATATGGAAGCACTAAAAAATTGGATGAAAGATGCTGCTAACATTTTATTTGATGATAGCAAAAATGATCTAAGGTCTTTACCAAGATCTGTTAGATTGCAAATTTTATTAGTTCTGAGTTTCGTTTGGACAACTGTTTTTAGTTTATACATATTTTCTTATACAACTTTTGCATTTGGTTGGGCCGGTTTATACGTTGCTCATATTGGATTGATATTTGCAGTTTATATGACATTCAAACATTTTCATAAAGCAGAGGCGCAATCTAGCAGTGTATTCAAAACTAAAAACTTTGATCCATTTAAGATTATGGTTATTGTTTTTGTAATTGTATTCATCTTTGTATTTTCTAAGGGAATAGAAATTTTAACAAGTCCAAACCCTAGCTCTTATTCAATTCCATATGATGGACCAGTAAAATCAGTGTTTGAAAAATGGCTACCATTTAGTAAAGATAAGTAATGGATAAAATAGCAAAAAATTTACAGCTTGCACTAATGTGCATTATTTTAGTGAGCACTGTAATTGCTGTTGGTATGGAAATTAATAATATGTTCCTAAATCAATCTGTAATGCTAGCAGATTTACTTTTAATGTTTCTTTATTTAGAAGTCTTAGCAATGGTTCGTGTTTTTTGGAATCAGCAATCAATCAGTATAACTTTGCCTCTTTTAATTGCCATCACAGCTCTCGCACGATTTATTATATTACAAGGAAAAGAAATGGATCCATCAGCATTAGTCTATGAAGCTATAGCTATAGTTCTAATTGCATCTGCAATAGTTATTTTAAGATTAAGACACAGTGATAAATTGGGTCTAAAGAAAAGAAAATCTAAATAGTTTAAAATGATTTTTGAAGCTTCAAGGGCTAAAGCCGTTGATAAATTAAATACTTTTGTTGAACAAAATCTTTCAGATTATTCAAAACTAAGAAATTTTGATTTTGGGCCTAGTAATAGATCTAATGTTTCTTGTTTATCCCCCTATATAACTCACGGAATAATTAATGAATTAGAAGTAATTAATAAATCTCTTAAAAAGTTTTCATTTGCAAAAAATGAAAAATTTATTCAGGAAGTTCTTTGGCGTGTTTATTGGAAAGGTTGGCTAGAATTAAGACCTGATGTTTGGTCAGATTACTTAATAGAATTAGATAAAATTAAAAAAGAATTTAAAAACAATCAAAGTTATTTGGATGCAATTGAAGGAAAAACAAATGTAGATTGTTTTAATCAATGGGTAATTGAACTTAAAGAAAGCAATTATCTTCATAACCACACTAGAATGTGGTTTGCTAGCATTTGGATTTTTACACTAGAATTACCATGGCAGTTGGGGGCTGAGTTTTTTATGCAACATCTATATGATGGGGATGCTGCATCAAATACCCTTGGTTGGAGATGGGTTGCTGGCATTCAAACTCAAGGCAAGCATTACCTCGTAAGTGAATGGAATATAAATAAATTTACAAATAATAGATTTAAAAACATAAAACTAAATGAAAATGCCAAACCTATATCCAATGATAAGATATATTCTGTTATTAACAAAAGCTTTAAAAATTCTGAGATTTTGGAAGATAAAACTTTATTAATATTTGAAAATAATATGACATTTGAATTGTCTGATTTTAAAGAACATAAGTTTAAAAAAATTTTGTTAGTCTCAAATAATACAGATAGAACTATCAAATTAAGTGAAAAGGTGTTGAAATTTAAAGCAAATCTTTTAGAGGATCATAAAATAAGATTGAAACAAAAATCAATAAATTGTGAAACTATTAACATTAATGATTTAAAAAATATTACCGAAGAAGTTTATGCGCTTTATCCAACTGTTGGTGAAAATTTAAATTTTATTCAAAATAATCAATTAAAAAATATAAAATTTTTATATAGAAAGTTGGATCAGTTTTCTTGGCAATATTGTAATAAAGGTTTTTTTAATTTTAAAAACTATATTCCAAAAATTATTGCTAATTTTAATTAAAACCAACGTATCATTCCAATTATACCTGCTGTTGCATAAAAAAATTGCAACACAAGTATTCCCTTGTGACCTCCTCTATATGCCCAGATACCAATTAAAATGGCAGACAACAGTAACAAACAAAATCCTAAAAACTCTATTCCAATGTTTAAGGCTACAAACATAGAATAAAGGATTGCCGTAATAACCCCTGCCCATTCAAAAAATTTATTATTCATAATAGCCTTTTAAAATTCTCATAAAGTATCTTAGAATAATTATTCATATCAGGCATATTATTTTTTGCAGCTTGATCAAATTTATCTAAAGCTCCCTCACCTAATTGACTTTCAAGAGCTTTTTTATATTCAGGCACACACCCCCACTCATTAACTGTTGTGTCTTTAATTTCTATATGAAATTGAATTGCATATGCGTGATTTTGGTATTTGAAAATTTGATATTTAGTAATAGGAGATGATGCTAGTAAAGTTACATCCTTATTATTATCTATTCCTTGCACTTCATATGAATGCCACTGCAAACTTTTAATTTGATCTGGAAATTTTGAAAATAAAATATCCTCCTTTTTTTCTTTAGTAAAATTTATATCCATTATTCCAATTTCTGCTGGATTTGATTTAACTACCTTACCACCTATTACCTCACCTAATAACTGACACCCAAGACAAAAACCTAAATAAGGTTTTTTTAAATTAACAACAAATTCTTTAATTGCTTTTTTTTCTTCAATTAGCCATGGATATTCTTGTTCCATAAAAGTATCCATTGGACCACCCATACAAAACATTCCATCAAATTTTCTTAGATCACTTGGGATTTTTTCACCTTCATCTAGCTCTATAGTGGTTAAGTTAAAACCATCAGCTAACATTAAATCTTTGATATAGCCTGGGTCTTCAATCTTTATATGCTGTAAGACAATTATGTTCATTACTATATTTATAGCATTTTAAAATAGTCTACTGAACAATACTTTAAGCTAAAAAGGTTTTTATTCCGTCTAAAATATACTGAACACTTAATCCAACTAGAATAATTGCTATTACTCTTGAAATTACACTAATAACTTTTTTATTTATTATCTGAGAAAATTTTGAAGCAGTAAAAAAAAATATAAAAGTTAAAAGTAAAACTGAAGCCAAAGCAATCATTCCGACAGATTGGTTTGTAAAATTACTTCCCATATCTGAAACAGAAACAATAACAGATGTGATTGCAGCCGGTCCTGCTATAATCGGTGTTGCTAAAGGAAACACACTTACATTTTCAGAATTGAAATCAATGTCATCTTCTTTTCGTTGTTGTCTTTTATCAAACAACATTTCCATCGAAATTATTAATAAAATGATGCCTCCACCAATTGTAAATGCTGGAAAAGATATATTCAAATAACTTAATAAAGTGCTTCCAAGAAATGCAAAGAATAGCAATATGATTGATGCAATTATTGTTGCACTCAATGCAGTTTTAACTCTTTGTTGGCTACTCATATTTTGAGTTACTGCTAAGAATAATGGTGTATTTCCTAGTGGATCAATAACAATAAAATATAAAAAGAAAGTTTGAATAAATATTTCAAGCATTCACTTTTCTAGCATAGTTACCTGGATAAATTCAGCAAATATTAAAACAAATAGTAAATTAAGACGTACCTACTTACTTTTCCAATTGCCACTAAAATAATAAAATCTAAAAATCTAACTCTTAATAAACCTGCAACTAAAGTCAGTGGATCACCTATTATTGGAACCCAAGCAAATAATAATGACCATTTACCAAATTTACTAAACCATTTTGAAGAGTTTTCTATTTGTTTGTCTTTAAACGGAAACCACTTTTTTGTAGTAAGATTTCTTGAATAAAATCCCAAGACCCAGTTAACAACTGATCCCAAAATATTCCCAAAGCTAGCAACAATTAACAATAATAAATTATCAAAATTTGATGTTGCAATTAATCCTGCCAATGTGAGTTCAGATAAAAATGGTAAAATTGTTGCAGCTAAAAAAGATATAGCAAATAAAGATAAGTAAATCACTTAGAGCACTTTTTGGAGCAATACTTTACCTTATCCCAATTAAGCTTCCATTTCTTACGCCAAACAAAAGGTCTTTTACAAACGGGACAAACTTTTGAAGGTAAATTTTCTTTTTTCATTAAATAGTATTTTGTTTAATAAATTTATCAGCTTCAGATAAAATCATTTTCTTTCTTTCATCTTTCATTTTATCAAAAACATAAACCATCATAGACAATCTAGGGTTCTTTAAAAAAAATTTTCTATTTTTATCTATAAACCTCCAATAAAGACCATCCATCGTATTGCACCATTCCCCTTTTTTAAAATCCATCATTTTCATAAAATAACTTGATCCACAAATGTATGGTTTAGTTGCAAAAATACCTCCATCACTAAATAAGCCCATTCCATAAACATTAGGAACCATCACCCAATCAGAAGAATCTACAAACATTTCCATAAACCACTTATAAACAATTGTTGGTTTCACCTCACAAAGGTTCATTATATTTGATAAAATCATCAATCTTTCAATATGGTGAGACCAGCCATGATTAAACGCATTTTTAATTGCATGATCCAATGGAGGCAAACCTGTTGTGCCTTCATACCAAGACTTTTTCATTTTTCTTTCATGGTTGAAAAAATTTTTTGTTTCCATTTCATCAGAGTAACCTTGATAAATTCCACGCATGAACTCTCTCCAGCCTATTATTTGACGAATATAACCTTCAAGTGAGTTCATTCTAATTTTGTGTTTTTTATGAAATTCTAAAATTTTTTGAATGATAATTTCAGGGGTTATCAATCCTAAATTAATATAAGGGCTTAATGCGCTATGAAATAAAATATTGTCTTTTTGATTAACAGCATCTTCATAATCGCCAAATAAATTTGATTTTTCTTTAATAAAAAAATCTAAAAGTTTGACCACATCATTGTATTCTGTTGCTAACCAAAAATCATTTGTGCTACCAGGATGATCTTTAAATAATTTTTCAATAATTGGTTTTAATTTTTTAGTATGATTAGTTTCGTTAATTTTTGGAAATTTTGGTATTGATATGTCTTTTGGTAATTTATTTCTGTTATCTTCATCAAAGCTCCATTTGCCCCCAATAGGGTTTCCATCTGCTCCCATTAATATTCCAGATTTTTTACGAACTTCTTTGTAAAATGTTGCCATAAAAGGCTTTTTTGATTTTAATAAATAATTTTTAAACTCATCTCTTGAGTTTAAAAACATTGGAGTTTTAATAATATTCCAGTTTATTTTTTCTTTTTTTAAGAATTGTGAAATTTTCTTTTCAAAAAATTTATCCTCAACCTCAAAACTTGAAATTTCAGTAATTTTTTTTTGATTAATGATAATTTTTAATTTTTTAAAATAAGTATCTTTAAAACTTTTGTCCTCAATTTTAGAATATTCAAGTTTGTATTTATTTGCTTTAAGCATATCTCCATAAGACCTCATAGAAGAGAGAAATAGCAGTATCTTTTGCTTATGATGCTTTTCATAAGTACATAGTTCATAGTCTTCTGCCATGTAAAAAGAGTGGTCCTTTTTGAAGCGGTCTACGTATTTTAATGGAAATAATTGATTGCCAAGTATAAAAAACAATTTCATAGTTAAATATAACTAAATAAAAATTATATGTCAGAAAAATATCTTATCTTTGGTGCGACAGGTTCTGTGGGTTCCAGCTTAGCTGAACAATTGAAAAATTCAGGAAATGATATTCATCTAATAGCAAGAAATGAAAATGAAGTTAAAACTATTGCAGAAAGATTAGGCTGCACTTATACGGTTGCTGACGTGTTAGAAGAAGGATTTATAGAAAAAGTAAAATCAGACATCAGTGAAATTAAGGGTATCGCTTACTGTGTAGGATCTATTGATTTAAAACCATTAAGGATGGTTACAGAAGCAGATATGAATAAATGTATGAAACTAAACCTTTATTCAGCTATTGAAGCGATAAAAGGATTTCAAGAAAGTTTAAAAAAGAACAAAGGCTCAGTTGTTTTATTTTCAACTGTTGCTGCTCAAAGAGGTTTTACTAATCATACAATTATTGCTTCTGCTAAGGCTGCAGTTGAGGGACTAACTGTTACACTAGCTGCTGAGTTTGCTCCACATATTAGAGTAAATTGTATTGCACCCAGTTTATCAAAATCTAAAATTGCAGAACCAATGTTAAAAAATCCTGCAATTGCAGAAGGAATTGCTAAAGCTCATCCTCTTAAAAGATTGGGTGAAGGAAAAGATTCTGCAGCGCTTGCAAAATTTTTAATTACTGAAGAGAGTTCTTGGATTACTGGACAGATAATAGCTGTTGATGGTGGTAGATCAAAACTTTCTTAAAGTGAAAAAGTATTTTTTATTAGTAATTTTTTTTCTTTTATTTGCTTCAAAAAGCTATTCCAATAATTATACATTCACTAAAATTATAGAGTTAGATGAACCTTGGGGATCATCCTTTATTAACAATGATGAAATCATTATTACTGAAAAAAGTGGAAAAATTAAAATTATTAATCTTATTTCAAAAGAAGTTACAGAGATTAAACATAATCTTAATTTTTTAGAAGTCGGCCAAGGTGGGTTATTAGATATTATTTACCAAGATAATACTCTGTGGATTTCTTATTCAGAAAATAGGGGAAATTTAAAAACAAGCACATCAATTGCAAAAGCACAATTAAACAAACAAGAATTAAATTTTAAAAATATTTTTCAAGCAAACCCTCCTATAGATTCTGGTTATCATTTTGGTTCAAGATTAGCGATTAAAGATAATTATATTTATGCATCAGCTGGTGAAAGAGGCCAAGGTATGATTGCCCAAGATCCCACAAAACATCCTGGTAGTATTATTAGAATTCATACTGATGGTCGTATTCCCAAAGATAACCCAAAGTTTACTGGTAAACCAGATTGGTTGCCTGAAATTTATCAAATAGGTGTTCGTAATCCACAAGGTTTAACACTCTCTAATTATGATGGAAAAATATATTTAAGTAATCATGGTGCAAGAGGTGGTGATTGGTTTGGAGAGGCAAAAAAAGGAGAAAATTATGGATGGAAAATTTTAGGCTGGGGTGGAAAAAATTATTCTGGAATTTCTATTGGTCCAAAATGGAAGCCAGGTTTTACTAAAGCAATTCAATATTGGGTACCTTCAATAGCTACAAGTGCTATTACAATTTACAGAGGAAATGAGTTTAAAGAGTGGAATGGGCATGCACTAGTTACTTCTTTAAAGGATAGATCTTTAAGAAAACTAATATTTAATGATCCAACTAATGTGAAAGAAGATGTTATATTTAAAGATAATGTTGGAAGAATAAGAGATATTCAAGTTCATCCGTCTAATGGTAAAATATTTTTCTTAAGTGAAAATGCTTTATGGATAATGGAAAAAAAATAATCTTAATTAGATAATATATTTTTTAATGAATTTATCTCTCCAATTTTAAAGATAATAGCATCCTCTTTTTTAAAACCATACTTTTCTGCACTAGCTTTAAATCTTACTGGTGGTTCCATAATAGGTTCCAGGGATAAAACAAAAGTTCCCCAGTGTGTTCCCATAACCTTTTTACTTCTTAAATCTTGTGCTACATTTAAAGCTTCTTCTGGTGTTGTGTGATAAATTGATTTATCAAACATCGGCTTAAAGTCATAAGCTCCAATATTAATCATTGTTAAATCAATTGGACCATATTTTTCACCTAATTCTTTGTAAATATTTCCATAGCCAGTATCGCAAGCAAATAAGATTTTTTTACCCTTATATTCAATTAAGAAATTGCCCCAGAGTGTTTTGTTCATATCTGTAAGGCTTCTCTTCGACCAATGGACAGCTGGGAGTAATGTTACTTTTAGATCATCATTAAGCTGAATTTCCTCATACCAATCCATTTCATTTACATCTTTAAATTTATTTTTTGTAAAGTATTTTCCAAGATTTAGTGGTGCCAAAACTTTTGTATTCTTAAACGGATATTTTCTAATGGTGCCCATATCTTGATGATCATAATGATTATGTGTTAATAATAATAAATCAGTCTTTGGAATTTCATTTAAATTTAAAGCAGGCTCAGTAAATCTGTCTGGGCCAAAAATTAAAGGTCCCGCATTTTTTGAAAACACTGGGTCAGTTATAATTGTTATATCTCCAAGTTTAATTAAGTAAGTAGCATGACCAATCCAAGCAATATAATCTTCATTTTTATACTTTTCTAAATCAGATAAAACTTTTTCTTTATCAACAACGTGTTCTTTTGGAACAGTCATATCTATTTTTTTTTTCAATTTAATGAATTGTGTATATGAAAACTTCGCTTGACTAGTTCTAACAGGTGATCCTTCTGGATTTCTAAAAGTTCCATCTGGTAAATGATGATAAGGTTTTTTTTCCATAGTAATTATTGGTGAGTTATAAATTGTAATTATAATTAGAAAAGTTAAAAATTTTTTCATCTATCTTTTCTTAATTTTACAATCTTTTAAAAATATGACTAAAAACTCCTGACCATAATAATTTATAGTTTTTATCAATTAAAAAATTATAGATATCACTTTTTTCTATTTCTTTTGCGTGAATTTCAACACACACTAATTCTGGTTTAAACTTATCAAAAGATAGTCCCCTTAGAACTTTTAGGTCAGCCCCCTCTACATCAATATCTAAAAGATCAATTTTAGAATCTTTATATTTATCTCTGCTCAGTATTTCATCCAAAGTAAAAGCTTCTATTTCTTTTTCTTTAATCTCGCCTTGGAACACACTTTCTGCCTGCCCCTTTTCTATTGTACTTAACTGACTAAGTTCTTTTTGATAAAATAGTTTTATATTTTTATTTTTATCTGAAATTGCACAATTATAGTTAAGATCTTTTGGTCTCATAAAGTTAAAAAGGTCAATAGAAAATTGACTTGTATCTATGTTAACTCCACTCCAATTCTGCATATGTAATAGGTGAGTATTATTTCTATGTATAGGGTGGTAGCAACCAACATCTACATAAAAACCATTTTTTTTGTCTTTAAAGTAATTTAAAATAGCGGTGTCTTCATTATTCATTGCATAAGATTTTTTTTTAATAAAAAATTTATGCTTAATGTAAATACTGTGAAGTATATGAAGTTTTTTGAATATTTTTTTTAACACTTATTTTTGTGATCTTTTAAAGCACTCAATAGTATTTTTTAATAAACAAGCAATAGTCATTGGTCCTACTCCACCTGGAACGGGTGTTAAAGCTCTTGCAACTTTTGAAACTTCTTCAAAAGCAACATCACCAACAATACCGTTTTCAGTTTTATTGATCCCAACATCTATTACAATTGCATCTTTTTTAACCCAGTCCGCTTTCACAAGCTCTGGAATGCCAACAGCAGCAACGATAATATCTGCCTCCAAGCATTCTGCTTTTAAATCTTTGGTCTTTGAATGAGTAATTGTTACCGTGCAATTTTCTTTTAAAAGTAACTGCGCCATTGGTTTACCGTTTAAATTTGATCTACCAATCATAACCGCTTTTTTTCCACTCAAATTTGGTTCAATTTTTTTAATCATTAAATAACATCCTAAAGGAGTACAAGGAACTGAACTTTCATAGCCTGAAGAAAGATTTCCAACATTCATTGGGTGAAACCCATCAACATCTTTTCCTGGTAAAATAGTTTCAATAACTTTTTGCTTATCGATATGTTTTGGTAAAGGTAGTTGAACTAAAATTCCTGAAATACTTTCATCTTTATTTAATTCTTCAATTTTATCTAATACTGTTTTTTCTTCCACAGCTTCAGGGTATCTAATTACTTCAGATTTTAACCCTACTTCATTCGCAGCTTTCTCTTTCATACGAACATAAATTTGACTAGGGGCCATTTCTCCAATTAAAATAACTGTAAGTCCGGGAATTTTATTGTGTTTAGCTTTTAGCTCTACGACCTCTTGTCTTAATTCTTCTCTAAGTTCAGCTGCTATTTTTTTTCCGTCTATTAAAATCATGTGTTCCCCTAAAAAATCATTGGCGCAATGTACAACTTCATACACATTTCTATAAACCAAATCAATAAAAGTAATATAACTGGTGAAATATCTATTGATCCTAAATTAGGTAAAAAACTTCTTATTTTATTAAGTGCAGGGTTTGTTAATCGATAAGTTACCTCTAAAATAGAATAAACAAATCTATTTTGAGTATTTAAAACATTAAATGCAACAAGCCAGCTGATAACTACATTTGCAATTACCACATAAGAATAAAGCTTTAATATTTGAAGAACCAAATAAAAAATTGCTATCATTTTTTCTCGATATAAATTGACTGACTTGGGAATGCAAATGAAGCTTTGTTTCCTTCTACTATTTCTTTAATTGCAATCGCTAATCTTTCTTTAACTAAAAGAGAGTCGCTCCAACTGTTGCTGGCCGTAAAACATCTAACTAATAAATCTATTGAGCTATCAGAAAACTTTTCAATTCTTACCGCAACACCAACACTTTGGTTGAAGTCCTCGCTTTTATTAATATAGTTTTCTATTTCTTCTCTTACTTTTTTTAACTGTGCAACAGTGGTATCGTATTGAAGAGTAATGGACCATCTTATTCTCCAATTGGTTGTTTCACTAATATTAACTACTGAGTTTTCAGCAAATTGAAAATTTGGAATTATTGCTAAAGATTTATCAAATTTTCTAATCACTGTTGATCTAAATCCAATTTTTTCAACAATACCTTCAATTGTTCCTTCAACTAAAATCCAATCTCCAATTTTAAATCTTTTTTCAACTAAAACTAAAATTCCTGATATTAAATTTTTAAATAAGTCTTGTGCGCCTAAAGCAACTGCAACACCAAATAAACCCAGTCCAGCAATAATTGGTCCAATTTTTATTCCCCAAAGTTCAAGAACAGCCGCTAAACCTAGAATGAAAATCAAAATTTTTAATGATTTAATAATCCAGCCAATTAACTCTCTAGTTAACATTTTATCTAAACCACTTAAAATATAAGAGATGGGTTCAACAATTTGATGTATCACCCAAAAAATAAAAATAGTTATTAAAGTTCTATTAATTGTATCAATAGCTACTTTGCCATCTTCTCCAAAAGACATGTAATAACTTGCAATAAAAAAACCTAGAACAATGGGAAGAAATCTTGCTGGCCCAACCATTGCATGGACGAAAGTGTCATCTAGTTTATTGGTTGTTCTTTTAGAGATACTTTCTAATCTTTTAATAATTACTTTACTGATAATTCCTCTAAAAATTAAAAAAATAAAAAAAATCCCAATTCCAATTAATATTTGAAAAATATCAATACCGTGAATTCCCTTTGACCAAACTGAAAAAAATAAGTCACTAAAATTGTTAAAAATTTCCATAGCTAAATTTTATATAGCAAAAATTCCTCTTCTCCAGGGTTAAAAAGAAAAATTTTTTTCCACTTTATTTCATTAAGAATTGAAGAGGTTTTTTCTCCAATGCACATTAAATTAGTATTCATCCATAGGGTTTCTAGCTGATAACTTTTAATTACTTTTAAAAAATTAATCGCACTATTTTGCGAATAAATGTAAGTAATTTCAGGCATTTTTAATTTTAATTTTTCGATAAAGCTTTCATCGTATTTTTCAATTGGGTTAGCTCTGTAATTAATTAATCGTTCTATCGTATACCCACTCGAAATAAGCTCTTTGTCCAAATCACTAGAGATTATTTCTCCACTTATATAAATTAGCTTTCCATCAGAAGGTTTAAAATTTTGTAAGATTAATTCCTTAAGATTACCAACATTTCCTTCAGCTGCAAAAACATTTTGAAAACCAACGCTTCTAGCTTTTTTTTCAGTAGCACTTCCAACACAAAAGCATTTTAATTTTTTATCAATATTCTTAATATCCAAAAATTTAACAGCATTAGTGCTGGTAAAAATAATTGCTTTAAACTCCGAATAGTTTGGTGCTTCGTATTTTAAACCTTCAATATTAATTAAAGGTAAATGAGATATTTCATGACCCAATGATTGAAATTTTAATATCATTTCATGACAATCTTCTAAAGGTCTTGTAAATAAAATATGCATATTATTTTTTGTAAGAATTATTAGACATCTTTTTAAGAGTTTTTCCCATCTCTATTCCCAATTCTTCTGCTTTATCTACACTTTCAGATGATTTTAAATAAAATCTTTTACTGCCGTCTAGTGAAAAAAGCTCTACTTCAAGATTAATTTTGTTCCCCTCAATGTTTGCAAATGCTCCTACTGCTGTTTCACAATCCCCTTCTAAAACCTTTAAAACATTTCTTTCAGCTTTTATTGAACTATGTGTTGATTGATGATCAACTTGCTTTAATAATTTAATTAAACTTTCATCGTTATCTCTACACTGCAAGGCAATAACTCCTTGTCCAGCACAAGGTATAATTTCTGAAGTAGAAAAAGTTTGAGAGATATTTTGATTTAATCCTAAAGAATCGATTCCAGCATAAGATAAGATAATTGCATCATATAAGTTTTCCTTAAGTTTTCTTATTCTTGTATCAACGTTTCCTCTAATTAATTTACAATCAATATCTTCTCTTATTTTTTTAATCTGAAATTCTCTTCTATATGAGGATGTTCCAATAATTGAATTTGATGCTAAATCTTTTAGATGTTTATTGTCTTTACTAATTAAAATTTCTCTAGGATCATTTCTTTCTAAAAAGCAATCTGTCAACAATCCTCTAGTTTCTTCAGAAGGCATATCTTTTAACGCATGTACAGCTATATCTATTTTTTTTTCTAATAATTCAACCTCTATAGTTTTTGAGAAAAGTCCCTTACCCCCTACTTCAGATAACCTTTTGTCTTGAACTTGATCACCTTTAGTTACAATTTCTTTAATGATTACTTCTTCAATTCCAAAATCTTTTGAATGTTTAAGAATTTTTTCTCTAGCCTTTTCTGCATAGATTAGTGCTAATTTGCTTCCTCTGGTGCCTATAATAATTTTTCTATTTTTCATTTAATTGCTTTATACTTCATATTTATATTGAGAATGTATTATTAATAAAAACATATTTAATGAATAAAAAACCCATAATTTTAGGAATTGAATCAAGCTGTGATGAAACAGCAGCCTCTATCATAACTGAAAATGAGCAAGGTATGCCAACAATTTTATCAAGTATTGTTTCAAGTCAGGTAGATGTTCATAAAGAGTTTGGTGGTGTTGTGCCAGAACTTGCCGCAAGATCCCATATGGAAAAAATAGATTTAATCACAAAAAAAGCATTTGATAAAAGTGGAGTAAAAATGGAAGAACTGGATGCAATAGCAGCCACAGCAGGACCTGGTCTTATGGTCTGTCTGTCTGTTGGTTTAAGTTTTGGAAAAGCAATGGCCTCCTCGCTAAATAAACCTTTTATAGCTGTTAATCATTTAGAAGGACATGCATTAAGCCCAAAACTAAATTCTGAATTAAATTATCCTTATTTATTACTTTTAATCTCTGGAGGTCACACTCAATTTTTAAGTGTGCAAGGCTTAGGAAATTATAAAAGATTAGGAACAACTATTGATGATGCTGTAGGTGAAGCCTTTGATAAAACAGCAAAATTATTAGGAATAGAATTTCCAGGTGGGCCACAAATTGAAGTGTATGCAAAAAAAGGTGATCCCAATAAATATGAGCTACCAAAGCCAATTTTTCATAAAGGAGGGTGTAATTTATCATTTGCGGGTTTAAAGACTGCTGTTTTAAAAATATCAAAACAAATAAAAACTGAACAAGAAAAATATGATCTTGCAGCATCTTTTCAAAAAACAATTGAAGAAATACTATATAAGAAAAGTAAAATTGCTTTTGAAGAATTTAAAAAGATAAACACAACAATTAAAAATAAATTTGTAGTGGCAGGTGGTGTTGCTGCAAACAAGAGAATTAGA
Source organism: Candidatus Pelagibacter sp. PS_31 (assembly GCF_059417865.1). NCBI lineage: Bacteria > Pseudomonadati > Pseudomonadota > Alphaproteobacteria > Candidatus Pelagibacterales > Candidatus Pelagibacteraceae > Candidatus Pelagibacter > Candidatus Pelagibacter sp. PS_31. Next base: position 1,218,779 of record NZ_CM182069.1, read on the forward strand.
GAAGTTCTAACTAATCTTTGCAAAGAAGAGGAATTTGAAGCAATATTTCCACCAACTAATTTATGTGGGGACAATGCTGCAATGATTGCAATGGTTGGATTGGAAAAATATAAGTTAAATCAATTTAGTAAATTAGATATTCCTGCAAAACCTAGATGGCCCTTAGATAAAGATGCGCCCCTTTTAAAAGGTGCAGGAGTAAAACTATAATCACTTACGAACTGGAAAAACCCACATTTATATTTCTTTAAAAAGATTCAAAGAAATCCTTTTGGGCAAAATCTTTACTAATTCTAATTAATAAACATGAATCTTTTGTATATAGTAAGGTACAACTAATTGTGTTAAAATTTTAATATTTAGATCAAAAAAAATAGCACTTGGCATTTTATACAACATAATTTAAATAATCTAGCTAATCTAACAACAGAAGATATTATAAAAATTAAATTTTAATGTTATGAAAAATTTTAAAAAACAATTAAATCAAATTATTAATTTATACAGTAAAAAAAAACAAAAAAACTTTAAATACCCTTTGTTAGATGATGCCTTGTCAAATGAAGATATAATTAAAGGAATTGAAGTTTTGTTGAGAAAAAAAATTACAATGGGAGAAATTACAGAAAGATTTGAATATGAATTTGCAAAATTTTTAAATGTTAAGTATGCGTTAATGGTTAATTCTGGGAGTTCTGCAAACCTATTAGCATCTTTTGCCTTGGTAAATCCCAAAAAAAATAATTTTTTAAAAAAAGGAGACGAATTTTTAATACAGGCACTATGCTGGTCAACTTCCCTTTGGCCATTGGTTCAGGCAGGATTAAAACCAAAATTTGTAGATGTTGATAAAAATACTTTTAACATTGATGATAGAATATTTGAAAAATCTATTTCTAGAAATACAAAAGCTGCAATGATTGTTCATATTCTTGGTAATTCCTCTAACATTACAAAAATATCAGGTGCCCTAAAAAAAAGAGGTATTTTTCTTATAGAGGATACATGTGAGTCATTAGGAACTAAATATAACTCAAAATACCTAGGTACCTTTGGTGATTTTGGAACATATTCGTTTTATTATTCACATCAAATAACTTCTGGCGAAGGTGGAATGATAGTTTGTAATAATAGAAAAGATTTTGAAATTATAAATTCATTAAGAGCACATGGGTGGGATAGAGGAATAAATAAATCACCACAAAATCAAAGATCATTTAATTTTATCAACTCTGGATTTAATTTAAGACCACTTGATATAACAGCTGCTATTGGAATGAATCAATTTAAAAGGCTTAATAAGTTTAAAGAGATAAGAAATTTCAATAGAAAAAAGATTATAGATGCCTTACATCAAGCCAAAAGCTGGAGGAAACAGTTGTCTTTTGTCAATATCTCAAAACAATTAGAGCCTAGTTGGTTTGGGCTGCCCATGTTACTTAATAAAAAATATATAAATAAAAAAAAAAGGTATTTAGATTTACTTAATAAAAATAATATTGAAACAAGACCTATATTAAGTGGAAATTTTATGAATCAAGAAAGTATTAAATTATATAATTTAAATCCAAAAAATATAATATACCCAAATTCACAGGAGATTGAGGATAGAGGATTTTTCATAGGTCTACACACAAAACCAATTACTAATAATGAGCTACAAAAATTAATTAAACAACTATTATCAATAGAAGAAATATAGATGATTAAATGTGGCATAACAGGCGCTACAGGAGTTTTGGGTAAAAAAATAATAAAAGAATTAGATTATAAATTTATTAAATTTAAAAAAAATATTACAAATAAAAATGAAGTTGAAAAATGGATCAAAAAAAATCAATTTGATTTAATAATTCACCTGGCTGCAATCGTTCCTACAAAAACTGTTAAAGAGAATTATATCAAAGCTAAGAATGTGAATTTTATAGGTACAAAAAATTTAGTAGATAGTATTAATAGGTGCAATATTAAGCTTCAGTGGTTTTTTTATGCTTCAACATCTCATGTTTATAAAATAAAAAAAAAAATTGAATATTTAGGAGAAAATTCCAAAAAAAACCCTCATACATTATATGGAAAAACAAAATTAATGTCTGAAAACTACATTAAAAAAAATCTTAGTAAAAAATATGTAGCTTGCATAGGAAGGATCTTTAGTTTTACCGATAAGTCACAAAAAAAAGATTTTTTTTTTCCCTCAATAGTAAATAAAATCTTAAAATCTAAAAAAAAAATTTTAAAATTCGAAAATTTAAATCATTACAGAGACTTTATTAGTACAGAGGATATATGTTTTGCTATAAATACATTGTGGAAAATTAGAGCAAAGGGAACATATAATATTGGTTCTGGGAAAGGTATTTTTCTTGAAGATTTGGTAGCTAGAATATGTCAAAAATTAAAAGTAAAATTTTTTATTAAAAAAAATTACAAAAGCTGCACTTATTTAATTGCTAATATAAAAAAGATAAAAAAAATTAATTGGAAACCAAAAAAAAATATAAATGGTATAATTGATGATTACTTTTTCCACCTTTGAGAAAGATAAATATAGTCATCTATAATTTTTTTATAATTATTTAAAAAGACAGCTTCACTACAATTTTCATTATAATACTTAAGGGCACTATTAACCTTATCTGCAGTTTCCAGCTTATCAGTTAGAAGGTCAGAAATTTTATCTGATAAATCTTGTGGGTCATTTAAATCAATAGGGGTAACAAGTTTTTCTAACTTTTCATCTAAAACTCCCTTTGAATAAAAAACAGGAGTCTTAAAATAAAACGCCTCATAAAGAGGCAGTGTGGACCTTGCAACGTAAGTCGGCATGACTAAGGCTGCACAGTTTTTATACAAAACCGTCACCTCTTCATCGGTAATAAAATTATAAATAAAAAAATAATTATTCAATCCATTATCACTAATTTTTTTTTTTATATAATCTAAATTATCTTTATCTGACGCTGATCCACAAAAAACAATATTAATATCATATTTTTTTTTATCTAAAATTTTAATTGCATCAATAATATATTTATGATTTTTATGCGACCAAAATCGAGCTGGATAAAATAAGAACTTTTTATTTTCAAGACCTAAATCACTAATGACTTTTTGTTTGTCTATGTTTTTTTCTGCGGATGGTAATGAGGGTGTAAATGCCTGAACAACAATTTTTTTCTCAGGACAGTTATAAAGTTTCATTAGTTCTTTTTTTGATCTTTCGGTATCTACTAATATTTTAAAGGCACGATTTACAGATTTTTTTACTATTAAGTTTTTACTCTCAAATAGTCTAGAAGATTCGTACTCGGGAAAATAATTATCTAATTTAAAATTAATATCATATGTTGAAGAAATAAAATTATATCCATCACATACTTTAATAAACCAACTGGGTCCTAGGAATATAACAAAATCAAAATTATTTTTTTTTAAAAACTTTACAAATGGATTTTTGAATTTAAATAAAGACAAAAAAATTTGACAGAAGTAACTTTGAGATAACTGATAAAAAATTCTTGTTAATAAAATATCTTTAAAAAAAATTGTATTTAATTTTTCATTTTTTAATTTAGTAAATATTTGATTGTGTGGTGTAATATAACTAAAATTAATTGAATTATTTTCTAATTTTTTAAGAAGCAGGGCTGATTTCAGTGATTGAAAATATCCACCACCAGCTCCTGTCTCTGCATCAAATATTACTGCAATTTTCATTTAAAAGATTTTTTCATATATTACTTTTATTTGAACTCATTAAAAACCTGTAAATTAAATATATGTATTTTAATAGATGTTTATAATATTCTTTGCTTTTTATTATGTATATATATTTAGAATTTACTTTTGCAAAATAAAAATGTTAAATAAAATTATGGTGACCTGTAAGAAAAATAATTAGATGCATTACTGGTTAATGAAATCTGAATCTGATGTTTGGTCTAATGATCAGCAAAAAACTAATACTAAATTAAGTTTCAATAAATGTTATCTAAACTTTGGTCCTGACATCCATAATGCTAAAGTACTTCTAGTTCCTGAAATTAATTTATTTACTTTATGATTTGTAAAAGAAGGAAATACCACTGCACTACCTGGTTCACTAAACTCTTTACATAAAACCTCCTCTCCCTTAAATAAAATTAATTCTCCTCCTTCGTATTTTTCCTCTGAAAGATTTAATAAACAAGTTAATTTTATATCTTTTATAGGTGATTTTGGGGTCGCATCTATATGCCAGGTATATTCACTTCCTCGTTCATAAGAATTATAATTTAAAATTTTTTGAGAAGTCAATTGATGTAAATCAAATCCAAAACTAGATATATTTGCTGTTTGACAATAGTCAATAAATGGAAATATGTGTCTTTGTATCGTACCAAGTTTAAGAAATTTTACATCTGAAGTTTTTTTAGCACTTATCGCGGGTGCATCTTCTGCGTTAACATTAAGATTTTTTTTAATATTAATGTTAATTTCTTTAATCTGCTCGATATTAAATAAATTTTTTACGTATGAGTATGTGGCTTCTCGCATAAAATTATTATAAATAGTTATAACCACTTATGCAATACTGGTTATTAATTAAGAAAAAATAATAAAGATTGGAGAAAAATTAGATGAACTACTGGTTAATGAAATCAGAACCTGATGTTTGGTCAATTGATCAGCAAAAAAAAACTGGTGCTAAAGGTGCTACCTGGGATGGAGTAAGAAATTACCAGGCAGCTAAAAATTTAAGAGGAATGAAAAAAGGAGACCTTTGTTTTTTTTATCACTCAAATATAGGTAAAGAAATTGTTGGTATAGTTGAGGTTATTAAAGAAGCATTTTTAGACAAAACTGACAAAAATGGTCGATTTGTAGCTGTTCAAGTAAAGTTTAAGGAAAAATTAAAGAAAAGTGTAACTCTAGAAGAGGTTAAAAAAACCAAGTCTCTTAGCCATTTATCACTTATTAAACAAAGTAGATTATCTGTTATGCCAATAGACTCTAAAAGCTGGAAAATTTTAAACAAGATGAGTAATATTTAGAAATATATGCCAAAAAAAAAATCAATATCAAAAGTTAAAAAAGTTTCTAAAAAAACCAAGGCTAAAAAAAAAGTAAAGCCTTTTAAGAAAAAGGTTTTAAAAAAAATTGAAGAAAAAGAATTAATTATAAAAACTAAACTTGAGTGGGTAAAAAGTGCTTTAGTAAATAAAACAAAATATCAAAAAAAATACTCAGACTCGATTAAAAATAACAATGACTTTTGGAAGAATGAGGGGAAAAGAATTACTTGGATTAAACCATATAAAAAAATTAAAGACGTTAAGTACAGTAAAAAAGAAGTTAGAATTAAATGGTATGAAGATGGGACTTTAAATGCTTCTGCTAATTGTATAGACCGTCACCTTAAAGATAAAAAAGATAAAACCGCTATTATTTGGGTGGGGGATGACCCAAAAGATACAAAAAAAATTTCATACAAACAATTACATAATGAAGTTTCAAAAACTGCAAATGGTTTAAGAAAATTAGGAATTAAAAAAGGTGATAGAGTTACAATTTATTTAACTATGATTCCAGAGCTTGCAGTAACAATGCTTGCTTGTGCTAGAATTGGTGCCGTTCATTCTATTATTTTTGGTGGATTTTCAGCAGATTCTATTTCTGGCAGAGTTAATGATTGTGAATCAGAATATATTATTACAGCTGACGAAGGAGTTAGAGGTGGAAAAACTATTCCTTTAAAAGAGATCACAGATGAAGCTTTAAGAAGCTGTCCAAATGTTAAAAAATGTATAGTTGTTAAAAGAACTGGAAACAAAGTGAACTGGAATAAAGATAGAGATATCTGGTATGACAATTTAATTAAAGATGTTCCAAAACATTGTGAGCCAGAAGAAATGAATGCAGAAGATCCTTTGTTTATTCTCTACACATCTGGTTCTACTGGAAAACCAAAGGGGGTTTTACATACAACGGGTGGTTATATGGTTTATGCATCTATGACCCATCAATATGTCTTTAACTATAAACCAAAAGATATTTATTGGTGTACAGCTGATATTGGTTGGGTTACTGGCCATAGTTATATAATTTATGGTCCTCTTGCTAATGGTGCCACAACAATAATGTTTGAAGGAATTCCAACCTACCCTGACAGCTCAAGATGGTGGGAAATCATTGATAAATATAAAGTTAATATTTTTTATACAGCACCCACTGCTATTAGAGCTTTAATGAGAGAGGGAGATAAACCTGTTAAAAAAACCTCAAGAAAATCTTTAAAATTATTAGGTACTGTTGGAGAGCCAATAAATCCTGAAGCTTGGATTTGGTATTATAAAACAATAGGAAATTCTAAATGCCCAATAGTTGATACATGGTGGCAAACTGAGACAGGTGGAATATTAATTAGTCCACAAACAGGTGCTATAAATTTAAAACCAGGGTCGGCTACTAAACCATTCTATGGAATTAAACCTTCAATAGTCGATAAGGACGGAAAAGAAATTAAAGGAGCTGGTGAGGGAAGACTGTGCATTTCTCAATCTTGGCCTGGACAAATGAGAACTGTGTACGGTGATCATCAAAGATTTATTGATACTTATTTTTCTCAATTTGATGGCAAATACTTTACTGGGGATGGGGCTAGAAGAGACAAGGATGGCTACTACTGGATAACTGGTCGTGTAGATGATGTAATTATTGTCTCTGGTCATAACCTTGGAACTGCTGAAATTGAGAGTGCATTTGTTGCTCATCCAAAGGTTGCCGAAGCTGCTGTAGTTGGATACCCACATGACATTAAAGGTAATGGCTTATACTGCTATGTCACTTTAAATGTTGGGGAGATAGCTGACCTAGATCTTGAGAGAGATTTAAAACTTTGGGTAAGAAAACAAATCGGTGCACTAGCGACACCTGACATTATTCATTTCTCACCTGGTCTTCCAAAAACTAGATCTGGGAAAATTATGAGAAGAATTTTAAGAAAAATTGCCGCTAATGAGCATGACCAATTAGGGGATACAACAACTTTAGCAGACCCAAGTGTTGTGCAAAGTTTGGTGGATAATAGAAAGAATATTTAAAATTCTATTAATTTCTCAAATTCTTTTTTAATAATATCCCATTTCAATATCATAGAATTCAATACGATTTTTCGATCTAAAGTTTTAAGCTCTTCAGCTATTGGGGCCCATTTGTATAATGACAAAGCACTAGGATTAAAAGGTAAATCTTTATAATAAATTTCCCAGTTTATATTTTGAAGTCTTTCATTAAAAGTTTTTTTTGCTTCCTCAATAATATCAAGCGGCATCTTGTTGGAAATTTCATCATCTAAAATTTTAGAAAAAATTTCTTTAGACTGGTCAAGGTTTTGGTAATTAAAGTTAACTTTTAAATATGAGAACGTAAATAATGTTAAATCTTGTAAAGCAACAGAATAAATATTCCATCTGGCAATATCAAGAGATGCCATGAACACGTCATTGTCAAAATGAAGAACGTACCTTGTTCCCATCCTGGTTTTTAAATAACTATATAAAGTTACTTGTGTTACCCAAGCAGATTTTGTTTGAATAAAGTGTTCAAGCTCATCTAAATTCTTAATTTTTTTCTTTGGAATAAAAGCCCTAAACATAGCAAACAAGTAAACTTTAAAATCACCAAACGATATGTCTCTCCAAGAGAGTTTATATTTTTGCATAAAAATTCTTATTTATGATCATTATACCTTAAAAAAAGTAAGTAATAAGCACCTAATATGAACAATTTTATGTCTTTTAAAAACTTTCAGAATGGTTATGGTTTCGAAGTTATAACTAAAAATAGAGAGGTATAAATGTCAAACGCAACAAAACACTGGGAAAAGACTAGGTCATTGTTATTCGTAACACTGGCTATTTGGTTTGTTTTCTCAATCGGCATCTTCCTATTTGCAGCTGAAATGAATGAGGTTACAGGACCTTTCGGTTATCCATGGACATACTGGTTTACATGTCAAGGATCTCTTGGAATTTTTGTAATTTTATGTTTCTGGTTTGCTAATAGGCAAGAGAAAATCGATGAAGAATTCGGCTTCAACGAAAGAGGAGATCAATAATGATTAAAGGTAAATTTATAGACAATTTGCCAAAAGTTTACGGAATCTATACAGGAGGTTTTATAGGTTTCATAATCTTAATGGCAATTGGTGAGCAGATGGGTATGACTGCTAAAGCAATAGGTGTTGCTTTTGTAGCCTTTACAATATTCATCTATGCACTGATCGGTTATCTATCAAGAACAGCTCAAGCAGACGCATATTACGTGGCCGGAAGACAAGTGCCCACTGTATTCAATGGAATGGCGACAGCAGCAGACTGGATGTCTGGTGCTTCATTCGTTGCAATGGCAGGTGGTATTTACTTCAAAGGCTATGGATATATGGCTCTACTTGTCGGTTGGACTGGTGGTTACATATTAGTTGCAACTTTATTAGCACCATACTTAAGAAAATTTGGCTGTTACACAGTTCCAGATTTTGTAGGTACAAGATACGGTGGTAATTTAGCGAGACTATGTGCGGTAATAGTTTTAACTGTTGCTTCATTTACGTATGTGACTGCACAGATAAACGCTACAGGTACTATTGCATCTGTTGCTCTAGATATCGACTTTAAATATGCTGTATATATTGGACTAATAAGTATTTTACTTTGTTCAATGTTAGGGGGTATGAGAGCGGTAACTTGGACACAGGTTGCACAATATATCGTGCTAATTATAGCTTACATGCTTCCAATTTTTTGGATCAGTAACAAAATGGGTGCGGGTTTCTTCCCTCACTTTATGTTAGCTGACGAGGTAGCTAGAATTGGTGAGTTAGAACAACAGTTTGGGTTTATTAAAAACTCTGCTGCTGATCTAGCAACGGTACCTAAAGGGTTAGCTGGAATAACTAAAGCACACTCTGCAGTAAATGCAACGCCTTGGGCGTTTATTTCATTAGCATTGGCGATGATGATGGGAACAGCATCATTACCACACGTGATGATGAGATACTTTACTACTCCAAGCGTTAAAGCAGCTAGAAAATCAGTTGGTTGGTCATTATTCTTTATCTTCCTTCTGTATTCTTCTGCGCCAATGTTAGCAACGCTATCAAAACTATCATTGATTGATCCGACATTACCAACTGGTATTATTGGTAAATCATTTGCTGAAGTTCAATCTTTAGATTGGTTCCAAAACTGGAATAGTGCAAACTTGATGTTTATCAGCGACTTTAACGGCAATGGAACTCTTGAACTTAATGAGTTTTTCATGGGCGGTAAAGCTGTTGTGTTAGCAACTCCAGAAATAGCTGGATTACCATATGTAATCTCAGGACTGGTTGCTGCTGGAGGTATGGCTGCTGCCATGTCAACAGCTGATGGTTTGATTCTAGCAATTGCTAATGCGATCTCTCATGATGTTTATTACAAAATGATTGATCCAAAAGCGGAAACTGCAAAAAGACTACTTGTTGCAAGGGTATTACTTGTAGTAATTGGTTTTGCTGGAGCAACTATTGCTGCAATGGAGATCCAAGGTATTTTAGGTTCAGTTATCTGGGCTTTTGACTTTGCGATGTCTGGTTTGTTCTTCCCACTTGTACTAGGTGTATGGTGGAAGAGAGCTAACAAAGAAGGTGCAGTTGCTGGTATGGTTTTAGGTCTTGGTTCTGCTATTTGGTACCTTGTATGGGTAAGAAATGGTGGAAGTGGGTTCTTAGGACTTACTCAGCTAACATTTGGTATCTTCGGAGCAGCTGTTAGTTTTGTTTCAATGGTTGTAGTGAGTTTAATGACTCAAGAACCAGATAAAACAATTCAAAAAATGGTTGATGAAGTTCGTATACCAAGTGGTAAAACTGTTACTGGTAAGTAGAACTAATAAACTTTAATTTTAAGGGGCGATTAATTTCGCCCCTTTTAATTTAATCTCATTTCTAATATAACTCATTAAATGTCAGCAAACTTCCATCCATTAGTTTACTTTATAGATTACTTATTTGGTATGATTATGTGGACTTTAATAGGAAGAGTTGCGATGAATATTTTTCAAAAAGAAGACTCAGAATTCTTTTTTATGAAGATTTTTGTCAAATATACCGATCCACTAATAAAAATTTTTAAACCAATAACCCCTTCTTTCATTATAGGACCTCTGGTTCCATTATATGTAGCATGGTTCTTTTATATGATTAGATTTTACTTTATGCCATGGGTCTTAGGTTATTCTGTAATGGGAATGTTATCATTTCCTCTAGAAAGTGAAATTTCTAAACAAATTTATCAATTATTTAATTCAATTAAATTTTAAAAATTGATACTAGTAGAGCTAGCAATCAATGAAAAAAATACAAATATCTCCTTCAATTTTATCTGCTGACTTTAGTCAATTAGGAAATGAAATAAAAAGACTTGAAGAAGGCGGTGCAGATATGATCCATGTGGATGTGATGGATGGTCATTTTGTTCCTAATTTAACCATGGGTCCACCTATCATAAAATCATTAAGAAAATTTACAAAACTACCATTTGATGTTCATTTAATGATTTCACCCGTGCATAAGTATATTAAAGATTATGCAGACGCAGGTGCAGATATTATTACTATACACCCAGAAGCAACTGAAAATTTAGCAGTCTCTATTGACCATATTAAAAGTTTAGGAAAAAAAGTAGGGGTTTCTTTAAATCCAGAAAGTAAAATTAATTTAATAACTGACTTATTAAATGAGATAGATTTAGTTCTAATTATGAGTGTAAACCCTGGATTTGGAGGACAAAAGTTTATGCCAGAAGTTTTAGAAAAAATTAAAGAATTAAAAAAAATAAGAGATCAAAAGAATATAGATTTTGATATCGAGATTGATGGTGGGATCAATTTTGACAATAATAAACTAGCAATAGAAGCTGGTGCAAATATTTTAGTTTCTGGGACAACTATATTTAAAAATAACAATGGAGATATAAAAAAAAATATAGACCTTTTAAAATCAAGTTAGAATAATGATTTTAAACAATTCATTTAGACTTATTAAAAAAAAAATTCGTCACTTTTATTTAAACTCCTATCTATATAATAAAAAAATTACACCCTCTTCTATTGAGTTACTAGAATATCAGCCAAGCCCTAGCTTGTTAGATGGCCTTATAAAATATGATAAAAAAAAGATTAACATAGAAAATTATTCATTAAATGAAATTTGGGATAATCCAAATTTAAAAGAAAAAGACCAACAAAATTTAAATAGTTTTTTTTGGCTATTTAGCCTAGATCTTAGATCCTCGAAAAAAGATACTCAAAATGTCATTAATCAATGGATTAATATAAATGACAGGTACAACTCTAAAAATTGGAAAATTGATATAATTGGAAAAAGAATAATAGCTTGGATTTCAAATTCTAGGCTTACCTATGAAGATGGCAATATAGATTATAAAGACAGGTTTAACGGCACTATTAAGAAGCAGATCAATCACCTTATTAATGAAATTGAAACCTCTGAATTAATCGATAATAAAATTATAGGGTGTGCAGCTATCATTTTAACTGGTCTATCGTACCCTCAAAATAATAATTATTTAAATACTGGGTTAAGTTTACTAAAAAAATTAGCCAAATATTCATTGGATAATGATGGCTTTCCAAAATCAAGGAATATTAGACAGTTAAGTTTTTACTTAAAATATTTTATATTAATTAGGGAATGGTTCAAAGAATCTCAAAATGAAATACCAGATTTTATAAATGAAAATATATATTATTTAGGTCAGGCTTACGCTTTTATTTGGCAAAACAATAAAATAGATTTTCTCTTTAATGGTAACCATAAAACAAATAATCATAATTTTGACCTTTATTTAAAAAGACTTGGATATAATTTTAAAAATCAAAATAATGAGCTGGGTGGCTATGTGGTCCTTAATAGTAAAAAAAATTCTTTAATAATGGATGTTGGATCGAGTCCAAATAAAAAATTATCTTCAGATTATCAAGCTGGTGCTTTATCTTTTGAGATTATATCAAATAGTAAGAAATTAATTAGTAATTGTGGTTATTTTCAAAAAATTGATCATCAATTAAATGAAATATCTAAGTCAAGCGCAGTCCATAGCACACTAATTTTAGATGACAAGTCCTCTTGTAATTTTAGCAAAGTAAGAGGTAAAAAATCTAAAATTAATCAAGAATTAAGAATATTAAAAAAAAAAGTAGTATTTAAAAAAAATTATTGGAAAATTAATGCTTCTCATGATGGCTATTTAAAACCACATGGTATTGTTCATGATCGAGAAATAGAATTTTACCCAGAACAATTAAAATTCATTGGCCATGATAAAATTATTTCTAACAAGGGTATTAAAAACTTAAAATTTGATATTAGATTTCACTTGGAGCCAAATATTCGATTAATGAAAACTCAAGATGAAAAATCAATACTTATTGATCTTGATGGAGAAGGTTGGAAATTTAGCTCAGAAAATTCTAAAATAAATATTGAAGAAGGGTTATATTTTGGAGAAAAAAATTCTTTTACAAATAATCAAAATATATTTATTTCAGGAATGACTAATGAAGAAAATCAAACTATAAGATGGGAAATCATAAAATTATAATGAAAAAAATAAAAAAAGCTCTTATTTCAGTATCTGATAAAAAAGATTTAGGCAGTCTTTTAAAAGTTTTAGCGAAATACAAAATTGAATTAATTAGCTCTGGTGGCACCTTTAAAGAAATCAAGAAACTTAAATTTAAATGCCAAGAAGTTTCAGAGTATACTGGTTCACCAGAAATTCTTGGTGGAAGAGTTAAAACATTACACCCAAAAATTCATGCTGGTATATTAAGTAAAAGAAACGACAAATCTCACACTAAAGAACTAAAAGCTAATCAATATGATGAAATTGACCTTGTTATTGTTAACTTTTATCCTTTTGAAAAAACTTTAGATCAAACAACCAATCATTCAAAAATAATAGAGAATATTGATGTTGGAGGTCCCACTATGGTTAGGGCAGCTGCCAAAAACTATAACGATGTTACTGTTATTACATCCTCAGATCAATATGAAACCTTAATTAATGAATTGGAAAATAATAAAGGATCAACATCTATTGAATTTAGAGAAAAGATGTCTTTAGAGGCCTTTTCTGAAACAGCTTATTATGATGCTATAATTTCTAACTATTTTAATAAAATTAAAAAAAACAATTTTCCAAAAAAAAAAATTATTTATGGAAATTTAATTGAAAAATTAAGGTATGGTGAAAATCCACATCAAGAAGCTGCAATTTATTCTAAAACTCAAAATCTTAATATTAAACAAATTCATGGTAAGCAGTTAAGTTATAATAATTATAATGATATTTTTTCTGCATTAACAATATCAAAATCTTTACCAAAAAACTCTGGAACCGTTATAGTTAAACACGCTAATCCTTGTGGTGTTTCAATTGAAAAAAATAGTTTAAAAAGTTATAAATTGGCTCTTGCTTCTGATCCAGTTAGCGCTTTTGGTGGAATAGTTTCTTGTAATTTCAAAATGAATAAAATTCTAGCATTAGAGCTTAATAAAATTTTCTTAGAGGTTATCATTGCTAATGGTTTTCAAGCTGATGCTTTAAAAATTTTAAAAAAGAAAAAAAATATAAGAATTATTGATGCATCAGAATTTATGATGAAAGATTTAATAAGATTTAGCTCTGTGAATGAATCTATATTAACACAATCTGAGGATTTAAATGTTTTTGAACCTAAAGATTTCAAAGTTGTTTCAAAACTAAGACCAAATAAATCTCAATTAAAAAATTTAATTTTTGCATTTAATATTTGTAGATATGTAAAATCAAATGCAATTGTTCTTGCAAGCCAAAAGGCAACCGTTGGTATTGGCTCAGGGCAACCTAGTAGACTTGATAGCTGTCAAATTGCTATAGATAAAATGAATAAATTTCAAAATTTAAAAGAAGATGTTGTGGCAGCCTCTGATGCATTTTTTCCATTTGTTGATGGTATTGAAAAATTAGTACAATCAGGAGTTTCAGCTGTAATACAGCCTTCTGGATCAATTAGAGATAAGGAGATAATAAAATTTGCAAACCAAACTGGTACTATTTTAGTTTTCTCTAAAACAAGACATTTTAGACATTGAAAATTTGATCAATTTTTGCTGCTAAAATAAAATCATTTTCTGATAGTCCTTCAATAGCGTGAGTAGTAATTACAATTTTAGCATATCCCCAACCAAAAGAAATATCTGGATGATGATTTTCATTTTCCGATATTTCACTAACTTTATTTATAAAATTTTGACTATTAACAAAATTCTTAAAAATAAAATTTTTCTCTAAAAAATATGTTTCTTTTGTATTTTTTTTAACATCCCAACCATCAACTTTTTTTTGATATTTATGAATTTCACTAATATCAAAAGGTAAAATTCCACCCTCACATGGTACACATTTTTTATTAAGTAAATCACTCATTGATTGGTATGTTTTAAAATTTTGGAGCGGGTCAAGGGAATCGAACCCTCTACCTAATCGTTGGCAACGATTCGCTCTACCAATGAGCTAGACCCGCATACAAACATTATAATTAGTCGTTTTTTTTAATTCAAGCAACAATTAATTATTATTGAGCCAAGAATATTTATTAACAAAATTTCTTAATAGATATTTATAAGGTTTATATCTGTCGTAATCATATTTTTTTATCCTATTTCTAACTTGTACATTGCTGGCAGTAGATATTAATAAATCTTTCCTGTTATAAAAACTAAGAACACTATGGTTCCATTTAAGATTACAAAAATCATATAGCTGCTTTGAAATTTCCTCTGGTTTAATTGTTAGCTTACTAAGATCAAGAGAGAAAATCTTTTTTGGATATTTTTTATTGAAAAATTCTATTACTTTTAAATAAGTGTCTATATATTTTAAGATATCTTCTAAAGATTGGGTCCAAGATAATTTTTCTAATGATTGTTGAAAAATTGCAAAAATATTATCTTCAATATTTCTAAAACTGTTTACAAATTTTGCGTTAGGATAAATCTTTAAAATTATATCTATATAAAAAAAATTTTCGAGAGATTTATCAATGAAAATTTTATTTTTTTCATTAAGCAAATTTCTATCGTTCATTATTTGAAAAATTTTGTTATTTAAAATATCTAAGTCAATTTTTGTATTTTCATTATTTTTAAATTCATTATGTGTCGTAACTACTGTTCCATTTATGATACTTGATTCTCCTAAAGTTTTAATCTTTACAGCTCCAGATGAAAGGATTGCTTCAATTATTGTTGAGCCTGATCTTGGTAAACCTATTATAAAAATTGGGTTATAATCTGTTAATGCAGATTTATTATTTTCATTAACAAAATCGAATTTATCATATTTTAATGGAATTATGTTTTGCCAATAGTTTAAGGTATGCTTATTTTTGCTCATTTTATCCTCAAACATACATTTATGCGCTTTGTTTAAGTACTCTATCTCTTTTACATATGATTTTTTTTTTCTTTCCTGTTCTGCTAAAATAAAAAATCCATAACCCATTTCTGTTAACTCAATATTTTTGTTTTTCATAATTTTTTTTAAAGTGACTATTTTGTTATCATCTATAAAATTTTTATCTATTCTGCTTATATTAAAATATACAGATATTCTTTCAGGAGATAATTCAGTTGCTTTTAAATAAAATTTTTTTGATTCATCAAATTTACCAATTTTTTCATAAAATATAGCTGTATTTATAATACCCAATAAATAATCACTCTTAATCGCCAAAGATTTTAGATAAAATTTTTCTGCTTTCAGGAAATTTCCTTCTTTCAAATATATATTTGCTAAATTGTTATGAATGATGTGATTTTTATCATTAATTTTCATACATTTTTCTAAGTATTTTTTTGAATCTTTTTCTTCTTTTAGCGCTTCAGAAGTTAAATATAGTGTAAAGAAAATCTTAATATCAATTTTTACGTTCTTTATGTTATTAACAAAATTTAGTAAAATATCTTTAGCTTTTCTATAATTTTTTTTTTCAATTAAAATTGACGCACTTTTTATGATTTGTTCTTGAATTAACATTAATTTGATTTAAATAATATTTAATACCTATATACTTTTTATTATGTTTACTTTGCCAAAAACAATTTCTGTTTTTCCGTTAAGTAATTTTATTATATTTCCAAACACTACTGTGCCATTAAATATATTTGAGTCAAGATATATTGAAATGGTAAAAGATAGCTTGAATACAAATCAAATGATTGGACTCGTGCAACCAAAAACAAATGATAATAATTCTATTTTAAATTTACATAATGTTGGATGTTTGGGAAAAATTACTAAATTCAAAGACACATCTGATGGACGATATTTGATAGATCTTAATGGTTTAATAAGATTCAATATAGTTAAAGAAATTAAAAGTAATAAATTGTATCGTACATTCGAAATTACTTTTGATAATTATAAAAATGATTTAGATAAAAATAAAGAAACAGCAAAGCTTGCTGGACTTGACAAAATTTTTAAAGATCTAAAATCATTGTTCGAAAAAAAAGGTTATATTATCAATTGGAAATCTCTCAAAAATCAAGATTTAAATGAAACTATTAATGCTCTAGCTATGGCCTCACCTTTTACATTAGAAGAAAAACAAATTTTATTAGAAAGTAAAAATTTAGAAGCAAGAAAAGATAAAATTTCTGAAATACTGAGTACTTACAGTTTTGATGATTTTCACAATACAACTATTCAGTAGACTTAAAAATTTATTCCTGCATCAGCTAGTTTAATAAAATAATTATTTAGATTTTTATTTTTTCCAATATTTTTAATAATTTTGTTAAAACTTTTATTTTTAACTTTTTTATCTAAATTAAAAGATTCATAAATTAAGTCTATGGCTTTAGAAAAAACAAAGTTTTTATCTTTTGTTTTTTTTTCAAATTCATCAAATATTTGTGAATCTAATTGCATACCTAATTCAATTTTGTCTTCAATAATTTTAGTTAGAATTCTAAGATCTCGTATAGTCATATTAAATCCTTGTCCTGCTAACGGGTGCACTCTGTGAAGCATGTCTCCAAAAGCTAAGATATTTTTATGATAATAGTTTCTTAAATTTGAAGAACTCAAATCGAAACTATTTAATTTATCAATTTTATTAATTAAATATTTGGGGTTATTTTTATTAATTAAATCTATTACATCGCTATTATCAAATTTTTTATTCTTAATATCCATTGAATATACTACAGATGTTTCGGTGTTAGAGATTGGTAAAAATGCAATTGGACCTTGCTTTGTAAAAATTTGAGTTGCTGTATTATTCTCTATTTTTTTATGTTTTAAAATAGTGGTATAAGCAAGATTATAATAATTTTTACTAATTTTTTTAGTGAAGTACTTTTTTGCTAAAAAATTATTTGCATCACAATTTATTATTAAATCATATCCTTTTTTATTTAAAAACTCCTCATTTATATTTTTGCTTAATATTATTTTTTTAAAAAATTTATTTTTAATAAGGTTACTATTTAACGATTTTAGAAGCTCATCATTTTTTATAATATAAAATAGATCATTTTTATCATTTTCAAATTTTAATAAATTTTCTGTATCAATTTTATCAGTATAAATTTCTATTCTATTTATTTTCCAGTAATTATTTTTTGAAATTAGAAAAATTTTTTCTTTGAAAAATTCAAAATTACTTTTAGATATTCCTATTGTTCTATTGGAGGAAAAATTACTATTTCTACTTTTATAATAATAATGAACATTTATTTTTTTATTTATAAGGCTTTTAGCTAAAGATAGAGCAGTTAGACCTTCACCAATAATACAAACATTCATAATAATTTTAATTTTAACAATAAAAATTAGATGATACAAAGTGATTAATTAGACTCATTTATTTATGGAATTTAAAAAATTAGCCAACAATACAATTAATTTTGGTATAAATAGAATTATAGAAATTGCCGGAATTGCTTTTGTTGTAATTGGTCTTCTTTTGCTAGTTTCACTTATAACTTTTTCTCCTGATGACCCTAATTTTATTTTCCCAGACAATACAGAAATTAAAAATTTGCTTGGTTTTAATGGAAGTTACACAGCTGATCTTTTTTTTCAAACCTTTGGGCTCATTGCTTTATTAATTCCATTTACGCTCATATTTTCTGGCATAAATATAGTTCTGAATAAGAAAATCTTTTTGATATTTGAAAGTATTTTTTATTCAATTCTTTATTCTTCATTTGGTTCTCTATTTTTTTCTTTTTTTTACCCCACTGCCTTCAACCTTTATATTAATGGAAATGGTGGTTTTATTGGAAAATATTTAGAAACAACTTTTTTAACTTCATTAATTAATATTAATTCTCAAATTTCCTATTACTTTTTAATTTTGATTATTTTAATTTTATTTTTAATTAGTATCCATTTTAAAATTATTTATTTTTATAAATTAATAAAAAAACTTTTTAAATTAATCTTTATAAAAAAAGAAAAGAGTTATACTAATGAAAATGAGATAATTAGTGAATTTATACCACAAGAAGAAATTACAAATTTAATTCAAGAAGATTTACCTTTTATAAAAAGTGAAAATAAATCTCCTAGTAAAAAAATTCGCTTCAAACTACCTACTATCGACTTACTTAAAATCCCAACACAAAAAGATAGGGAAAAACTAAAAGATGAAGATTATATTGATAGTGAATTTTTAGAAAAAATCTTATTAGATTTTGGGGTTAGTGGGAATATAAAGAAGGTTAGTCATGGCCCTGTAGTAACACTAAATGAATTTGAGCCTGCAGCAGGAGTTAAAGTATCAAAAATTATTAATCTCTCAGATGATATTGCTCGAAATACTAGCTCTGAATCAGCAAGAATTGCTACTATTCCAGGACGTAGCACCATCGGTATAGAGCTTCCAAATTCTAGTCGTGAAAATGTTTATTTAAGTGAAATACTCTCTAACTCTGATTTTAATAAAAAAGATATTCGATTACCAATTGCACTTGGCAAGAACATTTCTGGTGTTCCTATTGTTGGAGACTTAGCTTCTATGCCTCACTTATTAATTGCAGGAACTACTGGATCAGGTAAATCTGTTTGTATAAATACTATAATCTTGTCTTTACTCTACAGGCACACACCAGACAAATGTAAGTTCATACTAATCGATCCTAAAATGCTTGAACTATCAACCTATGAAGGCATACCTCACTTATTGTGTCCTGTGATTACTGAGGCAAAGAAAGCTGCTTCTGTCTTAGGTTGGGTTGTTAAAGAGATGGAAAATAGATACCGACTTATGACCAAAGAAGGAGTCCGTAATATTGATGGCTATAATGCTAAGCATACTTTGGCTATGCCCTATATTGTTGTTGTGGTAGATGAAATGTCTGACCTAATGCTTGTTGCTGGTAAAGAGATAGAAAATCATGTTCAAAAATTATCACAAATGGCAAGAGCTGCTGGAATTCACATTATAATGGCCACACAAAGACCAAGTGTTGATGTTATTACAGGAACTATTAAAGCAAATTTTCCTACAAGAATATCTTTTCAGGTAACCTCAAAAATAGATAGTAGAACAATTTTGGGTGAACAAGGTGCAGAGCAACTACTTGGTAAGGGAGATATGCTTTATATGTCTTCAGCAAATAAGATCGTTAGAATTCATGCTCCATTTGTATCTGAAACTGAAATTGAAAAAGTTAATAATTATTTAAGAAGTCAAGCAGAGCCAGATTATATAGATGAAATCTTAAATTTTGCTGATGAGAAAGAATTGAGTGGAGAAACTTCTAGCTCTGGAGATAAAGATGAGTTGTACCAGGCTGCACTTGATATTATTAGATCTGAGGGCAAAGCATCTACCTCATTTTTACAAAGAAAATTACAAATAGGGTATAATAGAGCAGCAAGAATTATTGATATGATGGAAGCTGACGGGGTTGTGAGTAAAGCTAATCATGTCGGTAAAAGAGATGTTCTTTAATGCTTAAAGTAATAATCATTTTATTTTTATTTAGTTTTTACCTTCCAGCCAACTCATCCTCAAAAGATAAAATAATTTCTCAAATGAAACTTACTAATAATTTAAGTTTTAATTTCAAACAAACCATTAATGATAAGAGTGAAGATGGAAAATGTATAATTGAATATCCTAAAAAAATTTTTTGTGTATACAATAATGCTAATAAAAAAATTTTAGTTTCAAATGGACGTTCTTTGGTTATTGAGACTAATAATAAAGGAAGTTATTATCGTTATCCACTTAACAAAACTCCTTTAGAATTTTTACTAGATAAAGAATATCTAATTTTTAAAATAGAAGAACTTGAGCCAAGAGATATTGACAATAAGTATTTAAATTTTAAAATTTTTGAGAATAATAATGAAATTAATATTTTTTTTGATAAGAAAGATTTAAATTTAATTGGATGGCAAACTGAAGATATTTATCAAAATTTATCAATAACATTTATTTCTTCTGTCAAAAAAAACCAAGAGATAGATGAAAAGATTTTTAAATTACCTGAAAATAATTAATCATCTAATTAAAGTTTCAGACTTAAAATTTTTCATACCTCTAGCTAGGTAATTTTTTAATGCATTTTTGTGATCTAGAGAACAGGTGTGAAGCCAAACTCTTACACCACCCATATTAAATGAGCATTTAATTGCCTCACTTAATAAATATCCTCCTAATTTTTTTCCAAAATATTCTTCTAAAATTCCAAAATAAGCAATTTCAGCTTCTTTGCTTTGTTTATTAAATAATAGTTCAAAATAGCCAGCTATTTCACCTTTATCTTTAAGAATGTATGTAAATAACTGGTCATTAGAAACGTAATCTGTCCATTTTAAGTCTGTCCAAATAAGTCTATCAATCCATTGACAGTTCTTACCAATAGATTTGTAAAAAAATTTATTTAATTGAAAATCTTTTGGTTCTACAAGCTCTACAGAATAATTCTCTGCAGGTCTCTTAACTTCTTTTAATTCATCTAGAGATCTTATCTCTAAATAACTTCGGTAAATTTTTTCTGTCACTCAACCATTTTTCCAACTTTTTCTCCTCCAAATAAATGGAAGTGTAAATGTGGAACCTCTTGACCGCCATCTTCACTTAAATTTGTTAAAGCTCTATAACCTTTACCTGTGTCTGTTGAGATACTTAATATTTTTGAAACTTCTGTAATAGCCTTGCTTAACGCAACTATCTCTTGATCTGAGGCTCTATTATTAAAATCATCTAAATCAATGTACTCACCTTTTGGAATAACTAGTGCATGTATTTTTTTTTGAGGATTTATATCATGAAAAGAAAGAACATGTTCATTTTCAAATATTTTTTTACAAGGAATTTCTTTTCTCAAAATTTTTGCAAAAATATTATTTTTGTCGTAACTCATTATCTATTATTCTTTTCTTCAATACCTGATTGTTTTTTTCTGTTTTCCAACTCTTTTAAAACGTCTTCAAACTTAATATCAGCAGCCTCAAGTGTAACCAATATATGATAAATCGTATCTGCTGCTTCATGAACTATATTAGATTTATCATTTAAGGCCTCTTTTAGTTCATCAAATTCTTCTTCCATTTTATCTATACATTTTGACAGGCCACCTGATAATAATGATGAAGTATAAGATTTATCTTCATCCTTATTTTTTCTGTCTCTAATTGTATTTACTAAATTTAATAGATTTTCTGTCATCTCTAAATCCTAACGGGAATTCCTTTTGAATTCAAATATTGTTTAGCTTCATTAATTGAATGTGTTCCGTAATGAAAGATTGAAGCTGCTAGTACAGCGCTAGCATTACCAAGCCTAATACCATCCACAAGGTGATCCAGGTTACCTACTCCGCCCGATGCAATTATGGGTATATTAACTGTTGAAGATATTTTAAACATTAAATCATTATCATAACCAATTTGGGTGCCATCTCTATCCATAGAAGTAACTAATAATTCTCCTGCTCCATTATCTTCCATTTTTTTTGCAAATTCTATTGCATCTATATTTGTGTTGTTTCTTCCACCATGAGTAAAAACCTCCCATTTATCGCCATTTTTTTTAGCATCTATTGCAACAACAATGCACTGTGATCCAAATTTTTTTGAACTTTCAATTATCATTTCAGGGTTTTGAACTGCCGCAGTATTGATTGAAACTTTATCTGCGCCACAATTTAATAATTTATTAATATCTTCAACTCCTCTAACCCCACCACCAACCGTTAACGGCACAAAACATTTTTTAGATGTTCTTTCAACCACATCATATATTGTGTCTCTATTTTCATTGGAAGCAGTAATGTCTAAAAAACAAATCTCATCAGCACCACCATCACTATAAATTTTAGCTTGCTCAACTGGATCACCGGCATCCTTTAAATCTACAAAGTTAATTCCTTTAACAACTCTCCCATTTTTAACATCTAAACAGGGTATAATTCTATTTTTAAGCATCTAATTCTTTTACTAATTCTTCCAATTTAATATCACCATCATAAATAGCCTTACCAACTATTATTCCTTCAATATTTTTTAAACCTTTTGCTTTTTTAATGTCGTCAATTGAAGATACCCCTCCTGAAATAATTACTGGGCAATTAGATACATTTGCAACATTGGTTGTTTCTTCAAAATTAGGACTTTGTTTAGTGCCATCTCTATTTATGTCTGTATAGATTAATCTGCTTGCACCATAATCGTTTACTTCTTTTAAAAAATCTAAAGTCAATTTATTAGAATTTTCCTTCCATCCTGAGACTGACAAGTATCCATCTTTAGCATCTAGACCTAAGGCAATTTTGTTTGGAAATTTTTGACATGCTTCTTTTAAAAAATTTTTATCTTTTATAGCTGCGCTTCCTAAAATAACTTTTTCAACTCCTGCATCTAAGTATTTTTCAATACTTTCAATGCTTCTAACGCCTCCACCTACTTCAATTTTTAAATCAAATTTATGAACTATTCCTTTAATAATATCCAGGTTAACTGTCTCTCCGGTTAAGGCACCATCTAAATCAACAATGTGTAAATTTTTAAAGCCATGATCTTTGTATTTACCAGCTTGATCAACTGGTGATGTTTCATATTCAGTTTTATTATTAAAGTCCCCTCTAATTAGTCTCACACATTTTTTGTCTTTAATATCTATAGCTGGAAATATTTTCATTTTTATAAATTTAAAAAATTTTCTATGATTTTAAGTCCTAATTTATCACTTTTTTCAGGGTGAAACTGAGTTCCAAAGATATTTTCTTTTTCAACTGAGCAAACAATATTTGATGAATAATCTGTTGTTGCTGAAATTACACTTTTATCATCAGGTATAAATTCGTAGCTGTGTACAAAATACATGTGTGATTTATTTTTTATGTTCTTAAAAATTTTACTTTCTTTAACAATATTAATTTCATTCCAACCAATGTGCGGAAGTTTGAATTTATTATTTTGATTATCAATCTTTGAAACTTTTCCTGAAATCCAACCAAGTCCTTTTGTTTCAATTTCTTCATATCCAAAATCTGCAAACATTTGTAAACCAACACAAATTCCAAGAAGAGGTTTTTTATTGGTTATTGCAAATTCATTGAGTATTTCTACTAAACCATTTATGGCATTTAATGCATCAACACAGCTCTTAAACGATCCCTGTCCCGGCAATACTACCTTGTCACTTGATCTAATCTTATTTAAGTCTGATGTTACTTCGATATTAACTTTATCTTTAGCGACTTCTTTAAAGGAATTTATTACAGAGCTGATATTTCCTGAGTTATAATCAACAATTGTGACATTCATTAAACTTATAATGAGCCTTTAGTTGATGGAATGCTCTTCTTATTTCTAGGGTCTATCTCTAAAGCTGTTCTTAATGACCTTGCTAGAGCCTTATAACAAGACTCAATTATATGATGACTATTATCTCCATAAATATTTTCCATGTGCAAAGTTATTCCTGCTGATTGAGAGAAAGCTTGAAACCATTCTTTAAAAAGTTCTGTGTCCATCTCTCCAAGTCTTTCTACTTTTAATTTAACTTTCCATATTAAATAAGGTCTATTTGAAACATCAATTGCAACTCTTGTTAATGTTTCATCCATTGGAATCATTGCATGAGCGTATCTCTTAATTCCTTTAAAATCTTTCAATGCTTTTTTTAAAGCCTCACCTATAGCAATTCCAGTATCTTCTGTTGTGTGGTGAAGATCTATATGAATATCTCCTTTTGCTTTAACTTTTAAATCAATCAGTGAATGCTTTGATAATTGTTCGAGCATATGATCTAAAAAACCTATTCCAGTATCAATTTTATATTGACCTTTGCCATCAATATTAACTTCAACACTAATACTGGTTTCTTTTGTTTTTCTGGAAACTTTTCCAATTCTGCTCATAATATATAATATGTATATAGGGATTAATTAACTATATCAATATTTGCAATCTACTACTTGAAGAATAAAAATTAATATCCATTTATAATCTATGACTACAATAGTACTTATCAGAAAAAACAATGAAGTAGTGGTTGCAGGAGACGGGCAAGTTAGTATGGGCAATACTGTTATAAAAAGTACTGCTGCAAAAGTTAGAAAAATTGAAAAAAGAAATGTAATAGCTGGATTTGCTGGATCAACTGCAGATGCTCTAACTTTGTTTGAAAGACTAGAGGCAAAACTTGAAAAACATGCTGGTAATCTTCCAAGAGCAGCTGTTGAGTTAGCAAAAGACTGGAGAACTGACAAATACTTGAGAAGACTTGAAGCTTTAATGGCAATTGGTGATAAAGAAAATAGTTTTATAATTTCAGGAACAGGTGATGTGTTAGAACCAGAGGGTGATGCCATAGGTATAGGATCAGGTGGAAATTATGCTTTGGCTGCTGCTAAAGTTTTATTAGATACAGATTTAAGTGCTGAAGAAGTTGCTAAAAAAGCAATTCAAGTTGCATCTGAAATTTGTGTATTCACTAATAATAATATTAAAATTGAAAAAATTTAATGGAAGACACAAACGTTACACCTTTCCCAAAAGAAAAAACTGAAAAGAAAGATAACTCTTTAGTCAGTTCTTTGTCACCTAGAGAAATAGTTTCTGAATTAGACAGATATGTTGTTGGACAAAATAAAGCTAAAAAGGCAGTGGCTATTGCTTTAAGAAATAGGTGGAGAAGACAAGCTTTAAAAGGTGAAATGAAGAATGAGGTTTTACCTAAAAATATTTTAATGATTGGGCCAACTGGAGTTGGTAAAACAGAAATTTCTAGAAGACTATCTAAGTTAGCTGAAGCTCCTTTTGTAAAGGTGGAGGCTACAAGATTTACTGAGGTTGGTTATGTTGGAAGAGATGTTGAACAAATTATAAGAGATCTTCTTGAAATTGCAATTGCAATGGAGAAAGTAAAAAAAAGAAAAGAAGTACATACAAAGGCACAAAAGTTAGCAGAAGAAAAAGTTTTAGATGCTTTGGTTGGAAATAAGGCAAGTCTTGCTACTAGAGAAAGTTTTAGAAAAAGATTAAGAGATGGTGATTTAGATGATAACGAAATTGAAATTGAAGTAAATAATAGTGGCTCTCAAGCTGCATTTGAAATTCCTGGAATGCCTGGAGCAAACATAGGAATGATAAATATTGGAGAGATGATTGGAAAATCTGTTGGTAATAAGCAAAAAAAGAAGAAAATGACTGTCAAAGAATCTCATGAAATTTTAATTAATGATGAAGCTGATAAGTTAATAGAAGAAGATAAAATTATAAAATCAGCAAAAAATTCAACAGAAAATAATGGGATAGTTTTTTTAGATGAAATAGATAAAATTTCAGGAAGAACAGATAGATCTGGTGGAGATGTTTCTAGAGAAGGAGTACAAAGGGATTTACTTCCTTTAATTGAGGGAACAACAGTAAGTACAAAATACGGTACAATTAAAACTGATCATATCTTATTTATTGCATCTGGAGCCTTCCAGCTTGCTAAACCTTCAGACTTACTTCCAGAGTTACAAGGTAGACTTCCAATAAGAGTTGAACTTGAAGCTTTAACCAGTGATGACTTTAAAAGAATTCTTAAAGAACCAGACTATAGTTTGATAAAACAATATGTTGCTCTTTTAAAAACAGAAAACGTTGAGCTAGAATTTTCTGATGATGGTATTGATGCAATTGCCAATATGGCTTCAGAAGTTAACAACACTGTAGAAAATATTGGTGCTAGAAGGCTTCATACTATTATAGAAAGAATATTAGATGATATTAGTTTTACTGCAACAGATAGGGCAGGTGAAAAAATTATAATAGATTCTAATTATGTGAAACAAAATCTAGATGAGCTCGTTAAGGATACAGATTTATCTAAATTTATTCTTTAAATTTGTTTTTATTTTTAAGATAAATATAAAAAGCTCCACTACCACCATCTTCAATCTTAGCATCTGTTGTTTCAATTATAAATTGAGTTAAACTTTTATTTTTTTCAATAAATTCTGGAACTGAATATTTTAATATACTCAAATCTTTTGAGAGGTAGGGATTTTCAATATTTTTAGATCTTAGTCCTTTGCCCGTAATCACTATTATTTTAGTAACATTTTCATCAAAACATTTTTGAATAAATTGTTCTATGGCCTTATTTGCTTCTTCAATAGTGTAACCATGCAAATCTATTTTCCTTATCTTCTCGTATCTTATATTTTTTTTAAGAATAAAATCTTTATTGGGAGTTTTCTCTTTATTATTTAAAAAATTTTCCCAGTCCTGTTTATCTTTGTCTGGATTTTTTATATCTCTTTCTTTTATAGGATATTTATTAAGATTTTTTTTTTTATTATTTAGGAAATTTTCCCAATCTTCTTTATCTTTATCTGTTATCTTCTTAATCAATTAGGTATTAGTATTTATTAATAGCCAGTTTGGATTTGATGATTTAATATTTTTTGAGAAAACCCAAGTGTCATAAACGGTTTTGATTTTCTCACTATCTCCTGACACAATTTTTTTATCTTTGTCTTTTATACATGTTATAATTTCACTAACAAAATCCACTGTAACTTCTAAGCTGTCTTCAATTTTTTTGTGCGTTTTAATTGCAGCTGACTTAATCCCTATAAAGGTTATTTCAGCAAAATGGCCTTTACTAGCTCTATCTTCAAGCGCCTCTTTAAATTGATCATAAATTTTTTTACCTAAAAGTGGTTTGCTTGCTATCAGTTTGTTGTCACTATCACTAAAATCTGTAATAATTGTTTCATAAGCAATTTTTGCTCCTTTTAAAAATTCCTTTTGTGACACGTCATCAAAATTTTCACTAACTAGTTTTGGAGCTATATTTGTTTTTTGAAATTCCTTTTCAAATTGTGATGGAATTTTACCTTCAAAACCAGTTTTTTTACCAAGTATTCCTCTTAGACGAAGAAAAATAAAACCAGCAATCATTGCTAAAAGAATAATATCTATGTATTCAAAACTATAACTCATAATTTAATAATATTTACTATGTTGATTAATTACAACTAGCAATTTAGACTAAGGACAAATGAACACATTTTTATTATTATTAATTGGCATTCCTATTATTGAAATTTATTTATTTATCAAGCTAGGTTCACAAATTGGGGCCTTTAACACGATTTTACTTATCTTTATTACAGCTTTTTTTGGCATTATCTACGCAAGATATGAAGGTTTTAACACTCTTAAGTCTGGAATGTCCCAAATGGTAAAAAATGAACTTCCAGTTTATGAGATTATTTCAGGGGCTGCTTTAGCGTTTGCAGCATTACTTTTGATCTTACCTGGTTTTGCTACAGACTTCTTAGGATTATTGATAATATTTCCACCGACAAGAAAATTGATATTTAAAAAAGTATCAATTAAACAAAAACCCATAAATAAAAAACAAGATTTCATTAATGGTGAATTTGAAGATATAGAGGATGAAAATGACAGAAAACTTTAAAATATTAGCTGAGTTTGTAAAAGATATTTCAGGCGAAACAGCAGATATTCAAACTTATATTTTTGTTAAAGAGCAAATTTCAAAATATCATCTAAATATAGATATAAATTCAAAAGCTTTAAAAAATAAAATGATTGAGGTTAATACAACCTTGAAGTTTGATGATAAGGAATTAAGTGAAAAAAGATCATACTTTGAAATAATTTATACTTCTATTGTTAAAATTGATGATGCTATAAATGATAAAAAAGATTTGGAAAAAATTATATTATGCGATGTTCAAAATAAAATTTACCCCAACCTGGAAAAAGCATTTCTAAATTTAATTCATAATTCTGGATTTCCAGAAGTAACCATAGATAAAAAAATAGATTTTACAGAACTATATAAACAAAGAGCTAATTAAAAAAATTTTTCTTTAAACTGCTTTTTAGATATTCCTTATGTAACTTAAGCTCATCCTCAGTCGGCTTAATAACTTTTTTATAATACTGATTAATATTGTTTGCATTTATTATCATTTTTTCATTATCTTCATTTTTAAAATTTAATGTGGGCTCTTTTTGGTCTAATAAATTAATATAAACTTTGGCTAATAAATCACAGTCTATAAGTGCAGTATGTTGTGTTCTTTTTGAGTTATCTACTCTGTATCTTTTGCACAACGCATCAAGACTTATTGGAGAGCCTGGAAATTTATCCCTGGCTAAAGCAAGTGTATCCACAACATTTTCACTATTTAATTTTTCCTTGCCTAGTAATGATAATTCATTATTTAAGTGAGATAGATCAAATTCGGCGTTGTGTATTACAAGTCTCTTATTTTCTATAAAACCCAAAAACTCATCAACTATATCTCCAAACTTTTTGTGAGTAGATAAAAATTCATCCGTATAACCATGAACTTCTAGGGCTTTTTCAGAAACTTTTCTTTCAGGATTAAGATAGCAATGAAATCTATTTTTGGTTGGTATCAAATTTTCTAACTCGATGCATCCAATTTCTACAATTCTATGTCCGTCTCTAACAGATAGTCCTGTTGTTTCAGTGTCTAGTATCACTTCTTTCATTTTATATAATTTTTTTTAGTATTTTTTTTACACTTTTCTTAACAAGCTTATTGGTAAAATTATTTTTAATAACATGATTGGCTTTTTTCTTTTTATGGTTTAGTGGTAACTGTATTTTTTTAAACTGATTATATAAATTTAAATTAAAATTATCTCTTTTTTTTAGTCTTTTAATAATTTCACTTTTTTTTGACTGAACAAAAACTATTATATCACTTTTTTGGTTTAATTTATTTTCTAATAAAAGAGGAATGTCTAAAATTATAGCTTTTCTTTTTTTATTTTTTTTTAAAAAAATAGTTAATTTCTTTCTAACTTCTGGATGAATAATTTTAGTAATTTTTTTTAAATTTTTTTCACTATCCTCTATTGCTTTTATAATTTGTATTTTGTTTGCTGGAAATACTGAAAAATATTTAGGTAAATTTTTTTTTAATTTTCTAAAACAATTTTTGTTTTTTTTATATATGCTTGCTACTTCTTGATCAGCATTAAAAACTGGATAACCAAAAAGTTTAGCAATATGGCTTTTTCCAGAACCAATATCCCCTACAACTGCAATTTTAATCATACATCTAAAAGATTAATTATTTCATTGTCTACTTCTGGTACAACTTTATGCCAGATAAAAAAGGCTTTTTGAGCTTGATAAATAAACATCATTTTACCATTTTTTGTTATTCCACCGTACTTTTTTGCATTTTTTAAAAAATTTGTTTCTGGTGGGTTATAAATTACATCATAAAAAAATTTGTCTTCGCTTATTTTTTTATAATTAATATTAATTTCATCTTCCTCTTTTAATCCAATGCTTGTTGCATTTATAATTATATCAAAATCTAAAATTTCTCCCCATTTAACTATTTCAATTTCTGGAAAGTGTTTCTTTAACTCTATTGCCTTTAATTCTGTTCGATTACTTAAATAAATTTTTTCAATTTGCATTTTTTTAAGCGCAACAATAATTGAAGGAACAACTCCACCCGCCCCAAGTATTAGAGCTTTTTTATTTTTAGTTTCTTGTTCTGTTTTTTCTAAACTAAGTTTAAAACCTTCAATATCAGTGTTATCGCCTAAAATTTTATTATCCTTTTTATAGATTGTGTTCACTGATTGAGAAATTTTTGCTTCTTCGCTTAATTCATCTAAAAAAGGTACAACCGTTTTTTTAAATGGTACTGTTACATTTATTCCATGAATTTTTTCTTCTCTGATATTAAAAATTAAATCTTTTATCTCATTATTATTTAAAAGCTTTTTTTCATAGGTTGCATTAATTTTATATTTTTTTATCCAATAATTATGTAATTTTGGTGATAAGCTATGATCAATTGGATTTCCTATAACTAAAAAAGTTTTTTTCATTTTATAATTTTAAGATATTCTTTAATTTTTTTGACTGGAAGGCCCATAATTGTATCTTCATCTCCTTCTATCTTTGAAAATAAATTTCTTCCTTCTCCTTCAATTTGATAAACATTATAAGCATAGAGATCCTTATCAGAAATTTTTTTTAAGTAGTTCTCTAATTCTAAAAAAGTCATATTTTTCATGGTTAATGAGGCTTTATCAGTGTAATTCCATATCATCGATCCACCCCTTGATATACAAACTGAACTTATCAATTGATGAGTTTTTCCATTCATCCTTTTAAGTATTTCTAGGGCCTCTACTCTATCGTTTGGCTTTGATATTATTTCACCTTCTAAATCTATTACACTATCTGCTCCAAGAACTATTTCTTCTATAAATTTTTGGCTAATTTTATTAGCTTTTAATTCTGCTAAGTTTTTTGAAATAATTGTTGGAGTTGCCTTTTCTTTTTGCAAACTTTCTTTAACACTATCCTCATCCACATTGGATGGTTCTATTTTACACTTAATGTTATTTGCCTCTAAAATCTTTTTTCTCACACCACTTTTTGATGCAAGTATTATTTCTTTAACCATTATTTTTTTTTATTTCATATATTTTAATTATTGATGCTGCAGTTTCTTCTACTGATTTTCTAGTAACATCAATTGTTGGCCATTTATATTTGGCAAATGTTTTTTTGGCTTCATTAATTTCTTTTTCTATCTTATTGATATTTGTATAATTTGTGTTTTCTTTTTCTTTAAGCGCATTCATTCTATTTTTTCTAATATCAACTAATCGCTGAGGTTCAGTTGTTAAACCCACTACACAAGAAAGTTGGGGGTTCTTTTTTAAGATTTCTGGTATTGATTGCTCATTTACCAAAGGAATATTTAAAGTTTTATAACCCCTGTTAGCAAGATAAATTGATGTTGGTGTTTTACTTGTTCTGCTTACCCCCAATAATATCAAATCCGCTTTATCTACATCTTCAACAAGGTTACCATCATCATGAGCCATGGTAAATTGGATGGCCTCTATTCTTTCATAATACTCCTCGTTTAAAGCATGTTGCCCGCTTGGAACGTGGGATGCTTTTTGATTTAAAAGTTTAGAGAAGTTCATTATTAAATTTCCCAAGACGCTAAAGCATGGAATTTTTTTTTCATCTCCTTTGTTTGCTAAAAACTTTGCAAGAGAAGTATCAACAATTGTGTATAAAATTATTGCATTATCATTTTTTTTTGCCTCATCCATTATTTTAGAAACTTGATTTTCTGTTCTAGTAAAAAAATAAGATTTAACATCATACTCTATGTTTTTAAATTGGGCTTTAATCGCTAGAAAAACTCTATCTAGTGTTTCACCCGTGGAGTCAGAAATAAGGTATATTTGATATGTATTACTCATGAATAAAATGTTGATAATTAAGTATTATTTTTATCATTCTTTAAAATAATCTTGTTTGTTATTTTTCCTTGTAAAAACCTATTTTTATAAACATTAATAAACATGTTAAGCATTAATATACATTTTATCTAATAATATTAAATAAACCCTTAAATTTAAGACTATGTACTAATTCTATAAATTATTAATTGTTGATAAATAATGTATAAAAACTGAAAAACAATTAATTACCATTATTCACATACTATATAACTAATACTATAATTAAATATTTACTTATTATTATGACACCTATCCAAGAAACCATAATAAACAAAAAAAATAATAATTCTCCAATATGGTTAATGAGACAGGCAGGTAGATATTTACCAGAGTTTAGAGAAATTAGAAAATTAAATCCAGATTTTATAAACTTGTGTCTAAACGAAAACCTATCTTCAGAAATAACCTTACAACCTCTTAAAAGATTTGATCTAGATGCTGCTATAATTTTTTCAGATATTTTAATGATTCCATATGGATTAAACCAAGAGGTAAAATTTGAAAAAAATTTTGGTCCAAAACTGGGTTCATTAGATTTAGAAAAAATATCTAAGATTGATGAAATTGATTTTATAGAAAAATTATATCCAGTTTATAAATCAATCAAAAAAGTTAGCGAAGACAATTTAATAAAAAATAAAAATTTAATAGGATTTGTGGGTGCACCATGGACATTGTTAGTCTATATGATTAATAAACATTCCCCAAAAAAAGAATTAGTAAAAGATTTTTTTAAAGATGAATTTTTAATAAATAGAATTTTGATAATTTTAGAAAAGTTTTTGAAATTACATATTGATCAGCAAATTAAAAACGGTGCAACAGTAATTCAAATTTTTGACAGTTGGGCCGGTCTCTTAGAAAAAAAAGACCTACCAAACTATGTATATGTGCCAACACTAAATTTAGTGAATTATATTAAATCATTAAATATTCCTGTAATTTGCTTTCCAAGAGGAATAAAAAATTATAAAAACTATTGTGATATCGTTAAACCTGATGCAGTTAATATTGACTATGATGTCGATCCTGTTTCAATATGTAGAGAAATAAAAATACCAGTTCAAGGCGGCCTTGATCCTAAAGTTTTGTTAACGGATAAAGAAAATTTGAAAAAAGAGACTTTGAAATATTTAAACACCTTTAAAGATCATCCTTATATATTTAATTTGGGCCATGGGGTGTTACCCGAAACCAATCCTGACATGGTCGACTACTTAGTCAAAACAGTGAAAGATTATTAAATGAAAAAAGCAGTAATTCTATTTAACCTTGGCGGTCCTGATAAAATTGAAAATGTAGAGCCGTTTTTATTTAACTTATTTAATGATCCAGCAATTTTAAATTTACCAACTATACTGAGGTACCCTTTAGCAAAATTAATATCCAATAGAAGAGCGCCTGTTGCTAAAAAAATCTATGAAGAGCTTGGCGGCTCCTCACCAATATTAAAATTAACCAAAGAACAATCGGAGGCACTTGAAACAAAGTTAAACCAAACTGAAACTGACAATGAATATAAATGTTTTATTGTAATGAGGTGTTGGAACCCTAGAGCAAATGATGTGATCAAAGATGTTCAATTATTTAATCCCGAAGAAGTTATTTTAATGCCCCTTTACCCACAATATTCTGCCGCAACCTCAGGGTCTTCAATTAAAGAATGGAAAGATGTTTGTAAAAATAATAACTATAAAGTTAAAACAAGCACAATTTGTTGTTATCCTACAGATCAAAATTTTATCAACGCACACACAAAAGAAATAGTGAAAAAAATTAAGGATCTTAAAAATTTTAAACTAATATTTTCTGCTCATGGCCTGCCAGAAAAAAATATTAAAAAGGGAGATCCATATCAATGGCAGGTAGAACAATCTGTTAAAAAAATAGTTTGGAATTTAAACATTGAAAATTTGGATTGGGTGTTGAGCTATCAAAGTAGAGTTGGACCACTGAAATGGATAGGACCATCTACTGAAGAAATAATTGTTGAAAATTCTAAACTTGGCAAGCACATTGTTTTGGTCCCTATCGCATTTGTTTCTGAACACTCAGAAACATTAGTTGAACTAGATATAGAATATAAGGAGATAGCAGACTCTAATGGATGTAAAAATTATACACGTGTCCCAGCTCTTGGCATTAATGAGGATTTTATTCAAGCAATGTCGGAATTAATAATAAAAAAAAATGAATATAAATTAAGTAAAAATCTTTATCCTCCAAAAATTCAGTGTCCTTCAAATTTCAAAAAGTGTCCTTGTTTAAATTATGAATAGTTATTTACTGTTTAAAAGTCTTCATCTGATAGCTGTAGTTTCTTGGATGGCTGGCCTTTTATATCTTCCAAGAATTTTTGTTTACCATGTTGAAAATATTGATCATAAAATTTCATCCTCAATATTTAAAACAATGGAAAGAAAATTATTTTATTTTATCATGATGCCAGCAATGATTTTATCTTGGATCTTTGGATTAATATTAATCTCTGTTATTGGACTTGAGGCTATCTTAACACTTTGGTTAAAACTAAAATTAATACTAATAACTTTTTTGACAATTTATCATTTTTATTTAGGAAAATTACTTAATGATTTTAAACTAGATCAAAATGCTAAATCCTCTAAATTTTTTAGAATAATTAATGAAGTACCAACAATATTGCTTATTTTGGTTGTTTTTATTGTTATATTTAAGCCGATCTAGACTTGAAATGCTTGTTAGAGTATATATATTCAATTCTCCCAATAACCTTAACCACAATCCCTCAACATGAATATTCAAGAACTAAAACTAAAATCATCTGAACAATTAATAGCTCAAGCAGAAAAGCTTGGGATTGAAAATGCTAGCACACTTAGAAAGCAAGAAATTTTATTTGCTATACTAAAAAAAGTTGCAGAAAAAGAGGAGATAACTGGAGCTGGAGTTTTACAATTATTACAAGATGGGTTTGGTTTTTTAAGAGCAATGGAATCAAATTATTTAGCTGGACCAGATGATATTTATGTTAGCCCAAGTCAGATTAGAAAATTTGGTTTAAGAACAGGAGACACTGTCGAAGGTCCTGTTAGAGCGCCCAAAGAGGGGGAAAGATATTTTGCGTTATTACAAGTAGAAAAAATAAATTTTGAAGAACCAGAAAAAGCTCGTCACAAAATTGCATTTGACAATTTAACTCCACTCTATCCAAATAAACAAATGGTGATGGAAGTTGAGACAACCAAGATTGAAAAAAAACCAGATTTAACTCCAAGATTAATTGACCTTGTGAGCCCTATCGGAAAAGGTCAAAGATCAATAATTATATCTCCTCCTAAAGCGGGTAAGACAATGATTTTACAAAGTATTGCAAACTCAATTGCAAAAAACTATCCAGCAAGTTATTTGATGGTTTTATTGATTGATGAAAGACCAGAAGAAGTAACGGATATGAAAAGAACGGTTAAGGGTGAGGTTATCAGTTCTACTTTTGATGAGCCTGCATCAAGACACGTTGCTGTAGCTGAAATGGTAATTGAAAAAGCAAAAAGATTAACCGAGCATAAAAAAGATGTAGTAATTTTATTAGATTCAATCACAAGATTGGGTAGAGCTTATAATGCTGTAATACCTAGCTCTGGAAAAGTATTAACAGGTGGAGTTGACGCGAACGCACTTCAAAGACCAAAAAGATTTTTTGGTGCTGCAAGAAATATTGAAGAAGGTGGATCTTTAACAATCATCTCAACGGCATTGATTGATACTGGTTCAAGAATGGATGAAGTAATTTTTGAAGAATTTAAAGGAACCGGAAATAGTGAAACAGTTTTGGATAGAAAAATTGCTGAAAGAAGAATTTATCCAGCAATTGATATAACTAAATCTGGAACAAGAAGAGAAGAATTATTGTTTGATAAAGACGACCTTTCAAAAATGAACGTGTTAAGAAGAATTATCAGTCCGATGGGAACAATGGATGCTATTGAATTTATTAATTCAAAACTTAAAGAAACAAAAAGCAATGCAGATTTCTTTAGCTCAATGAATAAACCAGCTTAGTAAAAATTTACTACCAATTGATTTAAAGTTTTACAGAACTACAAAATTGAAGCTATAATATTAGCATGACAATTTATGCTCTCTCCACTGGCCCAGGAATTTCTGGAATAGCAATTGTTAGGGTTTCTGGAGAAGACACCAAGAAAGTAATAAAGCTATTAACAAATGCAGAGCTTCCTAAGCCAAGAGTTGCTACATTAAGAAAAATCAATAAAATCAACACTTCTGAGCTTATTGATGAGGGTATAATATTGTGGTTTCCTGGCCCTGAGAGCTACACAGGTGAGGATATGGCTGAATTTCATATACATGGTAGCAAGGCAGTAATTGATGCCCTACACCACTCTATTTCAAAAATTGAAAATTGCCGTTTAGCCGAAGCAGGTGAATTCACAAAACTTGCATTTCAAAATGGAAAAATAAATTTGCTGAAAGCAGAAAGTATTGCAGACTTAATTTCTGCAGAAACTGAAATCCAAAGACAACAAGCAATAAAAATTATGAATGGAAATTCTGCAGATAAGTTTAATGAGTTAAGAGAAAAACTTTTAAAAATTTTATCACACGTTGAAGCAAAAATAGATTTTCCAGATGAAGACCTTCCTGAAGATATTTTGAAAAATATTAAAAAAATTTCTAATGAAGTAATTTTAAATATTAAAAAAATTTTAGATGATCAAAAGGTTGGAGAAAGAATTAGAGAAGGTTTCAAGATTGCAATCATAGGACCAACCAACGCTGGAAAGTCTAGCTTACTAAATCACCTTTCTAATCGAGATGTAGCAATCGTTTCAGAAATAGCCGGAACAACAAGAGATGTAATTGAGACTCATTTAAATATTGATGGTTATCCAGTTGTTGTTTCTGATACTGCAGGAATTAGAGATTCTAAAAATGAAATAGAAAAAAAAGGAATAAAATTAGCACTTGATAAAGCAGAAAATGCAGACTTAAAGTTAATTGTTATAGACGCTAAAAGCATTGATTTTAAAGGTGTTTTGAAGGAATTGATGGACGAAAATGCAATACTAGTGATTAATAAATCAGATCTTCTAAATAAAGATTTAAATTCTGAAATAAAAAATTATGAACATGTTTTAATTTCTGTAAAAAATAATCTCAATTTAGAAGATTTAATTTTAAAGATTAAAAATAAGTTAAAAAATAAATTTATCACAAGTGAGGATATTTTAATTACTCGTGAAAGGCACAGACAACATCTTGAACAAAGCTTAAATTATTTGAAAAACTTTGAAGAAAAAAATGAAGCAGAAGATTTTGATAAAGCTGCAGAAGATCTTCGTTTAGCAACACGACATTTAGGAATGATAGTTGGAAAAGTAGATGTTGAAGAGATATTAGGTAGTATTTTCAATGATTTTTGCATTGGCAAATAATCAACATTTAAGGGGTTTTTTAGCCTATTTTCTCTATTTTAGTTGATAGCTATAAGTAAATCTTCAATTTTAATCATAAAAACGTAGCCTTAATTAACTTAAGAAATATTTATTAAAAAAATACTGTCTGCTTGTAAATATTTATATCAGTTATAAATTTAACTTATGAAAAATGATTTATCATTTGAGGTAGTAGTTATTGGAGGAGGACATGCTGGTTGTGAAGCTGCTGCAGCGTCTGCTCGTCTTGGTGTTAACACTGCCCTATTTACACACAAAATTGAGACCATAGGAGAGATGTCTTGTAACCCAGCGATAGGTGGTCTCGGCAAAGGTCACCTTGTTAGAGAGATAGATGCTTTAGACGGTGTGATGGGAGAGGTTGCTGATAAATCAGGCATACAATTTAGATTATTAAATAGAAGCAGAGGGCCAGCAGTACAAGGACCTAGAACTCAATCAGACAGATCACTATATCGTAAATATATGCAAGAAAAATTACTAAACTATTGTAATTTAAGCATTTTTGCTGATCCAGTAATAAAATTTATTTTTAATAAAAACATTATAAGTGGTTTTGAAACAAAGTCAGGTAAAAAAATTTTATGTGGTAAGTTAATCTTAACAACGGGCACATTTTTGAATGGTTTGATTCATATTGGTGATGAAAGAACACCAGCTGGAAGATTTAATGAGAAGCCTTCAACAGGATTAAGTGAACAACTTGAAAAATATGATTTTAAAATAGGAAGACTTAAGACAGGAACACCACCAAGGCTTGATGCTAGAACAATTAAGTATGATAATTTA
Organism: Candidatus Pelagibacter sp. PS_31; assembly: GCF_059417865.1. Taxonomy (NCBI): domain Bacteria; kingdom Pseudomonadati; phylum Pseudomonadota; class Alphaproteobacteria; order Candidatus Pelagibacterales; family Candidatus Pelagibacteraceae; genus Candidatus Pelagibacter; species Candidatus Pelagibacter sp. PS_31. The sequence goes on from NZ_CM182069.1 coordinate 1,256,943, forward strand.
GAAGAACAGTTTGCAGATGAAGATCCTTACTTTTTTTCTTTCTTAACAAAAAAAAATTTAAACAAACAAATTTCATGTCGGATGACTTATACGAATGAAAAAGTTCATAAGATAATCCAAAAAAATTTAAAAAGAAGCGCGATGTATTCAGGTAGTATACAGGGGGTTGGCCCAAGATACTGTCCTTCAATAGAGGATAAGATAGTAAAGTTTGCAGATAAGGACCGTCATCAGATATATTTAGAGCCTGAGGGCCTGAATGACCACACAATATACCCAAATGGAATATCTACTTCACTACCTGAAGATGTTCAGCAAGAAATTTGTAACAATATCAATGGTTTAGAAAATGTTGAGATAATTAGACCAGGTTATGCCATAGAATATGACTATATTGACCCTAGAGAACTATTTTTAACTCTTGAAACTAAAAAAATTCAAAATTTATATCTTGCTGGACAAATAAATGGGACGACTGGTTATGAAGAAGCTGCAGCTCAAGGATTAATTGCTGGAATTAATGCTGCGTTATCATTTAAGAAAGAAGAGCCATTTATTTTAGATAGGTCAGATGCATACATCGGAGTTATGATAGATGATTTGGTAACAAAGGGTGTTGCAGAGCCTTACAGAATGTTCACTTCAAGAGCAGAATACAGATTAAGTCTCAGAGCAGATAATGCCGATCAAAGGTTAACAAATAAAGGAATTAAAATTGGATTAATATCAAAACAAAGAGAAGATATTTTTAAAGATAAAGAACATAAATTAGGGATAATATCCAAAATAATGTCTGAATCTTCAATATCTCCAACAAAAATAAACAATTTTGATATTAAAATTGCAAAAGATGGTATTATAAGGAAATCTAATGAAATATTAACTCAAAAAGGTGTTAATATGAAAAAAATAAGAGAAATTTGGCCTGAAATTCCTTATTTTGATAAAAAAATAGACGAGCAAATTGAAATAAATGCTCATTACAGAGGCTATCTTAAAAAACAAAAAGCAGATATATTAGCATTTAAAAGAGACGAAAATTTAGTTATACCTGAAAATGTTAATTATGATGATCTTTCTGGACTATCAAATGAGGTAAAAGCCAAATTTAAACAAATAAAACCAAAAACTATGGGACAAGCACTGAGAATTGATGGAATAACGCCAGCTGCCGTATATATTTTGTTGTCACATGTAAAAAGAAAGTCTATTAAGCTAATAGCTTAATGGAAGAAATTTTTAAAAATTATCAACTACTAAAAAACCAAAATGTTCCACGTGAAATATTATTTGAGTTTGATCTATTTATATCTATGCTTCAGGAAGAAAATGAAAAAATTAATATAATAAGTAAAGAAACAGCTAAAAATAAGGTTATTAGAGAGCGTCATATAATAGATTCAGCACAAATTATTGAATTTGTTGATTTAAATAGTAATATTATAACAGATATAGGTTCAGGTGGAGGTTTGCCAGGTATAATTATATCAATTATGATTAAAAATCAAAAAAATTTAGCTAAAGTTCATTTATACGAAAAAAGTCACCATAAAAGCTCTTTTTTAAGAAAAGTATCTAGAGATTTAAAATTAAATACTGAAGTTATGCAAGAAAATATTTTTGAAGCAGAAAATTTAGACACGGGTACAATAATGGCAAGAGCTTTTAAACCTTTACCAATAATTTTAGATTTAGTTTATAAAAATTTTAGCAGCTATAAAAATTTAATTGTATTCATGGGAAAAAATGGAAAAAAAGTTTTAGAAGAAACTTTAATGAATTGGGATTTTGATTTTGAAAAAAAAAAAGTATTACGAGCGAGGATTCATTTTTATTAAATATAAAAAACATTAAAAAAAAAAATTAAAAAACTAAATGCAAATTATTTCTGTCATAAATCAAAAGGGTGGGGTTGGAAAAACAACAACAGTAATTAATCTTGCAGCAGGTTTAGCGCAACAAGAGAAAAAAGTTTTAGTAATCGACCTTGATCCACAAGGAAACGCTACTACGGGTCTTGGTCTTTCCAATTTAGAAGGCTCGACAGATACTATTTATGGGGTGCTAAATGGAACAAGAGTCATTTCTGATGTGATTAGAAAAACTGAGTTTAAAAATTTAGATATTATCACTTCGAATGTAGATTTATCTGGGCTTGAGGTTGAGACAGCTGATGATAGCATGAGAGCATTTATTTTAAAACGCGAATTAACCGCTTATTTAAATGATTCTAGAACAACTTATGATTATGTGCTTATAGACTGTCCGCCATCACTAAGCTTGCTTACAGTCATGGCGCTAGTGTCTTCTCACTCACTATTAGTGCCGTTACAGACCGAATTTTTTGCTTTGGAGGGTTTAACCCAGCTGATGAAAACCATAGAACGGATAAAAGTTAATTTAAATCCTGAATTAAAAATTAGAGGCATACTTTTAACAATGTTTGATAAAAGAAATAAGCTATCCACACAAGTTGAAAAAGAAGCAAGAGACTATTTTAATGAAAAAGTTTATCTAACAGTGATCCCAAGAAATGTTAGACTGTCCGAGGCACCGTCCCATGGCATGCCAGTTTTAATGTATGATAAATCTTGTCCAGGTAGTAAATCATATTTTAACTTTACAGATGAATTTATTAATCAAGAACAAAAAATAGGGAGCACCGCATAATGGATGCAAATAAAATAAAAAAAGGCCTAGGTAGAGGTTTGTCATCTTTAATAGGTGAAATAAAAGCAGAAATAAATATCAAAAAAGTTTCGATATCTGATCTTGTAAGTAATAAATTTCAGCCAAGAAAAACATTTGATGAGGAAAGTTTACAAGATTTAACTAACTCAATAAAAGAGAGGGGTATTATTCAGCCAATTATTGTCAGAAAGTCTAGTGAAGATAACTCAAAGTATGAGATAATTGCAGGTGAGAGAAGGTGGTTGTCAGCACAAAAAGCAGGGCTACACGAAGTTCCAGTGGTTATAACGAACGTAGACGATTTAAAATCTTTAGAATTTGCAATTATTGAAAATGTTCAAAGAAATGATTTAAATGTAATAGAAGAAGCACAGGGTTACCAGCGTCTTATTGAAGAGTTTTCATATGATCAAGAAAAAGTAGCGCAATTTATTGGAAAAAGTAGAAGCCATATTGCTAATTATTTGAGGTTACTCAACCTTCCAAAAGCAGTTTTAAAGTTAATTCAAACGCAAAAATTATCAGCAGGACATGCAAAAATTTTAGTAGGTCTGGATAATGCAGAGTTTGTTGCAAATAAAATAATTGAAAAAAATCTCTCAGTTAGACGGTCAGAAAATTTTGTTAAAATATTTAAAACTAAAAAGCACTCTCTTAAAACATCTAAGGATATTAACCTACAAGTCTTGGAGAACTCAATTAGAGAAAAAATTGGTCTTAATGTTTTAATTAAAAATAAAAAAAATAATTCAGGATCTTTATTATTAGAATATAAAGATCTAGATCAGTTGAATAAAATAATTGAAATTATAAAATCTAATTATTAGTTTTTTTTGAATTATTAATTATAAAATCTGCCAATATATTTTTTGCAAGCGCTGAGTTTTTTTTAACTAAAAGTTCAATTTCATTAGTTTTATAAATTAACTGTTCTAATCCATCTTTTTTCCAAGACCTTATTTGTTGAATAACAAGAGGTTTGTCTTTCCAAAAAATTGGTGGTTTACAAGCAGAAATTGCTTGTTCAATATTATTTTTTTCATCAACTAATTCATAAATTTTAACTAGTCTTTTTAGTTTAGCTAATAATGTTCTAATAATTATGATATTATCTTCGTCTGAATAGTTGTTTTCACCTAAAATAGTGACTGTTTTCCTAGTATTTTTAGCTAATGAGTGATCTACGAGTTCTGAAGCACTATAATTGTCTGCAAGGTTAGTTAACTTAATTATTTCTTGAATGTTCAAATTTTTTTTATTTAATGAAAAATTTTCAATCTTTTCTAATTCATTATTTAGATTTTTTCTATCACCCCTGCTTCTTTCTACTAAAACGTTAATTAATTGCTGAGATATTGGGATTTTTTTATTTCTAAAAAAAAGACTAATAATTGAGTTTAAAGTTTGATTATTATCTTCATAAAACGGGATGCATACAATTGATTTTTGTTTTTCGAAGAGTTTTCGTAAAGTTGATTTTTTTTCTAGATTTTTTGAATTTAAAATAAATTGAATATCTTCAGTTTTCTTTTCTATTAACTCTTCAATGATCTCTCTAATTTTGTCTGATACTCTATTTATGATTATAAGCTTTTCGTTATCAAAAAATGACTTTGTAAAAACATTATTATAAAAATCATCTATATTGTCTAATATTTCTTTCTCCTCATACCTATGAATTTTATTTTGATATTTTTTTAAAAAAAAATTTTTGATAGTATCTTCTTTTAAACCCTCATTATCTCCATAAAAAAGATAAAAATTATAATTTTCTAATTTTAATTTATTTAGTTCAAATGATTTTAAAATCATCTCCTATGTCCTTAAATAAATAAAAATCTTTTCTGATATTTCATTAATTAAATTTATTTCAATATTTTTTTGGTATTGAGAAAGATCAAATTTACTTTCAGTATTATTATAAGTAAAACTTGAATAAAATTCTTTTTGTTTAATGATCGTGTCATCATCGGTAAGAGAAAAATTTACTATAATAGAGGATCTATAGACTGAGGGATTTCCAGTTTTGTCCTTTGAAATAACATCTATCTTTTTTGAGCTTTTTAATATTAAGGCGTATTCAGAAGTTGAGTTTTTATACTCTTTGATTCCTAAAGAAGACACAATCATTTTATTTATTTTTTGATCTCCATTAAGAGTGATGATATTTATTTGCTGCTTTAAATCATTTTTTTTTAGATAAAGAGGCTCATAACCACAACTCCAAAAAAAACAAAGTAATAATAATAAAGTAATTTTTTTTAACATTATTTTAAAATTAAGTTTATTAATTTATCCTTTATAAAGATAGTTTTAATAATAATTTTTTCTTCTATAAATCTTTGTAGTTCTTTTGTTTTTTTAACTTCTTCAATTAAATCTGACTCTTTAATATTTTTTTGCATTAAAATTAAACCTCTTTTTTTTCCATTAATTTGTATAACTATCTTGCACAGATTACTTTGAAGATATCTATCTTTAATTTCAGGCCATGAGTAATTTTTATTAGTGGTAATTTCTTCCAGACATTCGCTTGCAAGATGTGGTGTAATAGGAAGCATTATAGTTAGAATTTTTATATAGTTAGCAATTAAGTTCTTATTAAACGACTTCTCCTCTAATAATTTATTAAAAAAAGTATAGATTTCATGTAAATTTGCGATGATAACATTATAGCTAAACTTATTTAAGCTAACGTTAATTTTATTTATTGTTTGATTGGTAAACTCTTCTATAGATTCACTAAAAATTTGACCTTCTTTTTGTGGCTGCTGAGAACTAAGAACTATTTTTTTATGCAATATCCAAAATTTTTGTATGAATTTGTATGATGCAATCATTCCTTGGTCTGACCATTGTACATCCTTTTCTGGTGGACTGTCAGATAGGATAAATAATCTAACTGCATCCGCTCCATAATCTTTAATCATTTGTTCTGGATCAATGGTATTTTTTTTTGATTTAGACATTGATTCTGAGGGACCAACTTTTACTTTTTCTGATGTATTAATTTTACTAAAAAATTCTTTTCCATTTTCAGTGAAAACTTCATCAGGGCTTAACCATTTATTATTTTGATCTTTATACGTTTCATGACAAACCATTCCTTGAGTAAATAAACCTTTAAATGGTTCTTTAACTTTAATTTTATCAATTTTATAATCTAGTGCTCTTGTAAAAAATCGTGAATATAAAAGATGTAATATAGCATGTTCGACCCCACCTATATACTGATCAACAGGCATCCAATAATTAACTTCATCTATATCAAAACCTAAATCTTCATTTTTAGATGAACAAAATCTTAAAAAATACCAGGAGGAATCCACAAACGTATCAAGCGTATCCGTTTCTAACATGCATTCCTCATCATCAATAATAATTTTCTTCCAATTTTCTTGATGATCTAATGGATTGCCATTGGTATTAAGGTTTATGTTTTCAGGTAATTTAATTGGGAGTTTTTCTAAAGGAACTTTAATAATTTCCTTATTTTTTTTGTAAGCAATTGGAATGGGGCAACCCCAATATCGTTGTCTAGAAACTCCCCAGTCTTTTAATCTAAAATTTATTTTTTTTTTTCCTATTTTTCTCTCTTCTAATATTTTAATAGTTTCTATAATTGATTGTTCAGGAACTTTTAAGCCATCTAAAAATTTAGAGTTAAAGATAACTCCTGGCCCTGTATAAGCTTCTTTTGAAACTTTAAAATCATTTCCTTTATCATTAGGTTTAACTACAGAAATGACATCTAAATTATATTTTAAAGCAAAATCTAAATCTCTCTGGTCATGTGCTGGACAGCCAAATACTGCTCCAAAGCCATAATCCATTAAAACAAAGTTTGCAAAATAAACAGGCACTTGTTTAGTTTCATCAATTGGGTTTATTGCAGTTAAATTAGTTTTAAATCCAATTTTTTCAGCTTGTGCGATAGATTCTTCAGTCGTACCTGTTTTTGAACAAACGGCTTTAAAATTAATAAATTCTTCATTATTTTCATATAGTTTTGATATTGGATGATCAACTGATACAGCTAAAAATGAAAAACCAAATAAAGTATCTGGTCTAGTTGTAAAGCAGCTAATGCTTTTAACGTTTGGATTACCCTCAACTTTAAAATCTATTTCACAACCAAAAGATTTACCAATCCAATTCTTTTGCATAACTTTTACTTTATTAGGCCACTCATTAAGTTGATCGAGACCTTGCAGTAGATCATCTGAAAATTTAGATATATTAAAAAACCATTGACTAAGTTTTTTCCTTTCAACAGGAGCTCCTGATCTCCAACCTTTTCCATCAATTACTTGTTCATTTGCAAGAACTGTTTGATCAACTGGATCCCAATTAACATAATTTTCTTTTCTATAAACTAAGCCTTTATCATAAAGTTCCAAAAAAAATTGTTGTTGATGTTTATAATAATCAGGGGAACAAGTAGATATTTCTCTATCCCAATCGATTGAAAGTCCTAACTTTTTAAGCTGAGCCTTCATTGTAAAAATATTTTTTTCAGTCCAATCTTTAGGATCTAAATTATTTTGTCGAGCTGCATTTTCAGCAGGCATACCAAATGAGTCCCAACCCATTGGATGCAGAACATTATAACCCTGAAGAGATTTATATCGAGCCAGAACATCACCAATAGTATAATTTCTTACATGACCCATATGAATTTTCCCAGATGGGTAGGGAAACATTTCCAAGCAATAAAACTTTTTTTTACCTTCAATTATTTCTGCTCTGAATGTTTTGTTTTCAAGCCAATAATTTTGCCATTTCTCTTCTACAACTTTAAAATTATATCTTTCAGGATCCATATATAAAATGGTTTAATCTATTAAATAATAAATCAATTTAAATTACTTAAAATTTTTTTCCAGGGATTTTGTAATCTCCAGTTTCTTCTTTTATTGTTGCAACGTCATTATTTTTAATTTGTGCTGCTTTTTTTAAAATTTCGAATTTTATTTCACTATTTAAATTATTTTCAATTTTAGTAATTTTACAATTATTTTGAGTGCTACAAACTTTTTTATGAATAATAACATTAATAGCATCAGATCTTATTTCGTTTGTTAAAAATCTAATAGTAATTTTAATTTGTTCATTGGAAGTCTCGTTGCTGAACCAATCAGTCACAATTATTCCACCTGCATAATCAACATTGTTTAAAGGAGCAAAATTTAATTTTTCTAAAGAAGCCCGCCATAATGGATTTGAGGACGCAAATTGAAATTTACCAGAACCACGGTTTCCAACATTGCCAATTTTAAAACCTCTGCCTTCTTTAACATTTTTTACTATTCTATCATTAGCATTTGTTGGAATTTCTCTAGCATCAGTTTTTCTGTATATTCCACAAGAATTAAGCGTTAGCGAAAATGTGATTAAAATTAAAATTGAAATTATGTTTTTGAATTGTAAAATTTTGTTCATTGGTACAAATAAGGTTTTTAGTTAATTAACACTTTTCAAGAAAATTGCTTGAAAAAATAAGCAAAATAGTCATAAAAAATGTGATATTTATGCAACAAATAGCTAAAAAATTGTTAAAAAATAATAAAAAACAGCAAATTTTTAAATTTAAGTATATTTATTATGCATTCATTAATGAAAACAATAACAAAAGGAATAAACATGAATGATATGAAAAAAATAGGATTAACAGCATTAGCTGGTTCTCTTGTTGCATTCTCAGCTAACGCTGCAGAAATGACAGTAAGTGGTGCTACGTTGTTAACTTACACTTCAGAAGACACTACAGAAGTAACTGGTAACCCGTTTGGTATGAAAACTAACCTAGCATTTACTGCTTCAGGTGAAGTTAACGGAATGACTGTTTCTTACTACCAAGCATCAAAAGATCAATTTGCTGGTATGTCATCAGCTAGATTATCAATTGATATGGGTGATATGGGAACTTTAGCATTTGACCAAGGTTCTGGATCAGGATTAGCTACAATCGATGATAAAACACCGACTGCTGCTGAAGAAATCTGGGATGGTTTAGATACAGATGGAACTAGTGGAGCTAATGGTTTAGTTGGTGCAGCTGGTAATACAGGTGTATTTAACTACATTAACACTTTTGGTGGAGTAACATTTAATGGTGCTGCAAGAAAAGGTTCAGGAACTGCTAACTCTGATGGATCATCATCAGCTGCTGGTGGAAGTGCTTGGGACTTTGCATTAACTACTGACGGTTCAATGTTAGGTATCGATGGCTTAGCACTAGGTGCTGGTTATGGTGAAAGAATAACTGGAACAGAAGCTGATTCTACACCAGGTGGTGACGATGAGCATATGACTGCTTTCGCTAACTACTCAATGGGACCAGTAACTTTTGGTTACCAAGTATCAAACATTGATAAAGGTGGAGTTGCTGCAGTTGACCAAGAAGTTGCAGCATGGGGATTAGCGTTTAACGTAAACGAAAATCTTTCAGTATCTTACGGTGAAAGAGATGTTACTTTCAAAAATCCTTCAGCAGCTGATGTTGAAGAGTCTGGAGAAGGTATCGCTATAGCTTACACTATGGGTTCAATGAAAATTGCTGGAAACAGAAATGAAGTTTCTAACAATGACAACTCTGCTGGAACAAATGACGAAATGACAGAAATTGCTGTTTCTTTCGCATTCTAATACAGTTTAAAAATTATAGAAAAAGCCCCAATTTATTGGGGCTTTTTTTTGTTTAAAATTTAAATTAGTTTGTTTAAATCAGTAAGATAAGGCGCAAACTTTTCAAAAGAATTTTTTGAACTTCTATAAATTGGCTTTCTAGCTTGTGCAGTACTTAATGTCTTAATTGGAGTTTTGTTGTTATAAAATTTCAAACAACTCTCCTCCCAATCTAGATCACAAAATTTTATCATTTTTTTAATTTCATTTTCCGGATCTTCAATAATTTTTTCATATCGAGCATCATAGATTGAATTGGGAAATTTTTCTTTCCAAAATCTCATAAGATCTAAATAAAGATTATAATATGTACCAAGCTCTTTTTGATTATATCCAAAATCTAATCCCCCCTCAAAGAAATTTTTAAAAATTGATAGACAGTTATCTTTTGGATCTCTTGAGCAATGTATAATTTTAGAATTAGGAAAAAGTATTTTAATAAAGCCAATCCATCTAAAATTTAATGGAGCTTTATCAGTTATAAAAGGCTCAGATGCGTTAAATCTTTTTAAAAAATCATGATAATCAGCTCTTAATTCATTAACAAATTCTTCATTTGAAAATAAATTGGATATATTTTCTTCAGATAAATCGTCATTCATCATAAGCTTAGTCTTGACTATTCTAGAGAGCTGAGGAAGTTCTCCTGCCCCAAAAACACATGAATGAGAGGTTATTATTTGCTCAGTTAAAGAAGTGCCAGATCTTGGCATCCCAAGAATAAATATTATTTTTTTTTTATTTATTGTGTCAGTAATATTTGTGTCAAATTTAGCTTTTGAAAAAATATTTTTTAATTGATCAAAAAAATTAGTTTCATTATTGATATTAAAGTTTAATGATTTTCTACGTATTGTATTAGCTAAATCCAAATTGTTGAATGATTTTTCAATTAAACCCATATCTTCCTCTGCTTTTGCAAGGGCAAAAAATAAATTTGTTTTTTGGTCATCATTTAATATTAGATTATCTTTTTTAGAATTCATTTCTTCGTAATGTGAATCTTTAACTTGATATTTTTTTGACTGAGAAATTAACATGTCAGCTTGAGTAAATTTTGGTTCTATTTCAAGAGTTTTTTTTGCATAATCAATTGCAAGTTCAAATTTACCCAAACCCTGATATGCAAGAGCTAAAGAATATAGAACAGCTGGAATTTGTGAATTTATCTTTAAAGCTTTGTTGTATAGATCTATAGCAAATTCAAAATCGTTATTATCTCGTTTAAGATTACCATAATTAACATAGGCATTAATGTAATCAGGTTTCTTTTCAATTATTTTTTTGAATAAATCTTCAGATTGTTCAATTTCACCAATATTTTTGTAAACATTGGCTAAATTATTCATGATTGCTATATTGTTTGGATCCATTTTATAACCTTTGAGAAAAGTCTCTTGAGCTAGTTTTAGATCACCAATACTTTGATAGGAAGATCCTAAAATATTGTATAAAATTAAATATTCAGGAATTTTTTTAATAAGCTTTTTTGTCTTACTGATTAAGATATCATATTTAGCACTATTAAATAAATTTAGTAAAATTTTAATTTCATTTTCAATATTATTCATTGTTATTTTTTATATATTATTATGATTAATGAAATAAGAAATTCCTGCAAAACCATAGTTTTTTAACAAATTTAGTTTGTTAACATTTAATTGATTAATCCCACCTAGGGCAACCACTCTTATATTTGTCTTTGCTGCAAGCAGATTAAATTTTATAGGGCCTAAAAATTTTTTACTTTTATTAATTTTAAATATAGGTGATAAAAAAATTAATTTTACACCTTGTTGTTCTTTTATTTTTATTTCTTGTACAGAATGTGCAGAGCCAATAATAATAAAATCTTTTTTGAAATTACTTTTATTAAAATTTATACTTTTATTAAATGATGGCAAATACACACCATCCAAATTAAGTTTTATTGCTAATTTTAAATTGTTGGATAAGAAAAAATTTCTACCTTGTTTTTGACAAGCTCTTTTGATGTTAAGAATTAACCCCTCATTATATTCTGTTTCGTAATTTCTAAAAATTATTGCAACTTTTTTTGGTAATTTTCTGATATGATTTTCATCATATGTATTAATAAAAAAATATAATTTAGGTAACTTGCTATGCATAAAAGTGTTTACAATTTAATTCAGATTGAGAAAGAAATACAATCAAATATTATAAATTTTGAAGCGCCTGTTAAATCACGAAAAATTATTGCTGTAAGTAAAACACATTCTATGGCAAGTATATTACCATTGATAAATCATGGACATTTAGATTTTGGTGAAAATAAAGTACAAGAAGCAATAGATAAATGGAGTGATATAAAAAATAAAAAGAATAGTATAAAACTTCATTTAATTGGAAGACTTCAAACTAATAAAGTTAAATTTGCTTTAAAAATATTTGATTATATTCATTCATTGGATAGTGAAAAATTAGCTAATAAAATTTCTGATGAACAAATCAAACAAGGAAAAAAACCCAAGATATTTATTCAAGTTAATATTGGTAATGAAGATCAAAAATCTGGAATAAATAAAGAAAGATTGGATGATTTTTATAAATTTTGTAAGAACTTGAATTTAGATATTATTGGCACAATGTGCATTCCACCAAACAACGGAAATACAGAAAAATTTTTCTTTGAGATGAGCAAAGTAAACCAAAAGTTAAATTTTACAGAATTAAGTATGGGCATGTCAGGAGATTACTTGGAGGCAATTAAAAACAGCGCAACATATGTCAGAGTAGGTTCAAAAATATTTGGTAACAGAACTTAACCTATTTTGATTTTAGTTTTTTGATCAATTAATTTTAACAATATTTCAAAATCTTTTTTTATTAAAGCAACACATCCTGCTGTGGGTTTGTAATTGTTTGTTAAATGAATAAACACAGCACTTCCTTTGCCTGGTATTTTTCTTTCATTGTGACTAATTGAAATTATATAATCGTACTTATGATCTTTTCTGTGTAGATTTTCTTTAAGTCTTTTATTCTGAGTTTTAATTTCTTCATTATATTTTTTGTGGTTTAGATCATCACACCAAGCCATATTTTTTTTTATATTTTTTTTATAGATTTTGCACTTTGGAATACCAACACGATCTTTTCTAAAATATAATTTTCTTAATTTAAATAATCCTTTAGGAGTTGAATGATCACCTTCTTTTTTGTTAGAACTTATGCCATTTTTTCCAATACAGCACCTTAATTTAAAATCATCAATTTTAAGAGTGTTTTTATTTGGTACATGAATTATCATAGATAATATTAAATATAATTATGCAAAATGTTTTTATTATAAATTTTAATTCATTATATGAAATTTTAGATGAGATAAAAGAAAATTTATCTTTCAAAATTATAAAATTTGAGAATAAGAAATATTTTAAAAAGAAACTTGATCTAAATAAAATAGATTGTTTGGTAATTTCAAAAACTGATCATAAATTATTACTAAATGATAATATAACTGATAAAAATTTTTTAGATTTAAATAATTTGCCCTTATCTTTAAAAAAATTATTAGAGTTAATCAATATTAAATTAATCAAATTAAAATTCAACCAACAGTCCAATGTTATTATTAAAGGCTATGAATTAAATTTAAATTCTAAATTTTTTTCTAAAGGTAACTTAAATTTAAAGTTAACAGAAAAAGAAATTGAAATTATTTTATATTTAAATAATAAAAAAATTAAACACAATGTTGCAGATTTACAAAAAAATATATGGGGTTACTCAGCAGATATGGAAACCCATACTGTAGAAACACATATATATAGATTGCGAAAAAAAATAAGCGATTTATTTGACGATGAAAAATTTATATTAAGCCATAAAAATGGCTATTTTATTGACTAAAATAGCTTAATCTAGTCTAGCGCCAACTTTTTGGATTATCTTTGAAGACATCTCAGTTCCTTTTTCGAGACATTCTTTTGATGAAAAATCATTAATTAGTCCATGAAGAAAACCAGCTGCAAAGAGGTCTCCTGCACCTGTTAAGTCTACAATCTTTAAATCAGGTTTACTTTGACACTCTGCAATTTCTTTATTTTTGATAGCAATGCTTCCTTTTTCACCACGTGTGACGATTAAAAGTTTTCCTAGTTGTTTTCCAAATTCAATAACATCTTCAAAGCTTTTAGCATCAATTAATGCTCTGATTTCTTGTTCATTGGCAAAGGTAATATCAAGTTTATTTTTAACTAAATCTAAAAAGTCACTTTTATGTCTCTCCACACAAAATTGATCTGATAAAGACATTGCTTTAGTATTAGAGAGTGACATCGCCTTATCGAAGGCAGTCTTTGGTTCTCCCTCATCCCATAAATATCCTTCTAAAAATATCATTTCGCTTTCTTTTACAGCTTTTTCATTAATATCATTTTGGTTAATTTTTCCTGCAATTCCTAAAAACGTAACCATAGTTCTTTCTGCATCAGGCGTGATCAAGATTAAACAAGTTCCAGTTGGTGAAACTTCCTCTTTTTTATTATAAAAATATTGAACTTTTTCTTTAGTCAGACCTTCTTCATATTTTTTTCCCAATTCATCAGCATTAATCTTACCCACAAACCCAACATCATTTCCCAATTGAGACAGGCCAACAATAGAATTTGCAACAGATCCACCAGAAACTGTTTCTTCAATTTTAAGAGTTGATAAAAGTTTTTTAAACTCACTTTCATCAACTAGTTTCATTGTGCTTTTTGTTAATTGATTATTTATCAAATATTGATCGTCAACTTTGCAAATAACATCAACAATTGCATTACCAATTCCTAGTATTTTCATATTAAGCTTTTTTTATTTTAACTGGATTTCTTCGATTAGGATAACAAGTCGTACAAATTTTACAAGTCAAACCATGACACTCTCTGGCTTTACAAAACTCTCTTCCATAATAAATTATTTGTAAGTGTAATTTATTCCATGTTTTTTCTGGAAATATTCTTTTTAAATCGTTTTCTGTTTGAATAACATTTTTACCATTTGTTAAGCCCCATCTTTGAGCTAATCGATGTATGTGAGTATCAACTGCAAAGGCTGGAACCCCAAAACCTTGAGACATAACCACACTTGCTGTTTTATGGCCTACACCGGGCAGTTTTTCGAGCTCTTCAAAGCTTTTGGGCACTTTGCCTCCATGCTTTTCTAGAAGCTGTTTAGACATTAAATAAATACTTTTTGCTTTAACTCGAAAAAGACCAATACTTTTAATTAATTTTTCTATTCGTTTTTTTCCTAATTTTACAAAATGCTCAGGCTTATTATATTTTGGATATATATTTCTAGTTACATTGTTAACATTTAGATCAGTACATTGTGCTGATAAAAGAACCGACATTAAGAGAGTAAAGTTACTAGTATGATCTAGGGGAATAGGGGTTGTTGGATAAAGTTTATTTAAAATTTTTAGTATTTTTTTAGCTTTTTCTTTTTCATCCATTATTTAAAGTTCAATAAATCTCTCATTGAATAAAGTCCTGGTTTTTTATTAATTAACCATTTTGCAGCAGTTAGAGCTCCATCTGAGTAAAGTGCTCTATCAAAAGCCTCATGATTTAATTTTATTATTTCTTTTCCACTAGAAAATGTAACTTCATGTTCACCAATAATTTCACCTTTTCTAATCGAATTGAAATTAATTTTTTTTCCATAAGGAAAAGATTTTTTATTTAAAAAATTTTTTCCAATTATATTGTAAAGGTTTTTATTTTTCCCATCTGCAATTCCTTTTCCAAGCATTAAGGCTGTTCCTGATGGGTAATCTTTTTTGTGTTTGTGATGAACTTCAAAAACTTTGCTTAAATATTCTTCATTTAATGACTTTGAGGCAATTTCAGTTAAATACATTAATAAGTTAACACCAAGGCTCATATTCCCAGCTTTTAAAATTGGAATGGTTTTAGAAAATTTTTTAATCAAGGCCTCTTCTTTTCGATTAAATCCTGTTGTTCCAATTACTACCCTTTTTTTTAATTTTGAGGCAATTTTTAAAATCTCTAAAGTACAGTTTGGGACTGTAAAATCTATTATTACATCAGTTTTTTTAAAAGTTTGTTCGGTGTTTATATCAAGCTTGATGCCAGCAATTTTTTTACTGATAGCCTTATTTTCTGTTAGAGCAGTTAGTTTAAAGTTATTGTTATTTTTTGAAGATTTAATAAGCTGTTGACCCATTCTCCCTAGACAGCCAGAAATAGCTAAATTAATTTTTTTCATCTAGCAAAATATTAACCTTTTTTAGTTAATTAGTCTTTAGTTTTTCCAAAAACTTTTTGCTTTTTGAAAGAATTGTTTGATACTTGGATTGGACTTTTCGTTTTCAATTTCTCTAAATTTTTCAAGTAACTCTTTTTGTTCTTTATTTAAAGAAATAGGAACTTCAGTATTTACTTGGACATAAAGGTCTCCATTTCCACTACCTCTCATATAAGGCATGCCTTTACCTTTTAGTCTAAATTGTTTTCCATTTTGCGTTCCATCAGGTATTTTAATTTTAGCTTTTCCACCATCAATTGTTGGTATCTCTATTGTGGTTCCTAAAGCTGCATCAGCAATGGATATAGGAAATTCAAAGAATAAGTTTTCATCAGACCTTTTAAATAAATCATGTGAATGAACATTTACAAAAAGATAAAGATCACCATTTGCTCCACCTTTGGATCCTGCTTCACCTTTGCCAGCTAATCTTATCCTAGTTCCATCATCGACACCTTTAGGTATTGTAACTGATATTTTTTTGGAGGCTTGTTTGTTACCTTGACCATTACAATCTGTACATGGATTTGTTATTTCTTCACCAGAACCAGCACACTGAGGACAAGTTTGTTGAACAGTAAAAAAACCTTGGTTAGATCTTACTTTTCCATTTCCACCGCAAACCGTACATCTGTCTGGAGAATGACCAGGTTTAGAACCATTACCTCTACAAGTATTACATTTTTCTGTAGTTGAGAATTTTATATCTTGTTTTTTACCCTCATATGCTTCTTCAAGGGTAATAGATAAATCATATCGAAGATCAGAACCTCTATTATTAGTTTTTCTTCTTCCCCTTGATTGTCCACCACCAAAATCTCCAAAAAAATCTTCAAATATATCTGAAAAATCGGCCCCACCAAAACCACCACCAAAGCCTCCTCCTTGTCTGCCCCCACCACCCTCAAAAGCAGCGTGGCCAAAGTTATCGTAGTTTTGTTTTTTTTCTTTATCTGAAAGGATGCCGTAAGCTTCACCAGCTTCTTTAAATTTATCTTCTGAGGCTTTATCACCTGGGTTTTTGTCTGGGTGATATTTTACAGCTAATTTACGGTAAGCAGATTTTAATTCTTCAGGGCTTGCACTTTTGCTAACCCCTAAGACGTCATAAAAATCTCTTTTAGCCATAAGTTACTTTAAGATGATAGTTGTTGTAAGTCTTAGGCGCTTTTTTCTTTATCTTCTTCTTTGCCTTCTTTGCTTTCTTCTTTAACTTCTTCAAAGTCAGCATCAACTACATTATCGTCTTTTTTTCCTTCATCATTTTTATCACCTTCTTTTGGTGAGCCTTCTTTTTTCTCTTGAGATTTATAAATTGCTTCACCTAATTTCATAGAGGCTTGAACTAAAGTTTCAGTTTTCTTTTTAATTTCTTCGGTATCAGTTCCTTTAATAGCTTCTTTTAAGTTAGTTGAGGCATCTTCAATTGCTTTTTTATCAGCATCAGAAACTTTGGCACCATGCTCTTTTAGATTTTTTTCAGTAGAGTGTAAAAGAGTGTCTGCTTGGTTTCTAACATCAACAGATTCTCTTTTCTTTTTGTCCTCTTCTTTATTTGCTTCAGCATCTTTTACCATTTTTTCAATTTCTTCATCACTTAAGCCACCAGAGGCCTGGATTTGAATTTTTTGTTCTTTTCCAGTCCCTTTATCTTTAGCAGAAACACTCACAATTCCATTTGCATCAATATCAAAAGTTACTTCTATTTGAGGTACTCCTCTTGGAGCAGGTGCAATTCCAACTAGCTCGAAATTTCCTAACATTTTATTGTCAGATGCCATTTCTCTTTCACCTTGAAGCACTCTGATTGATACAGCAGGTTGGTTGTCATCAGCTGTTGAAAATACTTGGCTTTTTTTTGTTGGTATTGTTGTATTTTTTTCAATTAATTTTGTTGAAACCCCGCCTAATGTTTCAATTCCAAGTGATAAAGGTGTTACATCCAAAAGAAGGACATCTTTAACGTCTCCTTGAAGAACACCAGCTTGGATTGCAGCACCCATTGCAACAACTTCATCAGGGTTTACACTTTTATTAGGTTCTTTACCAAAAAAGTTTTTAACTTCAGATAGAACTTTAGGCATTCTTGTCATTCCACCAACCATTACAATTTCATCAATTTCACTTGCAGTAAGCCCTGCATCTTTAAGAGCAGTTTTACATGGTGGTAATGTTCTTGAGATTAAATCTTCAACCAAAGCTTCTAATTTTGCTCTAGTCATTTTTAGATTGATATGTTTTGGACCAGTTTTATCAGCTGTTATAAAGGGTAAATTAACATCTGTTTGTTCTGCAGAAGATAATTCAATTTTTGCTTTTTCAGCAGCCTCTTTTAATCTTTGAAGAGCCAATTTATCTGATCTTAAATCAATTCCAGAATCTTTTTTAAATTCACCAATTAAATAATCAACGATTGTATTGTCAAAGTCTTCACCACCTAAAAATGTATCTCCATTTGTAGATTTAACTTCAAATACACCATCACCCAACTCAAGGATAGAAACATCAAAAGTTCCACCACCTAAGTCATAAACAGCTATTTTTTTATTTTGTTTTTTATCTAAACCGTAAGCAAGAGAAGCGGCTGTTGGTTCGTTAATAATTCTTAAAACTTCAAGGCCAGCAATTTTACCAGCATCTTTTGTTGCCTGTCTTTGAGCATCATTAAAATATGCAGGAACCGTAATTACAGCTTTCGTTACTTCTTGGCCTAAATATTTTTCAGCTGTTTCTTTCATCTTTTGAAGAATAAAAGCTGAAATTTGAGAAGGTGAATATTTTTCCCCTTTAGCCTCAATCCAAGCATCTCCTTTTTCTGAATTCACAATTTTAAAAGGCGCAGCTGCAACATCTTTTTTTACAGTAGGGTCTTCAAAACTTCTTCCAATTAATCTTTTTACGGCAAAAATAGTATTTTCAGGGTTAGTAACAGCTTGTCTTTTTGCAGGTTGACCTACGAGTTTTTCCCCATCCTCAGTAAAAGCTACAACTGAAGGAGTTGTTCTTGCACCCTCAGCATTTTCTAAAACCTTAGGCTGACTACCTTCCATGATAGACACGCATGAATTTGTTGTTCCTAAATCTATTCCTATAATTTTGCTCATAATTTAATTCCTTTCCTTCATATAAGTGTTAATTTTCAATCTACAAGTTCTTACAATTATAATTAATTGTTTGAATTTTCTTTATTTTCCTCACTTTTTTGATCATCTGGAGTCTTAGTTTTTTTTGAAACTCCAACTAATGCTGGTCTTAAAAGTCTATCTTTCATCATAAAACCTTTTTGAATTTCTTGAACTATTGTTCCAGGTTCTTTTTGATCATCATCAATTTCCATCATAGCTTGGTGTTGATTGGGATCCAATTTTTTACCAATAGAAACAACAGGTGTAATTCCATTTTTTGAAAAAATTGACACCATATCTTTACTAATAATTTCAAAATGCTCTAAAGTTTTTTTTAAAGCTTCGGTATCTTTTAATACTTCATCACTTTCTAAAATTTGTTTTGATCTCTCAAGATTATCAATTAAATTTAAAGCTTCTTTTGCAAAAGAAAATCCACCATAATCAAAAGCATCATCTTTTTCTTTTTCAAATCTTCTTCTTTGATTTTCCATTTCAGCAAAAGTTCTGGTAAGCTTATCTTCTAACTCCTTAATTTTTTCTTCAAGTGTAATCTCTTTTGCTTCTTCTGTTTTATCAGCTGAAATTTCTTGTTCTACTTGGTTCTGCTCCTCAGCTTCATTCTCTTTAATTTCTTCATTTTGGTTTTCAGAATTAATGTTTTGATCTTTTTCCATGACAACTTATATGGTATGAAATTTGATAATTGCTAGATGTTAAAGAATAAAATTATAAAATTGTTGGTAGGCACTAATAATAAAGGAAAATTAAGAGAAATTAAGGATTTATTGCCTAAAAATGTTGAAATATACTCTCCACAGGACTTTAAAATAAAAAGCCCTCCTGAAAATGGCAAGACATTTAAGGAAAACTCTTTAATCAAAGCTAAATTTTTTTCTAAAAAATCAAAAATGACATGTCTGTCTGATGACTCAGGTTTAGAAATAGATATTTTAGATGGAGATCCTGGAATTTATTCAGCTAGATGGGGAGGTAAAAAAGGTGATTTTAAAAAAGCAATGTATAGAATTTTTAAGGAGTTAGATAAAAAAGACAAAAATTGGCGAGAGAAAAAAATTAAGGCCAGGTTTATTTGTGCCTTAACCATTTATAGTAAAAATAAAGAAATAATAAATTCTATTGGAAAGATTGAGGGTTTTATTTCACCAGTTATAAAAGGTAAAAATGGTTTTGGTTATGATCCTATTTTCATACCACTTGGAAAAAAAATTACATTTGGTGAAATGAGAGCATCACAGAAATATAAAATAGATCATAGATTTAGAGCTTTTAAAAAAATTAAAAAACTTTTTTAAATTCTCCATCTTCAGCTTTATAAAAATTTAAAATATGATTAATCTTATTGTTTTTAATTTCAAAAACTCCAACCTTTCCTTCAAACAAGGTTTTTTTAGTAAACATTTTTTTATCAATAACAGATTCGTTTTGAAGAATTAAATAATACACAAGCCCAACCAAGTCATAACTTAAAAATGACAATTGACTAGGGTACTGATTATATTTTTCAAAATATTCATTAGAAAATTCATCATAATTATCTTTATTTGCAGAGGGAAAATACAAGGGTTGTGAGCTTGTCTCTTTTAAAAGAGACTCATCAAACCATTGATTAAGAGTAATAAAATATTTTTCTTTAGGAGTTATATCCGTATAAAGCAGGGAAGTTGTTACACTTTTTAAACTTTCATCAAAATCAGAAATTACCACTGAGTCAAATTTTACGCTACCAAGAGTATCTCTTTTTTTTAACCTTTCAATTAAGAACTCTTTATTGCTTTGTTCCGATTTCTCTAGTCTATTTATTTCATCTTCAAGGTTTTGTTTTCTAATTTCATAACGTGTAATTTTTTCAATTTGTTTGGTAAGTTTAGTCGGGTCAGTATTATAAATATAATTTTCTAATATTTTTATTTTAGAATTAGAAATAGCTTTTTCAATTTCATTTTTAAAACTTACATCTGGAGTAAGAAAGATAGTTTTTTTTATTTCGTTTAATTCTATAAACTTCTTAATTGCATTTAGTTGTGAAGTTGCATTAATTCCAGTGTTAATAATGTTTTTAGAAAAATTATCATTTTTATTAGTTAGAGCCAAGAATGTTAATTCATTTAACTCATCTAGGTAAATTAAACTTTCGTTAAAAACTGGACCAACAACAATTTTTATTCCTGAATTAGCTAACTCTCTGGCTGCCCCTAAAGTGACCTCAGGGCTTGACTGTGTATCTTTTGGTATAATCTCAATTGATGCATTGTTTATTGTATTAATTGCAAGACGTGTAGATCTAATTATAGATTGACCAATTTCAGAGTTCTTTCCAGTTAAAGGGACAAGAAGACCAATCCTAATTTTCTCATTTGCCAAGAGTGCTACTGGAGTAATTAAGAAACCAAAAGCTAAAAAAAGTATAATTTTAATAATTTTGTTCATTTTAATGTTATTATTATAACTATTATAATTTGATGATTCTACATACTGAAAATATAAATAATAAAGTTAAAAGTGGTCTTTATATTGTATCTACTCCAATTGGAAACTTAAGCGACATCACTTTAAGAGCCCTAGAAGTATTAAGAAAATCGGATTATGTACTGTGTGAGGATACACGTATTTCAAAAAATTTATTAGAACGGTATGAAATTAAATCAAAACTTATTGCAAATCATAAATTTAATGAAAAAAAAAATTTATCGAAAGTAATTGATATTTTAAAATCAGGATTGGTTGTTTCTTTGATTTCTGACGCTGGAACTCCATCGGTCTCAGATCCAGGGGCTATATTGGTCAATGAATGTGTTATCAACGAAATAGATATCTTCCCAATTCCGGGTGCGTCAGCTGTTTCTTCTGCAGTTTCCATAAGTGGATTTAATGAAAAATATTTTTTTTATGGTTTTTTTCCAGAGAAAAATACCAAATTAAACGAAGATTTCGAAAGACTTGCAAATTTAGAGGGTTGTATTGTTTTTTTTATTTCTCCACGAAAATTCAATAGATCAATAAAAGATTTAAAACGTTACTTTTCAAATAGAAAAATTTTGGTTTGCAGAGAAATGACCAAATTTTATGAGGAATATATAAGAACAGATGTAAAGACACTTGAACCATTTAAATCTGATCCCAAAGGAGAGTTAACAATTGTTATTTCTGAAAAGGTAAAAGAAAAAAATTCATCGATAATGTTAAAAGAATCTGATAAAATGAATATTCAAAAATTAATTAAAAAATTAAGTATAAAAGATATTACAGATTTAATTAGTCAAAATACGAATGTATCAAAAAAAGAAATTTATAATTATTGTCTAAAAATGAAAAATGAAAAATAAAATATTTTTAATAAGTTTGATTTTTTTAATCTTAACAGGATGTGTTGGGATTAGCTCAAAAGGAGTTTTTGGAACAGGTGTTAGTGTTGCGTTTGATCCAAGATCTTTAGGGACTCAAATAGATGATTCTGTGATGCAAAAAAGTTTAGCTGCAAAATTAGCCCTAAGAGACAAGAGCTATATCTTAGCTGTTAACACAAAAGTTTTAGATGGAAAAATATTTGTAACAGGAAAAGTAGATGATCCTGAAGAAAAACTTCAAATTACTAAACTTGCATGGGAAACAAAAGGTGCAAGGTCAGTTAAAAACGATATTAAAATAAAAGAAGATTTTAATTTCAAACAATCAGCTAAAGATTTGTTAATTACATCCCAACTTCGTACTGCTTTAATATTTAACAAAAAAATTAAAGCAACCAATTATCAAATTGACACTTATAAGAAAAAAATATTTATTTATGGGATTTCTTTAACCGCAGAAGAAAGAAAAGAAGTAATAAATGAAGCAAAAGAAATACTAGATGTAGAAGATGTTATTGCAAGTATTGTCTTGGTTGAAGATTTAAGAATTCAAAAAAATTAACTTTTTTTATAATTAATTACATCAGCAGAGTAGGCAGCAACTGATGCTAAATTTATGATTTCTGAAGTAGATGACCTTAAAGGAGCTATTTCAATGGGTTGACCCAATCCAATTAATAGAGGACCAATAACTTTTGTCTCACCTAAGCTTTTCATCATTTTATAAGAAATAGCAGCACTGTGTTGGCCCGGCATTATTAATATATTTGCATTTCCTACAATACTTGAGAAAGGATATAATTCTTTGTATTCTTCATTTAAGGCAACATCTGGTTGCATGTCTCCATCAAAATCAAAATCTACATTTTTATCTTTTAAAATTTCAACAGCTTTTTTTATATGTTTAGTTCTACTTGTTAGAGGTTGACCAAAAGTAGAGTGAGAAACAAAAGCAACTTTTGGAACAAAGCCAAACATTTTAACTACTCTAGCGGATGAAATTGCAATCTCTGCAAGCTCCTCTGAACTTGGATATTCATTTACACTCGTGTCTCCAACAAAAATAGTTTTTCCTTTAGCAACAACCATATTTAATCCAAACATGATTTCACCTGGTCTAGCATCTACAACTTGTGTAACTTTATCAAAAGAAGCTCCAAATCTTCTAGTATTTCCAGTGACAGCACCATCTGCATCACCACAAGCAACCATACAAGATGCCCATATAACCCTATCATTTCTAACTAATCTATCACAATCTCTTTCCAAAAGACCTTTCTCTCTTTGCAATTTTTCAAATAAAAAGTTTACGTACTTCTCTCTTTTTGTTGTGTCTTCAGAATTAACTATTTCGATATCAAAATTTTCATTGTAGCCAATTTCTTTTATTCTTTCTTTAATTTTATTTTTTTTACCAATTAAAATTGGTGTACCTAATTTAGAATTTTTAAATGCAATTGCCGCCTTAAGAGTGTTTTCGTCTTCTCCATCTGCAAAAACAATTCTCTTTTGATTTTTTTTGATGTGAGAGTTAATACCTTGCATAATAGTTACTGAGGGATCTAGCCTTTGTTTGAGTTGGTCTCTATAAGCCTCAAAATCTTTTATAGGTTTTTTTGCAACACCACTATCCATAGCAGCTTTTGCAACAGCTGCAGGAATTACACTAATCAGTCTTGGATCAAACGTGGATGGAATTATATAATCTTTTCCATATTTAGGACGATCTCCTCCCATTGCGGCAACAACTTCATCTGGAACATCTTCTCTTGCTAATTTTGCAATTGCGTTTGCAGCTGCAACCTTCATTTCCTCATTAATAGTTGTAGCTCTTACGTCTAATGCTCCTCTAAAAATATAAGGAAAACCAATTAAATTGTTTACTTGGTTGGGATAATCAGATCTTCCAGTAGCAATAATGACATCATCTCTAACTTCCATTATTTCTTCAGGTGTTATTTCAGGATCAGGATTTGCGCAGGCAAAAATTATTGGGTTCTTAGCCATAGTTTTTACTAACTCTTTTTTCAAAGCTCCTTTGGCAGATAATCCTAAAAATACGTCAGCTCCATTTATAGCTTCTTCTAAAGTTCTTTTTTTAGTTTCTACTGCATGGGCAGATTTCCACTGGTCCATCCCCTCAGTTCTACCTCTATAGACCACCCCTTTACGATCAAGCATGATTACATTTTCACTAGGTACACCAGTATTTTTAAACAAATTTGTACAAGCAATTGCTGATGCACCTGCTCCATTTACAACAACTTTAATGTCTTTTATTGATTTACCACTAATATCTAGAGCGTTAATTAATGCAGCTGTAGTTATAATTGCTGTTCCATGTTGATCGTCATGAAAAACTGGAATATCTAAAATTTCTTTTAATTTTTCTTCAATTATAAAACAATCAGGAGCTGCGATATCTTCTAAGTTAATACCACCAAAACTGCATGCAAAGTTTTTAATACTATTAATAATTTCATCGGACTCTTGAGAGTCAATTTCTAAGTCAATAGAATCTATATCGGCAAATCTTTTAAATAAAACTGCCTTTCCTTCCATGACAGGTTTAGATGCAAGTGCTCCTAAATTACCCATTCCTAAAATAGCTGATCCATTACTTATCACTGCAACTAAATTTCCTTTAGATGTATAATCGTATGCTGTCTCTGGATCGTCAGCGATTGCTTGAACTGGAACTGCAACACCAGGAGAATAAGCTAATGCCAAATCTCTCTTAGTTGTCATTGGTTTTGAAGAATTTATTTCTATTTTTCCTGGCTTATTTAAGCTGTGAAATTCTAGAGCTTCTTTATCAGTATAATGATCTATTTTAGTTTTTTTCATTTATGTTAATTAGATATACAAATGGAGCAAATTTAAGACTAATATGATTTATGAACCTTATTAAGTCAACAAGCACGTTTAGCTTTTTTACAATAATTAGTAGGTTACTGGGCTATTTAAGAGATATTTTAATAGCAGTATTCCTTGGAACTGGAATTTTGGCAGATGCTTTCTTTGTGGCGTTTAGAATTCCCAATACTTTTAGAAGATTATTTTCTGAAGGAACTTTTAATGCAGCTTTTGTTCCAAGCTACTCATCATTATTGAATAAAAAAAAAAGCACAAAATTTTGCTAATAGTATTTTTAATCTACTCACCCTAGGTCTAATAGTTTTAGTTCTGATTGTAGAGATATTGATGCCTTTATTTGTTTATCTAATTGCACCAGGTTTTGAAGGCGATTATGATAAAATGGAACTAGCTATAACCTTAACAAGAATAACTTTCCCATTTTTAATTTTTATAAGTTTAGCATCATTTTTTTCTGCAATTTTAAATTCACATAATAAATTTGCAATAGCGTCTGCTGCTCCAATTATTTTAAATATACTTTTAATTGGAGTTTTGTTATTTGCAAAAATATTAGACGATAATCTTGTTTATTATTTATCTTATGCTGTAACTATTTCAGGTGCTGTACAATTTATTTTTCTATACTTTTTTGTAAAAAAAAATTTTTCACCAAAGATTAAATTTAAAATTAACATTGATAAAAAAATTAAAAACTTTTTTAAAAAATTATTACCTAGTATTTTTTCATCAGGTGTTACTCAAATAAATATTTTAGTAGGAACAATTATTGCATCTTTTCAAGCTGGTGCAGTTTCTTACCTTTATTATGCTGACAGAGTTTATCAAATAAATTTAGCCATTGCTGGAATTGCAATTGGTACAGTTATTTTACCTCAACTATCCAAATATGTTAAAAGTCAAAATAAAGATAAAATAAACTTAATTCAAAATAAAGCTTTAGAACTTAGTCTATTCTTGAGTATCCCAGCAACAGTTGCATTATTAATTGCCTCAGAAGAAATTATTTCTTCATTATTCGGCTATGGTTCTTTTGATGAGTTAAGTGTTAAGAATTCAGCAAAAGCTCTATTCTATTTTGCAATTGGTTTGCCTGCTTTTTCATTAATAAAAGTTTTTTCGACATTTTTTTTTGCAAGACATAATACAAAAATACCGTTTTATATTTCATTATTATCTGTTTTATTAAATGTATTTATAAGTGTTATCTTTTTTAAACAAATTGGTTTTATAATCATACCAATCGCAACTACCATTTCATCTTGGTTTAATGCATTGCTATTGTTCATATTTTTAAAAAAAGAAAGTTTTTTCAATTTTAATCTTATTTTTATAGATAGATTAATTAAAATTTTAACAACATCAGTGATTATGGGAATATTTTTTAATTATATAATTTATTTTTTTAATAATGAATTGTCCTATCAAGAAAATTTTAAAGTGATCTATTTAATGGGTGCTGTTATTGCTGGTCTTATATTTTATTTTTTCATTGCAGTTTTAATCAAGGCTTTTAAAAGATCGGATATTAATTTAAACTATTGATATGATTAAAAAAATTTTTTCTGGAGTACAACCTACTGGTAACCTACATTTAGGAAACTATCTTGGAGCAATTAAAAATTTTGTAAAACTCCAAAATGAAAAAGAAAATGAGTGTATTTTTTGTGTAGTTGATCTTCATGCAATTACAGTAAAACAAGACCCTAAGGAACTAAAAAAGAATATAAGAGAAACTGCAGCAACATTTATTGCAAGTGGAATAAATCCTAACAAAAGTATAATTTTTAATCAATCAATGGTTTCAGCTCACTCTGAAGCCGCATGGATATTAAGTTGTGTTTCAAGAATTGGCTGGCTTAATAGAATGACTCAGTTTAAGGAAAAAGCTGGAAAAGATAAGGAAAAAGCTAGTATTGGCCTTTACTCCTATCCGGTATTAATGGCTGCCGATATCCTGTTGTATGACGCAACTCATGTTCCTGTTGGTGATGATCAAAAACAACACTTAGAACTTTGTAGAGATATAGCACAAAAATTTAATAACGATTTTAATGCAACAGATTTTTTAAAAGTTCCAGAGCCCTTAATACAGAAAGAGTTCTCTAGAATAATGAGTCTTAAAGATGGTTTAAAAAAAATGAGCAAATCAGATCCTTCAGACTTGAGTAGAATTAATCTTACAGATAATAGCGAAGAGATTTTAAATAAAATTAAAAAAGCAAAAACGGATCCTTTGCCACTTCCTTCAGATATTAAAGATTTAAACGTAAGACCAGAAGCTGAAAATTTATTAGGGATCTATTCAAGTTTAAAAAATCAAAATTTAGAAAAATCTATTATTGAATTTAAAGGAAAAAATTTTTCAGAGTTTAAGGAGAAGTTATCAGAGACTTTAATTAAAACTATTGACCCAATCTCAAAAGAAATAAAAAAATTATTAAATGATGAAGGTTATTTAGATAAAATTCTTTTAGAAGGTTCTAATAAAGCTAATAAAATTGCTTCAAAAAAAATAAAAGAAATTAAAGATTTAGTAGGTTTTTAATAAGATTATATTAATTAGTTTAAATTTTCTCAGTAATCATTATATATAAAAGATGTTTATTCAAACTGAAGTAACACCAAATCCAAATTCACTAAAGTTTTTGCCTGGAAAAACAGTTTCCAATAATGGCTCATTTGAAGTGATAAAAAAAGAAGAAACTGATAATGAATTAGTAAGAAATATTTTATCAATTAATGGGGTAACAGGCGTATTTTTAGGAAAAGATTTTATATCTGTAAATAAAAATGAAGAAGTAAATTGGGAAGATATTAAACATATAGCTATTTCACTGATTAATGATTTTTATTCTACAGGAAAAGAATTTGTAATTGCCAATGAGTTACTTGGAGAAAAAAAAGAGAAACACACTGAAATCGAAAAGCAAATTATAAGTATCTTAGAATCAAAGATTAGACCTGCTGTTGCAAAAGATGGTGGTGATATTAAATTTAAAGAATTTAAAGATGGAATTGTTAAGGTAGAATTACAGGGAAGCTGCTCTGGTTGTCCCAGCTCGACAATGACCTTAAAACAAGGAGTACAAAATCTTTTGTGTCACTATTTGCCTGAGGTTAAAGAAGTGGTTGCAATATAGTTATGAGAAAAAAAATATTTATTAGAAAAAAACTTACATCGTTTTTTGAAACTGCAAAAGATTTAAAAAAAAAAAATAAACTAAATGCACAAAAAAGTGCACTAGACAATCTTTCAAGAACTTTTTTATCAAGTTTAATCATTATATCAATTTTTTTTATAGCTCCATTAGCCATTAATCTTACAAAAGAAAAAATGATATTTTCTAAGGACTATCAAAATAATTCAAAGAATAATTTAAAAAAATTCTTAGAAAATAAAACAACAAAACTAGATGAACAATTAAATAAAAAGTTTTTATATGAAGATGTGTTAACATTCGATGAGGAGCCGTCAGATGCCATACTATTAAGTGCTGCAACAATTGAAGAACTTTTTAAATTAACAAATTATAATTTGAAAGATGTTAGAGAAAATAAATTAGTAAAACCTATAAATTTAGATCTATTACCAAAAGAAATTGGAAAAATAGAAAATACTAAAAAAAGAAAAGACTTATTCATTCAGATAATTTTGCCTTTAATCATTGATGAAAATAATAGTATTAAACTAGATAGAATAAAGCTCTTTAGTATTTTAAATAAAAGCAAAAATACAAAGACAGAGCAAGAGTGGTTAAACATAAAATTTAAACAATATGGAGTTGTAAATAAAGATTTATCAACATTGAAAATTAGAATGGATGAAGTGCCTGTTTCAATGGCAATTGCACAAGCTGCAAAGGAAACAGGGTGGGGAACATCAAGGTTTGCTCAGGAGGGAAATGCATTGTTTGGTCAGTGGACGTGGAGTGGTGAAGGAATAAAACCAGCTGATGCCGAAAATGATAGTACACATAAAGTTATGAGATTTAAGGTTTTGCAGGCGTCCGTAAAAGCTTATCAAAGAAATTTGAATACACACTCGTCTTATAAAGATTTTAGAAGTGCAAGAGCAGAATTGAGAGATGAAGGAAAAGAATTAGACAGTATGATTCTTACCGAATATTTAGATAAATATGCGGAGACAGGAAAAGAGTATGTTAAAATTTTACAACAAATTATTAGACAAAATGATTTAACTGATTTTGATGATGCAAAGTTATTACCATCTAGCAAAGATTTAGAAAGTTTAATTTAATTTTGTTTAACTGAAAATTGAACGCCGAACCATCTCCATATTCCATCATCATTAAGTGAACAATTAACTCTACCTCTTCTGAATGTAAATTTTTCTCTAAAATTTATGTTTAGTATATTTTTATTAAAAGTAATATTTGACCTATCCCATCCACTACCCTCATCAGAGAAACAATTAATATTTTCTATATTTTTTTGATTTTCAAAAAATTCAACAGATAGTTTTGGTGGATTATTATTGATAATATACTTGTCTTCAGGGTTTAAAGATTTGTATGGAAGTGGACCAAGATCAATCAAAAATTTGAATCTTTCTAAGTCACCATATTTTTCATTAATTGGGAATCTGGGTAATTCATGAGGATCTTTATTAATATCAATGACACCAGAATGTTGACCAAAAGCAAAATCAAAATTTTTGGAAATAAAATCTTTAATAGTTTTGCTATACTCACCAAATGGGTATGAAAAAAAAATTGGGTTATAGCCTAAGTTCTGATTAAAAATTTCAATTGAAGTATTAATATCAGCCAAAAAATTTTTTGTTTCTAGATCAACTAGGTAATTATGAGAATGTGAATGATTGCCAATGTAAGCATATGGCTCTTTTTCTACTTCTTGTATTTGTTGCCAACTCATATAGCCAGTTTTACCTACGGTTTCAGTTGAAACAAATAAAATAAAAGGAATTTTCTCTTTCTTCAAATATGGCCACGCAATTTTATAAAAAGATAAGAACGCATCATCTACAGTGATAAGTATTTCTTTTTTATTTTTTGGAAAATTAAATTCTTTTTGTAAATATTGTGGATCAAAAAATTTATAATTTGAGGTATTGATTATAGACATTTGTTCTTTAAAAATGTCCATTTGTATATTTGTTGAAGGATACTTATTTTCATCAAATCGGTGATACATCAAAGAAAGAATGCCACTATCTTCAGAATAATATTTGATATTATTTTCTTCTGCTTTAGAATTGATAGCAAATAACATTATTATAATGAAAAATTTAATAGTAGATGCCACAAGAGATAAAATTTTTTTAACACTCATAGTTAGTGAAAATATTTATACTTGTACTCATGAAAATAGTAAAATTAATTTTGAAAAATTAATGATCTTAATTAATGATTTTTTAAAGGTAAATTCCTCTACTTTAGATCAAATTGATATTATCTATGTTAACAGAGGACCCGGTAGTTTTGCAGGAATTAGAAATTCATTAGCGACGATTAAAGCTTTATTTCTTACAAAAAAAATCAATTACTATTGTTTTAGTTTTGAAGATTTTAAAGGATTTAAAGAAGTTAAATATGAAGAAGTTCCTAGTTTATGTGAAAAATTTAAAATTAAAAAGAATTTGATTAATCCTATTTATTTAAGTTAAAATTAAAAATGTCAGAAAATATTGAACAAAAATGCTTAGCTAAAGGAGTTAAACTTACCGATCAAAGAAAAATTATTGCAAAAGTAATGTCAGAGTCGAATGATCATCCAGATGTAGATGAACTTTATAATAGAGTTTCAAAGATTGATCCAAAAATAAGTATTGCCACAGTATATAGAACAGTAAAACTTTTTGAGGAGTCTGGAATTTTAGCTAAACATGATTTTAAAGGAGGTAAAGCTAGATACGAAGAATTAAATGAGGGACATCATGATCATTTAATTGATGTTAAATCAGGAGAAATTATTGAATTTGTAGATGAAGAGATAGAAAAGCTACAAGAAAAAATTGCTGATAAATACGGTTATCGATTAGTTGATCACAAATTAGAATTATATGGGGTTAAAAAAAAGCCCTAACATAATGGTAAAAAAAATTTTTATTAAAACTTTTGGTTGTCAAATGAATGAATACGATTCAAATCGTATATTTGATACTGTTAAAAAAATTGGCTTTGAAAAAACTGAAAAATATGAGGATGCAAATTGTTATCTTTTAAACACCTGTCATATTCGTGATAAAGCAAAAGAAAAGGTTTACCATGAAATAGGAAGAGTTAAAAAAATTTTTAGAGAGAAAAAAAAACCAATTGTAATTGTTGCTGGTTGTGTCGCTCAAGCTGAAAATCAAGAAATGTTAAAAAGAGAACCTTATATTGATATTGTAATTGGTCCACAGTCTTACCATAAAATAAATGAAGCAATATTAAATCATTTAAAAAATAAAAAAAAAGAGGAAGAAACAGAATTTGATACAATTTCTAAATTTAATTATTTAAGTCAGATTAAAAATAAAGACAGTAAAGTCTCTTCATTTTTAACAATCCAAGAAGGTTGTGATAAATTCTGTCATTTTTGTGTAGTGCCTTATACTCGTGGACCAGAATACTCCAGACCTTTTGACCAAATCATAAATGAAGCAAAAGAATTGGTTCAAAGTGGTGCAAAAGAAATTATCTTGTTAGGTCAAAATGTAAACGCATACAGTTATGATGAGGAAGGTAAAGAATATAGACTATCAGATTTGCTAATCAAACTTGATAGCTTTGATAAACTTGAAAGAATTCGATACACAACATCTCATCCTAAGGATATGACAGATGATTTGATTAACGTTTATAAGACATCATCTAAACTGATGCCCCTTGTACATTTACCAGTACAAAGTGGATCAAATAAAATTTTAAATCTAATGAATAGAAAACACACCATTGAAGAATACCTGCTAGTTTATGAAAAATTAATGAAGATTAACCCAAAAATTGAGTTTTCTAGTGATTTTATTATCGGATACCCAGAAGAAGATGAACAAGATTTTAAAATGACAATGGAACTAATTGAAAAAATAAAATTTATCAACTCTTATTCGTTTATTTTTAGTCCAAGACCAGGAACCGTTGCTGCAAATTTAACACTCGTGGATCAAAAAAAATCTAAACAAAGATTAGAGATAATTCAGGAGAAATTATTTAATAACCAAACACAAAAAAATAAATCTCTAGAAAATAAAATTTTAAATGTTCTAGTAGAAAATAAAATGAAAGACGGGATTAAGTTATTTGGAAGAACAGAATATATGACATCAGTAATTTTTGATGGCAATATAGAAAATATTGGAAAACTTGTGCAAGTCGAAATAACAAGTAGTAATCAAAATAGTCTTTTTGGAAAATTAACTGAAAGCTCTAAAAAAAAGGTAGCTTAAAATTGAATAATACAGTTTCAAAAAAAATTAATTCAATATTAAAATTTGTATACTCTGATAATAACTCTTTAAGCGTTATTTTTCATGATAATGATTTATTAATGGGAGTTGTTGGTGAGTTTAATGAAAATTTAAAAGAACTTGAAAAAATTACTAATACAAATCTTTATTCAAGGGGAAATTCTATTTTAATAAAATCAACGCCAGAACAAAACGAAATTACAAAAAATGCTATTCAATTTCTTGCAAATCAATTTATTAATAATGGTAGTATTGAGAAAAAAGATATAATCTCATCTATAGATAAATTTATGATTGAAGAAAAAGTAAAAAATCAAAATGTTTCTGACATAATTAAAACACCAAAAAAATCTGTTATCCCTAGATCAGAGAGGCAAAAAGAATATGTTAGAGCTTTAAGACAAAGTGATATTGTCATATCCGCAGGACCTGCAGGGACAGGTAAAACTTTTTTAGCAGTAGCAGTTGGATTAACTATGTTGCTTGATAAAAAGATTGAAAGAATTATTCTATCAAGACCAGCAGTAGAAGCTGGTGAGAGACTTGGTTTTTTACCAGGAGATATGAAAGAGAAAGTAGATCCTTATTTAAGGCCTCTATATGATTCTCTCTATGATTTATTTGATTTTGAAAAAATACAGAGAATGATTGAAATTGGTGATATTGAAATAGCACCACTTGCTTTCATGAGAGGAAGAACGTTAAAGAATTCTTTTGCAATTTTAGATGAAGCCCAAAATGCAACAGATACTCAAATTAAGATGTTTTTAACACGTATAGGTGAGAATTCTAAAATTGTTATAAATGGTGATCCTTCTCAAATAGATCTACCAAATAAAAACATGTCAGGCCTAAGTAGATCTAAGAAATTACTTGGACATTTAAAAGAAATTTCAGTTGTAGATTTTGATCATTCAGATGTGGTGAGACATCCTTTGGTATCTAAGATTGTAAAAGCATACTCTGACCAAGAAAATGATTAAAATTGATGTAGTTTCGGAGTGCACTCTCTGGAGCAAAAAAATCAAAAGAAATAAAACTTTTTTTAATTCTATTCTAAAATTTTTTCCAAAAAAATATAAATTTATAGGTAAAAAAATAAATCTAACAATTTTACTTTCAAATAATAAGAATATTAAAAAACTAAATAAAGATTTTAGAAATAAAAATAAACCTACAGATGTATTATCATTTCCATTTGAAAAAAAATTTAACCCAAAAAAATCAAATTATCTTGGTGATATAATAATTAGCTATGAGTTTATGAATAAACCAAAAAATATAAGCATTTTAGAGTTTAAACAAAAAGTCATTAAAATTTTTATTCATGGATTTCTTCATTTATTAGGACACGATCATATAAAACTAAAAGACTTTCAAAAAATGATCAAAGAAGAAGATTTAATTTATAAATTCATTAAAACAAAAGTTGCTTAACTTGCTTAAAAAAAATTTTTTAAATATATTATATGTATTTTTTTTAGGTGCTATCAGCTCTTACAGCTTGCCACCTTATAATTATTTTATAATTAATTTTTTTACTTTTTCGTTATTCTTTATTTTTCTTTTTACACAAAAAAAAACTAATCCAAATAATAAATCTTTCTTTAAATATGGATGGTTTTTTGGTTTTGGTTATTTTTTATGTAGTTTATATTGGATTGCAATTTCTTTAACTTTTGATGAAAGCTTTAAATTTTTAATACCAATAGCTATAGTTTTATTTCCTACTTTTCTTGCAATATTTTATGGATTTATAACTTATTTGTTTTCTGTCTTTTATTCTAGAGATGTTGTTAGTACATTTTTTATTTTTTCAATTTTATTTGGATCTATTGAATTTATTAGAGGGTCCATTCTTACTGGTTTTCCATGGAATTTAATTGCTTTTAGTTTTTCAGAAAATATTTATTTTATTCAAATTCTTTCAGTAATTGGGACTTATTCTTTCAATTTAATTTGTATATCTTTGTTTACTGTTCCAGCTGTATTTATCTTAAGAAAAACCAGAAAAGAAATTATTGTCTGTTTTTTCTTTATAATAATTTCTGTAGGTTTTTTAGTTTTTGGCAATTTAAAATATAATCAATTTAATACTACAGCTGATATTAAAAATAATTTTACAATTAGAGCTGTATCACCCAATATTAGTTTAGACCGATTTTATTCAAAGCAGGATGAATTAAAGATAATACAAGAACTAATTACCTTGAGTAATCCAGA
Organism: Candidatus Pelagibacter sp. PS_31; assembly: GCF_059417865.1. Lineage (NCBI taxonomy): Bacteria > Pseudomonadati > Pseudomonadota > Alphaproteobacteria > Candidatus Pelagibacterales > Candidatus Pelagibacteraceae > Candidatus Pelagibacter > Candidatus Pelagibacter sp. PS_31. The sequence goes on from NZ_CM182069.1 coordinate 1,291,628, forward strand.
AAAAAAAGAACCAATGATTTTTTTATGGCCTGAAGGAATTATTCCAGACAGTTATTTAAGAGATATGGATATATATAAGGAATTATTTTCAAATAGTTTTTCGAGTGATGATTTAATTATCATGGGTCTAAATAGTGAAAAAATTAAAAATAGTGAAAATTTATTTTTTAATTCAATGGCGATTTTTAACAATAAATTGGATTTAATTCATAGTTATAACAAAAATAATTTAGTGCCATTTGGAGAGTTTACTCCATTTGAATCAGTACTTAGTTTAATAGGACTTAAAACAGTAACCAATGATTACCAATCTTTTTCAAAAGGTGAGAACCAAAAAGCACTTTTAATAAAAAGTGACAAGATAGAATTAAAATTACTTCCCTTAATTTGTTATGAAATTATTTATTCAAATAGATTATTTAAAGACAAAAACTTTGATTATATAATTAATATTTCAGAAGATGGGTGGTTTGGAAATTCTATTGGCCCAAAACAACATTTTGCACACAGTATCTTTAGATCCATTGAAAGTGGAAAATATGTAATTAGATCAGCAAACAATGGAATATCTGCCATTGTTAATCCAATAGGTATTATAGAAAAAAAAGTTGAGTTTGGCACTACTGGTTATGTTGATTTTAAAGAGAGTAAAATCCTTAAATCTACACCTTATATGAATTATGGGGATAAGATATTTTTTATACTTATTTTATTATATATTTTTTTAATTTTTTCATTTAAGAAAATTATACATGAGTAATTTAAAAAATTTTTTATTTACAAGCGAGTCTGTTTCTGAAGGACATCCAGACAAAGTGTCAGATCGTATTTCTGATATGGTTGTGGATAGCTTTCTTTCAGGTGATCCTTTTTCAAGAGTAGCATGTGAAACTTTAACAACTACAAATAAAGTTGTTTTAGCTGGAGAAGTAAGAGGACCGAGCATCAAAGAAGAAGATCTTATTCAAAAAGTAAGAGAATGCATCAAGGATATTGGGTACGATCAAGATGGTTTTACTTGGAGAGAAGCTACAAAAATAGAAAGCCACCTTCATGCACAATCTGCTGATATAGCCATGGGTGTGGACTCATCAAGTAATAAAGATGAGGGAGCGGGTGACCAAGGAATAATGTTTGGTTATGCTTGTAATGAAACTGAAGAATTAATGCCAGCACCGATTCATTATTCTCATAAGATTTTGAGATTAATGGCGGAAGATCGAAAATCTGGAAAATTAAAAAATATTGAGCCAGATTCAAAAAGTCAAGTCACGTTTGAGTATGTAGATGGAAAACCAACCAAAGTAAAATCAGTTGTTATATCTTCACAGCACTCAGCAGATGTAGATCAAGCTAAAGTTAGAGAATTATTAAAACCTTATTTATTAAAATCAATTCCAGAAAAGTTTTTGAAAGATTTTAATGAAGAAGAATTATATATAAACCCAACTGGAAATTTTGTAATTGGTGGCCCAGATGGGGATTGTGGCTTAACAGGTAGAAAAATTATTGTAGATACTTATGGTGGAGCAGCACCTCATGGTGGAGGAGCTTTCTCTGGTAAAGATCCAACTAAAGTTGATAGATCAGCTGCTTATGCAGCAAGATATATTGCTAAAAACATTGTTGCATCTAACATCGCTGAAAAATGTTTAATTCAACTAGCATACGCAATTGGAGTTTCTAAACCTTTATCAATTTATGTAGATTTATTTGATAATGATTTAGAAAAAAATAAATTTGTAACAGAAAAGATCTCAGAAAATTTTGATTTAAGCCCAAGAGGTATAAGAGAAATGCTTGGCTTAAATAAACCTATTTATGAAAAAACAGCGGCTTATGGTCATTTTGGAAGAGTGCCTGAAGCTAACGGCTCATTTTCATGGGAAAAAACTGATAAAAAAGACGTTTTTTCTAAATAGTTGCTATTGAATTAAAAAAAAATCTTTATATATTGCCCTTACATTATTGAAATTACAGAATGGGCTTTAGCCCATTTTTTTTTGGAGCTAATAAACTTATGTTAAATAGAAGATCAGATAAATTAGAATTATTAAGAATTGCTGAAGCAGTTGCTTTAGAAAAGTCTATAGATAAAGAATTAATTATAGATTCCATGGAAACTGGAATTGCAAAAGCTGCCAAATCAAAATTTGGACAGGACAATGAAATTAAAGTTTTAATAGACAGAGAAAGTGGCGATATTGGAATTTTCAGAAAATTAATTGTTGTAGAAAAGCCAGAAAATACAAATACAGAAATTAATCTTCAAGATGCAATCATTTTAAATGAAGTCAACAAAGATAAAAAAATTGGTGACGAAATTTTACAACCGCTTCCCTCTTTTGATTTCGGAAGAATAGCTGCGCAAACAGCAAAACAAGTTATTAGTTTTAATGTAAGAGAGGCAGAACGAGAAAGACAATACAATGATTTTATAGATAAAAAAGACTCAATTCTAAGTGGAATTGTTAAACGTCTAGAGTTTGGAAATGTGATAGTTGATTTAGGTAGAACTGAAGCAATTATTCAAAAAAATGAAATGATCCCTAGAGAAAACATTAAAGCTGGAGATAGAGTTAAAGCTTACTGTTATGATGTTAAAAGAGAAGCTAGAGGACAACAAATATTTTTATCAAGAGCACATCCAAAATTTATGGAAAAATTATTTGTTCAAGAGGTTCCTGAAATTTATGATGGTTTAATTGAAATCAAATCATCAGCAAGAGATCCTGGAAGTAGAGCAAAAATCTGTGTTAAAGCAGTTGATACCTCATTAGATCCAGTAGGAGCTTGTGTTGGAATGAGAGGATCAAGAGTTCAAGCAGTGGTTAACGAATTACAAGGTGAAAAAATTGATATTGTTAATTGGTCTGAAGATCCAGCAATAGTAGTTTCAAATGCATTGTCACCAGCTGAAGTTCAAAGAGTAAACGTTGATAGTGTTGCAAAAAAATTAGATGTAATTTTAACAGAAGAAAATTTAAGTAAAGCAATTGGTCGTAGAGGTCAAAACGTAAGACTTGCTACTAAATTATTAAATTACGAAATTAATATAATGACTGATGCAGAAGATTCAGAAAGAAGACAATCTGAATTTAAAGAAAAAACCGAAAACTTTGTTAAAAACTTAGAGCTGGACGAAACATTAGGACAATTACTTGTTGCTGAAGGTTTTTCTTCAATCTCAGATATTAAAGATAGTTCACCAGAAAATTTAATGAAAATTGAAGGTATAGAGGAAGACACTGCTAAGGCTTTGATTGAAAGAGCAAAAGAGTTTTACCAAAAAGATCAAGAAGATATTACTCAAAGAATTAAAGATTTGGGACTTCAAGATGATCTTATAAATCACAAAGGACTGACCCCTGGAATGTTAGTTACTTTAGGAGAGCAAAAGATTCTAAAATTAGAAGATTTTGCAGACCTTGCCTCTGATGAATTAACAGGTGGTTATGATGTTGTGAAAGGTGAAAGAATTAAGATTCAAGGATACCTTGAAGATTTTGCTTTATCAAAAACAGAAGCGGATGAATTAATTATGTCTGCAAGAAGCATAATTTACAAAGATTGAGTAATGAAATATGGAAAACAAAAAAACAAAATTAACACTGTCTGGCATAGCCAAGAAATCGATAGAGAATATAGAGTTAGCAAAAACTCAAAGTAAAAATTCCGTTGTAATTGAAAAAAAGCCCAGCAAATTTGCACCTAGAAGTAACTTTACTAGACCTGCTAGTGTTAGGTCAAAACCAGCAGTATCAACAACAAGTAGTTTCCCTCCAAGAACCACATCAGCACCTAAACCGGCTTCTCCAATAACCAATGATTATGAAAAACGTAAGTTAGCTGAACAAAGAGCAACTAGAAGATTGAAAGGGGATACAGGTAAACCTGAAACTAAAAAAAGAGAATTAAAATTAACAGTATCAAGAGCTTTAAGTGATGAGATTGAAGCAAGATCAAGAAGTATGGCTTCGCTTAAAAGAGCAAAATTAAAAGAAAATAGAGAACTTACTAAAGAGGAAATTCAAGAAAGCTTAAAGCCTGTAAAAAGAGATGTAAATATTCCTGAAGCAATAACAGTGAGAGAACTATCTAACAGAATGGCTGAGCAATCAAGCAATGTAATTAAACATTTATTTGGAATGGGTGTTACGGTTACTATCAATCAAACATTAGCAGCAGATACTGCTGAATACTTAGTAAAAGAATTTGGCCACAATCCGATTAGAGAAACAAAAGCAGAAGAAATTATTCAAAAAATAAAAGAGTCTAGATCTGAAAATTTAAAGAATAGACCACCAATCGTAACTGTGATGGGCCACGTCGATCATGGAAAGACCTCGGTATTGGATGTTTTAAGAAGTGCGAATGTTGTCTCTGGTGAATTTGGTGGAATAACACAACACATTGGAGCTTACCAAATACAACATGAATCTAATAAACTGACTTTTATTGATACACCAGGTCATGCTGCATTTACAGAAATGAGAGCTAGAGGATCAAAATTAACAGACGTTGTAGTATTAGTAGTTGCTGCGGATGATGGTGTTAAACCTCAAACAATTGAATCTATAAAACATGCAAAAGCTGCGAACGTTCCAATAGTTGTAGCAATTAACAAGTGTGATCTACCTGAGGCAGATCCACAAAAAATAAAGAACCAACTTTTAGAATACGAACTTATTGCAGAAGATCTATCGGGAGATACTTTAATGGTTGAAATTTCTGCAAAAAATAAAAAAAATTTAGATAAGTTAGTAGAGTCGATTGTTCTACAAGCAGAAATTTTAGACTTAAAAACTGACTTTGAATCTAAAGCTACAGGAATTGTTTTAGAATCTAAAATTGATATTGGCAGAGGAGCTGTTGCAACAGTTGTGGTTACATCTGGAACAATTAAAAAAGGTGATTTCTTTGTTAGTGGATTAAAATGGGGAAAAGTAAGAGCTTTAATTAATGATAAAGGAGAAAATGTTAATGAAGCACCACCATCAATGCCAGTTGAAATTCTTGGAATTAATGGAGCGGCTAAATCTGGAGATGATTTTATTGTACTAGATTCAGAAAAAGAGGCAAAAACATTAAGTCAGAATAGAGCAGAAGAAAGCAAAACTGGTGGAAGTCCCTTAACTTTTGCGACTCAAGACTCAGCTTTTGCTGATAAGTCAGCTGCAGAATTAAATATTATCGTAAAATCAGATGTTCATGGATCTGCAGAGGCAATCAAAAGTGCGATTAATCAAATTACCCATGATGAAGTAAAACCTAAAATAATTTTATCTGATATTGGAATGGTAACAGAAACAGATGTAACTTTAGCAAAAGCATCTAACGCTGCACTAATTGCATTCAATGTTAAACCAAGTAAGGAAGCAAAAAAATTAGCAGAAAATGAAAAAATTGTAATCTCTTCTTATAATATTATTTATGAAGTTCTGGATTATATTAAATTAAGAATGTCAGGACTTCTTGCTCCAGATGTTCAGGAAAAAATTATTGGCACAGCTCAAATTTTAGAAATTTTCAAAGTTTCAGGTACAGGAAAAGTTGCAGGCTCAAAAGTAACTGAAGGTGAAATAACTAGTGGCGCAAGTGCGAGGGTAGTAAGAGATGGAGCAATTATTTATACGGGTAAAATAAGTACTATTTTTAGAGAAAAAGATCAGGCAAAACAGGTTAGTAATGGCCAAGAGTGTGGAATAACGCTTAAGGACTTTATCGATTTCCAGAAAAACGATACAATAGAGGCCTTTAGTACGACTACAACGGATAGAACAGTATAATGGCTGATAGAATAGGAAAACCAGTATCACAGAGACAATTGCGTGTTGGAGAGATGATTAGGCAATCTTTAGGCATGATTTTTGCCAGAAATGAAGCTAAGGTCCCGAATTTAGAAACTAATACTATAACGGTTACTGAAGTAAAAATGAGTCAAGACCTTAAAATTGCAAAAGCTTACGTATTACCATTAGGTGGTAAAGATTCGGAGTTAGTTATTAAAAAATTAAAAGAATATTCTTTCTTAATTAGAAAAGCTTTATCTAAAAAAATAATTATGAAATATTTACCAAAAATACTTTTTGCTAAAGACGACTCATTTGAGTACGCAGAAAAAATAGAAAACTTAATAAAACAAACAAATAAATAGGAAAATAAATAGTATGACGAAAAAAGCAGAAGAATTAAAAATGCACGAGAAGGACACTGGTTCTTCAGAAGTACAAATTGCATTATTAACAGGAAAAATTGAAACTCTTTCAGCACACATTAAACAATTCAAAAAAGATAAACACTCTTCAGTTGGATTATTAAGAGCAGTAAATAGAAGAAAAAAATTGTTAGAATATTTAAAGAAAAATAAATTTGATTCTTACAAAAATGTATTAACTCAATTAAATTTAAGAAAATAGACAGAAGGAAACGGAAAATAGATGTTCAAAGTATACAAGAAGGAAATTGAAGTAGCAGGTAAGAAGATAAGTTTAGAAACAGGTAAAGTAGCAAGACAAGCAGACGGAGCAATCATTGCTTCATGTGGTGAAACAGTTATTTTAGCAACAGTAGTAGGTGCCAAAAAAGTAAATCCAGATATGGATTATTTTCCTCTGTCTGTAAATTACCAAGAAAAATATTATGCAGGTGGTAAAATTCCTGGTGGATATTTTAAAAGAGAGGCAAGACCAACTGAAAGTGAACAATTGATTTCAAGATTAATTGATAGACCCATCAGACCTTTGTTTCCAAGTGAATTCAAAAATGAAGTTCAGTTGTTACCAACTGTAATTTCATATGATAAAGACAATCAACCAGATATTTTAGCAATTACAGCTTCATCAGCTGCATTAGCCATTTCAGGAATGCCATTTATGGGACCTGTAGGTGCTTCAAGAGTTGGTTTAGTTGATGGAAAATACATATTAAACCCATCAAAAGCTGAGTTAGAAAACTCTACTTTAGATTTAGTTGTAGCTGGTACTAAAGATGCTGTGCTGATGGTTGAGTCAGAAACGTCAGGTTTAACAGAAGAAGTAATGTTAGATGCAGTTAAGTTTGGTCACGAAGGTTTTGTTCCAGTAATCGAAATGATCGAGGAACTTGCAAAAGAATGCAGGAAACCAGAATGGACTGTTGAGAAAAAAGATTTATCGGAAGTTAAGAAAAAACTTGAAGAAAACTTTACAGAAGATTTAACTAAAGCTTTTGCAACAATAGACAAACAAGAACGATCAAATCAAATTTCAGAAATTTCTGATAAAGCAAAACAACTTTTTGCAGAGGATGAAAATTATTCTGATTTTAACGTTAATGATGAATTAAAAAATCTTGAAAAGAAAATTGTTAGAACTGACATTCTTAAAAATAAAAAAAGAATTGATGGCAGAGGTTTAGCTGATGTAAGAGCTATTGAGTGTGAGGTTGGTGTTTTACCAAGAACTCACGGATCAGCTCTATTTACTAGAGGTGAAACACAAGCGATTGTAGTTACTACTTTAGGTACATCTGATGATGAACAAAGATTGGAAAGTTTAGATGGACAGCATAGAGAAAGATTTATGCTTCATTACAACTTCCCTCCTTTCTCAGTTGGTGAAACTGGAAGAATTGGAACTGGAAGACGTGAAGTTGGTCATGGAAAATTAGCATGGAGAGCAATTAACTCTTCATTACCTCCAAAGGAAGAGTTTCCATATACTTTCAGAATAGTGTCAGAAATTACAGAATCCAATGGTTCTTCATCAATGGCAAGTGTTTGTGGTGCATCTCTTGCACTTATGGATGCTGGAGTGCCAATTAAAGAGCCAGTTGCAGGTATTGCAATGGGGTTAATTAAAGAAGGCGATGACTTTAGTGTCTTGTCAGATATTTTAGGTGATGAAGATCACCTAGGAGATATGGATTTTAAGGTTGCCGGAACTAAAGATGGAATTACTTCGCTTCAAATGGATATTAAAATTACAGGTATCACATTTGAAATCATGGAGCAGGCCTTAAAACAAGCAAAAGAAGGAAGAATTCATATCTTAGGTGAAATGAACAAAGCTTTAAGTGAATCAAGAGCTGATGTTGGTGAACACACTCCAAAAATGGAACAAATTACTGTTGATAAAAAAGATATTGCAGCTGTAATTGGAAAAGGTGGAGCAACGATTAGAGAAATTGTTGAAAAATCAGGTGCTAAACTAGATGTGAACGATGAAGGTGTGGTAACTGTTGCTGCTCCGGACGAAGAGTCTAGAAACATTGCTATGCAAATGATCAAAGACATCACAGCAAAAGCTGAACTAAATAAAATTTACTCAGGTAAAGTAATGAAGATTATGGAGTTTGGTGCATTTGTAAATTTCTTAGGCAAACAAGATGGTCTTGTTCACATTTCAGAACTTGCTGCTAAAAGAGTAGAAAAAGTTACTGATATTGTTAAAGAAGGTGACGAAGTAAAAGTTAAAGTGATTGGTTTCGATAGAGGTAAAGTTAAACTTTCTATGAAACAAGCTGCTGAATAATTTTTAAATTAAAATTTTAAACCCTTGGAATGAAAGTTCTGGGGGTTTTTTTTATGGGGCTTTTATTAAAAACCTTACACACTCTTTTGTTTTGCTGGAAAGTATTCTACTTCTGAAAAACGATCTGTCGGAAAAATCCAATAAAATTCAAGGGTTTCTTTTCCATTATTTTTTAAGGCATGTTCAGCATTTCCAGCTATATAAACTACATCGCCCTTTTTAATTGTTTCAAGTTTACCTGATTTATTTAAAATTCCTGTACCATTGGTAACCACATATATTTCTGCTGGTGAGTGATAATGAAGTGTTAAATCTCCACCAGGCACTATTTCAGCAAAACCAAGGGATAAACCAGAACTACCATCAAAATCTGCATCAACTAAAAATTTCCACCTTACTCCAGGATACTTTTCAGTTGATGACCATTCTTGACTCAAAACAGAAGCAAGATTTTTTACAAAAATCATTCAAAATCTTAGCTTATGTCTTATTTTTTTTAAATATAAATTATTAAGTCTAAAAAATTCTTCCAAATTTTTTTAATTAAATTTAACTATATTTAGGTAATATTTTTAGGATCTGGCATTCCAACCTTGTTATATCCAGCATCTACGTAATGAATTTCACCAGTAACACCATTTGCAAGGTCGCTTAATAGATATAATGCTGAATTTCCAACATCATGAATATCTACGTTTCTTTTGAGGAAAGAATGATCTTCATTCCACTTGTATAAGAATTTTGCATCTCCAATAGCAGAAGCTGCTAAAGTCTTAATGGGTCCAGCACTTATAGCATTCACTCTCATGCCTTTAGCACCTAAATCTCTTGCAAGGTACTTAACACTTGCCTCAAGAGCTGATTTACAAACACCCATTACGTTATAATTTGGAATAGCTTTAGTAGATTCGTAAGTTAAGGTTAACATGCTTCCACCTTCTTTCATTATTTTAGATGCTTCTTTTGCAACTTCTGTAAATGAAAAACATGAGATTAACATACTTCTTAAAAAGTTTTCTCTAGTAGTGTTTAAATACTCACCTGATAATTCTGATTTATCTGAAAATGCAACTGCGTGAACCACAAAATCTATTTGTCCCCATTCAGATTTAATATCTTCAAAAAGTTTTATTACTTCTTCTTTATTCTCAACATCACAACTAAATGTAGCTTTTGAATTTAATTTTTCTGCTAAAGGGATTACTCTTTTCTTTAATGCATCACCAAGATAAGTGAATGCAAGTTCTGCTCCAGCTTCTGCAAGTTTCTGCGAAATACCCCAAGCGATAGACCTTTCATTGGCAACGCCCATGATTAATCCTCTTTTGCCTTTCATTAAACTCATTTAAACCTTTTCAAAAATTAAAGTTGCATTTGTTCCGCCAAAACCAAAGCTGTTAGACATAACAGAGTTTAATTTAACATCTGTTTCAGTTTTAGTAACGATTGGGAATTTTTTTGCTTCATCATCCATTTCAGTGATGTTAGCTGAAGCTGTGATAAAATTATTTTTCATCATGATTAAACTATAAATTGCCTCATGAACTGAAGCAGCACCTAGTGGGTGACCAGAAAGGGATTTAGTAGAACTTATTTTTGGTACCTCAGCACCAAATGCTTCTCCAACACCTCTAAGTTCTGTTATATCTCCAACAGGAGTTGAAGTTCCGTGAGTGTTTAAGTAGTCCATTTTATTCTTAGCAGTTGCTAAAGCCATTTTCATACATCTAACAGCACCTTCACCAGATGGGGCTACCATATCATACCCGTCAGAAGTCGCGCCATAGCCTGTTAATTCAGCATATATGTTTGCACCTCTTGCTTTTGCATGCTCGTATTCCTCAAGCACCAAAACTCCACCACCACCTGCTATTACAAAGCCATCTCTAGTCTTATCATAAGCTCTAGAAGCAGTTTCAGGAGCATCATTGTATTTAGAAGATAATGCAGTCATAGCATCAAACATTGCAGTCATTGCCCAGTGTAATTCTTCACTACCACCTGCAAACACAACGTCTTGTTTACCCATTTGAATTAATTCACTTGCATGACCGATACAGTGTCCGCTAGTTGCACACGCAGAACTCATCGTATAATTAACTCCTTTGATTTTAAAAGGTACAGCAAGAGTTGCTGAAGATGTACTAGCCATAGTTCTTGGAACAATAAATGGTCCCATTAACTTTGGAGTTTTGGCTCTAGTCTTATCAACTGATAAAACAACATTTTCTATTGAAGGACCCCCAGAACCCATAACTATTCCAGTTTTAAAATTACTTATATCCTTTTCCTCTAATCCTGAATCCTTAATAGCTTCTTTCATTGCAATGTAATTATATGCAGATCCAGAGCCCATAAATCTGATAGTTTTTCTATCGACATGATCTTCAAGTTTAATATTTGGTTTGCCATGAATGTGGCTTCTTAAATTATGCTCTTTATATTCCTCGCAAAAAGATATTCCAGATTTTGAATTTAAAAGAGATTGATAAACTTCTTCTTGATTATTCCCCAAACAAGAAACAACTCCCAAACCTGTAACTACTACTCTTCTCATTATTTAAATAACCCCACTTTTAAACTTTCTGCTGAATATATTTTCTTGTCATCGGCAAATACTAAACCATTTGCCAAACCAACTGTTGTTCCACCTGGTGCCATAATTTTTTTCATATCAATTTCATATCTTACATTTTTAACATTTTGTAAAACTTCACCAGTGAATTTTACTGTACTCACGCCTAAAGCTCTCCCTTTGCCTGGATTGCCAAGCCAACCAAGATAAAAACCAACTAACTGCCACATAGCATCCAAACCAAGACAACCTGGCATAACAGGGTCTCCTTTAAAGTGACAATCAAAAAACCAAAGGTCTTTTTTGATATCAAGCTCCGCTTTTAAAGAGCCTTTGCTAAAAGCACCATTGTCCTCGTTGATTTCTGTTATTCTATCAAACATGAGCATTGGTGGAAGCGGTAATTTTGCATTACCTGGGCCAAAAAGTTCGCCATTTCCGCAGCTTATTAGCTCATCATATGTGAATGAGTTTTTTTTCATAAATTTCAGTCCCTTAATACTTGATTTATGATGATTATAATATAGAAATAGTTTAGAATTATTATAAACAACAATGAATAATATTAATATATATAAAGAAAAACTGAGAGAATCTGGCTTAAGACCAACTAGACAAAGGTTAAAAATCTGTGAAGTATTGTTTTCACCTGAAAAAACTTTTCATTTTACGATAAATGATTTGACCAAAATTATTGAAGAAAAGTTGAGTGAAAAAATTTCCCTAGCAACAGTTTATAATACAATTCATGCATTTAAGAAAAAAGGATACTTAAAAGAAATTTCAATTAATAGTGATAAAAGTTATTTTGACACTAACGTAACTGAACACCATCACTTTTTTGACGAAGATACAAATGAGTTGATTGATTGTAGCAATGAAGAAATTGATTCAGTGAATATAAAAAGAAATATCACAGGAAAAAAAATAAAATCAGTAGAAGTATTGATTAAAGTTGCAACTGATAATCAAACTCAAAAATAATTCAATAATTTCAATAATTTAATAATTACATTAAAATAATTCTAAACTGTTGACTTACAGTTTAGAATGATTATATGTACACCATAATCATTAAGGAGAAAAATATGTCATTAAAAGGAAGTAAAACAGAAGAAAACTTAAAGGATGCATTTGCAGGTGAGAGCCAAGCAAACAGACGTTATTTATATTTTGCTCAAAAAGCAGATATCGAAGGCTATAACGATGTAGCATCTGTATTTAGATCTACAGCTGAAGGTGAAACAGGTCATGCACATGGACACCTTGAGTATCTTGAAGAAGTTGGAGATCCAGCAACGGGACTACCAATTGGTGAGACTAAAGCAAATTTAGCTTCAGCAGTACAAGGTGAAACTCATGAATATACAGACATGTATCCAGGTATGGCAAAAACCGCTAGAGAAGAAGGTTTTCCAGAAATAGCTGATTGGTTTGAAACTTTAGCAAAAGCTGAAAAATCACACGCAGGTAAATTCCAAAAAACATTAGAATCTATTGCGTAAATAAAACTTAATTTATGGTGGGGTTTTCCCCCACCATTAAATCCTAAAATTTTAAATATGAGTAAAGAAGGCAGTATAGACGCACCCATTAGACACCCAATCAATTTTGAGCATCCAGATTTTTTAGATCCTAAAAAATTAGATGACGAAATGAGAAGAGCATTCGATATCTGCCATGGATGTAGAAGATGTTTTAATTTATGTGACTCGTTTCCAAAATTATTTGACATGATAGATGAGTCAGAAAATGAGGATGTAGAAAGTTTAAAAAGTGAACAGTTTGAACCTGTAGTAGATGCTTGCACATTGTGTGATATGTGTTTTATGACCAAGTGTCCTTATGTACCGCCACATGATTTTGATTTAGACTTTCCTCACTTAATGTTGAGATACAGAACAGCTCAAAAAAAATTAAATAAATTACCTGCAGTACCGGCACAATTAGCTCGAATTGATAGAAATGCAAAAATTGGTGTAATGTTATCATCCCTTATAAACTGGGCATCAAACATTAAAAATACATTTTTTAGAAAAATATTAGAATTAGTTGCTGGAATTGATATGAGGGTTAAACTTCCAACCTACAATTCAGAAACATTTACAAAATATTTTAAAAAAAATAATATTCCAGTAAACAGTGAAGCTCCATCTAAAGATAGAAAAGTTGTAATTTATTCAACATGCTTTGTTAATTTTAATAAAAAAGACACTGGTGTAGCTGCATTAAAAGTTTTAAAAAAAAATGGAGTAGAGGTTCAAGAGGCTTACCCAGGTTGTTGTGGAATGCCTTATCTCGAGCAAGCAGATTTACCAAAAGTTGTGGAACAAGCTAAAAAAGTTTCCAAAGATTTATTAGAGTGGGTAGATAAGGGTTATCAAATTATTACTCTAACAGCCAGCTGTGGTCTAATGTTAAAATTTGAATGGCCATTGCTATTACCAAACAATGAAAATATTAAAAGACTTTCAAAAAGTGTTAGTGATATAGATGAGTATATCGTTGATATAGCACAAAACGAAGGCTTAGCAGAGGGCTTACAAGAAATTGATGGTGGGGTTACAGTTCACAACGCTTGTCATGCAAGAGCACAAAATATGGGTATTAAATCTAGAGATATGCTTAAATTCATTCCTAATATAAAAATGGATGTTGTTGAAAGATGTGCTGGTCACGGAGGAACTTTTGGTGTGATGAAGGAAACTCACGATCTAGCTATAAAAGTTGGAACACCAACAGCAAAACAAATTAAAAATAAAAATAATAAATACATGGCTTCAGATTGTCCTTTGGCAGGTAAGCATTTGAAACAATTAGAAACAGACACAAATATTTCAAATGATGAGGCACTTCATCCTATCGAATTAATGGCAAAAAGTTATAGATTGTAATTATGAGTAAAGAAAAAAGACTAATAGAAAAAGAAGACTTACTACCATCTGATGTTTACGCAAAAAGTAGAAAACAAATCAGAAAAGATTTAGTTGAGTTTAAAAAAGATAGAAGAATAGCACTTGGTCCTTATGCTACTTTTTATTTTGAAAGTTTTGAAACTATGGTTGCCCAAGTTCAAGAAATGCTTCACATCGAAAAAGGTGGAGATGAGCAATTAAAAGATGAATTAATAGCCTACAATCCCTTAGTACCAAGTGGAAAAGAACTTATAGCAACATTAATGTTTGAAATTGATAATCCAATTTCAAGAGCTAAATTTTTAGGTAAAGTTGGAGGTATTGAAGAAAAGGTATTTATGAAAATTAATAATGAAATTGTTAAAGCAGTTCCAGAAGCAGATGTTGACAGAACATCAGCAGAAGGAAAAGCTTCTTCAGTACAGTTTATCCATTTCAAATTAAATGATGATCAAATTTCTAAATTTAAATCAGATAGTGCAACTATTGAACTTGGGATTGATCATAAAGAGTATACTCACACAACAAAACTATCAGAAAATAGCATTAAATCGCTATGTGATGATTTTATCTAATAGAACCCCAAATATTTTCAGTTTTGACCCAGCCTGAATAATCTTCAGTTTTTACGTTACACCATATATTTTCACATTTTTTTAAGATTAATAGTCTTCCCTTTTCTAGTTTGGCTATTGGTTTTGAAAAGTTAGATGGTTTTTTATATAAAATTTTATCTTCTAAAATAATAATAGAATTTGATTTTTTAATCTGAGAAATGTGGATCCATCCACTATTATTTTTTAAATCTACAATTCTCCTAAAATTTTCTTTTTGATCTATTTGTTTTATCGGTAAATTTATTTTTTTATAAATATATTTGATTTTTGAATCAAAACTTGGTCCATATCGAACATTTACTTTACTTTTTTTTAAAGAAAGAAACTTTTCTTCTGCCATTGAAAATTGACCAAATAAAACTGATAGACACAAAAACCAGATAGCTATTTTTTTTATCATTTACAAAAACAGTTTTTTCTTTTTTTAAGTTTAACTTTTCTAAAATTTAATTGTAATAAATCTAAGATAAAAATATATCCATCAAGACTTTTTCCAATACCAAGTATTTTCTTTAAAACTTCATTTGCTTGTATTGTTCCAATTATACCAGCAACAGTGCCAAGAATACCTTCTGACTCACAATTTAATAAGTCATCTGAAATATCAGAGTCTTGAAAAAAACATCTTAAACATGGAATTTTTTTATTTTTAAAATTAAAAGTAAATATATGACCGTCAAATTTACTTATAGCTCCGGTTACAAGTATTTTTTTAAATTTATAACAAAAATCATTTAATAAAAATTTTGTTGAAAAATTATCAGAACCATCAACTATATAATCATAATCTTTTATAATTTTCTTAAAGTTATTTTTATCAAGTCTTATTTTGTAAATTTTAATTTTAATACTTGGGTTTATTTTTTTAATTTTAACCCTTGCTACTTGAACTTTAAATTTTCCTATATCGCTGGTGTTATAAAGACTTTGTCTGTGTAGATTAGATAAACTAACTTTATCATCATCAACTATACCTATCGAACCAACTCCAGCTCTTGCAAGAAATTCTGCAACAGGAGATCCTAAACCACCCATTCCAACAATTAAAACTTTTGAAGATATAATTTTTTTTTGTCCAATAGTGCCAATATCTTTTAGTACTATTTGTCTTGAGTATCTTTCTATTGATGCTTTTTTTAATTGGCTATTCATTTACCTGTTGAGCCAAATCCACCATCACCTCGCAATGTATCAGGTAAATTATCTGTTTCTTCAAACTCCATCTTAATTACAGGCATTAAGACCATTTGTGCTATTCTATCTTTATTGTTGATAAGGAAATCTTCTTTACCATGATTAAAAAGTATAACTTTAATTTCTCCTCTATAATCACTATCAATTGTCCCCGGAGTGTTTAAAACTGTAATACTTTTTTTAGCAGCCAAACCAGATCGAGGACGAATTTGAACTTCATAATCCTCTGAAAATGCCATTGAAAGCCCTGTAGGAACCAAATATGAGCTATTAGGCGCTATTTTAATAGGCTCCTCTATAAAAGCCATCAAATCCATACCTGAAGCACCATCTGTTTTGTAAGCAGGTAATTCTACTTTAGGATTTAATTTTTTGATTAATACTTTAGCCACTGAATTTTAATTTAATCTTTTAATAACTCTATCTACTATTTCATCAGAAATTTCAGATTTACTTTTTATTGTAAGCCTTTCATCATCCATATTTTTATCTCTATAATAAATCGAAACTTCATTAAAACTAGAGTCAAATCCAATTGCTTTATTGGAAACATCATTTGCAATTATCCAATCACAGTTTTTTTCATCTAATTTTTTTTTTGCATTTTCTTCTATATTATTAGTTTCTGCAGCAAATCCAATTACCAACTTTGGTCTAAGAGAATTATGTTTTGATACATAATTTAAAATATCAATATTTTTTTCTAGTTCTAGATTTAATTTTTCTTGCTTTTTAATTTTGCTATTACTTATTTCTTTAACTTTAAAGTCAGCAACAGCTGCTGAAAAAATTGCTACATCTGTTGGTAAATTATTTTGTGCAGCTTTAAACATTTCGTCTGCAGTTTCTACTTTAATTAAGTTTATATTGTTGCCTACTTCTAAATTTGTAGGTCCAGAAATTAAAGTGGTTTGAAATCCTTTTTTAGCAAATGCTTTTGCTAAAGCATAACCTTGTTTTCCAGAAGATTTATTTGTTATAAATCTTACAGGGTCAATATATTCATTAGTTGGTCCAGCCGTTACTAAGGCTTTTAATTTATAATTTTTATTTAATTCACTAAAGTATAAATTAATTTCTTGAACAATATTATCTGGTTCTGTCATTTTCCCTTCACCAAATTCTCCACAGGCCATATCTCCAATTTCAGGACCTATAATTTTATAACCAAATGATTTTAATTTTTTAAGGTTTTCTTTCGTCGATGGATGGTCCCACATTCTAACATTCATTGCTGGTGTTAAAAAAATATCTTTATCTGAAGCCAAAATTACAGTTGAAGCAAGATCATCTGAAGACCCTGTGCTTAATTTTGAGATTGTATTAGCGGTAGCTGGAGCTACAACAATTAAGTCTGCCCATCTAGATAGTGAAATATGATCCATTTCAGCCTCATTTTCAGGGCTAAATAAATCGTCATAAACTTTTTCTTGAGATAGTGAGGCAACGGACAAAGGAGTTACAAATTCTTTAGCACTTTTAGTAAGAATAGTTTTAACCTTTGCACCTAATTTTTTTAATGATCTGATTAATTCTAAACTTTTGTAAGCAGATATGCCACCACATATTATTAAAAGTATTTTTCTTTCAGATATATTATTCATTGTGAGAATTAAAATACTACTAGACCAAAAATTACAAGCAGTAATAAACCAACAATAGACTGATTTCTAAAGGCAGTCATTTCAGATCTCTTTTCATTTAAGGCAGTAAATGAATTTGAATTTTGGGGGATCTGTCCACTTGCTAAAAATGATAAAGCTTGATTGGCTTTATCCATAATCTCTGGAAAATCAGGCAATCTTTTAATTACTTCAGTAGTACTTTTTAAACTTTCATTTAAGGTATTAATTGGATCTTTTGTTTCTCTTAACCAACTTTCTAAAACTGGTTTTGAAGTTTCCCATATATTGGTATTAGGGTTAAGTTTTCTCGCAACACCCTCAACCACTACCATTGTTTTTTGTAACATTAATAATTGAGGTTGAGTTTGCATATTAAATTTTTCAGTAACTTCAAAAAGTTGTTTTAATAATTTTCCCCCAGAAATATCTTTTACAGATTGACCAAAAATTGGTTCACCAATTGATCTTAATGCTTGTGCTAAATCATTAACAGGCACATCTTTAGGAACTAGACCAGCAACCAAATGTACCTCAGCAACTTTTTTGTAGTCTCTTTGAATAAATCCAAATAAAATTTCAGCTAAAAATCTTTTGCTAAGATTGTCTAATCTTCCCATTATTCCAAAATCTATAGGAACAATTTGCCCATTATCGTCAATAAATATATTTCCTTGATGCATATCAGCATGAAAAAAACCGTCTCTAACAGCATGTCTTAAAAAATGCTGAATTACATCAGAGGCTATTCTCTTAGTATCTATATTTCTTTTTTGTAAATCTTCTGTTTCACGAATAGAAACGCCTTCTACCCAATCAAGTGTCATGACATTTTCGCTTGTAAAATTCCAATAAATAGCAGGAACTCTAAAACCTGCATCATTCTTTGTATTTTCGGCATATTCATTTGCAGCTGCTGCTTCAAATCTTAAATCCATTTCTAAATTAGTTATTTCTTTAAGAAGAAAAACTACTTCTACCAATTTCAGTCTTTTTGTTTTTTTTATAAATGACTCAACCATAAAAGCAAAAAGCATCAAAGCATCTATCTCTTCATTAAATACTTTTTTTATATTTGGTCTTAAAATTTTAATAGCAACATCTTTTATGGTTCCATTGTCATTTATTTTTGCTTTATGAACCTGCGCTATTGAAGCTGCTGCAACTGGTTCACTTAAATCAATGATTGAATTGAAAGTATCATCTCCTAGGTCTTTTTTAATTATTGCTTTTGCTTCAGTTAAAGTAAAAGCGGGCAATCTATCTTGTAAGCCCTCTAACTGTTTTGCTAAATCATCTCCGATAATATCAGGTCTAGTAACCAAAAATTGTCCTAACTTAATAAATGTAGTTCCCATTGATTGTAGCGACTTAGAAAGTTTTGCTCCTTCATTTTCGTTTAAATTATTTTTATTAGGTGGAGAAAAAGAAAATGAAAGTATTTGGAAGAGAATCTTAATTGCTAATGGTGGTTTTTTAAACTTAGAAAGAATAGTTAATATATCAGAACGAGCTAATTTTCTTCCTAATTTAAATAAGATGAATATTTTTTTTAACATTAGATTTTCCAGCCTGAATGAATAGCTACAATTCCACCTGATAAGTTTCTATAACTGCAGTTAACAAATTTATTCTTATTCATTAAATCAATTAACTCTTCTTGATTAATAAACTCTTCAATACTTTTAACTAGATATTCATAAGGTTCTTTTTGTCCAACTATAGCTTTTCCAACTAAAGGAATAAGTTTTGAATAATTTTTATATATAAAGTCTAAATTAGAGTTTTGAATTTTAGAAAATTCTAAACATAAGTAACGACCTCCTGGTTTTAAAACTCTATAAGCTTCTGATAAAGCTTTATTTAGATCTTTAGTATTTCGTAGTCCAAAACTAATTGTATAATAATCACAAGAATTATCTTTAATAGGCAACTTTTCAGCTGGAGCAATTATCCAATTGATATTTTTATAAGTATTTAACTTTTCTTTGCCTTTACCAATCATCCCTTTATTTGGATCAACGCAAAATATTTCACCATTTTTATCAGTTGCATCTAAAAAAAGTTTACCAAGATCTCCAGTTCCGCAGGCGACATCAATTAAAGTTTTATTATTTGAAGGGTTCATCCAACTTAATAGATCTTTTTTCCAAATTCTATGAACACCCAATGACATAAAGTCATTCATTAAATCATATTTGTCATAGACATTATCAAAGACACTTTGGACAAGGCCCTTTTTGTTTTGGAGATATTGCTGCATATTAAATTTATTATTTATTGATAATATAGTCTCAAATGCCAGAATTACCAGAAGTAGAAATAGTCAAACAATCGCTATCTAAAAAATTAGAGCATAAAAAAATCAAAAAAATAATAATTACGAATAGAAATTTAAGGTTTAAAATTCCTTTAAAATTTGAAGAATTATTAAAAAATAAAATTATTAAAAAAGTAACTAGATTTTCAAAGTATTTGATCTTGAATTTTTCTGATCAATCTTTTTGTTTAATTCATTTAGGGATGTCTGGAACTGTTCATTTAATAAAAAAAAATAATATTAGTAAGTTTACTAATACTAGTTTTTATAATTCACCAAGCCTACCAAAAAAACATAATCATGTTGAAATTCATTTTAAAGGTTTAAGAGTTATATACAATGATCCTAGAAGATTTGGATTTTTTAAATTTATAGAAAACAAGAAGGAACTTGAAAAAAGATTTAGTCATTTAGGACCTGAACCATTTTTTAAAAATTTTAACTTAGAATATTTAATTGGTTATTTCACAAATAAAAAAAAAGATATAAAAAGTTTCTTATTAGATCAAAAATTTGTATCAGGAATTGGAAATATTTATGCTAGTGAAATTTTATTTTTATGTAAAATTAATCCAATTACCTATGCATCAAAGTTAACCAAGCAAGATTGCAAAAAAATTATTACTTATTCAAAAAGTGTACTTAATAGGGCTATTAAAAAAGGAGGGTCAAGTATTCAAGATTTTAAAAACATCACTGGAAAAAGTGGAAATTTCCAAAAAGAATTTAGGGTGTATCAAAGAGAAAATCTAAGCTGCTTAAGAACCAAATGTAATGGGAAAATTCAGAAAATATTTATATCTAATAGGTCAACATTCTTTTGTAATACATGCCAAAAATAGGGAATTATTCTATTGACCAGTATAAATTCTCAAGCTATACCACTGCGCTTATGGCAAACACAAAATCAGCAATTAAAAGAATTAGAAGAATTGCTACACAAACATTGGTTAATAAGGCTCGTAAGAGCAAGTACAGAAATGCTATAAAAAAAATGAACCTTCTTCTGGTAGAAAAGAAAAAAGATGAAGCTCTAAAATTCTTGCCAAAGTTGAACTCTGAGTTAATGAAAGTTGCAAAAACTGGAATTATAAAGAAAGCAAATGCTTCAAGAAACATTTCGAGAATAACAAAGAAAATTTCAGCCTTATAATAAATTTATACGACTATTTTAAATTTCAACTAATAGTACTTACATCATATAAGAAATCAAATTTTTAGATTAACTATATATAGATTTAGTAAAACAATAAGAAACATAATTTATAAATCACACAATCATAGATTTTAAATTTGTAAAACTTAATCGTTCAATCAAACAACACTGTGGCAAAATAATTTTTAAGATTAAAAACAGACCACCTCTTGGTTGTAATATTATATCAGCATTAGAGAAAATATTCCCGTTTGAAATGAATCACCTATAGATTTAATTTATTTTTATTTTTACTAAATTATTTATTGCAAATATTAATTTTATTTATTTTTGCTTTTACAAAATTATTTATTGCAAAAAAATTATTTTGCTTCTAACTGACCTTATTCCTACAAATTTTT